>NZ_JBWDNL010000014.1:0-16273 GCF_056269195.1 Paenibacillus sp. J22P218
AATAACTCCGCTCGACTTGCATGTATTAGGCACGCCGCCAGCGTTCGTCCTGAGCCAGGATCAAACTCTCCATAAAGGTAGTTCGACTTGCTCATTACTTTGTATTGCTTTTGTTAGAAGCCGAAGCTTCTTAACTGGCAGTTTCGCTCGTTGTTCAGTTTTCAAAGAACAATCTTTTCTTTCGTGTCCGGCGTGTGTTTCTCTCGGCCGGAATTAGAATATACCATGTTTATATAGAAGAGCGCAAGCATTATTTTAAAAATGTTTTATTTATTTTATGATTACATTCATTTATTTAATTAATAGTCGATTTATTCCTCTCAAAAGAACAGGCTGTTCCTTAGTCACTCTTGAACTAAAGAACAGCCATTCAACTACGCCTGCCCCGCTTCCAGCTCGCGCAGCCGCTCATCATACTGCCCCAACAGCTTGTACAAATTACGGTTGCTGTCAGCTAAGCCGCCCTTCCGGTTGCGCTGCAGCCAAAGCCGGTTAAATTCCTCAATAATCAAAGCAAGATCAGCCTTCAGCTTCCGCAGCCACTGTCCTTCCGCCTCGCTATCCGGCAGCTCAATGCGGTAAATATAACGATGAAGACCTGAGCCATGCGCGATGAGACGGATCGCATTCGCCAATTCGGCGACGACCGTATCCGCATCCGCGATCTGAAGCTGTACCCGCCCAAGCTCTTTTTCGCGCTGCTTGATCCACTCCTGCATCTCGTTGTAGCGGTAATCTAGCTTGAACGGTGTGCCGCTGCCTCCGATCTCTACCAGCAGCTTGACCAATACAGCCGTATCCGATTCCAGCTTCTCTCTTGTAGACAAACCGCGATTGAGCAAATAGCTCGTATACGTCATATTTTCCAGCGTGCTTTGCTCCAGATGGTAATAGCGTCCAAGCTCCAACAGCAGCTTGCCTATTCCGCCGCTGCGATCGCGCAAGACGCATTCGGATACGTATTGCTCCACCTGCTCCATCGCCCCGACATTGGCGTCAACTTGCCAGCTTGCTCCTGCGGCATATACATAAGCCGGATAACTGGCAGCCATCGGCTGCCAGTGGCCGGAATCGCCCCAATCCGTTACGATAAAACCTCCGGCTCCGTATGTTTTCCCGTTAATTGCCGCATCGGAGACGTTGGCAATCATATTATCCGCTCTGCCCGTAATCGCCGACCAGGAGCTAGTTCCGGGACATACGTAGAAAGGCACATCATTTTCCTTGAACAGCCTGCAATGAGGCTCGAATGTCTTCTGTCCCTCATAATTCCAATCCAGAACCGTTACATCCTTCGGAAGCAGCGGAATGATCTCTTCATGCTTCGTTATAATATCTCCCCACATCAAGATACGCTTGCCGTAGCTGCGGACGATGTCGAATACCTGCTCCGCATATTCCAAATACAGCTTGCCTATTCCGATCTCATCCGCTCTTGCTTTGCTTTGTCCCGCTCCAAGACCGAACGGCTCATCCAGATTAATATTTACGTAGTCCGAAGAGAAGTGAGGCAGCAGATCGCCGAACATCGTCTTCACCAAATCGATCGACCTCTTATCGGTCGGATTCAACGTAACCGGCGGCAGCTTGATGGCGATTGGCGTTTGCTGACCACCGGGATGCTCCGCCAGTTCGGCAAAGGCCGGCTTGGCTAGCCAAGGCCCCATATGTCCAAGACAGTTCTGATTCGGAACGAGATCGATAAATTTGCCCTTCGCATAAGCATCCAACTCTCGGAATTCCGCGGCGCTGATCGGCGTCGCGTCCGGGAACGAGTCCCGATATGCTTCATAATCAAAGCTGAAGCCTTCCATATACAGCTGCAAATGATTAAGCTTCAGCTCAGACATCCGATCAATCAAGGAAAGTATAGTATCTAAATTAGGAATTTTATTTCGCCCGATATCGAGCATAAGTCCGCGCACGGGGAAATCCGGTTCATCCTCGATTCGGAAGTGATCCCAGGACAGTCCTTGTCGAGCCATCAATTGCTCCAGCGATACAAGTGCATAGTGCAAGCCTTCCACTTCGTTGAAAAGAAGCTGCAGCCCTTCACCGTTCCACTCGATCACATAGCCCTGCGGATGAAGCTCATCGGAGCGGCCGAGCCGCACTTCCGTCGCCGTCGACGCTTCCTTCGCATCCGCACCCGCCCCCGCATTCACTGCTGCCATCTCCAGCCGCTCTTTCATGCGCAATGCTCCCGCTGCTGACTCAGCTTCTGCGCCCAGGCAGCTTACCGAGAAGCTGGCCGAAAGCGCCGAGCTCCCTTCGAGTCTCTCCGCCTTGCGAGGCTGCGGATAGAGTAGTAGTGTATCTTTCATGTGAGCATCCCCTTCCTCTTCAGTCCTTATTTAACTCTACTAACACTTGCGCGAGCCGTTCTTCCGTAAACCTGCCTCCGCTGAAGGAAAGCAGACCGCGCAGCGGCATATGCTCCATGAACGCTCTAAGCATCTCCTTATGCTCCTCGCCGATCGAGGCGGCGAACGGCAGCATCCCGATAAGCTGCTGAACGAAGGCCGCCCCCTTCTCCGTCTTCGATAGATCGGACACCGTCGAATTGCGGTGGAATAGGGTTGTCCGCACGGCCGTAGATACAACGGTTACTCGTTCGGAGAGAACCATTTCCCGCGACGACTTGCCGACCCCTATATCGAACGCCCCCGTCTCGACTGCCCAGTCGCCAGCCTCCGCATCGTAGTAAGCGAAGCTTCGTTTGTCCAATGTGAACAAGACCGTCTTCTCCTCTCCGGGAGCGAGTTCTACCTTATCGAAGCCTTTCAGCTCTTTGTCGGGACGTATCACGCTGCTTTCTACATCCCCGACGTAGAGCTGCACAATCTCCTTGCCTGCTCTGCTGCCCGTATTGCGCACTTTCACGGATACGGTCAGTGTTTCCGTATCGTTAAGCTCCCGTTTATCGACCAATAAGTCCGAGTATTCGAACGTTGTGTAGCTTAAACCATACCCAAAGGGGAACAACGGCTGGAGCTTTTTCTTATCGTAATAACGATAGCCGACAAATAGTCCCTCTCTGTATTCCACCTTATCTCCTTCACCAGGGAAGAAGAGGTAGGATGGGTTATCCCTAAGCTGAACAGGGAATGTTTCTGCCAGCTTGCCGGACGGATTCGCGTCGCCGAACAGCAGATCGGCGATTGCGCCGCCAAGCGCTTGGCCTCCCAAGTAAGCTTCAAGCACCGCTTTGGCGCTGCCGAGCCAAGGCATCTCGATCGGAGCGCCATTGCTTAACACGACAACCAGATTCGGCTGCACGGCGGCAATCGATTCGATTAGTGCCACCTGATTCGCGGGCATGCGCAGATGCTTGCGGTCGAAGCCCTCCGACTCGTAACGCTTCGGCAAGCCTGCGAATAACACGGCAACATCGGCCGCCTTTGCCTGCTCTACCGCTTCCCGCGTCAACGCTTCATTCACATCGTCGCCGTCAAGCTCATAGCCTTGAGCGTATGCGAGTATCGCCCCGGCGCCTGCCGACCGCGTCAATTCCTCGTTTATGTTTTCCAAGCGAGTCGGATTAATCTGCGAGCTTCCGCTTCCTTGATAGCGCGGCGCCTTGGCGAGCGCGCCGATCACTGCGAGCTTGCCGCTTCGCTTCAGTGGCAGTATGCCTTCTTCATTCTTCAGCAGCACCATGCCCTCTCTGGCAACCTCGCGCGCCAGCTGATGATGGGCTTCCGGATCGAAGACTGCGTCCGGCTTGCGGCTGTCCACCGCTTGGAAAACCACTTTCAATAAACGCTCTACGGCGGCATCCAGCTTCTCGACCGGCAGACTGCCGTTATTGACCGCGTCTATAATGGCACGATCGCCTTCGCCATAGCTGGAGGGCATCTCCAGCTCCATGCCGGCAGCCAGCCCCTTCACGCGATCGTTCACGGCGCCCCAATCGGACACCACAAGCCCTTCGTGGCCCCATTCATCCTTAAGTATGCGCGTCAGAAGCGTCTCGTTCTCCGCGGCGAATTCGCCGTTTACTTTGTTGTACGAGCACATAACCGTCCATGGCTGCGCCTTCTTCACCGCGCCTTCGAAGCTGGCCAGATAGATTTCCCGAAGCGTGCGCTCGTCGATGATCGAGTCGGACGTCATCCGTCGATGCTCCTGATTGTTCGCCGCGAAATGCTTAAGCGACGTCCCTACTCCTTCGCTTTGCACGCCGCTAATGTGATGGGCAGCCATCTCCGAGGAAAGATAAGGGTCCTCGGAGAAATATTCAAAGTTGCGGCCGCAAAGCGGGGAACGCTTAATGTTCGCGCCCGGTCCCAGCAGCACGGCAACATTCTCCGCTTGACATTCCGCACCGAGCGCACGCCCCATCCGCTCGATCAAGTCGCGATTCCACGAGCTTGCCACCCCTGCGGCAGACGGAAAACAGGTTGAAGGAACACTGTCGAATAAGCCCAAATGATCGGCCGAAGCCCGTTGCTTACGCAGCCCGTGCGGTCCATCCGTAACCATAATAGACGGGATGCCAAGTCTCTCGATTCCTTTCGTATGCCATGTATCCAGTCCGGAACATAGTCCCGCTTTTTCCTCCAGCGTCATCTGTCCGATCAGCGCTTTGATCTCTCGTTGCTTACTCATGTCCGCTTCCTCCCTCTCCTACCTGGATCTGCTTGACTGCCTTCCATTCGAACTTCGCCGACCAAGCCGTCCGGCTGCTTGAGCCCACATGAACGATAAACTCGCCCGGCTCTGCCGCATAACCCACGGCTGGTGACCAGAATGCCAAATCCCGCTCCCCGATCTCGAATGCGACATCCAGACTGGCTCCCGGCTCCAGCCATACTTTGCGGAAACCCTTCAGCTCCAAGACCGGACGCACGATGCTGCCGTGCAAGTCTTGAATATAAAGTTGTACCGTTTCCTCTCCCGCAACTTCGCCTTTATTCGTAACGGTCATAGAAACCGTCAGCTTCTCGTCGCCCTCTATCTTGTTTCGATTGAGCTTCCCGTTCGAAAAGTCGAAGCTCGTATAGCTAAGACCGTAACCAAACGGATATAGAGGCTCGTTCGGCCCATCCAAATATTTAGAAATATATTTACTATTTCGATTTTCTGCCGTAAGCGGTCTTCCTGTATGAAAATGATTGTAGTATACCGGGATTTGCCCTTGATGCGCCGGGAAGCTCATCGTCAGCTTACCGGATGGATTGTATCCGCCCGTTAGAACATCAGCAACGGCATTCCCTGCCTGCGAGCCGAGGAACCAGGTTTCCACTATCGCGCTGACGTTTTTCTCGAACCAATCCAGGACAAGCGGACGGCCGTTCGTCAGCACGAGCACGACCGGCTTGCCGAGCGCTACGACCGCTTCGGCCAATCGTTGCTGCGCTTCGGGAAGCATAATGCTCAGACGGGAAGCAGCTTCTCCGGACATATCGCTATTCTCGCCAAGCGCCAGAATAACGAGATCGGCCTGCGATGCCTGGGCCAGTGCTTTTTCAATTCCGCCTTGAATCGATTCATTAACGCCGCTGCCTTGCGCATAGAGCAGACGGTTCTCCGGTATATCCCTGTTCAGCAGCCCTTCATACAACGTAACCGTCTCATGGCTGAAGCGCGAGAACTGCCATGGGCCAAGCAGATCCCTGCTGTCCGCGAACGGTCCGATCAGCGCGATTCGCCCGCTTTCCTTGGCAAGCGGCAGCACGCCGTCGTTTTTCAGCAGCACGATCGACTTGCGGGCAAGCTCCAAGCTAGCCTGCAGATGGCTCTCGTGGAAATGATAGTCGCGCTCCTTCTCCGGACGAATATACCGGAATGGATCATCCATCAGTCCAAGCTTGTATTTAAGAATCAGAATGCGGCGAACCGCATCGTCAATCAACGACTCCTCAACTTTTCCTTCCCGCACCAGCTTCGGCAAGTGCTCGTAGGAGCGAGTAGCCATTTCAATGTCCATCGTAGCCCTAACCGCTTTTTGCGCGGCTTCCTCCACATCCTTGGCATGACCATGGGCTACGATCTCATCGACCGCTCCATAATCGGAGATCAGAACGCCGTCAAAGCCAAGCTCCTCGCGCAGCAGCCCCCTCAGCAGCGGCTCGTTCGCCGCTACCGGCACGCCCTGATAAATATTGAAAGCATTCATGACCGATGCCGCGCCAGCTTCGATGCCGGCTTGGAACGGCGGCAAAAACACGTTCCTAAGCGTCGCTTCGGACAGGTCGACCGTATTGTAATCTCGGCCTCCCTCGGCTGCTCCGTAACCGATAAAGTGCTTCAAGCAGGCGACGATGGTCTCCTCGCCGAACAGCGAATCACCCTGAAATCCTTCAACCTGCGCTTTCGCTATGAGGGCTCCCAAGTAAGGGTCCTCGCCGGCTCCCTCCACTACGCGGCCCCACCGCGGGTCGCGGCCGATATCGATCATCGGTCCGTGGTTATACATTGTACCGGAAGCGCTGGCCTCCTTCGCCGCAATCTCGCAGGCCTCTTTAATGGCGTCCATATCCCAGCTGCAAGACCATGCCAGCGGTACGGGAAAGATCGTCTGCGAGCCGTGGATAATATCGCCGTTGAACAGAAGCGGAATGCCATGCGGCGATTGCTCGACGGCAATCTTCTGCAACTGGAACACGCGGCTAACGTCGAACGCGCCCAGCACCGAGCCCGCTCTTCCTTCCGCGATCAGCTTCTCCGGCGGATCGCTGGCAACCGAGTTGCCGAACGAGAAGTTCGACGCCAGCACTTGGAACATCTGACCGACCTTCTCTTCCAGAGACATGCGCCCCAGCAATGAATCTGCCGCGGATTGAATGTCCCCATCCGTACGTTCTTGAACGCCGCTCTTCCGATACGGACGGATTTCCTCGATCAACGCTTCGGACAGGAAAGGTCCCCGTCCGCGTTTTCCTTGCAACGGCAGTTCCCCGAGCCCGGGAATATCGATGCTGCCTTCGAAATTTTCCTCGTGGAAGACAAGCCGGACAACGATCTCTTTGCCCGGCATCCAGAACGCCGATGCGGTTCCTCTTAATTGATTGCCTTCGACAACGAGCGAATCTATCTTAATCGGTATCGACAGCGGTTCCGTCGCTATATCGAGCGTATATGCCGCTTTCTTCGAAACTTTGAATTGCATTTTCATTCGCATTGAAGGCGTAGCGACAATCGCATGCCATAATCCAATCATTTTGCAACCTCCCGGTACGAATCTTGATTAGCCTTTGACTGCGCCGATCGTCAACCCTTTGACAAAGTATTTTTGGAAAAAAGGATACGCGATCAATACCGGCAAAATGCCGATGACCGCTATGGCCATACGGAACGTTTCGCTTGGCAATTGCTTGATGATGCTGCCCGTCCCCATATTGCTGTTGCTCGTCAGAAACTCGATGTCGCTCATAATGCGATTGAGCACATTTTGCAGATTGAACAGGGTGGAATCCGTAATGAACACGAGGCCGTTATTCCAGTCATTCCAATAAGCAAGCGCTTGGAACAGTCCGATTGTGGCCATAATCGGCAGCGACAGCTGCAGCACGATACGGTAATAGATCGTAAATTCGCCTGCTCCGTCGATACTCGCCGATTCGATAACGGGCGTCGGAACGCTGTTCATGAAGAACGCCCGCATGAGTAAGACGTTAAAGCCGTTCATTAGCAGCCACGGTACGATCTGGGCGAAAAGCGTGTTTTTGATATCGAACATTTGCGTATAGATCATATAGGTAGGCACGAGTCCGCCGTTGAACAGCAACGTGAAAAATACGATGAACGACAGGATCATGCCGCCAGGCATGTCCTTGCGTGATAACGGATAGGCAAGCAGAGACGTTATTAGAAGACTCACGATCGTTCCGATCACCGTAGTCATGATCGTAATGCCGTAGGCATGATAGATCATTTTCGAGTTTTGCAGCAAATATTCATAGGCAGCCAGGCTGAAGCTGGAAGGAAAGAAGGTGTATCCTTGGGTCACGATTACGTCCGGCGACGTAATGGAAGCCATGAACAGCAACACAAAGGGAAGGATACAAGCCAGCGAGAACAAGCCTAGAATCAAATGCGACGCCCATTGCCAGCCGCGATATTCTTTTGTCATTTCAAATCCTCCTAGAACAATGCGTTGTCTTTATCGAACTTACGAACCGTATAATTGGATACCAGTACCAGCACGAAGCCGACCAGCGATTGATAGAAGCCCGCCGCTGCCGACATGCCGATATCGCCTAATTGCATGAGTCCCCGGAATACGTAAGTATCGATGACGTTCGTCGTTTCGTACAACGCTCCGGAGTTCATAGGCACCTGGTAGAATAGGCCAAAGTCGGAATAAAAAATGCGCCCGATGCCAAGCAGTGTCAGCATCGTAATAATCGGCGTTATCATCGGAAGCGTAATTTTGCGAATTTGCATCCATTTCGAAGCGCCGTCCAGCTCCGCAGCTTCGTAGTACTCGCGGTCGATGCTGATGATAGCCGCAAGAAAAACGATGCAGGAATAACCGGCTCCCTTCCAAATGTGAACGATAGTCAATATGAAAGGCCAATATTTAGGTTCGAGATACCAAGAGATCGGGTTCAGCCCGAGCATCGGCAGCACCGTGTTGTTAATGAAACCCGAATCGGCGCTAAGCAGGGCATATACGAGATAGCTGACTAGAATCATAGAAATTAAAAAAGGCATAAGAATGACGCTTTGATAGAAGCCTCGCGCCATCTTGCTTCTGATTTCATTAAGCAGGATCGCGATGCCGACCGCTACGCTTAACCCGACGATAATGAAGACCGCATTGTAGAGCAGCGTATTCCGTGTTATAACGAAAGCGTCCGTCGTTTGGAACAAATACCGAAAGTTTTGAAAGCCTATCCAGTCGCTTCCCCATATGCCCTTCGTATAATTGATATCTTTGAAAGCAATCGATAGGCCGAACAGCGGCAAATAATTGTTGATGACCAGATAAAGCAAACCCGGCAGCATCATGATGTAAAGCGGAATGTACCGGCGAAAGCTAATCTTTCTCTTTTGACGCATTATCATATTCACCATGCTCTCTCCCTTTCTCCTAGCCTCGGGGGAAAAATAAAACCCGGCCAACGCGTAATTGACCGGGCCACCTCTTCCATCCGTTTGTTTGTTATTGCGCTGAATTTCCTTTTGCCCACTCGTCCAATTGCTTCTGCTTCTCGGCAATGATCTTATCGATGCCCGCCGCTTTCAGCTTGGCAATGAACTCCGGCAGCATTTTGGCCGGATCCACGCTGCCTGTCTCAATCGGAAGCCTATATTGCGTAACAACGTTGGATACCGCTGCGTATTCCGTCTTAACTGCCGTCCCGTCGAATACGAAGCCAAGCGCCTTGGACGGTTTGGCGTTTTGGTTGAACTCGTTCGTCTTGACCCAAATGTCCGGATCGTCGTTCTGCATCACGTAGGATAGGAATTGATTACCGAACATCCAACCCATCATATTGTAGCCGACCGAAGCCGCATCCTTGCCTTCCGGATACGAAATAATAGAATCGTCCGCACTGCCTGCTTTCACATAGTGCGTTCCTTCAATGCCCCAGTCGAACAGGTTGACAATATCTTTGTCCGTATACATCAGGTTCAGGAACTTCATCGCTTTTTCATGGTTTTTTGAGTTAGCCGGTATTCCCCACATGGCGCCTGTAATATTGCTTGTTGTCGCAACCGGAGCAAGCAGCTCTTTCGCTACCATTTCCGTTCCGCTTGCTTTGGTTTCCTGCGCCGCGAATCCCGGCTTCTGCAGAGCGAGATACGAGAATGCTTTGCCTGCGCCGATCAACTCGAAAGTAGTCGTTTTATTCGTTACCGCATCCTGCAAGACGTAACCGTTCAGATACCACTCGCGGATACGCTCGACAAACGCTTTGTATTCCGGCATTTCGTAGAGGTTGACTACCTTTAATCCGTTGTCATGGTTCGGCAAGACGCCCATGTTATCGGCAAGCGAATCATAGAAAACGAAGTTGTCGCGGAACGATTGGCCCGGCGCACCCGGAATTAAGGGAACGACGCCCGGCTCGTTATCCTTGATTGTCTTCAATACGTTTGCCACATCGTCAAGCGTTTGGATGGCGTCTACGTCGATGTTGTACTTGTCGACCAGATCCTTCCGCATCGTCAAACCGTAGCTGCCCGCCAAATCGCGTAGCGTAGCAACGCCGTAGATGCTGCCGTTAACTTTGGTTGCATTGACATATTTCTCTCCCAACGAGGACATTATGCCTTCACCGTGCTGCGTGAGCAGCTCGTCCAACGGAATGAGCTGTCCTTTGGCAACCATATTGCTGTACATGCCGCCAGCGACATATGTTAAATCAAGCGCTTCTCCTCCGCTGAAAATCAGATTCATGCGCTGAACCCAATCGCCCCCGTTAATCGGTAAAAATTTGACGCGAGTCTTGATCTTCTCTTCGGCGATGAGGTTAATCTGGTCTTCAACCAGCTGCAGATCTTTCGGTGAAGTCGTGACGAGCGGAAAAGCTATCGTAATTTCCTCGATCTTGTCTTCGGCTTGATTACCCTTGCCGGCTTCGTTGTTGTTGCTTTCGTTTCCTTTGCCGCATGCCGCCAAGATCAATGCACAGCACATGAGCAGCGCGATAGCGCCTGACATCGTTTTTTTCATCTTATCTCCCCCGCTTTACGTATAATGTTTATTTCTGAATTTATTGTACGATGGCGCGGCTTGCCCCCTCTGCTCCGATCACGACCTATCTCTGTCACTTTCTCGACTTTCGGTTGCCGGACGCTCTTGCTGATACGTGCTCCGATATTCCATCGGATTAAGCTCCATGTACTTTTTGAACATGCGGGAAAAATGCGAGAAATTCGCATACCCTACTTTGCTTGCTATCGTGCTGACTGACATTTCCGTATTGACGAGCAAGCCTGCAGCCATCCCGAGCCGCTGCTGCAGCACGTAATCGGACACCGACAAGCCGGTTTCTTTCTTGAATATTCGGGTCAAATAGTCCGGATTCAAATAAACGTAATTCGCGATTTCTTCACGCGACAGGTCTTCCGCAAGACGCTCGTGAATATAAGCCTTCACCTTGTCCGTCACGCTTTGTGATTGATTGATCGTCGATAGGAATGAAATAGACTTGTCTACAATATGTGCTATCCAGACCAAAGCATCGGTGGCGGAACGGGTAGCGAAGGTGTAATACGCCTTGGAAGCTTCGTCGCCGAACAAGTGATGCGCCTGTATGCCCTTCACTTGAAGCTCGTAATAGACCATCTGCTGAAAATCTTGAACGAACTGATGAAGCAGTTCCGAATTTAATTGATTGGATAAGACCAAATTATGAATGTAGCTCTCCGTCGCCTTCAACAACTGCTCGCTTGTGCCTTCTTTTAGGAGTACGGCCCACAAGCCCATATCGTGCGGCAAGCTCCCATGGAGCGGAGACTGCGCATCTTGCAGAGAGAAGACGCCCTCGTCGTGCGCAACGTTGTTCGAATCGAGCCCGCGCAGCTTAAGAACCATCTCCGCCATATGATGACCTTGCGTAATTTCTCCTATATAACAGGTTACTCCCGCATAAAAATACGTTTGACACGCCTCGGTAAACGTCTCGCATGCAGATCTCAGCTTCGTCTTATCCGCCATGTCTTTCAGTTCTCCCCTTAAGAGAGCCAACATGCAGCTATCGCCAAGAGTGATCAACAATCCGCTTTCCAGCTCGTTCAGCACGATTTCCTCGGCCGATTTGCGAATGGCGTATTCCATGATTTTCTCTTCGCGTATCGTGATCTTTTTGTGCCATCTCCTTATATGAATAAAGACCGGCAAAAAAGTCATCTCTTGCGAATAGGGGATGTTCCGCTCTTCCGCCGCTATCCCAATCGCCTTCGCAACGCTCGGAATCGATTGATTCAATATATCAAGCCAGAAACGCTCGACGAGAAGCGGTTGATGCTGCACCCAATATTTCCCGTACTGGCTGAATTCGCTTAGCTTGCTTTCCTGATCGAGCTTGGTAATGGCTCGCTTCACGGCTTCTTCGACATCCCGATAAGGAATCGGCTTGAGCAAATAATCCAAACTGCCTAGTTGGATCGCTTGCTTCGCATAATGAAAGTCGGCGTGGCTGGTCAAAAATATCGTCTCCGTCGAGGGATAATGCTGCCTCACCCATTCCAGCAATTCCAGCCCTGTTCCTTGAGGCATTTCAATATCGCACAGCAGTATATCCACTTGATTCGCCTGAAAAATTTCCTTGGCCTGATTAGGGCTAAAGGCCGCGAACAGACGGCTAATGCCGATTTCCTCCCACCGTACGCCTGATTTCAGCCCTTCTACGGCAATAAGCTCGTCATCTACGATTAAAAGCTGACGCAATGCCCTTCCCCTCCCTTCTGCCGGTTTCTATGCGCAAAGGTATTCCGATTTCCACGATCGCCCCTTGCGGATCATCGTTGTAGCATTCCATCCACGACTGCTCCCCGTATTGCAGCCGCAGCCTCTCTCTGGCGTTCCACAAACCGAAATGCTCACCCCTGTCATCCACTAATTGTTTGCCGGACCGAATGCTCTCAAGCGACTCCTCCGAGAACCCCTTCCCGTTATCGCGGATCGTAAGCAGTACCATTGGTTCTTCCGACTCCTCATCCAGCACCGCCTCGATCGCCAGTACGATCGGATGCTCCATGCGAACGGCATGCTTGATCGTATTCTCTACGAAGGTTTGCAGCAATAACGGAGGAATAGGCGTATCCTGAAGATAGCTTGGCACCTCGATCATGCAGCTCAATTGATTGGGAAAACGCAATTGCTGAATGCGCAAGAAATTTCGCACATGCTGCAACTCGTCCCTCAGCAGCACGAATGGATGATTACTTTGGAGCATGTAACGGAAATAATGAACGAGACACATCGTCATTTCCTGAATCAATTCATACTGCTTCACTTGGGCCAAGTTGTATACGATATTTAGCGAGTTCGTAAAAAAATGCGGGTTGATCTGCAGCTGCAAATGCTTCATCTCTGCCCTTTGCTTGCTAAGCTGCTCCTCGTATACATGGATCTTCAGCTCCTCGATTTGCGAGATCATTTGGTTAAACGTGCGGTTCACCAGCTGGAACTCGTCGGATACCGGGCTTTCCTCGATTTTCATGTTGAAATTACCTTCACCGATTCGCCGCATAGCCATCGTCATCTTCTGCAGCGGCAGCAGCAGCACCTTGCGGAGAAACCAGAAGCTTAGCGGCAGCAGCACAAGGGCGATCATAAGAACGATAACTGCCGCTTTCTCTAGATAAGGCAGTTTTTCAAGAATAAGCTTGTCCGGGACGACAGCAGCTAGACTGAAGTTTCCCTTTTGCGACGATTCGCCTACGACGAGATAATCTTTGTTCGTTCCCGACAAGTAGTAATGCTCGAACCCTGCCGTAAAATCAAGTCCTTCATGAGCTAGCTCGCGCGTGCTGAACAATGTCGTTCCAGCCGAATCTACGATCAGCGTTGAACCCGTATCGCCAATGTCCATAACGCGAAGCGGTTCAAGCAACGACTCCGCCTTCACCCATGCGCCAATGAAAATATCGCCCTCGCCAAACAACCGCAAAATATAGCTTTCGCCGTTAATCCGCTGAACGGCCCACTCCGCATTCTGATATTTAGGCGACTCGTCCAGCACCCTCACTTTCTCCACCAGCGTCTTTCGAAGATTTTCCAGTTCGTTGTAGCTGAGATCATCTCGTGAAACCTCCACCATATCGTGCCTCGTAACCGAATATACAAAAAAACCGTCGATATAAGGATATACGATAAGATCGGAAGCCAGCCTGCGATTCACGCTGTTCTTGGCCATGACGTAAGCATCATCCGAGCTCGCCTCGCCCATCGTCAGCAAGTTGAAATCTGTGAGCATCAATCCCATCATATGACGCTCTGCCTCGGAGAGTTGGTCGTCTATTTGCTTCATGTAGACGGAAACCAAATTTTTATTCGAATTAGCGACCTGATTATGAATAACATCCACGCTGTATCGGTTGTTGTAAATCAGCATGGCAATCAGAGGAAGCGTAATGCATAGAAGGCCAAGCACCAGCTTGACCCTTATCGATCTCCAAGGGATTGTCGTTAAACTGCCAAACACGCCTATTCCCCCTGTCGGAACTATCTATGAATTTTGTTTTTGTTATCAGACGGTTCTACTCTATTCTCCCGTTTAACATAGTTTGCCGATTGTCCGACTATTTATTTAAGTTATCGCGAATGTATTAGACACATTGCGGCTAATGCTCATAGGTTGAATCTTTTTTTCAGCCATTTTGCTGCCATATCGAACCAAACCGCCGCTTCCACATTCAACTGGGTATCATCGACGGCCGTCATCTCGTCGCACATGGACAAGCCGTGAACACCCGATTCAAATACGTGCAGCTCGTAAGGTACCTTGTGCTGGGCAAGAGCAGCCGCAAACCGCAATGAGTTAGCCGCGAATACAATGTGGTCATCGGCTGTATGCCACAAAAAAGAAGGCGGCGTCTTCTCGGACACGTAACGGACCGGAGAACGCTCCTCCAATTGGTTCTCGGTTGGCTTTGGAACTCCGAATACGGCAAGATTGGAGATGTCAAAAAATCCTTCGGGCCATCTATGCGCCGTTTTGCTGAATTGTTCCCTCATGTAAACGTAATCCGTTATGGCATAACCGAGAACAAGCGCATCGGGCTTCCAGCTTATGTCTTCGGTCTCCAGCTTTTCTTGCAGGAAAGGCTCATGCCAATGTACGCCAAGAGACGCTGCCACGTGCCCGCCCGCGGAGAACCCGGCTACGACGATCCGCTCTGGATCAATCATCCATTCGTCTGCATGCGCCCGTACGGTCTGAAGCGCTTTGGCCAGGTCGTATAGAGGCTGAGGATAATGCGATCCATGCGGTTCTGTCACATGCAAGCTGCCCAGCGCGCCTCCTTTTGCATAAGTCGAGTAGCGAAGCACAAAAGCCTGATATCCCATACTTGCAAATCGGATTGCTACAGGTTCGGCTTCTCGATCCGATGTCATCAGATAACCGCCTCCTGGACAAATGACAACAGCCGGACGGCGTTTGTCCGTCTGATACTCGCTTGAGTTATGGAGCAGGTAACCCGTCAGAGTAACATCGGGCCGATCATCCCATAAGCTTCGTGTAAAAGTTCGCATAGCGCGGTTATCCCCCTAAATCTAATAACTTCCCCCTTTATCATATCGCTTGAAAAATATAGTCTCTATCCATTTCCCGACCATCATCTAACACTTTCTCGACTCTTATCCGCACCCCGAACGACAAAACGTCATACGACCGAGACTAGATATTTCCACATAACGGAATTTTATTGTATGCTTATCCATATGGGAGGAGATGCATTCATGTACAAACAACTGATCATCGGCGATGCAGCGCATGAACTGGCCAATACACGGCGTATTCTGGAACGCTTGCCCGAAGAGCATATGACTTGGAAGCCCCACGAGAAATCGATGACGCTAGGAGGACTGGCCACGCACCTTACCAACCTTCTGAACTGGCAAATCGCGATTCTTCAGTACCCTGAGCTCGATCTTGCCACCCTGCCGCGAAGGCGGGAGCCATTGGAGAAACCCGCTGACGTTCTGGCCGAGTTCGACGCGAACGTCAGCAAGGTGGAGAAGCTGCTCGCCGAATGCGACGAGCAGACACTCAGCGCGGAATGGACGCTGCGCCACGGCAACCATATCATCCGCCGTGAATCGCGGGCAATCGCGCTCCGCACCTTCGGATTAAGCCACATGGTTCACCACCGGGCGCAGCTCGGGGTATTCTTTCGACTTCTCGATATTCCAGTCCCGGGCGTCTACGGACCCTCGGCCGACGAGGAAGCTCAATAAACCAATTTTTTCGAATCCATACACGCCAAATAGTCGCAGGGCACCGGAATGATTGCCGGAACTCTGCGACTGCTTTTATTTATATGATTGCATGCAAAAAAGCCATGCTATGCATGGCCTGAGTTTAAAAAGTATGGTGCGCGTAGAGGGACTTGAACCCCCACGGTCGCCCGCCAGATCCTAAGTCTGGTGCGTCTGCCAATTCCGCCATACGCGCATGGGTAAAGTTATACAAGGCATTGCGCCCTGAAAACTGGATACGAAAGATGTTGCTGCTGAACTTTAGCTGTTGCTTACAGGTTGTATGGACCATATAAGCTCTTTAGGATAAGCCCTCGACCGATTAGTATTCGTCAGCTACACACATTGCTGTGCTTCCACCCCGAACCTATCAACCTCGTCGTCTTC
>NZ_JBWDNL010000016.1:0-1805 GCF_056269195.1 Paenibacillus sp. J22P218
GGGGTGGAAGCACAGCAATGTGTGTAGCTGACGAATACTAATCGGTCGAGGGCTTATCCTAAAGAGCTTATATGGTCCATACAACCTATAGGCAACAGCTAAAGTTCAGCAACAACATTCTTTCGTATCCAGATTTCAGGGCGCAATGCCTTGTATTCAATGGTTGTGTCTTTTCTGAAGTGATTCAGGAAGCATAATCATCGAAAAACACTTACCATGCGCGTATGGCGGAATTGGCAGACGCACCAGACTTAGGATCTGGCGGGCGACCGTGGGGGTTCAAGTCCCTCTACGCGCACCATACTTTCAACAAACAAGTTCTTGCTGAGCAAGGGCTTATTTTTGTTTTGACTATTCTAAATTATATTACGATCTTACTAGCTAAACACAAAAGTTAAATTAGCCACCCACGAAGGGTGTTTTTTTTTGCTTCGAGAATGGGTTCAAACGTCAAAAAACAATGTATATAGTAGTTAAAAGTCGAAGAATGCTGAAATATAAGAAGAAACGTGTTACAGTAGAAAATATTGGAATTCATAAACTACTATTAGGAGGTTTAGGGATGGATTTGAATAAAAACGAGTCTGTACCACAAGAAGAAAAAGTCAGTAGTAACATTGATAATCCGAACGTAGATTCCAAATCTGCTCCTGTCGCTGCAGCTTCTGCCGCATCACGAAACGTATTGAATGATGTCAGTGAGTCAATTAAAACAATTGACGGTCGTCTTATTATGAGGCTGCTCAAAAATCCATTAGAAAGCCTCTCTCTTAATCCTAACAAGGACCTAGTATACGGAATACTTGGTATTGTAGCTTCTGTAGTTGGATTCCTTATTTGGTCATTTATCATTGGGGCCAAGCTTCAACATTTGTTCAATAGCATTTTTGGATTTGGCGGTTTTGGTGGCCTCATGGATTCAGGAAGGATTAGTACTGCAATTGTAGGAAAAATGTTTCTTATGTCCTTATTTTCGATCATTTCGCTTTTTGTGGGACTTTCCGCAATTGGTTTTTGGAAGGGAAGTCAACGTCATTCCTTCAATACCATAATCATTAAGCTTGGTGGAGCCCAATACATGGCCGGAGCTGGATTTCTGATCGCCGCAGTATTAGCTCTTCTGAGTATTAAGCTATCGCTATTCGTGCTTATAATTACGTTGTTATCCACGCTGATCTTAACGGTAACTGCTTCAATTGAGTTGTTCGAGGTAACGAGGGAACGTCGTACGCTCTATATTGTTTCTTCAATCGCGAGTTATTCTCTTTTGTTAATGTTGTTGGGTTCAATTACGATCTAAATTTAATAAGTATAGAGGCTAATCCTGTTGAAACTTAGCAGGTTAGTCTCTATTTATTTCATAAAATGTTGAGCTTTTTCGTGAGTTATTATACGTTTTATTAAATGAATTTACGGTAATTTATAAAATATAAATATTATTATCGAAAAAACACTTGCAATGATATATGAAAACATGATATATTCTAATTCCGGCCGAGAGAAACACACGCCGGACACGAAAGACAAATGATTGTTCTTTGAAAACTGAACAACGAGCGTAACTGCCAGTTAAGAAGCTTTGGCTTCTAACTAAAGCAATGTATCAATCTTTATCGAAGTAACTCAGTGATGAGCGACCGCGATTAGAGGTTGATTGAAACGCCGATTGGAAATCTCGAATTCCAATGCGGTATAAAGTTTTTGAGCAAGTCAAACACCTTTATGGAGAGTTTGATCCTGGCTCAGGACGAACGCTGGCGGCGTGCCTAATACATGCAAGTCGAGCGGAGTTATTCCTTCGGGGA
>NZ_JBWDNL010000001.1:0-2026978 GCF_056269195.1 Paenibacillus sp. J22P218
ATTTCCCAGTATGTAAGACCCCTTGAAGACGACGAGGTTGATAGGTTCGGGGTGGAAGCACAGCAATGTGTGTAGCTGACGAATACTAATCGGTCGAGGGCTTATCCTAAAACGCTTATATGGTCCATACAACCTGTAGGCAACAGCTAAAGTTCAGCAGCAACATCTTTCGTATCCAGTTTTCAAGGCGCAATGCTTTGATTTCGAATGGTTCTGTCTTTCTGAAGCAATTCAGGATGCGTAATCAGCGAAAACAGTATATTCCCTGATAGCTCAGTTGGTAGAGCACTCGACTGTTAATCGAGTTGTCACAGGTTCGAGTCCTGTTCGGGGAGCCATTGTAGAGAGGTGTCCGAGTGGTCGAAGGAGCACGATTGGAAATCGTGTAGGCTCTAACCGGGTCTCGAGGGTTCGAATCCCTTCCTCTCTGCCATATACGGCCCGTTGGTCAAGGGGTTAAGACACCTCCCTTTCACGGAGGTAACAGGGGTTCGAATCCCCTACGGGTCACCAACTTCTTTACAAAAAGATTTAAAAAAGTGCTTGACTTAAGACTTGAGCCTATGGTAAGATATAAAAGTCGCTCAAGACGATATGGAGGATTAGCTCAGCTGGGAGAGCATCTGCCTTACAAGCAGAGGGTCGGCGGTTCGATCCCGTCATCCTCCACCATTATAACTTTTTAACGACGCGGGGTGGAGCAGCCCGGTAGCTCGTCGGGCTCATAACCCGAAGGCCGCAGGTTCAAATCCTGCCCCCGCAACCAATGTTTACCTTCGGAATGATCCGAGAATATGATGTGGAGCTGTGGTGTAGAGGCCTAACATGCCTGCCTGTCACGCAGGAGACCGCGGGTTCGAATCCCGTCAGCTCCGCCATTACAAACATCAGGCTCGGTAGCTCAGTCGGTAGAGCAGAGGACTGAAAATCCTCGTGTCGGCGGTTCGATTCCGTCCCGAGCCACCATGATGTACTAGCAATACCTGAAGCAATTGGATATGCCGTTGTAGCTCAATTGGTAGAGCAACTGACTTGTAATCAGTAGGTTGGGGGTTCAAGTCCTCTCGACGGCACCACATGGAGGATTAGCGAAGTGGCCAAACGCGGGAGACTGTAAATCTCTTCCTCACGGTTCGGTGGTTCGAATCCATCATCCTCCACCAAGTTTACCTTAGGGGCATAGTTTAAAGGTAGAACAAAGGTCTCCAAAACCTTTGGTGTGGGTTCAATTCCTGCTGCCCCTGCCAATTGAATATCTTAACATGGCGGTCGTGGCGAAGTGGTTAACGCATCGGTTTGTGGATCCGACACTCGGGGGTTCAATTCCCCTCGATCGCCCCATTAATTTCAAAAATTAGGTTTTACACTTTGTTGGGGATTAGCCAAGCGGTAAGGCAACGGACTTTGACTCCGTCATTCTCAGGTTCGATCCCTGAATCCCCAGCCATTGTTTTGCGGAAGTGGCTCAGCGGTAGAGCATCGCCTTGCCAAGGCGAGGGTCGCGGGTTCGATTCCCGTCTTCCGCTCCAATCTTTATTTGGCGCCATAGCCAAGTGGTAAGGCAGAGCTCTGCAAAAGCTCTACCCCCAGTTCGAGTCTGGGTGGCGCCTCCACAATATCTCGACAAATGTGCGGCCTTAGCTCAGCTGGATAGAGCGTTTGACTACGAATCAAAAGGTCAGGAGTTCGAATCTCTTAGGCCGCGCCATCTTTACAAATGAATATGCCGGCGTGGCGGAATGGCAGACGCGCGCGACTCAAAATCGTGAGGGAAACCGTGGAGGTTCGAGTCCTCTCGCCGGCACCACTAATGAAACTACAAGCACTTAAGATCAACTGATCTTAAGTGCTTTTTTCATTTTACATGCAAAACGGATAGGCAACCTCTCTGAAATGTGAATGGAGATTTTTTTGAATAATAGATATTAAGAAAACGCTTTAAATGATAGTATATTAGGTATTCCCAGTTCGAACAGGAGTGAGGGTTCACGTGAAGTTCGGCAAATCGATTAAATCTCGTCTAATCATAGGGTTTATGGCGGTTATGCTTCCTGTAGTTACATTTATGCTTATTAATAACAGCTACTCGAGAGAAATCGTCAGAGAGAAGGTATCCGAAACGTATCGGAATACACTCGATATCTTTGTTGGCCAAACCGATAACAACTTATCTCAAATAAATGATTATTTATACAAAATGTCAGTGCTCGATTCGGATATAGGGCTGCTAATGTCTTTTCCTAGAGACAGCGACGGATATACGTTAACCAAGATTAGAATCGATTCAAAGCTCAATCGGGATGTTGGCGTATACAGCTTAATAGACGCGGTTTTCCTGTATCATCAGGACGATATTATTTTTGGAACAGACAGCGAGTACAATGATACTAAAAAAATAATTAAAACACATATGGACAATATCACACAAAATAATGATATGGCGCTTAACGATCAGCATAGATGGGAAGTAAGAGAGGACGACCGATTAGAAGGGAAGTTTTTTCTAATCAATTTTATCAAAGTATCCGAGGGGCTGTATGTTGGAGCGATTATTAAAGTAAAAGATATTAACGATATGTTGACCATTCAGTGGAGCGACGGTGATATTGGCTTTAACGATATCTACTTTCATGAAGAGAATCATCTCACTCAATCGTTGACAGGCAGCCTCTCGCCTCTTGATTTGAAGGAGGAAATGACGGAGAAGCCGTATGAGTCGTTGACGGATCACAAAACCGGAGAGACGTATCTCGTCATGAATCGAATGAGTGAAATGCTCAATATTGCGTATCGTGTCGTTATTCCGGAGGAAACGCTGCTTCGCAACCTTTTGTTTTTCCGAAATATGACGTTATTTGCATCGATCGGATTTGTTGCAATCTTACTTCTTTATTTATTTTTTATGCAGAATATGCTCTTTAAGCCGCTGCATGAGCTCATTCTAGGGATGAAGAAGATTTCACTTGGCATGCTCGATGTAAGACTCAAAAAAAACAAGACGATGGAGTTTGAGTTTCTGGGAAATACATTCAACATAATGGCTGAACAGATCAAAACGTTAAAAATTGACGTGTATGAGGAGCAGCTTCGTGTAAAACAGGGCGAATTAAAGCAACTGCAGGCTCAAATCAGCCCCCATTTCTATATGAACAGCTTAAATATTATTTATAATCTTGCTGCATTAAACGATACGGAGTCTGTGAAAAAGATGTCGCTTCACCTTGCTGACTATTTCCGGTTTATTATGAAAGCAAATCGGGATACGATCACGCTTAAGGAAGAATTATCGCATATCGAAAATTATATAACGATTCAAAAAATGAGGTTTCCCGATAAGCTTCAATGTACGTTCGAGGGAGTGGATACGATTCTAAATTATCCGATTGCAGCATTGACCGTACAGCCCTTTGTGGAAAACTCGATTATTCATGGCTTCAAAAATCGCAGGCAGCTGTTCCAAATTAAAGTTGCGGCTGAGGTAACAAAGGATAATGGATTCGCTCTGACGATTAGTGATAACGGGGTCGGATTTAGCGAAGAAGTATTGACCAGGCTGACTCGCAGAGAGCCTTTGGAGCAGGCCGAAACAAGCGGCTTAGGCGTCACGAATGTTATTCATAGGCTGGAGCTGTTATATGGAGAAAGAGCTTCGATTACATTCAGCAATCAGTCGGAAGGAACCGGCGCTGTCGTTATCATTAGATTTCCGCGGTTAATGGAAGGGGAAAAGTCAGTTGTATAATTTGTTGATCGTTGATGATGAGGAAATCGCAATAAGAGGGATCGAGAAGGGGATTGATTGGTCGGAGCTCCCCATTGCCAATATATACACGGCTTACGATGGGGAAGAGGCAAGAGCGATTCTATCCGAACATACGATTCATATAGTCATATCCGATATCGATATGCCCAATCAAAGCGGTATAGAGCTATTAGAATGGGTAAATGAGCATTCTCCGTTAAGTATAACGATTTTTCTAACCGGACATGCTGATTTCAAATATGCGCAGCAAGCCGTTCAGTTGGATTGTTTTGAGTACTTATTGAAGCCAATCGATCATGGCGTGCTTAAAGCCTGCGTCAATGGAGCGATTGATAAGGTAAGAGAGTTAGAACAGCTCACCAAAATTAAAAGCACGTACAGTCTCTTTTATGAGCAGTGGAATAAACAGAAGCCTATTTTGATCGAACGATTTTGGCAGGATGTATTGCATTATCGTCACTCAGGAGCGCCTGAGCACCTCGATTCGGCTTTGCAAAACTATGCGCTGCCTCTACAGGCGGATAGTAAGATTAGAGTTGTGCTTATAAGCATAGAGCAGTGGAGAGAGGAATGGTCAGCTAGAGACGAGGAGATCATGACCTACGGCATTAGAAATGTTGCTGAAGAGTTAGTGCTCGCGACCGCCTCAGGCCATATTGTCCAGGATGGAAACGGCATCATGTATGCTATTTTGTATAAGGGACAGGACGGTCAGGAGGAGATCTCTTCTGCAATAGAAGAGCGATGCAGGCTATTCATTGACCAATGCAAGCTTGTTCTGCATTGCCATCTATCTTGTTATATCGGTGAAGTCGGAACCGTACAACAAATCCGGTCAGCAGTTCGTACGCTGCTGGAGCTCGAGCGAAGCAATGTAAGCGATACTTGCGCTATTATTATGGAGCGAGAGACCAAACCAAAGCTTGAAGGAAATAATCTTCAGTTGGTTCATTTCGACGATTGGGCTTTGCTGCTTGATGCAGGAAAGCAGCAGCAGCTGTCGAAGCGTATCGATGAGTGCTTTGATCAGATGCTGGAGAGCAAAGTTGACTATACGTATATGGCCTCCTTCTATTTCGGTTTTATGAATATGCTGTTTCAATGGTTCAACAAAAAAGGTGTTCTCATGACGGATGTATTCACGAATCGTGAGTGGGAGGTTGGCGAGAATGTGCTTAAATCGCTGACCAGAATGCGAACGTGGGCACAGCAGCTTAGCGTGCAGCTGACCGATTATGCGAGTCAGAACGGCAAGGATGTTTCACAGGTTGTAGAGAAGGTTCAACGTTATATGGAGGCGAATCTAGGCGAAGACTTTAGTCGAGAGCGAGCAGCGGAGAACGTTTATTTGAATCCTGCTTATTTATCGCGATTATTCCGTAGAGAAACGGGTTATTCCCTTACGGATTACCTAGTAAAGCTTAGAATTACGAAAGCGCGGATGGAGCTTGAGAAAACAAATAATCGCGTAAGCGATGTCGCGGTTGCCGTTGGCTATGCAAACTTCTCTCATTTCTCCAAGCTGTTCAAAAAAATGACGGGTTTGACTCCGCAGGAATACCGAAAAAAATACCAAGGATTATAAGCGTAAACGGTTGTTGCCTTCCTTTGGCGGCATAAGCTTTCGTTTCGCGGAGAAATATAGGCATAAGTATAAGAGTGAAACTTATACTCCTATATTTTGAAGAAAGTCACATGAACGTTAATACAGTCACAACGCCGACAGATGTCGGCGTTTTTTTTTATTACAATTAGGTACAAGAAAGGTTAAATAGAGACGAATAAGGAGGAGGAGGAAGGCGATGGCGAGACAGACCTCGGAAGCGGTAACAACCGCCTACATCCCAAGATCAAAAGCTGGTATGAGGTTTCATTTGCAAACAATTCGTAAGTACTGGATGTTCTATATTATGATGTTGCCTGCAATCGTTTTGCTTGTTTTTAACAACTACATCCCTATGTTGGGTATCATTATTGCATTTAAGAACATTAACTACGCGGATGGCATACTGGGAAGCGCCTGGAGTGGCCTCAAAAACTTTGAATACCTGTTCAAAACATCAGATGCGTGGATTATTACGCGGAATACGCTCCTGTATAACTCAGGATTTATTATTCTTAACTTGGTCTTTCCACTGGCGTTTGCCATTATGCTCAATGAAATTAAGAACAGATTTCTGGCCAAGCTGCATCAAACGATTATGTTTCTTCCTTACTTTCTATCCATGGTCGTCATCAGCTATCTCGTATTCGGATTTTTGAGCGAGCAGCACGGTTTTCTTAATACTTCGCTGCTGCCGGCTCTCGGACTTGAGAAAGTAGAATGGTATTTCACACAAAGCGTATGGCCTTATATTTTACCGCTTGTGAATACATGGAAAAGCATGGGGTATTTCATGGTTATCTATATGGCTGCCATTATCGGCATAGATGACGAGTACTATGAAGCTGCAACAATCGATGGCGCTTCCAAGTGGAAGCAAATAACGAGTATTACGATCCCGCTTATTACGCCAATCATTATCATTATGACGCTGCTACAAATCGGAAAAATTTTCAATGCGGATTTCGGGTTGTTCTTCCAGGTTCCAAGAGAATCAGGCGTTCTATTCCCTGTAACGAATGTCATCGATACTTATGTATACCGTACATTCCTAACAGTCGGGGACATTGGATTATCATCCGCAGCAGGCTTGCTGCAGTCGGTTGTAGGATTTACTCTTGTCTTTTTATCCAACTGGGTAGTAAGACGAATCGACAAAGAGAACGCATTATTTTAAAATATAAGACTTTATAACTTTCACACTTATAAACTGACTTATATTTCATCCGCGAAACGTTAGCTTACGCCGCGAAGGACGGCGACAGCCGTTTACGCTTGAACGAGCAAACCTACTTAACGTGAGCTGAACCACGTAAATCCTTTGGAGGTGAACCTATGGAAGCAGCTGAAAAAATACCGAGTACATCCAATCCTAAAAATCAATTGTCGGGACCGGCTTCTCTAGGCATTAATATTTTCTTCATTATTTATTCTCTGCTTTGCATCATACCGCTCTTCTTGATCATCATGATATCGATATCAGATGAATCGACGGTCATCGCAGAAGGCTATAAATTCATACCTTCTAAGTTCGATTTGGGGGCCTATGAGTTTCTGTTCAAGGATGCAAGGCAAATCATTCGTTCCTATGGAGTTTCTATTCTAGTAACGATTGTTGGAACGGCGTTAAGTTTGATTATGATGGCTCTGTACGCCTATCCGATTTCGAGAACAGATTTTCCGCATGCTAAGTTCTTTACCTTCTTCGTATTTTTAACGATGCTTTTCACCGGTGGACTTGTGCCATGGTATTTGGTCTACGCGCGTCTTCTCGATCTAAAAGATACGATGATGGCGCTCATTATGCCGCTGCTCGTAGCCGCTTTCTTCGTTCTTATCATCCGAACCTTCTTCCAGACGACAATACCTGGCGCTGTACTGGAGTCGGCTAAGATTGACGGTGCAGGCGAAATGACAATCTTCTATAAGATTGTAATACCGTTATCGCTTCCGGTGTTGGCGACAGTCGCTCTTTTCCAAACGCTTACGTATTGGAATGATTGGTTTCTAAGTCTAGTCTTCATTACGAAGGACGGCAATATTACCGTTCAATACTTAATGTACAAGACGATGCTTAACATCCAATTCCTTGCTAACAACAGTACGGCGGCGGCAGCTATTACGGCAGCTGGTGGATCGTTCAGGTTTCCAAGTGAAACGGTTCGTATGGCCATGGTCGTCATCGGGATTGGTCCTATCGTATTCGCGTATCCATTCTTCCAAAAATATTTCGTAAAAGGGCTGACTGTCGGTGCGGTTAAAGGCTGATTAGAAGTTGCCAAATTAGGGCTGTAGCCAGCAATGCTGGTTTAGCATATAAAACTTAAATTTTAAAGGGAGGTCCACCCGCTATGAAGCAAGGTAAACAAAAACGTTCGATGCTTCTCCTGATGATGTTGGCCATTATACTCGTTGTATCCGCTTGTTCTGGCAACAATGCAAAAAACAACAACGAGCCGGCAAAAGTGGATGAAGCTACGAAAGCACCAGCGGCATCGGAAGAAACTGCAGCACCTGAATCCGATTTGAAGCCTTATCAAATTTCACTTGTATATCCTGGTACTCCGCAGGCTGACGAGAAAAAAGTGGAAGAGGCTCTTAATAAGCTTCTAACCGAAAAAATCAATGCAACAATCGATCTTAGACCAATCGATTGGGGAGCTTGGGATGATAAAGTCAATCTCATGATCGCTTCCCAAGAAGAAGTCGATATTTATTTTACGGCTCAATGGAACGGCCATGCCAAAAACGTTGGGAAAGGCGCATTCATAGAGCTTAATGAGCTTCTCGATCAATACGGCAAAGGAATTACAGAATCCTTAGATCCGGCATTCTTGTCGGGTGCGAAAATCAACGGTAAAAACTTCGGCGTTCCAACTAACAAAGAGCTGGCAGCCGCAGGCGGTATCGTATACCGCAAAGACGTAACGGATGAGCTTGGCATTGATATGACAAACGTAAAAACGCCGCAGGATCTTGATGCTGTGTATGCGATTGTCAAAGAGAAAAGACCTGATCTAACGCCGCTTTATACAACGGCAGGGGTATTTAACTCACACTTCTTTGCAAACTATGATTTCTTGGGCGATTCAACGATTCCGGGTGCAATCTTGAAGGATGCAGATGCTACAACAGTAACTGCAATGGAACAGCTGGATCGTTACAAAGAATACCTGAACCTTACACGAGATTTCTTCAAGAAAGGTTATATCAATGCGGATGCCGCTACTACACAAGTATCTTCAGGCGATGCTTGGAAAGCAGGCACTGTATTCTCTACAGTTGAACCAATGA
Source organism: Paenibacillus sp. J22P218 (assembly GCF_056269195.1). NCBI lineage: Bacteria > Bacillati > Bacillota > Bacilli > Caryophanales > Paenibacillaceae > Paenibacillus > Paenibacillus sp. J22P218. The sequence goes on from NZ_JBWDNL010000001.1 coordinate 8,661, forward strand.
AACCAGGTAAAGACGCTGAGATTGCAAGCGCATCTAATTTGACAGGCAAACTGGCGCAAATTACGATGACTGAAAAAACGATTGCAACATCCGAAACTGCGGGATCGATGTTGGGTATTTCTAACACATCCAAAGATCCGGCTCGTGCGATGATGTTAATCAACCTTCTTCACACGGACAAAGAGATCAACAATATTCTGAACTTCGGTATTGAAGGCGAACACTTCACTCGCAACGGCGAAATAATGACAGCTACTGAAAAAACACCTAACTATAACCCTGGCGCGGCTTGGATGTTCGGCAGCCAATTCCTCAACTATGTATGGGATACCGAGGATCCAGAGAAATGGGCAAAATTCAAAGAGTTTAACGAAGGCGGCAAAGTATCCCCAGCACTTGGCTTCGTATTTGATAGTGAGCCAGTGAAGTCTGAGGTCGGCGCGCTAGCGAACGTGATTAAGCAGTACCAAAGAGCACTTGAAACAGGCTCGGTTGATGTGGATAAAATACTTCCTGAGTATGAAGCGAAGCTTAAGGAAGCAGGCGTTGACAAAGTAATCGCTGAGAAACAGAAGCAATTCGATGCATTCCTTGCAACTAAATAATCGTCGCTTAGGTCAAGAAAGCCGCGCCTTTTCTAAAGGGCGCGGTTTTTTTGTGCTTGCATTTTCGTATGTATTCCATACAATTAAACTAACAAATACAAATCGTCATCTGTTTAGGGGGATTATTCGACTATGACCCGAAGGATTAGCCATAGATTTCGAGCGCCGATGATTGTTTTTGTTATTATGATTTTGTTAAGCGGATGCACATGGGGCTTGGATAATAGTGAAACAGGCAATAACTTAAGCAAAGGAATCAATAATGAGGGCAATTCTGAAAGCGCTTCAAATGAACCGAGTGCAAAAGAAGGTCTCTCCAATACGCAATTAGAGCCTTACACGTTAAGGTTCGTCTATCCAAGCTCGCCCCAGCCGGATGAAAAGAAAGTAGAGGAAGCGCTGAATATTTATTTAAAGGATAAAATAAACGCGCAGATTGATCTTGTTCCGATTGATTGGGGGTCATGGGATGACAACATTAATTTGATGGTTGCTTCCCGCGAGAAGGTTGATATTATATTCACCGCGCAGTGGAGCAAGTATGCATTAAACGCTTCGAAAGGCGCTTTTCTAGACATCGCGGAGCTCTTAGATCAATATGGCCAAGGCATATTGGCAACACTCGATAACGTATTTTTGGAAGGCTCCAAAATTGACGGGAAAAACTATGCCGTTCCGACGAATAAGGAGTTAGCTGCGCAAGGCGGCATTTTATACCGTGTTGATATTGCCAATGAGCTTGGCATAGATATGTCAAAGGTAAAATCATTAGCGGACTTGGATTCCGTGTATCAAACCATACTTGAGAAGAAGCCTGAGATGGTCCCGTTGTACATGAAAATGGGTGAAACGTTTAATTCGCATTATATCGGAAGTTATGATGCGCTTGGCGACACCTCTATTCCAGGCATTATATTGAAGGATGGCGACAGTACGAAGGTATTACCGAATTATGAGCATGAAAGATATGTGGAAACATTACGGATTACGCGCGATTATTTCAAGAAAGGGTATATCAACAGCGATGCGGCAACCAATCAGATAATGAATACCGATGCGTTAAAATCCGGAGAGGTGTTCTCGACTACCGCTTCTCTTAAACCGGGAAAGGATGCCGAGGTAGCCTACCAAATCGGTTTAAGCGGGAAACTTGCCCAATTGGAGCTGAATACCAAAACGATCGCTACGGCGGAAACGGCAGGCTCTATGCTGGCTATATCTTCAACCTCGCCCAACCCGGCGCGAGCGATGATGTTTATTAATTTGCTTCATACCGACGCGTACGTAAATAATCTAATCAACTTTGGAATCGAAGGCGAGCACTATCTCAAGGTTGGTGAAAATATCATTCAATCGACTGAGAAAACGAATCAATATAGTCCGGGTTCAAGCTGGATGATCGGCAATCAATATTTAAACTATTTATGGGATACGGAGGATCCGAATAAATGGGTCAATTTTCGGGAATTTAATCAGAACGCGAAGCTGTCGCCTGGACTTGGATTCATATTTGACGGTGAAATTGTGAGAGCCGAAGTGGCAGCCGTCGTAAATGTAGATCGTCAATATCAAACGGCTCTGGAAACGGGCTCGGTTGATATTGATAAGGTTCTGCCTGAGTATATAGAGAAGCTGAAAACCGCGGGCATCGAGAAAATTATTGCGGAAAAGCAGGCTCAATTCGATACGTTTCTTGCGAATAAATAAATTGAGGTGCTGACCCTTGCCATAATAGCTTGGTCAGCATTTTTCTGTTATGAGAGCCTTTTAGGATAGTTTGCCCTATGGGACGGGGTGTTTACTCGACTAAGGTCTAGTGCAGAAACCGCCGAAAGTCCGTTTTAACCAATTGAAAAAAAACCTAAACTAAGTACATAGGCAAGAGCAATACAAATGCAGCAAAAGAAACAAAGAAGCAAACCAAAAAAATCGTAGAAAGAGGTGAACTAAGCTATGAACGGAAAAAGCGCATTAGGCGTCCTGCTTGTAGCAGTCGGCGGGATTGCAATACTTAAGTTTATCGGCATCAACTTCGGAGCGATACTCGGTCTCCTGCTTCCATTCATTCTAATCGGCTTCGGTATTCTAGGCTGGGTGAACGGGAAGAAAATTATCGGCGGTGTACTTGCTGCAATCGGCGGACTTATGCTTCTAGGCAAACTGGGCGGCATCCTGATGCTCCTCCTGGCGGTCGGCGCGATCGTATGGGGCGTATCGATGGTTAAGAAAAGCAGACACGGCTATTAATAGATAGCGATGATCATAGATAGGAGGGTGCAATAGATGAGCATTATGAAGCGCGTACGCGACATCACAGTCGCTACCTTGAATGAAAGATTAGAAAAATCCGAAGACCCGGTTCGATTGATTGATCAGTTCCTATGGTCGACGCGGGAAGACATTATTCAAGCAGAGAAGCTTTACCAGCAATACGCTGGCCATAGCAACCACCTAAAGGCACAGTGGCTGCAAGCCGAGCAACAGAAGGAGCGGCGCGAACAGCAAGCTCTGACTGCACTGAAAGCCGGCGAGGAACAGCTTGCACGAATTGCGTTGCATGAGAAAGCGAGCTGCGAGGAGCGCTCGAATCAGTATCGTGAGCTGTTCGAGCAAAGCAGACAAAATACAATCGATCTTGAAGAGCAGCTTCGCCAGATGAGAAGCGAGTATCAGACGGTATATGACAAGCGTGAATATTACGCTGCGCGGATGGAGTCGCTAAGACTTCAGCAGCGGATGAACAGCCGGTACGCCGGCGCTTACGGCGAGCAAGGCGTACAGCCGGGCGCCGTGTTCAGAAGGCTGGAAGATCGCATTAGCGATATGGAGCAGGAAGCAAAGAGCTTGCGCGATGTTCGCAGAATGGGACAGGAGTTCCTATCCGAAGCGGGCAGCACGGTTCAGTCCGTTATAGAAAGGGAGCTTCAGCAATTAAAACGGAAGCTTGAGAAGGAAGGTTGGACGTCTTGAAAAAACTGTACCGATCCAGACAGGAGAAAATGCTCTTCGGCCTATGCGGCGGATTAGCGAGAATGCTTAATGTCGATGCGACACTATTGCGGATTCTGCTAGTTGTTGTGACGATCTTGTCAGGCGGCGCACCGATTCTGATCTACTTGATCGCAGTGCTCGTCGTACCGAAAGAGCCGCCGATCTACTCGGATTACGGACCGCATGGTTTCAATAACGGTTATGGCGGCGGCTTCAATCAAGGCAACTATAATCAAGGCGGTTTCAATACTAACTTCGGCGGAAACGGCAACGCTCCATTCGGCACGCCCCCAAGCTACGGCGGTCCATACAAAAACCCGCCGCAACAGCCGGGAGCATGGAACGGCCCGCAACCTAATGTTGCACCTGCGGCTAACTCGCAGTTCGATAGCATGATGGATGATTTGGAGAAAAAAGCGCTCCGTCGCGAAATTGATGAGCTGAAAGCCAAACTAGCTAAATACGAGAAGGGAGAATAACAAAATGGGAATTTTCAAACGCATGAAAGATATGACGAAGGCAACAGTAAACGAGGCGCTTGATAAAATAGAAGATCCGGTTATTATGCTTAACCAATACCTGCGTGATATGGAATCCGAGATTCATCAAGCAGAAGTAACCGTTGCGAAGCAAATGGCGAATGAGCGCCGCATGAAGCAACGTCTCGAAGAGTCGATCCGCAACGTAGGCGACCGCGAATCGAAAGCAGAGGCTGCGCTTCGCGCAGGCCAAGAGGAGCTTGCCCGCAAGCTGCTTGAAGAGAAGCTGTACTTCGACCAAAAGGTTGGCGAATACACAGAACTTCATGCACAAGCGAAGACGCAAGCGGACGGCTTGATGCAACAGCTTCATACGATGAAGGATGAGTTCTACCAGCTTCGCAACAAGCGCAATGAGCTTGCATCCCGTGCTCAAGTAGCGAAAGCTCAGAAGCAAATGGCTCAGCTTGCTTCCAACCATACGATTGACAGCGGCACAGCATCACGCGGCTTCTACCGGATGGAAGAGAAGATTTTGCAACTGGAAGCGGAAGCTGACGTGCTTCGTACGCCATATGGCGCCAGCGGCCAGACGCTTACTGTAACTGCAGCTGATCTCGAGAAGAAGCATAAGGTTGACGAGCAGCTTGAAGCACTGAAAGCTAAGCTCGGCGCAACTAGCGCACCAAGCCTGACGAAGGAAGCAACAGAAGAATAGGAATCATCTTCGAGGAAGAAGAAGCGGACCGTATCATAACGGTCTGCTCTTCTTGCTTGTATGCGTGAAAGGATATACTGTTACATAGAGGATGTGAGCTGAATGGAGCGAGAGAAGCCAAGCAACAGTAACGATACCCATCATACAGCCCGCAAGCGGAAAATAACGGAGACTATACTGTGGCTTCTCATCATAGTCAGCTTAGTTGTTATTATGCTGCAAGGGATTGGATATGTAGAGCTGTTTACCCTTCATGGCAAGTGGGCAATTATCGGTCTTATTATAATCGGAGTGGCGCTGGCGGCGGCAGCGATTAACGGTTATTTGCAAAATTCGAAGCTGAAGGAAGCGCTCAAGAGGCTTACTGAGCAGCAGATGAAGCGCCGTTTCAATGTGACGCTCGATAATGAAGAGCAAGCGACACGCGAGATGAGCGAGCAGGCTCAGCCCGATCCGGCGTGGACGGCGAAGGTCAAGTTCTCCGCCGTTATCGAGGAGCGGCAGCGGCTGGCCCGCGAGCTTCACGATGCGGTAAGCCAGCAGCTGTTCGCCATCTCGATGACGGCGACAGCCGTGAGCCGTACGATCGAGCGCGATTGGAGTCGCGCCAAGCGTCAGGTACAGCTGATCGAGGAGATGGCAGCGGTAGCCCAGTCCGAGATGAGAGCTTTGCTGCTTCATCTGCGGCCCGTCCATCTGGACGGCAAAAACCTAGGACAAGCGCTATCCGCGCTTGTAGATGAATTGCTGCAGAAAGTGCCAATCGCGATTACGCTCGAGGTCGATGAGTCGATTGTACTGAATCCGCAAGCGGAGGATCACTTATTCCGCATTGCGCAGGAGGCGCTATCGAATACGCTTCGCCATTCGAAGGCGGAACGTATGGATATTAGACTGCTGCGCAGTGACGGCGGCGTGCAGATGAGCATCAGCGACAGCGGCATAGGCTTCGATCTGGAAGCAAAGAAGCAGACGTCCTATGGGCTGCTCACGATGGAGGAGCGGGTGAATGAGCTTGGCGGTTCGCTTAAGATGACTTCGAGAACCGGCGAAGGGACGCATATCCTCATTTGGGTGCCAGCTTAAACGCTGGAGTACGCTTTGGACAGTAAAAAAAGTTACGGTTGCAAGCAGGGGCAAGCCATGTATATATTTTAGAGAGATAAAGGTGGTGTGAGTATGGAGGCAGTTGAGCAATTGAGCCAACCGATCAAGGTGCTTCTCGTGGATGATCACGAGATGGTGCGTATCGGCCTTGCGGCTGTGCTTGATACAGAGGATGGAATTGAGGTTGTTGGTGAAGCGAGCAACGGGATGGATGGCATTCGGCTAGCCCAGGCTTATAAGCCTGACGTTGTGTTGATGGATCTTGTTATGGACGGCATGGACGGCGTGGAGACGACAGCGAAGCTGCTTGAGCTGTATCCAGAGTGCAAGGTTATCGTGCTTACGAGTTACTTGGATGACAGCAAGCTGTATCCGGTCATTGAAGCAGGCGCATTCAGCTACTTATTGAAGACATCGCGTGCGAACGAGATCGCCGATGCGATTCGCGCTGCGGCACGAGGCCAGTCGGTATTGGAGTCGCAGGTAGCGGCGAAGATGATGAATCGATTCCGCCAGCCGAAGCAGCAGGAGCAAGCGCCGCTGTACGAGGAACTGACGGAGCGGGAGATGGATGTCCTTAAGCGCGTGGCGCAAGGGTTGTCCAATCAGGAGATTGCCGATGAGCTGTTCATCGGGGTGAAGACCGTCAAGTTCCATATTACGAACATCTTTAATAAGCTGGAAGTGGACGATCGCACGCAAGCAGCTATATATGCGCATAAGCAAGGGATTGCTGATTAAATTATAGGTAGCAGGTTATTTATATTTTTGTAGTATGAATTGAAATAAAAGTTCAATCTGATCGATGTCGAAGAGAGGTACGTGAAGGCGATTGCCGTCAATTAATGCGGCTGCTTCCGGCCATGCCGCAATGCCGATAATCGAAGAAAGCTCTAGAAGAGGAAGATCATCCGGCGTTCGCAGGAGTACGAGCTTCGGATAAGAGGCAAGCTTGAACCCTTCAATCAAGATGACACCGGCTTCGGGCATTTGCGCAATGAGCTGCTCTAACGGCTCTGAATGCGATTTGAGTATGGCTGTTCCCTTAAGGGACGATATGGCGGTAATATCCGCTCCGGCTTGCTGATGCTTCCATGTATCTGTACCCGGCGTATCCATTTGAAAATGATGGGCATCATGCTTGATGGTGCCGACAACATAACCTGCTTGCTTGAACAATTCCGTTAACCGGCAAACCATCGTGGTTTTGCCGGTATTTTTGTATCCGACGATTTGGATGATAAGTTGTGCCCGATGAGTGTTGATCATTACAGCCTCCTGCGCGGGGTTCGGTGAGATGCTTACAGTGTCAGTGTATCATACAACTGGCAGGAATGGCGGGGCTGTAGGGGATTGCTGCTTGCTGAACTAAACTAATAATAGCGGTTCATTAGCGTGCCAACCACTGGTAAAGGCCAATACGATTGCGCAGAGCTGTAGTAGGCTGCATATGGCAATGAAGGGTGAGGCGATATGCGAATCAGCTCCGATACAGGTTGTTCGGAGGAGGAGGACAGCGCTGAACTAAGATTCCTTAACAAGCGGGTATCGTTCAGCTTCTGAGGGCTGAACTCATCGAACTGACGCAATGCCTGCTCGACAGGAAACCAAGCCTCGGGTCTTAAATATTCGGCATTGCTGGCATAGCTTGTACGAAGCGCATTCATATGTGCCGCAAGCTGTTCGAGCTCTTTATCACGCGGAGCGAGGTTAGCAGAAGCATGCCGCCGCTCGCGTTCCAAATTTGCGATCAAACGATCGACTACGCCTAGCGCTTGCTTCGCGAGTTGTTGCCATTCCGCGGCGCTGCCGGCCGCTCTTCGAAGCTCGCGGCTCCAATCCTCATTCGATGATTGCGGCGGAAGCTGGGGCTCGCCCTCCCGATAGGGGTATGCGCCGTATCGGCTCGTTGGCGCAATCCTCGTATACGCAGATGACCTCTCAATACCTCTAATTGAGCGCATGCTCTCGTTGATTCTCATGATCTATTCACTCCCTCTCATCTATATTTGTTGTCAGTATACAAGATCGAATATGCAAATACTGGCGGAATTTGTAAGGAGGTAAATGTTGCGTCTATGTCAAATAAGTTGGGCAAGCTTATATAAACAATAAACGTTTAAAGAAGGATCTGAATCATTCCGAAGTCGATTTCGCATTGTTCCAAGAAAGCCGCCCATGATGGACGGCTGCCGCAGCTTAGATGAGTAAGAACAGGAAGGCGATAAGGGCAAGATTAATGGCGAACGCAGCTCCCCACGGGTTATAGGTTTGGGGTTCATAATAATACGGATCGTACGGGTAAGCTTGTGTTTGGACGGATTGCTGTGTAACGGGTTCTTGCTTGGAGCCTTTCTTGCCCTTCTTCTTCGAGGTCTGTGCTGGCGTCTTCGAAACTATAGCTTCGTGGCCGTTACTATTGGCGGTTTCCCCGTTTAACGTGAGCTTGCCGCCTTTGCAGGAGCTAAGTATGCCTACATGGCGAGTTCCGTCTTGCATAATAACGCATACGGGCATCCCGCAGAATTGATGCACGACATCTTCGCGAATCGGATATATCGGTTCCATTAGCCGATGATACCTCCCATTCCTTTTGTAGAAACATAAGAATTAATAAGCATTATATTCACCTACGGGCGAAAGCGCATGGTTGTTTACCTAGATTAGGCCGAAAAGTGAAAGCAACGATTCCGTTTGTGGAAGCTATCAAGCGATAATGGAGGTTAGTGAACATGCTAGCAGCGTATGAAAGCTATCAGCCAGCCAGCAATAACAATAGGAAACCCAGCCTGACGAAGGTGAAACATGCGAATAAGCGAAAGGGAGGCAAGCGAGTTGCAATCTTGGTACTGCTTATTTGCTCGTTGTGGGCGATCTGGCAAGCGCAGCATCAGACGAGAGTGGCTCCTGCCCGGCAGATGCTGCTGGACGATCTAGGCTCGCTATGGGACTTGAGCGATGCCGACATGGTCGGAGGGGCGGGAGGAGCGGCGTGGACGATAAGGTGGAACCTGACGGCTCGGGACGGTACGATGGCTTCGCTTGAGCGTGCGTTGTTCACGGACGCGGCAGGCAATCCGTCGGGCACAACGGCAGACCAGAACGGGAGGTCGGTTATGGGCGTTCTGCCGAATTACGGAGGTAAAGTGACACTGTCCCTAATTGCTTCAACCGTTGAAAAAGAGCAGATCATGCTGCTCTATGAATCGGAGCAGGCGGGCGAATCTGGGGGCGTGCAATTAACGAAACACGAGTTAATACGGGCAGCGGATGCCGTATCTTCAGAAGTAGAAGTATTCACGGACGAATATGAAAGCAGTATGAATGTGAAAGGGTTCACGGGAAACAGCGACGCGCTTGACCGAATTTCTCGTCTTGCCGCAGCTAAGCAGGTTGATTCCTATGTCGATGGTGGAACGGTTAGTGATACTTTTTTCACAGCCAAATTGAAAAATGAGGTCATTGTCGATAACGGGCATCGGGCGAACCTCCAGATCGCGGTTCATCGCAGCACGGAAGAGCAAAAACTGGAGTTAGTCGTTGGCGTACCTGTTATTACCGGCGACTACAGTATAGGCAACGAATGAAACGGCACGGGAGCGCGGATTGATCAGAACAATTTACGCTTCTTATTAGTAATTTTTATGAGCTGTCGAATAGCGGATTGATGTTACATATGATAAACTACTTTAGATGCTGTATAAAAATTCATAGGAAAGAATGGGACCAATGACATACAATAATGCTGTTGAATCTGTCTCCTCAGAAGGGGCCGTATACTATCTGTTCGGAGCAACCGGTGACCTGGCACGGCGCAAGCTGTTCCCGGCGCTATTCAGTTTATATAAAGAAGGCAAGCTGTCCGAGAACTTTGCAGTGGTGGGTCTTGCGCGCCGCCCTCGGACGAATGAGCAATTCCGTGAAGATCTATATGAATCGATCGTTGAATTCTGCCGTTACAAAGCAGACGATGCGGAGTTGTGGAGCAAGTTCGCCGAGCATTTCGTATACATGTCGCTGGACATCAACGATGTGGAAGGCTTCCGCGAGCTAAGCCGTTTGTCGGAGGGGCTGGATGCGAAATTCAACATTCCAGGCAACCGTTTATTCTACTTGGCGCTGGCGCCGTCGTTATTCGGTCCGGTTTCGTTCAATCTCCGCGATGGAGGTCTGCTGGAATCGAAGGGCTGGCATCGCGTTGTGATCGAGAAGCCTTTCGGCTACGATCAGCCTTCGGCGCAGAAACTGAACGAGCAAATCAGCCAAGTGTTCAAGGAAGAAGAGATTTATCGCATCGATCACTATCTCGGCAAAGAGATGGTTCAAAATATTCAAGTGATCCGCTTCGCGAACGCATTTTTCGAGCCGTTGTGGAACAATAACCATATTGCCAACGTGCAAATTACGTTATCCGAGACGGTTGGCGTCGAGGAGCGCGGCGGTTACTACGATAAATCCGGCGCATTGCGCGATATGGGCCAGAACCATATGCTTCAAATGCTGACGATGATCGCTATGGAGCCGCCTAGCCGCTTGCATGGTGAAGATATTCGCGACGAGAAAGTGAAAGTGCTTCGCTCGTTGCGCGAATATGCATCCAGCGACGATGTGCGCGCGAACGTGGTTCGCGGCCAATACAGCGCTGGCTCGATGAAGGGCAAGGAGTTGCCAGGTTACCGCGAGGAAGATTCGGTTGGCGAGGAATCGACGACGGAAACGTATTTCGCAGCGAAAGTATTCGTCGACAACTTCCGCTGGGCCGGCGTTCCGTTCTATATTAGAACGGGCAAACGTCTCCCGGTGAAAACAACGGAAGTCGTTATCGAGTTCAAGTCGATGCCGCAGAACGTACTGTTCGCGCAGCGTCATGATCTAGCGCCGAACCTGCTCGTTATTCGCGTTAACCCGCTTGAGGGCATATATATTAAAGTAAATGCGAAGACGCCGGGCGAGAACAATTCCGTTCAGCCTGTTGCTATGGAATTCTGCCAAAGCTGTCAGATCGGCATCAATACGCCAGAGGCGTACGAGCGCTTGATTCACGATGCGGTTCGCGGTGATTCTACTTACTTCACGCGCTGGGATGAAGTATCCCAAGCTTGGACGTTCGTCGATAAGATCGCGCAAGCATGGCGCGAGGAGAAAGGCGACTTGAAACACTACCCGGCAGGCTCGTGGGGACCGGAAGCGGCAGATCAGTTGCTCGCAGAGGAAGGTTTCCGCTGGTGGCCGGTTAACGGCCAAGAGGAAGATAATGTGATTTGGGTGTCGAACAGCGGTAAGTAAACCGTTTTACTGCTGCCGTAGCGACACATAATGAAGGGAAGGCAAGCATGAGTAAAACGTTAAGCGATGAAATACAGCAAGAAGTGGACAAACGGCGTACATTCGCAATCATTTCCCACCCTGACGCCGGTAAAACAACTTTGACCGAAAAGCTCCTCTTATTCGGGGGAGCCATACGGGAAGCGGGCAGCGTTAAGGCGCGGAAAGCAAGCCGCCATGCAACGTCCGACTGGATGGAAATCGAGAAGCAGCGCGGTATCTCCGTTACGTCCAGCGTGATGCAGTTCGATTACCTTGGACATCGAATTAACATTCTCGATACTCCCGGTCACCAAGATTTCAGTGAAGACACGTATCGGACGCTTACGGCAGCCGACAGCGCGGTCATGTTGATCGACGTCGCCAAAGGCGTCGAGGCGCAGACGATCAAGCTGTTCCAAGTATGCCGCAAGCGCGGTATTCCGATCTTCACCTTCATTAACAAGCTGGACCGCGAAGGGCAAAGTCCGTTCGAGCTCATGGAGGAGCTGGAGCGGGTGCTTGGTATCCGATCTGTGCCAATGAACTGGCCGATCGGCATGGGGCGTGAGCTATGCGGCGTCTATGACCGAACAAAAACGCAGGTCGAGCTGTTCCAAGGCAATGATCATTCAACAATCGAGGTCAAGAAGGTCAGCGATTACAATGATCCGGTCATTCGCGAGATGGCTGGCGACTACCTGACCGATCAGCTTATTCAAGATTTAGAGCTGCTTGACGTCGCTGGCGATCCGTTCGACTACGAGAAAGTGCAGCGCGGCGAGCTGACGCCTGTCTTCTTCGGAAGTGCCGTTAACAACTTCGGCGTGCAGACGTTCCTGGAGAACTTCCTGCAGCTGGCTCCGAAGCCGACGTCCCGTAATAGTACGACGGGCATCGTCGAGCCTACGAATGAGAAGTTCAGCGGTTATGTGTTCAAGATTCAAGCGAATATGAATCCTGCTCACCGCGACCGTATAGCGTTTCTTCGTATTTGCTCGGGGCGCTTCGAGCGCGGCATGAGCGTTCGCCATGTGCGCAACGGCAAAGACATCAAGTTGTCGCAGCCGCAGCAATTCCTCGCGCAGGACCGCGATATTGTTAATACCGCGTATCCGGGAGACATTATCGGCTTGTTCGATCCGGGCATCTTCCGAATCGGCGACTCGCTGTCGCAAGGGTCGGAGATTGAGTTCGATGAGCTGCCGACGTTCTCGCCGGAGATTTTCTCCAAGGTAACGGTGAAGAACGCGCTGAAGCATAAGCAATATCAGAAGGGCATCGATCAGCTGACGGAGGAAGGCACGATTCAAGTGTTCCATTCGACTGGCGGCTTCGACGAGACCATTCTTGGCGTAGTTGGACATTTGCAATTCGAGGTATTCGAGCATCGGATGCGCGCGGAGTATGGCGTAGACATTCAATTGCACCGGATGCCGTTCCAGTTCGCGCGTTGGATTATCGACGACAAGATCGATCCGTCCAAGTTCCGCATTAACACGACGCTCGTGAAGGACAAGAAAGGCAACTACGTTGTCCTCTTCGAGAACGAGTATGCGATGCGCACGGCGATGGACAAAAACCCGACTTCGAAGTTTTTGGAGACAGCTCCTTAAACGATCTATAAATACATGACAAGCATCCCATGAAGGGATGCTTTTTTTTATATTCAAATTGCGGCAAGTGGAATTTCATGTTAGTTTTATGTTAGAAATAATGACGTATTTGGGACGAGTTATGCCAAAATCCATAAAATCTGAACCGAATCATTGAATCGGAGACTATATTGTGACCTCAACATGACGTTATCATAACGTTGTGAAGGGGGTGAAACCAAATGGCGTTTCGAGAAATCATACGTAATCGCGTCTTGTATTCGCTCGCGGTTCCGGGTTTGCTGGTGCTCGTTATTTTCTTTTATTTACCGATGTTCGGACACGTAATCGCGTTCAAAAACTACAATTACTTTGACGGGATTTGGGGCAGCCCATGGACGGGACTCGATAATTTCAAGTTCTTTTTCGGGGGAAGCGACTGGCTGCGCGTGACGTTCAACACTCTTTTCCTGAATGCGCTGTTCATTACGTTCGGGCTTGTTATTTCTGTCATGCTCGCTATCTTTCTTAACGAGATCCGGCAGGCCGTATTCAAGCGAATCACGCAATCGATGGCGTTTCTTCCATTCTTCGTATCATGGATGGTCGTAAGCATGATGCTGTTCTCCCTGCTTAATACTTCAGACGGATTAATCAACCGATCCTTGAAGGAGCTTGGCTTGGATGCGGTGTCCTGGTACAACATGCCGCACTATTGGCCGGCGATCTTAACGGTAATAAGCGTATGGAAGACGGCAGGTTATCAGGCTGTTATTTATTTGGCGGCTATAACAGGCATTTCGCCGGACTATTACGAAAGCGCGCAAATGGACGGGGCTACGAGACTGCAGCGTATCAGGTATATTACGCTGCCGCTGCTAAGGCCGACGATCATCGTGCTTACGCTGCTTGCGATCGGCCGTATCTTTTATGGGGATTTCGGCATGATCTTCGGACTCGTCGGAGACAACGGCGTTCTGTACGAGACGACGGATGTCATCGACACGTATGCGTACCGCGCTTTGCGCCAGTTAGGCAACTTCGGCATGTCATCGTCGATCGGACTGTACCAGTCCGTGCTCGGACTGGTGACGATATGCGTATTCAATTGGATCGTGCGGAAGATAGACAAGGATTCGAGCATCTTCTAGAAGGGAGGAGGGCTATACGTCATGTTAAGCTCCATTAAACACATAGGTGCCTCCGACAAACTAGTCATAGCTATCGTATATTTGACGGTTACGTCATTTGCGTTGTTTTCATTTATTCCGTTTTGGCTCGTTATCGTAAACTCATTCGCCTCAGAAAGCGTGCTTGGGCTGCACGGCTTCAGCCTGCTCCCGAGCAAATGGTCTCTCGACGCATATCGTTATTTACTTACAGGCAATCAAATTTATTATAGTTACGGTGTTACGCTCTTCGTTACGGTGGTCGGGACCGTGCTTGCCGTGCTCATTACGGCGATGTTCGCCTACGTGCTGGCCCATCCCAAAGTAAAGTACAAAAACCACCTCGCTTTTTTTACGTATTTTACGATTTTGTTCGGTACGGGTCTTGTCGGCTTCTATATCGTTATTTCGGTATGGCTGGGGCTCAAGGACAGCATATGGTCCATGATTTTGCCGTCGCTCATCAATCCGTTCTATACGTTCATATTGGTTTCGTTCTTCCGCACGCTGCCGTTTGAAATCTATGAATCGGCCGTTATAGACGGAGCGGGCGATTACCGGATCTTCTTCCGAATCATGTGGCCGATATCGATACCGGCGATCGCAACGATCAGCTTGTTCTATGCGATCTTCTACTGGAATGATTGGTGGCTGGCGCTGCTGTTCGTCGATAATTATAAGCTTCAGCCGCTGCAGCTCATGATTCGGCAGCTCATTTCCAACTTAAACATTTTGTCCTACATTCAGGGCAGTCCCGGCGCATACGGAGGCGGCTTGCCGAATCAAGGCGTGCGGCTGGCGACGGTCTGCTTGACGATCGGTCCGATCGTGTTCCTGTATCCTTATATTCAGAAGTATTTCGTAAAGGGTTTGACGATAGGTTCGGTGAAAGGTTAATACATTGTCGGGAGATCCCCGTGGAGGTTATCGATATGAAAAAATGGCTTAAACTTAGCGCGATGCTGCTAATTACCGCATTGCTCGCAGCGGCATGCTCGGGCAATACCGGGGAGAAGTCCGATAACGGAGAAAACGGACAGAAGGTTTCCTCGGAGCCCGTGACGCTGAAGATCGTCATGCCCGGCGACCGGCCTGCCGACATGGATAAGGTAATCGCGGAAATCGAGAATAGAATAAAAGGCACGCTCAATGTGAAGCTCGATGTGATCTTCTCCTCCTGGTCGGATATCCATCAAAAAACGCAAATTATGCTCACGAGCGGCGAACAGGTCGACTTGATGTTCGAAGCGCCATGGATGCATCTGGACAGCATGGCGTCGGCGGGTTATTATGAACCGCTCGAGGACTTGCTTAACGAATACGGCAAAAACATATTAGCGGCACGCCCGCAGCAAATGTGGGACGCCAACAAAATCAACGGCCAAATACTCGCGATTCCTCTAGGCAATTCCTTCTATAAGCCAACGACCTATTACATTCGTAAAGATTTGAGGGAAAAGTTCGGCCTGCAGCCGATGCAATCGTACGATGACATTGTCGCTTTCGCGAGAAAAGTAAAGGAGCAGTTCCCGGACATCATTCCAATGACCCCGCAGACGCAAATACCGATGTCTGAAGTGCATTTCCGCTTAGCACAAGGGACAGACGTTATGATGACGCCTATGCTGACTGATTTTATTTTGTACCGGGCACCGAATTCGCCTGATATCCGAAATATGTTGGACGACCCGAGCCCGGTTATCTGGAGCGCGATAGAGAACGCCCGCAAGCTGTACCAGGACAAAATTATTAACCCCGACGTCATGGCGATCAAAGATCCGGACAACTGGGTGACGACTCATCCTACGGCGGTTTATCTAGCGACGGACTTCGGCTTGAAGGCGGACCTGGCGAAGAAGCTGCTGGCTAACTTGCCGGGCTCGGAGCTTGAATCGTATACGCTGTTCGACCCGACGGTGGGTAAAAATTCGTCGACGTTCAAGCAGTGGAATTTCATGACCGTTCCGAAATCGAGCAAGCACAAAAAAGAAGCGATTCAATTTCTTGATTGGGCGAACGCTTCTCAGGAAAATTATGATCTTCTCGCCTATGGAATCGAGGGTGTAAACTGGGAAGACGCAGGGGATCAGCAATACAAGATGCTGACGCCGGATAAGTATCCATGGTTCCCTTACGATTGGATATGGAATCCGAAATTCGACCGTCTTGATTCCAACCAAGAGCCGGCGGCTATCGATCTTAACCGTTTCATCATGAATGCGGATAACTTCACGGTTGATGTGCTGACGGGCTTTAACTTCGATACGAGCGCCGTCCAGAACGAGCTGTCCCAATTTTACGCGCTGGAAAACCAGTATTTGCTTCCGATCTACAATGGCGCGGTCGATCTCGACACGTACTGGAAGGAATTCGCGGAAAAAGCCGGTCCGGCGCTCAAAAAAATTCAAGAAGAAGGACAAAAGCAAATAGACGCTTTCTTGAAAAAATAACGACTAGACGAACAGAGGGAGAAGGGAGCAAGCGATGCGTAAATATATCCAAGCGGAGGCTTATCTGCACGTCTTTCTTATTTTGGTTATTTTGTTTAGCGCGGCCGTCATCCCCTTCTCCTTCTACCTTTCGAACCAATATTCCGATTACGCTTCGCAGGAGCTCGAACGCAATGACCGCTATAAGCTGGAGCAGACGAAAGAAAATCTGTTGTTCACCTTCGACCGGCTCAAGCGCGTTACGCTGAGTCTGTACGAAGAACCGGAAATTCGGACATGGATCCAATTGCGGGAGGAGGATCCGTTCGCGCTCAACGCCATGGTGCAACTGCTGAAGAAAAGGCTTGTCAACGAGCCTTATATCGAATCTGTCATTTTGTATAATACGAATCTAGGGCGAGCATTCGACTATCAGACCGGCATGCTGCCGGCTAACGAGATCATGCAGGAAGCGATGGAAAGGCTTGTTCAAGGCGATTCGCCGAACTATTTCCGCATAACGAAGCTGCTGTTCCAAGGCCGGGAAGGGCTCGCCATCTCGCTGCCGTTCGGGCTGGAGAAAAATAGTCCGAGGAGCTTCCTTGTCATAAGACTGAATGACGATGCTATACAGAAGTCCATGCTCCAGCTGAATAAGGATAGCGGCGTATTCATTCACGTTGCGGACGGCAACGGCGATTCCATCATCGGGCAGTCGGACGAGGCGCTGCACGATCAACTGCGTGAGCAGGGGAAACTGCAGCATAAAGAGACGTTCAGAACGAGCGTCCAGGGCAGCAAGTGGATCGTATCCTACGACCTGGCGGGCATCGAGGACTGGACGATCTATTACTCGGCGAGGATGGACGATTGGTTCCGCAATGTGGAATCGTTTAAACATAAAATTTTGTATTCATTCTTAGGGCTGCTGCTATTGTTAATTGCGATCTTGTTCTGGAATGCGCGAAAATATCATCGTCCCGTCAGCTTGCTGGCAAGGCAAGTATCCAGCATGTTCGAAATGGCCGCCGAGGGCGGCTGGAGAAGAAGACTGCTGCCGAAAGCCGAGGTTCATCAGATTCAACAAGGGTTCGGCATACTCTCGGAGAAGATCGAGCAGTTGAATCAATCCGTTCAAGACGGGCGGCTAAGGCTGAAGGAAGATGACCTGCGCGAGTGGGTGAACGAGGGAAGGCTGGAGGACGCGGCGCGCAAACGGCTGCAGGAAGTAAGTACGATCTTGGACTACCCGTACATCGTTCTGGCCGTATGCAGAATTGATTCGTATATGGCGTTATCGGAGAAACATGATTTCTCCTCCCGCAAAACGCTTAAGAGCATGATTATCAATATTGCAAGCGAAAGCGTTGCTGCGCATAAGGCGTGGAAGGTTGAAAGCGTCGATTTCGGCGGCAATCATCTCGTCTTTCTCGTTGGCGTTCACGCCGAAGATGAGATTAAGGACCTTCGCTTCTATTTCGAAGAAATTAACGACCGTGTGCAGAAATGGCTCAAGCTTAATCTCACCGTCGGTTTAAGCGATTTGCATCAGCCGGATTGCAACTTGAAGCTTGTTTACGACAAAGCGTTCCAGCTTGCAACGCTTAGCTTCATCGATGGAAATAGCCGGATATACCAGGAAACGGATTACGAGCATGAGGCGATAAGTTTGGTGCCATTAACGGATGAAGCGATACCGCCGGGGCTTATCGACTCCATACGTCTCGGTCAGACCGATAAGGCGATAAGGCTGCTGGACGAAGCGGGAAGCAGGCTGCGCCAAATGTCTTACGACGAATGCAAGCTGCAGCTGACGTTCCTCATCTATCATTTGTACAAAGCTTTCGGCAAAGTCATGAATTCATCCGGCATGAACGGCATCCGATCGGAGCTGGAACGATTCAACACGCTGGATGAAGCGATGGAGAAGCTGAAGGGCGAGACGGAGGCCATTATAGCCAGCTTATACGAGCGGCGGACAGGGGAGAGGCGCGACGAGCGCGTGGAGGAAATGCTCCATTACTTGAAGGTGAACATTCACAATCCGATGTTGACGATCGATGAAATGGCCAACCATGTCTCGTTGTCGGTCAATTACGCCCGCACCCTCTTCAAAGAACGAACGGGAATTACGGTAGCAGGCTACATTCTGAATGAACGCATACAGCTCGTCAAATATTTGCTCGTGCAGACGGACAAGACGATTGCCGAGATTGCTGCCGAGTCCGGCTTCCAGTCGAGAAGTACGTTTTTTACGGTATTCAAAAAGGAAGTAGGCGTTACTCCGAGTGATTATAGGTCGAATTTGAGAGGAGCTGTAAGGAATGGCTGAATCATTGAAAGTAATCGTCATATTCGCGCATCCTGACGAAGGCGAGAAGTATGCCGGGGGCACGTCGGCGCTTCTCGCAAGGCACGGACATGCGGTGAAGTTTCTATCGCTGACGAACGGGGACGGAGGGCATTTCGAAATGTCGGGCGAGGAGCTCGTGCAACGCCGGGCAGAAGAGGCGAAGAAGGCGCAAGCGGCCTTAGGGATTGCTGAATACGAAATTCTAGACAACCATGACGGATCATTGCTGCCGACGCTTGAGCTGCGCAACGCCATCATTAAGCAGATTCGGGAGTGGGAGGCGGACGTCGTTATTACGTTCCATCCGGAAGGGGGCGCCCATGCCGACAATCGCTATGCAGGCAAGGCGGTAAGCGATGCCGCTGCTTTCGTCGCGTTGGTTCGGAATGTCGTGCCGGCTACAAGAAGCTTAGATAAGCCGCCGCTGTATTTGCTGATGCCGGACTATTCCATGAAGAAGAGATACCGCGCGGATGTCGTTGTCGGGATCGACTGCGTGCTCGAGAGCAAGCTGCTTGGCTGCGGTGCGCATGAATCTCAGTTTTTCGAATATCAGCCATGGACGAAAGGAATGCTGGATGAGGTGCCCGCGGCCTGGGAAGGTAGACGGCAGTGGCTGCTGAGAGACATAGCGGATTTTCTTCACGTTTCGGAAGAGATGACGCCTTCGCTTGCGGAATTGTACGGGGAGCGGAGGGCAAGCCGATTTCAGTATGCGGAACCGTTCGAGCTTGCCTCATACAATTCGGGCGAAACAGGAGAGCGAGTCCGCTTATTTATTGAAAAGTTGGCGGAGGAGGCTAGCGTGTGAAGGACGTTATTCGAGTTATTATCATTGCCGCGCATCCGGATGAACCGGAAATTTACGCAGGCGGCACGACGGCTTTGTTGGCCGAGAGGGGCCATCAGGTGAAATTTCTCTCTTTGACCAATGGAGATGCGGGACATCACGAGATGTCCGGCGAAGCGCTTGCTGGGCGCAGAGCTTCCGAGGCGATAGAGGCTGCAAGGTACTTAGGCGTAGCGGAATATGAGATTCTAGACAACCATGATGGATCGCTTCTTCCGACTTTGGAGCTGAGGGAAGCCGTCATTCGGCGCATTCGTTCCTGGAAGGCGGACATCGTCATTGCCTTTCATCCGGAAGGAGGGACTCATACCGACAATCGATATGCGGGACGGGTCGTAGCCGACGCTTCCGCTTTCGTAGCCAAAGTGCCGAATATCGTTCCCGATACGCCTAGCTTGGATGAACAACCGCTGTTCCTGCTGATGCCGGATTACTCCATGCGCGAATCGTACAAAGCGGATATCGCCGTCGATATCGGCTCAGCGCTTGAGAAGAAGCTGCTGGCTTGTCATGCGCATGCCACGCAATTCTATGAGTTCGCGCCGTTCGAGCAGGGGATGACGAAGCCGGTGCCGCAGGACTGGGAAGGGAAGAGGCAGTTTATATTGGAAGGCTGGTCGACGTTCTTCCGGGTATCGGATGAAATGCAGCCGGCGCTTAAGAGGGATTACGGAGTGGACGATGCGGAAAAGGTTCGTTTCGCAGAGCCGTTCGAATTCGCGGACTATAACGCTGGAGAGCTTTCGGAGCGGCAGTTGGAGCTCGTTTCAAGGCTGCGTGGCTAACTGGCATAAGAGACCGCTGGGGTGATTAACCCGGCGGTTTTTTTTTGCGTCTATAAACGGTTTAAATTAAGCCAATAAGTTTATTGACGATAAACCGTTTTCATGCCATAATGTACGCGTGTACATTAATAAAATTTTACAGCAAAAATGAGTTTACGGGAGGCTAGCGATCATTAGCAGGAAAGAAGTAGCGAAGCTGGCCGGCGTCTCGGAGGCGACCGTATCTCGTGTCCTTAACAATGTTGGACCTATGAAAGAGGAGACTCGCGAACGGGTGCTGCAAGCCGCCGCGGAGATCGGTTATGTGCCGAATGCGCTGGCCCAGCAGTTCGCAAGAAGGAAGAGCGGCAACATTGGCGTCATTCTGCCATTCGTGCCGAAGGTGCATCTGTTCTCCACCTACTATTTCTCGGAAATATTAAGCGGTATCGGCGAGACGGCTAAGCGCTGCGGTTACGATCTGCTGCTTATTTTCAGAGAATACGGCGGGGAGAGAGACTATGCAAAGCTGTTCCGTACGCAGAAGATTGACGCATGCATCGTGCTTGGCTCGGAGAACGTGTCAGAGGAGCGGGCTGCGCTCGCGGAATTGAAGCGTGAGGGATATCCGTTCTGCTTGGTTAATCAGCGATATGACGAGGAATCATATGCAACAGTCGATTCTGATCATATTGCGGGAAGCATAGCTGCGGTGAATCACCTGATAGAGCGCGGACGAAGCAAGATCGCATTTCTGAACGGGCCGGAGCAATACTCGAATAGTACGGATAGGCAGCAAGGCTACACGCTTGCGCTCCAAGAAGCAGGTATGCCGGTAACCGCGAATCATATATTCGTAGGCAACTATAGTCGCAAGAGCGGTTATGAGCTGGCTGAGCGCATCGGCAAGGCGATAGGGGAAGGTGCAATTGATGCTGTATTCGCAGCCAATGACCGGATGGCGATCGGCTTAATGCAAGGGCTGCGCGAGCAAGGGTATGAGACAGGCCGTCAATATTCGCTTGTCGGCTATGACGATTCGGACAGTTCTAGAATTATAAGTCCGATGCTGACGACGGTAGCAGTCCCTTTTTATGAGATGGGAAGAAGGGCTGCCGCAAGATTGTTGGATGCGGAATATAAGGCAGACGACGCGGATGGCGAGCTTGAACTGCTGCCCGTACGCCTGATTGCAAGGGAAACATCTTAATTCATGAGAGGCGGTATGAAAATGGAAAAAATTCGTGTAGGTATGGTTGGCTACAAGTTCATGGGCAAGGCGCACAGCAATGCGTATCGCGCGCTTCCGATGTTCTTTCCGAAGTCGGCAGTGAAGCCGGTTATGGCGGCGATTTGCGGACGCGATCCGGAAGGCGTCGAGCAAGCTCGCGAGCAGTTCGGTTGGGAAAGCGTAGAAACGGATTGGAGACAACTCGTTAAGCGCGACGATATCGACCTCATCGATATTAATGCGCCAAGCGACGCGCACAAAGAGATCGCGCTTGCGGCTGCCGCGGAAGGCAAGCACTTGTTCTGCGAGAAGCCGCTTGCGCTGACGCTTGAAGACTCCCGCGAGATGCTCGAAGCGGCAGAGAAAGCCGGCGTTAAGCATATGGTTGGCTTCAACTACCGGTTCTCGCCTGCGGTACAGCTTGCGAAGAAGCTGATTGAAGAAGGCCGCATCGGCAAGATCTTCCACTTCCGCGCGATGTTCCTGCAGGACTGGATCATCGATCCGAACTTCCCGCTCGTATGGCGTCTGCAGAAGGACATTGCCGGTTCGGGCTCGCACGGCGACCTTGGCGCGCACTTGATTGACATGGCTCGTTTCCTTGTCGGCGAATTCAACGAAGTCATCGGCATGAGCGAGACATTCATCAAGGAGCGCCCATTGGCATCGGCTATGACGGGACTTAGCGCCAAAGGCAGCGCGGAAGGTCCTCGCGGCGAAGTGACGGTTGACGATGCTACGTTGTTCATGACGCGCTTCGAGAACGGCGCGCTTGGAAGCTTCGAAGCAACGCGATTCGCTGCCGGACATCGGTGTACGAACGGCTTCGAGATCAACGGCAGCAAAGGCAGCATTAAGTTCGACTTCGAGCGCATGAACGAGCTTCAAGTGTACTTCACGGACGATGCAGAGGACGTACAAGGCTTCCGCCGCGTACTGGCAACCGATCCTGCGCATGCCTACATGGATGCTTGGTGGCCGGCAGGACATACGATCGGCTTCGAGCATACGTTCACGCACGAGGTGCTTGAATTTATGCAGGCGCTTGCCGAAGATCGTCAGCCTGTACCGAACTTCAATGACGGAGTGAAATGCCAAGAGGTGCTTGAGGCGGTTGATCTGTCGATTGCGCAGCGTCGCTGGGTATCGATTAGCGAATTGAAATAGGGTTGTGTATCGAAAGCGAAAGAAGAAGAAAAGAAAACAGCTAAAGAGGGCTAGAGAGAGCGAGGAGTTAGCATGAAGAAGGCATTGATCGTATGGGGCGGATGGGACGGCCATCAGCCGAAGGAAGTAGCTGGTATTTTCCAAGAGGTGCTTGAGAAGGAAGGCTTCGAGGTTGAAGTATCCGATAAGCTTGAAGCGTTCGAGGATGGAGAGAAGCTGAAGGCGCTTGATCTTATCGTACCGGTATGGACGATGGGGCGCATCGATCAGAAGCTCGTGGACAACGTATCGGCTGCCGTTCAGAGCGGCGTTGGTCTTGCAGGCTGCCACGGCGGCATGTGCGACTCGTTCCGCGAGAATGTAGACTGGCAGTTCATGACGGGCGGACAATGGGTCGCTCATCCGGGTAATGACGGTGTGGAATACGTTGTGAACATGCGCAATTCGACGAGCGCTTTAACGGAAGACGTGGAAGACTTCACGGTGAAGTCCGAGCAATATTATCTGCATGTTGATCCGGCTGTAGAAGTGCTTGCTACGACTCGTTTCCCTATTACGCCTGGGCCGCACTCGCTTAACAAAGCGGTTGACATGCCTGTCGTATGGACGAAGCGTTGGGGCGTAGGACGCGTGTATTACAATGCGCTTGGTCACCAAGCGAATATCGTTGAGATGGATTCCGTTAAGGAATTGATGCGCCGCGGCTTCCTATGGTGCGCAGAAGGCAAGGCAAAGGCTGTAGCTGCTGGCGTAGAAGGCGGAGCGTACACAGGTATGCAGGACAATCAGCTGTAAGACTACGGTAAGAAGCAATTCATTATTCATAATTATGATATGGGACGAGGGACGAAGGAACATGGAGAAGATTAAAGTAGGCATAATCGGTACGGGCAACATTAGCGGCATTTATTTGCAAAACGGTAGCAAATTCGATTCCATGCAAGTAGTAGCATGCGCGGATCTAGATGTGGAGCGCGCAAAGGCTAAGGCTGAAGAGCACGGCATTAAAGGTTATTCCGTCGACGAGCTGCTTGCCGATCCGGATATTCAAATGGTCATTAACTTGACGATTCCGCAAGCTCACGCTTCCGTTAACTTAAGAGCGCTCGAAGCCGGCAAGCATGTATATGTAGAGAAACCTTTCGCGGTTACGCGCGAGGAAGGTCTTGCGGTGCTCGAGCTTGCCCGCAAGAAAGGTCTATACGCAGGAAGCGCGCCGGATACATTCCTTGGCGGCGGCATCCAAACGAGCATTAAGCTGATCGAGGACGGCTGGATCGGCACGCCGATCGGCGCTACGGCATTCATGGTAGGCGGGGGCCACGAGTCTTGGCATCCGGCGCCTGAGTTCTACTACCAGCACGGCGGCGGTCCGATGTTCGATATGGGGCCTTACTACCTGACTGCGCTTGTCGCGATGCTTGGACCAATTAACCGCGTAACTGGTTCGGCGCGTATTTCCTTCCCTGAACGTACGATTACGAGCCAGCCGAAATACGGGCAGAAGGTGCAAGTTGAAGTGCCGACGCATATCGCAGGCGTAATGGACTTCGCTTCCGGCGCTATCGGCACGCTGCTTACGAGCTTCGACGTGAAAGGCGGTTCGCGTCTGCCATGTATCGAAGTATACGGCAGCGCGGGCACGATGCAAGTTCCGGATCCGAACGGCTTCGGCGGCCCGATCTATATTAATCGCCCTGGACAAAAAGAGTGGAAGGAAATCCCTCTTGCCCATGGCTACTCCGAGAACGCCCGCGGCGTCGGCGCAGCCGATATGGCGAAAGCGATCCTTACCGGCCGCAAACCGCGCGTTAGCGGCGAGCTGGCTTTCCACGTGCTTGAAGCGATGCATGGTTTCCATGACGCATCCGAACAAGGCGTGCATTACAAGATGAAGAGCAGCTGCGAGCGTCCGGCTCCGTTGCCGCTTGGACTTCAACCGTTCTGCTTGGACTAGTCGTTCATTACAAACAAGGGCCGCTCCCAATCGGGAGCGGCCCTCTTGCATTGAATAGTTGTTATTTGATCCAAGCGTCCACTTTGTCCGGATTTTGCTCCACCCATTGCTTGGCGGCATCCTCCGGCGACTTGCCTTCTTGGATTTGGATCATGACATCGGCCATTTCATCCGGTGTCCAATTAAAGGCGTCAAGGAATGCGTAAGCCTCAGGCTGATCATCCTTCAGTCCTTTGCGGGCAACGGTATGAATCTGCTCGTCGCCGCCGTAGACGTTTTTCGGATCCTCCAAATATTTCAGATCCATCTTGGCGAACTTCCAGTGCGGCGTCCAGCCGGTAACGACGATCGGCTTCTGATCGGCGTATGCTTTCTCAAGCTGCTGTGTCATTGCCGCCGAGGAACTCTCGAGTAGTGTCCACTTATCGCGCAAGCCGTATTCGTCGAACGCTTTTTCCGTCGACATCATTAGTCCTGCGCCCGGCTCGATGCCGATAATCGTATAGTCGAGACTTGAACCAACCTCGTCCGTCAAATCCTCTATGCTGTTAATGTCCATATACTGCGGAACGACGAGTCCAATCTTCGTTCCATCTAGATTTACGCCTAGGTCATCGTACTTGCCTTCATACTTAGCGGCATACGATTCATGCGTCGTCGGCAGCCAAGCCGCCGCGCTGGCGTCCGCGCTTCCGTCGGAGATGCCTGCCCACATTGGGCCTGCGTCGACCTGCATCAACTCAACTTTATAATCCAGTTTCTGCTCCAATACTTCCTTGAGCACATAAGTGCTGGCGATTTCGGAGTCCCATGCGACATAGGCGAGCGTTATTTTTTTGCCCGAATTGCCACCGTTATTAGACGTTGAACATCCTGCTACTACTGCCATTGCGAGTACGACTGCTGCGATTACGGTTAATTTGTTCCGTTTCAAAAAACCACTCCTTCGTTTAATAATAGTTATCGATTATCCGTTAGTTTTCGTGCGGCGGATGACCTGCTGCGTCAGTCGGTCAAGAATGATGGCCAAGATGACGATGGCTAGGCCGGCTTCGAATCCGACGCCGGTATTGCCTTGCGTTACGGCACGGTACACATATGCCCCGACGCCCTGAGCCCCAATCATCGAAGCGATAACGACCATCGAAAGCGACAGCATGATTGTCTGGTTGATGCCGGCCATAATCGTTGGCATCGCGATGGGAAGCTGAAGCTTGAACAGCTTCTGAGACGGCGTCGAGCCGAAAGCGTCGGCCGCCTCGACAAGCTCCGCCGGCACTTGGCGTATGCCAAGGTTAGTTAAACGAATCGTTGGCGGAATCGCGAATATGATCGACGAGATGACGCCTGGAACGACGCCAAGCGAGAAGAACGTGACGGCAGGCAATAAATAAACGAATGCCGGCATCGTCTGCATGAAGTCAAGCAGCGGTGTCACGACTTTCTGTACGCTATTGTTGCGTGCGCATAAGATGCCGATCGGTACACCGATAATGACGGATATGACGGCGGCCGTTAATACGAGCGCCAGCGTCTGCATCGTCTGGCTCCATAAACCGAGGTTGTCGATCACGAGCAGACCGATGGCAGTAAAGATTGCCATTCTCCATCTGCCGATAAACCATGCCAATAAGGTGAAAATAACGATTAACAGGAGCGGGTGGACGCTATTCAGCACTGTATCCAGTCCGCCGACGGTTCCGCCGACAACCGTGCGAATGACGCTAAACACCGGATCCAGATTCGTTTCGAGCCAAGCTTCAAGCGATTCGATCCATTCCGCTAACGGGATCTTTGGAATGTTCATACTCATGCCGAATCACCTGCCTCGAACACGGTATTCCCTGCTAACGCGGCTAACACAGCGCCCTTCAATACGACGCCTAAGAGACGGTTGCTGTCGTCGACGACGGCCACGGGGAGCTTGGAACTGCTCATGCCTTCGAACAGTTCGTTAATAAGAGCGTCAGGAGCTGCGGTTGGAGCTTCCTGAAGCAATACTTCTTGAAGGGTAAGTCCCTCCTTGAGCGCCCTGGAAGCATCCTCGGCGGTAATAACGCCGAGCAGCTTCATCATCTTGTCGACGGCATACAGACTGGAAACGCCGCGATCTCTCATAAATTGAAGCGCAACGCGCGGACCTCTCTCTATGGTTATCGTCTCGGCCTTCTCCATTACGCGGGAAGCGGTCAGCACCTTGGATAAGTCGACATCCTCGACGAACCGTTCCACGTATTTATTAGCCGGCTGCATCAGAATTTCGTCTGGAGAGCCGATCTGAACGATGCTGCCGTCCTTCATTAACGCGATTTGATCGCCGATACGCAGCGCCTCATTCAAATCATGCGTGATGAATACGATTGTTTTTTTCATTTTCGACTGAAGCTCTAGCAGCTCGTCCTGCATATCCTTGCGTATCAGCGGATCAAGCGCGCTGAACGCTTCATCCATAAGAAGGACGTCGGGATCGTTCGCGAGCCCTCTAGCCAGCCCGACGCGCTGCTGCATGCCGCCGCTTAGCTGCTCGGGATAGCTGTTCGCCCAGCCGGAAAGACCGACTAGCTCCAAGGACTGCATCGCCATCTCGCGGCGTTTCTTCTTATCGATGCCTTGCACCTCTAAGCCGTATTCGATATTCTGAATAACGGTGCGATGCGGGAACAGCGCGAACTTTTGAAACACCATTCCAACGTTTTTGCGGCGGAATTGACGCAATTGCTCAGCATTCATCTTTAGTACATCTGTTCCATTGAATATGATTTGGCCCGATGTCGGCTCGATCAACCGATTGATCAGGCGTACGAGCGTCGACTTGCCGCTCCCGGACAAGCCCATAATAACGAATATTTGACCGGCCTCGATTGCGAATTCGGCCTGGTTAACACCGACAGTAAGTTTTGTTTCCGCGTGGATTTTTTCTTTGGACCATCCTTTATCCAGCAGCGGAATCGCTTTTTTCGGATCGGGTCCGAAAATTTTGGTCAGCCTCTTGGCTTCTATAATGGCCATGTAATGTCCCCCTTGTGCAATATTTGTCTCCTACAAGTGTAGGTGGTTATTCCTGTAAAGGTCAAAACGCGTGAGCCTTCGTAATGTACGTACAGTTTTAACTTTACAAACTTTTCGTACGGAATGCTCCGTATAACTCCCTTTTTCGATCCAAACGTTATCTTTACATATAGACAAGCATTTGATTACAATACTTCTTGTAGGATTTAACGGGATAACGATCCCTCCTGGAGGAACAAAATGAATGAACTTGCAGCGTTAACGGACGAACAGATAGACAAGCTACATCGTACGCGCAGACGTGTTATCGAATCGATCGGCAAAAATATGGACTTATACGGCGTTACATTATCCATTGGGCACCTATACGGTAATATGTATTTCAATCAAGAGCCGGTCACCCTCGACGAAATGAGCCATACGATGGGCATGAGCAAGACGTCAATGAGTACAGGCATGCGAACCTTGCTTGATCTGAAAATGATCAATAAGGTATGGGGCAAAGGCTCGCGCAAAGACTTATATGAGGCTGTTCCCGATTGGCATCAGAATTTCGCCGATTTCTTCTCGATTAAATGGAGAAAAGCTCTGGAGCAAAATAAGCATGTGCTGTCTCGTTCATTAAAGGAGATTGCCGAGCTTAAGCGTCAGCATGAGGATGAGCAGGATTTCGTGCAGGTGCTCGATAACGATGCGGCCAAGATCGAAGAAGCGCTCAAATATTATCGGTGGCTGGACCGCTTAATCGATTCATTCGAGACGGGAGACATTTACGAGTTTATACCGAAGGAAGACGATTCCAAATAAAATAGTTCGCTTGCGCAAACTGCGGCTCTTGTAGCCGCAGTTTTTTTGTCCGTCCAACCCAACTTGTGTTATATGAATGTCAGTTATAGTTAAGGAAGCGCTACCATTCATTAACCTCATTAATTTGTAATCGCTTTAATTATGCACAATGCCGAAAATACCGCTTATCCATTGACGCATCGGAAGAAACGCAACTACAATGTCACTATATTTAACATCTTCTTCGGCCGAAGGGATGAACGATGCTTCAACCAAAAGGGGGAGGGCCATGTCTAAAGTGAAGGAAATGGAAATTTATAAAGACATTAAGCTGGCGATTACGCAGCATAAGCTGCTGCCCAACATGCAGTTAGTGGAGGATTCGCTTGCCGAAGCTTTTCAAGTAAGCAGAACGCCGATTCGAAACGTGCTGCGCCGGTTAGCAATGGAGAAGCTCGTTACCGTTATTCCGTATCGCGGGGCATTCGTTTCCTGCCCGAGCGTCGAAGAGGCAAGAGCCGTATTCGAAATGAGGCGCATCATCGAGTCCGCCATGGTTAGAAAGCTATGCGGCATCGTCGTACCGGAACAAATTACCCAACTGGAGGCGCTGCTGAAGGAAGAGCATCAGGCAAGCCATGCCGGAGACATCGTAGGCGCTCTCGATGTAACCGTCGACTTTCACTTAAAGCTCGCTGAGCTTGCGGACAATACGTATTATTATCATTTTTTGGAGGAATTGATTTCCTTAACGGCCGTCATCATTGCCCTATATGGCACGAACCAAAACTTTTGCCATGATCATGAGGATTTGATTGGAGCCATTGTTCGCAAGGACGGGGAACAGGCTGCGCGAATTATGACGGAGCATCTGCTCCAGATCGAGCGTTCGCTCAATTTCACGGTATCGACGACGAATGTACTGAACCTGTCGGATATTTTTCAGTACTAATTTTTTTATCCAAGATTGTATCCAATTTCGGATGCCAAATAGAGAACAGTTCGTAACTGTCGCAAAACAAATAGGGAGTGGAGAATGTGAGAAAATATCCATTTGTTCTTAGCTGGTTGGTCATTGTTGCACTGGTGTTAGGGGCTTGCTCCAATGCTGGGACATCCGAGGAAAGTACGGACGAGCCGTCCGGCGACGGCAAAATAAAGATCAACCTCATGCACCGCTACATGGATGCGAACATTGGCAAAAGCCCGGAGGATACCGCCGTGCTCGATGGGCTGAAGCGGTTCAAGCAGGATTATCCCGAGATTGAAATTATCGAAGAGCAGCAGCAGAACGAGGACTACTCGATCAAAGCGCAATCGCTGGCTGCCGCCGACGATATGCCGGACGTCTTCATCGTCCCAGGTTCGTGGATGACGAACTTCGTGAACAACGAGATCGTGCTTCCGCTGAACGAAGAGCTGGACAAGCGTCCGGAATGGCGCGACGGATACCGTCCGGGTACTCTTGATGCAGGCACGCGCGAAGGAAAGGTGTACGGCATACCGATTGCCGCAGGACCGACTCATCTCATTTATTACAACGCTAAAATGTTCGCCGATGTCGGCTACGATCAGTTCCCCAAAACATGGGAGGAGATGATGGACGCGGGCAAAAAGTTGGCGGATAAGGGCATAAACCTGTTCTCATATGGCGACAAGGCGAAGGGTTATGCGCTTTCCAGCTGGATCAGCGCGTTGACCGACCGTTCCACGGGACCGGAATGGACGGAATCGATATTGAAGGGAAGCGGCGCGGCATTTACCGATCCTGCATTCATCAAAGCGATTTCGATCATGTCCGATCTATCGAAGTCCGGTTACCTGAACAAAGATATGAACTCGGTTGACGGCGATACCATGGTGACGTATTACTTCGAGGAAAGATCGGCGGCGTTCGTCAGCGGCATATGGTCGGCGATGAACATTGTTAACAATGCGCCGGAGGCCGTGACGAACGAGACGAAGGTTGCCGTATTTCCGCCGATTGACGGAGGCAAGGGCAATCCGCTCAGTTCATCGGGCGGAGCAGGCGTGTATTATAGCGTAAATGCCGATATTCAGCCTGGTCCGAAGCTTGATGCCATTATGACGCTGCTCGATTACATGACAGGGTCGGAGAGCGCGAAGCTGATGGCGGAGGTCGGCGGTTTCCCTGCCTACGATCCTGGTGAGTTCGACTCAGCTAAACTGCATCCGGTCGCTCTCGGCGCTTACGAGGCGAGCGCGGCAGCCGATGCGACGAAAATATTCGATCTGTGGTTCGATGCTTCAATCGTCGAAGTGATCAATACGGAAATCCAAAGCGTCATGGCCGGCTCCAAGACGCCGGAACAGATGGCGAAAGAGACGCAAAAAGCGTATGAGACGCTGTTGTCCAAACCATAAGAGTGAATCCGGGAGCGATCGTCGTAGTCCGATGGCGCTTCCGGACCAACCATAACGATGAGGTGATAGCATGGGCAAAGCATTGCGCCCTCCCGGTTGGCTGCTTCTGTTGTATTTGCTTCCTGGGCTGGCGATCTACTCTTTTGTCGTACTCGTTCCGATTTTATCCGCCTTTAGGTACGGCTTTTATTCTTGGACTGGCGGGCCTAAGATGACGTTTACCGGTCTTGATAACTACTTGGAGATTATGCGGGATGAAGTATTCTGGCATTCGTTCCTGAACAACGTTCTAATGACCATCTATGGATTGGTCGGGCAAGTCGGGCTGGCGTTTGTGTTCGCGATGTTTCTGATGTCCAAGCTCGTGAAGCTGAAAGGGCTGCATCGTACGATGAGTTTCTTTCCCTCGACGTTGGCACCGATCATCATCGCGTTTCTATGGACGCTCATTTACAACTATAATAACGGACTGCTTAACGAGCTTCTGAGAGTGTTTGGGTTGGAGCGCTTCGTGCAATCATGGCTCGATCTATCCGGACCGATCGTGCTGCTCGTATCGATTCCTCTGTCTTGGCAAAATATCGGCTTCTTCACGCTGTTGATGCTTGCGGGCCTTTCCTCCATTAACAAAGAGGTGCTGGAGGTAGCCGAGATTGACGGAGCTACGGGCATTCGCAAAGCGTGGTATGTCGTCATTCCGTTGGCTAGACCAACGTTAATCGTTGCATCGCTGCTGTGCATCGCCAACAATATGCGCGGATTCGAGCATATTTATGCGATGACCGGCGGCGGGCCGGGAAATTCCTCGTCGGTTATGGCGCTATACGCTTATGAAACCTCGTTTCTAAGGTTCCGATACGGCTATGGCTCGGCGTTAGCCATTACGATTATGACGCTGACGATGGTCATTATTTTGCTTAGCACCTTTCTGCTGCAAAGGATACGGGGCAACAATGGAGGTGAGGCTTAATGGAGCAGGCGGTGGAAAGGAATTATTCGAGGTACTCGCGCGCAGCGAAGAAGACGCTGCTGAATGCGGTCATGATGCTGTTTACGTTCAGCTGTATTTTTCCGCTCGTATGGATCGGTTACTCGTCTTTAAAAACGCAGCCGGAGTTTTCGAACAGCATATTGAAGCTTCCCGAGAAGCTGCAGTTCGGCAATTACGCGGAAGCGATAAAGCTGACCAACATGCTGCATCTGTCATGGAACAGCGCCAGGGTGACGGTGTTGTCGGTTATTCTGATCGTGCTGATCGCATTCATAACAGGCTACATGATTGCCCGGCTGCAATTCAAAGGAAAGAAGCTTATGGTGTTTTATTATTTGTTCGGCATGCTGGTGCCGATTCACGCGCTTCTCGTTCCCGTATATTTGCTGTTCAAACAGACGGGGCTTGCCGATCAATGGTTCACGCTCGTCATTCCGTACGTTGCTTTTAATTTATCGCTGCCGATATTGCTCGTAACGAGCTATATCGTAGGCATTCCGAAGGAAATCGAGGAAGCCGCCGCCATCGACGGATTAAGCTTCAGCGGAGCGATGTTCAAAATTATTTTGCCGATGGCAGTGCCCGTATTGACTACGGTTGCGATATTGCAGTTCTTTGCCTGCTGGAACGAGTTTTCGTTCGCGCTTGTGCTGTTGAAGGATGAGGCGATGCGGACCGTTCCGCTCGGGATGTCGTTTTTCAAATCGCAGCACAGCACCAATTATCCTCAGCTTATGGCCGGGATGGTACTGTCGATGCTGCCGGTTACGGTCATTTATTTCGCATTCAGCTCCCGCATCATTGCCGGCGTCATGGCCGGAGCGGTGAAAGGTTGATTCGCGCTGCAACAAACTACTAATAACGATTGGGAGGAAATATGAATGCTGAACTATGAACAACCCGTTCTTCGCACGCCGGACCGCTCCAAATGGAAGGAATCGTTTTACAGCCGCTCGATGGAGCTTCCGGACGAGCTCCTCATTGGGGCGATCGACAGCCACGTGCATGCAGGCCCGGTGCTTAACTCCAATCCGGGACACTTCGATCCTATTCAGGTCGCCCAAGAGGCGGTTGCCGCAGGCATGAAGAGCATCGTGTATTACGACGTATTCGGCGGCGCTTCGGGCATGGCATGGGTTGTCAACCGTCACGTTCCCGGCATCCATACGTACGGCGGCTACCTGATGAATTCGGGCCATGGAGGCATGAATCCGCGGGCGGTCAAGACCGCTCTCCACATCGAGGAAGGGTGCCGATTCATCAGCTTCGGATCGCATTGCACCCGCCATTCGGCGGAACGCGAATCTACGCTGATCGACGGTAAGCTCGTACCGTTCAAGGATGCTTTTCCGAAGTTTGCCGAGAAGGAGCTTACGGTTGCGACGTCCATTCCGGTAGAGGGGAAGATATCCGAAGAGTTGGACGAAATTCTTACGATGGTGGCGGAGAAGCCGGAGGTTTACTTGAATACAGGACATGTATCCGTGCCGGAAGCTCTTCGCTTGCTGGATCTTGCCGAGGAATACGGGATCAAGAAGGTGCTGATCGCGCATCCGGTCAGGGGAAACATGACGATCGAGCAGCAGAAGGAGGCGGCCGCGAGAGGCGCGTTTCTGGAAGCTTGCTTGGTTGACTGGTTATACCCCGACGTTCCGCGAACGCATTACTATGTGGAGAAGGAATATATGGACATGGGGGCTGAATTGGGACGTTTCTCCAACGCGGTTAAGTGGATGAAGACGATCAAGGAGGTCGGCATCGACCGTTTCGTGCTCGGCACGGATTACGGAATCCGCGCCGCTCCGTCGCCGGTGCAGGGCATGCGTACGATGGTAGCGACGATGCTGGATTACCAGTTCGCGCCGGATGACATATATAAGATGATCGCCGAGAATCCGGCTAAGCTGATCGGCATCGGGGACTAACGTAAGCAGAAGATGAGCTCGCGGCCACTGCAGCCAGGGATGACGAATGGAGTGAACGATACGGATGTTGGATAACGGGGCAACCGCATTGCCGTATGATCTTGTCGTTGTTAACGGTCTTGTCGTACTTGAGGATCGTATCGAGAAGGTAGAGATTGGCGTCCGAGAGGGACGCATAGCGGAAATTGGAGCATCATTGGAACGCAGCGGCGCCCGCACGATCGATGCTGCCGGCTTGGCTGTTCTGCCGGGAATGATCGACGCGCACGTCCATTTCAATGAACCGGGGTTCGGGCACTGGGAAGGGTATGCCACGGGTTCGAACGCGCTGGCGGCAGGCGGCTGTACGACATTCATCGATATGCCGTTGAATGGCGTGCCGCCGACCGTGACTGTGGCCGCATTGGAGCAGAAGCGGAGGCGCGCGTGTGGCGTATCGCTCGTTGATTACGGGTTCTGGGGCGGTTTGATGCCAGGTTACTTGGAACAACTGCCGCTTCTTGCGAGAGCGGGAGTCGTTGGGTTTAAAGCGTTTATGTCATCCCCTGGCGACGAGCATGAGGAGGCGTTCCGGCGAAGCGACGACGGAACGCTGCTGGAGGGGATGAAGAGGATTGCGGAGCTTGGCAAAGTGCTTGTGCTTCATGCCGAGGATGAAGACATCGTAACGAGACTTTCCAAGCAGGCTTTATCGGAGGGGCGCAGCGGCGCGTTCGACTATTCGGCTTCGCGTCCGATCGAAGCCGAGCTGGAGGCGGTCTCGAAAGCGCTGAATTATGCGAAGCAAGCAGGCTGCAGTCTGCATTTCGCCCATATTAGCAGCGAAGCTGCCGTGAAGGTTATTTGGCAGGCCAGGCGGACCGGGCAGGATGTGACGCTGGAGACTTGTCCGCATTATTTGACGCTGACGGAGGATGACTTCGCGCATTTGGGGGCGGTCGCCAAGTGCGCTCCCCCGTTGCGGAGCGCAGCCGAACAAGCGAAGCTGTGGCAATGTCTGGAACTGGGCTTAATCGATCTCATTGCTTCCGATCATTCGCCTTGTCCTGCCGGGCTCAAGGAGCATACGGATATGTTTGCGGCTTGGGGAGGCATTTCTGGAGCCCAGAGCTCGCTGGAGCTGCTAGTTGACGAAGGGCATTTGAAGCGGGGCATACCGTTAACGCAAATTAGCCAATTACTGTCCGGCGCTCCCGCTCGACGCTTCGGCCTTCATCACAGGAAGGGCGCAATCCAAGTCGGCCATGACGCGGACCTCGTACTGGTGGATTTAAACGGAGGATACCGTTTAACGGCTGATCGATTATTTCAAAGGCACATGCAAACGCCTTATATGGATAGGGAGCTCGGCTGCAAAGTGAGAATGACGCTGCTTAGAGGAAAGGCCGTTTATGAAGAAGGACTCGGTACGAACCAATCGCGCGCAGGCTTGGAATGTTTCTTGCCCAGGAAGAAGGAGAAAAGCAACGCACTCTAGAAACGCTCACGGAGGTTGATGCAGATGGAACCGATTGTGAACAGAAAAGCTGACGGGGACGATTTGGTTAACGAATGGAAGGCGCTATTCGGAACTTTGCCCCAGGCATCCATGGAGGACTATGTCGGGAAGTACTTGAGCAAGCTATTGCCGGACGAACCGCAACTTTTGGAGAAGAGGCGGGATTTGAAGGATCGGACCGAGAGGATGCAACGGGCTGAGCTGCTGCTTACGCTCGAGACGATTATCGCTTGCGACGGCAATATGAATGAAATGGCCAGGGCGCTGTTCATCCATCGGAATACCGCTGCTTACCGAATCGAGAAGCTGGAGAAGGTGCTTGGCCTGCCGCTTCGGCAAACGGATAATTTGCTGCGATTGAAACTCGCGTTTTTGTTTCGGGAAATGCTGAATAGCCGACGATAGCAAGGTTAATGAAAAAGTCTGCGCGAGCGCAGGCTTTTTCTGTTTATTGTCGAACGTTAATGCAGCTTCGGCGTGATATGATTAATGATGCGGGCTTATGTTAATCTTATAAAATATGTTTAGGAGAAAGAGGAATGAGCGTCATATGAATAATTTATCGATTACGAAGCGGCCCATATTGATCAAAAACGGTACGGTTGTAATGGAGGACGAGATTTCAGACGTCTCAATAGGAATAGCAGAGGGACGGATAGAAGCCGTGTTTGTCCAGGATGGAGAGATTAGCCGCTGGATGAGCAGCAATTTGGATGCTATTGTTATCGATGCACAACATAAATACGTCCTTCCGGGGTTAATCGATATTCACTGTGACGCAATAGAGAAGGAAATACAGCCTCGCCCGAATACGCTGTTTCCGCTTCAGATGGCGCTGCTTGAATTCGAGCGCAAGCTGCCGCTTCATGGTATTACGACGATGTATCATTCGTTATCGCTGGGAGTGGGTCTTAGTCTTCGAGGCGATCATCTGCTTACGGAAATGATTGAATTGATTAATCGTTACCGGGCGAATAGATCGGTCATTCGCAATCGTATCCATTTGCGGTATGAAATATCGCATTTGAATGGGCTTTCGATTGTTGAACGTTGCTTGCGTGATAAACAGATTGAGTATTTATCGTTCATGGATCATTCGCCGGGGCAAGGGCAATACCGGAAGGCTGGGTCGTTCGAGCAATATGTTATGAAAAATCAGGGAGTAGACAGAGGGGAAGTAGGCATAATCGTCGATGATTTGGCAAAGCGCAGGGAGCAGGTGAATTGGATACGACTGCACGAGCTGGGCAAGTTAGCGATGGAGAATGGAATAGCGATTGCCTCTCATGATAATGATACGAAGGATAGCGTAGATCAATCTGCGCAGCTTGGCGCTACCGTATGCGAATTTCCGATTAATATGGAAACGGCCAGTTATGCCACGAGTATAGGGCAACGCGTATGCGTCGGGGCTCCGAACATCGTGAGGGGCGCATCGCACGACAACAACCTGAGAGCCGTCGATGCAATCTCCGCTGACTCGGCTCATATTATATGCTCGGATTATCATCCTTCGTCGATGTTGGCGGCTATATTCAAGCTGGCGGATGAGGGGATTGCCGCTTTGCCTAAGGCGGTGAGGATGGCTTCGCTTCATCCGGCCGAAGCGCTGGGCACGAATGACGAGCTAGGTTCCATCAAGCCGGGCAAAGCGGCGGACATCATTATTGTTGACCGTTATGAGAAGCTTCCATGGGTAACTTGTGCGATAGTCGACGGCAATATCGTTTACCGCGCAGTAGCTTATTATTAGGAGTCGCCGGTAATCAGCTAGCTGGGACTAGGATTTTCTCCTTGATGCAAATGCTGGTGCAATGCTTCAACCATGCGTTGCTGCTCAGGCTGGCTGCATTGCTGCCATATCATCTCGAATAGAACGCCGAGTCCTGGGAGCGTTCTCTCGTCTGCTCCGATTGAATCCTCGATGACCTCAGTCAGATCTTGTACGGAATTGGCTTGTACACGATTAATAATGGCTTGACGCAAATCAACGGTAACATTATTCATGTTGTCGCATCCTCCTGCATCGTTCTGAGTTACGTCAATACTATTCCCTGCGGGGCCTTGTTTCATCCTTGTCGCGGTCGTATGTTATACTAGAGTGACGATACAGAATTCCACTTCGAACCATGCTTAGTTTAGGAGGAATTACGGTTATGTCCAAAAAACAGTTCGCGATTGTCGGCATGGGGCGCTTCGGCTCCAGCGTAGCAAAAGCTTTGACGGAAATGGGTTACGAGGTTCTGGCCATTGACTCGAGCGAGGATCGCATTCAGGATGTTGTAGGCACGGTGACACATGCAGTATCGGCCGACTCGACAGATGAAGAAGCGCTGCGGGCGCTAGGCGTACGCAACTTCGACGTTGTAGTCGTGGCGATTGGACAAGATATACAAGCAAGCATTTTGACAACCATCATTTTGAAGGATCTAGGCGTGAAGACGTTGATTGTCAAAGCGCAGAACGAGCTTCACGGCAAGGTGGTTTCCAAAATAGGCGCCGACAAAGTGATATACCCGGAGCGGGATATGGGACTTCGCTTGGCGCATCATTTGGCGTCGCCGAATATTCTTGACTATATCGAGCTATCGGATGATTATAGTATTGTAGAGATGAAAGCGTCCAATGCGATGGTGGGCAAGAGCCTTAAGCAGCTGGACATTCGCGCAAAATACAAATGTAATGTTATGGCGATCAAGACGGGACCGGAGATGAACATCGCTCCGTACGCCGATGATCTCATTCGAATGAATGATGTGCTTGTTATTGTCGGTAAAAACTCGGATGTTCGAATTTTAGAAAATGCATATTCGGAAGGCTAGGCTAACGACACTTATGAATCCTAATTATGATTTACTTATTACTTCGATCCAAAATGAACGCGTGAAGCAATGGGCTTCGTTGCTTGATAAGAAACATCGCGACCGCAGCGGTCAATTTATTATTGAAGGCGTTCATCTCGTACTGGAGGCGCTGAAGAGCGGTATCGACGTTTCCGTCATCATCTATGATAATGAACGAGGCATCCCTGTTGAGCTAAGGCAAGAGTCTAAGCTAGGTACGACCGGCTATGAGGCTGCGAAAGCAGCGGAATGGGTTCAAGCTTCACGATCCGTGATGGCCAAGTGCACAGGGACGGATACGCCGCCTCCCGTCTTCGCGGTAGTGTCCAAGCCGGAGCATGACCAAAGCGCGCTTTACCGTGAAAATAGTCTCGTCGTCGTGCTCGATGGCGTGCGCGATCCTGGCAATGTCGGCACGATCATTCGCAGCGCGGACGCGGTGGCGGCAGATGCCGTCATTCTTGGCAAAGGCTGCGTCGATCTATACAATCCGAAGACGGTTCGCTCGACGATGGGATCGTTGTTCCATCTGCCGATCATCGAAGGCGATCTAACGGAACTGATGCCGGCAGCCCAGGAGCGGGGCATCAGGCTCGTAGGTACAAGCCTGCAAGCAACACATACCTGCTACTCCTACGATTGGAAGCAGCCGACTTGGCTGCTCATGGGCAGCGAGTCCGAAGGCCTATCTCAGGACGTGCGCCTGCAGTTGGACGAGGCGGTTATCATCCCGATGCCCGGAGGATCAGAGTCGTTGAACGTCGCAACCGCTACGGCAGTGCTGCTGTTTGAAGGATTAAGGCAGCGGAAGTTTAACAAATAAATAATTCCTGTCCAATTTTATTTTTACCGTCCCTAACTAAAATTAATTGTCCCCAAACCCTCAAAGGCTGGAATCTGGTTGCTGGTTTTCACCACCAACCCCTCCAGTCTTTTCCTTATCCATTTCGCCTTCACAGCAGGGATTTCCAAAGTTAATTACGAATAGGTAATCAAGCAGAAAACCAGGCTACTTTAGGCTTTTTGGGGAAGTGAGAGTGGTTTTCCCAAGTTTTTTTTCAAAGGCTCTTACCCAGCCATTATAACTGCCGATCCCTGCTTTTCTCAGGCGTTTCTCTATCCTTTAAGGGACACGAATTATTATTCGTTTTCGTTCACAATTGAACCAGTTCTCTTCCAGTTTTCAGGTCTTTTTCCCCGTGTTTTCAGGACAATAATTTCTATCTCAGAATTGGTGGTGAAGCCTTGTGGGGGTTGGGATTGGTGCAGGTTGGAGAGTCGGTGATTTGGGGACAGCTATTTTTAAAAGCATTACAAGCCCTTATGGGTGTAAATAATTAAGAAGGGATGAATTCACATTAAATTAAGAGAATCAAATAAGTATGCCCACAGATCAGGGGATATCATCTTAACAAAATCATCTGGACTACTTTCTGATATTAATATTTCCCTACAGACTGTTGGCAATTTTAAAAAAGCTTCTTATACGCATGCACTTTTGTGTATAGGAAACGGGCGTTTTGTAGAGGCAACTATTGGTAAAGAGATTACAGCATTTAGTTATACTGCCCTAGACAGAGTTTCTTTAGACAGTGAGGAGTGGATGGTATTAAGATATAGTAATCTTAACGAAGATGGTCAATTAGATTTATTTGAGAAAGTAATTTACCAACTTGGGAAAAAATATTCTCTTTTAATGAATCCGCTAACTGAAAGTATTAAAGATGTGCCAAAAGCTTTTTGTTCAGCGTTTATCGCCTCTGTGTATAATGAGATTTTTCCGGATCTGTTCAAAAATCCCTCATTGACCTATCCCGTATCTTTAGAACAATTAACTGAACCTGACTGGTATAACGTTACGAACGATTATAAAAAAGATGAAGGAACCTTCTCCACTCTTAATGCTAAAATGATTGAAAGCAGCGTTGAAATTACAAATGCATTAAATGCACATTCAGATCGGGTAGCAGAACAATTAAA
This sequence comes from Paenibacillus sp. J22P218, assembly GCF_056269195.1. Taxonomy (NCBI): domain Bacteria; kingdom Bacillati; phylum Bacillota; class Bacilli; order Caryophanales; family Paenibacillaceae; genus Paenibacillus; species Paenibacillus sp. J22P218. The sequence continues at coordinate 48,797 of NZ_JBWDNL010000001.1, forward strand.
GACTTTAGATGAAATCACCCGAATAGGTGAAAGAATACATAAGTATCTGGATATCAATATCCCTATAAACGCAGATTCACAAAATATCCAGCCAACGAACTGGAGAATAGCTAAATCAAAAAAAGGAAAGAAAAAAGCAGGAAAGCAAAACAAATGAAATTCATATAAATGATAATGCAAAAAGACCGTTACAGAATCGGAATGCAGCCCGGTTCTGATACGGTCTTTTTTTAATCAACGTTATTTCACTAATCCTTTATCTTGCTTGAACTTCTCCCACTGCGCCTCGGTTTCTTGCTCGATCTTCTCTTGGCCGGAGGCAATGAGCTTGTCGCGGTATTTAGGCAGTTCCTTGGCTGGATCGACGGAGCCCGATTCGAGCGCGGCTTGATACTCGTTGTTAGCTGCCGTTACGTTGGCGATCTCGGCTTTGATGCTTTCTTCGTTAACGCCAAAGCCGCTTGTTGCAGGGACGATGGCACTGTCGTTAAGCTCGATCGTTCTATCCCACGTGTCTGCTGCTTGGCCTGGCTTCAGGTAAGCGTTGAATTGGTTGCCGAATACCCAGTCGCCATTCGGCGCGTATCCGGAATCTTTGATCGGTTCGATAAACTTGTCATCTGTTTTGGTATAGTGTTTGCCTTCGATACCGTTGCAAATCAAGTTGTATAGGTATTGATCCGTATTAAGCAGATTGATCAGCATCAACGTACGCTCCGGATTTTTGGAGCTTTTGTTGATGACATGCATCGCACCGGCGATACCTGTGAAGTAGCTGTCGGCAATCGGAGCATAAACGACTTCATTGCCTCCGTTTACGGCCATTTCGCCTACTTCACCGCCAGGCTTGGAAGTGAATTCGAGACCTACCGCTACATTGCCTTTGGCTTTCAAATCGTTGATGTTTTGGATAATCGGAGCATCATCGTTAATGTAACCGGCTTGGTACCAGCTGCGCATCGTATCGAAGTATTCTTTTTTCTCATCGAGCAATTGCAGGCCGCCGATATATTTAAGCGATGGATCGTCCTTCGCATAGCTAAGTACGAGTCCTTCGCCGACCTTCGTACGGTCCGAGTATAAGCCCCATGAGTTTTGCGCAAGACCGAGCGGGATGATGTCCGGCTCATTTTCTTTCAACTGCTTAAGGAATGGTTCAAGATCTTTGTAAGATTGAATCGAATTTACATCGAGATTGTATTTGTCAACGAAGCGCTTCTGGATGACAAGGCTCTTCGTCTTAGCAGCAACTTGATAGATCGGGAAGCCGTATACTTTGCCGTCTACGGCTAGCATATCCGGCCAGAATTTATCCGGAATGTTCGCACGAGCTTCAGGTGCATATTGCTTGATCATATCTTCCGTAATTTCCAAGTAAGCTCCTCTATCGATATAAGGCTGATAATTGCCGAGCCAGCCCTTCGAGCTCCATGCGAGGTCGAAGTCTTCGCCTGCTGCCAGCATGGCGTTGAGCTTCGGCTCGTATTCGTCGAAGGTAAGCGGCTTCAAATCTACGGTCGCGTTGATTTTCTCTTTCAAATATTTGTTGATCTCGTCATTGACCAGCTGCTGGTCCGGACCGGGTTGAGCGGATACCGGATAGATGAAGGTAAGCTTCACTTCGGGAAGCGCTGGCTCTGCAGGCGCTTCAGTTTCAGGCGCATTCGTGCTGCCGCCGGCATTGCTCGGAGCATTGGTAGCGTTTGGCGTGTTGCCATTGTTCGAACATGCCGCGATAATGGCAAGACATAGCGTAAGCGTGAACCATTTGGCCAATAGAGATGCTTTTGCTTTTTTCATCTGTGAACCCTCCGTTTATATTGGTTTATATATTGGCACAATAGTCGCTCCTTATCCTTTCAAGGAACCTACTGTAATACCCTTCACGAAATACTTCTGAAAGAAAGGAAATACGACTAACATCGGTCCGCCGGCGAGAATCGCCATTGCCATCCTGACGGACAAGGTCGGGAAGTTCGCATAAGCGAGCTTATCGGCAACCTGAGCAAGAGGGGAATTGGCTAGAAACTCGATTTGAGACAAAATACGCACGAGCAGCAGCTGGAGCGGAATGTATTTGTCGTTGTCGATGAACAGCAGCGCATAGAACCATTCATTCCAGTAGCCGAAGGCGATGAACAAACCAAGAGTCGCCAGCGCTGGTGTTGACAGCGGCAGAATGATGCCGAAGAAAATCCGGAATTCCTTTGCTCCATCGACCTTTGCGGACTCGATAATTTCCTTTGAGATTTTGTCGAGGAACCCTTTCATGATCATAATGTTGAAAGGACTGAGCAGCGTCGGAAGGATGATTGCTAGTAATGAGTTTTTTAAGTGCAAGTATTGCGTCATCATGATGTAGAAAGGGATAAGGCCGCCGTTGAACAGCATCGTGAAGAACACGTAGAACGTAATCGGACGATTGTATCGAAAGTCCATCCGAGAGATCGGATAGGCAGTCATCGCGGTGAGCAGCAGTGAAGTTACGGTACCGATGACGGTAATGACCAGCGTCACGAGGTAGCCCTTCAGCAGTGGATCCGGTTTCTCGAATATGATACGGTATGCCTCCGCGCTCCATTCTTTCGGCAGAAACTGATAGCCATGTTGCACAAGGCTGTTCTCGGAGGTCAACGATATAATGACGACGAGGACGAACGGAAGGGCAATCATCAAGCAAAGTATCGTTAGAAATAGATTGATGAACCCGTTCATCCAATTAAATGATCTGGTGCTTTGCATGTGTAATTCCTCCTTGTTCAGAACAATGCATTGTCTTTATCCGTTCTCCGAACGAGATAGTTGGCGGTTACGACGGTTACGAGCCCTACGACCGATTGCAGGAAGCCGACTGCCGCCGCTGAATTGATATCGCCGAGCTTGGTCAAAGCGCGGTACACGTACGTATCGATGATGTCGGTCGTCGGGAAGTTCGGCCCAACGTTGTTCGGTACGAAATAATGCAAGCCGAAATCGCCGCGGAAGATGTTGCCGAGTCCTAAGATGAACAAGATGATGACGAGTGGCTTGAGCAGCGGAAGCGTAATGCGCCACATCATCTGGATACGGGAAGCGCCGTCTAGTCTAGCCGCCTCGTAATAGTCGGTGTTAATCCCAGTAATGCCCGCATAGTAGACTAGCGTGGAGAAGCCGATGCCCTTCCACAAGGCGACGAGCGGCAGGATGAATATCCAAGGCGCCGTCTCCAAATACCATTTGTGCGGTTCAAGGCCGATCCATCCGATCATCGTATTAAGAAAACCGCCCTTATGGTCGAGGAAGGCGTTCGTAATATACCCGACAAGGACGAAGGAAAGGAAGTAAGGCAGAAACATCGTTGTCTGATAAATCTTGATCAATTTGCCGCTCAGTTCGTTCAGGAGCAATGCAAGAAGCAATGCGGCAACCGTTCCAAGGGCAATATAAGAAAGATTGTAAAGCAGCGTGTTGCGGATGATGCGGACTGCGTCCTGTGCCTTAAATAGAAATTCGAAGTTGTTCAGGCCTACCCACTTGCTGCCGAAGATGCCTTGGTCATACCTGAAATACTTAAAGGCAAGAATGAGCCCGATCATCGGGATATAAGCGATTACGAATTTGAATAAAATACCCGGCGTCGCGAGCAGCAGCAATTCCCGGTTTTTCTTCAGATGTTTCCATTCTCTGCGAAGCCAGCTCGGCTTGTTCGGTAATGGACGCTGCGCATCGGCATTAGAATCGGCTAGTTTGGTTTGTGCCACTAATGATCCCCTCCTTCTGTTGTTTTCCTGTTCTGATGCCCATCATGCCATGAAAGAAGTACAGCGGATAGAATACAATGATGGATTAACTGTAGTTTGCGACTGTAAAATATTCGATTTCGTGTAGTTGCGCTTCATACGGGCAAAAGAAAGCCCCTTCTCCGACTGCTAAGCAGCGTAAGAAGGGACTTTAGAGGGGCAAAAAACAGATTATGAGATCGATTTTTTCATCCGGTATTCCTTAGGTGTACTGCCGACTTTGCCTTTGAACAGCCGGAAAAAGTAGCTTTGATTCGCATATCCGCATTTATCCATTATTTCTGCGATTGTATAGTTGTCTCGCTCGAGCAGCTCCCGAGCGTGATTCAGCCTAACCTCGTTCATATACTCGGTAATCGTCATATTGTAGCTTTCCTTGAACAGCTTGCCGATGTAGGCGGAGGAGAGCTTCACGGTTGATGCGATCGACTGCTGGCTCAGATTGATATCGGCGAATTTTTGCTCGATCAGTTCCTTGACGGTCTCGAGCATAATCTCGTTCCGCTCCATGTTGGCCGGCCTCTGTCCTTCACATATTTTGGCGCAGAGCGAGAGGAGGGACAGGTACATTTCCTCAAGCGTCTCCTTCTCCTGTGGAATTTGATGAATATAGTCCATATCGACGGAGAATGTGCCGATGCGATGCTCGATAATATCGGAAGCTGCGTTCTTGATCGTCCAGGCAAGGTTGCTGACGGCGCGAAGCATATCCTCGTAGCTGAATGTTGCGATATGGGAGAACGCCTTCTCCAGCTCATTGCCCGTATTCGTCAGCTGGCCTTTCTTAAGCGCCTCGGCTAGCTTGCGTTCTAAGGCATCTGGCAGCGACATTTGCTTGCTGGACAGATTTTCCTTAATATCCTCCGACGCGATAATCGCTTTGTTTCCTTTCACGATCATATATTGGCTGCAGCGCAGCGCTTGGGCATATGCCGTCGACAGATACGGGAATTGCGAGATCACATCGCTAATGCCACAGGACAAGGAAAGGCCGTAATACCGCTCAATCGTATCTTGAATGTCGCGCAGCAGCGCTCTGACCTGATTGAATTGCGCGCTGTCGTCCAGCTCGCTTGGAGAGAGGATGAGCACGACATGATCGCCTCTGATTTCAACCGATTCGCAAGGGTAAGTCTTGCCCATTATTTCTTGGGCAATATTGATGATCGCGAAGCTGTGCAGCTTTTTGGCACTGCCCGTCGTCATACGGTCATATACCGCGAACTGATCGATCTTAAGCACGCATACAATGAGTGGTTCTCGGACAGAAATGTTCAGCTCGTGCTTCTCGATCAAATGCTGCATGTCACGATGCGAGAAAAGCAGACTATCCGTCAGAAACCGTCGGATATAATATTTGCTCACGATATGCTCGGAGCTGATCTCGTTCAGCTTCTCCGATAGCCGCATATAATTGTCACTCATCAGAGTCAGCTCGTCTCCGTAGCTTTGACTAGCATGTCTGCCAGAACTGGAGCCGGAGCTGTCATCCTCCTGAGCGTCTTCCTTCCGCGTGCTCGGAAGATGCGGTCTGATTCGTTTGAGCATGTTTTCAATCGGATTATACAGCTTATAGGATAATCCGATCGATATGACGATCGCGACCAGCAGGAACAGTCCGGACAGCATGAACGATTGATTGCGGGTTTTGGTCACGTCGGCCATGAGCTTGCCATAGGATTGAATATACAGAATCGTCCAAGAGCCTAGGCCATCGTCCATGTACGTGACCATATTTTTCTCCCCAGCCAGGTCGCCAATGACGAAGCCAGATGTATGTTGGCCTGCTTGTTTGTCGTTCAGGACGAGTTCGTTAATACTATTCTGATGCTCCGAAGACAAGTAGGAGGCATTCGGATCGGACGACAGCAGTTGGCCATCCTTCGTTTGGATAAGGATTTCCCCTTGATCGCGGCTGCTTGCCACGTTCATCTTCCGCAAGCTTTCGAACACCCAGTCGGACTTAATGAACAGAATGATTCCTGACTGGCTGCTTGAGAACGGCTTAAGCGAATCGGTCACGATAAAAGCGAACGAATCGATTCGTTCATCGCCCTGAGACATGCTCATGGGGATAAGCCGGTTCGTAGGCTGAGGATTGGTGGGATCGAGCAGCGTGCTTCTGATCTTCTCCTTCGTAATGCCGCCGTCGAGCAGGAAGCTGTTGCTCGTGCCGTATAGTTCCGATTGCGACTTATTATAAATCACCATCGAGTGCAGGAAAGAGGAGCTTTCCATAATGTTGGACATTTGGCGGTAGCCGCGGATGAGATCCATCTTAGGCAAGTCGCCGTTGAACATGAGCGGTATAAGGAAATGGTCGCGATAAACGAAATTGGACAGCCTTGTAATAATGTCGTTCATATAAGAGAGATTGTATTGGATTTGGGAGAGAACCTTCAGGTTGGAATCTTCTTGGATGCGTTTGACCGATCTTTCTAAAATATACGTATTGGATACCGATGAAGCGGCAAGTACGAGCACCATGGACGCCATTATGGAGAGCATGACCCGCTGCAAATACTTTTTGGATTTGTAAAAGCCGAATACCTTCATCCGATCCCAGCCCCCTGTGATTGGTATTTGACTATTTCGCGCCTATTCGTTCAAAATCGATGTCGGTCCAGCCTAAGCGGTAAGCCGGCGAATCCGGTCGCAGCCGGTAATCCTCATGATCGGCATCGATGAAACCAGGCGCAGCTATTAAGGTATGCTTGTCGTATTTGCCGTTAGAGAGGCGTTGCCATTGCTCGAGCGGGTATTCGTGCCTCTCAAGAGAATCAGCGCCGCTCGCTTCAAGCGGCAGGTTGCCGGCTACTTGGCAGCTCATGCCCTCGCGCCAGTAAAGATTGCGATCGGCGGCAGCGAAGCGTTCGTCGCTATAATTGACGAAGTAATAGAGATACCCTGAATTATAAATGATGTTGCCGGCAATATCGATATGTTTATTCTCCTCGTCCGCCATCTCTTGGGAGCCGATAGCCGAGATCGCATGCGGATTGGATACAAGCAGATTGTTGTAGATTCGGTTACCGATGCCCTTGGAGAAAATAAGCATCCAAAGCTTTCCTTCGCCAGTTGAATAGAGCCCGCGGATCACATTGTTCGTAACGGTGAAATCATCGGCGGCGTCGTCTAAATAGATGCCGAAGCCGAACGAGAAGTGGATGCCGCTGTCATGCAGATCGTTGCCATGAATAACGTTGCCGCGGCCAGGGCCCCATGCCTCGATCATGCCTCCGTCTTGGCTGTCCGTCATCACTTCGGAAATATCGTTATATGCAATTCGGTTATTGCGGCTGTGAAGGAAGTCCCAGTGGTTATCCCATGTGACCGGAATGCCGTATACTTGCTCGGGCAGCGTCTTGTGTCTCATGCCTTTGAGCGAGATGCCGTAACGAGGCATCTCGGCGATCCGATTATTCGAGATGTCGTTGTCACCGCTTTGATAGAGGAAAATGCCGCAGCCATGGCCGATCAACTCTCCGCCGTGTGTTATACGGTTGTTCACAATGCGATTATGAGAGTTCGTATAGGAGGATGCCGCATCGACGAAGGGGCCTTTGCCTGGCGGGAATCCGTTCAAGCTGATTCCGCAATAGCCGAGGCTGCGGATGTCGTTGCCCTCGATTGCAATATGCTTCGCATAATGATTGAGGAAGATGCCGCAGCTCCCGGACAGCTGAAGCTTGCAGTTCTCAATTTCAATATGCTCTGCATGATCGATATACACAACGCCTTCACGGTGCTCCGTGCGCTCCGCATTATCGTCCATCATGCGATACTCGCGGAAGAAGTCGGTACAAGACAAGGAAAGACCAGAGAAGCTAAGCCCCTGAACGAGGTGCGATTGCGATATGCCTTGAATGTCGAGCAATCTCTTGACCAATGGAGCGATAATGATCTGCTCATTGGGATTGGCTGCTCCATCCGCAGGCCAGTAATAGAGGATACCGGCAGCCGAATCCAAATGATATTGCCCTGGGGCGCGAAGGAAGTCGAGCGACCCTTGCAAGAAATAACGCGAGCCAGTTCCGATCGACCAAGTTGCCGGTGTTTCGAAGCTCATATACCGCTTCTCCCAGTCAATCGACGCGATCTTCTTCGTCTCGGAGAACCAATTCCATTCCCCTTCACCCGGCCATACGAAAGCTTGCGCCTCGGTTAGATCGTGTTGGGCTGGAAGGTCGGCTTCATGAAAGGTAATCCCTTGATCAGAGGAGTTTCCCCCTTCTTCATTGGCAGCCGTCTCGAAGTAGCCGGAAGCGGGCAGCCTCGCCAGCTTTATTCTTTCTTCGTTCACATACAGCGTATAGAAGGAAGGGAAATCACTGTCTAGCTTTGCTTGCCATATGTTCCCCTTATAGGGCTTCCATCCTGTTATCGCTCTGCCTCCTACAAGGCGTGCTTCTTCACCCGGATAGCTGCAGTAGCGAACCTTCCATCCGTCTCTGCCGCTGTCTCTATCATCGAAGCGCAGAGGCGAATCCATTTCATACAATCCACCGCGCATATAAACGGTAATATCTTGATCCATGCCGTTACTAATTTTCGTACGGACTTCCCCCTGTGCTCTGCGGATCGTAAGGAAAGGGGCATGGGTGCTGCCCGAGTGGCTATCATTGCCGTATGGCGCTACATAATAAGCGGTTTCCATGAAGAAGTCCTCCTTGGTTATAAAGCTACATTATAGTTATAAATCCGATGTCTTTACACTTGCAAGGGCTTTCAAAATAAGTACACTTAATCGTTTTTTTCACAGTAGACCGCTTTCGGATCCCATGATAACGTATCCATCAATTACAGTAATCAAAAAGGGGATTGTTTGGATGGTTGACAAGTTGTTCGGTGGAACAGGCGTTAAGCTGGAGGCTTTCATTACGAGATATGAAGATGCGGTTCCGGTGGAGAACGGTGAGGTTAACTGGAACGGAGAACAAGGAGGTGCGGTAGCTGCGGCATCCGGCGATGCTTGGAAGGTGAAATTGTCATATGAAGGAACAGTGGATAGCAGCGAAGGATTGGCTCTTACTGTGGAGTTTCGGTCAGAAGACTATGCGAAGCAATCGGCTGCTGCATTATCCTTTTCGTTATCGGGGTGGTCGAATTCCAACTATGTACTTGTACCTGGAGCGGTATATGCGGGCAATCGATTCGAGGTCAGGGAGCTGCCTTATGCTCCATGCTGGACGAAGCTCGATGAACATGGACCGAACGTGCCGACGATTATCACCGATGTGCCAAGGCTATCAAAGCATTCACACATGCCTTCCGCCTTCCACCTTCTGACAGGCGATGCGGCAACGCCAGTTATCGGCATCTTCGACGACAAAACGTCTGTCGGCTGGCTGTTCGAAACAGAGCAAGCGACTGTTCTTGGCGATACGTCGATACATATGGAAGAAAGCTTGGACAGAAGCACGGCGCGAATTTCTTTTCAAGCGCCGGGCGTCAGGCCGGTGACGAAATACGAGATGGCGACGACCAAAGCGTCAAGCGACGATCGCGGACATGATTTCGAACCGGGTGAAATCGTGCAAATTCGCTGCCATGTATATCGCTTCCCATGCGAAGACGTGAAGGGGCTGTACGAGAAGTTCGCTGCTATTCGAACCTCGGGCAAGCCATCAGCGAAACTTGCATCGAGTCTGCCTTTCTCCGCCGCATGGGAAATCCAGGAGAAGAAGTACAACGAGCTGAATTGGAATGAGCAGCTCGGCTACTATGCGGTAGGCACAATCGATATGAAGCACCAAGACTGGCAGATCGGCTGGGTCGGAGGCGGAATGTCTAGCTACGCCTTACTGCTGGAAGGCAATGATGAGTCGGTTGAGCGGACGCTTGAGACGCTTGAATTTATGTTCAGCAGCCAGACGGAGTCGGGATTTTTCCATGGTGTCTGTTATCAGGGAGAGTGGTATGGGGATGAGTTCAACGACGCCCCGGACCGACTGTACCCGGAGCGCTGGCATATATTGCGCAAGAGCGCGGATGCACTCTATTTCATTATGAAACATTTCATCGCGCTTGAGCGGTTGAAGCCTGAATTCCAATTGCCGCCTAGCTGGACGGACGGGACGCGAAGGCTGGCCGATGCGTTCGTGAGGCTATGGCAAACGTACGGTCAGTTCGGCCAATGGGTGCACACGGGGACTGGAGATATTATAATCGGCGGTTCGGCTGGGGCGGGTATTGCCCCGGCAGGGCTAGCTCTTTGCAGCCGTTATTTCGGCGAAAGCATGTATATGGAGATTGCGAAGGAATCGGCCGAATCCTTCTATAAGCAATTCACTGCCCGGGGAGTTACGACAGGCGGTCCGGGTGAAATATTGCAATGCCCGGATAGTGAATCGGCGTTTGGACTGCTCGAATCGTATATTGTCCTCTATGAGACGAGCGGCGAGAAGGCTTGGATCGACCGGGCGGAGGAAGCGGCGCAACAAGCGATGACGTGGTGCGTGTCATACGATTTCCGCTTTCCCGAGGAGTCGACATTCGGGAGGCTTGGCATTCGTACGACCGGCTCGGTAATTGCCAACGTTCAGAATAAGCATAGCGCACCGGGTATTTGCACGTTGTCCGGTGATTCGTTGCTGAAGCTGTATCGTGCGACCGGCAAAGCGATGTATATGGAGCTGCTGCGGGAGATCGCGGGCAATCTGCCGCAATATTTGTCACGGTCGGATCGTCCGGTGAGAGGTTGGGATGGTCATGATATGCCGCCGGGTTATATGAGCGAGCGCGTTAATATGAGCGATTGGGAAGGTAAAGGTTATGTGGGAGAGGTGATTCCTTATTCGTGCTGGTGCGAGGTGTCGCTTATGCTTACGTATGCGGAGCTTCCCGGCATCTATGTTGACTTGGCCAACGATAAGATTTTTGCGATCGATCAAGTGGAGTGTGGACTTATAATTAACGAACAAGGTGAGCGCATCCTCTCGGTATGCAATAAGTCGGTCTTTCCCGCGGCGGTTAAGCTTCTGGTCGAAAATAAAGCGGAAGCAGCAAAGCCCCTCGGGCAATGCGCTTCCGCCGGATGGCAGCGGGTTGAAGTGAGGCCGGGAGAAACGACGACAATTCCCCTTTGAAACGGGTTCTAGTAGACGAATTTCCGTTGCGACCAGTAGCTGAACAGGAACAGCACCGCTTCCGTCACGAGCTTAGCCGCCAGTAATGGGACGCCTAAATTAATATTGAGAAAATGCAGGACGGCGTAATTCAATAGCAGAACGACGATGACTAACGCGTAATATTTCGGCAGCGACTTTGTGACGGAGGACGATGACGATGCCGTGGTCGATGCTGCTGCCGAAGCCTTCCGGCTGCCCTTGCGAAATACGAATTTTCGATTGAGGGAGTAATTGACGATCGAGCTGCCAATTCTAGCGCCTATGACGGCAAATAAGAGATGACCGCTTAACAGCTGCAAGACGAGAAGCAGGACAAAATCAACGACGAATGAAGAGAGCGACGACGCGATGAAGGTGATGATCGGCTTATACACACGAACGGAATCTTTGATCGGATGAAAATGACTCGATTTATTTTCGTCCAAATAAACGGTGTCGATCGGAATTTCATGGAACGCGTAGCCTGCACCGGGAGCCTCAAGCAGCATGTTCATCTCATACTCGAACCTTTCCCCGTTAAGGTTGCACAGCCAGTCTAGCATAGCGGATGGATAGCCGCGAAGGCCGGTCTGCGTATCATACAGCTTCACTCCCGTAGAGAAAGCGTACATCTTGCGCGTCATTGTGTTGCCGAAGCGGCTGCGCAGAGGCACATTGCCCGTAAACCGGCGGCCGCCCATGACAATCCGGCCTGGATGTTCGAGGACAGCTTCGGCGATCCGCTTAATATCGGAAGGCAAATGCTGACCGTCGCTGTCTGCGCAGACGACGCCATCGGTATCCATATGGCTTCTTATATAGTTGAAGCCTGTCTTGAGCGCGCGGCCTTTGCCCAGATTGGTTTTATGCGTCAGCAGCATGCAGCCCAGTTCAACAACTTGCTTGAACCATTCGCTGTAAGCATCGCCGCTGCCGTCATCGACGACAACGATTGGCATGCCAGGAATGGAAATCTGCAGATCTTCGATCAGCTTGATCAGTCTAACATCCGGCTCGTAGGAAGGAATAAGGATAACCATTTCCATCGCCTACCTTTCCGCGATATATAAAATATCGCTCACTCCGCGTTCTTTGTTTTTGCCTTGCGGATTGTTGACGACTCTGCCCATGAAATACATCGTAGACGAGCCGCCGCCGTCCAAATTATAAGCTTCGGTTGCGCCGAGATCGGCGAACACCTCTGCGAATTCATCCAGCGTCATGCCTCTGCTGTAATTCGACTTACGACCGTCGACGACGACGAACACATAATGATTAGCTGAGATCATTCCAATGCCGGTTCGCGGGTTAGCGCCTTGGATGGAGCGATTGCCGAAGTTCGTATCGATCTTCACGCTGCCGAGGTCATCCGCGATCTCCCCGTCTTGGATTAAGGCGGGGCCGAATGACAGCGTGTCGACGACGCCGTCCGCAAGCAGGCTGGAAGAGGAAACTTCCGTCTCGTCAAAGCTGCTGATCGTACCGTCCGCGAATAAGCCAAGTCCGATGCGAGCCGGCTCGTCCCGATAGACCGTTCCGCCCCGGATAATAACGCCGTCGCCGCGGAAGCCGTAATAATCGCCGTTAATCGCGAAGAGGGCGTTATTGTCTTCAGCGATGCTGGAGGTGTAATCGATCACGTTGCGGCCGAAGCTGTTTTTGGCAAAAGCCGAGCTTAGGGTTGCGTCACCCGACAGCTGTACATCGGCTACGAAATACGTAATCATGTCCTCGCCGGAGCCCGTCTGAACCTGATCGATGCTAATGCTGATTTCATCGCTCTCGTAATTCCAATCGTCGTATTCGGCTTGCTCTGCGACAGGCTCTTGAGTGGCGCTGCTATCGCCGGTATCGACGTTTTGCGGCGTTTCCACGACGACCTCGACCTTCTCGATTAAGTAACGGTCAGCGAGGGCGTACAGGATGCCGCCGATAACGACTACTGCTGTGGTAATGATAATTGCGTATAGCTTTTTTCTTGATTTTCGGGATGGGTTCATGGCTGTTATCACTTCCTGTTTGTTAGGGTTTCCTAACGATAAATCAGGCAGCTTAAACGAACCTTAAGGGTTAAGGGAAACGCCAAGGGGAAAGAAGCTGACTTAATGGAGAAGCATGGGGGCTTGCTTTATCGAAGGCGCATGCCGGAATATTTTCTTATAGGCGCGGTAGAAGGAGGAGTAATCGCCGAAGCCGGCCGAGGCCGCGGCACTATTGGCGGATTGGCCTTGCAGCATGAGATTTTGGGCCATCACGACCCGTTTGTGGATGACGTAATTAAGCACAGTGGTGCCGGTTGCCTGGCGAAAAACTTTGTTCAGGTGATGTTTGCTTATGAAAAAATGGGCAGAGAGGTCATCGAGCGTAATCGGTTCGGCGATGTGATCGTTCAAATATTGAATGACGCGGGAAACGGTAGTAGAAGAGGCGGAAGCTTCCGTATGGCTCTTAAGCGAATGGCTCATCTGCAAGATTTGCGATAGCAGCGCTTCTAGCCGAATGCGGAGCGACAGCTCGCGAATATCAGCTTCGAAATCGCGGCAATCCATGAGCTGCTTGAAGAAGGAGAACAGCTCGTCCTTCACGCCTTGCGCGAAGTAAATGTTACTTGAGCCGCCTTCGGTATGAAAGGGAGACAAGAGGACGGATTGGTACTCGCGCGGCAGAAATCCGGCAACAAAGTGCAGCGATATGCGCTCGTATGGCGCATCGCTTTCGATCTTGACGCCATGAAACACATGGGGGGCAATGAGCAGGATGCTGTGCGGCTCGGGGTCATAGCGTTTGCCATCCACGAGATAGCTCACGTCGCCGGCAACGAAGTAGAACACTTCATAGAAGTTATGGCAATGCAGGGCGTATTGCTGCGTATTGCCATGTCCAACCGTATGGTGGAGAATGATCGAATCCGTATGGATATTCACGTGCTGCATCTTTTTACCCCCTGATCCATATTCCCCTCAAGTGTAGGAGATAATCGCTATATTTGCAATTTTATTATTGCTATTCACAATGGCGATTCCAGACCTGTTATCTATAATTAAGGGTGTAGGGACAATTGGAAATAAGGTCAAGGAGGAGACGGGACTTATGATTTTGGGCGCGCAGCTGTATACGGTTAGATCGTTCATCCAGACGGAGGAAGATATAAGACGATCGCTTAAGAAGATTGCAGATATGGGGTACAAATCGATTCAAGTATCCGCTATGGGGAAGATTGAACCGCAAACGCTTAGGGCGATATGCGATGAACTGTCGCTGAAGATTGCGCTCACGCATACGGGCTTCGACCGGATCGTGAACGAAACCGACAAAATCATCGAAGAGCATGACATTCTTGGCTGCGATTACATCGGCATCGGAGGCATGCCGGAGAAATACCGTACGATGGACTGGTACGATTATTTCGCCAAAGACGTGCGCAAAGCCGCTGGCGCAATCGCACAAGCAGGGAAACTGTTCATGTATCATAATCATAACTTCGAATTCGAGAAGATCGACGGCCGCCGCATGATCGAAAGGCTGATCGAAGACCTGTCTCCGGAGGAAATGGGCATTACGCTCGACACGTATTGGGTGCAGGCTGCAGGCGCTGACGTATGCGAGTGGATCGAACGGTTGCAGGATCGACTTCACTGCGTGCATCTGAAGGATATGGCAGTAAGAGGCATGGAGCAATTGATGGCGCCGGTTATGGAAGGCAATATGAACTTTCCGGCAATTATGAAAGCGCTTGAGAAGACGAATGCGAAATATTTGCTCGTGGAGCAGGACACCTGCCAAGGAAGTCCGTTCGAATGCTTGCAGACGAGCTACAATAATTTAGCCGCGCTAGGCTATCGATAGGAGGCGAATAGGTGATGAGCAGCATGCGATTAGGTATTATCGGTATGGGCAATATGGGGACGGATCATGCGAAGAAACTGACGGGAGGCGCAGTGCCGGAAATCGTATTGACCGCCGTGGCGGACAAGGACGAGAAGCGTCTAGAAGCAGCCAGAGCGTATTTGCCGGATACGGTAGCGATGTTTGACGGGCCGGAGGCTCTGATGAACAGCGGCTTGTGCGATGCAGTTATCGTCGCTACGCCGCATTACGATCACCCAACGCTCGCTATCCAGGCTTTCGAGCGTGGACTCCATGTAATGGTTGAAAAACCGGCTGGCGTATATACGAAGCAGGTCCGTGAAATGAACGAGAAGGCGCAGGAGAGCGATGTCGTATTCGGCATGATGTTCAATCAACGAACGAACCCGGTATACTGCAAAATGCACGAGCTTGTGCATAGCGGCGAGCTAGGCGCGATCAAGCGGGTCAACTGGATCATAACGGACTGGTACCGGTCGCAGGCCTATTATGATTCCGGCAGTTGGCGCGCGACATGGGCTGGCGAGGGCGGAGGCGTACTTATCAACCAATGTCCGCATAATATCGACCTGCTCCAGTGGATTTGCGGCATGCCAAGCAAGGTACGGGCGTTCTGCCATAACGGCAAGTGGCATAACATCGAGGTCGAGGACGATGTGACGGCATACTTGGAGTTCCCGAACGGAGCAACAGGCGTATTCATTACGACAACCGCCGATCTGCCGGGAACGAATCGGTTCGAGATTACGCTCGAGCGGGGCAAGCTGATCTGCGAGAACGATAAGCTGACGCTTCATAAGCTCAGCCAGAACGAGCGGGAATTCTGCTTCGAGACGAAAGAAGGCTTCGCGCGTCCGAGCGTCGAAGTGTCCGTCGTCGAGACGTTTGGGGACAACAGCCAGCATATGGGCGTTCTGTCTGCTTTCGCGAAGGCGGTATTGCACGGCTCGCCGCTTGTTGCGGGCGGCGAGGAAGGCATTCACAGCCTGACTCTGTCGAACGCGATGCATCTGTCCAGCTGGCTGGAGCAGACGGTCGAGCTCCCGATCGACGAGGAGGCTTACTTGGCGGAGCTTAACAAGCGGGCAGCGGCTTCCAAGTTCAAGTCGGTGGAGGCGCAGCTGTTCGATACGAGCGGGAGCTTCGGGTCTTAGCTGGAATATTGTATTGATAGGATTAACAGGCGTGCAACCGTACAAGTTGCACGCCTTTTTCATGCAAGGCCGTCGCCGAATATTACAAATAGGCAATGGATGAAACGAAACGATAAGCCTTACCGGTTTAAGAGTTTGATATACTAAATCATATTTTTTGGTTTATCTAATGCCGTTTATAGGGATTGCGAAGCAGATCAGGTAAGAAATGCGGAGGAGAATAAATGAGAAACAATCGGTACGGCCGCCGTTTGGCGTGGTTGCAATTCAGAGGCGCATGGTCAGCGCTCTTCTGGTCGTATATGGCTATTCTCCTGCTGCTGATCATAATCGGCAGTTTATTGTATTGGCGTGCCCAGGAGGTTGTCGAGCAGTCGGTCGAGCATACGAATTCCGCCATGCTCGGCCAACTGAGGGAGCTTGCCGATGGGCAGCTCAAGCTGATCGAGCAGTTGGAGCAGCAGGTTGCCAATCATCCGAAGATTTTGCAGTTAATGAACAGCAAAGCATCGATGACCGACCGGGAACAATTCGATATGATTGCCATGGCCGACGACTTAAAGCGGTACAAGCAGTTGACGCCATTCCTATACGATTATTACATTTACATGCCGAAGTCGGGCACGATGCTTGGTCCGGGAGTGAAGACGACGCCGGACATTTTGTTCGGCGAAGTGGACAAGTTCGACGGCATGAGCGCTCAGGACTGGACGGCGAAGTTCAATAGCGGCTACCTTTACCGGTCGTTCGAACCTGGTCTACGCTCGTACAGCACGTTCGGAGAACGACACGAAGTCATCGGTTATATGCAGTCGCTGCCGTTGGTTGACCGATCCAAGCGGCTTGCGACGCTATTCGTTATGATTGACGACGAGCAGATTCGCAAGCTGCTGGCTGGACTTGCCAAGGCCGGCAAGGGCGAGATCTACATCGTGGACGCCTCCGACCGTATTGTAAGCGCGACGACCGACGATCGCGATGCGCTGCCGTTCCGATACGAAGAAATGCGCGGCGACGAAGGGAAGCTGAACGTCCGCCGCGGCGGGGAAGAAACGGTCGTCTCCTACGCGGCTTCCAGCGTGTACGGCTGGAAGTTCGTCATGGAAGTGCCGCGTGCCGTATTCCTGAAAGAGGTGAATGAAATCCGGAGCTGGGCGTTGCTGCTCTTCGTATTGGCAGCGCTGTCAGGAGCGGCCGTCTCGGTTTATCTTGCTTACCGCAACTACCGTCCCATTCGCGATCTTGTTTCCGCCGTAACCGGCGGCGGCGGCTCGACGCGGGATAAACAAGGTCCTGTCGAATACGAGCTTATCCGAACGGGCATCCAGTCTGCGCGGCTGGCCGAGTCGGAGCTTCGGGCGAAGCTGTCGCAGCAAACGCCCATTATTCGCATGCACTTTGTCAGCCGCCTCGTCAAAGGTTATGCCGATTCGCATGAGCTGAAGCCAGAATCGCTGCAATTCATGGGCATCCGCTTTGTATCGCAAAGTTTCGCAGTCATGCTGATTGATGCGGAGGACATGAGCGCATTCCCGGAAGGAAATGGCGACAAGGAGTGGCTGTTGTTCAACTTCGTCATATCCAATATTGCGGAGGAGCTTGCGAACGAAAGGAATGTCGGCTATGTCGCGGAGCTCGATCAAGGCAGAATAGCGCTGCTCGTCAACTTCAATGAAACGGACGAGGAGGGGCGCAAGCAGCAGCTTGATTATATTTCGGAGCAGCTCGATCAAATGCTTAGCATGCGCTTTCATCTTAAGGTTGCGATCGGGACGAGCGTCGTCGTGCATGAAATGGAACAGATCGGCGAAGCGTTCCGGGACGCGCTCAAGCGGCTGGACGAGAGCTATAAAAGAAAGGCGGCACAGAGCGGCGCGAGCAAGCTGCCCCTGCCGCCGCCCGCTTATTACTATCCGCTCGATATCGAGCAGCAGCTGACGAATTACGTGAAGTCGGGCGAGGAAGAAAAGACCGCTATGCTTCTTGACGCGTTGTATGCGGATCATGACGGAAAGCAAGGAGACAGACCACCACCTATAGGCACTTATTTTCTTAAGCATTTGTCCTCTACTTTGTTCCGTATCGTACAAAGTACGCCGAAGGCCGATTCGGAGCTCGCCATTCGTTTGCTAATGAAGGACTTCGATCGCTTAGACGATTCGCGCAGTACGTTCGAGGGGATCAAGTCCGATTTTCTCGGCGTATGCCAGTTATGGAAGGAAGGGCGCACCGATCAGAGCAGCCGAATGCTCGATACGATTTCGCGCATCGTTCACGATCGCTTCGGCCAGAACATGCTGAGCGTAAGCATGATCGCGGACGAGCTGGGCATTACGCAGCCGTATCTGTCATCGTTCTTCAAGAAGGCTACGGGACAGACGATCCTCGACTTTATCGCCGTCGTGCGGTTACGCGAAGCGAAGCGGCTGCTGGCCGGGACCGAGCATACGATCGCGCATGTCGCGCAGGCTGTCGGTTACTCGAACGACATCGGATTCATTCGTTTTTTCAAGAAGCATGAAGGCATTACGCCGGGCCAGTACCGCGCCAACTTACAAACGGAACACCGATCTTAAATTTGTATAGCGCCGATCATTCAAACGGAATGCGCATCGAACAATCAGGACATATCCGTCTTCTGGGCTGGAGGCTAACATGAGAGTGCGGCTGATGGACGACGCAGCCTGCTATACAAACGACGAGGGGGTAATGATTCATGAAGTACGGAGAGAGAAATTGGTTCGCGGGGCTCGCGGCTATTACGGCGATGACTGCCGTATTGTCTGCTTGCTCCGGCAATAACAATCCGGGAACGGAAGCGACGGATGCGCCGAAGGGAACGGAAGCGGCGGCAGACGGCAAGATCGTATCGGAACCGCTTACGCTGTCTTATTTTGTAACGATGTCGGGCAATCCTGCGCCGGGAATCAAAACGCTTAACGACATGGCCGCCTACCAGGAGACAGAGAAGAAGACGGGGATTCATATCGAATTCCAGCATCCTGCAAGTGGACAGGAGAAGAACCAGTTCAACCTGCTTATGAGCTCCGGAGATTATCCGGATGTAATCGAGTGGGGATGGAACGACTATCCGGGCGGCGGGGTAGGCGCGATGAACAACGGGGTAATTATCGAACTGAATGAATACATTCAGAAGTTCGCGCCTAATCTGACCAAGCTGCTGGAAGAAAATCCGCAAATTAAACGGGATATTTCCACGGACGACGGCCGTATTTACGCGTTTCCATTCCTAAGAAGCGATCCGTATCTTCGTACGTACCAAGGCATCGGCGTTCGCCAGGACTGGCTCGACGAGGTCGGTCTCCCCATGCCGACGACGATCGACGAATGGCATACGGTCTTGAAAGCGTTTAAGGAGCAGGATCCGAATAAAAACGGCAAGGCTGACGAGATTCCATTGCTTATCGTCAGGGATACGATGCTTAACTTCAGCAATGTGTTTTTGAACGCATGGGGAACGACCGGCCGCTTCAACCTGAAGGATGGCAAAGTCATCTTTGGACCTATCCAACCCGAATACAAGCAGTTCCTTCAAACGATGCGCGCTTGGTATGAAGAAGGACTTATCGACCGCGACTATGCCGGCACAGACGCGAAGCAGAAGGATGCCAAGTGGACGGGCGAGCTGCTCGGAGCAGCAGAGATGGCCGTAGGCGGGGGCATCGGCAAATATACGACGGCGATGTCTGGCAAGAATCCGAAGTTCAGCCTTGTAGGCGCTCCATATCCGACGCTAGCGCAAGGCGACAAGCCGGTGCTCGGACAGCGCGAGCCGATCTTCAACAGCGTAGGCGCTGCTATTACGAAAAACAACAAGCATGTAAAAGAAACGGTCAAATGGCTCGATTACAAATACGGCGAAGAGGGCGCTATGCTCTTCAATTTCGGTATCGAAGGCAAAAGCTACGAGATGATCGACGGCTTCCCGACGTATACCGACGACATTATGAAAAACCCGGACGGCCTTGCGTTCGGCACCGCTCTCGGAAGGTATGCCATTCCGTTCGGAGGACCGTTCGTGCAGGATAAGCGTTACCAGTTGCAGAATGCCAAGATGCCGGAGCAGCAAGCGGCGCTTAATACTTGGATGGACGTCGACAACGAGAGCTTGCTGCCGCCTCTTTCGTTCACGAACGACGAATCCGCTCGCCTGGCTTCCATCATGACGGACGTTAACACCTATCGCGACGAGATGTTCGACAAGGTTGTCATGGGTGCCGAGTCGATCGATTCATTCGACAACTTCGTGAAGACGATTGAAGGAATGGGCATTCAGGAAGCATTGGAAATTCAGCAGGCGGCATATGATCGATACTTGAAACGGTAAAAACGAGTCGAAGCGGGCAGCCTGGAGAAAGCTAGCGCGAGAGCGCGGATTTCCAGGGCCCGCTTGTTTGTCGGCTTGCTTTGCCGAAGGAGGACATGAAGTTGAAAATGTTACGGGGCTGGTCCCGCCATAAATATATTTATTTGATGCTTCTTCCAGTCGTCGTTTATTACGTTGTTTTCTTGTATATGCCAATGTATGGCTTGCAAATCGCCTTCAAGGATTTTGCTCCGGCCAAAGGGATATGGGCGAGCGACTGGGTCGGCTTCAAGCATTTCGCATCGTTCTATGAAAGTTATTTTTTTTGGAGATTGATTCGCAATACGGTCATGATTAGCCTTTATGAGCTTGTATTCGGTTTTCCGGCGCCAATTCTGCTGGCGCTGCTGCTTAACGAGATCCGCAAGCGCGTATTCAAAAACATCGTGCAGTCAATCACGTATTTGCCGCACTTTATTTCGATCGTCGTCGTAGCGGGCATGATGGTCGACTTTCTGTCCAGTGACGGATTAATCAACCAATTGACCGGCCTGCTCGGGCTGCCGTCCGTTTCGTTCCTAATCGCACCTGATTGGTTCCGAACGATCTACGTGTCGTCGGGAATCTGGCAAGGCATCGGATGGGGCTCCATCATCTATTTGGCGGCGATCGCGGGCATCGATCCGAGCCTGTACGAAGCTGCCAAGACCGACGGTGCTGGCCGGTTCAAGCAAATACTGCACGTTACGATTCCAGGTATTATGCCGACCGTTATTATTATGCTTATTTTGCGGTTCGGCACGTTGATGGCTGGCGGCAGCTTGGAGAAGCTGCTTCTGCTCTACAATTCGACAACCTACGAAACGGCCGACGTTATATCCACCTTCGTATACCGTCGCGGTTTGCTTCAGATGGACTACGGTTTTTCGGCCGCGATCGGCTTGTTCAACAACGTCATGAATTTCATTCTGCTCGTATCGGCCAACACAGTGAGCCGCAAGATTAACAACACGAGCCTATGGTAGAACTATTTTAAGGAGGTGCAGCAAACTTGAAGCCTCGTATTGCTTTGGGAGAGCGGGTATTTGACGTAACGAATACCTTGTTCATGCTGGCATTAATGGCCGGTACTTTATATCCATTTCTCTACGTGTTGTTCGCGTCGCTTAGCGATCCTGCCGAGTTAATCGACCATCGGGGCTTGCTCTTCTTCCCTGCCGGCTTCAGCTTGGAATCGTATAAGCTCGTGTTTGAAAATCCGATGATTTCGATTGGTTACTTGAATACGATGATCTATGTCGTAGCGGGAACGGCATTGAACCTTCTGCTCACTTGCTTTGCGGCTTACGCGCTGTCGCGCAAGGGAGTGGCGCTCGTCGGTCCGATCATGTTCGGCATCGTATTCACGATGTTTTTCTCAGGCGGCCTTATTCCTACCTATCTGAATATGAAAAATCTGGAGCTGCTCGATAGCAGATGGGCAATGATCCTTCCATCGGCAATCAGCACCTGGAACTTGCTTGTCATGCGTACATCGTTCGCAGGTATACCCGTCGCGCTCGAGGAATCGGCGCGAATTGACGGAGCGAACGATTTTCGGATTCTTTTCCAAATCTTCATTCCTGTTTCTTTGCCGATTATGGCGGTAATGACGCTATTCTATGGCGTTGCGCATTGGAACTCGTACATGGATGCCTTGATTTACTTAAGAGATCGCGATTTGTACCCGCTACAGCTTGTCCTGCAGGAAATATTGATTTCCAACAACACGGATTCGATGATGACAGCAGTGGCCGACGTAGATAAAGGGCTTATTCAAGAAACGATCAAATACGCAACAATAATCGCTGCAACAGTCCCGATTCTGGTGTTGTATCCATTCCTGCAGCGCTACTTCGTCAAGGGCGTCATGCTTGGATCCATTAAGGAATAAACGAAGGGTTTTTATGGTAATATTCCTATTAGGATCGCAAGCTGCTTTGACTTGAGTGAACGGCTGATATCATGGTTTAATAAATAATGAACCATAAATCAGACAGCCTCAGAGCGAGCGGAAGGATGGAACAAACGATGATGCAAGCGGTAGAGATAACGAATCAAGAGCAGCTGAAGCTTGCTTTTGACATACGCATGGAAGTGTTTGTGAAAGAGCAGGGAGTAGCCGCGGAAGTGGAGATCGACGAATACGATGTGTTGGACGGAAAGACAAGCCATGCGCTCGTTTATTACGACGATAAGCCGGTAGGCACCGGGCGTGTCCGGGTCGATGAGGAGACGAAGACGGCGAAGCTTCAACGCATATGCGTTCGGGCCGCCTATCGGAAGTATGGCGTTGGCAAAGTTATTATGGACAAGCTGGAGCAGTTGGCGAAGCGGGATGGCGCATCCAAGGCGAAGCTGCACGGGCAGACGGAGGCGGAGGGCTTCTACTTGAAGCTTGGTTACCGCACAGCATCCGATGTATTCATGGAGGAAGGCATTCCCCATGTGCTGATGGTGAAGGAACTGTAATTGCGAGGAAGAGACTTGGGTGCAAGGGCTGACCGCCTTGGCACTCGGTCTCTTTTTTTGCGCCGATGTGGTCATTTACAGGTTTTTGGCTGGGGAAAGACGAATAATAAAGCAGGCCATATCGTAATAACGCTCATGAAGAGCATAGAAATAGCCACACTTATGGAAAGCTTTTTTTGCTATAGTACAATTATTAGTCGGAGGTGCCAGCATGAGAACGGGCCTGATCAATCCTATGACAAAGCTTAACGTCAAGCAGCAGCTTATCCTATTGTTCCTCGTAATGGTAAGCCCGATCTATCTGCTCCATTGGTACGGCAACATGAAGACGGAGCATCTGCTCAAAAATCATGTGACGAATGCGTACGTCGAGCTCATTAAGCAGAATTACACGCTTATTAACCGCGACATTGATACCGTAAGCAAAATAACGACGACGATGATCCAAAACCCCGTTGTGCAAAAGCTTATTCCGAGCCAGCACGATGCCGTCATTGAACGGGTAAGGAAGTTCGACAGCGTCGACAAGCTGCTTTCCAACAACTCAATTCCTTTAAATGGAGGGGAAGCGGTTTATTATTCGTTGTACGTGTACGATCCGAACGATTATTATTTCTTCGCTCCGAAGCAGCAGTTTAATCAGACCGGCGTATATTTCTTCAATGATAAGACGAAGCCCGAATGGTTCGACGATGCGGTGAAACGGAACAGCGGCGGCTATATGACGATGATCGACACGAATGTCGGCTTGTCTAGGGTGAAGACATATGCGTATATTCGAGCCGTCAACAGCGTGAATATTGCAAACGATACCATAGGCATTCTTGTCGCGACGCAAATGGATAAGAAGATCGGGGAATCGCTGCGATCCGTTTCGCTGCCGGATGGTCATATTTATTTTACCGATTGGAACGATCGCGTCATGAGCGCAACCGAACCTCATCTGATTGATACGATTCTTTCTCTTCCGGATGAAGCTTCGATCCCCGATGGCGTCAACTCGCAAGGCAATGTTGACCTCATTACGGAAGATTCGATTTACGTGATCAACTATGACCGAGGCACACAGACGAAACTTATTTATCAGGTTCCGGTGGAGTCGTTGCTTAAACAGCAGAACGAGCTGAAACGCGTTATTCAATTAATATCGGTTGTTTACTTGCTTCTTGGCTGCATCGTTATGATTTATTTTTGGCGTTCGTTAATGACGCCGCTGCAGCGGCTGGCACAATTCGTGCGCACCTATGAGCCGGGCAAGCTTGTGCCGGAGACGCCGTTCAAAGGACGAAACGACGAGGTGGGCGTACTCGTTGGCGCGCTTTACGATATGGCCAGAAGACTTAACGTGCTTATTCATTATAAGTACCATATGGATCTGAAGCAGAAGGAGTCGCAATTGCAGCTGCTGTACCAGCAGATCAATCCGCATTTGCTCTACAATACGCTGGAAAGCATTTATTGGAAAAGCTCGCTCGAGGGCAAGACGGAATCGGCGGATATGATCAAGGAGCTCTCCAAGCTGATGAAGATCAGCCTCAGCCGCGGCCGGGAGCTGATTACGCTGGAGGAAGAGCTGGAGCATGCATCGGCGTATGTGAGCTTGCAGCAGAAGCGATACAAATATGAATTCGAAGTGAACTGGATTATTCCGGACGCCGCGCGCCAGGTCTTGATTCCGAAGATTACGCTGCAGCCGCTGATCGAGAATGCGATGATCCATGCCGTCAAGAACATGGGTGAGGATGGTGAAATTCGGATCTCGGCGATGATCGAGGGAGAGCGAGTAACGATCAAGGTAGAGGACAACGGGCATAAGACGGTCGACTATGCGGCGCTTGAGCGCATCCTTAACGAGGATAAGCCGGATCATACGTCGGGCTATGGCATACGCAACATTCAGCAACGCATTCAGCTGCATTTCGGCTATCAATACGGGCTAAGCTATAAAGAAAGAGAGAAGGGCGGCACGGCGGCGATGATCGTATTGCCTATGATTACAGAGGAACAGCAGATTCACGAGGTATAGGATAGGGAGGCAGCGGGGATGTACAATATATTGATCGTAGACGACGAGCCGTTGATTTGTGATGGGCTGAGCAACCTGCTATCTACTTCGGGCATAAGTCTAGCCAATGTGTATATTGCCCACAGCGGCTATGAGGCGCTCGATTATTTGCGCATTGAAGAAATAGACTTGCTCGTAACCGATATTCAGATGGGTTCGATGAACGGGATCGAGCTGATGCATCAAGCGAAGCTCATAAAACCGTGGGTGCAGACGATTATTATATCCGCTTACGAGACGTTCCAATACGCACAGATGGCCATTCGCCTTGGCGCGAAGGATTATATGATTAAGCCGCTTAACAATGAGCAGTTTCTTGATTCGGTTCGGAATGTGCTGCTCAAGATGGATAAACCGGCAGCCGCGGAGGATCAATTCCTCTCGAAAATGCAGGAGCACTTCCGTATGGATGAGCCGCTTCCGCAGCGGACCGAGCTGTATAATCGGCTGCTTGCCCCTCCGCAGAGCAATGCCGCAGAGGCGGCAAAGCTGCTCTATGAGCGGTTTGGAAGAAGAGTCGAAGGGCCGTACTTTGCGGTCATTAAGCTGAAGCTTAACTTCACGTCGGCTAAGGAACGCGCGATCCCTGCGAGCGACGCGCAGCTTTTGCAGTATGCGGCGCTTAATATTGCAGGCGAGCTGCTCGAGAAGGAATGGAACTACCTGTCCTTCTATTCGCCCAATCAGGAGATTAGCATAATCATTCAATGGGACGAGAGCGAGTTCAGCGAGTCCTCCGTCAATAAGATCAATCAGCTCGATATGATCGGGCGCAGCCTTCATTATAATATCCACAAATATTTGAGCCTGCATTGCGTCATCGGGATTAGCCAAATTTTGCGAGGCATCGAGTTCTTAAGCATCCTTGACGAACAGGCGCGCAAGGCGATTCTGTGGAATCGCGAGCATCGCGATCATTATGTGTTCTATTACGGCGATTTCAACTGGAGCACGTATACGCAGGACCCGACGGAGGAGGATCTAAGCGCGCAGAACAGCTTGATCGTCGAGAAGTCGAAGGCGTATATCGATCAATTTTTTAACCAAAAAGGTCTAACCCTGCACGAGGTCGCCCAGAAAAATCACGTCAGTCCGAACTACTTGAGCTATCTGTTCAAGAAGGATACGGGATATAACCTATGGGAGTATGTCATCAAGCTGCGGATGGAAGAAAGCCGCCGGCTCATGCTGCAAACCGATCTTCGCAGGTATGAAATATCGGAGCGGGTCGGTTACGAGTCGCCGGAGCATTTCAGCAAAATATTCAAAAAATATTTTGGCATGAGTCCGAGCGAGATGAAGAAGCAGTCAAGCGATTAGAACGACTCGGTATCGCTTCGCCTACAACGAGTAAAAATGAACATCATTGCCTTAGATATGCACATTATCAGCGAGCCTCTATGCTTCTAAAATGATATAGAGCGATAGAAAAGAAAAGAGGGAACGCTGATGAAACAACAAGTCGCAATGAGCGAATCGCCGGGCGTCAAAGCCTTGCGCAAGCCGGGCAGGTGGAAAAAACATATTCCGGGTTATTTGTTTTTAGTGCCTGCCGCCATCATTTTTTTACTGTTTTTGTGGGTGCCGATATCGAAAGGGTTATTTTACAGCTTTTACCACATCGACTTCGTCAAAGGGAATGAGTTTGTAGGATTCGATAACTATAAAACGGTGTTCAAGGACGCCGACGTGTGGATTGCGATCAAAAACTCGCTGTATTATATGTTCCTCGGTCTTGTAATGGGCTTTTGGGTTCCGATCGTATTTGCCATTATTATATCCGAGATGCGCCGCTTCCAAGGGATCGTACGTATCGCCGCTTATTTGCCTAACGTGCTCCCGGCGGTTGTATTGTACGGGCTATGGCGTTGGTTCTACGATCCGGTCGGACCGATTAACGGTGCGTTGACTGGACTTGGCACCAATCAAATCGCTTTCCTATCCGATAAATCATGGTCGATGATCTCGATCGTCTTCATGGAATCGTGGCAGCAATTCGGGTCTGCCATGCTTATTTATTTGGCAGCCATGCTCAGCATTCCAAAGGATTGGTATGAAGCAGCGGAGATCGATGGCGCGGGCATATTCCGCAGAATATGGCATATTACGCTTCCTTCCATCAGAGGGCTGTTGATGCTGCTGCTGTTAATGCAACTGATCAGCACATCGCAAGGGTTCCAGTCGCAGCTTGCATTGCTGGACGGCGGTCCGAACAAAGCAACGCTCACTTATGCTCTGCTCATTATTAAGTATGCGACCACACGATTGGATTACGGTGTAGCTTCTGCGCTTGGCGTTCTGATGTTCCTTGTGCTTGGCGGTCTGGCACTGCTTCAATTCAGGCTGAACAACAAGGGAGGAAACTAATCATGAAGGCCAAAACGATGGAACGCGGTATTTTATCCGATTACGACTATAAGAAAAAATCCAATATAGCAGGTTTGGCATTAATCGTCCTCCTTATACTGATCATGGTCGCTTCCATGGTCTATCCGATTCTGTCAACGTTGTTCAACGGGCTTAAGGCGAATACGGAGGTTAACTCCTTCCCGCCGCGCTTCCTGCCGGTGGAATGGCATTTTGACAACTATAAGACTGGTTGGAACTATATCGATCTAACGCAGTTTCTAGGCAACACGGTTGCGATCTTCGTCGGCAACATGATCGTGACGGTCGTTGTGCTCGGGCTTGCGGCATTCAGCTTGTCGAAGCTGAACGTTCCGTATCAGAAGGGGATTTACTTCTTCTTCATGATTACGCTGTTCATCCCGCCTAGTACGTACATCATTCCGAACTTCCTTAATTTGCGGGATCTCGGGCTGCTTAACTCCTATTGGGCATTCTGGCTGCCGGCGGGCGCAAGCGCATTCTTCTTACTATTGCTGAAAAACTTCTTTGATGACATCCATCATGAAATGTTCGAAGCTGCGCGGATCGATGGCGCATCGGAGTGGGGCTCGTTCACGCGGATCGCGCTCCCGCTATCGGTTCCGATCTTCTCGACGCTGGCGATCTTCGTATTCTCGAGCGCATGGAACGAGTGGTTCTGGCCTTCGCTCGTCATGCAAAGCGATGATACGTATCCGCTTGCAACGGCAATCTACAAGTATGTTATTCAGGCTCGCAGGCTTGACCTGAACATTCGGTTCGCGATTCTGACGATGGTCATGCTGCCTCCAATCGTTGTATTCCTGATGTTCCAAAAGTACATTATGCGCGGATTGCAGCTCGGCGGCGTGAAAGGATAGCAGGTTTTACGAATCGTAAACCTGCACATGATCGACATAAAAATACACCTCGTCGCATGAAAACGCCTTCGTTATGATGAGAATGTAAAAACAAATCCGAATGAGAAGGGGTATAACGATGCTAAAGAAAAATGTCGTAGTCATGGTTTGTCTCATCCTGCTGATGTCGATCGTCGCAGCGTGCAGCGGCAACGGAAACAATAAGACGGAGGAAACAACACCGCCGGCGGCAACGGATAAACCGAGCAACCAAGGCTCGGAAGAGACGGAACCGCCTAAGGACGATATCAAGGACAAAAAAGTAACGATCAGCATTTATTATCCATTGCCCGACCAAGTCGAAAACCGTAAAGCGGAAGACGATAAAATCGCGCGTTTCATCAAAGAATACCCGAACGTTGAAATCGTAAAAAGCGACTGGCACTACAACCCAACGGAAATCGGCGTAAAAATGGCTTCGAACGAAGCGCCGACTGTATTCAACACTTGGGCAACAGAAGCGAAGTTCCTTGTTGAGCGCGGCTGGGCTGCCGATATTACGGAACTGTGGGATAACTACGAATACAAAGATCAAATCAACCCGATCCTTCAATCGCAATTCAACATCGACGGCAAAGTATACGGCATCTCCCAAAAAGGTTATGTAACGACGACGGTTGTCAACAAGAAGATGCTTGACGACAAAGGCGTAGCAGTACCTGGCTATGACTGGACTTGGGACGATATGTACAATACGGCTAAAGCGGTTGCCGACCCTGGCAAAGGTATTGCCGGTATCGCACCAATGGGCAGAGGCACGGAAGCTGGCTGGAACTGGACGAATTTCTTGTTCGAAGCAGGCGGCGAGATCCAAACGGTTGGCGACGGCAAAGTAACGGCAGCTTTCAATTCGGCTGCTGGCGTCAAAGCTCTTGAGTTCTACAACAAGCTGAGATGGGAAGCTAACGCAATTCCGCAAGACTGGGCACTTGGCTGGGGCGATGCAGTAGGCGCATTCGCACAAGGCCGTACGGCAATGGTTATTGCCGGTGCTGAAGGCGTACTGGAGCAAGCGCTTAACCAAGGCGGCATGCAGCCGGCGGACGTATTGACATTCCCAATGCCGAAAGCAGATGCGAACGGCAAGCATACAGGCGTTCTTGGCGGCGACTACCTTGTTATCAACCCGAACGCAACAAAAGACGAGCAAGAAATCGCATTCCGTTATGTAACGTTCGACTACTTCACAGACAAAGGCCTGGAGTCGCTTGAAAACGATATTAAGAAACGTCAAGAAGAAGGCAAATTCTTCATACCGCCGCAATTGAACTACTTCGGCAGCGATTCCGAGTACGGTCAAAAGGCAAAAGCGATCTTCGACAAATACGACAACGTATACAAATACGCTGCTGAATCCGACAACTTGCTTGACGGTAAAGCAGAAGCACAATACAATACGCAAGATTACTACGGCGAAGTAACGAACGTATTGCAAGAAGTATTCTCCAAAAAAGGCGCAGACCTGCAGAAGTTGCTCGACAACTCTGCTAAGCTGGTACAAGAGAAATTCTACGATCCAATCAAAGTCGAATAGGAAGGCAGAAGCCCGGTTCTCCGTATGGAGGATCGGGCTTCTTGTTTGTGTTCGGAGAAGAGGAAGTGCTGCTTCCTCTAGCTGGGTATTACAGTCGGTGCAGCCTGAACGTAGACAATGTTGGCATAGAAGACGCGCAGCTCATAACGGAATTTCCCATCGTCGAACGTTACAAGGAGGAAGTCGTTGCCGACGGACACCAGTGTACCGATCACAGACAGCTGTCCGTACGCGTTCGTAACAATCGTTACTTCTGTGCCTATCAGAGAAACAAGATCGCCAGATAGTGTAGTGGACATTGCTTAATCCGCTGGCTCGTCGATTTCGATGTTCGTAATTTGATTCAGCGGAATGGTCATGAGCGTAGACGAACCAGTGATAAACGTGACTAGTGTATCTTGAATGCTCGATACCGTGCCAGTGAAACCTGTCGGCTGTCCGGCAGTCATGACGGTGACCGTTGTGCCTTCCAGCAAATACGCCTCCAATAAGGCTGTCAGTTCGGAAAAGTCGCCAATGAATGCTGGTCCAGGAGGACCTTGAATGCCTTGGATGCCTTGGATACCCTGTGGTCCTTCAGGTCCTGGGTCGCCTGTTGGTCCGACTGGCCCTTGGATGCCTGGAACGCCTTGCGGTCCGATTGGTCCTATAATCCCTTCAGCGCCTGTAGCTCCAGTAGCACCGATCGGTCCTGCAAGTCCGCGTAAGCCTTGTGCTCCGCTGTAGCCTCTTGGTCCTCTTAGAGCTTTTGGTTTTTTAACGCATTTGATAGGCTTGACGACAACTATCTTCTTAACAACATGTTCCTTTTTAATATCATGTACCTTCTTAACAACATGTATCTTCTTCCATTTTTTTATAGCTTTAGCCCGTTTCACGAGTTTAACTTTTTTAGCCTTTTTCAGTTTTTTGTCATGATGCGGATTAGGTTTTTCATCGTGCTTATGCTTGTGCTCATGTTTGTGTTCATGCTTGTGCTCATGTTTGTGTTCATGTTTGTGCTTATGCTCATCATGTTCTTTTTCATGATCACAACAGTGTCTTACTGGCACGCATTGACCCTCCAGCAATAGCAGGGGCGCGCCTGGAGGACTGTAGTAACGTTTTTTAGGCACTTTAACGATTTTTATTTTTTTGTGTTTCACAGGCTTGCGAACAGGCGCAACAGCTGCGTGGCTTTCATGATGATGATGGTGATGATGATGGTGATGGACCGGGGTCATCTGCCTCGGATCAATGACGTATCTGCCTTGAATGGAGACGGATGGACGTTTGATATAGACTTTCGTCATATGCGTTCCTCCTAGTGGTTCGTACTCCTATATATGTATCCTTTTTGAGCTTGAGAGGTTCTAGGGTATACACTATCTTTTGCCTTCTAGCACGCCTTGCGAGACACTAGCCCTGCCGCTGCAAAGGGATATGGCTATTCATTTTTATCCGTGAGTGTCATCGGTGTATAATTGTTGTATATCAAAGGTCTAGTGGAGGCGGAGCATGTACACGATCATGATCGTAGAGGATGACGCGAAGATAGCAGAGCTGCTGCGCGCACATATCGAGAAGTACGGCAATGAGGCCGTTATCGCCAGCGGTTTCCAACATATATTGGATCAGTTCCAGCAGATCAAGCCGCATGTGGTATTAATGGACATTAATTTGCCAAGCTTCGACGGCTTCTATTGGTGCAGGCAGATTCGTACTATATCGACTTGCCCGATCATCTTCATATCCGCCCGAAGCGGCGAGATGGATCAAGTGAGGGCAATCGAGAACGGCGGCGACGACTATATGACGAAGCCTTTTCATTATGAGGTCGTCATGGCCAAGATACGCAGCCAGCTGCGGCGAGTTTACGGCGATTATGCAGCGTCATCGGCTGAACGGCTCGTTGAGCGGTCAGGATTGACGCTATACCCGGAGAGAATGGAGCTCAGACTGGGGGACAAGACCGCTGCATTGACGAAGAAGGAGACGGTGCTTGTAGAGACGCTGCTAAGCAAATTCGAGCGACTGGTCAGCAGAGAGATCATTTTGGAGAAGCTGTGGGACGATTATACGTATGTGGATGATAACGCGCTCAGTGTTAACATTACGCGAGTGCGCAAGAAGCTGGCTGAGCTTGGTATTGAGGGCTCGTTGGAAACGGTTCGCGGCACAGGCTATCGGTTAAGCGACACTTGGAGCGAGGGGAGACAGCTATGAGGCTGTTTTTTCGCGAGCAATGGCCTTTGGTTGGTGTCGTTCTGCTGCAGATGGCGGCGGTGACCGTGGTCTTTTATTTGGAAGGTTATCGGAATTGGAAGGTTGCGCTGTATGCGTATTTGCTTGGCTTTTTCTTCTTAGCTGTGTATTTGGTTTACCGGTATGCAAGTCATCGGCGGTTCTATGAGGTGCTGTCGAGCAAGCAGGTTCGAATCGAGGAATCGATTCAAACGTTGGAATCCGCCCCGCTGCAAGCGGCTCTTGGAGAGCTGCTGCATACGCAATACCGCCATTATCAGAAGCAGATTTTAGAGGATGAGCGCAAGCGGCAAAATCAGATTACGTTCATGAATCAATGGGTGCATCAGATGAAGACGCCGCTCTCGGTGCTGGAGCTGCTGCTGCAGGATAGCGACGAGCCCCGGGATGTCAGCATGTCCGAGGAAACGGATCGTATTCGCAAGGGGCTTGAGATGGTCCTGTATATGGCGAGGCTGGAGACGTTCGAGCAGGACTTTCAGGTGGAGACGTTATCGCTTAGGGAGCTCGTGAACGATGTCATCTTAGAAAATAAGCGGCT
This sequence comes from Paenibacillus sp. J22P218, assembly GCF_056269195.1. Lineage (NCBI taxonomy): Bacteria > Bacillati > Bacillota > Bacilli > Caryophanales > Paenibacillaceae > Paenibacillus > Paenibacillus sp. J22P218. The sequence goes on from NZ_JBWDNL010000001.1 coordinate 81,215, forward strand.
ATTCATCCGCAGCTTCGTTTATCCCGAGATCCAGATTGATGAATCCCTCCGCGTGGAATCCGACGGCAAATGGCTGCGGTTCATCCTGCAGCAGTTGATTGCCAACGCGATTAATTACTCGGCGGGCACGAAGCAGAAGGTGACCGTGTCGGCAACGACGGACGATCGGTCGGTTATATTGGAAATTATCGATCAGGGAGCGGGCATTCCCGCATCAGATCTGTCACGCGTCTTCCAGCCGTTCTTCACGGGAGAGAACGGCCGTAGGTTCAAGGAGTCGACAGGCATGGGCCTTTATATCGTGAAGCTGGTGCTGGACAAGATGAACCACGACATCAGGCTGCAATCAAAGGTTGGCGAAGGAACGACCGTACGCATTACATTCCCGTATGCCGCCCGGGTGGGAGGTCTGTAAGAGCATATGCGCACCACGTACAGCTCCCCGTCGACCGGTTTTTCACACCGATCCCAGGCTGTAAGCGCAAATACGCTCTTACAGCCCGCTGGTCAGATGTACACTTACGGCTCGTCACCCGGCGCATATCCAATGGCCCATTCGCCAACCTTACAAAGTTGTTAGGTAAATGAAAGCTGCGCTCATAGGAGCGACGGCTTTTTTGAATTATAGTAAAGTATAAGTTTTAGTCTTATACCTACGCCTACAGCTAGCGGTTCGTACGTAGCGTTAGCCGTTTACGCTTGGGCTAGACTAGAGCTATCAACTAAATGTGAGGAGAGATCATCCAGTGGAACTGCTGCATGTACGAAGCTTAAATAAAATATATCCGGGCAAGGTTGCTTATAAAGCATTGACGAACGTTGATCTGACGATTGAGAAGGGGGAGTTCGTCGGCATCATGGGTCCATCGGGCAGCGGCAAAACGACGCTGCTGAATATGGTGTCCACGATCGACCGTCCGACCTCAGGCGAGGTCCGTATTAACGGACAAGATCCTTATGAGCTGTCCTCCGAGAAGCTTTCCCAGTTTCGGAGGCGGGAGCTTGGATTTGTATTCCAAGCGTTCAATCTGCTCGACACGTTAACGGTGAAGGAGAATATCGTATTGCCGTTAACGCTGGACGGCGTTAACCTGACGGAGATGAACAAGCGAGTTGCCTATATGGCTGAGAAGCTGGGTATTAGCGGTATCCTCGATAAACGAACTTATGAAATATCGGGAGGTCAAGCACAGCGTACGGCGATTGCGCGGGCGCTCATTCATACTCCGAAGCTGCTGCTGGCCGACGAACCGACCGGTAATCTCGATTCCAAGTCGGCGCGAGATGTAATGGAGCTGATGGCGCAGCTGAACAAGGAGGAGAACGCGACGACGATGCTCGTGACCCATGATGCAATGGCTGCAAGCTACTGCGATAGAGTCATGTTCATCAAGGATGGACAGTTCTATACCGAGATTCATTGCGGCGACAACCGTCCGGCCTTCTACCAAAAAATCATCAACGTGCTCGCTTTGCTTGGGGGGAACGAGAATGAATTTTCGACAATTCGCGTTTAATAACGTTTTTCGCAAAAAAAGAACGTATGCCGCCCATTTCATGAGCAGTGCCTTCTCCGTTATGGTATTTTTCATCTACGCGGTGCTGCTCTATCACCCTGACTTCCAGGGACAGCTTGCATCCAGCAGCGAGACGGCTTCTTACCTTGGTGGGATGGGGCTGAAAATATCGCAGTATTTGATCTTTATTTTCTCGTTTCTATTCCTGCTCTATTCGACAAGCGCCTTCCTCAAGGTGCGGAAACGTGAATTCGGCATTCTGCTTATTCTGGGCATGTCGGAGAGACAGCGCAAGAGGCTGACTTTTATCGAAAATATGATTATCGGTCTCGCCTCGGTTGTATGCGGAATCATCATCGGATTGCTCTTTACGAAGCTTATTCTACTAGTTAGTTCACGCATGCTGATGCTTGAGGAGACGTTGAACTTCTACGTCCCTATTGAAGCGATATGGACGACGGCGGGAGCGTTCGCGCTGCTCTTCCTATTCATCTCGCTTCTGACGATGCGGATCGGCAAGCGCAATCAAGTGCTGGATCTCATCAAGGAAGGCGAGAAACCGAAGCCTGAACCGAAGCCGTCGTTGTGGCTATCTCTGCTGGCGCTCGTCCTAATCTTGGGCGGTTATGGCATGGTGTTCTATTTCGTGTTCGGCAAAGCGTATTACTTCACGCTGCTTATCTCCGCAGTCAGCAGTGTTGTTCTCGGTACGTATTTCATGTTCACGCAGCTCAGCGTATATGCGATACGGGCTATGAAGAAGCGGGAAAAGTTCTTTTTTCGCCGGATTAATCTTCTAACGTTATCGGATTTGACGTACCGGATGAAGGACAACGCGATTATGTTCTTTATGGTCGCTACGGTTATGGCTGTCGCATTTTCCGGCATCGGCGTTTGCTTGGCTGTCGGCGATCCTGTCCGTTCGGAGAAAATGAATCCATATGCGATAACGTACCGATCGCTGAACGATAACAAGATGGAGCAGGAGCATATCAAGACGTTTGACGAGAAGTTATCGAGCGGTGGATTCGCTTATGAGAAGGCTGCTGTCACGCACAGGTATACGAATGCGGGCGGCATGATCATTCGGCTTAGCGACTTCAACAAGCTTGCTACGCTGCTTGGTTATGAGCCGGAAAGCTTATCGAATACGGAAGTCAGCATCGCGTCGGGAATTGCGTCGCGCAGCAATCGAAGCTACGACGACGCCGGGCTGCTAACGGCGGTGAGAGAGTGGTCGGGAGCGGACATGATCATCAAGAATCGTTTTAATGAACTGATCTCAACGGAATACGGCGATACCTTAATCGTGTCCGACGAGCTGTTCAATACGATTCCAAAGTCGCAGTTCGAGCAAGAAAATAACATCAGCGAGACGGTGTATTATTATGTCGTGCCAGACTGGTCGGATACGCTAAGCATAAGCCGAGGCTTGGAGGAGCTTATCCCGGCGCATAGCGAGAACGGCGAATACTATTATAACTTGCTCGTTATGGACTGGTATCACGATAAGCAGTTGAATGCGATTCTGTTCATTATTAGCGTGCTCGTCGGCGTCGTCTTCTTCACATTCGCGGCCAGCTTCATCTACTTCCGGCTTTATGCCGATCTGGAGCGGGATGAGCGTCAGTATCAGATGATAAGCAAGCTAGGACTTAGCCGCAAAGAGCTTAAGCGGTTAGTGACACGCCAGCTCGTGCTTATGTTCTTCCTGCCTTTCTTGCTGGGACTTATCCATAGCGCAGTGGCGTTCATCAACATGGAGGGCGTCGTTCAATATGCGATGCTAGGCAACGCGACCAAAATCTACATCTCGTTCTTCCTTATTCAGTTAGTCTATTTCTTCATGATCCGCTGGCGATACTTGCATCATATGTATCAGAAGCTGGCTTAAGCGTAAGCGTTAATTGGTTCAATCAATAAGTTTCAAGCTCTCCGACTCGCTCAACAGCGAGTGACGGAGAGCTTTTTTTTTGCGCAGGACATGGCTAGATGGATATTCGACCAACATTTAGTAAAAATACACCTACTTCGTTTAATAATACACATCGTTATGTAAGCGATTCCAACCTATGCTTATAGAGAGATTATTTCATATACAATAGGGAGGTTTTGCAATGAAACGAGCACGGTCATATCTCGCTTTGCTGCTATCGCTGCTGCTGGTATTAACGGCGATGCCGGTATACGCGGCTGACGAGCAATTGGCAGGAGAAAGCGGGGATGCGGTTAGCGACTCCTATGTTAGGCTCAAGAACAAGTGGAAGAGCAACTACCTTTACGAGGATTCGTCAGGCGTTGTTCGCTACGGTTTTCCAAGCTATGAAGACGAGTCCGCACAATGGAAGATGGAGGACTACAACGGCAACAAAAGAATTCGCAACCGCGCAACCGGCCATTACATAACGATCGCGGACGTGACGCAGCGCCGAGATGCGCTAACCGCCCGTGAGATAGCGACAAGCACGAATGCGGACCAATGGACGATTCATGAATCGAATCGCCCCGGGTTTGTCGTCATCAAGAGTGCAACCGTACCTTCGAGCGCCAACCTTGTCATTCACCAAGAGGATCAGCTTGGTTTTGCGGAAGCGAGCAATGACATTAACATCACTTTCGAGAGCCCGCAATGGGCGATTGAGCCGGTGGAAGAAGCCGTTCCGGTCAGGCTGGCGAATAAGTTCAGAGAAGGGCAATATTTGTACGAGGCTGCTGATGGGTTCGTTGATTTCGGCGATAAAAAAGCGAATGACGCCTCCTCGCATTGGATATTGGAAGAGGGAGATACGCCGAATACGAAACGCCTCAAAAACCGTGCTACCGGTCACTATATTACGCAAGGCGTATTTTGGGAGCCAATAAAGGCATTAGCAACAGGTATCGACACGAAGTCGGAATGGCTGATGGAGGATGCATCGAGCGCCGGTTATATAACGTTCAAAAACATTGAAGCGTTAAATACGCCATCCGGGACGCTTACCTATGTGCTGAACACTCAATTCCCCGACGATACGCATGTGCGTTCCAACGATTGGTCGAATCCGGGACTGGATAACGCGCAATGGCGAATTGAGCTGGCACCGGATGCGCTGCCATATCGGATTGCGGGCTTTACGATAGATCCCGTCAGTACGGCTTATTTGTTCGATGACGAAGGCGTTGTGAGCTATGGAGCATTAACGACCGTAGTTGGCGATAAAACGTATTACCAATGGGTAACGGAAGACTATGACGGCAAGCAGCGGCTTCGCAATTTGGCAACAGGCCGGTATATATCAAGAGCAGGCAACGATAGTCCTGAAGATCCGTTACATGTACTGAACTTATCCGAGAGTACTATTAATGATCAATGGACGCTTGCAAGATCTACCTTGTATGACGATTACAAAACAATCGAAAGCAAAGCTGCCGCAGGCGAATTTTTGAATATAAAAGACGCAATCGGTGCGGCACAAGCAGGAGATATCGATCCGAATGTAGACTCGGCGCAATGGTTGTTCGAGGATCCGGCATTTTCGGGGGACGGTACGCCTCAATACGTCCGGATCAGAAATGAATGGCAGCCTTTCTATTTCTACGAGGACGACAACGGTCAATTGAAATATGGCAATGTTGCCGAGGACGATGAAAAGGGGCAATGGCTTGTCGAGCGATTCCACGGACGCAAGCGAATCCAAAACAGAGCGACCGGCCACTATATCCATATTGAAAATATGGAAAACGGACGCATATCCGTCTCCGACGTCGAGGACTCGTGGACGAGCGCCGTGTGGGTGATCGAGGATTTCGACGGGACGAAGCTGATTCACAGCGTTCAAGATGCCAATGATGTCGTTGGCCAGCAAAAGTATTTGAGCCTCCAAAACTTAACGAAATATGTGGAGTACGGCGTTATTAATCCTTCATGGGGCAGTCCGCGCTGGAAGTTTGAGCCTGTCGGTGAAGCGGGACCTACCAACGTCAGAATCAAAAATAAGCTGACTAATGATTACCTATACGAGGTAACCGAGGCTGGAGACGATCTTGGCAAAGTCAAGTACGGCGACCTCACGGAAGAACAGTCGGCATCGGTGTGGTATTTGGAAAAGACGGGCGACAGTCCGAATTCGATTAGGCTGAAGAATGTATCCACAAATCATTACGTTTCGATGGAGCATGTAGGTGCAGATGTTGAGCTTGATGCGCCGCCGCAACAAATCGTTGCGCAAGACGGTATTTGCTTATGCTGGGGCAGTGCAAAGTGGATGATGGAGCCGGGCACGTCCGACGATACTATCGTTCTGAAGAGCGGCTGGGCTGGACATTATTTGTATGCCGATGGCGAGAGCTACACGAAGGTGAGCAAGCTGGTTGTCGCAGAGGACAGCGCGCAGTATGTACTCGAACCGGTAGTGATGGAGCCCGAACCGCTCTATGACGGACCGATTCGAATCGTAAGCATGGCGAACGGCAAATTTTTGTACGAAAATAGCGGAGGTATCGTGCTCTATGGCGATGTTGACGAGAGTAACGGTTACGGCCACTGGTATATCGAGGATTATGATGGCGTGCAGCGTTTGCGAAATCGTGTAACCGGACATTACATGTCCATGAAAAAGGATATGACGTTCATTGAAAGCAAAGAAGCGGCTGAAGGAGATTTGGAATCGGATTGGGCCATTGAAGCGGTTCCCGGTACGTTGGAATATGTGATCCGCAGCATGAACGGCTATTACAATGACGAGCTGATCAATGTGCAGAACAATGCAGGTTACGCGGAACGAGGCTTGTTCCCAATCGGCTACGGCTCGGTGAAGTGGGGCTTCGAATACGCTCCGGAAGAGTTTGATACGCCGGATATGAGCGAAGGCAAAGTCTATGATACAGCAACGCCTATCTTTAACGATACGAATTACGTGACCATTCAATCGAAGGCAACATCGCAATACATGTATGTGGAAGACGGAGCTTTGTTAACGGGAACGCCAGTTGAGGGCGATACTGGAGCGCAGTGGCTGCAGCAGGATTTCAACGGCCGCAAGCTGATTCGCAACAAAGAATCGGGGCAGTTGCTCGCGGTCGATGACGAAGGAAATGTCAGTCTCGATACGGATGCGAAGGGGAATGATGCGGCGCAGTGGTACACCGAGGATCGGCTTGGCTACAAGCTGATCGGCAACGCTTCTGACCGTGGCGGATTGTTGCAGCATACGGACAGTGGAGTGAAACACGGCTCGCCATCCGATATGGATGACGCGATGTGGACGCTTGCACCGGTACGTTCAGACGTTCGCTATGAAGCAGAGCAGGCATTCTTTGGCGGAGGAGCAGCAGCCTCCGATACGTCCAAAGGCTTCACTGGCGACGGGTATATGGACGGATTTACAACGAATGGCGCTAAAATTAGTTTCACCGTAAACGCGCCGGAGGCAGGCAGCTATGATGTAGCTCTCCGCTATATGAGCGCTTCGTCGGCTGAGCGGACGCTTAGCGTTTACGTCAACGGATTGCCCGTGTCGCAAGCGGCATTCGGCAAGGCGACAGCATGGACGGAGCTAGTGCTTGAACTGGGGCTGCGTGCTGGCATTAACACGATCACGCTTCAGAAGAATGCCGCCGATACCGGCCGCGTGAAGCTCGATAGCCTCACCGTACGCCATAGTGTAGGCATTAACTATCGCGGTGCAACAGTACCTTACGTTTCTTATGAAGCGGAGCACGCGGTTACGAACGGAGAAGTGCTTGAGCCATCGCGTCTCTATAAGGAGATAGCTTCCGAAGCATCGGGAAGATCGGCGGTCAAGCTGGATGCGGAAGGCGAGTATGTGGAATTCACGCTTGCGAAGGCTGCGAACTCAATCGTGCTTCGCTACGTCATTCCTGACAGCGAGGATGGAGCAGGGCTTAACGAGACGCTTGCGCTGTATGTGAACGGCGAGTTCAAGCAGCAGCTGTCGCTGAGCTCCAAGCATGGCTGGGAATACGGCAGCTACCCTTGGTCGAATGATCCTAATCAGGGCAACGCGCACCGTTTCTTCGATGAAATTCATGCGTTGATCGGCGACGTGCCTGCAGGAGCCACGATTAGATTGCAGAAGGATGCGGGCAATGAAGCGGATTACTATGTCATTGACCTTGCGGACATGGAGCAAGTCGAGGGCGCGCTGACTAAGCCCGATGGCTTCTTATCGGTGACTGACTTCGGCGCAGTTGCCAGCGACGGCGATAGCGACATGGCCGCGTTCGAAGAAACGATGGCTGCCGCGAAGCAGCAGGGCAAGGGTGTATGGTTCCCGGCCGGCGTATTCCATCTTGGTGAAGATAATATTGATCTGTCGCAAATTACGATTCGCGGTGCTGGCATGTGGTACACGACGCTGATCGGAGCGAAGTTTATCGGCAAGGGCAGTGACGTACAGGTGTACGATCTGTTGATTGACGGCGATCTTAATATTCGCGATGACGAAGCGCTTACGCATGCGTTCTATGGCGGTTATGGCACAGGCTCGGTCATCCAAAACGTGTGGGTAGAGCATTCCAAAACGGGTTTATGGTTGTCTAGAGTTAGGGGCGGTACGGAAATTACCGACGAGCTGCATATGGTTAACCTTCGCTTGCGCAATCTGATGGCGGATGGCATCAACTTCTCCGTCGGAACGAGCAACAGCTTGATGGAGCAGTCGGATATTCGTTATCCAGGCGATGACGGCCTTGCGATGTGGTCGGCAGAAGGACTCGCGAGCGTCAACAATACGGCGCGCTTCAATACGGTGGCGCTGCCATGGCTAGCGGACAACTTCGTTATTTTTGGAGGGCAAGACAATAAGCTTCAGGATAATATCGGTACGGATACGATCACGAACGGTGCGGGCATTGCCGTATCGACGCGTTTCAATCCGGTTCCGTTCACGGGAACGACTGTTGTTGAACGAAATACGCTCATTCGCACCGGCAGCGCCGATTCGGCTTATAACATCAATCTTGGCGCGATCTGGCTGTTCGCAGGCGAGAAGGACTTGAACGGTCATGTTATCGTTCGCGACAATGTCGCGCTGGACAGCACGTATGCAGGACTAATCGTCCATGGCGGAGGCTTTGGCGTCGATAATCTCACGTTGCAAAATGTCGTCCTCGATGGCATGGGCACGAACGGCATTGACGTAACAGGCAATCTATCGGGCACGATCGACGTTGATAACGTGATCGTTCGCGGTGAACGCATTCGGATGATTGCCGATGCCAATCCGAACTTTGCTTTTGAAGAGCTGAACGACGGTTTTGCCAATCTGCAGAAGCCATTCTCCATTAAGCTTGAGAATGGCGATACAGGACCGCTTCGTATGACAGAGGGAGAGAGGAAGGAACTGCAAGTGCTGGGTGCAGAGGGCGTAGACGTGACGGATGATGCGGCTTTCGCTATTGAGACTGCGAGCATTGCTTCGATTGGATCGGATCATGTCATTCGCGCACGCTCTGAAGGGGTGACGAAGCTCAGCGTCTTGTTAGGCGGTGATCTTCGCATCTTTACGATCGAAGTTGAGGCAAGAGATGATGAAGGTCAAGGCGGCTCAGGGGGCGGCAGCATCATTCCAGACCCTCCTGTGACAGAAACGGTCGATACGAAGCAGAACGATGCGAAGCTGACTGAAGCGGCTTCCGCGAACGAGGATCGCATCGTATTTACAATTGACACTGCCAAATCGAATAACGGCGTTTCGTTCTCTGGCGCTGCACTGCTTGAAGCTGGCAAAAAAAATGCCGATGCGGTCATCGTTATCGAACTTGACGGAGCGACATATGAATTGCCGTTGTCGTTCGTAACGAGTCAGCTTGGTACATTGACTCCGGAGGAACTTAGCAAAGTAGTCTGGACTCTCAACATCAAGCCGGTGGAGCTAGCGATCAAGACTGAGCTTGAGAAGAAAGCCGAAGAGCAGGGTCTCGAGCTTATAGGCGAACCGATCGACTTCACGATTATCGTAACGAACGGCAATACGGAGACAGAAATTCGCAGCTTCGGAGGTCGTTACGTGAAGCGTACGCTGACCGCGAAAGGCGAAATCGATCCGAAGGATGCGGTCGTGCTCGTCTATGATCCTGGCACAGGAAAATTCCATTACGTGCCAGCCGTGATCGAATCGGCCGAAGGTAAGACGCATGCCGATATCATGAGCATGAGCAACAGTATCTACGTGCTTGCGAGTAATGCGAAATCCTTCGACGATACGAAGGGACATTGGGCGCAGAGCGACATTGAACAGCTTGCAGCGCGGCAAATTTTAAGCGGAATTACGGCTTCGAGATTTGCTCCGCAGCGCAGTGTGACGCGCGCAGAGTTCGCGACGATGCTGGTAAGAGCGTTAGGCTTGCAAGGCGCAGGGAATGGAGCGGGAATAACCTTCTCCGACGTAGCGAAGGGAGCATGGTACGAGGAAGCGGTTGTAACGGCGGCAAGCTACGGTCTTGTAAAAGGAAATGCCGATGGCCGTTTCCGGCCGCTCGATGCCATTACCCGCGAGCAGATGGCCGTTATGGCGGCCAATGCGCTGGCTTTCGCGGCTAACGCTGGGCTTCAGGTGAAGCAAGGCGTTGATTCTTCGAAAGAAGCAGGCTTCCGTGACGAAGGTGCAATCCATGCATGGGCGCTTGATAGCGTGAAGCGCGCAGCGGCAGTAGGTATTATAGTAGGCAAAGGAAAAGCGGATATATTCGCTCCGCTTGATCCGGCAACGCGCGCAGAAGCGGCTGTTATTATTAAGCGATTGTTGCAAGTCGTGCAATTGATAAAGTAGTATCCAAACAAGAAGGGCTGCCTCCGAGGGCAGCCCTTCTTGCCTATACTTAACGTCTTCTGAGCTCAAAAAACTCGCAAGCGTTTCGTTTATGATACGTAATATCACTGACGCTCGATTGGGTAACGACGGTTGAATCGTCGAAGCGGACAACGACCGTGCTGCCTTCGATAATATGATTGTCTTGGAAAACACGGATTTTGAGCTGCTTCTGGATGACTTCCTCGAAGTCGCTATCGGTAAAGAGTCGTCGATTGACGGACATAAGTATGAACTCCTCCAGTCATAGATATCTATCGTGCGTGATTGTCTGCGATATATGACTTGTCTAGTCTACAAGCGATAGCAACCACAGTCAAATAGGTGAGCCATAAAGGCAAAGCTAAGCGAAGAGAAGGGATGATCGTTATGATAAGATGGGGACAGCAATGATCGATTGATACGAAATAGTGTTCGATAATGATGATATCGGGGTGACGTATGAAATTTTCAGTATTTACGGTAATGCTTCCAGATTGCTCGCAACAACGTACGCTTGAGCTGCTTCGCTCGAACGGCTATGACGGCGTAGAATGGCGTTTCACGAAGACGGACCCGGCTAGACGCGAGGAAGCGCCTTCGTTCTGGGGCAACAACTTGTCCACAGTCGAGACGGATACGTCAGAAGCCGAGCTGTTAGAGCTTAAGCAATTGACTGAGGCGGCTGGCTTGGTCGTGCCGAATGTGGCAGCTTACATTGGCAGCGGCGACCTGGCGGCTACAGAAAACGCGATGCGCGCAGCGAAGTTGCTTGGCGCACCTTCCATCCGCATCGGCGTTCCGAATTATGACGGCAAACGCACCTACCAAGAGCTGTATGCCGAGGCTCGCACTTACTTGCAAGAAGCGGAATCGCTAAGCCGAACTTACGGCGTCAAAGGTCTTATTGAAGTTCATCATGGTAATATTGCGCCTAGCGCATCACTAGCCCGCCGGTTGGTTGACGGGTTCGACGCGAACCATATCGGTGTCATATATGATCCGGGCAACATGGTGCATGAAGGCTTCGAGAACTATCAAATGGGACTCGAAGTGCTCGGCGAATATTTAGGTCACGTCCATGTCAAGAACGCGGTGTGGCAACGCACAGATGCAGCGCTGCCGACGATCGGAAGCGGCGAGCATGGCCGAATTTGGCAAGCATCGTGGTCGGCTGTTACAGCTGGCGCGGTACACTGGCCGCAAGTCATTGCAGCGCTGCGGGCAGTCGGTTACGACAGCTGGCTCAGCTTCGAGGACTTCAGCAGCTCCGCCGATTCCGAGACGCTGCTCCGCGAGAACCTCGCTTATATCCGCTCGTTGTTATAAGGGATTATCAGAATGCAGACCGTGCAAGTGGGTCTGCTTTTTTTGTGTTTTATCAGATCTGACAAAGGATAGTTTATATTTTACAATTCGGAAACGTTACAGTATACTGTAACTAATACACTTTAGTGTAACGCGAGGATGGGGAGCATGGAGCAATATACAGCGAAGCAACTAACGGAAGTTTTGCAGCATGAGGACGCCGGGATGAATTTGCGAACGGTTCGGTATTATACGCAGATTGGCGTTATTCCGCCTTTGGAGACAGTCGGAAATAAGCGTGTTTACACGGACAATCATCTGCATTATTTTCGTGCGTTATTGACGCTCGCGAAGAGCGGGGAGACGCTAGCCAGTATTCAGGAGCAGTTGAAACAGCTGTCGATTGAGGAAGTCATTCGCATCGGAGAGAAGCTGCCGCTCTATCAGGCTGACCAGATGATGAGGCACGAGACTTATGTCATTAGCGAGGACGTCATTTTGTCGATCAGCTCCCGCACGTCGCCCGAGCTCAGGGGAAAAATCATTGAAGCTGTAACAGGATTGGTCGAAAGGGGAGACCAGGGGTGATCACGATACGTTCGGCGAAGTCCATGATTGAGCATGCGGATGGGATGAACCATCTGCTCGTGCGGTTCGGCCCGATTCGAAATGCTGCTACTGCTCGTATTGTGATTGAGCTGCCGCAAGGGATTAGCCGTAAAAGCAACTTATCTCGCTTCTATGAGAATGAAAAGGGTGAAATTGTCATTTACCGTCCCGATCGGGCAGATGAATTCATGATAGCCATCTTTACGGATGAGCCGATAAGCTGCGGAATCAAACCTATTGTAGTTACATTAATATACACGGATAAGAAAGGATTGGAGCAGCGCTTCGGTTACGAGTATACAATGGAGGTCGTCCTGGAGGAACGAATGGATGATGTGCACATCGATGAAGAGATAGTTGCCAAAGTGCTTGAACTGGGGATTTCTGTGTATGATGACATAGAAAGTGATGATCTAGCGGATGAGTCAGCGATTACGAAGCCGATTCCAATTGCGCCAGGGCCTTATTCTGATCTGGAGAAAAAGTATCGAATCGAGGGCCGATAAGGAGGAGATTGCCGTAATGAAGCATACGTACCCATCTTTTTTTGCCAATAACCAAGATGTTAGCCTTCATTATTATGATATCAGACCCACAGCTGATGTAGGTTTGCCGCTGGTCGTTTGTCCGGGACTGTCGGAAACGGCGGAAGAGTATTTGGAATTGTTGGAGACGGTCATGTCGGTTTCTCCGAGACGGTGCATCGCGTTATCCTTCCGAGGGAGAGGGAAAAGCGATACGCCAGACACTGGCTATGACTTGGATGAGCATATAAGCGATATAGAGGCAGTCGTAAAGCAGGCGCAGTTGGAAAGCTTTCATTTGCTAGGCTACTCCCGAGGGGTGTCGTACGCTCTTGGTTATGCGCTCAAGCATCAGGCACAAGTGAGTTCTCTGCTTATTGGGGATTATCCGCCAGAGCATCGGATGATGCCGCCTGAGTGGCCTAGCGCCTATATCAATGAGTATTTAATTCCTTTCGGCCGTACCGAGCATATTCGGGTCAAGGCCGTACAACGAATTCAGATAGAATCGACGCACCGCAACCTCGATGATCGGGTGAACATTCCCGTTTTAGTAGCGAGGGGATTAAAGGAAGACTCTATGATCCCTGACGGCGAGCTGGACCGTTACCTCAGAATGGCTGAGAATTTAACGGTTAGAGAGTATCCCGGATCTGGGCATGATTTGAAAGAGACGACTAGCGGCCGGTTTTATGCCGATATCGCTTTATTTTTGAATAATCTCGCATGACGCCTTTAGATGAGCGCCAATCCTATTGAATAAATGAACAAATTTCTAAATGGTATACAGCATGAGCCAAAATTCCGTTCCGTAGCTATCAAACGCAGCTAGCCTCCGGTATCCAGCCTTCGTATACAAAGCGATTGCCCTGCGGTTGAATGTCGCAACGCTGAGGCGCAGCCTCCGAGGATGAAACGTCTCCACCGTGTATTCGGTGATAGCTGCCAGGAAAGCTGAGCCTCGGCCTTGGCCGACGAGATCGGGCCGCAGCCCAATTCCAATATCGATGATGCCGACCCCGCCATACAGGCCGGCTATCTGTCCGCCGGGAACCTGCGCATGCGGTCCGAGGCAGAAGAAGCCGATCAGCTCGCCTTCGTCAGCCGTCTTTACCGAATAATAGCTGCCGTCCGTCAACTCCGTAATGACGTCTGGGCTATCGGCTATATCATAGAACGAGTACTCGCCATCGTATCTCCAATTACATATTTGTTCAGCTTCGGCATGCGCCAGCGGTTGTATGAGCATAACGCACACCCTCCTCGCTTCACGTTGGTTGGAACGTTATTATAAATCGTATGCTTCCATCCACAGTTTAAGAAACTTGAGCTTCCCGTCAAAATAACCGTCATCCTGCCACGCGCCCCACACCGCGCTATTGCCCGTATGCAGCCCAAGCAGCCATAGCTGCCTAACCGCCACGAATAACGGAATAGCGTCAAGATCGGCCTGACTCAGCGGACGTTCCGCGACATAGGCGCTCAGAAAAGCGTCCCAGCACTCGTCTCCGAATTTCTCGGGATCATGTCTGCCATGCACGAGATTCCATAGGTACACAGACAGGTCGTAAGCGCGCCAGCCTGCCCCGCAGCAATCGAAGTCGAAGTGCGTCAGGCTGCCGTCGACTTTCTCGTCATGGAACACATTCCAACCATGCAGGTCGCCATGGCATGCTCCCCAGTCGTTGTCGTTTAACGTCAGCCGGTTCATCCTATCCTTCAACCGGACTGCCGCTTCTTGGACGAATCGGACATCGTCGGGGCGGTGTTGAAGCTTGGGCAACAGATGTTCCAGCGGTTCATTGAGCAGATGGGCGCTGTCTAGCTGGAAGCGTTCATGGGACGGAACGAAGCCGTCCGCTGCACGATGAAGCTGAGCTGCCGCCCGGCCGTAGTGTACGCTCGTCTGAGCATTCGCTATCGCGATGCCCTCAGCGTAAGTGAACAGTACCGCGTAGCGCGTACCCTCTGAAGAGGCAATATAGGTAACGAGCTCGCCATCTTTCCGAGCAATGGGACGAGATAAAGGGATGCCTGCCCCTTGCAAATAAAGCAGCAGATCGAGCTCGTAACGAATCTCGGCTTCGCTCCGCCAATGTTTCTTATAGATTCTAAGCACGTAACGGCCTTCGTCCGTAACGACGTCGTAGGTATCGTTCAAGCCGTTCGAGACAAATCGGCTCGTGAGCGGACTGCCGATATCGTACTGCTCGGCAATGGCAGCGAACAAGGCTTCTTTCTGAAAAACGGTATGAATGGCTGCAACGGCAATCATAATCTTTGTCTTCCTCCTCGTACGTTTCTTTCGGTATGTTCTCATTCTAGCCGGGCCGGAAAACAAACGGGATATAAAAGATGATTATAATTATCTTTTCATACAGATACAGCTTTATAGGAGCAGCTTACGCAATTCGCTGAGCGTTGAAATGGATTGGTAGGGAGCTGTATCTGGATTCGAATCGAGCAACGGACGGTTATGGTTAATCCAAACGCCGCGAATGCCTATTTTCTGAGGAGCGGTAATCTCCCATTCGTAGTTGTCGCCTACCATCCACGCCGTGTGCGGCTCTTCTACGCCTAGCCGCTTCAAGACATTTTCGTAAGCGCGGGGATCAGGCTTGCCAATGCCTACTTCCTGCTCAATAAAAATATGATCGAACAGCGGTTCAAGGTTGAAGCGCTCGATTTTGTGCCGTTGCTCCGATGAGGTACCGTTCGTTAACAGCGCCAGCTTAATTCCTAATGTTCTAATATGCCGAATCGTTTCAATGGCATCCTCGTACAAGTAGATCGCTTCGTTTCGAACTAGTCCGTAATCCCGAGCGATTGCCCGTGAGACCGATGAACTGTAGCTGCTGATGAAGGACAACTTTTGCAGAGCCGCATCGATGATACGCGTTCTTGCAGCGGTGAGATCCATTCTGCCTTCTCGGTGCCTCTGCGGGTCGCTCCAATACCATTTGGCCTCCGTTTTAATCGCACTTACTAATGCCGGTATATTGCCCTTGTCATTGCTCTTCAGATGGATACCGCAAGCTTGGAACCAGCAGGCGTCAACGTCTACTCCATGCTCGAAGGCAATAATCGTATCATCCATATCCATCAAAATCGCTTCAGGCCGCATAATCATCTATAACACTCCTATCGTTAATCCGCGAGTCTGTCTGATTCCATTATAAGGTAGAACAGCCCAGCCGCAACGGGCAAGCTGCCTTCTTTTTTGGCCGAGCCACGCATATGAATGGATATAGAAGGCGGACAGGGTGAAGCGGGAGGAGGCCTTGCACTTGGCAAAATGGGGAAGGAGAGGCTGGCGGTTTCGTTCATTCGGCGGGGGCATGTGGACGGGGAGGCCAATTAGACGAGTGAAAACGGTAAGCTGGGGCGGCAGCAGGCCCAGCACGCAGCAGGCGAGCTCTTCAGGCGCGAAGTGGGGGTCGAGAACGGGGGCTAGCCGAGGAAAATGGGGCAAACGCACATCTTCTATTTCACTCGGATTCGGTGCGCGGAGCAGGAACAGCGGCGGCCCGCCTCCAGGCGCATGGGGCGGCCGTCCGGCTAGGCCGCGTATGCGACGGCGCAATTTTTGGCTCATTGCCCTTATTGTGATGACGTTGTTATCGATTCAATCGTTTGTATATATCGAACGGAACTTAAGGCCGCCGCTCATGAATATCGCGAAGATTCGGGTTAAGCAGGTTGCAACACAGGCAATCAACAAGGCGATTACCGATCAGGTGGCGAACCAGTCGGAATCAGAGAAGCTGATCGACTGGAAGATGAATAGCAACGGCAAAATATCCGGTTTCATTCTCAATTATGCCGAGCATATGAAGATCACTTCGCAGACCGTTTCCACCGTGGAGAACACGCTTAAGGATATGAAGGATATTCTAGAGCATATCCCGATCGGACATGCGCTGAACAGCGCGATTATATCGTCGTTCGGTCCGCGAGTACCGGTCAAGTTCGAGCCGGTCGGGGCGGCAAAGGTGGAGCTGAGCACGCGCGAGAAGGATGTCGCGATCAACATGGTATTGGTCGAGGTGTACATTCGCATTACGGCGGAGGTTACGATTATCATTCCATTCGATACGGAGCCTGAACTGGTAGAGACGGAGATTCCGATATCCTACTTGCTCGTCGTTGGTGATGTACCGATGTATTACTACGACAATACGGGCAAGCCTGTTGGCGAATCGGCGGGGCAGGCGCCGAATATATCGGTTCCGTTGTCTCCGGGCTCCGGCGTTACGACACAAGGCGAGAACGGCGAGAATAAGGATGACGGCGGCAATAATGCGAGCGGCAGCGGGGCGGAGGGCAATGAAGGCTCAGCAGGAAATGCATCAGGGGAGCATAGCAATAACGCTGGCAATGCTGGCAATACCGGCTCGGAGTGAAGCCGCTAATAATGAGGCCGCCCCAAAAGCCAATAGGCTGTTGGGGCGGCCTCTCCTTGTGTAGAATACTATCGTTTGGATCTTAAGCGCTGCCTCTCGGAAGCTTCCCAGCGGCGGAGCATCGGATAAGGGTCGAATGACCATTCGATAAGCCCTCGATCGCTGTATACGCCGTAATGCAGATGCGGCGGGAACTTGCCTTGCGTACCGGGCTTGCCATAGCCGGAGCTGCCGACCCAGCCGATCACTTGACCCGGCTGAACGATCGTGCCGGCCTCGACTGTCTTGTCATAGCCAGACAGATGGGCGTAGTAGTGATAGAAATTGCTTAAGTCCCGAATGCCGATTCGCCAACCGCCATACGGATTCCAGCCTTTAATCTCGACTACGCCATAGCAGGTGCTTCTAACGGGGACCCCGTGATTAGCGAAAATATCCGTCCCTTCATGGGTCCGCCTGCCGCCCCAGCTGCGTCCCGTACCCCAGGTGTCCTTATAACTGTAATTGGTGCCTATCGGCAGCGGGAAGGCATGCTCGAACAGATCGAGCTTGCCGAAATGCTCGTAAATGCGGGCAAACTGTTGAATGCGCTTGACTGCTCGGCCGTTCTGGTAATATTCCCATAACCCGATAGAGAAGTCCTCCTCCGTTGTGCCGAAGGCCGCGACCTTGCTGACAAGCGAGTAGAGAAGGTCGATATCGCTATTGCGCTCGACGATACCATTGCCGTCTCCGTCGCGTCCGATGCCGTTGAACCATTGGATCGATACGGGAGAGCTGTCGTCCATATCGGGATTTAGCGGCCCGGCCCATTGCTCCTGATCGATAAATATCCCTACCGTGCTGCCGAGCATTGGCCGTGCTTTTGGCTTCACCTTCGACATGGAGCGTTCATATTGGTCAATGGCTGCGAGCCAAAACCATGGAATTTGCGTAACGGTGCTTAGTTGATGGTATAAGCTTTTTCTTGCTGCGATCAAATCCGCTTCGGTTGCAGAAGATGTCGGCCTGGCGGCTTGCTCGGTTCGCTGCTGCTTGCTAGGCGAGGCCTGAGCGGATATACCGGGAACGGCAAGGAGCAGCGATGCGGCCGATAATGCTGCTTTCAGCAGAAAAGTCCTTTTCAAACGTCTCACCCTTTCCAAAAGCATGACGGAATAACGATATGTTTTGCAAATCATTGGTTTTTATCCGAAACGTGATATAATAAGCGGAGTGATTGTGGCCTTATACAACGAAAGTGAAAGCAGGTAATGCCGTATGAAACAACGTGAGAAATTACAAAAGCCTGATTGGCTTCGTATAAAGTTGGCGACAGACGGCAACTTTGCCGAGATTAAAGAAATGATGCGCGGCAAGACGCTGCATAGCGTATGCGAAGAAGCGCGTTGTCCGAATATTTATGAATGCTGGGCGAATCGAACGGCTACGTTCATGATTCTAGGCGATATTTGTACGCGTGCTTGCCGCTTCTGTGCGGTTAAGACCGGCCTGCCGACAGAACTAGATCTGCAAGAGCCGGACCGCGTAGCGGAAGCTGCCGAGCAGATGGGACTTCAGCATTGCGTTGTAACTTCGGTTGCCCGCGATGACCTTGCTGATGGCGGGGCTTCGATATTCGCGGCTACGATTCGCGCAATTCGCAAGCGGATGCCATTCTGCCGCGTTGAAGTGCTTATTCCCGATTTTATGGGCAACTGGGATGCTCTGCAGACCGTAATGGATGCGAATCCGGATATCCTGAACCATAACATCGAGACGGTGGAGCGCTTATCTAACCGAGTCCGTGCGAAAGCGAAGTATAGACGCTCGCTCGAGCTGCTTAAGAGAGCGAAGGAAATGAAGCCGAAGATACCGACGAAATCGAGCATTATGCTTGGCGTTGGCGAGGAATACGAAGAGATTTTGCAGGCGATGGATGATTTGCGCGCAGTCGATGTCAATATTTTGACGTTGGGTCAATATTTGCAGCCGACGCCTAATCACTTGCAAATCGTTCGTTACGTCCATCCGGACGAGTTCGCGAAGTTGAAGGAAGAAGGGCAAAAACGCGGTTTCCGTCACGTAGAATCCGGACCGCTCGTAAGAAGCTCTTATCATGCGCATGAACAGACGGACTCGGCTATTGCTGCGGATAAGATGGCAGTAGCAGGCTCTGGGAAGGAATAGTGTGAGGAAGTGTCTCTTGCTCCGGCGGAATGTAAGGGATGCGCAGAAGAGGTGGAGAAGATGGCTTTGATTCATATCGGCGGCAAATCATATGAGCTTGTTCATGAGAATAGAAACGGATGGAATCCAGAAGCCTTTCGTGATCGATACAGCGAGGTGTTGGAGCGGTATGACTTTATCGTGGGCGACTGGGGCTATAGTCAGCTAAGGCTGAAAGGCTTCTTCCGCGATTCCCACTCCAAGGCTACGAAGGACAGCCTCTACTCCGGTATGCCGGATTATATTAACGAATACTGCAACTTCGGCTGCGCTTACTTCATTCTGGAGAAGAAGGAGTCGAGCAAGAAGGAGCCGGGAGATTACGACTTCGATGCGGAAGAACTGAAGCCGCGGGTCGACGCGAGAACGTATCGGATGCCGGAGAGCGCGGGCCGCTCGGAAACGGGAACATTGGACGAAACGGCAGCAGGCAAGGAAGCTGCAGCACCGGCACAAGAACGTCATGAACGACAAGAGCGTTCTAACCGGGGAGCTCATCGCCACGACAATAGCTCCCGTGAGAATGGCCAACGCGACAACGGACATCGCAGCGGTGGCGGAAATGGACATCCCCGCGGGGAGAAGGGCGAGCAGCAGCCTCGCAAGCCTTACCGCGGCGGCAACGATCGGAACAAGAAGCATCCGCGTTCCGGTACAGCCGCAGGCGAAGCGGCGGCATCCGCAGAAGCGCCTTCGAACCAACGGCCAAATAAAGACGCCGGACGCTCCTAAAGGAGTGTCTCGGCGTCTTTTTTGTGTGATCGGTTCAATGTCTATTAACGCTCGCCGGAGTCTAAGAATGCTTCGCGTACCCGATTCCAGAACGTGAATGGACGATAACGGGCGAAGCTGACTTTGCGGCTCGCAACGGAACAACGGATCGAGATAATGTCGCTGCGCGTGATGCTTACATGGTCGATCGTCAGCTGGAGCTTCTGCTCCTTCTTCGATATGATATCGCAGTGATGATGCTGCGGGAGCATGACCGATGAGCCGAGCGTTCGATACACGCGATTGTTAATGGATGCAATCTCCGCGATTTGCAGCGATTCGATTGAAGGGTGAACAATAGCGCCGCCGACGCTCTTATTGTAAGCGGTACTGCCCGAAGGTGTAGAGATAACGATACCGTCGCCGCGGAACATCTCGAACATCTCGTCGTTAATGTTAATTTGTGCGACGAGCGTTCCATCGACGCCTTTGAGCGTGAATTCGTTCAACGATAAATAATAACTTGTTTCGGTCGGCGTTTCGAGTTGAATCTCCGCAAGCGGATAGCGAACAATTCGCGGTTGTTCCGCCGCCATCATGGCGACAAGCTCTTCAATCTCGTCTGCTTGCCAATCCGCATAGAAGCCCAAATGTCCGGTATGAACGCCAATAAAAGCGACATCGGCGATACGATCGACATATTTGTGGAAGGCATGCAGAAGCGTGCCGTCGCCTCCTATCGAGATGACGATCTCGGGTCTGTCGTCGCTGCGAACAAAATGTTTCTCCGCTGCAAGCTGATGAAATTTTTGAGCCAATGATTGCGATAAAGAATCGCCTCGATCAATAACCGCGTATTTCAAAGGTAAATCTCCTTCCGATCTGTTGCATACTTAAGATGATAAAGGAAATGTCGATCGAATTCAATGCGTGAGTGGGCTGGAAAATGGTCACTTTTTTATGCAGGTCCAAGCACATTCCATAGCAAGTAGACAAGTGCCATGGCCAAGACGCTGTGCAGCAGCCTGGCCAGCAGGAACGGTCGGTAACGCAGATCGGTTTTGCTAAGCAGACTGGCAACCTGCGCATGAACGGATAAGCCGCCCCATGACAGCACCCATGCAGCTATTGCAGCTTGATGAAGGAGCAGCGTGTTCGCTGTTCCGGCTGCGCGCGATCCTAGCGTCACCTCGAATATGCCGAATACGCCCGCATCCGCTAGCGGTGCCGGCAGGCCTGCTGCCGTTAATAGAAATCGGAAGGCCTCAGCCAGTGCTCCGACAAGTCCTGCCCGTGTCAGCATCTCCATGACGACAGAGAAGAAGACGACGAGACCTCCTACGACAATCATAAGCCGTAAAGCAGAGCCTACTGCATCCTGCAGCAATTGTCCAAGCCCCCGTCCGTCGAGCAGTCTAGCTTCATGCATAGCTTTCAGGGCGGTATACAGCCGCGATGGGTGCCGGTTGCTGCCATCTGCTCTGACGGCCGGCCGCCTTTCCGATGTCATTGGAGCATGACGGTCATGGAAACGCATCGTAAGTCCGATAAGCAGTCCGCTGCCGTAATGTGCAGCTGCAAGCAGCGGCGCCAAAGCGACATTGTGGAAGAAGCCGACGGCTACCGCGCCAATCAGGAAGACGGGATCGGACGTTGTAGTGAAGGCAACGAGCCGTTCGCCTTCGGAACGATTAATAAGGCGCTGTTCCCATAGCTGCGCGGTTAATCTCGCTCCTACCGGATAACCCGATATATAACCCATTGCGACGACGAATGCGCCGTTGCCAGGCAGTCGGAACAGCGGTCGCATAAGCGGATCAAGCAGCTTGCCGAAGAAATGGACAATGCCGAAGCCGAGCAGCAGTTCTGAGATGACGAAGAAAGGGAAGAGCGCTGGGAACAGCACCTCCCACCATATCGACAGTCCGCGCAGCGAGGATGTCAGTGTCTCAGCAGGAAATAGAGTCATTAGCAGGGCGACGCTTAATGCAGCGAACGCCGTTAACGATAAAGGATGAATGAAAGTGCGCAGCACGCTAGCCGCCTCCTTTGTATACGGTGAGAACAAGCATAGGAAAGACGACATGGACGAGTCGATTGATCCTCCTACACGTATATGCCGAAGGGTGGACATCCATCACTTACAGGGAGGGAAAATAAATTTTTTAACCACAAAGAAAACGTTTACATTTTGACGCTGAAATATGCTACAATAGAGCTACCTTTAAAAGCTTGGAGTGATGAGCATGAGTTATATCGCTGGCATCTTAGTCTGCGCGTTCGTCTATGTCATCCGAGAGTCGCTATCCTCACCTGGTGAAGAAGACTATTAAGGTATGTTTCGTTCTTATAATCATGAGTCCGCATATTACAATGCGGGCTTTTTTTCTATACGGTCATCTATAAATGTTATACTAAGCAATAGGAAATGATTTTTCTTTAAAATATAATTCAAAAGACCTACAATATGGAGCTGAAAATGACGATGAATAGGAATATAAGCCTTTATGAATTGATCGGCGGAGCAGGAAAGATCAGAGAAATGGTTGAGGCTTTCTACCCAAAGGTGCAAGCCCACCCTCTGCTCGGACCGCTGTTTCCGGCTGATATACATCCGGTGATGGACAAGCAATATATGTTTTTGACGCAATTTTTTGGAGGCCCCTCGCTTTACTCCGACGAATATGGACATCCGATGATGCGAGCTAGGCATTTGCCTTTTCCGATTACGCCTGAGCGCGCGGAAGCTTGGCTCGATTGCATGCGCAGAGCGCTTGCGGAGATTGGAGTAGAGGAGCAGTTGCAAGCGATCGTCATTGACAGGCTGTCCGGCCCGGCGCATCACTTTGTTAACACACTCGAAGAGGAGACGTGAGTTCAATGGAACCGCTCTATCAATCTAAGCTACAGTGTATTTGCTGTGAAACACCATTTGAGACATCAAGAGTGCGCCCGAGTTTCAAGAAAGCAATCGCTACAGACACTGATTTTTGCGGTTACTACAAAGCTGGCGTTAACCCTGATTTTTATGTTGTTCGCGTATGCCCGACCTGCGGCTTCGCTACGACGGAGAATGGTTTGGACAGGCTTAATGATGTTCAGAAGCGGAAGTATATGGAGGCGGCTGGAAGCCGGTGGGT
This sequence comes from Paenibacillus sp. J22P218, assembly GCF_056269195.1. Taxonomy (NCBI): domain Bacteria; kingdom Bacillati; phylum Bacillota; class Bacilli; order Caryophanales; family Paenibacillaceae; genus Paenibacillus; species Paenibacillus sp. J22P218. The sequence continues at coordinate 104,424 of NZ_JBWDNL010000001.1, forward strand.
ACCCGTCAATTATGGCGGCGAGCGTACCGAGAAGGAAGCGATGGCTTCCTATAAGCTAGCGCTAATTAGCGCTCAGGCTGTCGGTGAGAAGGAACGTGTTATTGCCGGAATATTACACCATATCGCTTGGCTTTATCGATACGCGTCCAACAAAACGGAGGAACAGCGCTTTTTGCGTTTCGCGCTGCAATCCTATATCCGTGTGTATGAGGAAGAAGGCGCTTCGCTTAACAATGCGAGGCTGATGTACATAATCGGGGAGCTGCACCGTAGAATCGGTGAGCGGAATGATGCTGTACGATGGTTCTCGCGCGTAGTCAACGATAAGAAAATTGTAGATTCGGCAATGATTCGGGCAAGCCGTGAGCAATGGCAATTGATACGCGAGGAATCGATGCTGAGTGGCGAAGGCGAGATTACCGATTCCACTGAGCAAGTGAGCGGTGATGGCATAGCTTCATTCGCATAATAAATAATAAAGGCCGATCCCGGCGCAATCACTTTAGGTGATATGTCGAGGTCGGCCTTTATTTGTTTATTTGCGCCCGGGGAGCGCGCGATTAGCGAGCAAGTAATCACGATCAACGTCAACAACCGTGATTTGATTATGGCAGCATGGAAATACGAGCAGTCGCTTTTTGCCGTCTTGGATCAATGTAATCTCTTCAGGACGAAGCGGAAGCAGTACATTTTCTTCATTGCAGAATGGGCAATTGGTGACATAAATATCACCCATTATGATGTCATACGGCCATGTTCTCTCGAAAGGGACCATTAGCTGTTGCCGCTCTCGTCCGTTGACGGACCTTCCTGCTTCGCAAGCTCGGCGAGCTTTTGGAGCAAAATATGTTTGGGCATATGCATGAGATGCTCGATCGGCACGCCAAGCTGCTTGGATAACTTAACAGCCGTTTCGGCTGATATTTGCAAAGGTTTAGACATGTATGATTCCTCCATTCAATATTCATTCAGCATTCCGCAGGGCCTTCACCGTAGCGATAGCCGTTTACGCTTGAATCGCGAAACCCCTTGCCCTTTAACAAGGACCGCGATGCGGTTTCTTCTTAATCGGGATGTGGTAATATTAATATAAGTTATACACCGTCAGAGACATTTGCGCAAATAACGATGAGAGGATGATGGGCGTGGCAAAGCAATATCCGCTTACTTGGGAGCTTGATTCGATCTATGAGGGGGGCTCCGGATCGGCAGCCTTTATGCAAGAGCTTAAAGGAATGGAGGAAGATATGGAGAGGCTGGATGCCGAACTAGCTGGCAATGCGTTATTGGATGCCGATAAGCTGGCACAGCTGACCGATATTGTACAATCCGTTCTTCTGCGTCTGAGAGAGACGGATTCTTTCGTGGCATGCTTGATGGCTGCCAATATCCGAGATACAGCGGCTAATTCGCTTAACGACAAGGTGAAGACGCTGTCTGCCAAGCTGATCGGCGTGCTTACTCGATATGACAATATGCTAAGAGCTTACGGGGACAGCGAGTGGGCAGCGTTGCTCGAACATGAGAAGCTGGCAGAGATCGCATTCAACCTGCATGAGCGCCGAGAGCTTGCGAAGCAGAAAATGGCGCCTGAATTGGAGGCGCTGGCAGGAGATCTGTCCGTCGATGGTTATCATGGCTGGGGCGATTATTATAACTTAATCGTATCGAGAGCCAAGTTTAATGATGTTGGAGCAGACGGGGAGAGCCGGACGCTATCTGCTGGTCAGATGCATAATCGGCTGTCCGAAGGCGAACGAGCCGTTCGTCAGGCAGCTTTCACCGAATGGGAGCGCGTGTGGTCGGAGCAAGCAGATTTAAGCGCCGAGGTGCTGAACCGCATCTCCGGCTTCCGCTTGAAGCTTTATGATAAGCGCGGTTGGGCGTCTGTGCTGCAAGAGCCGCTTCAGATGAATCGGATGAGCGAGGCAACGCTAAAGGCGATGTGGACGGCGATACAGGACGGGAAACAGTCGCTCGTTCGCTATTTGGAGCGGAAAGCGAAGCTGCTAGGCGTAGAGAAGCTTGACTGGCATGACGTGGAGGCACCGCTTGGCGCTTCAGCGCGAATCGTTCCCTATGCGGAAGCGGCGGAGTTCATCGTTGAACAATTCCGCGGATTCAGCCCGGAGCTGGCCGATTTCTCGCAGGAGGCGTTCGCTAATGGCTGGATTGAAGCGGAGGATCGCCCAGGTAAGCGTCCAGGAGGCTTCTGCACCTCGTTTCCGAAGAGCGGACAGACGCGTATCTTCATGACGTATTCCGGTTCGGCATCGAATATATCGACATTAGCCCATGAGCTGGGTCATGCGTATCATCAGCATGTTATGAATGATTTGCCGCCTTTATCGCAAGAGTATGCAATGAATGTTGCGGAGACGGCATCGACATTCGCCGAGCTGATTGTGTCGGATAAGGCACTAAAGACGGCAACGGACGCCGATGAGAAACTTGGCTTGCTGGAGGATAAGATCCAGCGCTCGGTTGCCTTTTTTATGAACATACATGCACGCTTCTTGTTCGAGACCCGGTTCTATGAGCTGCGGAGAGAAGGACTTGTTTCTTCTGAACAGCTCAACAAGCTAATGGAAGATGCTCAGCGTGAGGCGTTCAGCGATATGCTGGGCGAGGCGCACCCTCATTTCTGGGCATCGAAGCTTCATTTTTACTTAACGGATGTGCCATTCTACAACTTCCCTTACACCTTTGGCTATTTGTTCAGCGCAGGCATCTATGCAAGAGCGCAGCAAGAAGGGCCCGCGTTTGCGGACAAATACGTCGCACTGCTGCGGGATACGGGCCGAATGACCGTCGAGGAGCTGGCCTCGGTTCATTTGGGCGTAAACCTTGAGGAGAGCAACTTCTGGAGTGAGGCGGTTGCTTTGACGGAGGAAGACGTACAATTATTCATTGATATGACCGAAAAATCGATAGAATCTAAATAGCTTATTACAAAAGAAAGCTGCCCTTATCGTAGTCGTTATGACGAGAAGGCAGCTTTTTGTACACTCAGAGATTCCAATGTTGTACATCATATGCGAATGTGATATATTAATTGGCGTATAATAACGAAATTATTAGTAAATATGAGTCATATAGTAGGAGGGAGTCCGATTCAGCTATCTTCGCGTCAATTGGAGTTAGTAGAGCTGGTAAAGAAGCATGCACCGATTACCGGTGAACAATTAGCCGAATATCTCGGTGTTAGCAGGCCAACGCTCCGTTCGGATTTGTCGCTGCTCGTTATGCTGGGACATTTGGACGCCAAACCTAAGGTTGGGTATTTCTTAGGCAATGCGTACCGGTCAAGCAACGAAGCGTTGCAGCAGTTAGGCAGCTTAAAGGTAAGAGAAATCCAAGGCGTACCGGTTAACGTGCCGGATTCGCTATCCGTGCATGATGCAGTCATCACGTTATTCACCGAGAATGCCGACACGCTTCTAGTCGTTAATGAGAACAAAGGTTTTGCGGGTATTGTTACGCCGAAGGATCTGCTCAAGATTACGCTTGGCAATGCGGGAGCTGCATCGATTCCCGTAAGTATGGTCATGACCCGTTACCCGAATATCGTAACGTTAATGCAAGATGATTCCGTGCTGGACGCGATACGCAAGATGTCGCTTCATCAGGTCGATTGCTTGCCAGTTATCATGCCTCGCGACGAACAAGCGCCTCATCCGGAGATTGTAGGATGGGTATCGAAGTCGAACATTATACGTCTGTTGGCCGACATTGCGGCGGCTCCGGATTTGGGGGAGCGGAATCTATGACACCAGTGACTCAGCAAATTATATACGTATGCTCAGATGCGGTTGGCGAGACGGCTGAAGCGGTAGCGAAAGCGACCCTCCGACAGTTTTCGTCAGAGCATGTGAAAATTAAGCGTTATGGACATTTGAAGTCGGAGGATGAGATCGTACGTATCGTATCGGAAGCGGCTGGGACTGGCGGATTCATCAGCTATACGCTCGTTCAGCCGGAGCTGCGGGAACTGATGAAGGAGGAATCGCTTAAGCAGGGCGTGCGCGCCGTCGATGTGATGGGGCCGATGATGCAAGCTTATGTCGATACCTTCGGAAGTTATCCGAAGCGTGAGCCAGGCCTGCTTCATTCGATAGACGATGCTTATCATCGAAGAATGGATGCGATCGAATTTGCAGTCAAATACGACGATGGCAAGGATGCGAGAGGCTTCGTACTGGCGCAGGTCGTGCTGATCGGCGTATCGAGAACGTCCAAGACACCGCTTAGCGTCTTTTTGTCGCACAAAGGAATTAAGACTGCGAATCTTCCGCTCATGCCGGAGGTTAACTTGCCTGAGGAATTAAAGCCTGCGCCCGGTCGCTTAATCGTTGGTCTGACCATGCAGCCTGAGCATTTGCTAGGGATTAGAACGGAGCGCCTTAAGACGCTGGGACTCCCATCTTCGGCGCAATATGCGTCACAGGAGCGCATTATCGAGGAGCTGAAATACGCTGAGGATGTTATGAAATCGCTCAATTGTCCGATTATCGACGTCACAAACCGTGCAATTGAGGAAACGGCAGGTATCATTATTGAATGGCTTTACCGATAAATGGCTATACCGATAGAGATGGAGGGATCTGTATGGATAGAACGTTTGTAATGGTTAAGCCCGATGGGTTTGCGAGAGGTCTTGTCGGACGCATTGTTGCCAGATTCGAGGAAAAGGGTTTTAAGCTGGTTGACGCGAGGGTAATGCAAATAAGCAGGGAACTTGCCGAGCGGCATTACGAGCACCTGAAAGCGAAGCCTTTCTTCGACGAGCTAGTCGATTTCATCATCTCCGGACCTGTGTTCGCCATGATATGGGAAGGCAAGGATGCGATCAAAAACGCAAGGTCGTTGATCGGCGCGACGAATCCGTCCGATGCCCTTTCAGGGACGATTCGCGGCGACTTTGCCATCGATGTGGCGAGCAACATTATTCATGGTTCGGATTCGGATGAGAACGCGGATCGGGAAATCAAGCTATTTTTCCAATAAGGATGAAGCAGTAGCAAGAGATATCCCGGAATATGCGCTTCAAAGATTCCAAAAAGATAGACTGCTAGTGTTGACGAGTGGCAGGGGGATATGGTAAATTTTAACCAAAGTTAATAAGAGCAACCGCGGAAGCACCGTATATGACGCTAGAAATAGCGTTTTATACGGTGCTTTTTTGCGTTTGTTTTTCTCAACTGAAGAGGAGGTGTGCAGCCATGAAACGATATCAGCTTGCTGTAGCGGCGAAGGAGGAGGAATACGTTAAACGGCTGGCGGAATATGTTCGCGAGAGCCCGATCGGCCAGCAATGGCAATTGATCGCCTTCACAAATGCGCTAGCGCTGAAGGAGCATATCGAGAAAGGGTATTCGATGGACCTGCTTGCCGTACAGCCGGGATTGTATACAGAACTGAAAGTCGGCATCGATGCTGCAAGACTGGAACGAATTGCGACCGTTGCACTCGTCTCGAAGCGCGGAGAGAGCGGGGGTCAGCAGAAGGAGTTGCTGCAATATCAGCCGTTGCCTGCACTGCTGCAAGGCTTGTTCGATATGCACGCGGGGGCAGGTACCGCTGGGTACTCATCTCCCGTTGGCACTGGGCTCGCTTCGGAAGTGGGCGCGAAGGTCGTAACGGTGTATTCATCTTCCGGGGGCACAGGGAAGACCGCGCTTGCTCTTCATCTGACAAATGCTGCGGGATCGCAGCAGTACCGAACATTTTATCTGAACTTGGAGCGGTGGCATTCATTGGGTGGATGGCTCGGGCATGCGAATCACACAGGTACTCAGCTTGGCATGTCAGAGCTATTGTACAAGTTGAAATCCGAACCGGAGCAAGCAGGCAAATGGTTGCTTGAGCATCGCAAGCGCCATTCGTTGCTGAAGGGAGACTACCTCGCTTCATGCACGAACGCGGAGGATCGAATGACGCTTGGCGCGGAAGATGCGGCTGGATTGCTTGCTCTGATTAAGCAGTCAGGACAATATGATCTCATCATTGTCGATCTGGACGACGGTCTGGACGAGCTTCACATGAAGCTGCTGGAAAATTCCGATCAGATATTGTGGCTCGTATGCGACGATGAGGGTGTTCTTGCGAAGCAGCGGCTGGCCTACCGCTATGGGGAGCAGAAGTGGGGACCGCGGTTTCAACGCATGGCTCAGAAGGTCCAACTGATTCATAATCGCGCGAAGATGAATGCGTTGCCGCCGACTGTCAATCGGGACGGCATACCGTATATGCCAATTTCATTGCCCGATGCGATGGAATGGAATAACTATAGCGCGACATCAGCTAAGCTCCTATCATCGCCATCATACAGAGCTGCAGCAGGAAGGCTGATGAATTATATGCTGAGAGGCGGAGAGCAGCATGCCGTTAACGGATGAAGTGGTGCTGTCGCTCCGCAACAGCGTTCGAGCCAAGATTGATTTCAACGGCACATTGTCTGATGAAAGTTTAATGCGAATTGCTGAAGATACGGTATTCGAGTGGTGCACGCGAAATCCGCTTACGGCAAATGAGAAAGTACAGCTTGTGCGCAGGCTGTTCCATTCCTTCCGAGGGCTGGATATTTTGCAGCCGTTAATGGAGGACGCTTCCGTGACGGAGATCATGATTAACTATCATGCAGAGATTTTTATCGAGCGTCATGGGAGGGTGACATTGTATCCCGTAGCATTCGAGAGCAGGGAGCGGCTCGAGGATCTGATTCAAGCCGTAGTTGCAAGCGTGAACCGAGTCGTGAACGAATCTTCGCCAATCGTTGATGCTAGGCTTAAGGACGGCTCGCGGGTACATGTCGTGCTTCCTCCTGTCGCGCTCAAAGGACCATGCATGACGATCCGGAAGTTTCCTGAGCAGCCGTTAACGATGAACCAGCTGATCTCTTACGGCTCATTGTCAGCGGAAGCTGCAAGTTTTCTAGAGGAGATTATTGCATCGCAATACAACATTTTCATAAGCGGCGGAACAGGTACTGGGAAGACGACCTTCCTTAATGCGTTGTCGCAATTCATACCGAGCGACGAGCGAATTGTGACGATTGAGGATTCGGCTGAGCTGCAGATTCGGACCTTGCCCAATCTCGTGTCGCTCGAAACGCGCAATGCGAATACGGAGGGCAAAGGAGAGGTAACGATTCGCGATCTGATTCGCGCTTCGCTGCGGATGAGGCCGAACCGCATTATCGTTGGCGAGGTGCGCGGCGGTGAAGCTTTGGATATGCTGCAAGCACTCAATACCGGCCACAGCGGATCAATGTCAACCGGGCACTCGAATGGAGCGAAGGATATGATTGCGAGGCTGGAAACGATGGTATTAAGTGCAGCGGATATGCCTGTACAGGTCGTTAGGCAGCAAATATCGTCTGCGATCGATATTGTCGTTCATCTGTCGCGCTTTCGGGATCGAACGAGGAAGGTGACGGAAATATGCGAGATTCGAGGAATGGAGGGCGGCGAGGTGCAGTTGAATTCGCTGTTTCGTTTCCAAGAGGACGGGGAGAAAGAGGGCAAAGTGATCGGTGAGCTGCGTCCGACAGGCAATACTCTGCTGCATACGGACAAGCTTGTTATGGCGGGACGGCGGCAGAGAAGCGGGGAGGCTGTATAGACATGAGCGAACATCCGATACGCGGTTTGCTGTATTGGTGTGGATGGGAGAATCAAGTTCAAGCGACGACTGCTAGGCAATCAACCCTCCCCGATTATCGGCAATATAAGCTGACCCATGGGCAATTTGCTATCGCTGCTCTTGCTGGGGCGCTAGCGCTGTTGGGGGCTGTTTATCTGTTTTACCACTCCGTCATCATTGCCGCTATGTTCTCCTTCGCAGGTGTCATAGCACCTAGGTATTGGAGAGCAGGGCTCTTGCAGCAACGGAAAGATAGGCTGAAGCTGCAATTTAAAGAGGCGTTATTCTCGCTTGTCTCTTCGCTTGCTGCCGGACGCTCGATCGAAAATGCGTTTGTATCGACGCTGGATGACTTAAGGCTGCTGTATCCCGATCCACGTACCGAGCTGCTGATTGAATTCCAAATTATTAGCAATCGGTTGGATCATGCCGAGCCGCTGGAACAAGCGCTCCGAAGCTTCGCGGAGCGGGCAGGAATCGACGAGATTACGCAATTCGCCGATGCGCTTGCTGCATGCAAGAGGTCGGGCGGAGATCTGATCGAGGTGATGAAGCGCACATCGGCGATTATCGGCGAGAAGCTGGAGACAGAACAGGAAATAGCGGTAATGGTCGCTCAGAAGCGGTTCGAAGGCAAGATTATGATGGCTGTGCCTTTCGTTTTTTTAGGATTTCTCAGCTTTGCCGCACCTGACTACATGGCTCCTTTGTACAGCGGGCTCGGTTACTTGCTCTTGACTGCGGCACTCGTATTGCTGCTCTTCTGCTTCTGGATTATGAACAAAATGATGGATATTCGAATGTAGGAGGATGGGGCTGAGGTTCGGAGTGGATGTTCTAATTGCCGTTGTTTTAACTGGAGTATGGCTTTATATGGTAGGTGCAACCGGACTGCGTTCTGTTTGGCTGGGCCTCAAATCAAGCAACGCAGCTTTACGGAAGCATGGACCTAGCTTTCAAAGTCTTATCCTGACAGAACCATTCGTTCGAATGTTGGAGCGTCTTCGTCTGTTCGATACGATGCAGCTACAGATGGGCAGCTACCATATGAAGCTGGTCATTTTGAACGGCGCTGACTGGACGATCGAGCGAACGAAGACAGCCGCAGGAGGTGCTGTATCCATCGGATATGCGGCATTAACGGCTTGTGCTTGGCTTAGCTCATTATCCGGTGAGCGCGTACTGATGTTGATGGGTATCATCTTCGGCGTCGTACTGCCGCTTCGCCAATTCGTTGATGCGGGACGCAAGGTAGAGCGCCGCAAGCAGGAGATTATCGCCGAGCTGCCTGACATGTTAAGCAAGTTGATGCTGCTTGTAGGGGCAGGAGAGACCGTGCAGCACGCTCTGGCAAGATGCCTGGATGGAAAGGAAGCAGGGAAGCATCCGCTGTATATCGAGTGGGGACATGCGGTAACTGCGCTTCGCAATGGCCATTCCTTCAGTTCGGCCGTGGAGCGGTTCAACAGGAGATGCGCCGTGCAAGAAGTATCGGTATTCACAACGGTGCTGCTTCTTAACTATAGGCGCGGAGGAGAGCACTTCGTACTTGCCTTGCGAGAGTTGTCCTACACGCTTTGGGAGAAAAGAAAGGCGGTCGCAAGATCGCGTGGCGAGGAGGCATCCTCTAAGCTCGTATTTCCGCTGGTCGGAATTTTGTTCGTGTTAATGATTTTAGTCGCTGCGCCGGCTGTTCTATTAATGTCTTAACAACAAACGATGAATGAGAGGGAGATGTACGATGAGAAGAATGAAACATACGGTCCGCAAGTTTTGGAAATCAGAGGAGGGTCTTGGAACGCTTGAAATTATATTGATCATTGCAGTCGTTATCATTATTGCTTTGCTGTTCAAAGATTGGATTATTGAACTAATCGAGCGGCTGATGGGTAAAGCGGATGACCAAGCAGATCAAATCTTCTCTTAAGCGAAGCAAGGTTCGTTCCCTGTTAGCCAAGCCCGCGGCAAACATAGCTCGAAGCGAGAGCGGCAGCTTCACGCTAGAATCGTCCATCGTGATGCCGATGCTGCTCGCAGCTATTATGTTGTTCATCGTATTCGGTATGTATATCTACCAGAAGGTTGTCATTTATTACGCCGCCTCCTCAACAGCAGAGAGAGCCGCCTTTGCTTGGGATAATAGCCATCGCGATACAAGGAGCGGCATGCTCCTGAAGCCTGAATATGACGGCTTGTATTGGAGAATCGGAGACAATCAAATGCTGCAAAGCTTGTTCGGTTTAGCCCGGGGAGGAGGCGGCGCCCTAGTGGAGTTGTCAGACAGTCAAGATGATGCTGGCGCTATTCAGGCTAGCAGTTTGCCGGAGCGCAAGCTGATGCAAGCATCCGCTTGGCTGCGTGACGAAGAGCTTCATTACAAGGGGGAGCTTTCGTTCGACCATGGAATATTGCAGAACGAAGTATTAGTAAAGCTGAAGCAGCCGCTCAATCTATCATCCGATGTTCGGCAAGACGGCTGGTTAGGCAGAGAACCGAAGACCGTTGCTGCAGCTATTGTGGTCGATCCCGTCGAGTTCATTCGCAATGTCGATCTCGTCCGTTATTATACGAGCCGGTTTCAGAATCGAAGCGGAGGTCCGGCGATATCGAAGACGAAAGCTGCTGAGGCGCTTGCTCCCTATCAAGATGCTGCCGTAGGAGCAGCTCCATGAAGTCCGTCTCAAGGACAACAAGGAGCGGAAACGGGATGAGGAGGCTTCGATTAAGAGATTTGCTTTTTCGAGAGGATGGCGCAGTAACCGTATTTGCCGTTATCGTTCTTTCCTCACTGTTGTTATTTTTTGCTGTACTTATTGATTATGCGCGTATCGGGGCGATTCATAGGCTCGCAGAGGATACGGTAAGGTCTGGCGTAAGATCCGTCTTATCCGCCTACGATGAGGGACTCTATGAGCGTTATGGTTTGTTCGCCCGTGGAGGCACAAGCGGACAAACGATATTCGAGCAGGTAGTATCCGTGAACATGGAGGAAGAGAACGGGGCTAGCAGCGGATTCAGTGTCGTTGGCGGACAAGTAGAGTCCGCGGCTCTTCAGACTGCTGACGTGCTTGGCAACCATGATATATTCGCCAGGCAAGTGCTGGAGGATATGAAATATAAAGCACCGATCGACTTTACGCTGGAGCTCGTGGCGAAGTTCGCGCCAATGGCTGGAGAGATGAAGGAGGCTGCCGTCGCTGTTAACCTGCTGGAGAGCATGAGGCGATTGTACGAGAAACGTGAAGCGGCGCTTGCCCTTGTGTTGGCAATGCAAGAGCAAGCGGCTGCAGCGATGGGCGGCAGCGGAACGGGCGGAATGATTCCCGTGAAAGCAAGCGGATCAGGCGGGAATGGAGATGGAGATACAGCGGCTGCCATCGCAGGTGGGTTCGCAGCTTATGCAGCGAATGTGCAACATGATGAATCGCTCCAAGAAGATGAGGAACCGCTGTATGCCGAGGCTATAGCCGCTTACGAGCAGCATGCGAGTTCACTCGCAGGCAGTCTTCGAAGGCAGAGCACAAGCGTGCAGCAACAGCACGCGAAATTAAAGGGAAAAGCGTTCCAGGAGCTTGAGGCGGCTAGGAAACTGAACGACGAGATGATGCTGCTGGAACTGCAAGTGGATGCAGCGGCTAATCGATCAGATTATGACGCGGTAGGCAGCCATGCCGAGAGAACCGGCGGAGAACGGCTTCCTGACAGTGCCGCCTCCGATATAGAGGAGATTAAGCAGTCAGCGAAGCAAATGATATTGCCGGACAACTGGTTCCAGCAATATAAGCTGGAGCTGGAGGGGCAAAATGCGGCAGCAGCCGCATTCGACATGGATGCTGGCAGGTTCCAATCGAATGTATCCGCGGCAATATCAAGGCCTGTTGCCAGCAGCTCTAGCCAAACTTTAATGTCGGCTGTTGCTGCAATGAGGCTGTCTTACGGCGAGTATGAGGAGAGCTACGTACAGCCGGCGACAATTATCGGAAAACGAAGAGCGTTGCTCCAAGACGCCGATCTGAATAACCGATTGAAGGAGCAGGAAGCAAAGGCGCAGTCGCTATGGCAGCAAGCTCGAAATATGCTTGACGGCTTCGGATCCGTTCCGCAGTTGGAGGAGCATATCAAGTTATACGAGGAGATCCAAGAGAAGCGGGACGATAATTTGAAGTTTAATCAGAAGCAGTCAGAGGCGGCGCAATCGACGGTAGACAATCAACCTGGCGAAGCGCATGAGGCTGCAGAGCATTCCCAGCAATTCATGGGCGGATTGTTCACAGGCATGTCAGGCATGCTTGAGCGATCACGGGATACCATCTATTACGGCGAATATATCGTAGATCGCTACACGGTGTTTGCTCCGCAGAATTTACGCGCGATGTTTCTGAACGGCGATACGGCTGAACTCTCGCAAGCTATTTCGTTCCATAATCAGGAGGCTGAATATGTTATCTACGGTTTTCATAACCCAATAGGAAACTTAGCTGCCGCGTATGGGGAACTGTTCGCTGTGCGTATGGCGATTCGAACGATGGAGGGACTCATCCAAAGCCGGTCGCTAGGACATCCGCTTCTTATTTTATCAGCTGCGCTTATCTATGGTCTTGAGAAAACGATCGAGGATATGATTGCGTTCACGGAACGCGGCTCGGCTCCGCTATCCAAGTATGTGAAGACAGAAGTATCGTACATGGATTATTTGCGGCTGTTCCTGCTTGTTCATAGTGCGGATCAAGCAGGAATGCTGTCCCGTATGATCGCCGTTATCGAGCAAAATACAGGCACTGTGCTGTCAGCCTCGCCTTCTGCGGTTACCGGTGAAGCGAAATTGTCGATGAAGCTGTGGTTTTTGCCTGGTGCCATGCACATGGTGGGGAAGTTCGGATTATTGGAAGGAAAGGTTGTTGGCAATCGTTATGAGACTATACAAACAATCGGCTCGTCGTATTGACAAGGGAAATACGAGATTTAATAGCGAGCAGGGTTCGATTGTTGTAGAAGCCTCCTTCGTCATGCCGCTTATACTCATCTTATTGCTTGTTTTTATCGTCCTCATTCGGCTATGCGCTGTTCAAATGGCTTTGCATGCGACTGCTTCGCAAGCTGTTCGTCAGATTGCTGCACATATTCATCCAATTGATCTGGCTCTTCAGCAGGCAGCTGCCGTGAATCCGCTTGAAGCTGCATCCCCGCTGCCAAAGAGCAGTTGGGGCGATATTGCGGCAGAGGCCGCCGAATGGCTTCCGAATCCGGCTGGCGAGTTGATTTCATCTGCGCTTCGAGGCGATTGGAAGCCGCTGCAGGATATGGCGGCGACGGAGCTCGGACGATCCGTTGTAGAGCCAATATTGCACGAGGCTGCCGACCAGGCGATCCTTGAGCCAAATCGAATACGTCTAAGCCATCTAGCCTTACCTGATCTATCGAAGGAAACCGAGCCCCTATTAACGATGTCGGTTGAATATGAGTTTCCGCTGAAGCTGCCGTTCTACGGCAAGCCGATTCTACTCCGGGATCAAGCGTCCGAACGAGTATGGGTAAGCGATGCCGCCGCTGCTGCTTATGGTCATGAAGCAGAAGGAGAGGACATTATACCGCTGCAAATTGTGTCTATCGAGCCCTCGCCTCTGCGCCCAGGGAGGAAGGCAACGGTTGTCGTCAAGACTAACCCAGGCACTTCCGTTTCGCTGGACGTTATATACAAGAGCGGGCATAGCAAAGCGAAGCACTTGGGCGCAACGACAGCCGATGAAAGCGGCTATGCGACGTGGACATGGCATGTATCGGGTAATACGACGCCGGGCAGCTGGATGCTGACAGCTACGGCAGCAGCTCAGGAGGAGCATAGCGTGTCGCAATATTTTGTTGTGGAGAAGGCAAATGGGGATTAGGAAGGAGAGGTTGTGACGTGGACGCAGTGACAATTATAGCGGCAGCGATCCTTCTTGCTGTGGCATTCATTACGGATATTAGCAAGCAGATCATACCGAATTGGTTAACGATCCTATTCTTTGGCTGCGGCATTCTGTTTCATCTGATTATAGGCGGCATTCAGGGCGGGGGAACGTCTATTGCCGGCGCGGCAGCCGGTTTTGTCCCTCTTCTTCTTCTGCATTTGGCCAGAGGCATCGGAGCGGGCGATGTTAAGCTGTTCGGGGCACTGGGCGCATGGATAGGTGTAGGCCATGTATTGGAGGTGCTTATGTATTCGATTCTGTATGCGGGAGTGATCGGCATCGCGGTTGCGGCCATATATCGTCCGTTCAGCAGCAAGCTAACGGTCGGAATGACGGCTTTGCTCGTACCGGGCGAGGAGCAGAAAAGGCGGCAATGGCTGAGATTTGCAGATTCGGGTCAAAAGTTTCCTTTCATGCTCGCTGTCGCTCCTGCGGCGATAACCGTATGGATGATGGTAGGCTGAAACGGAATGGATCGATGAGTGGAAGGAGGAAGCGGGATATGCAAAAGTTTAGAATTGATTTCTCTATGAATCGCTGTCATGAAATGCTGATTGACACCGAAGACGGAATTATGCGGAGCAGTCTCGATGACATTGAGCTTCATATGCTGCGCGGTGAGAAAATTCCGTATCTATTGCCTGTCGACTGGTTCGAGCTGGACGGGAAGGTAACCTTCCGATACGTGCTGGATGGTCATAAAATGCTGCTTCATCGGCTTCAATTAGGACCGCTTACGATGCAGCAATATTATTCTCTGGTCCTAGGTTTAATCGATGCGCTGAGCGAATGCCGCCATTACATGCTCAGACCGGAGGGCTGTCTGCTGGACGAATCATTCATCTTTATTGGCGAGCAGCTGCATGATGTGCGCCTAGCTTACGTTCCAATTCAAGTATCCGATAATGAAGCATCAACAAGCAGCGATTTAATGTCGCTTATCGTACGATGGACATCCTACGTGGATGTGCTGGACGGCGAAGGCTTAAAGCGGTTACTACGCCAATTGAGCACCACTAGGTGGCCGCTGGCAGAGCTGCGGACTACGGTGCTTGAGCTAATTGGCGGATCATCGGCAGTTGGCCTTCAACCACGTCTTGCTCAAGCAATTGTGAGGCCTCCCCAGTATGCGGCACAGGAATATGCTTCAGGTGAAACCCATTCACCGCAGGAGGTTGTAGACCAAGAGAAGGTTCGGCTAATGCCGCCGCAATTGTCGGATCGACCCCATATCAGGATGGATACAGAAGATGAGGAACTTTTTTCAGAGCAACAGATAGCGAACGTGAATAGGTTCAAGTGGATAGCCGCTGCTTTTATACTGCTCGCAACAGCCTGTATATGGCGTTTTGTTTATCTAGCATCGCCTTCCAATCAAAGCATGCTTATAAGTGTTGCTATGACGCTTCTATTAGTATCAGTCGTTATCGTTGTATGGAGAAGGAATGTCCGCATATCGAATCCGATTGAGAGTGAGGATTTGGATTTTAATTCGGATCAAGAGTCCTCATACGATCAAGCCGGCGCGGCTTCCGAATTCGAAGCCTTATCCCAACCGCAAACACATCATAACCGATACAATCATTTACTCTCTGCAAGCACGGGCGATAGCCCGGTGAATCGCAGTGATACAGCTGAAGTAAATAATCACCTTTCTATAAAGCCGGTTGCCAACAAAACGGGGCTTCTAGAGAAAATCGCGGTACCCCTCATGGAACCGACGGTGCTCCTTGGAAAGTCTCTGAAGGAGACGAAAGTTGAACTTGCAGCAAAGCTGTATCGTCGTTGGCAAGGGGAGGATAATGTAATTGAATGGTCGGAGCCTGTGCTAAGGATAGGAAGAGCAGGGGATCAAGGAGGGTATGAGGAGCCGGCTAGCGGTATATCTCGTATGCACTTGGAATTCATGTATTCGGAAGGCGAGAGGATGGCTAAGGATCTTGGCTCAAGTAACGGCAGCACATTAAACGGTGAGCCTATGATTCCGTACAAAGCATATAAAATAACCGACGGCGATAGGATACAGCTTGCAGGTGCGAACGGGCCTATGTATGAATTTCGACTAGAATAGCGGTGTTTAGCAGCCTATTTACGGGCGAAAATAGCATTCAAACAGCTCTCAGCAGTCGGATATTGAAAGGTGAATCCGAGCTTCATTGATTTGCGGGGAATAGCATACTGACCTTCGAGCACAAGCAATGACATTTCACCGAGCACCGTCTTCAATAGGAAGGAAGGCACGGGAAACCAGTGCGGTCTTCCCATCGCTTTGCCGATGGCGCGTCCGAATTCATCGTTGCGAAGCGGTTCTGGAGCAGAGGCATTAACAGCACCGCTGATGCTGTCATTGTCCAAGCAGAACAACATCAGCCGTACGATGTCGTCGATATGAATCCATGACAGCCATTGCTTGCCGCTGCCAATTCGGCCTCCTCCGAACAGCTTATACGGAAGCGCCATAAACGGGAAAGCCCCTTCCTTGCGGTCTATGACAAGGCCGACACGCAGCTTGACGAGCCGTTCAGCAGCAATGGAATCCGCTGCGAGTTCCCATTCCTTAACGACACCCGACAAGAAGTCGGTAACATGAATAGGGCTACTCTCGTCGAACTCGCCGTCAAGCGACATCCCATAGGCGCTAATGCCGGAGGCATTGATGACGACCTTAGGTTTTTGCGCAAGCGAATCATAAAGAGCGGCGATGCGGACCGCTGCAGTGAGACGGGATTGCAGGATACGCTGCTTGGCTGCTGCCGTCCAACGTTGATTGATCGATTCGCCGGACAAGTTAACGATCGCATCGATGCCCTCCAGTAAGGAGGGCTGCTGCGCTATTTGGTCCCAAGTTACATAACGAGAAGCTTGAGGCGAACCGTTAAAGGATTCATTACCACTGACAGTACGTGTAATAATGACGACTTCATCCGATCGAGCCAGCAGCGCCTTCGTTAGCGCTTTGCCAATAAATCCAGTTCCTCCGGCGATCGCAACCCGCATCGTTACCGCTCCTTTAGTTATCTAATGCAATGCTGGACAGCCACAGTTGCTTGTTGTTGCTGTCGATTTCTTTCTCCGTATACTCAAACTTCACTTTCGCTTCTTCCGGCAAGGCGTCAATCACAGCTTTTTGCTCTTCGGTTATTTGGAATACAGCTGCGCCCGACGCCGTAATAATTTCTATGGAATGGGTATCTACGATTCCTGTGAACGTGCCTGTATCTGACTTCGTCTCGGACACATTCGTTTCGCCCTCCGAAGTGCTCTCATTACCGTTATTCGCTGCATTGTTATTGGAATTATCCGAGCCTTCTACATCAGGATCGATCATGCCGTTTCCATCCGGCAAATCTTCAACCTGTTGAGGCGGAGTGTTGGTAGCATCCGGGATTTCGCTTCCTGTTTTGGCCGAGTTGCCTCCTCCACATGCGGTTGCGGCAAGCATGACGGCTAACAATAGAGCGCTTGCGGCCACTGATTTCGTACGTTTGTTGCGTTTCGATGAGTTCATCAAGTGAACCACCTCCTGAATTTTTTTATAAAGGTATGTACCCATTTAAACGAATGTTGAACGGCATTGGTTACATTAATTTTGTGAGAGGGTCATTCGGGAACAAATGAAAAAAACTCCTATCGGAGTATCTCGAGGATGAGCGACCGCGTTTAAGCGGAAGTTTTTATCGCCAATCTGAATGATCTGCTTTACGCTTTATCGCTGTAAAGCGATTAAGTATTCTGGTGTGGTAAAGAAAGCCGCGAAAGCGGCTTTTCCTCATTTATTGAGCAAATGTTTATAAGGGGCATAGTCGATGCCCTTGCGGTCAAGAAACGTAACCAGGCTGCGGTAATCACGTTTTGGCGTTGCGCGTATGTATCCTTCGATGCAGTGGTCGCGCGTAACGGAATTAGCGCCGTGCTCGATCGCCACTTGGCCGATCTTGGCTGCGATGGAATGTTTAGCTATATCGCGAAAGGCGCTGGGAACAGGGGATACGAGCTCGTCCAGCAGCGACTTGGAGTCGTCGTTCCACATGCTGCGGCTGCGATCGACCCAATAGTTTTGCCAATCGAGCTTGGACTTGCCGTCCCGCATAGGAAGCACCTTCAGAAATTTTCGAAACATGAAAAATCCGCCAATCGACATAGCTCCCACCATGACAACAGCCCAAAAGACAATAAAATACATAAACCAATCGGGAGTACCCTTCATCGTCATCCTTCACCTCACAAACGAATTATACCGTATTCCTAGATTTATTTCGACATTCCTTGTAAAATAGGGAGGATCAACGAAAAAGGGGCGTTTAAAGGATGCTAAAAATAGGTTCCCATGTATCGTTTTCGGACAAGGGTCTGCTTAATGCGGCTCAAGAAGCAGTATCATACGGTTCAAGCACATTCATGATCTACACCGGAGCGCCGCAGAATACGAGGCGCAAGCCGATTGATGCGTTATATATTGAAGAAGGCAAAGCGGAGATGGAAGCGGCGGGTATTAATGAAATCGTCGTCCATGCTCCGTACATCATTAATTTGGGCTCGTACAAGGAAGATACGTTCGAGCTGGCAGTCAACTTCCTGCAGGAAGAAATCCGCCGTACCGATATGATCGGCGTACGCAATATTGTTCTTCATCCAGGTGCTTATACCGACAAGGATGCCGAGTTCGGCATTGCCCGCATCGCGGACGGACTTAATCAAGTGCTTGAAGGCACGAAAGAAACGAACGTTAATATCGCGCTGGAGACGATGGCCGGCAAAGGTACGGAAATCGGCAGAAGCTTCGAGGAACTAGCAGCGATTATCGATAAAGTGCAAAACAACGATCGTCTAACGGTGTGCATGGATACATGCCATATGCACGATGCAGGCTACGACCTTATCAACGATCTCGACGGCGTGCTGGAGAAGTTCGATCGCACTGTAGGTTTGAATCGCGTAACTGTCGTCCATGTGAATGACAGCAAAAATCCGGTTGGCGCAGGCAAAGACCGTCATGCACCGATTGGCGCGGGCTGGCTCGGACATGATGCGATCAAGAGCATCGTGCATCATGAAGCGTTGCAAGGCCGTCCTTTCATTCTTGAGACGCCATGGATTGGCAAACAAGACAAGACAGAACGTCCGATGTATGAGGCCGAGATCGCGCTGCTTCGCGGCGATGCCCGCACGCGCTTCGGCGAATCGTTCTTTGAAGACGTAGAGCGCCTGCATCATTTCTTCGGCAAACAGGAGATTGATCCAAGACTGTTCGTGCTTTCGACTTGGGAACTGCTGAAGAACGATGCGAAGGCGAAGAAAGCCGATCCGCGCGAACCGATGGAGCGTCTGTACGATCTCGTGCTTGCGGACAACCCGCTTTCGTCGTCGTTGTCGGAGGAACAAATCAATCAACGGATTACAGCTTGGTTCGGCGGCAAGCATCTGCTTGCTACGGTATAAGCGATACTAAATATAAAGAGCAAAGGAAGTAAACCAAGATGTCATCACAAGTCAATCAATCTCAAAGTGCGGCATCAGCAGCCGACAAGAGCGGACGAGCACGTATGCTGATCTCGTGTCCGGACCGTCCGGGCATTGTGGCTGCCGTTTCGCATTTTCTATATGAACACGGAGCTAATATTGTTCAATCCGATCAATACACGATGGATCCAGAAGGCGGCATGTTCTTTATCCGCTTCGAATTCGTTCTGAATGATCTGGATCGCGAGCTTCCGATACTGGTCGAGGATTTCGCCAGAGTAGCCGATCGTTTCGATATGAAATGGCATACGTTCCGCGCCAGCCGTAAGAAACGGCTAGCTATCTTCGTGTCGAAGGAGGATCATTGCCTGCTGGAGCTGCTATGGCAGTGGAAGGCAGGAGATCTGGATGCCGAGATATCGATGGTCATCAGCAATCACTTGGACATGCAAGAATTGGTCCAATCTTTCGGTATCCCGTACCATCATATTCCGGTAACGGCAGATACGAAGGCGGAAGCGGAGAAGAAGCAGCTGGAAGTCGTTGCCGATAAGGCGGACATCATCGTGCTTGCCCGCTATATGCAAATTATTTCGCCGAAGTTCATCGAACAATTCCCGAACCGTATTATTAATATTCACCACTCGTTCCTGCCTGCATTCGTCGGCGGCAAGCCGTACGCACAGGCTTATACGCGCGGCGTTAAGCTGATCGGCGCAACCGCTCATTATGTAACGGAAGAGCTGGACGGCGGACCGATCATCGAGCAGGACGTCGAACGCGTAAGTCATCGCGATAACGTGAATGAGCTTAAGCGTATCGGCCGCACGATTGAGCGTGTCGTACTTGCCCGCGCCGTGAAGTGGCATATCGAAGACCGTGTCATTGTCCATCAGAACAAAACGGTTGTATTCAACTAGTCCGATCAATTTAGGATGGAAAACAGCCATTCAGAGTGATACAATGTTCAAAGTTGTTTATAGGCTTAAGAACGTATCGTTCATCGTAAGTTGTGAAACGATAACAAATTAGATTCAACTATTAGGAGGAAACAGGAATGACTGTTACACAAAAATCAATTGACCAACTGTCGATTGATACGATCCGTACGCTTGCGATCGACTCGATTGAGAAAGCGAAATCCGGTCACCCAGGCATGCCGATGGGCGCTGCGCCAATGGGGTATCAATTGTTTGTCAAAAATATGAACCACAACCCGTCCAATCCGACTTGGGTTAACCGCGATCGTTTCGTATTGTCCGCTGGACACGGCTCGATGCTGCTATACAGCCTGCTGCACCTATCCGGCTACGATCTTCCGCTTGAGGAACTGCAAAACTTCCGTCAATGGGGCTCGCTGACTCCAGGTCACCCAGAGTATGGCCACACAGCTGGCGTAGACGCTACGACAGGACCGCTTGGACAAGGTATCGCAATGGCTGTTGGTATGGCAATGGCTGAAGCTCAGCTTGCAGCTACCTACAATAAAGAAGGTCATAACGTAATTAACCACTTCACATACTCCATTTGCGGCGACGGCGACTTGATGGAAGGCATCTCCCATGAAGCAGCATCGTTCGCTGGCCACCTTGGTCTTGGCAAATTGGTTGTTCTCTATGATTCGAACGATATTTCCCTTGACGGTGAATTGAACCTGTCCTATTCGGAGAGCGTTCAGAAGCGCTTCGAAGGCTACGGCTGGCAAGTTCTTCGCGTTGAAGACGGCAACGATCTGGGCGCATTGTCCAAAGCGGTTGCAGAGGCGCAAGCCGATCTTTCCAAGCCGACTTTGATCGAAGTTAAAACGGTTATCGGCTACGGCAGCCCGAACAAAGGCGGCAAAGGCGGCCATGCAGGTCCTCACGGTTCCCCGCTTGGCGCTGACGAGACGAAGCTGACGAAGCAAGCTTACGGCTGGAACGACGAACACCAATTCCACGTGCCTGATGAAGTTCGCGCACACTTCGCAGAAGTGAAAGCAAACGGCGAGAAAGCTAACGCTGCTTGGGACGCTGCTTTCGCTGCATACAAACAAGCTTTCCCTGAGCTTGCTGCTCAATTCGAGACAGCGATCGCAGGCGAACTGCCTGAGGGCTGGGACGCTGCGCTTCCTGTATACACGACAGAAGACAAGCCAGTATCGACTCGCGTCGCTTCCGGCAACGCGCTGAACGGACTTGCAGCTAACGTGCCTAACTTGGTTGGCGGTTCGGCAGACCTTGAGAGCTCGACGATGACTCACTTGAAAGGCTTGACGCAATTCAAGCCAGGCAGCTACGACGGCCGCAACATCTACTTCGGCGTTCGTGAATTCGGTATGGCTGCAGCAATGAACGGTATTGCGCTGCATAGCGGTCTGAAAGTATTCGGCGGTACGTTCTTCGTATTCACCGACTACCTGCGTCCGGCTATCCGCCTTGCTGCTCTAATGAAGCTTCCTGTCGTATACGTGCTTACGCATGACAGTATCGCTGTCGGCGAAGACGGACCTACGCATGAGCCGATCGAGCAGCTCGCTTCGATCCGTATCATTCCTGACCTGACAGTTATCCGTCCGGCTGACGCGAACGAAACTTCCGCAGCTTGGGCTTATGCAACGGAAAACACGGATGGCCCTGTGGCGCTCGTACTGACTCGTCAAAACTTGCCTATCCTTGAAGGAACGGTTAACAACGTTCGCGAGAACGTAAGCCGCGGCGCCTATGTCGTATCCGACGCTGCTAACGGCAAGCCGCAAGCTCAAATCCTTGCGACAGGTTCCGAGGTTCAATTGGCTGTAGCTGCTCAGAAGGCGCTTGCCGAGGAAGGCATTCAAGTTCGTGTTATCAGCATGCCGAGCTGGAATCTGTTCGAGAAGCAATCCAAAGAGTACAAAAACTCGGTATTGCTTCCTGACGTTAAAGCTCGTCTTGCGATCGAAATGGCTCATCCGTTCGGTTGGGAGCGTTACACAGGCGATCAAGGCGACATCCTTGCGATCGATCGTTTCGGCGCATCGGCTCCTGGCGACCGCGTAATCAAAGAGTACGGCTTCACAGTTGAG
Source organism: Paenibacillus sp. J22P218 (assembly GCF_056269195.1). Lineage (NCBI taxonomy): Bacteria > Bacillati > Bacillota > Bacilli > Caryophanales > Paenibacillaceae > Paenibacillus > Paenibacillus sp. J22P218. The sequence continues at coordinate 126,522 of NZ_JBWDNL010000001.1, forward strand.
AACGTCGTTAGCAAAGTAAAAGCTTTGCTGTAATAGCGACTTCCGCGCTTTAGCAATCGATAGATAAAGGAGCTTACAAATACGATGTCCCAATTCGAAAATGTAACAGTCGTTAAAAAAGCGAACGTTTATTTTGACGGCAAAGTAACAAGCCGCGTAGTCGTGTTCCCTGACGGAACGAAAAAAACGCTTGGCATTATGCTGCCAGGCGATTACGAGTTCGGAACGGATTGCGTTGAGATTATGGAAATCCTTGCCGGCGATCTGAAAGTGCTGCTTCCGGGCGAAACGGAATGGCTTCACATTCAAGGCGAAGGCGAATTCACCGTACCTGCGAACACGAAGTTCAAGCTTCAAGTTGCAACGGTATCCGACTACTGCTGCTCGTACATCTACGAGTAAGCCGAAGTCATACAAGAAAGAGGGCCGTACGCTTAAGCGTACGGCCTTCTTTCTCGTTTACTAACCTGTATTGCCGCAAAATTCGATTTTTCGTTACAAAGAACGCCGCAATCGAATTGTTTCCGCCCTTCGAATCGGATAAAGTTAATGGAAACAGCATACTGGCTAGGAGGCTTGCCTTTCATGAAACAAAAAAACTATACACCGCTTATCGCGATCTTATCGGTTGTGCTTGTCGCTATCATCGCCGTGCTGTTCTTCTTGCCGGCTTACGACGGCGAAGTGCATTTCGACGTGACGATATTGCCGCTGCTGAATGCGATCTTCAATTGCTTCACCTTCATAGCGCTTGTCGTTGCCTTGACAGCCATTCTTAAGAAAAACGTTCGGATGCACAAAGCGTTCATCTTCGCCGCGTTCGGCTCGACGACGCTGTTCTTGGTCTCTTACGTGACGTACCATTACTTGACCGAATCGACCAAATACGGCGGCGAAGGCATTCTTCGCTCGATCTACTTCTTCGTCCTGCTTACGCATATCGTGCTCGCAATCGTAGTCGTGCCGCTTGCTCTCATGTCAGTCGTAAGAGGACTGTCGATGCAGGTAGAGAAACATCGCAAAATCGCAAGATGGACGATGCCGATCTGGCTGTACGTAAGCTTCACGGGGGTTGTCGTATACCTGATGATCTCGCCATATTACGCTTAACGCACCAAAAAGGGGCTGCCATTTGTCGATAATTCGACCGATGGCAGCCCCTTCTATCTATTCCGTTTAGTCGCGGCCGTTCAGCTTGCGTCCGATCCACTGCTCGTAGGCTTTGCCCACGCTAGCCATGTCGAGTGCGCCAAGACCCATGGAGTCGCCCACTTGGAATAAGCTCTTCGCTGCTTCCAGCATCGGTGTTGGCACTTTAAGGCTGTCCGACAATACCGAGGACAACCGCAGATCCTTAAGCATAAGCTCCAGCGAAAATTGTACATCGTAGTTGTCCTCAAGAATTTTTGGACCTTTCAACTCCGCTGTACGGCTCGCCGCGCCGCCCGACTGCACGAGCTCGATGAACGCTGCTCCGTCAATGCCGCCTTTGGAAGCAATAGCCATACCTTCGACAAGCGCGACTGCATTGATGCCGACGATTGTATTATGAGCCAGCTTAGCGGTTGCGCCGCTGCCGCTTGCCCCCATCGGAATGACTTTGCGTCCCATAGCGAGCAGGATGTCTTCTACGCCCGCTAAAGTCTCGTCCGCTCCGCCAACCATAAAGACAAGCGTGCCGCCTTCGGCTGCCGGTTTGCTGCCCGTTACCGGAGCATCCAGGAAGCTCGCTCCAAGGCTTTCGGCAGTTGCTGCAAGCTCCAATGCCAGCGTTGGCGAAATGGTGCTGCTGTCAATCAGCGTCATGCCGCTGCGTACGGCTGCGAATACGCCGCTCTCGCCCCAGTATACTTGCCGAATCGCATCGTCGTTGCTGATCATCGTAATAACGATATCCGAAGCAGCTGTTACTTCGTAAGGAGAGCTAAGCTCGGTTGCGCCGAGCAGGGTGAGTTCTCCTGCTTTGCCTGGCGTACGGTTATATACGCTCACTTGATGGCCTTTGCGCAGCAAATTAGCTGCCATACCGATACCCATTACGCCTAACCCAATAAATCCGATTTTTTTCATGATGATTTCCTCCGCTCCAAAATAGACTTTTCTGATCAATTATACATCTACTTCGAAAAGTTTTCATGGTTTGCAAGCTTGTTTTTATATGGTAAATCCGATATTCTAGAGGCTAAGTTGAATTAATGTTATCATAAACACGGTTTGTGTACATGCTTGACCAAAACCTAGGAGGTCTCAATTTCCATGAGCAAAACAGTAAAGTTTGACTACAGCAAGGCGCTGACTTTCGTCGGTCAGAACGAGCTTGATAACCTGGCGGGCGCGGTACGCCTCGCACATGACCAATTACATAACGGCACGGGAGCAGGCTCGGATTATTTGGGCTGGATCGATCTTCCGACCAATTATAATAAAGAAGAGTTCGCTCGCATTAAGGAAGCGGCAGACAAAATCAAATCCGACTCCGAAGTGCTGATCGTTATCGGCATCGGCGGTTCTTACCTTGGCGCGCGCGCGGCGATCGAGATGTTGTCGCATTCGTTCTATAATATTTTGCCGAAGGAAGAGCGCAAGACGCCTCAAATCCTGTTCGCGGGCAACAACATCAGCTCCAACTACGTGACGCACCTGCTGCAGCTTGTTGAAGGCCGCGACTGGTCGATCAACGTCATCTCCAAGTCCGGAACGACGACGGAGCCTGCTATCGCATTCCGCGTATTCCGCGCTGCGCTTGAGAAGAAGTACGGCAAGGAAGCAGCTCGCAAACGTATTTACGCGACGACTGACACATCCAAGGGCGCTCTGAAGAAGCTGTCCAATGAAGAGGGCTATGAATCGTTCGTCATTCCTGACGACGTAGGCGGCCGCTACTCCGTTCTGACAGCAGTTGGTTTGCTGCCGATCGCCGCAGCCGGCATCGACATCGACGCCATGATGCAAGGCGCTGCCGACGCATCCAAAGAATATGCCAATCCGAACCTCGCAGAGAACGAGGCTTACCAATATGCCGCAGCTCGCAACGCGCTCTACCGCAAAGGCAAAGCGACGGAAATTCTCGTTAACTACGAGCCGGCGCTTCACTTCGTATCGGAGTGGTGGAAGCAGCTGTTCGGCGAGAGCGAAGGCAAAGACTACAAAGGGATCTTCCCTGCTGCCGTTGATTTCTCGACGGATCTGCATTCGATGGGACAATTCATTCAAGAAGGCAACCGCAATATTTTCGAGACGGTGATCCAGGTGAATGAAGTTGCCGAACAAATTACGATCGAGCATGATTCCGAAGATCTTGACGGCCTTAACTTCTTGACAGGCAAGACGATGGACTTCGTTAACAAGAAGGCATTCGAAGGAACGCTTCTTGCTCATACGGACGGCCAGGTGCCTAACCTGATCGTGAACATTGCGGACATGACGCCTTATTCGTTCGGATACCTCGTATACTTCTTCGAGAAAGCTTGCGGCATCAGCGGCTACTTGCTCGGCGTGAATCCGTTCGACCAACCGGGCGTTGAAGCGTACAAAAAAAATATGTTCGCTCTGCTCGGCAAGCCGGGCTTCGAGAAAGAAAAAGCGGAGCTTGAAGCGCGCCTATAATCGGCTGCAGCGAGGAGTTTAGCCTATGCTGAACAACTATCGGACGGTCAGACGGGAAGCAAGCGAGGAGATCGTTATTAAAAAATCCCGTTTCATCGGTCATGCGAAGCCGGTGGAGACGGAGGAGGAAGCGATCGCCTTCATTGATGAGATCAAGCGGCTGCATCGGCAAGCCACTCATAACTGCTCAGCCTATATGGTCGGCGAGCGCGATCAGCATCAGAAGGCGTCCGACGACGGCGAGCCTAGCGGAACGGCAGGCAAGCCAATCCTCGAAGTCATTAAAAACAAAGGTCTCAAAAATGTAGCTGTGGTCGTCACACGTTACTTTGGAGGTATTATGCTCGGAGCAGGCGGGCTGGTCCGCGCTTATACGGATGGCGCGGTAGCGGGAATCGAGGCAGCCGAAGAAATCGTATATGTGCTGCACCGGGAAGTATTCGTGGATGTAGACTACACCTGGTACGGCAAGCTCGAGAACGAGCTGCACGGCCGAGGGACCCGAGTCGGAGGGACGGACTTTACCGATCGCGTCATCGTCCGCTGCCTGCCGGAGGAGCATGAAGCTGAAGCGTTCATTGCGTGGATGACCGATCTGACGCAAGGTCAGGCCGCAATCAACGAAGGTGAAAGCTTGTACTTCATTGAAGGCGAATAACATATGGAAGGAGCATTGGCGGCAGCTTGTCGCCTCTGCTCCTTTTATTACATCTATAGCTATAAATTTTTGAAATGAATTTGATCAGAAAATGTTAATAAACCATTGACTGCGACCTTCATAGGATGCTACATTATTAATACCTAGTAACTTAATAGGAATTATGTTTTTTGCTTTGCTACACCTACGGTACGAACCGATGGTCTGGAGGTTAAGTCACAGTGAATGCCATGTTTCGCGGAAAAGGATGGAGCTTTGGTTTTCGGAGCGCCATTATGCTTTATTTTGTTATCCTTATCGTGTTGCCTATTGTCGGAATTTATACGCAGTCGTTCTCACTGGGCTGGCTTCCTTTTTGGGAAAGCGTCTCCGACCCGTTAGCTTTGAAAGCCGTTCTTCTGACGATCAAGCTTTCGGTAATTGCTACTATTATGAATGTGTTTCTAGGAACAATGATCGGCTGGGTGCTGATCCGCTACCGGTTTCCGGGGCGCAGACTGCTTAACAGCCTCGTCGATTTGCCGTTTGCATTGCCTACAGCAGTAGGCGGACTGATGATTTTGCTGCTGCTTGGTCCGGGAAGTCTTGTTGGAGGCTTGGCTGGCAAGCTGGGCATCGAAATTGTTTTTCATGAACCGGCGATCGTTGTTGCGATGCTGTTCGTGACCTTCCCATTCGTTATCCGGGCGATCCAGCCGCTGCTTGAGGAGCTGGATAAGTCGGAAGAGGAAGCGGCTTATATGCTGGGCGCATCTCGCGCCAAGACGTTCTTCAGCGTTATCTTTCCTTCGATGCTGCCGGGTATATTAAGCGGAGCCATGCTGGCTTTCTCCCGCGCACTGGCCGAATTCGGCGCAGTCGTACTCGTAGCTGGCAATATTCCAGGGAAGACGCTTATTGCATCGGTATATATTTTTGGAGAAATCGAGAGCGACAATCCGCAAGGCGCGGCGGCTATATCCGTCATGCTGCTGACGCTGTCCTTCCTCATTCTTTGGACCGTTAACCTCATTCAAGCAAGGAGGACGGGACAATGACGATGAGAAGGCTATGGATTACGCTAACTTATATGGTATTTGCACTGCTGCTTATCGCCCCGCTGGTGAAAATTTTTACTGGATCGTGGGCAGATGGGTGGAGCGGCTTCATCGAAGGCATTAGCCGGAAGCAATCGCTGCATGCCTTAATGATGACGGGAATTATTGTAGTTATCGTTACGGCGCTTAACACGGTATTCGGCATTATGCTGGCGTTGTACCTCGTACGTGCGGAATGGATCGGCAAACGGATGAAGCGTCTGCTTAACAGTATCGTTGATTTACCGTTCGCGGTTTCGCCGGTTATCGGCGGCTTAATGATCGTTCTCATTCTTGGCCCTAACACTGTCCTAGGTACCTTGTTCGAGGACGCAGGAGTCAAGATTGTATATGCGCTGCCGGGTATGGTGCTTGCCACGCTATTCGTTACGTTCCCGTTAATGGTGCGTGAGGTCATGCCAGTGCTGCAGGAAATCGGCTCCCAGCAGGAAGAGGCGGCCTCGACTCTAGGGGCATACTCATGGTATACATTTTGGAAGGTAACTTGGCCCGCTATTCGCTGGGGTGTCATCTATGGCGTCGTGCTTACTGTAGCGCGGTCGCTTGGCGAATTCGGCGCTGTATTGGTCGTCTCGGGAAACATTATGAACAAAACGCAAACCGCTACTACGCTCGTCTATCAGGATGTTGAAAATTTCAACGTTGTTGCCGCCAATGGCATCGCGCTTGTGCTTGCGGCCTTCTCTGTAGGACTGCTGCTATTGATGGAATGGGCGAAAAAACGAAAGGAAGTGCACTGACCCATGCATATTGAAGTGCGTAATCTTGATAAGAGCTTTGGCGATTTTCACGCCGTGCAAAATGTTAGCTTCGAGATTGAAAAAGGACATCTCATCGGTTTGCTAGGACCGAGCGGCGGCGGCAAAACGTCGATCCTGCGCATGCTGGCAGGACTTGAGACGCCTTCCTCCGGCGACATCCTGTTCCATGGCAAGCGCGTTAATGATCTGCCTCCACAGGAGCGCGGCATTGGCTTCGTATTCCAAAACTATGCTTTGTTTAAACACATGACGGTATATGATAATATCGCGTTCGGCCTTAAAGTAAAGAAGCAGTCGAAGGAGCAAATTCGCGAGCGCGTAATGACGCTGGTCGAGCTGACCGGTCTCAAAGGCTTCGAGCATCGTTATGCGCATCAGCTATCTGGCGGTCAACGGCAGCGTGTTGCGTTCGCTCGCGCGCTGGCGCCTGAGCCTCAGTTGCTGCTGCTCGATGAGCCTTTCGCGGCAATCGATGCCAAGATCCGTACGGAGCTTCGTACATGGCTGAAGGAAATGATCGAGCGTGTCGGCATTACTTCGATCTTCGTAACGCATGACCAAGAAGAAGCCATTGAAGTTGCGGATGAAATTATGATTATTAGCAAGGGCAAGCTTGAGCAGAAGGGTACGCCATGGGAAATTTACAAAAATCCGCAGACACCTTTTGTTGCCAGCTTCATCGGCGAGTCGACCATCGTTGAAAATGTTGCGAAGCTCAAAGGCTTCGAGGACGCGAGCAAGGTCGCCGGCACGAAGGCGCTTATCCGACCTGAATATATCGAGATCGGCAAGCCGGGCGAGATTAGACTCGCTTCCGCCGCAATGGACGGCAAAGTGAAGCACATTCACTTCCGTGGCAGTGAATGGATGGTTGAGCTGGAGGTAGGGGATACGAAGCTGATTACGTACCGCTCGTTGGAGAAGGAAGTTCTGCATCCGGGCGACGAAGTTAGCATCCTCGTCCATCGTGCGTATTTGTTCAATGACAATCAAAGCTGGATTGAAGAGAACAAGCTGAAGGTTGATCCGATGCCAATCCATATTTAACTTGGGGTCTAGACGAACTGGCCTTTCATCTTAGCAGAAAGAGTTGTATGCGAACATGAAATTATACCTGACAACAAGCCAGCGCTTGATCGCTATACTGCTGGCTGCAGCGCTGCTAGTGATAGCAGGCTGCAGCAGCGGAACTAACGATCCCGCCGCTGAATCTTCCGTACAAGACGGCGATGTAACGCTTGTAATCGGTGCATATTCGGTTGTTAAGGACGCCTTCGGAGATATTCTTCCGGAGTTTCAAGCGTACTGGCTGGAGAAGACCGGCCAAAAGGTATCCTTCCAGGAATCCTATGAAGCATCAGGTACTCAGGCGCGTGCGATCGCAGGCGGCTTCGAGGCGGATGTTGCGATTATGGCTATGGAAGGCGATCTCGACAAGATCGCAAATGCCGGGTTTATTACGGAGGATTGGAAGAAGCAGAGCAATGGCGGCGTAATTACGAATTCCATTGTGGTTATGGGTACGCGCGAAGGAAACCCGTTAGGCATTCAGGATTGGGACGACATCATCAAGAGCGACGTTAAGGTGCTGTACCCGAATCCGAAGACGTCAGGCGGCGCGCAATGGGATATTAATGCGATCTATGGAGCCGGGCTCAAGAAGTCTGAGCAGGAAACAGGCTCGAAGGACCCGGAATATGCGAAGAGCTTCTTGAAGTCGGTGCATGAGAATGTGGAGTCGCTTGATAAGAGCGGCCGGGCCTCTATGGCGGCCTTCGAATATGGAGTCGGCGATGTCATCGTGACCTATGAGAATGAGCTGTTATCGCGGATTAAGCAAGGCGTCAATTACGATATCGTCATTCCGTCCAGCACGATACTCATTGAGAACCCGGCTGCGGTCGTCGATAAGAACGCCGATAAGCACGGTACGCGCGAGCTAGCTGAAGCTTTCATTGCTTACTTGCATAGCGAAGATGCTCAGCGGGTTTTTGCGGATTACGGCTTCCGTCCGGTGAACGAGGCGGTCGCTGCTGACACGGCTGACCGATTCATCGTTCCAGAAGGACTGTTCGACGTTTCGTATCTCGGCGGCTGGGACGAAGTGAGAAAGACGCTATATTCGAAGAAAGGCGTCTGGTATCAGGTGCTGGCAGATTTATAAGTCATATCATTAAGTTGAAATGAACAGGGAACCTCCGCTCGAAACGCTTCGTCCAGAATGACGGCGCTTCGAGCGGAGGTTTCTTTTCTTTGCAGTTCCTTGCTGCAACCTTCCGATTCATAAGGCCGTCTACTAGAGCAAAGAGGTGATACGGAAGTATGCCGAAACGATCTTATCGAATGATGCTATCAGCAATTGTCTGGGTTATGTTCATATTTGTATTTGCCGGCTGTTCAGGAGGAAGCGAGCCTCCTCTCCCTGTTGTCAAAGAAGGCAAAACGAATATCAAGGCCTATCAGAGTAGTTACTGCTGGGGCAATGTATGTGCCGACTATCCAGATCCGGAATCGATGCTTAGCGACGATCCAGCGACAGAGGTGAACAGCGGGGCGGACATTTCCATTGATTTCAAGATTAGCTCCAAGCCATCAACGGTTAGCGTAACCCAATTCAAGGACGGGATGCCGACCGATGTACCTTTCGCGAAAGGCAAGATAACCGCCCCGACGGAAAAAGGGGTCTACTATTACGCCGTGTTCGCCCGGTGGGGGAACAGCATACTGACCAAAGGGGACACCTCGGCTGCGTTTGCGATAGAGATCAAATGATTGGCGGAACTGAGCGAAAACCTATAGAACTAGCTAGAGGAGAGTTTTAAGAGCCGATCGACTCTTGAGGCATTCTCCTTTTTTCTGCTGGTCACCTTTTTTATAATGAACGGAAAGGGAATTTAATCCATCTAGGCGAATAATAATACATTGCTGTTATTCAAAATTGCGCATCAGTGCGTGATAACGGAGTTGAGTGGATGGTTAACAGTCTCATTTTTGTCGTTATTTTAACGATTATCATTCATGCTGCCGAAACTTTGTCATATTCGGTTCGCTATGCGGGTGTTAAAATGAATAAGATCGCGGTAGCGCTATCCTTGACGGGCATTATCGTACTTATATCGAGAACAGCCAATATGCTGCAATCCCCGATGACTGGAAAATTCGTCGATCATGCGAGGGTAGATGCTAGCTTTGACTTACTAGGCTACTTCCGGATCGTATTGTTTGCGGCCTCTATTGGAACGTTAATTGCAATTGCGTTGTTTCCGACGTTCGTTCCGCTATGCGGAAGAATTATTGCTCGGCTGGAACTGACCGGCTCGATACCAAAGCTGATGTCCAGCGTTACGCTCGGACAGTTGAAGAATGCGAAGCGTTATATTAGAAGACCGCGCATTCGGCTAAGCTCTTTCCGCTACTTGGGCATTCCGAAGCGGTTTATTTTTCTCAACATTGCCGTCACGGCCTTCTATACGGTTGGTGTTATATCTGCGTTGTACGCAGCCCATCTCGCGCCTGCAATCAGCACGACTGCTTCACAAACGTCGGGCATTATTAACGGGATCGCGACGGTGCTGCTAACTATATTTATCGATCCGCAATTGGGGCTCATTATGGACAAGGCAACGAAGGATGAGGATGCAAGAAATCAATTAGGCAAAATCTATACGCTGCTTATGGTATCCCGCTTCTTCGGCACGTTGCTCGCTCAACTGCTCATAATACCTGCTGCGTATGTGATTATCGCATTCGTAAAGCTTATCTAAGAAGGAGAGTACGCAAGTGGAAATGAAATTATTTACGATCGATGAAGCGAATGTGCTGCTGCCTGAATTAAAGCAAGAGCTTTATAAGCTTCAGGTGCTCATTGACGATATTGATGACCGTTACTTGGAATTGCAGACGGTTAAAGCGAAGCACAAGCTGTCTCCCGGTACGCGCGGAACGATGACCGACCCTTATTTTGAACAGGAGAGCCAGCTTGATTTCATGCGAATGGAAGCCGAGCTTCAGATAAGCAATTTCACTCGCAAGGGCGTACTAATAAAGTCGATTTCTCCAGGCTTATTGGATTTTCCGGCCATACTGGAAGGGAAGGAAGTTCTGCTATGCTGGAAGCAAGGAGAGGAGCAAATATCGCACTACCACGGCTGGAACGAAGGGTTCATGGGACGCAGGCCATATCCGTAAGCGCGATAACGCAATAATGTTTGCGAATTTCGGTAATTTGTATTACGATTAGATTATAATAATTCTAAAAAACCAAGCTTGGAGTCAGGACAGCATTAGGCAGCATCTATATCTGCTTGGCTAGATGTAATAAGAGGAGGTATCCTGTTTATGTTGAACGTCACAGCGGAAATCGATAAAATCAATCGTCATTTGATGGCGAAAGGATATAAGTTAACGACTCAACGCGAAATAATATTGCGGGTATTGCTGGAGCATGAAGAAGACCATCTGAGCGCAGAGGGCGTATTCATGCTCGTGAAGGCAACCTATCCAGACATAGGCCTTGCTACCGTATACCGGACGCTAGAACTGCTTGCAGAGCTTCATATTGTTGAAAAAATGAACTTCGGCGACGGCGTAGCCCGCTACGACTTGCGCGATGCGGACAGCGAGCATATGCATCATCATTTGATCTGTGAAGTATGCGGCTCGCTGCAGGAAATCAAGGAAGACTGGCTGACGGAAATCGAGGAGCGAATCGAACGCGAATTCGGCTTCAAAGTGTCCGACCACCGTTTAGATTTTACGGGCACCTACAAGAAATGCAAAAACAGCAACGGCGCTTGCAAAAAAACAGGCAAAGCCGTTTCGTAAACAATATTCATGCACATAGTAGGGGCTGGAAAGGCTGAGTACTCTTCGCAGAGTCTCAGCCTTTCAGTCGTTTCGTCATGCGGCGTTGCATATTCATGCCTGGTTGTTACACTAGAAGAAGGAAAGTTAAGGAGGAGAAGCTATGGAGCTTGGCTTTAAAGGGAAGACCGCTATCGTCACCGGCGGCAGCAAAGGAATTGGATTTGCAACTGCGATGCTGCTTTCTTCAGAGGGAGCAGAGGTTGCCATTGTTGCAAGAGACCCTATCGGTTTAGACGCCGCAGCAGAAGAAATATTTGCCAAGACGGGCAAGAAGGTGCTAACGATCAGCGCAGACGTCTCGCAGCCGGAAACTGCGGCGAGTGCGGTAGCAAGAACGGTCGACACATTCGGGAGAGTGGATATTCTCGTCAATAATGCGGGCACGTCAGCAGCGCGTCCGTTCGCCGATGTCGGCACGGAAGCATGGACGTCCGATCTCGATCTGAAGCTGTTCGGAGCGATTCACTTTGCTCGTGAAGCGCTGCCTCACTTGCGTGCATCCGGACGCGGAGCTATCGTGAACGTAACGGCGGTCGGAGGCAAGACGCCAGGAGCCTCGTCGCTGCCGACGTCTGTAAGCCGCGCGGCGGGACTGGCCCTGACGAAAGCGATGAGCAAAGACCTTGCCTCGGATAACATTCGCGTTAATGCTGTATGTATCGGACTGATTCGCAGTGAGCAGATCGAGCGGATGTGGCGAAGCACGGCGCCTGAGCAGTCGTGGGAGCAATTCGCCGCAGATCCGAAACATCGCATTCCGCTTGGCCGTATCGGCGAAGCGAGCGAGGCCGCGAACGTCATCGCCTTCCTCGTATCAGATGCCGCATCCTTCGTAACCGGAACGTCGGTTAACATTGATGGCGGAATCGCAGCCGTATTGTAACTTAGAATCATATTGTAGGAGTATGCGCCGGGCCGGGCTGTAGGAGCTCGGCGCATTTCCGTTTGCGGCAAGGACAGATTTGTCCAAAGATGAAAAGAATACCTATACTGGAATGTTTCTAATCATGTATACTGTATAGAGGTCTTAAGTCCTGATCATTCGCTAGATTTCGACAGCAGTTTGATAGTTTTCGACTTAACCGAAATGAGGGCAAACGATGGAACATGTACATGGATCTTACGACAGCTTACTCGTTATTTTCTCTTACATAATAGCGGTTGCTGCTTCTTATACAGCACTTGATCTGGCAGGTCGAGTCAGCAATGCGAAGGGCAGCAGCAGACTCGGTTGGCTGTCATTCGGCGCAGCCATTATGGGCAGCGGCATATGGTCGATGCACTTTGTCGGCATGCTTGCTTATTCGCTGCCTATTACAATTAGATATGATATTGTTATTGTGTTCGCCTCTGTCATAGCGGCGATTGCGGCGGCGTTCATCGCGCTCTACGTGGTTGGCCGCAATCAGTTAACGATACGCCAACTGCTAACGGGCGGATTATTGCTTGCAACAGGCATATCGACAATGCATTATGTCGGAATGTCGGCCATATTAGTTGATCTATCTTACGATCCGCTCATGTTTACATTATCGATCGTCATTGCGATAGTGGCATCGATTGCGGCGCTGTGGCTATCGTTTTATTTTCGCGGGGGCAAGGAGAGCAATGCAGGGTGGAAGAAGCTGGGCAGCGGTGTCATTATGGGTGCTGCCATTGTGGGCATGCATTATACGGGCATGTTCGCTACAAACTTCCATCCGAATAACAGAACTCCGTTCTCGATTGGGCTCATCCTTGATCAGAAGCTGCTTGCCTATCTAATCGTAGGCGGGACGCTGTTCACGCTGGGGTTGTCGTTATTCGGGATCGTTATGTCCAAGCGGTTGAACATTAAGGATACGGCTCTGGAGGAAAGCGAGAAATGGTATAAGTCGCTCTACGATAATAATCTCGACGGCATTGTGTCGGTCGACCTGAACCACCGCGTCATTAGTTATAATGACGCGGCGCTCCACATTACGGGGCTGACAGCTATTCAGGTGCTGGGAAAACCGATTTCCGAGCTTGCCAAAGTTATCGCCGAGCCGGATCGCGCCAAGACGACCGATATGTTCGTTAATGCGTTCAAGGGGATGCGTACGACGCATGAAACGACGCTTATTCGAAACGATCAGGTCATTTTATTATCGGTAACGAATGTTCCGGTCATTATCGAGGGCAACGTGGCGGGCAGCTACATTATTTTCAAAGATATTACGGACGAGAAGCTGGCGGAGCAGCGAATTCATCATCTTGCGTATCACGATGAGCTGACGGGCTTGCCGAACCGAAGGAAGTTCAATCAAGCGATCAACGAATGGATTGAAGCTAGAAATACAAGCCGTCTGCCGTTCGCTGTAATGGTGCTGGATATTGATCGATTCAAAATGATAAATGATTCGCTGGGGCATACGTATGGCGATCTCTTCTTGCAAGAATTGACGACCCGCATTCAGACAAGCTTGGAGGGTCAGAACGTGATGTTAGCCCGCATGGGGGGCGATGAATTCACGATTCTATGCCGCAACTGCCCGGATGAGTCGGAGATCGTTGAGCTCGCAGAGAAGATCATTAACTCGATTCAGATTCCTTATAGGCTTAAGGACAACGACTTCTACGTGTCGGCAAGTATCGGCATATCTATGTTCCCTCAGCATGGACATGATGCTACCGAGCTGCTTAAGAACGCGGATACGGCCATGTACGAAGTGAAGAGAAAAGGGAAAAACGGCTTTATGTTTTTCTCCCGAGAGCTGGATGACAAGCTGCAACAGAAGATCGAGCTGGAGGGCGACCTGCGCAAAGCGGTGGATAATGGCGAGCTGCTGCTTCACTATCAGCCGCAAATTAGAACGTCCGACAACGAAATGATCGGTGTTGAAGCGCTTGTTCGCTGGAATCATAAAGACAGAGGGCTGTTATCGCCGGGAACGTTCATTCCGATTGCGGAAGAGACCGGCATCATATACGAGATCGGCACTTGGGTGCTGCGCGAAGCGTGCAGGCAGATGCGCGAATGGCACTTGGCAGGCGGCCCGCTCATTCCGGTAGCGGTCAATCTGTCATCGCAGCAATTCCATCAGCCTGACTTGGCAGGATATATCAAATCAATATTGGATGATGTCGGTCTAGAGCCCAAATTTCTGGAGCTGGAGATTACGGAGAGCATGATGATGGACGCAGCGTTGTCGGCGGATATTTTGAAGCGACTGAATGAGTACGGCGTTCGAATCAGTCTAGACGACTTCGGGACAGGCTACAGCTCCTTGAGCTATCTGAAAATGTTCCCGATCCACAAGCTTAAGATTGATCGTTCCTTCATTCGCGACATTACCCACAGCGGCAACGATCAAGCGATCGTCGCGACTATTATCGCTATGGCTCAGAACATGAATATGGAAGTTATCGCGGAAGGCATTGAGACGAAGGATCAGCTGGACATATTGAGGGACAAAGATTGCCAGAAAATTCAAGGCTACTACTTCAGCAAGCCGTTATCGGCTAATGACGTTGAAGAGTCGTTCTTCAAGCCGCAGCGCTCTTATGCCGAGTTTTCCTTATTGGATTCGTGATAAGCGTAGACGCAGTTCTGGCAGATGCATGACTTTCCTCGCTGTTCGGGAGGAACAAGCGCAATCAGTTCAGCAGGGATGGACGCTTGGAAGCACCAGCAGGCGCTGCCGTTTTGGCAGGAGGGTTCTGATTCGATGCCGCAATGATTGGTTTGACCGCAGATTGGACAGTTCATATGTGGTAAAGCCTCCGTTCGGTAGAATGAATAGCTATTATTAAGCTTATAATTGAAGTGGCTGACGGGATGCATGACACCCGTCAGCCACTTTTTTTGTGCAAATATAGGAAAGTCTAAGTTTCTCACTTATCCTTATGCCTATATTTGTCAGGAATGAAACGCACCTCGCCACCAAGGACGGCGATAGCCGTTTCACCTTGGTACTTTAAACGTTATTCGGCATTCAGAACGAATTTCTCGATGACATGTCGTACGCCCTCTTCGTTATTCGACAGGGTGACGTAGTCGGCGATTTCTTTCAATGAGCCAATGGCATTGCCCATAGCGACGCCGAGTCCGGCAGCGGAAACCATCTCATTATCGTTCCATGCGTCGCCCATAGCGATCGTTTGATCCATTGAGCAGCCAAGATGCTCGGCCATGAACCGAAGGGCATGACCTTTCGTGCCCTCCTTATGCATAAACTCCAAATAATGCGCCTTCGATTTCGTAATGTGAACGCGGTCGCCGATTAGCGGGCGAAGCTGCTCGGCAATGACGTCGAGTTTCGCGGGATCGTCGATGATGAGCATTTTGTTAAGCGGCTGACCGATTAGTTTATCGAAGTCGGGCTCGATTTTATAAGGAATGTTGGACAGCTTGGAATAAGCTTTGATTTTGTCGTTGTCCTCCGTGCCGTACAGCTCATCATTAACGTACAACTGCAGATGAAGACCATTTTCCTGCACGAATTGGTATAGCTCCTTCGCTGCATCGGTAGGTACGTTGCGCTCATACAGAACGGTGCCGTCGAGCAGCGTTTTGACGAGAGCTCCCTGATACGTAATAATAGGAACATTGAGCTCAACTTGCTTGGCGATCTTCACGGCGGAAGAATACATGCGGCCCGTAGCGAGCGTAACCGTCACACCTTGTGCGATAGCAGCAGCCATGGCGCTCTTCGTTCCTTCGGTTACGACGAGTTCGTCGGTCAACAGTGTATCGTCTACATCAATTGCAATAAGCTTATACATAATAGCGGTAAAGCTCCTCTCTATTCTCTTTCTGTACTCCTATATGGATAGTTCGCGTGGTAACCTTGATTGTATCGAAAATAGACCTATCATTCAACGCCAAAGAAACCAGATCATTCACATAAACATGAAGGGAAGACATCACATGAACATTTTTACATCTACTGCAGCGAAACAACGATTTATAGCGCTATGCGCATTGGGAGCGGTATTATGCGTTGCTATTGGGTTTGCAATCGGACTCCTATCGATGGGCAACCGATACCCGATGCTGAGAGAGAGGAGCTTCCAGCAATTTGCTGCATCGTATGACAGAGTCATGAGCGACTACTTGAACGGCGCGGAACCGAAGCAACTGCTGGACGGAGCAGCCGAAGGCATGATTGCATCGCTGGACGATCCGTATTCAAGTTATATGACCGGAGAGAAGGGAACGGCGTATACGCAATCCTACGAGGGGCAATTCTACGGTATCGGGGCAGATATTCGCGTCGAAGAAAGACAATTTGTGATTAGCAGTTTGACGAAAGGCGCTCCCGCAGAACGAGGCGGCCTGCTTCCCGGAGATATCATTGCTATGATTGACGGGAAATCAGTTAAGGGAATGGAGTTCCAGGAGCTGCTGGCTCTCGTTAGAGGGGAAGAGGGGACGACCGTAGTGGTGAAGGTCGTTCGCGGCAGCGATTCCAAGCCAATTGAAGTATCATTGAAGCGTGAAGCTATACCGGTGCATACGGTCACGTCAGAACTGCTGGATGGCGGGATTGGGCATGTAACGATTAGCCGTTTCGCGGAGATGACGGCAGAGGAATTCAAGACCGAGCTGGATGCGCTGCAGAAGGACAAGCCGCTGAAGGGGCTGTTGCTCGATCTTCGATCGAATCCCGGCGGTCTGCTTAAGCCAACGATTGAGATCGCGAACATCCTTATTCCGGATGACAAAGTGATATTAAATGTGGTCTACAAGGACGAGCGCCAGATTATGACGTACAAGTCCAGCCAGGAGAAGGAGTGGACGATTCCAATCGCCGTGCTCGTGAACGGAATGTCGGCCAGCGCAAGCGAGGTGCTGACTGCCGCATTGAAGGAGTCGGCGGGGGCAGTCGTTATTGGGCAGCAGACGTATGGCAAAGGCGTCGTTCAGACGTTCAAGCAGTTTCCCGACGGCTCAGTCCTCAGCTTGACCGAAGCCCAGTGGAAGACGCCTAGCGGGGCTTGGATCAATAAGAAGGGGGTAACGCCCGATCATGTTGTTGCTCTGCCTGCGTATGCGAGTCTGCGGCCGCTGGCCATCGGAACGGAGATGAAGATTGGCAGCTACGGAGAAGATGTTCATACGCTTCAACAGGTCTTGCAGGAGCTTGGATACGGCCCGGCAGGCGCCGAGGGCTACTATGACAAGCAAACGGCTGCTGCGATGAAGAAATTCCAAGAGGCGGAGGAGCTGGAGTCGAGCGGACAGTTCAACGATAAGAGCGGCTATCTGCTGCTGCAGCGGCTGCGTGAGAAGCTGGACCTTGAAGATCCACAACTCCACAAAGGATTAGAGCTGTTGCTGGACCAAGGCGCTTAGATCACGTTCTGAGTCGCCTCTCGCCTCTGCGTCTGTGCTGGCAGCGGCCTAACCAACCAAGCAATTCATATTCGCTGTTGACAACGGTAGTGATAATCATTATCATCTAATAAGGATGAGATAATTACACCGCGGCGGCGAGAGGTGACTTAATGAAATGAAGAAGATCAAGTACTGCAAGCGTAATTTCAGGCACGGACTGAAGCCGATCTATAAGGCGATGAAGGATAAGTATCCTGAAATTAAGCAGAAGAAGAGCGATTGTCTAGGCAACTGCAAGACATGCAAGCTTGAATGCTTCGTTGTCGTTAAGTCCAAAACAATCACCGCGCCATCGGCAGATCAACTGTACAAGAGACTCAAAAAAATGATCGGCTAAATATAATGACCGTCGCCATTCTTTAGCATTTGTTGCCAAAGGATGGCGACAGCTTTCTCCGCATGTGTTAGAATAAGTACAATCTAGAGAAGAGAGGTGCGTTACGCCAATGAAGGACAATTTAGCAGAAGCATTAAATGAACAGATGAACTTTGAGTTTTACTCCGCCCATGTATACCTAGCAATGGCGGCGTATTGCTCTGCAGAGAACTTGGAAGGCTTTGCGAATTTTTTCCTTGTACAAGCTGAGGAAGAACGTTTTCACGCAATGAAAATATACAAGTTTCTGAATGACCGCGGACGACGCGCGACGATTTCGGCACTTGGTGAGCCGCATAACGATTACAAATCCGTTCTCGACACGTTCGAAGCAGGTTACGGTCACGAGCAGCAAAATACGAAGCGCTTCTATGATCTGTCTGACCTTGCGATGAACGACCGCGAGCATGCGACGATCAACTTCTTGAAGTGGTTCATCGACGAGCAAGTCGAAGAGGAAGCGTTGTTCGACAACATCATCCACAAGCTGAAGCGCATTGAGAAAGACAGCAACGCGTTCTATATGCTTGATGCTGAGTTCGCACAGCGTTCGTTCACGCCTCCGGCTGGCGAGTAATCATCCACTGCGCAACAATAAGGGCTGTTCCAGAAGGTCTTCAATGACCTTCCGGAACAGCCCTTTACCTTTACTTAAGTTGAAAGTTGCTCTTTCTGTTCGATTAGCACAAGGAATGAATCGACGAGAGACGGGTCGAAGTGTCGGCCTCGCTCCTCGCGAATGAGCTGCAAGGCGCGTTCGACGGACCACTTTTCTTTATATGGACGTGTGCTGGTCAAGGCATCGAACACGTCGACGATGCTAACGATACGCGCTTCAATCGGTATGTCCTCGCCGGCGAGTTGATGCGGATAGCCGCTGCCGTCCCATTTCTCATGATGGTACAAAATAATGTTTTTGCCTGTTTCAAGTTCATTGGCGAGCAGCTCGTCTTGAAATTCGTTATATATTTTATCAATGATATCTCGGCCGATCAGCGTATGCATCTCCACGATCTGCCGTTCGTAATAGGCGAGCGCACCTGGCTTGTATAAAATGCCTTCCGGAATGCCGGACTTGCCGATATCGTGCAATATGCTGGCATGAGAAATTCGGTCGATCATCTCGCTACTCCAGTGCAGTTGCAGCCGTTCATTGTGATGGGCGGCAAGCGAGGCCGTTAGTTCGCGTACACGAACGAGATGTAGTTCAATGCCTGGATCGCGGATTTCACAGGAGATCGCCAGTACTTTGAGCATAGAGCTTTGCAACGATGAGATTCGTTCCTCGGCTATGTAGTGGCCGCTTTCCAATTGCTCAAGCTCCCGGAAGACGCCAACGAAATAATCGTCCATTTCGACAACGATCGGTGTGATCGTAATGGAGGAATGCCACAGATCGCCATCGCGCTTGCGGTTCGTGAATACGCCTGACCATGGTTTTCCAGCATGGATGGCGTTCTTCATCGTGTTATGTGTTTCCTTCGGTGTATAGGAGGTGCGCAGAATGCTCGCTTTCTTGCCTGTTATCTCATGTGAAGCATAACCGGTAATGCGTTCATAGGCGGAATTGACCGCTAGTATTCGGTGCTGCCCGTCGGTGATAATAACGGCATCGGCGAGCAGCAGGAAAGATGCGAGTTTGTCATGGATGAGATTCATATCGCTGTATTGGATTCTCCTTATGTCGAGTTGGCTGTAAGCATTGCTTTGCGTTGCGGATCATATGAAGTGCTCATTACACATTAATGGAGGTTGGAAGCCGTTTCGGACCTTTGCGCATCGGGCTCTTGCATAACGGGCATTCGCGCTGCTCGGGCTGCGCTTCCTCGTACGTAATGATTCGCTGCCATACTTTGCAGCCGTCGCTAGTACACATCCAGGCGAGCGCCAATTCGCCGCGCTCCTGATCGTCGTTTATTGCGTGGTCCGCAGGCAAGGGCTGGAAGGCGGACAAGACGAATCGGGACAGCTCGGCAGGCTTGCCGTGGTATACGGCGGGAGAGCTGATATAGAGCTGCTCCTGAGCTCTCGTGACTGCGACATAAGCGAGCCGCCGTTCCTCCTCCAGCGCCTCGGCGCGCGTATCGTCGCCTGTCTGAGCTGCGCTTCGATCGCTTCGTTTATCGGCGGCTAGAGCGGACGCATGAGGCAAGATACCTTCCGATGCTCCGATGAGGAAGACGGCTGGAAACTCGAGCCCCTTCGACTTATGTATGGACATAAGTGAAATCGCGCTTCTTCTGGTTGCAGCGTGCTGCTGCTCCTTCTTTTGTTGCGAAGCGGAGATGTGCTTATCCGTGATGTCATCGATATAAGTTAAAAAGGCTTCGATCGTTTCATGCGCCTGTGCGGCTGATTCGAGCTCGTCGACGACTTCTTTAATCGCTTCCTTATGTTCGGTAAGGACACTTTGCTTACCTGTCTCGAGGTATTGGTCGTAGAAGGATTGGCGCAGCAACGCGATAGCCGCTTGAGGCTTAAGCTCGGTTAACGACTTCAGCAGCTTGATGCGTTCCTTGATCTTTTCCTTCTGAAATTCCTTTAACGCGGGATAGTCGAGCAGATGAATAAGCGGCCATTTCTTGGCCCGCTCTTTGTCTTGATGCCAGATGAACGCCATCGCTTGCTCGCGATTCACATACAGCGTCTGGAGCATCGACTCGATCGCGTCGAAGTTGCGGCGGTCCAGCACGAGCCGCAGATGGGCAAGGAGCGGCTTCACTACGGAATGGTCGTAGAATAGCTGGCCGTCGCCGAAGTCGACGAACGGCAGTTGCCGAAGCAGCAGCTGCTCGACGAGCGCCCGGCTGCTGCTGGCAGTACGGTAGAGCACGGCGAAGTCGCTGAAGGAACGAGTGCATTGCTCCTGCTGCTGTGCTATGGTATCCGCGATGAGACTCGCTTCTTCCTGAGTCGTCTTAACGCGGGCGTAAGACGGCGGCTCTCCCTTTGGCTTCACGACATGCAGCGTCTTCGGCTTGCGCAGCTTGTTGCGGCGAATAATCGCATTGCCAAGACCGACGATAGCGGCGGTCGAGCGATAGTTAATATCAAGCACGATCGTCGCCGCGCCCGGATACTGCTGCTCGAAGTTCAAGATATAGTCGTTGCGAGCGCCGTTGAACGAGTAGATCGTCTGATCATCATCGCCGACGACCATCAGATTGCGATGGCCATCGGCAAGAAGCTTCACAATGGCGTACTGAACCTCGTTCGTATCTTGGAATTCGTCGATCATGATATAGCGGAAGCGGTGCTGTAAGGAAGCAAGCAGCTCACTATCTTTTAATAACAGGCGATACGCTTCAAGCAGCAGGTCGTCGAAGTCGAAACGGTCACTTTCCTGCTTCCATAGCTCGTATCTCGTGAAGAGCACCTTCAACTCGCGTTCCTCGGAGGTTGATTCGGGCAGCTCGCTTACATCGATCATCTGCAGCTTCACGGAGGATAACTGAGCAAGCAGCGTCTCCGGCTCGTATTCGCGCGTGAGCGTATGCGCAAGCTCACGCATTAGCCGCTTGAAGAAGACAAGCTTCTGGCTTGTCTCGCTTAGAATCGATTGCCGATAGCCCCTTCCGCGCAGCAGCTGGAGGCAGAAGGAATGGAAGGTGCGCGCTTCAATTGCGCCTGAGGTTTGCGCCGGAATGGCGGGCAAGGAACGAATACGGCCTTTCATTTCGTCGGCGGCCTTCTTGGAGAAGGTCATGAGCAGCACCTGCTGGGGCTGTACATGGCGAACCGCGACTAGATAGGCGGTGCGGCAGACGAGCACCGACGTCTTGCCTGTGCCGGCGCCTGCAAGTGTAAGCGCCGGGCCAGTATCATGGCGCACGGCGGCGATTTGCGGACGGTTCAGCGAGATGCCGTACCGCTCAAGCGCGCGGAAGAAGGCGGCGTCCGCCTCGTTGCTGCCGACGAGCTGAGCGCTCGTATCGGCTTCCGCGCGGTCGGCAATGGGAATGGAACTATTTTGAATCCCAATAGGGTAAGAATAATAGGTAAGACTCATGTATCAATCACCTTCGTCAACAAATATATAGACCATCATAGCAGATGGCATGAGATTTCGACTAGCTAACGAAAGAGAGAGGAAGCTGACGCAACATGATTAGACAAGCTGTTCAAGAGGATGTGCATGAAGTGATGCCGCTGCTGCTGGCGGCAATCGGCAACATCGCCTATACGTTGGCGGGCACGGAGGACGATGCGGAGACGCAGCGCATATTGGCGGAATTTTACGGAAGAGAGGGCAATCGGATCAGCTATGAGCATGTGCTCGTCTATACGAGGGACGGACATGTTGTGGGAATGGCAATCAGCTATCCGGGTGATGGAGCGGAGCTGCTCGATCGGCCCTTTGCCGAGCGCATTGCTCTTATCCATGGCGATGCCGGAGCGGACCCCATCGTCGTTGAGGCCAAGGAGGGAGAATATTACTTGGATTCAATCGCCGTCGATGAAGAGTATCAAGGGCAGGGGATTGCTAAGGAGCTGTTCGCTGCGTTCGAGGAGAAGGGAAAGGATGCCGGTTACAGAAGAATGTCGCTTATTGTAGAGCCCTATAATGAAGGTGCCTATGCGCTTTATAAAAAGCTTAACTACATTGAGGACGGCATAATTTCCGTCAGCGGAGGCCAATACAGAAGAATGGTGAAAAATATCGAACAATAGCTTACGCTCTAAAACTATTTCTTGGAATAAATAGGATCGGTACGTTAATATAAAAGTGACAGATAAAGTCATTTCCAGTCATTTTTCAATCGTATCCGGGAGCGTGTTGTTCATGTTGGGTGGTCGGTTAAGAAGCACGAAGCTAGCTTACAGTTCGGGTAATTTGTCGGTAAATTTGATTGCGCAGGCTTTCGCGACCTACATCGTTTTTTATTATGTGGACGTGCTGGGCGTGAAGCCTGGACTCATAAGCGCGGCCATGGTTGTGCACGGCATTGTAAACGCTGTTCTGAACCCATTGTTCGGTCATCTGTCCGATCGAACGACCTCGCGCTGGGGGAGACGCATCCCGTATATGCTGTTCGGCATGGTGCCTTTGGCCGCTGCCTTCACCGCGATCTGGTTTCCGGTAGGCGAAGGAATGACGTTATTCTGGTACTTCGTATTTATTGTACTCGTGTACGATATATTGTTCGTTATGGTTGTGCTCAACTACTCGGCGCTGTTCCCGGAAATGTTCACAACGATGAAGGAGCGCGCGAGTGTGTCCGCTTCACGCCAAATGCTCGGCATCGTAGGCATGATTATCGGCGTTGCGCTGCCACCGCTGCTGTACAGCGGAATTGGCTGGGGCCCGATGGGCGTAATCTTCGCCGGCGTTGCGCTCTTGTTCCTTCTTATTATGGTGACGTCAAGCAAAGAAAAAACGACCGTGGAGCGGGAGAAGCTTGGCCTGAAGCAATCGCTGAAATATACGTTCACCAACAAAGCGTTCGTTATGTTCGTTATCGGAAGTTTCTTCGTGCAGTTCACATTCGCGATGATTCCGGCAATTATTCCGTTTTTCACGAAATATGTGCTTCAAGCGTCCGATGACAGCAATACGATATTGCTCGGCGCGATATTCGTAGCGGCTATTCCTTGCGTATTCCTTTGGAGCAAGCTCGTCACCCGCTGGGGACTGCGCAAGACGTCGCTGGTCGCCGTCGCCTGTTATTCGGCCTCCATGCTGCCCTTCGCCTTCGTTTCCAGCGTGCTCGCTGCCGCAATAGCTGCTGCCGCCATTGGAATAGGACTAGCCGGACTGCTCGTACTGCTTGATATGCTGTTGTCGGAAGTTATCGATGAGGACGAGAGGCGGACGAAGGTGCGCAGAGAGGGCATGTACTTTGGGATGAACGGCTTCATCGTCAGATGGGGCGTATCGCTTCAGGCAGTCGTGCTTGGCATTGTGCTGGAGACGACAGGTTATGTGAAGGATGCGGTGCAGACGGACAGCGCTGTCTGGGGCATCCGCTCGATGCTGAGCTTTATTCCCCTCGGCGCGCTGCTGCTGGCGTTTGTGTTCTTCTATCTGTATCCAATCCGTAGTACAGGAACTGAACAGAAATCATCTTTGGATGTATAGGAAGCGTGGTTGTTGATCGAATGTCGCCATCATTAGAATGGGTCAAAAAGAATGGGTTGATCGTAGCTCTGTTCGCAATCGGCGCAATTGTGCGCTTGCTCTATGCCGGCGCTATACCGGCAGGCTTTAACCAGGATGAAGCGTCGATCGGTTATGACGCCTATGCTATCCTTCATTACGGCATCGACCGTAACGGCATACAGCTGCCGATTCATCTCATTGCTTGGGGCAGCGGTCAGAACGCCTTATACGCCTATTTATCGATGCCTTTTATATGGCTGCTAGGCTTGAATGAGCTATCGGTTCGAGCCGTCAATATCGTATTTGGTCTTGTTGGCATGATCGCTTTCTACTTTATTGCCAAGCAGCTGTTCAAGCATAAGGCAGCGGCTGGTACGGCCATGTTTCTTATTGCGATTTGTCCGTGGCATATTATGATGTCCAGATGGGCGCTGGAGTCGAACCTTTTTCCAACGCTGGTACTGCTGGCGGTATGGTTCTTGTTCAAGTCGCTCGAACAACCGAAATGGTTTACGCTGTTCGCAATTACGATTACGTTGTCGTTGTATGCTTATGGGACCGCATATTTCTTCGTTCCCGTGTTCGTACTCGGCGTACTCATCCTGCTCATCGCGCAGAAAAAAATCAAACTCCGTACGTTACTATGGAATATAGGCATCATGGTTGTGCTGGGGCTGCCGATCCTGCTCTTTATTGTTATCAACCGGCTTGGCAAGGGGACAATTGAAACATGGCTGTTCTCGATTCCGAAGCTGACCGTTCCGAGGGTGGAGCAGGTATCGAGCGTCTTCCAAGGCGATGTGCTGCAAAATGCTGTTCAGCATTTCGATCTGCTGCTGCAAGTGCTGCTTAGTCAGGAAGACGGCCTGTTGTGGAACGCTATTCCTACTTACGGGTATATGTACCCTTTAGCGCTGCCGCTCATGCTTGTTGGACTTTACGCTGTCTGCGTGAGGATTGGCAGCGGCTTGCGCACCGAGCAAGGCATTATCGCCATCTGGGGAATAACAGCCGTGCTGATGTCGCTCATTACGGATATTAATATTAATCGGATCAATATCATTTTCTTCCCGTTGGTTCTGCTAACGTTAGCAGGGCTAATATGGCTGAAGGGACAGCTCAAGTACGTTTTTCCGGTCGCGCTGGCGGCGTTTGCAGTGTTTTTCGCTATGTTCTGCAGCAATTATTTCGTAGAGTATCCGAAGAAAGCCGGTCCGATGTTCTATGAATCGTTTGGTGAAGCGGTTCAATATGCGTCCGATCAGACGGATGGAACGATCTACGTGACGAATAACGTTAATATGCCTTATATTTATGTACTCTTTTACGAGCGGATCGATCCACATTTGTTTCTCGACACGGTCGTATACAGCAATCCGGGTGCCCCGTTCCAATTCGTAAGCTCCTTCGGACGTTATCAATTCGGCTTGCCGGCTGCGTTCGAGCCGAGCGATAATGCCGTCTATATTTTGTCCGAAGGAGATCAGCCTCCTAGCGATCTGAGCGGCTACGAGGTGAGAGAGTTTAAGCACTATAAAGTGATTAGCATGGCGTCCCGTTAACGTAATAGCTGTCCTCGCGATAAGCGATGAAGACGACCTCGACCTCAGATGCGCCGAGCTTCTGAATCGATTCGGTAACGGCCAGCGCGAACTCGTTCCTTGTCTGCTGCCCCCGATCGAACCAGCCTACCTCGACGAAGACGAACAGCGAACCGTCAGCCGGATCGCCGAATACGCTCGTTGCATTCAAGCAGGACATCGTAAAGTTGTCCGTGCCGCATTGACATAACTCGGCTAATGTCTCGGCAAGCGGCTCGGTGACGGTGCGCAATTGATCGGCGGTTACGCCGCGGAATACTAAATGTGGCAAATAAATGACCTCCTTATGCGGTAAGTTGTAGGTATGAAGCACAACCAGTATAACATATCGAATAGTTAAGCCATTCGCATCACCTTCAAAGGGTACGGGAAGGAGAGCTTAGCCATTGTTCGTGGAAAAAAAGGTACAAACTTCAGCGTTAGTTATACTGCTGGTTGCCATTTTATTAGCTGGTTGTATGAGTATCGCTATGAATGACGGGGGATAGGCGTCGGCTAGCCCTTCAATACAGCCTTCAGCATATAGTCACACGGTCGCGCTAGAAATCAGTCCAAGGAGTAGGCGCCACGGCATCTGCTCCTCTTTTCATTAAGCTAAAGCGAAGAATAGTATTTGACAGAAAACGAATCCTGAACCATAATAGAATGAACGTTCGATCTAAAATACTTAGTGTAGAATGAACGTTCAATCTATTATTTGGAGGTATTAAAATGAGTAAAACAGTTTTTATTACGGGAACCAGTTCAGGCTTGGGAAAACTTACGGCGATCCGGTTTGCTGAAATGGGCTGGAACGTAGCTGCAACCATGCGTACACCCGGCAAAGAAACGGAGCTAACCGGTTACGATAATATCAAAATTTTCAAACTGGACGTCACTAATGTGCATGAAGTTCAAACATCGGTAGATCAAGCGATTGCCGCGTTCGGTAAGATCGACGTCGTCATCAATAATGCAGGTATGGGGACTTACGGTCCGTTGGAATTAGCCCAAGAGGAAGCAATCGACTGGCAATTCGCCGTTAATACGCGCGGACCGATCAATGTCATTCGTAAATTTTTACCGCATTTCAGAGCCAATGGCGGAGGCATGTTCATCAATATTAGCTCTTTCATGGGAATAACGACAGCAGTGCCGCTCGGATCTCTCTATAATATGTCGAAATTTGCTTTGGAAGGATTGACGGAAGGTCTTTATTACGAATTGAAGCCGTTGAATATCGAGCTTAGATTGATCGAGCAGGGCGGTTCTACAGGAAATAACTTCAAGAACAGTGTCACTTGGAACCGAGATGATAACATACATGATTACGATAATCTGATGACGAAAGTGCAGAATTTAATGAATCATGCGGAATCTAGTTCTTCTTTGGATGATCCTCAGATTATCGTGGATGCCATAGCCGCTTTGGCGACTGGTGAGAGCAATAAGTTTCGCACTGTCATTGGAACAGCAGGCAATGATCTGATGGCGCTTAGAAATTCTGTGTCGATTGAACAATATTTGGAGACGATCGCTAACAATTATAGGTAATCCCATTATTAACGCTTCGTCATAACGCCAGGTCGATCGGACAATCTTGACTACGGATTGTGTGAGGTGTATGTTAAAAATAGAATGATCATTCGATCTTATGGTGGGAGCGGGATAACTTAATGTTTGAGAACTATAACAAGGTGCAGCAGGCTGTCCTTGAAACAACACTTAACATCATCATCCGAAAGGAATTACAGGCTACTTCAATGGCGCTTATCGCCAAGGAGTCTGGTGTATCGACCGGGAATATTTATCATTATTTCAAAAGTAAAGAAGATATCGTTAACGAATTGTACAAAGCCATTGTTACGTTTAACGGAGAGTATGTGCGGGGAGGCTTGCTGAAGGGCACAACGATTCGTGAGAAGTTTGAATTAGGTTGGAATCAGGTTATCGAATTAGGAAAACAGTATCCTCAGGGCTTTCAATTTATTGAGCAGTATTCGTTCTCGCCGTACATTTACGAAGAGGTAAAGCAAGAAGTCTATACCGGCGGATGGTGTGGGCCAATGAACGAGTTATATCAAGGAGCCGTTCAGGAGAAGCTGTTTATCCCGATGAATCCGAAAATGATGGTGCAGATGCATTACGGCACATTTGTTTATATGTTGAAGGCCCATATACACGGAATCTTTGAGTTAAGCAGTGAGAGCGTCAGTGATGCAATCCGTTCGTGTTGGAATGCAGTAACCCATAGAGATGTAACGTAGGCAGATGGCCAAAAGCCGCGCTCAAAGGAAGTTCGATAACAACCTTTGAGCGCGGCTTCTGTTTTGTCCATGGCCTGCCGCCGTTTCTTTTATTGGAAAGGCTTTAAGAACAGCTTCGGAATTTCCGTTTCGAATCGAAGCAACTTGCCGGTAGCCGGGTGGTTGAAAGCGAGAACGCGGGCATGCAGGCCAAGTCGGCCAATCGCTTTCGTACGAGCGCCATACTTTTTGTCGCCGACCACAGGATGCCCGATTTCCTCCATATGAACGCGAATTTGATTTTTGCGTCCCGTCTCCAGGTGAACCTCGAGCAAGGAGAAGTTTCTGTCCGAGCGAAGCACTTTATAATGGGTGACGGCATGCTGGCCGTCATTCGGATAGCTGCTGGAATACATCTTAAGCGTCTTGCTCTCCTTGAGCCAAGACGAGATTGTGCCTTGCGGCTGCTTAACGGTCCCTTCGACCAATGCCACGTACATACGCTCCTGAACGGTTTCCTGCCAATTGTTCTGGAGCTGCTGCTGAATGGCTTCGCTCCTTGCGAACAGCATAAGACCTGATGTATCCCGGTCGAGCCGATGGACGATGAAGATCCGATTGTTCGGATTGTAGACACGGACATAAGCCATCAATTGACGATAGGCCGTTACCTCGTTCTCCGCCCCTGTTGTAGAGGAAACCGACAGCAGTCCTGCCTGTTTAACAATGACAATCACATCATCATCCTCATGCACAATTTTCATGCCCTCGAGCGGCGGCGCCTCAATGGCCCGCCCTTTGTTCAGCGTTACCGTACTGCCCGGACGAAGCGGGAAATTATAGGCGGTGTTCGGTTTACCGTCGACCGATATCTGACCATGCGCCAGCATCGATTTGATTTTATTCCGACCGGCCCCCGCAACATGCTTAATGAGGAAAGGCAGCAGCTCTATAGCCTCATCCACGATGTAGGCCTTCTGCTTTTCCTTGGCGTTATCCTTATGCGGGGTCCGCTCATTGTGCGGTTTAATATGGCCCGCAGATCTATTTCTATTGCCGTTATTGGCATTGCTTCCGCCGCTGCCGTCATTTTTTTTCTTTATTGGACCGTGCGACTGCTTTTGTTGCTCAGGGCGACTTCTCCCCTTATTCATACTTACGACCTCCTAGCTTCATTGCTCCTACTATACCATGATTGGCCGTTGCAGTTCTAATGATTCACTTGAAAAGAAGAAGACTGCGTATACCAATCTATGAAAGCTGTTTTCATAGACAAGCAGGGATAGGGGTGTTACCATAATTTTATAGATTGTCGGTTATATAAAAGGTGAAGGTTAGGAGAATGTACGAAGTGAAACTAGTGAACAATAAGCTTGCAACAATGATAGTAACCCCGATGCTTGCAGCAGGTCTGCTGCTTGCTCCGCTGCCTGGTCTTAGCAGCTCTGCTTCAGTCGAAGCAGCAGTAGCACCTGCACCGGCTGCCGCAGCAGCTAAGTCGCCGCTCGTATATGTGGACGGCAAGAAATTAAATTTGTCGGCATCGGCGTTCGCTCAGAACGGAGTCACCTTCGTACCTATGCGCAATATTTTCAGCGCCTTGCAAGCATCCGTAACGTGGGAGCCGAACACGAAGACGATTATCGGCCGGAAAGGCAATATAACGATTACATTAACGGTTGGGCAGAAAACAGCGCTTATTAACGGCAAGTCAGTCAAGCTGGACGCTGCGCCGATCGTTAAGGGCGGAGTGACATTCGTTCCCGTCCGCTTCACCTCGCAATCGCTTGGAGCGACAGTGAAATGGGACAGTGCGGCTAATACGATCCGAATTACATCCACGGAAGAAGCTGAACGGCTCGCTTATGAAAAATGGTTGGAGCAGCAAGCTAACATTCCGAAGCTTACGACGAAGCAAATTGTAGAGAAATACGACCAAAGCGTCGTCCTTATTTCTACGAATCTTGGCCAAGGCAGCGGAATTGTAATCGGAGACAATCTTATTTTGACCAACTATCATGTGATCGTCGATGCGACCTCGGCAACTGCAATGACGGTGGATGGAGAAACTCTGAGCGTGGTTGGAGTCGTCCATTATGATAAGACGGATGACCTGGCTATCATTAAGACGGAGGAATCCATCGGGGCAGCAGCAGTCGAGCTCGGATATGGCCTGAGCGCGGAGAAGGGCGATAAAGTTGTGGCAATCGGAAGTCCGCTGGGCTTCCAAAACACGGTGTCGGAAGGCGTCATCAGCAACATCATCTATGAGGATGGCGTTCGTTATTTGCAAACGAGCGCACCGATCGACCATGGCAGCTCAGGAGGAGCGCTCTTTAGCGATACGGGCGAATTGATCGGCATTACATCGGGCGGCATGGAGAATACGACGGCCCACTTGAATATTGCCGTATCGGTTATGCATGCTTCGCTCCTCGAGGGAGTGGTAACGGAGCAGATGATTAAACAAGCTAAGTTCCTTCCTCCTACCTTGCCGGATACGCTGGTCGGGGCTCCTTTTGCAGATGTGAAGAAGCTCATGGAAGAGCAGTTCGGAAGCGTGCAGTTGAAGGCGGCGACCGCGACGTTCACGAATTGGGAAGTGAAGCGAGACGAGGAAGGCTGGTACGTGATAACATCGGATATCGATCCGTTGTTCTACATGTATTACGGTCCGGCATCGGCAGACGAGCTTCGCATTTGGGCTGCTAACTTAGGCTACGAGCTTCATCGAATGCTGCCTGACGAGAAAATCCAATTTGTAGTGTCCTATGACCGTGTTCTTACGTTCGTGCCTCGCGGCTACGAGGACAATGAGGTTACGCCGGCAGGCGAGGGCAAGTGGCGCTTGCGCTTCCCGGTTATCGATATGCAGGTGAAGGACCAGCTTGTCATTGACGTTAAGCAATAATCTAACTCATACGTTGGCGCTTCGTCCGCATCATGCGGAGGGGCGCCTCTTCTTTTTTGATGCGAATTTTTGTACAATAAGAAGCAGTCTTATAATAAGCGCTAAAGTTAGAGAGGTATTTACTATGAAAGTCGTCTTAACGACGTTGAACGCGAAGTTCATTCACACCTCGCTTGCGCTGCGATGCTTGAAGGCATACAGCGGCGAGCGATTCGATATGGATATAGCAGAGTATACGATTAAGGATCCGGCGATGAATATCGTATCGGATATTTTCTCGCGCAAACCGGATGTGGTCGGTTTCTCCTGCTACATTTGGAATATTGAAGAGACGATCACCGTCATCAACATGTTGCGCAAAATCATGCCCAAGGTCAAAATCATTTTAGGCGGACCCGAGGTCAGCTACGATATGAATTACTGGATGGACCGCGTGTCCGAGGTTGATTTCATCGTCATCGGCGAAGGGGAAGAGACGTTCGACCAGTTATTGACCGAGATTCAAGGAGACGGCAAATACCATATGGTATTCGGCATCGCTTACCGCAAGCAGCGCGGGGAGGAATCCGAGGTGGTCATTATGCCGCCGCGTCCGAAGCTGAATCTTGCGGAGCTGCCTTCGCCTCACCGATTCAAGGAAGACATTCCGAACCTCGGCAGCCGTGTCGTTTATTTCGAGACGAGCCGTGGCTGTCCGTTCAGCTGTCAGTTCTGCCTATCCAGCATCGAGGTTGGCGTGCGTTACTTCGATATCGAGCGGACGAAGTCCGATATTTTATATTTGATCGATTCCGGCGCCAAGCTCATTAAGTTCGTAGACCGAACGTTCAATATTAAGCGCGACTATGCGCTGGAGATGTTTCAATTCCTGATCGAGAATCATCAGGGCTGCGTCTTCCAATTCGAGATTACCGCCGATATTATGCGGCCGGAGGTGCTCGATTATTTGGCCGAGCATGCGCCGCCTGGCGTATTCCGCTTCGAGATCGGCGTTCAATCGACGAATGATCCGACCAATGAAGCGGTGCAGCGGAGACAGAACTGGTCGAAGCTCGTGCGCACCGTCACGAAGGTGAAGGATTCGCAGAAGATCGATCAGCATCTGGACTTGATCGCCGGATTGCCGCTTGAGAATTATGATACGTTCCGCGGGACGTTCAATGATGTGTTCGAGCTTCGTCCGGAAGAGCTGCAGCTTGGATTCCTGAAGATGCTGCGCGGTACAGGCTTGCGGCTGGATGCGGCGAAGTGGGGCTATATTTATATGGATCGGGCGCCTTACGAAATGCTCGGCAACGATCTGATGCCGTTCGGAGATATCGTTCGCATTAAGCGGGTGGAGGATGTGCTGGAGAAATATTGGAACGCGCATCGGATGGACCATACGCTGCTTTATCTGGTCGAGCGCGTATTCGACTCGCCGTTCGATTTCTTCCAGTTGTTCGGCGATTATTGGGAGCGTCGCGGCTGGCAGAAGATCGGCCATCAGCTGGAGGATCTGTTCTCGCGGCTATGGGCGTTTCTTGGCTCGTTGGAGGATGCTTCGTCTTCTGCGTCGACCGAGCTGCAGGCTTCGATGCTCGCTGACGCTCGTAACCGTCTCGATTCCGAAGTCGTGCTAGGGCTCATGAAATACGATTTCTTCTTGAATCATAATTACAAGCCGCGCAAGACATGGTGGGAATTCACGATGGACAAGTCGGAGTGGAGCGGTTGGATGCGACGTCTTGTTGAGCGTCCTGGCGACGTGTCGCCGGAATTCGCTGCGCTCGGCTTAAGCGAGAAGGAGCTGCACAAGCATGCGGTCATCGAGAAGCTGCCGTACGATCTTACAGCCTTTCTTGCCAGCGGCGAGATGGATAAGTCGAGGCATACGCTTCTCGTCATGCTGTATGCGCTCGATGCCGGAAGCACGAAGCCGACGCCGCGCCCATATATGCTGACGATGGAAGCGGATAAGGCAAGCGAGGCAGTTACGAAGTAACATAAGATTGATGTAGGCGGTCTGGCGTCCAATTGTGACGCTGGGCCGTTTTTTTATTGGTTGCGTGCTAAGGAATCTTAGGAACGTTATTAGGAAGGATGTGCGTATTTTCGTTAGCTTACGAACCCTAGTAACGCTAATACCTGCCAAAGCCCAGCTTTTCTACACGAAATAACTATTTAGCGTTTCCACGGTTCGTAAGAAGCAACCAAAGGCGGGTTGAGGTTAAATAGAGATTCTACGATTCGTAAGCAAGCAGCAACCATGAACGAAGAGAGGAACAGCATAAAAAAATGCCGTACCATGGCTTGAAGGCCAAGATACGGCAGGTAGGAATGGTTTGCGTTTATTTGCTTGCAGGAACGACGCTGCGCAATACCGTCATGCTGCCGGATAGCTCGTAGCTGCCGAGTGTCGCCGGCAGAAGGAAGCACTCGCCCGCTTTGACCGACAGCTCGCCGTCCGCCCACTTCAGGCTGCCTTGGCCTTCGGCGATAACAAGGATGACGAAGCTTTTCGTCGTTGTATCAAGCTGCCATGGCGCTGCAACAATGCCTTTTTCTACGATGAAATACGGGGAAGAAGCGATTGTCAGCCATTCGCCAGGGGCTGCTCCGTCCGTCTTCATGCGCTGAGCGCCAGCACCCTCGT
This sequence comes from Paenibacillus sp. J22P218, assembly GCF_056269195.1. NCBI lineage: Bacteria > Bacillati > Bacillota > Bacilli > Caryophanales > Paenibacillaceae > Paenibacillus > Paenibacillus sp. J22P218. The sequence goes on from NZ_JBWDNL010000001.1 coordinate 159,719, forward strand.
ATGCGATAACATTCAGCGAGTCCTCGATATGGAGCTCGCGCAGTTGACCGTCGAGGCCTGGGCGGTCATAGTCGTACAGGCGGTAAGTCGTGTCCGAGTTTTGCTGAATTTCAGCAACAACGACACCGGAACATAGAGCGTGAACCGTGCCAGCAGGGATGTAGAAAGCATCGCCCGCCTCCACGGAAACCTCCTGAAGCGTATCCATAATGCGGCCTTCGGCGATAGCCGATTCCATAGCGGCACGGTCGATGCCGTCTTTGAGGCCGTATATGATTTTGGCGCCTGGCTTAGCGTCGAGAATGTACCACATCTCCGTCTTTCCAAGCTCGCCTTGCGGCAGTCCTTCATAAACATCGGTTGGATGAACTTGGATGGACAGGTCGTCATTGCAATCGAGTAGCTTGATCAGGAGCGGGAAACGTCCGTTTTTCTCTGAGAAGCCTTGCGAGCCGAACCACTCGCGACCGTAGGTTTCGCGGATGACATCGAGGCCAGTGCCTGCCAGCTCGCCGTTCATCACTTTAGTCGTTCCGTTCGGGTGGTCGCCGATCATCCAGCCTTCGCCGATCGATCCATCAGGCAGCGTAAGGCCGAAGCCTTCAAGTGCTCGTCCGCCCCAAATACGTTCTTTCATCTCCGGTTGGAATTGCAATGGATAAGGTTTTACTGTCATTGTTGTATCTCTCCCATGTACGTGATTTATATGTAAAAACGTTAAGACTGAGATTTAATTGCTGCGGCGCCTCTCCGCAGCAATAAGATAAGGCGCAGTTCCGCGTTGCAACTGACGGTATATAACCGTCTGCGCCAAAGTTTGCGGAAGCTGAGCTGCCCATCTTTCGACGGCAGCCGCTTCCTCTGCCCCTCCCGGGTGACCGGGATAGAGCACGCAGGTTACGATGCCGCCGGGCCGGAGCAGCGACAAGGCGGCATCTAGTGCCACAATCGTCGAAGCAGGCTCCGTGATGACGGCGTGATCCCCGCCTCCGGGCAAGTAGCCGAGATTGAACATAACGGCGGCTACTTTGCCAACTGCTTCAGGAGCAACAACTTCCGCCATGCGCGCATGGTTCTCCAGCAAAAGCCTGACATCGGACTTCCTTCCATTGTCATCGAGCGGAGAGAGCCGCTCGCTAGTTCGATCCAGCGCTTCCTGCTGGATGTCGAAAGCGTATACGGTGCCGCTCCGGCCGACAATCTCCGCTAGGGCAAGTGTATCGACACCGCCCCCTGCGGTTGCGTCAATAACAATATCGCCGGCAGAGGCACGCTCTGCGATCCATCTGTGCGCCATGCTCAGCACGGATAAGAAGCCCATACTAACTCTCCGGCTGCCACAGCTTGCCTTGCCACGTATCGCGGTTGCGCAGCTCGGCATCGATGGCATTCAGCACTTCCCACTTCTTCAGACTCCACATCGGCCCGATCAACAGGTCGCGAGGCGCATCGCCCGTCAATCGATGGACGATCATCTCTGGAGGGAGGAATTCCAAGCTGTCGACAATCAGCTTCACATATTCGTCTTGTTCGAGGAAGCGCAGCAGTCCTGCTTCGTATTGACGGACCATCGGCGTCTTGCGCATGAGGTGGAGCAGATGGATCTTAATGCCTTGCACATCCATTTTGGCAACCGCACGGCCAGTATCCAGCATCATCTCGTGCGTCTCCTGCGGCAAGCCGTAAATGATGTGAGCGCACACGCGAATGCCTCGTTCTCTGAGTCTGCGAACCGCATCGAGATAGCAGGCGGTATCATGCGCGCGATTGATTAGCTCGGATGTCGATTCATGCACCGTCTGCAAGCCCATCTCGACCCACAGGTAGGTGCGTTCGTTCAGCTCCGCCAAATAATCGACGACATCATCCGGCAAGCAGTCCGGCCGTGTAGCGATCGACAAGCCGACGACGCCAGGCTGCTGAAGAATGACTTCATAATACTCCCTTAGCTCCTCGACCGGTGCATACGTGTTCGTATAGGCCTGGAAGTAGCCGATGTAATTCGCCTCCGGCCACTTCTGATGCTGGCGGTCGCGAATATTGTTGAATTGGGTGACGAGATCGTCGCGTCTGCTGCCCGCGAAGTCGCCTGATCCGCGCGCGCTGCAGAACGTGCAGCCGCCCTTGGCAATCGAGCCGTCCCGATTCGGGCACGTGAAGCCTGCGTCGAGCATGACCTTGAATACCTTGCCGCCGAACTGCTCGCGCATCTCGTAGTTCCATGTATGAAATCTTTTGTCGCCCCAGAGCATCGGCTGCTGCGGCGTCGATTTTAGATCAATCATTTTTTTTCCCTTCTTTCAAGACGTACATCCTCTATTTTAGCGAAAAACGAACCGAAAAGCCACGACTTATCCACTTAGCCGCGGACAATGTTCGGAAACCGCTTTAATTGGAAATTATTTTTGAAATTGGCGATTATGGGCTTGCAATACCTTACATGAAGTGTTATATTAAAAGTGCGACAAAACAACAAATAAACCTAACATAGCCCATTTGCACCTGAATTCATGAAACGTCGATTAACTGGTAACGCTATATAATAAATCGATGAGGTGATGTGAGATGAGTACAACAAAAATTCCGCATGGCAATGACAAAGTAACGGTAGAGCTTACAGTGAAAGAGTTAATGGCGCTGACAGGCGTTCGTTTCCACGATAATCACAGCGTAGAGATTTCGGCACGCAAGAAGCTGAACGAAGTGCTGGAAGGTACTTATGAGATCGGACAGCGCGGAGACGCACCGATTCCGTATCAGCTGCTGAGCTAATCGTGAATCAACCTTATTCATATGAAGCAAGTGATTAAAGCCGCTGCGCCGACAAAGCGCCGGCTTTTTTTATTTGCGGTTCCCGTAACGAAATTGCTTTACAAGGAGGCTATTGTTGGGCACAATAAGGACTAGTTTCATTATAAAGTAGTACACAATGGACTTTTGATTTTAAAGCAATTGGAGGCATATATGCGATGCGTTTAAGAGGAAGAAAAGGAATTCGTGAGAGCTTGGAGAGCCAGCCGGAGCTCGTTGTACTGGATGCTGCCCCGCACAAAGGAAAGTGGCGCGAGTTCTTCGGCAACGACAATCCGATTTATGTAGAGCTTGGCATGGGGAAGGGTCGTTTCATTAGCAATATGAGCGCTCGTTACCCGCATATTAATTTCATCGGCGTCGATATGTACGATGAGCTAATACGCCGTGCCAGCGAGAAGGCGCGTGTCATTTGGGAAGAGAAAGGTGTCGAATCCCCGCCGAATTTAGCACTTCTGCGTGCCAATATTGAAGGCATTGAGGATATGTTCGCGCCAGGCGAGCTTGAGCGAATTCATCTGAACTTCAGCGATCCTTGGCCAAAAAGCAAACACGCCCGCCGCAGGCTGACACATTCCCGCTTTGTCGAGAAATATATCGAGCTGTTGAACGAGCGCGGTGAAATTCATTTTAAGACCGATTCGCTGTCGTTGTTCGAGTTCTCCTTGAATAGCTTCGCTGATATGGAGCTTATTATGCGCAATATCTCGCTCCACCTGCATAAGGACGGTCCGCGAGAGGACCTCGTATTTACCGAATATGAAATGAAGTTTATGGAAAAAGGCCAAAATATATATCGCGTCGAAGCGGTTATCGGTTCCGAAGCGCTCCGCAAGCATCGCGAAGCGAAACAAGCGACCGCGATAAAGGAAGCTGCAGAAGCGAATGATGCTGCTGCAGATAATGATAGCGACGACGAATCGGCAACCGAGTAATCGGATTAATTGAGAGCTACACGCTTGGAACGGTGGATGCGATCCAAAAGTAATTGACGGCATACGCGGTAGCCGTTCCAATCAGTGCTCCGGCTGCAACGTCCGACGGGTAATGCAGTCCTAGGTACATCCTCGACCATCCAACGGAAATGCCGATTATAATGGCGGAAGGCACGATAATGGTCAATCCTGCGCTGGCCGTCAGCAATATGGGAACGAGCCAAGCGAAGATGGCTGTCGTATGGCCGGACGGGAACGAAGAATCCTGCAGCGGCTTATGGCAAGTGTTGACATCCTGCAGCGCTTGATAGGGTCTTAGCCGCTTGAATTTTCGTTTCACAATAGCTACCGGCAAGTGGCTAAGGATGACGGCCGCAAGGCATTGCCAGCCGGTCGTGCTCCAAGGTGTCGGTGCGATTAGCGCATATAGCAAGGCGGTTGCTAGGGTGAACGTAGCGCCGCCCATATGCGTCACGGTGTTCAGCCATCTGCCAAGCCACGAATGCACTCTTCCATCAGCAGGCCTCCGGTTCGCCCAAAAAAGCATTCTCTGCTCATTCGATCGCAACCAATCGAGCATTCTCTCCATAAGTGGTTCCCTCCTGCCGTATTTGCCCTCAGCAAATAACCTTCATAAGTGTATTCCGATCTTACCACGTTTTTGTACGATGAACGTTAACGAATTAATAATCCTTTATTAATGAATTTTCATTTTTCATAAAAACCTTTTTTGTACCAAAATTCGTTTTACAATTCGAATCGTATGGAAATGCTGATACAGACTATCCGCATTATTCGACAATTTCTTCAAAAGAAAATCGTTAGCCATGCATCCGTTCACCTATTCGTCACACGTCTGGGACGCGAAATAGGGAACATTTTCAAACCTTTTATCGTAAGTAAGGTCGTTAGTGCTAAAAAGTCAGCAAATGGTTGAAAATAAGGCGTAGCCATCGCAAAAGGGGGGATTGGGCACATTCCGTAGGGATGCAAGCGTTTTTCTGACGAGATTAAGCGTAATCGCGTCCTATTCTACTTTTGACAAAGCTGTTAATTGTGTGGAAAATCAAAAAGGGTTGGCGGAGCGCTTGCAGAGAAGCGCCCATACACAAAGAGAAAATATATAATAAAAACTTGCCGTCTTCGTAAGCGAAGGTCGAAGCAAGAAAAAATGGGGTCTCAAGGGGGCAGTACCGCATGTTCAACACAATCATGCTTGTGGTTCAAATTGTTTTTGCTTTACTAGGATTGTATCAGCTGTTTCTAACGTTTTTTGGCTGGCACCGCAAGAAAGAGGATTTATCCCACCCGCCGCAGAAGTCTTTCGCGCTTCTCGTTGCGGCGCACAATGAGGAGCAAGTCGTTGGGGCTCTGATCGAGAACTTGCTGAAAATGAAATACCCGCGCGAGCTGTTCGATATTTTCGTTATTTGCGACAATTGTACAGACGGCACGGTTAACGTAGTTAAGAGTTACGACGGCGTATATGCTTGCGAGCGTACGAATCCGAATCAACGCGGCAAAGGATTTGCTGTGGAATGGATGCTGAAAGAACTGTGGAAGATGCCGAAGAGCTATGACGGCGTTGCGATCTTCGACGCTGATAACCTGGTGGCGACAGACTTCCTGCAATATATGAACAACGACTTGTGCAACGGTTCGCGTGTTATCCAAGGTTATCTGGATACAAAAAACCCGAACGATTCTTGGATCAGCTCGGCCAATGCGATCAACTACTGGTTCTGCAACCGGTTGTGGCAATTGCCGCGCACGAACCTGAAGCTGGCGAATTTTCTCGGCGGCACGGGCATGTGCTTCGACGCTAAGCTGCTGAAGGAAATGGGCTGGGGAGCGACAAGCCTCGTGGAGGATTTGGAGTTTACGGTGCGCTGCATTCAGCGCGGTATTTATCCGAAGTTCAACTTCGAAGCGAAGGTATATGACGAGAAGCCGATTACGTTCCAAGCGTCCGCCCGTCAGCGTCTTCGCTGGATGCAAGGACACTTTGACGTGACACGCAAATATATGCTGCCGCTTCTATGGCAGGGCATCAAGGAACGCAGCATGACGAAGATCGACGCTGCGCTGTATGTTTTCAACGCTTACAACTATTTGGCCGGCTTTTTCATCGCGGCGATCGTCTGGGGCGATATTTTCTTATCCGGCGGAGACAACGTGACTTCCGTGTACAACATGCTGCCGATTTGGCTGAGCATTCCGTATATGGCTTACGTATTCGTGCAAATCCCGCTGTCGATGTATATGGCGAAGGTGGATTGGAAGCTTTACCTGCGCATTCCGACGTTCCTGCTCTTCACGTTGTCGTGGTGGCCGATTACCGTGCACGCCTTCTTCACGCAAAACAACAAGACGTGGAGTCATACGGAGCATACGCGCGTAATTCGGCTTGAAGAAGTACAGAGCAAGCAGCTGTAGAAACGACAGTTGACATCGGTTAGCGCACTATGATATATTAACACGGTAGTATTTCAGAACAACTTAATGACGCACAAGCAGAAGCACCCGCTTCTCACCTTTTGGCTCAAGCTAACTGGTTCGCGATAATCGAAATCGAATGGTCGACCCTCGTACATACGAACGGCGGCTACTATGAACGGTTATGAGATGCGGGTTCGAGCGAACCCGCATTTTTTTATTGTCTTCACCAAGCAATATACCATTTTGGAGGTGGCACGTTATTAGCAGAGAACATCAAATCAATGATGAGATTCGGGCAAGAGAAGTGCGCTTAGTCGGCGCGGAAGGCGAACAAATCGGCATCAAACCGATTCGCGAAGCGCTTCAAATGGCTATCGACCTTAGTCTTGATCTTGTGAACGTCGCTCCGACGGCAAAGCCGCCAGTATGCCGCATCATGGACTACGGCAAATTCCGTTACGAGCAGCAGAAGAAAGAGAAGGAAGCCCGTAAGAATCAGAAGATCGTTGATATCAAAGAAGTATGGTTCCGCGCCAACATCGAGGAGAACGACTACCAAACGAAATTCCGTAACGTAGTCAAATTCTTGAACGAAGGCGATAAGGTGAAAGCTTCTGTTCGATTCCGCGGCCGTGAAATCACGCATGCGGCGATTGGACAACGGATATTGGACCGCCTCTCCAAAGAGGTTGCCGAAATATGCAGCGTAGAACGTGCTCCTAAGCTTGAAGGCCGGAGCATGATTATGATTTTGGCACCAAAAACAACTAGCTAGCACTCGGATCATCATCCGTAGCAACGAAAACTTTTTAGGAGGATAACTGACATGCCAAAGATGAAAACGCACAGCAGTCTGAAGGACCGCTTCAAAATTACCGGTACAGGTAAAGTAAAACGTTACAAAGCTTACCGTAACCACTTGCTTTCCCACAAATCCGGTCGTCAAAAACGCGTTCTTGCTGGTCAGCCGCTTATGGCTGCAGGCGACGTTCGCCGTTTGCAACAAGGCCTTTCCCAATTGAAATAGTCGTATTGCTATATAAATTCATTCAACCTACAGGAGGTTTCCACAAATGGCAAGAGTCAAAGGCGGATTTGTCCGCACTCGTCGTCGCAAAAGAATTCTAAAGCTCGCAAAAGGTTATTTCGGTTCGAAACATCGTCTGTTTAAAACAGCGAAGGAGCAAGTAGGCAAATCGTTAATGTACGCTTACCGCGACCGCCGCAACAAAAAACGTGACATCCGCAGACTGTGGATCGTTCGTATTAACGCTGCTGCACGCATTAACGGCCTTTCGTACAACAAATTCATGCATGGCTTGAAACTTGCGGGCGTAGAAGTAAACCGCAAAATGCTTGCTGACATGGCTGTTAACGACTTGAACTCGTTCAACTCGCTTGCAGGCATCGCTAAAGAAAAAATTAACGCTTAGTCGTTATTTTTGATAAAAGAGGCTGTTCCTTAGATCATGAGAATGATCTTAGGGGACAGCCTCTTTGCGTATGATTAGCACATTTGTTGACTCAGTGGACAAACAAACAGACGTTGAACCTCCTCCCTGAATAAACTGAAGAACAACGGGAAAGGAGGGATTTGGCATGCAGAATGTTTCCAAGAAGGAAGTGCGGAAACTAATCGGCAAACCGATCTATGCAGTACGTCCGGATGGCTCGGTCGTTACAGGGAAGCTTGTACGCATTCATCGCAATAAGCTTATTCTTGAGCCTCTTGGCATGGATAAGGGTAAAAAAGTGCAGACTAGCTTTTTTTTCCTCCCGCTGCTTTTGCTAGGCGTGCTTGCGGTCGGCGCCCTTTGCAGTTGCGGCTGCGGCGCTAAAGCCGGTAACTGTTACAACAAATGCGGAGGCGGCTACGGCGGCGGTTACGGCGGCGGCGGTTACGGTGGAGGCTATGGCGGTGGCGGTTACGGAGGCGGCTACGGCGACGGATATAACGGATACAGCAACGGCAATGGCTACCAAGGCGATGGCTACTATAGCGGCTTCTAAAGGAAATTAGGCGATCAAGGCGAGGTTAGCGGTTTGATAAGCTCATAGCAGCGAAGGGCCTGGTGATATTGGACGACGGAATAACCGAGCTTGACATAGAAATGTCCAGCTTTCTCATTAACCGAATCCACGAATAACCGGGCAGCTTTGCAATGGTGCGCTTGGCCGTAGGCCTCGCCTTGCGCCATTAAACGCTTTCCCCACCTGCGATTCTGATGATCGGGATGGGTCACGAGCATATCTACATAGAGAAACTCGCCCATAATCTCGCAATGGACGAAACCAACCGGCGGGCTGTTCTTGGATAATGAGGCGACATATGTCATTCCGCTGCGGAACCGTTTGGGCAGTTCTCGCACGATTTGTGCGTCCAATGGGCGTGCAGTATGAGAGAGCGGAAGCAGCTCGGTGCGAATAAGACGAATGAGCTCGGCATCGTCGGTTCTCGAATTACGCAATCTGATCATGACATTCATTCCTATCTGCACGGCCTCTGTGTTGCATATGTACGGCCGCTGCATGGTTTTGCCGTCGCGAGGCTACAATACTATATGTACCGGGTCGGAGAAATGCGCCGAATACAAATGAGTAAAGAACCGTTTATGGGCGCTTGCCGTTTACGCTTGACGAACCGAATATCTCGGCATATAATAAAGAAAGTCTTATCTACCACATTGGCTTACGGCTTCAGTGGTAAATATATTATCGGCAATGATGAGGACGAAGTGCTAAGGGCTCTTTTGAACAGAGAGCAGACGGATCAGCTGCAACCGTCGCCAAAATCCCTTTTCTACGAGCTCACCTCGGAGCTGTTTCCCTGAAAAGCATCAATCGATGCGCATTAGGGGAAATCGCAAGGCAAGCGTTAAAGTGCCAAAGGTATGAACGACAATGTGCACATCGTTCTTACCTATGGAGGTTATACATTGGAATATGTATAACGAATTTGGGTGGTACCACGGAAGATCAACCTTTCGTCCCTCGTTGCTTCGATTATGAAGCGTGAGGAACGGAAGGTTTTTTTGTTTATTTGAAGTATAGCTAAGCATAAGCTTCATGCCTATGCGGACATCTATATTTCACCGCGAAACGTAAGCTTTTGCCGCCAGAGGACGGCGCCAGCCGTTTACGCTTGAGAGGAGGATGACTGATGGTAACGCAAGACGCTTTACAGAAGTCTAAAGAAGAATTGATGGAAAAACTCTCGAAGCCCGAGGTCATATCGGGATCGGAAATATTGCTCCGCAGTCTGTTGCTTGAAGGTGTAGATTGCGTGTTCGGTTATCCAGGCGGCGCTGTATTGTATATCTATGACGCCATGCATGGCAACCCAGACTTCAACCACTTATTGACTCGCCATGAGCAAGGCGCGATTCATGCAGCTGACGGCTATGCACGCGCAAGCGGCAAGGTCGGCGTATGTATCGCAACGTCGGGACCAGGCGCTACTAACCTAGTAACAGGTATCGCGACGGCTTACATGGACTCCGTGCCGCTCGTTGTAATTACGGGTAATGTTATCTCTTCCCTAATCGGATCGGACGCGTTCCAAGAGGCTGATATTACGGGCATTACGATGCCGATTACGAAGCATAGCTATCTGGTACGCAATGTAGAGGACTTGCCGCGTACGATTCACGAGGCGTTCCATATTGCGAACACCGGCCGCAAAGGCCCTGTGCTTATCGATATTCCGAAGGACGTATCCGCAGCGAAGACGCTGTTCAAGCCGGTAACGGAAGTAAGCATCCGCGGCTACAATCCGACGGTAAACCCGAACAAGCTGCAGCTTGATAAGCTGGTGAAGGCGATTGAAGAATCGACTCGTCCGCTCATCCTTGCCGGCGGCGGCGTTGTTTACTCCGGCGCTCACGAGGAGCTTCTCGAGTTCGTGACGAAGACGGATATTCCGATCACTACGACGCTTCTAGGTCTTGGCGGATATCCAAGCGGCAACGATCTATGGCTTGGCATGCCGGGCATGCACGGCACGTATACCGCTAATATGTCGATTCAGAACGCAGACTTGCTCATTAATATCGGCGCACGGTTCGATGACCGCGTAACGGGCAAGCTTTCCGGCTTCGCTCCGAAAGCAAAGATCGTTCATATCGATATCGATCCGGCTGAGATCGGCAAGAACGTACCGACAGATATTCCAATCGTCGGCGACGTGAAAACCGTTCTAGGCCTTGCGAACAAGATTGTGAAGCGTGCGGACAAAGCAGACGTATGGCGCGCGGACATTCAGAAGTCGAAGGCTGCACATCCGTTCCGCTACATTGATTCCGAAGACGAGCTTAAGCCGCAATGGGTCGTGGAGTTAATCCACGAAACAACGAACGGCGATGCAATCGTAACGACGGACGTAGGTCAGCATCAGATGTGGGCGGCTCAATATTATAAATTCAACAAGCCGCGTTCTTGGGTAACGTCGGGTGGCCTTGGCACGATGGGCTTCGGTTTCCCATCGGCGATCGGCGCTCAAATGGCGAACCCGGATCGTACAGTCGTATCGATTAACGGAGACGGCGGCATGCAGATGTGCGCTCAGGAACTCGCGATTTGCGCAATCAACAACATTCCTGTTAAGGTAGTTATTATTAACAACCAAGTACTCGGAATGGTACGTCAATGGCAAGAGCTTATTCACGAGAACCGCTTCAGCCATATCGATCTCGCAGGCAGCCCTGATTTCGTTAAGCTTGCCGAAGCGTATGGCGTAAAAGGTTTCCGTGCTTCGAACAAAGAGGATGCTAGAGCGGTTTGGGAAGAGGCGCTTAATCATCCTGGTCCGGCTGTCGTGGAATTCGTCGTTCGCAGAGATGAGAATGTGTATCCGATGGTCGCGCAAGGCAGCTCTATCGACCAAATGATCATGGGGGATTCGGAATGAAGAAGCATACGATTGCAGTAATCGTTAACGATCAGCCCGGCGTTCTGCAGCGCGTATCCGGCTTGTTCGGACGCCGCGGCTTCAATATTGAGAGCATTACGGTTGGCACGAGCGAGGAAGTAGGCTTGTCGCGCATGGTCATCGTCACTACAGGCGATGATCATACGCTCGAGCAAATCATCAAACAGCTGTACAAGCTGATCGATGTCATCAAAGTTATCGATCTTAGCTCGAACCCAATGGTTGCCCGAGAGCTTGCGCTCATCAAGGTAGCCGCTGAGCCGTCGGTAAGACCGGAAATTCTCGGCGTTGTCGATACGTTCCGCGCAGCCGTTGTCGACATCGGCACGCACTCGTTGATCGTGCAAGTTGTCGGCGACACTGAGAAGATCGACGCGATGGTCGAGCTTCTTAAGCCATATGGCATTCGCGAGTTGTCCCGCACTGGGGTAACGGCACTTAACCGCGGCAATTCAAAGTAACCGCATTTGTTCAACGTCTAACTTGTTCAACATCCCTATTTGAACGGGAGTTTAAGGGGAGAACCGCTTCTATTCGCCATTCTCTGCTTAAACACCCGTTCAAAAGGGTTAAATTAAAGGAGGCAATTATTATCATGGCAGTTACAATGTATTATGAAAAAGACGCTGATCAAGGCGTTCTTCAAGGTAAAACAATTGCAGTAATCGGTTACGGCAGCCAAGGCCACGCGCAAGCGCAAAACCTTCGCGACAGCGGTCTGAAAGTAGTTATCGGTCTTCGTCCAGGTAAATCCGCAGACGTAGCTAAGAAAGACGGCTTCGAAGTATTGACAGTTGCAGAAGCAACTAAAATCGCTGACGTTGTTCAAATCTTGCTTCCTGACGAAACACAAGCGAAAGTATACGCGGAAGAAATCGAACCAAACCTCAAAAAAGGCGCGGCTCTTATGTTCTCCCACGGCTTCAACATCCACTACGGCCAAATCGTGCCTAGCCAAGATACAGACGTATTCCTGGTTGCTCCTAAGTCGCCGGGCCACATGGTTCGCCGTACGTACCAAGAAGGCTTCGGCGTTCCTGGTCTGATCGCGATCCAACAAGACGCTACCGGCAATGCTAAAGCTATCGGCCTTGCATATGCTAAAGGTATCGGCTGTACTCGCGCAGGGGTTATCGAAACTTCTTTCAAAGAAGAGACAGAAACAGATTTGTTCGGCGAGCAAGCCGTACTTTGCGGCGGCGCTTCCGCGCTTGTTAAAGCTGGCTTCGAGACGCTTGTTGAAGCTGGATACGCTCCAGAGATGGCTTACTTCGAGTGCTTGCACGAGCTTAAGCTAATCGTTGACTTGATGTATGAAGGCGGACTTGCAACAATGCGCGATTCCATCTCCAACACAGCTGAGTACGGCGACTATGTAACTGGTCCTCGTATCGTTACAGAAGAAACGAAAAAAGAAATGAAACGCGTTCTTGAAGACATCCAATCCGGACGTTTCGCACGCGACTTCATCTTGGAGAACCAATCGAACCGTGCAATGCTTACAGCTACACGCCGTAACGAAGCTGCTCACCCTATCGAGCAAACAGGCAAACAGCTTCGTGAACTTATGCACTGGATCAAGAAGTAATAAACTGCGTCTATACGCAAAATGATATGATCCCGGTACGCCTGAGCGCATGCGGCAATCGTCTGACGATTCGCGTGCGCCCCCGCGTGTACCGGGATAATTCTGTTCACGGAGGTACTAGAGCCATATGCGGAAAATTTATATTTTCGATACAACGCTTCGTGACGGGGAACAATCCCCCGGCGTCAACCTGAATACGAAGGAGAAGGTCGAGATAGCGCTGCAGCTCGAGAAGCTGGGCGTCGATCGAATCGAAGCAGGCTTCCCGGCTGCGTCGCCAGGCGACCTGGCAGCCGTCAACGCCGTTGCGCGCGCCGTGAAGAACGCAAGCGTAATCGGATTATCCCGCTCGCGTGAGCAGGATATCGATGCGGTGCGTGAAGCGCTTATCGGCGCACAAGATCCAAGCATTCACGTCTTCCTTGCTACAAGCCCGATCCATCGCAAGCATAAGCTTAGAATGGAGAAGGAGCAGGTGCTGGAGACAGCTGAGCGCGCCATTCGGTACGCGAAGCAATATTTCAGCAAGGTAGAATTCTCGCCTGAGGATGCAGGACGCACAGAGCTTGATTTCCTCTGCCAAGTGACGGAAATGGCAATCAAGGCTGGAGCTACGGTCGTGAACATTCCCGATACGGTCGGCTACTTAAATCCGCTTGAGTATGGCAACATCTTCAAGACGCTTAAGGAGAACGTGCCGAATATCGAGACGATTCAGCTTAGCGCGCACTGCCATGACGATCTTGGCATGGCGACTGCTAACGCGCTATCGGCGATCATGAACGGCGCGGATCAAATCGAAGGCACTATCAACGGCATCGGCGAGCGCGCGGGCAATACGGCGCTTGAAGAAGTGGCGATGGCGCTAGCGACGCGTCCGGATTACTTCGGCGCTCAGACGACGCTGAACTTGAAGGAAATCGCGAAGACGAGCCGATTAGTCAGTAAGCTTACAGGCATGGTCATTCCGGGCAATAAGGCGATTGTCGGTGCGAATGCGTTCGCGCACGAATCCGGCATTCACCAGGACGGCATGCTGAAGGAGAAAACAACGTACGAGATTATTTCGCCGGATACGATCGGCTTGAAGGAATCGAAGCTTGTCCTCGGCAAGCACTCCGGACGTCATGCGTTCCGCGAGAAGCTGATCGACCTCGGATACGAACTCGAGGACGAATCGGTTAACGCGGCGTTCGCTAAGTTCAAGGACTTGGCTGACCGCAAGAAGAACGTTACGGATGAAGACATTCGCGCGATGCTCGAAGAGAAGCTCGTCGATACGCCGGAAGTGTTCACGCTTGAGACGATCCAAGTGAACTACACGAACCAATCGACGCCTAGCGCTTCGGTTCGCATCCGCAAGGCGGAAGGCGAAGCGGTCGAAGAAGCGGCAGTCGGCAACGGCTCCGTGGATGCGATCTATAACGCGATTGATAAAGTAACTGGCGAGACAGTCGAGCTGGAGGACTACTCCATTAAGTCTGTATCGCAAGGCAAGGACGCGCTTGGCGAGGTTCATGTCGTGCTCAAGCAGGATGAAGTGACCGCTCAAGGCCGCGGCCTAAGCACCGACATTCTAGAAGCAAGCGCTCGCGCTTACATCGATGCGGTGAACCGCTTGATCGACAAGCGCAAGTCGCCGAGTCGCCGCGATAAGATGAGCCTGATCTAAGACAACTGAGCAAGCAGGCGGGATGACCGCTGAACAAGAGGACAGCAGTCAAAGGATTACCTTTGGCGGCTGTCCTCTTTCTCGATATATTAGAATTTATAAGTTTTCTGCTTATAACCTGGCTTATATTTCTCCGGAATGAAACGTGCCACGCAGCCAAAGGACGGCGTAAGCCGTTTCACCTTGATAATTGGGCTTATAGCCGCAAACTATAAACTAAATAGATTTTATATCTTTGTAATCAAGGCAGTTTTATGGTACAAATGATAATAGACTGAGAATGAGATAATAGAGGAGTGTACAATCAATCATGGCAGAAGTGAAAAAGATCGCGGTCATTGCCGGCGACGGTATTGGACCTGAAGTTGTAGGCGAGGCGCTTAAAGTACTTAAGAAATCAGAAGAACTGTTCGGTTACCAATTCGAGACGGAGAACGGCTTGTTCGGCGGTATCGCAATCGACGAGAAAGGTACGCCGCTTCCGCAGGAAACGCTTGACCTGTGCAAAGGCGCGGACGCTGTATTGCTCGGCGCTGTTGGCGGTCCGAAATGGGACAACAACTCGAAGGAGCTTCGTCCTGAGACAGGTCTGCTCGGCATTCGCAAAGCGCTTGGCCTATTCTCCAACATTCGTCCAGCAACCGTATTCGACTGCTTGAAAGAAGCTTCCACGCTGAAGCCGGAAGTTCTTGAAGGCACGGACCTGATCGTTGTGCGTGAACTGACAGGCGGCATCTACTTCGGCGAGAAGTTCCGCCGCGAAGGCGCGAACGGCGAAGAAGCTGTCGATACTTGCGTATATAATGTACAAGAAGTTGAGCGCATCGTACGCCAGGCGTTCGACATCGCTATGACTCGCAGCAAACGTCTTGCTTCCGTTGACAAAGCGAACGTTCTTGAGACATCCCGCCTGTGGCGCGAAGTCGTTAACCGGATCGCTCCTGAATATCCAGAAGTTGAGCTTGAGCATGTACTCGTTGACAACTGCGCTATGCAATTGCTTCGCCGTCCATCGAGCTTCGACGTTATCGTAACGGAAAATATGTTCGGCGATATTCTTAGCGACGAAGCGGCAATGCTGACGGGTTCGATCGGCATGTTGTCGTCTGCTTCCCTTGGCGAAGGCAGCTTCGGATTGTACGAGCCGGTACACGGCTCTGCGCCTGACATTGCGGGACAAGGCATCTCCAATCCAATCGCTACGATTCTGTCTGTTGCGCTTATGTTCAGACTCACGTTCGGCTATCACGAGGCTGCGGCATCGATCGAGAACGCGGTGAAGGAAGTATTGGATGCTGGCCACCGTACTGGTGATATCGCAGTTGATAAGAGCACAGCAATCGGCACAACAGCTATGGGCGATCTGATCGTAGCTGCGATGAAAAAATAATTTTCAGTTTAAAATAATTATCAAAAAGAATTAATTATAATATTGACTTCATTACATTCTAGTGATAGTATGTAACAAGTAAGTTGCGCAAATAAATCGGCACAAATAATAATCTATGGATAGGTCCAAGGAGGTTTTTCGATTATGGCAGAACGTTTGGTAGGTCGCCCGGCTCCAGATTTCACAATGGAAACGGCAACTGGTAACGGACAAGATTTTGGTACGGCGTCGCTTTCGGATTACAAAGGTAAATGGTTGGTATTGTTCTTCTACCCGCTCGATTTCACTTTCGTATGCCCGACTGAAATTACCGCTTTGAGCTTGGCTGCAGAACAATTCAATAACTTGAACACTGAAATTCTTGGTGTCAGCGTAGATAGCAAGCACAGCCACCGCGCGTGGATCAACACGCCAGTTAACGATAACGGTCTAGGTCAACTGAGCTTCCCGCTCGCTGCTGACATTACGAAGAACGTTGCACGCGACTACGGCGTATTGATCGAAGAAGAAGGAATCGCGCTTCGCGGTTTGTTCATCATCGATCCGGAAGGCGAAGTAAAATACCAAGTTGTTAACCACAACGACGTAGGCCGCAGCGTTGAAGAAACGCTTCGCGTATTGCAAGCTTTGCAATCCGGCGGACTTTGCCCAATCAACTGGAAACCAGGCCAATCTCACCTGGTAGCGAAATAATAATCGATTTCGTTCATATGGAACCCGTACCTTCTGGTACGGGTTTTGTTATTGTTAGAGCGGGATGTTTAAGTACCATAAACGAGATGTCATTTATTTCAAGCAGGAATTTCAGAGATTATTAGCGAATAATGTAGGGTATAATGAGCAGCCAGCGTGAATTGTAATGATGCAACGTCTAAGGAGGGGTATCGCTATGAGTTTTTGCTGTGGAGCGAGTATGATTGGAACGAAGGGTACGCTGAAGCATTATCGAACACAAATTCACAATGTGCCAATTACGTTTTGTCCAGTATGCCATCGCGTCGATATTCACTATTTGGCACAAGACGAGTATGACATTTTGGCTGAGTATGCTCATGGCGACGATGCCGCCGAGGTGGACTTTCAAGAATATGTGGAGCAAGACGGCAAGCTGCTGTTCGAGAACTGCGTTAATAACGAGAACGAGGATCCAATGGATGTTGTGCATAGTCAGATCGATATGGCGCTTGATCTGCTCAGCTTCGCTAAGCAGATTGAGGATACAGAGTGGGAGCTACAGCTTAAGAAGCGGCTTATGATGCTTAATAGCCGCCGCAACAAATTGCGTCAGAGGCGCACCTCGGTGTAGCTGCGACGAGTATAAAGCGACTGCCTCCTGCGGGAGGCTTATTTTTTTTAAAAGATTAAAAAAATTAAAATCGTCACCCCCCGAAAAAGAAGGAACACATTCGAATCATACTAGTAGTGAGGTGGAGCGGTTGTTACTTGTATTGTTCAAACGGTTTTTGCGAAAGTCCGCTTCCGCAAAAACGCAGGAGACCGAGCAGAAGCTCGCTCCCGAACAATGGGTTGCCAGAATCCGTCTGGGCGATGAAATGCTCCGAGAGCAGTTCATTTCAGACTACAAACCTTATATTTTGAAAGTAACAAGTCGATTTAGCAAACGGTACATCGATCCGAACCGCGATGATGAATATAGCATAGCGCTGCTGGCCTTTAATGAATCCATTAACCAGTTCGACAGCAATGCGGGAAAATCATTCATCGGATTCGCTGAAACCGTCATTAGGCGTCGGCTTATTGACTATGTCCGAAAAGAACAGCGCCATTCGCAGGTTGTTCCGTACAGCATGTTCGACACGGAGGAAGAGGATCAACCGGTATACAACTCGGTGGAGACGAAGCAGGCGCTTCATCAATATGACTTAAGACAGACGGAGAACGAGCGGCGATTGGAGATCGGTGATCTGAATACCGAGCTTGAGAGCTACGGCATAACGTTCATGGAGCTGGTTGAGCAATCGCCTAAGCATTCCGATTCGCGCAAGCTGCTGATCGGCATTGCGCAGACACTGGCGTTCGACCCTGAATTGCTGCAGACGTTCAAGCAGGCGGGCAGACTGCCGGTTAAAGAACTCACCGAGCTATGCGGTGTATCGCGTAAAACGGTTGAGCGCAATCGGAAGTATATTATCGCAATCGCGCTTGTGATCTCGGGTACATATCCTTTCATGCATGATTACTTAAACATACCGATTGAACCCCATTCTATGAATCAGGAGGCTAGCCAATGAAGCGCGGAATCGTCATGAGCATGACTGATAAATATGCTGTTGTTATGACGGCGGATGGCGGATTTTTGCGAGCCCCTATTCAAGGAACGCCGCAAATAGGCGAGGAAATTATTTTCGAACAAGAATATTCGGAAGCCAGACGCAGACCCAGACTGAGATCCGTGTATGGCTATTCGGGTGCAGCAGCCATTGCACTCATTTTATTTTTGCCGCTGTTCTTCATGATGGTGAAGGACGCTAATCCAATTGTCGCTTACGTCAGTATGGACATTAACCCAAGCATTGAGATCGGCGTCGACAGCCATGATCGCGTTCGGTCGTTGCACGCGCTGAATGAGGACGGAAAGAAAATCATAAGCGGTCTTACGTATAAAGGTGTTGCAGTTGAACTTGTTGCGGCAAGCTTGTTCGAGAAAGCAAAAGAATCGCACTATCTAGATGTGGCAGATAAGGACATTGTCATCACAAGCATGGTGATGAAGGGCGGGCAAGATGGCGGCAACGATTATGATCAACTGCTGTCAGGCAAAATTAGCGATACGTTAATAGAGCGATTGACCGAGCTTGCGGCTGAATCGATTACGGCTAACATTACGACGCTTGCCATACCGTCGGAGCTTCGCGATGAGGCAGCAGCCAACGGCGTATCTTCCGGCAAAATGGCCGTCTACTTGATGGCGAAGGACGAAGGTTACCAAATCGAACTGGAGCAGTTGAAGGAACAATCGATTGATAGCGTGACTGCATCGATTGGCGGCGTGAAAACAATCGTCGAAAACGCCCCGGATACGAGTAAAAGCAAGCTGAAGGAACTTGTTGATCGCGAGAAGGCGGAGAAAAGCAAGAAGAATGACGACGAGAAAAACAGTCAGAAGCCTGCCTCAACCCCTAAGCCTGCAAAGACCGCTAAGCCGAATGGCACAAGCAAGCCAGCTGTAACGAATAAGGATGATAAGAATCAGGGTAGTCAAGGCAATGGGGGCAGGAAACCAACGGCTACACCTAATAACGGCAAGAAGCCGACTTCAACCGATAAATTTTCTTCCGGCAAAAACGATGGTAAACATCGCGGCGATAAGGGTTGGGGAGACAAAGACGATAACAAGGGCGATAATCGCGGCAGCAGAGACGATAATAATGATGATGATGATTATGACAGGGGACAGTCCAGCGGTCGCGGTAATAACGACAATGTGGATTGGGACAACGATTGGGACGATGACCGCAATGATGATCGTTCCAATGATCGGGATAATAATGATCGCAACCGAGGCGGACAAGACAGAAACGACGAACGTGACAATAGTCGTGGCGGCGGATCGCAAAGCGGTAGAGATAACAACGGGGACCGGCGACATTAGGCGACGGTTATCACTATTTTGGCTGCATTTTTAGAAGAAGCGTGTCTCTAGACTCATTTAAATAACAATTTTCGACAGTATTTCTGATTGACAGCGATTGTAAAGTAATCCTATGATTAGTGTATGTCATAACCATGGTCTGTAGTCGTAGCCGGGGAGGAGTACATAATGCAGGCTATTCGAAAGCGCTATTTCCCGGCGCTTGCCGAGTACTTACGGAGTCGCAGTGAAGAGTCATTGTTTCGGGCAGGCGAACTCGGCAGAGAGCTGGATGGATTTATACCCGAGGAACTCATCGCTATGCATGAAGAAAGCTTGCAGAAGCTTGTCGCTAATGTAGAATCTGAGGAAGCGTTGCAGCTTTACAATCGTTCGTTTCTGTTCCTTATCGAGCTTATGGTTGCCGTACGCTTCGAGGTGACTGCGGATCAATCCGTCGAACAACGGTTTACGGAAATGAGAGAGATGCTGTTCCGATCGAATCGATCCTTTGAAATGGTCAAAAATAAATATGAGAACGTACTGCAGCATATGGACAGCGGGATTGCCATCTTCGACAGCGATGGAATTTTGTCGTTTATTAATGTACAGATGGCCAAGCTGCTCGAGATTCCGCGGCAGACGCTTATCGGCTGCAATATGAAAGAAATATTAAGACATCGCCAACTGGGCATAAGCACGAAACGGACAATCCTTCGGCTCTATCGGGAAATGTTCCTTCTTCGCAGCAAATATTATGAATTCGAATATAAGGACGGCAAGCATCTGCTGGTGACCGTTACATACGGCGATCAACTGGACGGGGATTTTCTGTTCAGCGTGAAGGACGTTTCCGAGTATAAACAGATCGAACAGAGCGCGATGCAGAATGACAAGCTTGCGATGCTTGGGAAGATTGCGGCAGCCATCGCGCATGAAATACGCAATCCGCTTACGAGCATAAGAGGCTTTATCCAACTGCTGCGCCCTTATTTGCTGCAAGTAGGCAAAGAGGAATATGCCCGCATTATTTTGACGGAGATTGACAGGGCGAACGATATTATTTATGAATTTCTTAATTCCTCTAAGCCGTCAGCCCCGATGAAGCAATATGTATCCATCCACTCCTTAATCAAGGAAGTGGTCTTGCTAACCGAAAGTGAGTCATTGCTCCGCAATTGCGAAATTGTAGCTGTGTGTCAGGCCGAAGATTTGTTCGTCTCGATCGACGTGAAGCAAGTGAAGCAGGTCGTGCTGAACATTATCAAAAATGCTCTCGATGCTATTGAAGATGTACAGCTGGAGCGCAGAGGCCGAATTGATGTCATCGGACGAAGTGACGGCCAGTACGCCGAGATCGTCATTCGAGATAACGGCAAAGGAATAGACAAAGCTACGATGAGCCGGCTGTTCGATCCGTTCTTCACAACGAAGCAGCTTGGCACGGGACTCGGCTTGTCGGTAAGTTATCGAATCATACGCAATCATGGCGGAGCGATTCGGGTAGACAGCCAGCCCGGCAGCGGTACCGAATTTATCATTTATTTGCCATTAGCAGAGTAAACCATTAGAATCGGGGGTAATAACTCGATTCTTTTTTCATTTCATTTGATCGCAGGAAAGTGAGGAGCAATAAACATGAACGTACAATTTACAGTCGGTGGACGCGCTGCCAATCAAGCCGCGCCTGATGCCGTTATTAGATGGATCGACGCTGCTGAGCTGAAGCAGGAGGCTGGTTCGAAGGTAATTATTCAGCCTCAGCTTGACGAGGCGATTCGCGGATTAAGCGCCAAAGGCATCTTCAAGGCGGAGTCCGAGCAAGTGGAAGTTGTTCCTACATTAGGGCTATACCCTGCATCGCATGTGTTATTTATTGGTTACTCGGAAGCAGGCGGAGCAGATGGCTTGCGGAAGTCAGCAGCGGCGGCAGCCAAAGCGTTGAAACGGCTAAGAGCGCAATCCTTGCAAATTATTCCTCCAACGCTCAGCAGCAACGGAGCGGAAGGTTTGAGCGCAAGCGCTGCTGCTCAAGCAATGACGGAAGGATTGCTGCTTGCGCTGCATGATCGTATGCCGTTGAAGAAAGAGCAAGGCAACAGATTTCAGCTTAAGGATGTTACCGTTACTCTAGATGCTGCAACTCCTGGGGACGTCTTGGGATGGGAAGCCGGTATTAAGCGCGCCAAGC
Organism: Paenibacillus sp. J22P218; assembly: GCF_056269195.1. Taxonomy (NCBI): domain Bacteria; kingdom Bacillati; phylum Bacillota; class Bacilli; order Caryophanales; family Paenibacillaceae; genus Paenibacillus; species Paenibacillus sp. J22P218. Next base: position 181,264 of record NZ_JBWDNL010000001.1, read on the forward strand.
TTGTCGCAGGCGGCGTAAGCTATGCGCGCGACTTGACGAATTTGCCGGGCAATGACCTCACACCGGAGAGACTGGCTTTCCACGCGGAAGAACTGGCTCGTGAGCATGATTTGGACATAGAGGTTATTGACGAATGGAGCGCCTCTGAGCAAGGGATGGGCGGCCTGCTTGGCGTTGGTCAAGGAAGTATTAATCCGCCCCGCATGATTGTACTTGAATATAAGGGCGATTCGAATTCGAAGGAAACATGGGGACTGATTGGCAAAGGGATTACATTCGATACTGGCGGTATCTCACTAAAGAGAGCACCCGGCATGGAGGAAATGATATCGGATATGGGCGGTGCAGCGGCAGTGCTCGGCGCCATGAAGGTTATTGCGGAGACGAAACCTGCGGTTAACGTGATCGCCGTCATTCCAACAGCGGAGAATATGCCTTCAGATCGAGCGCTCAAGCCAGGCGATGTCATTCGTACGATGAGCGGTTACACGGTCGAAGTCGTGAATACCGACGCGGAAGGAAGGCTTGTGCTGGCCGATGGTTTAACGACCGCCATTCGCCGCGGCGCTACACGACTAGTCGATGTGGCAACACTGACCGGAGCAGTAGGAGTGGCGCTTGGTACGGAAGCGACGGGAGCTGTTACGAACGATACGTCGTTGCTGCTGCAATTGCTTGCGGCTGCTGAACGGGCAGGCGAACGCGTGTGGCAGTTGCCTTCCTATCCAGAGTACAAAAAGCAGTTGCGGAGTGATGCTGCCGATCTGAAGAACAGCGGCGGACGTTATGCCGGAACGATCACGGGCGGCTTGTTTATTGGCCATTTTGCCGAGGAACTGCCATGGGTCCATCTGGATATCGCCGGAACGGCGTGGCTGGAAGCGCCAAGAGGCTGGGAGCCTAAGGGAGCAACAGGCGTAATGGTGAGAACATTGGTCGAGTTGATCGATCAGCGAGAATAGCGTTATTGTAGGCATCGGTGTCATGGTTAGGCTATTCACCCTCCCATAAGTGGGCATACTAACTACTAACTTAACGATCTGGGGGACAGTTGTCGTGACTTATGAAGAGGTTATGAGTGAGCTGGAGCGATTGGGATCGGAGCAAACGAAGCGTACATGTATCTCTCATGGAGCAATGGAGCCTTTCTTTGGCGTTAAGATTGGCGATATGAAGAAGCTCGTGAAGCACGTGAAGAAGAATCAGGAGCTAGCTCTAAAGCTATATGATTCGGGGAACTCTGATGCGATGTATCTGGCAGGTCTTGGCGTTAATCCAAAGCTGATTACGAAAGAGCATTTGCAGCATTGGGTGGATCAGGCGTACTGGTATTTGCTTGCGGAGTCGACAGTAGCGGGTGTGGCGGCCGAGAGTCGCTATGCCCGCGAGCTGGCGCTTGCATGGATGGAATCGCCGAAGGAAATGATTGCTTCGTGCGGATGGAGCACCTATGCCAATTATGTATCGGTGACGCAGGATGAGAAGCTTGATAAAGAAGAAATTCGCGGTTTGCTTCGGCGCGTTGAGCAGACCATTCATCAAGAGCAGAATCGCGTGCGCTACACGATGAACAGCTTCGTAATTACAGCGGGCGTGTACGTCACGGAATTGATGGAAGAGGCCATGACAGCAGCTGAACATATCGGCAAGGTGCATGTGGATGTGGGTAATACGGCCTGCAAAGTGCCGTTGGCGGCGAATTACATACAGAAGACGGTAACCATGGGTAAGGCGGGCGTAAAGAAAAAAACATGTATATGTTAGCCTGCGTATTAAGAATAAATTGGATTAATCGATTATCGGCAAGTTGATGCCCATAATTGATGCTTGAAATGGATGAAACCGATGCCAAGTTGATTATGGTTGACGGGCAAGTAATGTACTAAAATATGAAGAGGTTATGTATCAGAGGGCAAGCATCAATCATTTATGAAGCAATTTGTATCAAGGAAGACGGCGCCCATGTATGTTGGCGTTCGCCTTAGAAAATAATAGGATGGTTATGAATAGAGAGGGTGGAATTTTCTGCAATGAGCATCCATGATGAGCGCAATCATTCGCCTTGGAAAAGCTACTATGGTCCCAATCTTGGTTATGTGCAAGAGCAATACGAGCAATATTTGACCGATCCGAATTCGGTTGACGCTTCGGTTCGCGAACTGTTTGTCCAATGGGGGGCACCTCCTTCCACGCCAATTGCGGGCGGAACGCAAGCTGCAAGTGCAGTAGTGAGCAACGGGGCACTGCCGGCAGGCGCTGGAGTCGGTCCGATCGACTCGAATATGTTGAAGAAGGTCGTTGCTGCGCATCAGCTTATGCTGAACATACGCAGATACGGCCATTTAGCTGCGGATATCGATCCGTTGGGCTTAAGTCCGGAGGCTGATACGAAGCTGCTTGATCCCGCGACGTTCGGTCTTACGCAAGCGGACTTGTCGGCTATCCCGGGATCGTTGATCTGGGATAACGCGCCAGCGGAAATTTCGAACGGCTGGGATGCTATCCTTCGTCTAAAAGAAATTTACTCGCGTTCGGCTGCTTACGAGTTTACGCATATCCATGACGAAAGCGAACGTTTCTGGCTGCACGAGAAAGCGGAATCGGGTTCATTCCCTGCGCCGCTATCGGCAAGGGAACGCGAATCGCTACTCGAGCGTTTGCTTCAAGTTGAGCAATTCGAAAGCTTCCTGCACCGTACATTCGTAGGTCAGAAGCGCTTCTCGATCGAAGGCGTCGATATGCTCGTGCCAGTGCTGGATGAGATTGTCCGCGCAGTCGCTCATGATGGAGCTACTAATATTCTAATGGGTATGGCGCATCGCGGCCGTCTTAATGTACTTACTCACGTGCTAGGCAAGCCGTATGAGAAAATTTTCTCTGAGTTCCATCATGCGCCTAACAAGGAAGTCATTCCTTCCGAGGGCTCGATGGGCATTAACTACGGCTGGACAGGCGACGTTAAATATCACCTTGGCGCGGATCGCGCAATTAAAGAAGGCGAGACGGTACGCGCGAATGTTGTTCTCGCGAACAACCCGAGCCATCTTGAATTCGTTAATCCGGTCGTTGAAGGCTTCACGCGCGCGGCGCAAGAAGATCGCAGCAAGCCCGGCTTCCCGCAGCAGGATCTGCATAGCGCAGTAACGATCGCCATCCATGGCGATGCGGCATTCATCGGCGAAGGCATTGTGGCCGAGACGCTTAACTTCAATAAATTGCAAGGCTACCGCAACGGCGGAACGATTCACATTATTGCGAACAACCGCTTGGGCTTCACGACGAACAGCATCGATTCCCGCTCGACGCATTATGCGAGCGACCTGGCCAAAGGCTTCGACATTCCGATCGTTCACGTGAACGCGGATGAGCCGGAAGCTTGTCTTGCAGCCGTTCGCCTTGCTTGCGAATATCGTCTGCGTTTCAACAAAGGTTTTGTTATCGACCTGATCGGCTACCGCCGCTACGGACATAACGAAATGGACGATCCGGAAGTAACGCAACCGCTGATGTACACGAAGGTCCGCAATCATCCGACAGTTGCTACGCTGTACAGCGAGCAGTTGAAAGGCGCACAAGCGATTACGGAAGAGCAAGTGGAGCAATTGCGTCAACGCACGACCGCTTCGCTTCAAGCTGCTTATGATGCGATGAAAGCGAACGAAGGCAAAGCGAAGATTGCCCCGCCTGAACAAACGGGCAATGTCGTGGCCGAGGATGTTCGCACAGCTGTTCCTCTAGAAGAGCTGCGTGAGATCAATCTGGAGCTATTGAACCGTCCAGAAGGCTTTACTGAATATACGAAGCTGCAACGTATTTTGCAACGCCGGGCATCGGCATTGAACGACGGCGAGAAAGTAGAATGGGCACATGCGGAGACGCTGGCTTTCGCTACGATTCTTGCTGACGGAACGCCGATCCGTCTTAGCGGTCAAGATTCCGAGCGCGGAACGTTCGCGCATCGCCATATTATGTTGAATGACAATGCGAACGCCGAGAAGTTCTCGCCGCTGCACATGATTCCGCAAGCGAAAGCGTCATTCGCCGTTCATAACAGTCCGTTGTCCGAAACGGCTGTTCTAGGCTTCGAGTATGGCTACAACGTATTCGCGCCTGACACGTTCGTTATTTGGGAAGCGCAGTACGGCGACTTCGCGAACGTGGCGCAAGTTATTTTCGACCAATTTATTTCCGCAGGCCGGGCAAAATGGTCGCAAAAATCGGGTATTACGATTTTGCTGCCGCACGGTTATGAAGGTCAAGGTCCAGAGCATTCCAGCGCAAGGCTCGAGCGTTTCCTACAGCTCTCCGCCGACAACAACTGGACGGTAGCGAACCTGACTTCCGCGGCTCAATACTTCCACTTGCTTCGCAAGCAAGCGGCAATGCTGGGCAGCGAGAATGTTCGTCCGCTCGTGCTGATGGCTCCTAAGAGCTTAATCCGTAATCCGCGTGTCGCATCGCATGGCGTTGAACTTAGCGAAGGCTCGTTCAAACCGGTGCTGCCGCAGTTCAGCCTGACTGAACCGAAGGCTGCCAAGGATAAAGTGAAACGTCTTCTCCTTGCGACCGGTAAAGTTGCAATCGACCTTGACGAAGCGCTTGCTTCCGGCAATGCAGAGGATTACACTTGGCTGCGCGTTGCGCGCGTAGAGCAATTGTATCCATTGCCGCAAGCGGAGCTTGAGCGTATTATTAGCCAGTTCCCTAAGCTGGAAGAGATCGTATGGGTACAAGAAGAGCCGAAGAACATGGGCTCATGGTTCTATATGGAGCCGCGTCTCCGCGAGCTTGCTCCTAATAAAGTGGAAGTCCGTTATATCGGGCGTCCTGATCGCGCCAGTACGGCAAGCGGTCACCAAGAAGTGCATGCAGCAGAACAACAAAGCATTATTTCATCCGCTTTGAACGGTCAACCGTTCGAATCGAGTTTGGTAAGGGGGTAGTTACCGATGGCAGAAATTATTGTGCCGGAATTGGGAGAGTCGATTTCGGAAGGTACAATTACGAAATGGTTTGTGAAGGAAGGCGATTCCGTCAATCAGGGCGACGTCCTTCTGGAGCTGGAAACGGATAAAGTAAATATCGAGATCAGCGCGGACAGCAGCGGTGTTGTCTCGCGCATTGCAAAAGGCGACGGAGAGGTTGTACTTGTAGGCGAAGCGATCGGTTCGATCGGCGCTTCCGCAGGCGGTGCAGCACCTGCTCCAGCGGCAGCACCTGCCGCAGCTCCAGCACAGCCGGCGGCTCCAGCAGCCGCTGCGCCTGCAGCTGTGCAAGCGCCAGTAGCTGCTTCCGCAGCATCTGTTAACGCTTCGCCGGCTGTTCGCAAGCTGGCTCGCGAGCAAGGCATCGATCTAACGCAAGCGCAAAGCCAAGCCGGACGCATTTCTTCCGGCGATGTATTGTCGTCGCAAGGCGGACAAGCTTCTGCACCAGCAGTGGCACCAGCAGCTCAAGCGGCAGCAGCACCTGCTGCTCAGCCGCAAGCCGTAAGCGGCAAGCCGGTTGAACGCAAGCGCATGTCGCGCCGCCGGGCAACTATCGCGAACCGTCTCGTTGAAGCGCAACGTACAGCTGCGATGCTGACAACGTTCAACGAAGTTGACATGACAGCGATTCTTGACCTGCGCAAACGCCGTAAGCAATCGTTCTTCGAGAAAAACGATGTGAACCTCGGCTTCATGTCCTTCTTCACGAAAGCAGTCGTTGGCGCGCTCAAAGCGTTCCCGCTGCTTAACGCAGAAATCGACGGCGAAGATATCGTCGTTAAGAAATTCTACGATATCGGTATTGCCGTATCCGCGAAGGAAGGTCTTGTCGTTCCTGTCGTACGCGAGGCAGATCGTCTTAGCTTCGCCGAGATCGAGAAAAACATCGGCGAGCTTGCATCGAAAGCTCGTTCGAACACGCTTGCGCTTAGCGACCTAAGCGGAGGAAGCTTCACGATTACGAATGGCGGCGTCTTCGGCTCCTTGCTGTCGACTCCAATCTTGAACACGCCGCAAGTAGGTATTCTCGGCATGCACAAGATCCAAATTCGTCCGGTCGCCATTAACGATACAGAGATGGCTAACCGTCCAATGATGTACATCGCTCTTTCTTACGATCACCGTATCGTAGACGGCAGCGAAGCGGTTCGTTTCCTAGTTACCGTTAAGAACCTGCTTGAAGATCCGGAAGCTCTTCTTCTTGAAGGCTAAGTTCATTACCTATTCAATCTTAAGCCCGTGGGCAGCAACTTTGTTGCTTCCACGGGCTTTTTTTAATGTTGGCAATGAGCTGCGGTTTCTATAACGACCTTCCGCATCGACAAGAAAAACGATGGTCAAACAAATTTAATAGGTATTAAGCAGGACAATGGTTTTGCACGTTGAACATTATTCAATGATGATGACAAATTTACATGCAAATGCACATATAGGTGGGATAGCATATGTCGATAAACAAGAGTGATCTATTCATGTTGGAGAGCGAGGAGCGTTATAGGCATTTGGTTCAGATGCTGCCTGACGCTCTCGTTGTATTTGTCGATTACCACCTCGTTTTCGCGAATGACTCTGCACTTCGGCTTTTCAAGGCAGGGAAGCTGGAAGACGTGATCGGCGTGCCGATCGTCCAATTCGTGCATCCGGATTACTTGTACTGCCTCCCGGCACATGTGGAATATCTGCTTAGCGAGGTTGGTCCATCAAACCTACAAGTGAAGAAGCTGCTGCGAATGGATGGAACTGCTTTTGACGTCGAAATCAAGGCAGTAGCCGTTACTTATGATGGCAAACGCGGTATTCAGCTCCTTATCCGCGATTTATCCGATCGGATCCGCATGGAGGCTACTCTCAACGAGAAAGAGAAGTTGTACAAGACGGTCATTGAAAACACGGTTGCAGGGGTTTTCGTCGCGCAAGGAGATGAAATTACATATACAAATCCGCACTTCGCGGAGATGTACGGTTATACACCGGAGGAGTTCATACATATTAGAGCACGAGATTTGCTGGATGATGGCGAACTGAGAAAGCTTAGACAAGAAGTGATGGACAGTATAGGCAAGGGAACGACTAAGATTCATCTGAGATTGAAAGGACGGCGCAAGGACGGCAGCGTTATGTATATTGAGGGCAGCTCCTCGATCACAACGATAGAAGGCGAGGAGGTTATGCTGGGCATTGTGCAAGACGTTACGTTCAAGCATGAGCAGGAGCAGCAGCTTCGCAAGACAGCACTTATCTATCAGAAAATTATTAAATTCATTCCTGAGGCTATCGTATTAACGGATGATGGCCAGGTTATATATGCAAATAAGCTTGCGCTTGAATTGATAGGGGCTAAGGATGGCAATGATGTAATCGGACAGAACGTAATCAACTTCATACATCCAACTTTCCAAGCGAAAACAACGATGCGGATGGACGAAATTATTTTGTCCGAGGATATCGCTCCCTTCACTGAAAGCATCGTACGCTGTTCGGACGGAAGATATGTCGATGTCGAAATATCAAGCATACGAATCAATGATTATATGGGCAAAAACGTGCTGCTTAGCGTTATAAGGGATCTGACAAACCGAAAACGATCGGAGGAAATGCTCGTTCGTTCGGAGAAGCTCTCGGTCATTGGCCAATTGGCGGCTGGTGTAGCGCATGAGATCCGCAATCCGTTAACGGCGCTTAAAGGGTTTACTCAGCTGCTGAAAACGAAGTACGACGATCATTCGCACTACTTTGATATTATGGCAGGGGAGATTGATCGTATTAACCTTATTGTGAATGAGTTTATGACGCTTGCGAAGCCGCATTTCTCGCAATTCAGCAGCGGACATATCGAGCCGATTATGCAAAGCGTGCTGTCGATTTTGGAGACGCAGGCGATTTTGCTTAACGTCGAGATTAAGGTGGAGCTCGGGCCCGAATTGCCATCCGTGTATTGCAATGAGAATCAGCTGAAGCAGGTGTTTCTGAATGTCATCAAAAACGCGATAGAAGCAATGCCTGGCGGTGGAGTTGTGGATGTCTCGGCTGTTCTTACTGCTGAGAACGACATTTGCATTCGAATTAAGGATGAGGGGCAAGGTATACCTGAGGAGCTCATTGCCAAGATTGGCGAGCCGTTTGTGACGACCAAGGAAAAGGGAACAGGTCTTGGTTTGATGATCAGTTCCCGAATCATTGAGGCCCATAACGGCACGCTGCATCTAAACAGTAAGCAAAATGAAGGCACGACTATTGAAATCATATTGCCTGCTCAAGATTCGCAGCAGTAACGGCTGCTTGGCGGCGCTTATGATGAAGGATGAAATAAACAACGGAAGATAAGGCAACGATGCTGCCGCAAATGAGATACATGGCCGTGTAACCATAGTGAGTAGCGATTAAGCCCAGGCAAAAGGATCCGATGCCGTAACCCAGATCGAATAGGATAAAGAACGTTGCCGTAGCAAGTCCTCTTCGATGCGGCGGAGCGGCTAGCACGGCAATCGTCTGGAAACATGGAAGCAGAGCTCCGTAGCCAAGACCGATGACGGCGCCCGATACGAGCAGCATAAGCGGTGAATGTGCAGCGCTTAGCATGAACAGGCCGATGGCGAAGACGGCAATGCTCGGATAGACGATATAATGCTCGGACACCCGATCGAGCAGCTTGCCTACGATTGGCCGAGGCAGGACGATCATAATCCCGAAGCAGACGAAGAAGTAGCTGGCATAATCGTCAATGGCACGGTCGTCCGCGAAGACGGACATGAAGGTTACGAGTCCGCTGTAAGCGAAAGCGACGACGAAGCCGCTAACGGCAATAGGCAATACTTTACGTTCGAACAAGTTACTCCATTGCAGCTTAGTCTTAACCTGGGTATGTGTATGCTGAGGTAGCCCCGATAGCGCCTTCGATGCCTCTTGAGCAACTTTAGCGCTTGAGTTGCTCTTAGCGCTGGCTCCTAGTGCAAAAGCGATTAGCGCAAATACGGCGCATAACATAAACAATGAATTGTAGCCGCCGTGTTTCGTAATCGTCAGCCCGACAAACGGTCCAATTACCATCGCAAGGCTCATAAACAAGCTGAAGTAGCTAATGCCTTCGCCCTTGCGATTCTCAGGCATAATGCTAATTGCGGTTGTGTTCGTTGAGGTAGTGCCGATTGCGAACGATCCTCCGTGAAGAAAACGGACGAGCAGCAGCATGCCGAAGCTATATACGCCTAAATAAGCGACGGAAAATAAAAAGAATAGCAATAGCGATACGAATACGATCTTCCTCTCGCCAAATTTGTCCATTAGCTGGCCGGTGAACGGGCGAAGCAGTACGGCGGCGATAATGAAGACGGTCATTGCCAATCCCGCCTGTGATTCAGATCGGCCGAGACCATCCGTAACGTAACCCGATAAGGCGGTTGCCATAATATAAAAGCTCAGAAATAAGAAAAAGCTGCTTAAGCAGACTTTAACAAAATCTTTGGTCCATAATTTAGGATTGTCTATCACTGCAGGTTCCCCTCTCAGATGTTGTCGTTTTTTTGCCTAAACACAAAAAAGCTGTAATCGCTAGAATGCAACGTCAGCCGTTTAAGGTTGAATGTCTTGTGCGTTCTCGATGTTCCGGTTCACTTTGTTCATGAATTGCATGAACAATTGAATTTCTTCCGGTGAGATGCCGGATACGATCTGCCGGACATATGCGGCTTCGATAGGAGCTAGCGTGTGCGCTGCCGATCTTCCAAGATCGGTTAAGTGAAGCAGGAGCGATCTTCGATCATTCGGATGCGCTGCCCGTCGCACGAGCCCCTTTTTCTCCAATTGATCGACTAAGCGCGTGATGTTGGCAGGATCCTTCTCGGAACGCTGTGCGAGTTCCTTGTGGCTGATCCCATCCTTCTCGTCCAATGTCATGAGAAGCGACCACTGCTCAGGCGTAACGTCTGAATGATGAAATAGCTGCTGTAAGCTCTGATTGAGCTTTCGTCCCGTATTTGAGATCATGTAGCCGACTGATTGTTTGAATTCCACTGTTCATTCACCTTTTCGTTATCCGAATCTAAAATAGTTGATATAACAATAATACGCTTAACAACTAATTAGGTCAAGGAAAGGTTGCCGGCGCAAAACGGAGTTAAATACGAAGCTGATGCTGCTTGCGGTATTGTTCAGGCGTAACGTTTAATTGCAGCTTGAAGGCACGGCTGAAATGAGACGGGTGCTTAAAGCCGACCTCGTAACCAATATCGGTAATCGGCTGCTTGCCCTGAGTGAGCTCGATCTTTGCTTGATAAATACGGCGCTGCATCAGAAATTGAAAGATCGTTATGCCGGTTACTTCCTTGAACGTTTTGGCCAAATAATATTTGCTTAGATGCAGCTCGGCTTGGATAGCGTCAAGCGTAACGTCGTCGGCATAATGCTTCTCCACATAGGAGATAATCGATTGAACGTGATGTTCCTTCGGCGATGGTAAGGCCGCTATCGCCTGCAATGGCTGCTTGCAATGCTCGTTAATAATGATCATGAATTCAAGAAACAGAGCTTGAAACCGTTGAAACGCATAAGTGGATGATTCATTATGGAATTGCACCAGCTGGGCGAATATCGTCTCTATTTCCTGCTTGTCCTCGCCGCGAAGCTGCAGCCTCACGTTCTGCAGCTTCTGGAATGGAGCTAGCAGATCGGCTGCAAAGGGCGGTTGAATGAACTGCTTGAAGTAATAGGGATCGAAATGCAGCGTCGAACGATGGTACAGCACGTTTGGATCGACATTGGCTCGGTGCAGCGTTGTGCCGTGCATAAGAAGCAAATCGCCCGGTTCGAGCACATAAATGCGATCATTGATAAGATAGTTCGCTTTACCGTCATGGAAGTAATAGATTTCATAATGAAAATGGGTATGGTATTGAATTTGCGCGTTATAATCGGAGTTTGTTCCGATTGTGAAAGGCTTGGCGATTTTATGCTGCGTGCTCATTGCGCATCGAGTCCTCCTGTTGTAAATAAACTCATTATACACCAACCAGAGTTAAATTAAAGCGGATACAAGCTAATGCGAATGAAGCCGCTTTCGCTCTGAAATGATACGATTCAAGTAAACCAACACAAAGGGGAAATGACGGATGCAAACCGTACGATTGGGCATCATCGGACTTGGCAACATGGGCAAGGGACATATCGGATATTTAAAGAAAGGCGAGGTCAGCGGCGTCGTTCTGACGGCCGTTAGCGACAGCGTACCTGCTAGCCTTGCATGGGCAAAGGAGCAGCTTGGCGATCAGGTTGGTTTATTCGCGGATCCCTATGAGATGATGGATTCCGGTCTTGTTGACGGCGTATTAATCGCAACCCCGCATTTCTCTCATCCCGAGCTTGCGATCGCTTGTTTCGAACGCGGCCTTCATGTCCTTTGCGAGAAACCAGCCGGCGTCTACACGAAGCAAGTTCGCGAGATGAACGATGCTAGCCGCAAGTCGAATGTGAAGTTCAGCATGATGTACAATCAACGGACGAATCCGCTATATGTGAAGCTGAAGGATTTGATCGATTCCGGCGAGCTTGGCGAGATTAAGCGTACAAACTGGATTATTACAAATTGGTATCGTTCGCAGTCCTATTATGATTCAGGCACTTGGCGCGCGACATGGGCAGGCGAAGGCGGCGGCGTATTGCTTAACCAAGACCCGCATCAGCTTGATCTATGGCAATGGACGATCGGTATGATGCCGACGCGCGTCCGCGCCTTCTGTTACTTCGGCAAACATCGCAATATCGAAGTAGAGGACGACGTAACGGCTTTCGTCGAATATGAGAACGGGGCAACGGGCGTATTCGTAACGACGACTGGCGAGGCGCCGGGCACGAACAGGCTGGAAATTAGCGGCGACCGAGGTAAGGTTGTTATCGAGGACAATAAGCTTACGTTCTGGAGATTGCGCGTATCGGAGAAGGAATTTAACAGCAGCTACAAAGGCAGCTTTGGTCAACCGGAATGCTGGAAGATGGACATACCGGTTGAAGGCAGCTACCCGGATCACAAGGGCATTACGCAGAACTGGGTCAACGCGATTCTGCGCGATGAGCCGCTTATTGCTCCCGGCGAGGAAGGCATTAAAGGATTGATGCTGTCCAACGCGATGCTGCTGTCCACTTGGACGGATAATTGGGTCGACCTGCCGATCGATGAGGAGAAATACTACGAGTATTTGCAGGATCGGATTGCCAATTCGACGTTTAAGAAGGAAGTGGCTGCACAATGAGTAAAGCTGACGGTATGAATTACGCCCCTAAAGGCAAGCCCAATCGGGTAGCTGAGCCGGGACAGTTTGTTTTCGCGGCGGTCAGTTTGGATCATGGGCATATCTATGGCATGTGCAACGGTCTATTGGAAGCGGGCGCTGAGCTTAAATGGGTATATGATATTGAACCTGCTCGGGTGGAAGCTTTCTTGAAGACTTATCCGCAAGCGAAAGCGGCAGAATCGCTAGAGCAAATAATGGACGACTCGCAGGTGCAGCTTGTTGCTGCAGCGGCGGTGACGTCGGACCGCGGACCGCTTGGCGTTCGCGTTATGCTCGCAGGCAAACATTATTTCACCGACAAAGCGCCGTTCACGACGCTGGAGCAGCTTGAAGATGCGCGGCAAGCGTATGCCGATACGGGCAAGAAATATGCGGTCTATTATAGCGAACGGTTGCATGTGGAAAGTGCCGTGTTCGCCGGACAATTGATCGAACAAGGCGCGATTGGCAGAGTGTTGCAGGTCATCGGCCTCGGCCCTCACCGACTGAACGCGCATTCGCGACCGGAGTGGTTTTTCCAGAAGGAGAAGTATGGCGGCATTATATGCGATATCGGCTCTCATCAGGTGGAGCAATTCCTTTACTTTACCGGCAACAAAAACGCAACGGTCGTAAACAGCAAAGTTGCAAACTACAATAATAAGCAATACCCCGAGCTAGAGGACTTCGGCGATATGTCCATTGTCGGCGAGAACGGCGCGACTGGCTATTTCCGCGTCGACTGGTTCACGCCGAGCGGCCTAAGCACATGGGGGGACGGCCGTATGATTATTATGGGCACGGAAGGTTACATCGAGCTTCGGAAGTATGTCGATATTGCACGGGATTCAGCAGGTGACCAAGTGTATTTGGTCAACGCGGACGGCGAGCAGCGGATGCAGGTAAGCGGTCAAGTCGGCTTCCCGTACTTTGGGCAGCTGATTCTTGATTGCTTGAACGGCACGGAGCTTGCCATGACGCAGGAGCATACGTTTAAGGCAGCGGAGCTGAGCTTGATCGCACAGAAACAAGCGGTGAAGGTCGAATAATCCAATTAATAATAGTCAGGCCGCAAGCGCATCAATCGCTTGCGGCCTCTTTATTGTGAATTAACCGATTCGTGCGCCTTCGAAACGTGTGCCCACATTTGCTTCAATGTTGCCGCCTGCAACACCGCTAATCGTAAAAAAAACTTGTACCCGATCGCCGGCGCGCAGCCGGGCAAGTCCGCCCGCATCAATGCTTCCGTCGCCGAACGGGAACGTTTCGCGATCGGTTAGGATAGGCGCGTCGTTTGCCCGGATCGCTAGTCCGACATCAACCGCTCCAGATGCGTTACTGTCGAATCTGACGCTTGCAGTAATTGAATATACGCCGCTTCTCTTCGGAATAAACGTCGATGTTGCGGGATCATATTCATTATTGAGATCGAATTGTTCCAAACCGTACAACACTTGAGGGAACGGGTTGCCTCCTGCGCCAGGCACGGGCTGGACCGCATTGGCAATAGCTCTAAACGCCGAATTGCATCCACAAGTATGTTTTTTGCAGGAGCATCTTTTTTTCGTCGGCCGTTTTGCGCATTTCGTCACGCGATTTTTTACATGACATACCTGTTTCTTGGGAGAGCATACTGTTTGCTTTTTAAACATTCCGCCACCGTCCTCTATTAATCTGGCATGAGCTATATAATAGAGTATGTAGCTCAAAAGTTTAATGATTGGATATGAGCCCGGAAAACTAGAGTGGTGACATACATTGACGAGATACTAATGGACTGATATACTCATTTAATCGTAACAATTACGATTAAACCGATGTGAATCGGTTTTTCTTTTAATATCTAATCGTAATAATTACGATATATTAATTAGAAACGAGAGGTCACTTAAGATGAGCAAATTGAGCAATTTGGACAAAACGAAGAGCCGCAACAAAATTCCGGTCACGGTGCTGAGCGGTTATTTGGGCGCTGGAAAAACGACGATTATGAACCATGTTCTGAACAATCGGGAAGGATTAAAAGTAGCTGTTATCGTCAATGACCTTAGCGAAGTCAATATCGATGCCGACTTGATTCAAGGCGGCGGCGGGTTATCCCGCACGGACGAGAAGCTCGTGGAAATGTCGAATGGCTGCATTTGCTGTACGCTGCGCGAAGACTTGCTTCGGGAAGTCGAGAAGCTTGCGATGGAGAATCGGTTCGATTATATTTTGATTGAATCGACTGGTGTAAGCGAGCCTGTTCCAGTAGCGCAGACGTTCACCTACTTGGATGAAGAGCAAGGGATTGATCTATCGAGGTACTGCACATTAGACTGCATGGTCACTGTCGTGGATGCTTATAGCTTCTGGCATGATTATTCTTCAGGCGAATCACTGCTCGAGCGAAGTCAAGCGGCGTCCGAGGACGATGAGCGCTCAGTCGTGGATCTGCTTATTGATCAAATCGAGTTTTGCGATGTGCTTATCCTTAACAAATGCGATTTAGTAGAGGAAGAGGATCTAGCGGAGCTGGAGGGCGTATTGCGTGCGCTTCAACCGAGAGCCAAGCTGATACGCGCTGCAAGAGGGCGGGTCAATCCGAAAGATATTTTGCACACGTCGTTGTTCAACTTTGATGAAGCGAGCCGTTCAGCGGGTTGGATAAAGGAAATGGAAGCGCCGCACCATACGCCGGAGACGGAGGAATACGGCATCGCTTCTTTCGTTTATGAGCGAGCAAAGCCGTTCCACCCAGGGCGATTAATGGCCTGGATGGAGCACTGGCCTGAGGAGGTCGTCAGAGCCAAAGGGATTGTCTGGCTTGCGACTCGGAATAGGATGGCCCAAAGCTTGAGTCAGGCAGGGCCATCCATTCAATTCGGGCCGGCAGGATTATGGGCTGCCGAGCTTCCGGAGGCCGAAAGGCTGGCGCTGCTCGCCGAAGAGAAGGAGCTTGCCGACAAATGGGATGCGCAATATGGCGATCGGATCAATAAGCTTGTATTCATCGGCATTGCGATGAATCGGGCCGAGCTGACGGGCTCGCTGGATGACTGCCTGCTCAGCGATCAAGAGCTCGCATCGGATTGGAGCCTGCTCAGGGACGAGTTTCCGACTGTATTAGAAATGTAAGGAGCAGCAGGCGAAAATGACGTTTGACAGCGGTTGCGATCGTTGTTAACATAGCGGTATAAACGCGTGTTTACAGGAAGTGGGACATCGATTTGAGCAAGCTGGGCAAGGAAATAAACAGTACCGAAATTGCCAGGCTTGCAGGCGTATCGCGCAGCACGGTGAGCCGTGTCATTAACAACTATTCGAACGTTCCGGAGCATACGAAGCAGAAGGTGCTCCAGGTCATAGAGCAATATAATTATTTTCCGAACCTGTCAGCGCAAGTGCTGGCCGGGAAGAAAACAAGAACGATCGGTTTGTTCATGATCGATTCGGGCGATGTATCGAGCGACTGGATCGCCAGCCTGCTGCTGACGAAAGTAATTGAGAGCGCGTCGAGGTACGGCTACTTCGTCTTGACGCATATCGTGCGCGATCCGAGGCGGCAGGAGGAAACGAGGGCGGTGAAGGAATGTTTCTATCAGCGCCGAATTGATGGCGGCATCTTCATTGGAGCAGCGAATGAGGAGCCGATCATCGAGGAGCTTATCGCGGAGGGCTTCATGGTCGGCATCGTTGATCATCATATGTCTGGTGAACAAGAGCCGAATCGGATTGTATTCAACTTCGATAATGAGACAGGTGCTGGTCTCGTTATCGATTATTTGGCGGGACTTGGGCATACGCGCATTGGGATTATTAACGGCGATTTGAACAGGTACTCGGGAGCTGCGAGGCAGAAGGGCTTCAAGGCGGCCATGGAGCGCAATCGGCTGCCAATTGTGAAGCAATGGATGATGGCAGCTGATTTCAATGAACCAAGCGGCTACTTGGCGATCAAGGAACTGTTAAAGCTTGGCGGAGAGCTGCCGACGGCGATCTTCGCAGCCAACGACAGCATCGCTTTCGGAGCTATGCGCGCATTAGGGGAAGCGGGCTTGCGCGTCCCTGACGATCTATCAATCGCAGGTTTCGACGACCATAGCCAGAGCGCTGGATTCCATCCCCCGCTGACAACGATTCACGTTGATTTCTCGGCGATGATGGATGAGCTGACTCGCCGTTTAATTGGAGGAATAGAGAACGGCAGTCAAGTTTACACACAAATAGCGATGTCGAATTCGCTTATCGTACGTGATTCATGCCGTGCGCCTTCTTCTTCATAAGTGGAAGAGGCGCTTCTTCTTACAAAGAAATAAACGCGTGTTCACGCAATTTGAAGCTAATGAGGGGGGATGCTTATGTAAGGAAACCGCGATTCGGATTTTGCACAGATGCACACAAATCGAAAAGGGGAATGTTAGCTATGAACAATAATATTTTGGGCAATCGTACCATTACTCAGATTGGTCTATTGGTGCATGACATAGAAGCAACCTCGCAGGCATACGCACAGTTTTTTGGCGTGGATAAGCCTGATTGGTTTTGGACGGATACGGTAGACAAGGCGCAAACGGAATATAACGGCGAATCATCCGTAGCTCGGGCGAAGCTTGCGTTCTTCGATATGGGAGCGCTTCAGCTTGAACTGATCGAGCCGGATGAGCATCCGAGCACATGGAGGGATCATCTGAACGCGCATGGCGAAGGGCCGCATCATATTGCTTTTGCCGTCGAGGGCATGAAGGAGAAGATCGCCTTGATGGAGCAAAACGGTATGCCTCTTGTGCAAAAAGGGGAGTATACCGGGGGGCGTTACGCTTATATGGATACATTCAAATCATTAAAGGTTATGTTGGAGCTGCTCGAGAACGATAAATGAGATAGCATCAACTGGGACATAGATGGAGGTAAATGACGAAATGCGAATATTAATTACAGGTGCAAATCGGGGGCTTGGCCTCGCCTTGGCAAAGGAAGCGTGCGAGCGTGGACATGAGGTGCTAGCCGGGGTACGAGGACCAGGCTCTTCTGTGGAGAAGCTGCAGCCATTGATCGAGCAATATGGAGAGCAACTGACGTTATTGCCGATTGACGTATCGGATGAGAATTCGATCCGATATGCGAGCGAGCAGGCAGGGGCTCGTTTCGATGGTCTCGATGTCATTATTAACAGCGCGGCTATTCTGCTTGGGCGCGATCAGAAGCTGGAACAGCTGGATGCGGAACAGCTGGAGCAGTCGTTCCAGACGAATCTATATGGGCCGATACTCGTGCTGAAGCATTTCCTGCCTTTGCTGCGCAAAGGTGAGCAGCAAGCGGTTATCAACATAAGTTCGGAGGCAGGCAGCTCGGCTGGCGCGTACGGCGGCGATTACTCTTATGCGTTGTCGAAGTCTGCGCTTAACATGTTCTCCGCTCAACTTCGGGCAGAGCTTGGACCGCAAGGCATACTTGTTCATGCCGTACATCCCGGCTGGATACGGACTGACATGGGCGGCGAGCAAGCGCCAGGCGACGCAGACGCTTCGGCTAGCGGCATATTGGATTTGGCGGAGAGACGGACAGCGGCGGAAGACGGTGCGCTGTTCATCGATCATCGTGGTGCGCCGATGCGCCTGTAGTGATTATAGGTGAAGATTGAGTTTTGAAAGAAAAGGCTCGCAGCGAAAAGGCTGCGAGTCTTTTAACTATATGGTGAAACGGGATAATCCTTTATCCAATAGCTTCGCCATAGTTGCGAGCTTCTCGGCGTCTTTGGCGATGATCTCCAACGTGGCCAGCTGCTCCTCGTTGGCAGCCGCCGTCTCTAAGGTGGCTGCAGCGCTTTCTTTGGCCGCGGTGGCAACCGACTCCATGGAAACGACAGCGAAGGCGCTGCCCTCTGCCAGTCTGGCGATATCCGTCGTTACTTCTTCGATGAGAGCTGCTGCTTCGGCAACCGAGCCGCGAATGTTATCGAATGTAATCCCCGTTTTTCCTGCTTCTATTATGCCGGCTTTAGATTGTTCCGTGCTTCGCCTCATCGACGCAACGGTTGCGTCGCTCTTGGTGCGAATCGCGCGAAGCTTGCCGCTCGCCTCTTGCGCCGCGCTGTCGCTTCCCTCGGCGAGCCTGCGCACCTCGTCCGCGACGACTCGGAAGCCTCGACCCGCATCCCCGGCTCTTGCCGCTTCAATAGCTGCATTAAGCGCCAGCAAGTTCGTCTGTCCCGCGATATCGGCGATTACCGATGTTGTTTCGCTGATCTGTCTGCTCGCGTTTGCCAGCTCGGCCACATCCATCTCTGCTGCTTCCACGCTCATTCCGATCGCATCCATCTGCTCCCGCATAATTACAAGCGCCGCGGAACCCTCTCTTGAAGCGGATGCCGCCATCATGCTCGCTTTCGACATCCCCTGGCTATTGTTATCTATTCGCTCAATAGCGCCGTTCATCTCAACGAGCGTGAGCAACGCGCCTTCGAGATCGGCGACCTGACCGTGGCTCGCCAAGCTTAGCGAGTCAGTAACGATAGCGATCCGCTCAGCAGCTTCTCGGCTGTGCTGCGCGTGTAGCGCGAAACGTCCCGCATCGTCGAGAAGACGGTCGGCTGTATCTTTGACGCCTGCTAGCAAGGCGCGCAAACCTTCGGTCATTTGATGATAAGAACGGCTAAGCGCGCCTATCTCATCTTTGGACCTATACCGATCCTCCGCCGACAGATCGCCCCGCTCAGCTTTACCCATCAGCGCGTTCATTCTACGGATAGGCTTCACAATCAGCTGCGCCATGAAATAAGACAACCCTCCAAACAACAGGCAAGCAGAAGCCGAAACGATAAGCAGCAGAGCAACGATTTTATCGTAAATGTCGTCATTCTCCTTATTCAATTGTTCGGACATATCCATCCGTGATGCTAACAAATTATCAATGTAGCCTTCCATATTATCCAGAAGCGGACGGGCGAAAGTCCGGAAGCGTTCATAGGCTTCGTCCTCCCTGCCCTCATTGGAGAGCTTCACGATCGCCTCTCTTTCCTTCGTATAGGCGCCAAGCGACTGGCGCAGCTTGTCATACCACATGCGGGTTACATCATCCGCCGCAATCGCGCTCTCGTAAGCAACTAGGCTTTCATTTGCAGCGACTGATGCCCGTTCCGCTTCTCGGGCCAGCACGTCCTTGAACCTCGACTCCTTAGCTAACATATGCTCCAGCAGTTTCCGTGTCGTCGTTCGAATGTGATTGTCGACCTCGGTCATTTTCATGCTCGGTACGAAGCCGCCGGCATGCATGGATTCCGCTGTTCCATGAATCCGGCTGACGAAGACGTATCCGGCGATAGACAAGCCGAGCAGGAAGAGGACGGCGATGGCGTTCAGCAAAAGCAGCTTCTGTGCGATTTTAAGATTTCTTAACCAGCTCACGATATAAATCCTCCTGAAAGTTTAATTGTGTTAGGGTTCACGTTATCGGTGATACCTGATGAAAATTCGGTGAAAATCGAGATTGGCAGATAACTTTGAGGGGAACAGTCTTGTTCTGCAACTTAAATACACTATATATATGGTCAAATAACAGTATATATTGCGTTTTATTGTGTGTTCTATAATGTTTTGTAAATGGCTGCTGAAGTCTGGAGCGATACGGAGCGAGTGAAAGCATGGATAACGGACCGTTGTCGCAGCTGGTGCCGATCCTCATGGTGTTGGCGATTAGGGGACGTAGATGGCGTATATACCAATTGTTTAGATACGGTAAAGAGTATTGACTCTCCCCCGCTGGTGTCTTACTATTTACTCGTAAACACAATTAAAAACAACTAAAAGCAATCTAATTTATGAGAATTGTAATTTTTTTCATTGATTTAATCGATTGATTCTATGAAAACAAAGCAATTCCAAAACAATCAACAGGAGTGAGCTAAAGATGACGACGACGGCATATCGCGGACCTATTCAAGGGGTTGTATTCGATTGGGCGGGAACGATGGTGGACTATGGCTGCTTCGCTCCGCTGCTTGTATTCGTGAACGTATTCCATCAAAGAGGGATTGAAATTACGCCGGAGGAAGCTAGAGTGCCAATGGGCATGTTGAAGTGGGATCATATCAAGGCGCTTCTCGAAATGGAGAGAATTGCAGCGCTATGGAAGGAACGCTTCGGCAGCGCGCCGACAGATGCCGATGTTGATGATTTATATGCCGATTTCGAACCGATGTTGTTCGCTGATCTGGCGCGTTATACCGATCCGATTCCGGGAGCGCTAGACGTCGTGGACAAATTGAGGTCTGACGGTCTCAAAATCGGTTCAACGACGGGATACACGTCAAAAATGATGGAAATCGTTGCAGGCGAAGCGAACAAAAAAGGGTACGCGCCGGATACGCTCGTCACGCCGGACGACGCGGCTGCCGGACGGCCGTATCCATGGATGTGCTATCGCAATGCCGAGTTGCTGGGCATTCATCCGATGAGCGCCATGGTGAAGGTCGGCGATACGACCAGCGATGTGTTGGAGGGTGTAAATGCGGGAATGTGGAGCGTAGGCGTCATTAAAGGCGGCAGCGAGCTCGGCCTGAGCGAAGCTGAAGTGGAAGGAATGCCGGCAGAGCTGCTGGCAGTGAAGATGGAAGCCGTCACTGAACGGTTCAAGGCAGCTGGAGCACATTACGTCATCGAGCAAATAAGTGATTTGCCGAACATCATTCAAACGATAAATGAACGCCTCGCTGCAGGCGACGAATAAAGGAGATAATTCGCATGAACATTGATTTGCTGGATGACAATCCGTATTTGCTGTTAACGCCGGGCCCGCTCTCAACGAGCAAACGCGTCAAGGTAGCGATGCTCAAGGACTGGTGCACATGGGATAGCGAGTACAATGACTTGGTTCAAAATATCCGCAGACGGCTGGTCTCTCTTGCTACGGGACGCACCGAGGACTATTCCAGCGTGCTGATGCAAGGAAGCGGCAGCTTCAGCGTGGAATCCGTCATCGGCAGCGCGATCGGCCCGGGCGGAAAGCTGCTTGTGATGACGAATGGCGCATACGGGCAGCGCATTGCCCAGATGGCGGCCGTGCTCGGAATCGAAACGCTCGTCCTGGACAGCGGCGAGGTATCGCTACCGAATCTCGCGAAGCTTGAAGAAACTTTGAAAGCCGATTCCGCCATTACGCATGTCGCCATGGTGCATTGCGAGACGACGACGGGGATGCTTAACCCGATTCAAGAAGCGGGAGCCATCATAAAGGCCTACAATAAAACGTTCATCGTAGATGCCATGAGCAGCTTCGGCGGCGTTCCGCTCGATATGGCGGAGCTTGGCATCGATTATTTGATCAGCAGCGCCAACAAATGCATTCAAGGCGTACCTGGATTCGGTTTTGTCATCGCTCGCATCGATCAATTGCAATCCTGCAAAGGGCAGGCGAGATCGCTGTCGCTTGATTTGTACGATCAATGGAACCATATGGAGCAGAACGGCGGGAAGTGGCGGTTTACATCGCCGACCCATACGGTGCGAGCCTTCTACGAGGCACTATTGGAGCTCGAGGAGGAGGGGGGCGTAGCTGCAAGGCATACGCGCTATCTTACCAACCAGCAGACGCTCGTCAAAGGCATGCGCGCGATCGGCTATGAAACGCTGCTCAACGACGGTATGCAGTCACCGATCATTACGTCTTTCTATTATCCCGATGATCCATCCTTCACGTTCGAGACGTTCTATAAGCAGCTTAAGGAGCAAGGCTTCGTCATCTACCCTGGCAAAATATCGAATGCCGACACGTTCCGAATCGGCAATATCGGCGAAATTGCCGAAGCCGATATGAAGCGGCTAATCGCAGCCGTCGGCCGCGTCGAGCGAAGCGTCAAATCCCATACTTGATCTTCTTGCAAAGGAGTCGTCCCTTATGATAATCGGTGTACCGAAAGAACTCAAAAACAACGAAAACCGCGTTGGTATGACGCCTGCCGGTGTCGCTTCCTTCATTAAACGCGGCCATGCGGTCATCGTGGAGAGAGGAGCGGGACTCGGAAGCGGCTTCACCGACCAAGCTTACGCCGCAGCAGGAGCTGCTATCGCAGAAGCACCAGAGGAGGCGTGGTCGGCCCAAATGGTCATGAAGGTAAAGGAACCGCTGCGCGAGGAATACCGTCATTTCCGCGAGGGGCTCATTTTGTTCACTTATTTGCATCTCGCCGCCGAGCCTGAGCTTACAAAGGCGCTGATCGACCGCAAGGTTGTAGCGATCGCCTACGAAACGATCCAGAAGGATAACGGCTCGCTTCCGCTTCTGACGCCAATGAGCGAGGTGGCGGGGCGGATGTCCATCCAGATCGGCTCGCAATATTTGGAGGGCACGAGGGGCGGGAAAGGTGTATTGCTTGGCGGCGTGCCGGGCGTTCCGCCTGCAGAGGTCGTCATTATCGGGGGCGGGGTCGTAGGCACGAACGCTGCCAAAATGGCAGTCGGTCTCGGCGCTTCCGTAACGATCATCGATAGCAATCCGGATCGGCTGCGTCAGTTGGATGATCAGTTCCAAGGCCGGCTGAGAACGGTCGTTTCGAGCGAAACGACGATTGCTGAAGCCGTCTCGAAGGCAGATCTTCTTATCGGAGCGGTGCTTATTCCTGGCGCCCGGGCTCCGCGTCTCGTCACGGAGGAAATGGTCCGTACCATGCAGCCAGGTTCGGTAATCGTCGATGTAGCCATTGACCAAGGCGGATCGATCGAGACGATCGATCATCTCACAACGCATAGCGATCCAACCTATGAGCGGTATGGCGTCGTTCATTACGCCGTAGCGAATATGCCTGGCGCGGTATCAAGAACCGCGACGATTGCGCTGACAAATGTTACAGTGCCTTATGGTTTGCTTATTGCCGACAAAGGCTACAAAGCAGCCGCCTTGGCGCACAATGATTTGGCGAAAGGCTTAAACGTGCTGAATGGTCACGTTGTGTTCCGCGGCGTCGCCGATTCATTGGGTTATGCGCATGCATCCGTAGAGCAATTACTGAAGGAACAGCCCGTCGCTTAAGGCGATTTCGATGACTAGTTGGCCTGCGTACTGTACATGTTGTGCGCGGGCCTTTTTTGAAAAAAGAACAACACAAAAACAACCAAAACAAGCTATTTACAATAAAATAATAAGCTTTTAATAGCATATTGATTCTGATATATTCGAAATGAGCTCACCAGCAACGACAAACATAATGGTTTTAAAATTTAAACGTACAGAAATCAGGAGGAGAGAAAATGAAAGCAACATCGAAAAAAATGGGCATGACGATTCTGACCTTGGCGCTTGCGATGGCAATCTTGCTGACGGGCTGCGGAGGCGGAACGGGAAGCAACAACGGGGGCAATAAAGCGAACACGGGCAATACGGCGGGAACTGAAGGCGGCGTAGATACGGAATCCAAAGAACTGACGGTCTACACGGCGCTGGAAGACGATATCATTCAGGAATACTTGGTTACGTATAAAGCGAAATACCCGGACGTGAAGCTCAATATCGTACGCGATTCGACAGGCGTCATTACTGCGAAGCTGCTCGCCGAGAAAGATAACCCGCAAGCGGATGTCGTATGGGGCTTAGCGGCAACGAGCTTGCTTGTCCTTGATCAGAACGGCATGCTTGAAGGCTACTCGCCGGTAGGCATCGAGCGGATCGACCCGCTCTTCAAGGATGCGAACGAGCCGGCCAAATGGGTAGGCATCGACGCATGGGAGACAGCATTTGTCGCTAATACGGTCGAGCTGGAGAAAGCCGGAATTCCCGTTCCGCAAACGTATCAAGACTTGATTAAACCGGAGTACAAAGGTCTCATCACGATGCCGAATCCGGCTTCGTCGGGAACAGGCTATTTGACCGTATCGGGATTGATTCAGTTGCTTGGCGAAGACGAAGCATGGTCCTACATGGACAAGCTGAACGAAAATATCGCTATGTATGTGCATTCCGGTTCGAAGCCGGCTAAGCTGGCGGGAACGGGCGAATACCCAATCGGCATTTCGTTCGGCTACCGCGGCATTCAAGAAGCGGAGAACGGTGCGCCGGTCGACGTCGTATTCCCTACCGAAGGCTCCGGCTATGACGTAGAGGCGAACGCGCTTATGAAAAAAGGCACGATTAAGCAAATCGCCAAAGACTTCCTCGACTGGGCGATTACAGACGAGGTCATGAAGGAATACAACAAAAACTATGCCATCCTCGCGATAAAAACGGAGAACACGGAGCTGCCTAAAGGGTATACGAAAGATCCGATGTCTCAATTGATCAAAAACGATTTGAACGCTTCCGCGAAAAACCGCGAAGGCATCCTGGCCGAATGGTCGAAGCGTTACGACAGCAAAAGCGAACCTAAATAATAATCAGCAGAAACACGCACATGCGGACAGGCGCCTCGCGAATCCAAGCATTCGCGAGGAGGATTCCGCAAGATTAATGCTTATCGGAGGGAAACGACGTGAAACCTTATCTGTCAATCCAAGGCGTTACCAAGACATTCGGATCATTCACTGCACTTCACAACGTGTCTGTCGACATCCACAAGAATGAGTTCGTTTGCCTGCTCGGTCCCAGCGGTTGCGGGAAGACGACACTGCTCCGAATTATTGCCGGTCTCGAGCAGCCGACGACGGGGAGCGTACATGTCGGCGGGAAAGACATGACGAAGCTGCCCCCTGCCAAGCGCAACTTCGGCATGGTGTTCCAATCCTACGCCCTATTTCCGAATATGACAGCAAAACAAAATATCGCTTACGGCCTTAAGGGCAAAGGATACAGCCGAAGCGAAATGAAAGAAAAGGTAGAGGCCGCCATCGTACAGGTTGACCTTGCCCATGTGGCGGATCGTTATCCGTCCCACTTATCCGGAGGACAACAGCAGCGCGTGGCGTTAGCCAGAGCGATCGTGCTCGAGCCGGACTTTCTATTGCTTGACGAGCCGCTCTCGGCGCTCGATGCCAAGGTGCGAACGAGGCTGCGCCGCGAATTGCGCGAGCTTCAGGAAAAGTTAGGCATTACGACCATCATGGTAACGCATGACCAAGAAGAGGCACTGACGATGTCCGACCGCATCGTCGTTATGAACCGTGCCGAAATTGTACAGGTCGGGACGCCAAATGAAATCTACGAGCAACCGAATAGTCCTTTCGTGGCCGACTTCGTCGGCGCAATTAACTTCCTGAATGATCCGGATCCGCATAACTGCATGGCGGTTCGCCCCGAGCATGTCAGCATCTCGCCTTCGGGCCAAGGCATGCCGGCTATTATCCATAACATTGAATTCAGGGGCGCCTTCTACCGCTTGTCGCTGCTTACGGAGACGATGGCGGGGGAGACCCAAATGATAACCGTGGACGTATCGGCACAGCTGTCCCATCAGCTGCAGTTAGCCAAAAACAGCGCCGTTTCGCTCCATTTGGCCGCCGATAAGCTGCTTACGTTCCATAAGGAAGCGGTGGTTTGATGGCTGCCGTTATCCGCTCGACCTTACGCTCCATTCAGCAACGATTGACGGCGGCGGATCTGGTAATCAGAACGCTGACGGTGCTCATGATTGCGGTATTGCTGCTCGTTTTGCTAGTCCCGCTATTGTTTCTGTTCGTCAAGGCATTTCAAAATAACGACGGCGCCTTCATTGGAATCGACAATTTTCTAACGTATTTCACGACGGCTTCGATGCTGCGCTCATTGACCAATACGTTATTCGTCTCGGGAATGACGACAGTCATTTCCGTCGCGTTGGCATTCCTTTATGCATACGGAATCGTCCGCACGTCCATGTCAGGCAAGCGGTTGTTCAAGTCGATCGCTTTGCTGCCTTTATTCGCTCCCACGATGATGCACGCGCTGTCGCTGACCTATTTGTTCGGCAATCAAGGCATCGTTACGAACGGATTTTTCGGTTTATTGCCGTTCGGCATCCATATTGAAATTTACGGGCCGATCGGCATCATCATTTCCGAGGTCATCTATACATTCCCGCAGGCCTATATGATTTTCCTCACGGCGCTGTCGATTACCGATTATCGTCTGTATGAAGCGTCCGAGTCGCTTGGCGCAAGCAAATGGCGGACCTTTTGCAGCGTCACGGTGCCGACCGTCAAATACGGTCTAATCAGCGCGGCCTTCGTCTGCTTTACGGCGAGCTTCATCGACTTCGGTGCGCCGCAGTCAATCGGCGGGCAATTCTCGGTGCTGGCGACCGACATATACAAGCAGGTCATCGGGCAGCAGAACATGCCCATGGGCGCGACGGTCGGCATTCTGCTGACGATACCGGCCGTTATCGCATTCGCGGTGGACCGGTTCGTCGAACGGAAGCAGAAAATGACGCTCACGGCGAAGTCGACAGCGTATCAGATCAAGGAAAACAAAGGCCGCGATCTTATCTTCCTGGCGTTCAGCACGATTGTAGCAGCGTGTATTCTCATTCCGCTGCTTACGATCGTATTCGCATCGCTCGTTAAGACATGGCCGTATAACCTTAGCTTAAGCTTAAGTCATTACAATTTCTCCAAGGTTGCAGCCGGGGGCATGGGACCTTTCATGGTCAGCTTAAAAGTCGCGGCGCTGACCGCTGTCGTCGGTACGATCGCAACGTTCGTATTCGCGTACTTGATCGAGAAGTCTCGCGATTTCGCGCGTCTGCGCCAATTCGGCTACTTCCTATCCGTGCTGCCGATGGCGCTGCCGGGCATGGCGCTTGGGCTAGCGTACATTTTCTTCTTCAACGAGCCTAGTAATCCGCTTGGTTTCATGTACGCCACGATTGCGATTCTTGTGCTCGTCAACGTTGTTCATTTCTATTCGGTGCCATTCATTACGGCGACGGCATCGCTTAAGAAGCTCGACAAAGAAATCGAAGCCGTATCGGAGTCGATGAGCGTGCCGTTCTACCGAACCTTTATTCGCGTGACCGTACCGATGTCGCTGCCGGCCATCCTTGAGATCGCGATGTACTTTTTCGTTAACGCGATGGTTACGATATCGGCGGTCGTATTTCTCTACGCGCCGGATCTGAAGCCTGCCGCGGTATCCATCGTGAATATGGACGATGCGGGAGACGTAGCCGCCGCTGCTGCCATGTCCGTACTGGTCGTCGCCGTGAATCTGGCCGTCCGCTCGCTTTACGAGTTGCTCGTGAAGGGCGTACGCAAAAAAACGCAAGCATGGTATGCGACCCGTTCCTAGCCGTTATGTAAAGGTTCGGAAAATCGCAACTGCGGGATAGCATGGAACAGTACCGAACGTTATAATGAAAACAATAGGCTAGCAGACGGAAGGGGACACATTCATTGTCGTTGGTAGGAGAAGAGCGCAAATCGATTATTCTCGAGAAATTGAATTCGGAAGGCCAGGTCAAAACGTTCGATTTGGTAAAAAAGCTTAACGTATCTTCCGAAACGATCCGGCGATACCTAGAGGAGCTGGAGGACGAGAACCGGCTGAAACGGGTATACGGAGGCGCGGTCAAAATCAACCTGAGCGGGGAAGAGCCTTCCTATCTAAAGCGGGAAGTGCTGCATGCCGAGGAGAAGCGCTTGATCGGCAAAGCGGCTGCAACGCTCGTCGAAGATAATGACGTCATCTTCATCGACGACGGGACGACACCGCAGCAGATGATCCATTTTCTGATGAACAAGCACAATTTGACTGTGCTGACGATGTCCATACCAGCGCTTCATTTGTTGATCGAATACAAGAACAAGGAGCTATTCTCCGGCGAAATCTATTTGATTGGCGGCAAAGTAAATGCGACGCATTCCCGCGTCACAGGCTCGATTGCCGAGAAGATCGCCGGACTGTTCCATGCGGACAAGGCGTTTATCTCGATTGACGGCATCGTGCTGAACAAAGGCATTACGTCATTCGACGCGGAACGAGGCCAGCTTGCGAGCAAAGTGATCGAGAACTCGAAGCAAACGATCATTATGACCGACAGCTCCAAGATCGGCTTAACCCAAATGTACCGGATCGCCGAGTGGCGGGACGTCGATATCGTCATCTGCAACACGGCAATGCCGAAGGATTGGCGGGAAACGCTCGATGAGCGCGGCGTTGAATGGATCGTTGCGGAGTAGCAGAGGTAAACCATACAGGGCTGTCTCGGTTGGTCTAAGTTAGACCTACCGAGACAGCCTATGCTCTTAATTCTAATCGGATGCAGGGGATGCCGAACCGATCTGTGAGGTAAAACTCAACTAGAGTGAGGCCAAACTCATAGAATCTAGGTGCATATTTAAATCAAATGTCAAATAGTGAGGTAAACCTCATTGCTCTGGAAGCTAGGTTCACGGGAAGTGAGGTTTACCTCACTATTCTGGATATGAGCCTAATTAATTAAGCATATCATTGAGATTCTCCTCACTATTATGTGAGATGCCTCACTCACTGTTCATTGTCATCATTCGAGTTCGATAACAATAAAAGAGCGGCCTGCTAATCGTTTCGATTTGCAGGCCGCTTTAATTATATAAGGTTTTAAAAGGTTACCTTAGTTTGCGCTCGAATTATAGGTAAACCGCTTTGCCGGTTTTCGCCGATTCGTAGATAGCTTCAAGGATTTGGGATACGACGAATGCTTGCTCAGGCGTTACGACAGGATCTTTGTCCTCGTCGATTGCTTTGATCCACAATCTCATCTCGAGATCGATGTCTCTTTCGGTAGCGCCGTCGTAGAACGCAACGCCGCCGGCTTTCAAGTCAATCTCCGTTGTGTACAGGCGGCTGTGCTTCTCGCCGTTGATGCGAAGGCCGTCTTTCATGTCGGCTCCGCCTTCCGTACCGGACAGCGTACATTTCGCTTCGTCGACTTCAAGCGTATTGAGCGCCCAGCTTGATTCGAGCGAGATCGTAGCGCCGTTCTCCATCACGATCATGCCGAATGCGGAATCTTCAACCGTGAACTTGGCAGGGTCCCATGGTCCCCATGCATTAGCCGCGTTCTCGCGTTGCGACAGCTTGTGGTACGAAGTGCCAAGTACGACTTTCGGCTTGTAGTTGTTCATCATCCACAGCGTAAGGTCAAGCGCATGCGTACCGATATCGATAAGCGGGCCGCCGCCTTGTTTCTCTTCGTCGAGGAATACGCCCCAAGTCGGAACGGCACGGCGACGAATCGCGTGCGCCTTCGCGAAGTAAATTTCGCCAAGCTCGCCTTCCTCGCAAATTTTCTTCAAGTGCTGGCTGTCAGCGCGGAAACGGTTGTTGTAGCCGACCGTCAATTTTTTGCCTGTGCGTTTCGCTGCATCAACCATGCGCTGAGCGTCATGAGCCGTCTTCGCCATCGGCTTCTCGCTCATAACATGTTTGCCTGCTTCGAGCGCGTCAATCGCAATTTCAGCATGCGAATCGTTCGGCGTACATACATGAACGATGTCGATAGTAGCATCGGTTAGCAATTCTTTATAGTTCGTGTACACGCGAGCGCCTTCAGCGCCGTACTTTTGGGACGCCTCCACGGCGCGCTCTTCCACGATATCGCAGAATGCGACCATTTCAATGTTTTTCAGCTTGCTCAGTGCCGGCATATGTTTGCCGTTGGCGATACCGCCGCAGCCTACAATTGCAATGCGATAAGTACGTGACATAATAAATAGCCTCCTCAGATTAAGTCTATAAAGTAGTCACGGTCTGACGTTCCATCTTCCGATAATCGGAAGGGGTCATTCCGTAACGTTTGCGAAAGACGGTGTGCAAATAGTTGCCGGCGGCAAAGCCGGCGTTCTTCGCGATTTGCTCTACGGATAACTCGCTTGCCACAAGCTCCCGGCAGACGGCCGCAAGCCGAATATCTTCGAGTATGCGGCTGAAGGATTGCCCGTTATGAAGCTCCTTGAACAACCGCTGAATTTGCCTTACGCCGAGATTCAGCTTGTCGGCAACATCCTCCAGTGTAATCGGCCCGGCATAGTTGGCTTGGATGTATTCCATTGCGAGCCGATACCGATACGCCTTCATATCGCGCGTCGGAAATTGCTTTTGCTCGCCAGCCGTCTCGTATGCGCGGACAGCACGCAGCAGAATTTGAATCACATTTTGCTTAATGGTCGTATAACTGCCCGTATAGTTGTCCTTATAAGCCCGGTATGCATCAAGGAAACACGGCATCGCCTCGTGAAGATCGGACGTCGGATAAGCAGGCAGCGCCTTCAGCTTCTCGACGCAGGCATGGGCTTCCGCATCCTCCCAGTCATCGTATACATCGGGAAGCTCGTTCTGCTCCAAACTGCGATCGATAATATCGACATGAAGACAAAGCTCGTCCATAGCCTCAGCCGTATCCGCTTCCTGATAGTGCATGACCTCGGGCCCTGTTAAGTACAATAATCCGGACTTCAGCGCGTACTCCTGATCGACGATAATGACCTTGCCTCTGCCTTGAGGAATGAAATGGAATTCGAACTCCGCATGCTTGTGAAAGCCGATGACTCTGCCGGATGGAAAATGGGTGAGATGGAATCGCAGCACATGGATATCATAACGTCCCCATCTGATGTGAAGCTCCAATCGTTCCAGCGCATCCTCGCGTTCTCTCATCATTTCGTATGGGAAGCTCGGCAAAACCATCTCCTCCTCTGCAGTTCAAGATGCCCGTCTACTCGCTAAGCTCGCTGATCGAGATCGCTCTTCTCTCCTGAGCAGACCGGTTAGAAGCTTCCATCAGCTTCGTAAGGTCGGTTGCCAAGGAAATGTTCTCATCCGCTTGCGTGTCGTTGTTGATATGGCCGACCCATTGGTCGAATGCGCTTTCACGATTGCTAGGCAACGGAATCTTCGTCCACTTGTCGGCATATTCGCCGTTTGCGCCATTCGTGCGAAGCAATAGATCGCCGTTAGGCGTACCATACAGCAGCGTTCCTTCCGTGCCGTGGACTTCAATCGTGAACGGCGAGTGGCTATTCACGAAGCCAGCCTCCGCAATTCCGATTGCTCCCGAAGGGGTAGACAGTACGGATACCGCGTTGTCCTCGACATCTTTGCCAGTTAAGTAACTGAACGTAGCGGATACTTCGGAAGGCATCTCGCCCAGGAACAATCTAGCGAGGTACATCGGATGACAGCCAAGATCGATGAGCGCGCCGCCGGCGCATTGCTCCAAGTTGTAGAAGTGGCTAGGCAGCCAGTCCGCAATCGCTCCGTTATGGGATAGACGTGTCCGCACAAGCGTCAACTTGCCGAGCAGATTCTTCTCCAGAATATCGCGAATCGCGAGCGTATAACTATCATTTAGACGAGGCAGCGATACGGTAAGTTTCACTTTATTGTTTGCTACTTCGTTAAGTATAACATTTGTTTCTTTTAAAGTCGGCGCAATTACTTTTTCTGTGAAAATATGTTTGCCTGCGCGCGCCGCCTTCACGATCACTTCGGCATGCATCGAGGTTGGCGCATCGACGATAACGGCGTCAATGTCTTCTCTCGCTAACATGTCATCCAAATTCTCATAGAATGGAACGCCTTGTTTCTCGGCAGCTTCCCGTCCGCGTTCAGGAATCTCGTCCCATACGGCCGCAATTTCTGTCCCCGGGTGCGCCTGAGCTTGCTTCGTGTAATCCCATGCATGCACATGCCAATAGCTAATTTTACCTATGCGAATCATACATTCACCTCTCCATTAGTTCAGCAGTTGATTGTATTGCTTGGATATATAAATTTATGACAACAAAGTAAATGTAACATATTTATTTTCTTATTATTAGTGCAATTTCATGACCTTTTGTGTTCAATATTACGACACTTCAATAATCTAGCTCGTGGAAGCTGATCAACTCTTGCCATACTGCTTGCGATAGTCGCGAGGCGACTGCCGGGCGATCTTCTTGAACATTTTGCCAAAGTGGGAAAAGTTCTCGAAGCCGACGGCAACCGCGATCTCCGAGATTGAGCTGTCTGAATCGCGAAGCAGGCGCTGCGCCTCCTTAATGCGGGTCAGAACGACGTAGTCGGAAAAGGCAAAACCGGTAATTTCCTTAAACATGCGGCTGAGATAATAAGAGCTAATGAAGAAACGCTCCGATAGGTCTCCAAGACGAAGAGGCTCAGCATAGCTGGCGTTAATATGACGGACGACCTCGGTTATTTTCGCATGCATCGGCGTTTCGTGCTGCATTGGCGCAAAATCATGCTGCTCCACGTAACGTGCCGCAATAAGCAGCAGTTCGGTTATAGCCGGGCCGGGGATGAGCTCATATCCCGTAGGTTTATTCTCTATTTCCGAAAGCAGTCGGCGAATGAGCCGCTCGACGCGATTTTGTTCGGACAACGGCAGGCGAATGATGGGGCTATCTTGCCGGAACGAGCTAAGCAAATAGCCGAAGTGCTCCGATGACCATTTCTCAACTGTAGCGTCATCGAAGTGGATAATGACACGCTCGTGCGCGGCTTCGCCGGCATGCATCGTTTTGTGGAGCTCATGCTTCGGTATGAACACGAGATCGCCTTGCTCGACGGCGTATGAACGATCGCGGATAAAGTACAGCCGTCTTCCCGACAGCATGTAATAGATTTCGTAATAAGCGTGATAGTGGTCGACGCTCATCGTGAACGCTTCTGCTCGCTTCATATATTCGACGTAAAGCTCCGGCGTGTCGCCGAAGCTGTAACTGAACGGTTCTTGCTCAGTGGGCATGATCTCCAGCCTCCATAAGGTATGATTAGCGCAAGATATGCGGTGTTTTATTAAAATTAAGCAGAATATGAAGAGAATTATACTACTCTTATGCGCTAAAATAAAACCAAGATAAATAGAGGAGGACGAATCAAATGACAAAGAAACGTTATGTATTGGTAGGCAGCGGCGGCAGGGCTGAATTTTTTTACGGTGCGCTTGCAACCGATTTCAAAGAAACTTCCGAGCTGACTGCATTTTGCGATATTAACCAGACCCGCATGAATTACGCGAACCGCATTTTGACCGAAAAGTATGGCTACAACGCCGTTAACACCTATAAGTCGAATGAGTTCGATCGCATGATCGAAATCGAGAAACCCGATGCTGTAATCGTAACAAGCATGGACCGTACGCATCATACGTACATCATTCGAGCTCTGGAGCTGGGCTGCGATGTCGTAACCGAGAAGCCGATGACGGTAGACGAGAAGAAATGCCAGGAAATACTCGATGCGGTAGAACGCACAGGCGGTAATGTGCGCGTCACGTTCAACTATCGATATGCGCCGCATCATACGAAGGCAAGAGAACTGATCGCGAGCGGAGCAATTGGCAAAGTAACGTCCGTTCACTTCGAATGGCTGCTTAACACGCAGCATGGCGCGGACTACTTCCGCAGGTGGCATCGCAATAAGGGGAACAGCGGCGGCTTGCTCGTCCATAAGTCGACGCATCACTTTGACCTCGTCAACTTCTGGATCGATTCGCAGCCGGAATCGGTATTCGCTTTCGGCGACCTGTTGTTCTACGGACGCGAGAATGCGGAGCAACGCGGCGAAACGAAGTTTTATGAGCGCGCGACGGGCAATTCGATTGCCGAGAACGATCCTTTTGCGCTACACTTGGATAAAAATGACCATTTGAAATCGATGTACCTGGACGCGGAGCACGAGGACGGCTACCGGCGCGATCAAAGCGTGTTCGGAGACGGCATCAATATCGAAGATACAATGGGCGTGCTTGTCCGCTATAAGAACAACGCGATAATGACGTATTCCTTAAACGCTTACTTGCCATGGGAAGGCTACCGCATCGCATTCAACGGCACGAAAGGCCGCATCGAGATGAATATCGTCGAGCAGTCCTACGTGAACTCCGGCGGCAAGAAGTCGGAGGAAGGCGCGCTGAAGGACAAAGCCATTACGGTGTTCCCGATGTTCGGGGCGCCTTACGAGGTTGACGTTGAAGAGGGCGTTGGCGGTCATGGCGGCGGCGATCCGGTGCTGCTGAACGATCTGTTCGGTACGCCGGTGGAGGATAAGTGGAATCGCGCCGCAAATCATATTGACGGTGCAAGATCGATTTTGACGGGCATCGCTGCTAACCGCTCTATTCAGACGGGGCAGGCGGTACAGATCGACGATTTGGTTCATTTTTACAAAAAGTGATTATGGGGGAAAGCTGCAATGAAGCCTTTTATGGACGACAACTTCTTGTTATCGAACGAGACGGCCGTTACGCTTTATCACGACTATGCGAAGCAAATGCCAATTATCGATTATCACTGTCATCTAAGCCCGCAACAAATTTATGAAAATACGAGCTTCGCCAACATCACGGAAGCTTGGTTATACGGCGATCATTATAAGTGGCGCGCGATGCGTGCGAACGGCGCGGAGGAAAGACTCGTAACCGGCGGAGAAGGCGCTACCGATTATGAGAGGTTCGCTGCTTGGGCGAAAACTGTTCCGCAGACGATCGGAAACCCGCTGTATCATTGGTCGCATCTTGAACTGCGCCGATTCTTCGACGTGCAGGAACTTATTAATGAGAAAAACGCTCCCGTGATCTGGGAGAAGGTTAATGCGAAGCTTGCAACGGGCAGCTTCAAAGCACGCGATCTAATCAAGATGTCGAACGTCGAGGTTATTTGTACGACCGATGATCCTGTCGATTCGCTGGAATATCATATCGCAATCAAAGGTTTGGAAGACTTCGACGTGCAGGTGCTGCCGTCATTCCGTCCGGATAAGGCGCTTGAGATTAACCGCGCTACTTACCTGCCATGGATCAAGCAGCTTGCGGAAGTATCCGCAAGCTCGATCGACAGCTACGATGCGCTGCTGGACGCGCTCGCGGATCGCGTGAAGTTCTTCGACGAGGTCGGCTGCAAAGTATCCGATCACGCGCTCGATTATGTGGCGTTCGCAGAGACGACGAAGGAAGAAGCTGGGGCTATATTCGCCCGGGCGCTGCAAGGCGAGAAGGTAAGCTTGGAGGACGAGAAGAAGTATAAAACGTATACGCTGCTGTTCCTTGGCCGTCAGTATGCGCAGCGCGGCTGGGCGATGCAGCTTCATATTAACGCTGCGCGAAACAATAACGCGCGCATGTTCGGCAAGCTCGGCCCGGATACGGGATTCGATTCCATTAACGACAGCTCGGTGGCTTACCCGCTGTCACGTCTGCTCGACGCGCTTGATTCGGACGACCTGCTGCCGAATACGATCGTTTATTCGCTTAACGCGAACGACAACGAC
Organism: Paenibacillus sp. J22P218; assembly: GCF_056269195.1. Classification (NCBI taxonomy): domain Bacteria; kingdom Bacillati; phylum Bacillota; class Bacilli; order Caryophanales; family Paenibacillaceae; genus Paenibacillus; species Paenibacillus sp. J22P218. The sequence goes on from NZ_JBWDNL010000001.1 coordinate 216,644, forward strand.
GTGCTCGGCGCTCTAATTGGCTGCTATCAAGGCGGCGGCGTACCGGGCAAGATTCAGCTCGGCTCGGCATGGTGGTTCAACGATACGAAAAACGGCATGCTTGATCAGATGAACGCGCTGGCTAATCTTGGCTTGCTTAGCCGTTTCGTAGGCATGCTGACGGATTCGCGCAGCTTCCTGTCCTATACGCGTCATGAGTATTTCCGCCGAATTTTATGCAACCTGCTCGGCGAATGGGTAGAGAACGGCGAAGCGCCTGCCGATCTGGAATTACTCGGTGATATGGTGCAAAATATTTCGTACCGCAATGCGAAAAATTATTTCGGTTTTTAACGAAATAGGAGTGAAAAAGAGGCCCGAATACACTAAAATGTGTATTCGGGTATTTTTTATTGGAAATGACAATTTGGATAAAGGATTTATAGGTTTTGTGTAGAATTTTGTAGATTAATTATACATATTGGTAAATGCAGGGTTGAAATCATTTGACCAGCAAGAACGGCCGGCAACTTACTAAGGGAATGGTGATATTGTCATGTTAAAGGAACAGATGAGATATTCACGTCTTGCGAATCTCACGAAATTAATTAATACGAAGCTTGAACTGCGAGACGTGCTCGAGCATGTAACGACGGCCATATCCGAAGAAATCGTAGGTTGCGATTCTGTAGGCATTTATTTACCCCAAGAGGACGGTACTTTTAGAGGTTATGTAGGCAAGCCGGAGGTTATTAACGGTTGGACGCTCGATATGCATGTGATCGACACCGAGATGGATTTGCTTGCAAAAGAAGTCATCGAAACGAAGAAAACGATCTATATTCCGGATACGTCTCAAGATTCGCGGCCGGACCCGAGAGCCGTGCAAGGCTTTCATATCAAATCGCTGCTCGTGCTTCCGATCTCGTTCGAGCAGGAGCTATTCGGACTTGTATTTCTGTTCGATTACGGCATTCCGATGAACTTGACTGATTCGGAAATACAGACGGTCGAAGCTTATGTGAATATGGCGGCCGTGTCGATCCAAAACGCGAGAAACCTGGCGCACAAAGAAAACTTGATCGCCGAGAAGCAACTGCTGCTCGACGTCACCCGCGACCTCTCGCTGTGCTCTACGATGCAGGAAAGTTTGGACAGCTGTTTCTTCTATCTAGGCAAGGTGCTGGAGAACGATAATATCGGCGTACATTTGCTCGATCCGATTACGGAAAGCAAAATCAAGCCGGCGAAGCTAAGCAAGGACAGCGACTGGACGGAAGAAGACTGGATGCGCACCCACAACAAAATAATAATCGACGAAAGCAATGATGAGGTCGTGCAAGAGGTCATTCGAACGAAGAAGGCGGTGCTTATTCCGGACGTGTATGCGGACAGCCGTCCTAATCATGAGGTTTGCCGCAACTTCGGAATTAAAGGCATGCTGATGCTGCCGCTCGTGTCGATGGGCGGAGCGCTCGGTTCCATCGCGGTCGTTAAGCTCGATGAAGGCGCGCTTCTCTATTCCGAGGCTACGTTGCAGCTTGCGCAATCGATCGTGGACGCCACGGCGTCGACACTGTCGAACTTGCTCTATATGGAGAAGCAAGAAACGATCATCAAAGAGCGGACCTCGGAAATCACGGTTAAAAATAACGAGCTTGAACGCCTCGTAAGCGAATTGCAGCAGCTCAGCCGAGAGAAGGAGCTTATTCTTAATTCGGCCGGCGAAGGCATATTCGGCTTAGACCTCGATCGCAACATTACGTTCTGCAATCCGGCCGGCGTCTCCATGTTAGGCTACGGCTCATCCGCCGAAATGATCGGCGAGCCGTCGCGGATTATTTTCAAAGGAAAGCAACAGGATCAAAAGCTCTCCGGTCATAAGCAGGAGTCCGACAGCAAATGGGATCATTATTATGAGAATGAGCTGTTTTATCGTAAGGACGGTTCCAGCTTTCCAGTCGAAAACGTCATATCCCCAATTAAGGAAGAGGACGAAATCGTCGGCGAAGTGGTCACCTTCAAGGACATTACGCAACGGAAGCAGATGGAGGAGGAGATTAGGCGTCGGGCCTACTTCGACAGCTTAACCGATTTGCCTAACCGTCTGCTGCTGATCGACAAGCTCAATGAAGGGCTGGTTCATGCGCAGAAGAACGGCGGCAAGCTCGCTGTCCTTTATTTGGACATGGACCGCTTCAAGTTCATTAACGATTCGCTCGGCCACAGCTACGGCGATCTTCTGCTGAGGGATGTCGCCAGCCGGTTGATCCGCTCCGTGCCGAAGGAAGCGACAATATCGCGTCAGGGCGGGGACGAATTCACGATATTGCTGCCGCATATCGAAGGCGAAGATGAGGTTATCGAGGTTGTCCGGTTAGTCGTGGATTGCTTCGCCGACCCGTTCGAGCTGATGGGCCACGAAATTTATATGAAGGTAAGCATGGGTATCAGCATGTATCCCGATCACGGCGATACGACCGAAACGTTGATCAAAAACGCGGATACCGCCATGTACAAATCAAAAGAAATCACCGGCAACAGCTATCATTTCTTCCGAAACGGCATGGATACGAGAACGTTCGAAATCATTAAGCTCGAGAACGATCTGTACAAGGCGCTCGATCAACAAGAACTCGAGCTCTATTACCAGCCGCAAATTAATTATTTGACCGGGCGAATTGTCGGCGTTGAGGCGCTGCTGCGTTGGAATCACCCCATGAGCGGGCTTGTATCGCCGGATCAGTTCATTCCGATCGCAGAGGAAACGGCTCTTATCGTCCCCATCGGCGAATGGGTGCTGCGAACGGCGTGCCGACAATTAAAAGAGTGGCAGCAGCTAGGCTATCCGTTGTACAGCATGTCGATTAATTTGTCGGCGCGCCAGTTCGAGCAAAACAATTTGTTTGTTGCCGTCCAGTCGGTGCTGCAGGAGGTGGGAATAGACCCTGACAATTTGCAGCTAGAACTTACAGAAAATTCAATTATCAAAAACAAAGAAGTAACGTTGAAAACGATGAAGGCTTTGAAGGGAATAGGAGTAAAAATCGCGATTGACGATTTTGGAACAGGATATTCGTCGTTAGGCTACTTGTCCAGTCTGCCGATCGACACGTTAAAAATCGACAAATCGTTCCTGCAGGATATTACAAGCGATGACGATCATGCTGCCATTACGAATACGATTATTACGCTGGCGCGGAACTTGAACTTGAGCGTCATTGCCGAAGGCGTCGAAACGAAGGAGCATGTTCGTTTTTTAAGCGACCGTGATTGTTACTTAATGCAAGGCTATTATTTCAGCAAACCAATGACAGCTAAGGAAATCACCGACAATTTTCTCGCGAATGAATATGATAGAGATAAGTGGAGGTAGTGGTATGAGAGCGGCAAGAGCAGTATTGGAGTTATTGAAGGCAAACGGCGTAAAGCACATTTTTGGTATCCCGGCGGGATCGGTTAACGCTTTCTTCGACGAGCTATACGAAATGCCGGAAATCGAACCGGTTGTCACGAAACATGAAGGAGCCGCATCGTATATGGCGGCTTCCTACGCGAAGTATTCCGGCGGTCTTAGCGTGAGCATTGGCTGCAGCGGTCCGGGCGGGACGAACCTCATTACCGGTGCCGCCAGCGCGATGCGCGAGCATTTGCCGGTGTTGTTCATCACCGGAGCGGTTCCCGTAAGCACGATGGGCCTGAACGCCTCGCAGGAGCTGGACGCAGCTCCGATATTTCGTACCGTGACGAAGCACAGCGTTATCGTCAAGGATGCGAGCGAATTGCTCTCGGAAGTGGTTAAAGCGTGCCAAATCGCGATATCGGGGGTGCCGGGGCCGGTCCATGTCGCGATACCGATCGACGTCCAGCATGCGAAGGTGGGAGAACCCGACATTCCCCTTCTACCTCCGAGGAGGCCGATGGTTCCGAAGCTGGACGTCATCGAGAAGGCGGCCGGAGCGCTGCTGAATACGAAGGACGGCTGCATTTTGGTCGGACAAGGCATCCGCGGCTCTGTCGATCTGCTGATCGAGCTGGCTGAAATGCTGAACTGGCCGATTATGACGACGCCGCAGGCGAAGGGTTATATTACGGAGCAGCATCCGCTCCACTGGGGCGTATTCGGTTTTGCCGGTCATGAGACCGCCTCGAATCTAGTTACCGAAGGAGCAGGCGGCGCGCTGCTCATCGTCGGCTCGAGCTTGGGCGAGACCGCCACGAACAATTATAACGCAAGCTTGACGAAAGGCCGGTATACGATTCAGCTCGACTTCGACCAGACGGTGTTCAATCGGAAATACGCGATCGATCTTCCCGTGTTGGGCGATATCCGCTTAAGCTTGCTCATGTTAATCGATGAGTTGAAATCGCTAGGATTGTCTGGGATTAACGCCAGCGGCGAACGTAAGGCGATTAAGCAGGAGACGCCAGTAACTACGGACAAAGTATATAACACACAAAATGTGCTGCGCCATATTCAGAGCAGCCTGCCGGCTGATATGAGGTATACGGTTGATATTGGGGAGTTCATGTCTTATGTCATTCACCATATGAAGGTGCTGGAGGAGGATTCGTTCGATATCAATGTCCACTTCGGCGCAATGGGAAGCGGGATCGGAGCGGCGATCGGTTCCAAGTTGGCCGAGCCTGACCGGCCCGTCGCTTGCATAACGGGGGATGGCTGCTTCTTCATGCATGGCATGGAAATATTGACGGCCAAGGAGCTTGGTTTGCCGATCTTGTTCATCGTCATGAACAACGCCCGTCTCGGCATGGTCTATCATGGACATTCGCTGCAGTTCAAGCGAACGCACCCATCCTTCGAGCAGGAGCCGATCGATATCTCCCGGATGGGCGCGGCGATGCAAATTCCGAGCTACCGCATTAACGATATGAACGATCTGGACCAAGATGCCGTGAACTGGCTTCTGAACTCAAACGGGCCGGCTATATTGGAAGTCGCTTTAAAGGATAACGGTACGCCGCCAATGGGTGACCGCGTCAAGTTTCTATCATCCTTCGGCAAATAAGCCTCGTCTGTTGAATTCGCGTATCGCGTCCAAAAGCGCTTTAATCGTGTGTCCCTTGAACGAGTCGGGAACAGCTTTGCCCGCAGGATCGGCATAGCGGAAGCAGATCGATTGGGAATCATACTCGTAGCCCAACCGGGATAGATCTGTGATTAAAGCCGGCGGCGGCTCAGAAGAACCGGCAAGCTCGACGTAGCGGTCTGTCGCAGAGATTTGAACGTCCACATCATGAGCTCCAGTATGTACGGCGAACAGATCGTCGCTACTTTGGAGCATCCAACGACCTTTCGAAAACATCGAAATTTGTTTACCCTCCAGCGCAGATAATGCATCCAGATTAATTCCGAAAAGTTGATTAATCCACCGGCGAATGTCCACGCCGGAAGCCGTCTCTCGGTCGTGGCTTTCGATATACGCTTCAAAAGCGGCGCTAGGCGAGCTATTATAGGCTCCAGCGTCAGTGTCAGTGTCAGCAGCAAGTACGGGCATCAATTCTAGCTGTATAGCAAACACTTGCCTTACAACCGCGATAATGTCTGCGCCGCTAGCACCAAATTCGTAGGTCTCAAGCAGCTTGTCCATTTGTTCCGACTTCGTCATCATTGTGCATGCCTCCCATCTATGTCATATTATAAGGGATGGCAGTGATGTCTCATAGAGAAAGATTACCGGTACAAGCTCGTCATATACCGGAGCATTTGAGGACCGGCAATGTTAGCGGCTATTCCGAACAGCTCGGAGTTTGCCGTTTTTTTGCATACTAAATAAAAGGCGAATCCGCCGATCAGCTCGAAGGCGATAAATTCTCTCCATTTCCAGGCGGGAACGACGTAGACGGTAAATTCTTTCGTAGGTGGGGTTCGCTTTTTCAACGTGATACAACCTCCGGCTATCGGGCTCTAATCAATCATATAAGCGTATGCGTGGCGGCTTATCCAACATTCGACCTTTTAACAAAGCTTCATCGCAGTCATTCAACTAGAGGAGTGTATTCGATATGACGAAAACAACAAAAACAGTATTTGTATCAGGAGCGGATCGCGGTGTCGGACTAGCCCTGGCATCGGTATGGCTCGGCAAAGGTTATACGGTATTCGCCGGCCAATACGCGGAGGGGACGCAAGGGCTGTCTGAGCTGCAGCAGCAATACGGCGAGCAGCTGCATATTGTGCAGCTTGACGTGTCGCGTGATGAAAGTGTTGCCCAGGCGGTAAGCTATGTGGCCGACCGCGCAGGTCAGTTGGACCTGCTGTTCAATAATGCGGCGATTCTAGGCGATATTCAGGCGAAAATTACCGACGAGCTGAACTACGCGGAGATGATGGACGTGTTCAACGTCAATACGCTCGGAAGCTTGCGGATGAGCCAGTCCTTCATGCCGCTTCTTCTGAAAGGCGAGACGAAGATGATCGTGAACATATCGTCGGAAGCGGGCAGCATAAGCAACTGCCATCGCGATAGCTGGTATGCGTATTGCATGTCCAAGGCGGCGCTTAATATGCAGTCGAAGCTCGTTCATAACGGCTTCAAGCCTTTGGGGGGCCGCGTACTCACCATGCATCCGGGCTGGGTGCAGACGTATATGCAGGGCAAGCTGGACGCGACTGCAGAGCTGACACCAGAGCAATCCGCTGCTTCGATTACACGCGTCGTCGAAGAGAAGCTGGCGCAGCCTCAGTCGCAGGCGGAGTGCGAATATGTCGATTATAACGGCACGGCTATGAACTGGTAGTTTATAATAGGAACGAGATTGGAAGGAATAGAAAGGGGATTAGTGATGAGAGATAAGATTAGAGCAATGGTGTTCGGCGACAATGAGCGCGCGCCGTATCATCCGCTTCATGCGATAGAGAAGGAGCTGCAGGCGATTCTGGGCGATCGCTTCGTCCTGGAAGCAACCGATGACTATGACCGATTGCATGCTGCTTCAATCGGCCAATACGAACTGTGCATCTCGTATGCCGATTGCTGGGAGGAGAAGCTGACCGATGCGCAAGTTGCCGGACTTGTCGCTTTCGTGGCGCAAGGAGGCGGCTTGCTCGTCATTCATAACGGCATATCGGTGCAGAACCGGCATGAGCTGCGCCAGTTGATTGGCGCTAAGTTTCTCGGGCATCCGGAATATCAGCGGCTGAAGTTCCGTTACACGGACAACAGTCATGAAATATGGACTGGAGCGGAGCCGTTCGAGATGGATGAAGAGCCGTATAGGTTCGAGATGGACTCTTTCATCGAGACAGAGCTGCTCATGACCTATGAGATGGACGGCGAATTGTATCCGGCGGCATGGGCGCATAAGCACGGACTTGGCCGCGTTGCCTATTTGATGCCGGGCCATCATGCGCCGTCGTTCGCGAACCTTCCGTATCGCGGCCTCATTGCGAGCGCGGCGATGTGGGCGGCTCGTTAACGGGAAGCGGCAAGCACCTAGTCGTTAAGCGAAGACGATAACAGACCAACAGCAAGAAGGAGCCTGCATATGAGCGAGCCTATGTTACAGACGAAGCAGCAAGCCATAAGCATGATGAAATTATGGTCTTTTTTTCTGCCATTAGGCATTTCGGCAAGTCTGGTCACCATTTCGCACGTTATTATTAATAGTACATTAAGCAGAGCTGCTGACCCCGAGCGGATAATCGCCAGTTATGCGGTCGCGATGAGCCTGCTTGCAATTACGGAAAGGCCGGCCGTTCTGCTCCGTCAGACCTGCTCTACACTGGTTCGGGATAGACGCTCCTATACGTCGACGCTTACTGTCGCACAGCTGGTGTTTGCCAGCATTATGGTAATGGGGCTGTTGATCAGCTATACACCGCTCGGGACATTCATATTTAAAGACATATTCGGAGTCGGTGAGGACAATGTGGACGATGTTCTTCGGGTCTATCAGGTGCTAATGTTTGTAAGCATATTTTCGGGGATTCGCTGCTTTTACCAAGGCGTTATCATTTATAATTTGCGAACGAAGTGGCTGACGATCGGTATGGCAGTCCGACTCGCCGGCATGTATATGCTCTCGCTGTATTTTATCCATACCGGGGTGCACAGCGGCGTTGTCGGAGCGTACATCTTCTTATTCGGCATGATGATCGAGGCGGCGGTCAGCTTCATGGAGGGGCGTTTGCTCGTACGCAAAATGCCGGACAAGCTGGAGGATCATACCACTAAGACCAAAGGTCATGTTTTCTCCTTTTACCGGCCGTTATTGTTCTCTTCCCTTATTTCGGTGTGGATCGGTCCGGCGATTAATGCGATGCTGGGCAAAACGTGGAATGCCGAGCTGGCCATCTCTTCCTTTGCGATCGCAGCCAGTCTCGTTATGCTGCTCAGCAGTTTTTTCAGCTATTTTCATCAAATCGTAATCAATTTCTATCCTATCGATCCCGGTGCGGTTCGTCGATTTACGCTAATGCTAGGTTTCGTTCCCGCACTGTTAATGGGGCTCATAGCCTTTACGGATTTAGGCGTTTTTTTGCTGGAGCATGTTATAGGCGTACACGGCCGATTGCAGGCAGAAAGCATTCGGGTATTGCAAAGCTTCGTGCTCTTCGCGCTCGTGATGCCTTGGCTTGATGTCCTGAATGGACTCGTATTCGTACGCAGACAGACGAAACTTATTATCGGCTCCCAAATCTCGAATCTAACTTTCACGATCATCACGCTTATCGTTTGTACCTGGCTTGCTCCCGAATGGAACGGGGCAATCGGAGCTTGGGCGCAGTCGCTCGGCATGATGGCGGAGCTCATATTCGTTGCTTTGGCGCTGCGATTTATTAAACCGGATGAACCCGTTCCTGCTGCAGCACGAGCGGCAGTCCGATAGGTCGCTATGTCATTTAGCAAATAATAAAGGGGCGTTGATCTGATGATCGACGCCCCTTCTATGTGGCCGGGTTATGCGAGGAGGTTGCTCATTTCGCGGCGCAAAATATCGATCATAAGATCGCTGTGCTCCTGCGCCACAATGAGCGCCGGCATTAGCCGGATAGCTGAGGGCTTCGGCGCATTGATGAGCAAGCCTGCATCTTGGCAAGCAGCCGCAAGCTTCGGCGCCAGTCCTTCCGGGACGTCGAAGGCGAGCAATAGCCCTTTGCCGCGAATGTTCGAGATCGGAAGCTCACGCGATAGGCCGCTTAGCTTGCCCTTCAAGTACTGCCCTTGAAGCTCGGCATTGCGAGACAGATTGCTTTCGACAATTTCTTTTACGACCGCGTATCCCGCAGCCATCGACAACGGCGCTCCGGTGTAGGTGCCGCCTTGATTGCCTTGCTCGAAAATATCGTATTTGTCGGTAGTCAGCATCGCCGACAATGGGAAACCTCCGCCGATCGCTTTGCCCAGCGTCAAAATATCGGGCTTAATCCCGTAATGCTCAAAGGCGAACAGCTTGCCGGTTCTGCCGAGTCCGGTCTGTATCTCGTCGATGATAAGCGGCATGCCGTACATATCGCAGATCTTGCGCAGTCCATACAAGTAAGCTTCATCGACGACGTTAACGCCGCCTTCGCCTTGTATGAGCTCGAGCATAATCGCGCATGTATGGTTATTGACGGCGGCGAAGCAGGCATCCAAATCGTTGATTGGCACATGCTTGAAGCCGTCTACCTTCGGAGCGAATAACGTTTCCCATTCCGGCTTGCCAGTTGCCGACATCATAGCAAGCGTACGTCCATGGAAGCCGTTCGTAACGGTAATGATCTCATAGGCGCCGTTCATCTTCATAGCGCCATGCTTTCTTGCCAGCTTAATGGCGCTTTCGTTCGCTTCAGACCCGCTGCTCGCGAAGAACGCTTTATCCATGCCGCTAATATGCGTTAGCAGCTCAGCGAATTGAATCATCGGCTTGTTGTAGTATGCAGGGCTTGCATGCACAAGCGTTGCCGACTGCTCGGCAAGCGCCTCCCGAAGCGCCGCAGGCGAGTGGCCAAGCGCATTAACGGCCCACCCTGCAATGAAATCGAGGTAACGCTTGCCCTCCGTATCCCACATATACATGCCTTCTCCGCGTTCCATTACAATAGAAGGACGTTTGGTCGTAAAAAGTATCGATTTATCGGCTTCGGCCAGCAAGCCGGTTGTTTGTGTTGTTGCAGCTGTTTCTGTTTGAATCATAAATTCATCACCCGCTTATTCAGATTATTGTATAAATATACATTACACCGTATTTATATGCAATAGTCCGTGAAGTAATTCTTAACGAGCGCGGTCGCAGCTACCGTCTCTAGTTTCGTTGCATAATGTGCAACAGAATCGAAACAAATACGACGTCACACTTGTTCTCATTGTATATTTTGCAACAGATGGCGTTTTGTAGAGCAATGGCACAGCTTATTTCTAACTATCTGTTGCAATAAATGCAACGTAGACACGCTGGAGTAAGCTTTTGAGTTCCATCAGTTGCATAATGTGCAATCAAGTTTAATCGACTAGACCGGACAGGGAGGGATGGCATCTCATTCGAGGTATTTGTGACAGCGCTATCATGTTATGATCAACATAACCATAAATGAGCAGGGAGGATGAACGAGAGATGAATACGTGGAACGGGGATGCGCTGCTTGATCGGTTGTATGAGGAAGCGTTGAACAAACATAAGGTGCGCGCTGCTGGGGAGACTTGGCCGCAGCGAAAAGAGAAACTGAAGCAGACGCTTCGCAAGACAATCGGCGAGTTCGAGCGTAATGAGGAGCGTGAACCGCGTCTGCTGGAGCGCGTCGAATGCGATGGTTACATTCGCGAGCGAGTGGAGCTTTCGGCGACGCCGGGCGTCTCCTATGCCGCGTATGTCCTCATTCCGAAGGAGGCGAGAGGTCCTCTGCCCGGCGTCCTGGCGCTGCATGGCCATGGATACGGCAGCCGCGAAATCGTCGGCCTGCTGAAGGAGGGAACGCCGGATGAAGGCATACCCGGCATACATCAGCATTTCGCTGTTCAGCTCGTGAAGCGCGGGATGATCGTTATGGCACCTGACGTGATCGGCTTCGGTGAACGCAGGCTGCTTGCCGATTTAGCTGCGAATCCGGAAGCGCCGAACTCTTGCTATCGTCTGTCGACGCAGCTTATGATGCTCGGCAAGACGCTTACCGGACTACGTGTCGCAGAAGCGCTTCATGCGTTTCGTTATGTTGCCTCGCGCCGAGAAGTGGATGAAGATCGGGTTGGCGTCATGGGCTTCTCGGGAGGCGGTCTAATCGCCTATGTGTGTGCTGCTTTGGAAGAGAGAATCAGCGCTGCGGTGCTAACGGGCTTCACGAATACGATTAAAGACAGTATATTCGCTGTGCAACACTGCATCGACAACTACACACCGGGTCTGCTTGAGCATGCGGAGCTGCCGGAACTGATCGGCTTAATTGCGCCGCGTCCGTTGTTTCTGGAATCGGGAGAGAAGGACCCGATCTTCCCTGTTGCCGGATTCCATAAGGCGGCCGCCCGAATCGAGGCAATCTACGATAGGGAGGGTGCGGCAGACAAGCTGGCGCAAGACGTTTTCCCTGGCGTTCACGAAATAAGCGGAAGATTTGCATACGACTGGCTGAGGGACACACTCTCCAAATAAAGCTCCTATGTCTTCTTCTCCTCCATGATTCGCTTTGCAAATTGATTCGGGGGCATACCGACATGTTTCTTGAACACTTTGCTGAAGTAATAAGGATCGTTCAAACCAGTTAAATAGCCGATCTCGCCAAATGTAAGGTCGGTTGTTTCGATGAGCTCCTTCGCATGCTTGATTCGTACTTGATTGACGTATTGGGTAATCGTTTGCCCCGTCATCGCTTTGAAGCACCGATTCAAATAGTCATAGTTGCCATCAAAGACTGATTCGATTTGATGACTCGTTATTTTGTGCGGGTAGTTCTGATGGATATAATCGAGCAGACCGTTCACCTTGCCAATCGATTTGGCAGGGTAACGGTCATTTCTTTGCAGCTCGTCCATGAAGTTGTCCCGCGACAGCTCGATCAGCAGCTCCGTGAACCGCAGAGCGGTCAAGCTATGGTTGTAATGCTTGCGCCTATACAGTTGAAGCATGTCGTTCATAGCGAGAAGCGCCTTGCGAAACCTTGCTTTGTCCGTAATCGCATGGCTTTTTGGAAAGCAGCAGTCATATTCGGACACAAGCGGATGGACAGGCTTTCCCTCTAGAAACGGCGACTGATCGTGATGAGCGATAAAATATTGAGCCAGCGCCTTCATATCTTCCACCTGCAGCGTTCTAATGTCCCCATGCTCGAAGTGAATATAATAATAATCGCATAGATCATGTTCCGTGCCTTCATGCTCCATATTCGGTTCAAGCACGTATATATCGCCTTTACGCAGCACGAAGGAATGGCCATTCTCCTTCATGTGCAGCTCGCCGCTCTTGATGAAATAGAGGACGTATTCGTCCGTCATCCGTTTGAAGTGAAGCCAAGGGCTCTTATACGATATGAAGCCTACCAGACGAATTCTTGGCACGATTTCGATATTGATCGCAAGCAAGCGCACACCTCCGTCATAACTTCAAAAGTCGGTTTTGTACAAAAAGAGTCTGTATCTTACATTCCCGTTCATTCTATCACAATCTATACTGGGGTTGTATTCGCAGCCGACATTGAAACGGGGGATAACAAGTGAAGAAGTTAAAGATTGGCGTTATTGGACTAGGCGGGATTGCTAACTTTCATATCGAGGGCATACAGGCAAGCGAGGATGCGGAGCTATGGTCGATTTGCGACGTTAATGAAGAAGCGCTTGCTTCAAGGGGAGAGCAGTTGAATATTCCGGAGGAGCGCCGCTATACCGACCATAATCTGATGCTCCGAGATGCCGAGCTGGATGCGGTGACGATCGGAACGCCGAACAGCAACCACTTTGATGCAGCATACGATTGTATTCAAGCTGGCAAACCTTTTGCGCTGGAAAAGCCAATCGCGCTCAATGAACAGGAAGCGCTTACGCTGCGGGATGCTCTCATTCAAAACCCTGTGCCGCATATGGTGTGTTTCTCTTATCGGTATAAAGCGGCCGTTCGCTATGCGAAGCAATTAATCGAGAAGGGCGAGCTTGGATTCGTCCATCATGTATACAGTCAATACTTGCAAAGCTGGGGGCTGAATGAAGACATTCCGCTCGTATGGCGCTTCCGCAAAGACTTGTCGGGCTCAGGGGCGCTGGGTGACTTAGGCTCGCATATTCTTGACCTCCATCGTTTTCTTGTCGGGGAAACGGTACGTGTTATAGCCGATGCAGGTACGATCGTGAAGGAGCGTAATCGGATTGGAGCGGAGGGCAAGGGTGCCGTTGATGTCGATGATTTCTGCCATGTCCTGGCTCGTTTCGAAAGCGGGGCATCGTCTTCGATGAGCATTTCGCGATTCGCGTACGGACGGGGCAATTATCAGCAGGTAGAAGTGTACGGGACGAAAGGCGCGCTTTTGTACAACCTCGAAGAAGAGGATACGCTTCAAGTGAAATTTGGCGATGAGCAGCAGTTCCGTTCCGTGGTTATTCCCGACGATTGCCGTGTCGGCCAGATGCAATCCTTTTTTGATTTATTGCGGGGTAAAGGCGACGGCTTAGATGCGACCATACAAGACGGATTCATCAACCAATTAACAATCGATCGCATTATTCAATCGTTCACCGAAGAAAAATGGGTAGCAATCAGACCCGTGGAGGCAGCTAATCATGGCTAATATAAAAGTAACCGTATGGAACGAATATCGGCATGAGCGCGTGAACGAGCATGTGGCAAGCATATACCCTGAAGGTATTCATAATGCGATTGGCGGGTATTTGAAAACGCAAGCGGGTGTTGAAGTGCGGACCGCCGTGCTGGATGATCCCGATCATGGCTTAACGGACGAGGTGCTGGCAAATACGGATGTGCTTATCTGGTGGGGGCATCTGGCGCATGGAGAAGTAAGGGACGATATCGTGGCGAAGGTTCGCGACAAAGTACTGGACGGCATGGGGCTGATCGTCCTGCATTCGGGCCATGGTTCGAAAATATTCGAATCGCTGCTCGGCACGAAGACGGGCGCGCTTAAGTGGCGCGACGATGGCGAGAAGGAACGGATATGGGTAATCGAGCATGGTCATCCGATTGCGGAAGGCCTCGATCAGTATATCGAGATTCCTAAGGAAGAAATGTACGGCGAGCGCTTCGAAATTCCAGCGCCGGACGAGCTTGTATTCATTTCGTGGTTCGAGGGCGGAGAGGTATTCCGCAGCGGCTGCTGCTACCGCAGAGGCAAGGGCAAGCTGTTCTACTTCCGTCCGGGTCACGAAACGTTCCCGATCTATCACCAGCCGGAGATCCTGCAGGTCATCGGCAATGGCGTTCGATGGGCTGCGCCAGTTAAAGGCGCGAGCGTCGCATATGGACGCGTCGCTCCGATCGAGCCGATCGGTAAGGCGGACTAAGGTTTATACAGAGGAAAGGCGTTCCCGTCTCAGACGGGAACGCCTTGTTTTTTTTCTAAAGGTTATCCATAGCCGTGTTGAACTGCTTCCTTAGAAGCGACTTGTCTTCTTGACTATGCGACCAATAGATGACGATGAGATTATGTTTTTGAACTGTATTGGCGTGCAAATTTTTTAACGTAACGGGATAAGGCGAGCCGTCGGAATTATTAATTCGTATGCGATCATCCTCCGATTTGAAAGCATACACAAATGCGAACTCGCGGTGCGCCATGTCAGCCGTCGGCAACGTTAGCTCATACGCACTGGGCAGGACTCCGTTAATGTCGAGCGGGGTTGACGCTAATAGCTCGGCTTCGTCTAGCGAAATGGCTCTGACCTCCAGGCCTTGCTTGTGTAGAGCTTCACTGACATCATCGGCTGAGTGTGCGCCTTTGGATGAGCAAGCAGCCAGTAACAATATAAACAAGAGCAGCAACGCATATCGTAAGCTGGGTTTGAACACTCCGTCGATCCCCTTTCGTAGCTATGTATATACAAGACGGAGAGTGGTTCATTTAAGTTGCTTGCAGAGCTCTGCCGTTCGGAAATGAACGGGAAAACCTCCCGTTAAATTGTCAATTTAGGCGTCGTTGATTGAAATAACTGGAGTTACTCCCTTTAATATCGAGCTAATCCCCACTAGAGGAGGAGAATGTCGTAATTAGAAGGAGAAATTCCAGTTATTACATTCGAAACGGTTACTTCCGAAGAATTAACTGGAGTTTTTCCAGCTAATTGATCGAACCTATACCAACAGACC
Organism: Paenibacillus sp. J22P218; assembly: GCF_056269195.1. Classification (NCBI taxonomy): domain Bacteria; kingdom Bacillati; phylum Bacillota; class Bacilli; order Caryophanales; family Paenibacillaceae; genus Paenibacillus; species Paenibacillus sp. J22P218. The sequence goes on from NZ_JBWDNL010000001.1 coordinate 231,866, forward strand.
AACGCAGCCTCCAACTCATGGTGTCTTATATTTCTGCAAACACAGAAATATAAGACACCACTTTATTTCGCTCCATAACTCGTTTAAGAAACATGAGTAATATCCGACACCATAAGCACAATGTAAACGGTTTCTTGAAACCGCCTTTCAACTCATAATGAGGAAGCAACGCACATATGAGAGGGAGGGTCTTACACAATGAAAAGGTACAAAAAGATTTTCTTCGGGGTTCTGGCAGCGGTAACGGCATTCACGATTACGGCTTGCAGCGGCAACAGCGGAAACAATGCGAACAATACGCCGGCCGACAACGGGGGCAACAACAAGCCGACAAATGAAAGCGGGAACAAACCGCAAACGGACGGCAAAAAAGTAACAATCGAGTATTGGCACACGTACAGCGACCAGGAAGAGAAGGTGCTTACGGAAGAAATCAAGCCGCTGTTCGAGAAGCAGTATCCGAACATCGAGTTGAAGCTGACGCGCATGCCGTATGAAGGATTGAAGGAACAGGTTATTGCCGGCGTAGCGGGCGACGCGGCTCCCGACCTGATGCGGATGGACATTATCTGGGTACCGGAATTCGCGAAGATGGGCGCGTTGCAGGATGTTACCCAAATGGACGGGTTCGAGGATCTGAAAGGCAACCTGTTCGAAGGACCGATGCAAACGAACGCATATAACGGCGGCTACTATGGCGTGCCTCTGAATACGAATACCAAAATCGCGATATACAACAAAGCGATCTTGGATGAAATCGGCGTAGCGCAAGCACCGGCGACTATCGATGAGCTCGTCGCCGCGGCGAAGCTTGCGGTATCCAAAGGCAAGCCGGGCGGCATCACCATCGGCGGCGCCAACGTGTGGGCGGCATCGCCTTACTTCTGGAGTCTCGGCGGCACGCTGACGAACGAGGATTACACGAAGGTTGATGGTTTCTTGAACAGCCCTGCCAGCGTGAAGGCGCTGGAGACGATCGTGCAATGGAACAAGGATGGACTCGTTGCGCCGACGATTCTCGGCGGCGAACCGGGCGCTTGGGACGGCATGAAAAACAATGATTACATGATGATCGACGACGGACCTTGGTTCTACAGCATTCTTATGAACGAAGCGGAATCGGCGTTCAAGCCGATCGAGCAAACGGTTCGCGCATTGATACCAGCCGGCGACGGCGGCAGCCGCTCCGTCGTAGGAGGCGAGGATCTCGTTATCTTCGCAAACTCGAAAAACCCACAGGAAGCATGGACGTTCGCAAAGTGGATGCTCGGCGAAGAGCCGCAGAAGATTATGAGCAAGCTTGGCCTCATTCCAACGAACAAAACAGCAGCTAACGATCCGTCCTTCCTCGAGACCCCTTTTGTTGCCGAATATGTGAAGCAGCTTGAGACAGCGCTGCCGCGCACGCCGATTCCGCAATACGGCGAGATGGAGTCGATCATTAACCTCGCGTTCGAGAAAGCAGTCCGCGGCGAGCTTGACGCCAAGACAGCGCTGGACGAAGCAGCGAAAAACATCGAAGCGATCCTCACCAAGTAAGCAATCAATCAACTAACTTACGCATTCTCAATCACTGAGGCCTTCTTCTTCATCCCAGGCGGAGAGAAGAAGGCTTCCCAATTGAACGAGAAGGAAGGAGTTTCCTCATGTCTATTCCAGTGACGGGTCAGCCGATATCCGGGCATACCCCTGCTAGCTTGCGGTTCAAAAAAGGATTGAAGCAATGGATGGTGGTACTGCCGTTCATCTTCCTGGGCGTCGTTGGTACGGCTGTGTTCGTCATCTACCCGATGATCCGTAATATCCTCATCAGCTTCCAAGACTACAGCATCATGCCGAACGCGGAAAATCCGTATGTCGGGTTCGACAACTACGTATCGGCCTTCACTGATCCGAACAACAAAGTGTTAATGGCGATCCGCAATACGTTTCTGAACGTCGCGGTGACCGTACCGATCAACTGGCTGCTCGCGATCGTATTCGCCGTACTGATCAACCTTCATTTTGTGAAGCAAAAAATCGTCTTCCGAACGGTCTACTACTTGCCTATTATTACTTCATGGATCGTCGTTGCGTTCCTGTTCCGCTTCCTGTTCGCAGGCGGCGAATACGGCTTGGTTAACTACATTTTCTATAAGCAGCTCGGCATTTTTAATGAACCGATCAATTTTCTCTCCAACTATTGGTCGGCGATGATCGTCATTTGGCTGTTCCACATTTGGAAGACGGTCGGCTGGGGCGTCGTTATTTACTTGGCAGCGTTGCAGGGGATTTCGAAAGAGTATTACGAGGCTGCGGCTATCGACGGGGCAAACGGCACGAAGCAGTTCTGGAGCATAACCGTCCCTATGCTAGGACCGGTAACGGCGTTTGTCGTGATCAACTTGATCAACGGCGCATTCAACTTTTTCCCGCAGGTGTACTTTATTACGAGGGGCGGGCCGATGGATCAAACCCAGACGCTGCCGAGCTTGATGTATATGCAAGCGTTCAAAAACTTCAACTTCGGTTATGCATCCGCGGTAGCCGTCATGATGGGGATCGCCGTCTTCCTGCTGACGTATACCCAGATGAAAAAATTCGGCAATCAGCGGTTTTTATAAAATATTTCATCCGCGAAACGTTAGCTTACTCCTCCAAAGGACTTAGCTAACCGTTTGCGCTAGGGAGGGATAGCAATGAAGACAAATTGGCATATTCAGCTGCTCGTTTACGCAATTATCATTTTAGGCGCTTTGGCCTTCCTGTTTCCCTTCATCTATATGATTATGACGAGCTTCATCAAGGGCGCCTATTCGCTGCCGCGGCCGAAGGAAGTGTTCTCGGTCGTTCCGGACTTATACAATTACAAGCTGGTGTGGAGCAGAAATAATTTTGCGCGTTATTTTCTGAACAGCTCGCTTGTGACGATCGTATCCATGGTCGGCAGTCTGTTCCTCGGCTGCTTGACCGCATATGGCTTCGCGAGATTTACGTTTCCCGGCAAAGAATTTCTGTTCCGCACGTTTCTGCTGACGATGATGATTCCGGGTGTCATCAATATTATCCCGCAGTTCCTGATCATCAAATCGCTTCATCTGATCAACACGTATTGGGGGCTATGGCTCATTTACATCGGCGGGGGGGTCGTCGGTAGCACGTTCTTCTTGCGAGGCTTTTTCCAAAGCATACCGAAGGAATACGAGGAATCGGTGCTCATCGACGGCGGGGGCAACTGGCGGATTTTCTGGAATATTTATTTGCCGCAGTCGATGCCGGCCATCGCGACACTCGCCGTACTCTCGTTCCAGGGCACATGGGAGGAATATTTCACAGCGCTGGTCATTATTAAGGACGAGGCGATGCGCACGCTGCCGATCGCGCTCCTCATGTTCAACGACAAATACGCGACGAATTACTCATGGGTATTCGCAGCTTCGATTATTGCGCTCATTCCGACCGTGCTGCTCTATATCATTTTCCAAAAGCGGTTCGTGCAGGGCGGATTTAACGAAGGCGGCGTGAAAGGTTAATGCTATCGATAAGAACAGGAGATCACAAATGAAATTGAAACCTATGAAATTAAAATCATTATCGTTGCTGCTCGTCGGCTGCGTTGCCGCAATGTCCGCGGCGGGCTGCAGCAGCGAGCTGAAGCTGAACGCCGAAACCGTACAGAGCCAAAGCTTCATGACGAAGCTTTCTACGGATAAGGCTGCGTATCGTCCTGGCGACAAGGTGCAATTCACGCTTGATCTGAAGGAAGACCGGTCCGGTTCGAACATCATCGTTCAATATCGCCATCTCGGCGAACAGGTCGGCAGGCAGGAAGTGAAGCTGGACGGCAAACAAGCCGCTTGGAGCTGGACGCCTCCGAAGGAGGATGGCAAGGGCTACATGGCCGAAGTATTTCTGACAGAGAAGGGCAAGGCGGTGGATCATCTTAACGTCGCGGTCGACGTCTCCGCAGATTGGAGCAAGTTCCCGCGTTACGGCTACTTGGCTGACTTCCATGCGATGTCTGCGGATGAACAGAAGGCCGTTATCGAGCGCTTGAACCGATTCCATATTAACGGCATTCAGTTCTACGACTGGCAATACAAGCATCACGAGCCGTTGAAAATGATCGGGAACGAGCCGGCCGCCGAGTGGCCGGATATCGCGAATCGTCCCGTTGCTTTCGATACCGTTAAAGGTTATATCGATCTTGCCCATGAACGGAACATGATGGCGATGAACTACAACTTGCTGTTCGGCGCATACGAAGGAGCGGAAGCCGATGGGGTGAAGCGGGAATGGGGTTTATTCCGCGATCCGACGCAGACGAATCAAGATAAACATCCGCTGCCGGATAGCTGGGCTAGCGATATTATGCTCTATGATCCCGCTAATCCGGAATGGCAGAACTATCTAATAGAGAAGGAAATCGAAGTATTCAAGCAGCTTAGTTTTGACGGTTGGCATGTCGATCAGCTCGGCGACCGCGGTGCGCTATGGAATGGCAAGGGCGAATCGGCCAAGCTCGCCGAAGGGTACGTTTCCTTCCTGAAGGCGGCCAAGGAGAAGCTGAATACCGATTACGTCATGAACGCGGTCGGCCAATACGGGCAAGCTTTCCTTGCTGCGCAGGCACCGTTAGAGTTTCTGTACACGGAGGTATGGGACGCGCATCCGAAATTTTTGAACTTGAAGGACATCATCGATCAGAACAACAAGTACGGCAAGGGAAAGCTGAATACGGTGCTGGCTGCTTACATGAACTATGATCTGGCTAATTCGGCGGGACAATTCAATACGCCGGGTGTTCTGCTTACCGACGCCGTTATTTTCGCGGCGGGCGGCTCGCATCTGGAGCTCGGCGAGAACATGCTGGCGAAGGAATATTTTCCGAATCGGAACTTGAATATTCCGGGCGAGCTGGAGGAGCAGCTTGTTCGTTACTATGATTTTCTGGTCGCCTATCAAAATGTTCTTCGCGACGGTGTTGAAGATTCTGAGCTAGCGGCGGAAGGGCTAGGCGATGCCCAGGTGTCAGCTGCGCCCGAGCTTAATAAGGTATGGTCCTTCGCTAAGAAAAAGGGTGATAGCGATATCGTCCACTTCATTAATTTCACCGATGCGACGACGCTGGAATGGCGGGATAATGAAGGCAAACAGGCTATTCCTAGAGAGCTTAAGGATGTACGGATTGCCCTTCCCTCAGGAAAAGAGGTTGCAAGCATTCAGTTCGCTTCGCCCGATTATTACAACGGATCAGCAGTCGATCTGTCGTTCGAGCAGAAGGACGGCATCGCAACATTCAAGCTTCCGGGCCTGAAGTATTGGGATATGGTGACGGTGAGGTACAAGCAATAATAGAATTGCCAAAGCGATGGCGGGAAAGCCCGAAACGCTTTGGTTTTTTCTCTTTTAAACAACGGCGAATGAGGTAAACTAGAATTATCTCGAATAGTAAGGGTGGACTTACGTATGCTGCGCTTTGAACGAATCAGAAACCGCTATGCTTCCAAGGTCATTATCGCCTTTTTGTTCATTATATTGATCCCTACTACGTTGTCGGGGTTCTCTTTCTACTTGGAATCTACCGCGCTTGTCAAAAAAAACGTAAGGGCTTCCACGGTGCAGTTGACGAAACAGACCGCGGACGCGCTATCAACCATGATCAACGCGGGGAGCGACACATCGGATTTGATCTATAGCGACTTGCAGGTTCAGCATACGGCTATGCATTACGCGACGAGCCCGTTGAATGAGCAAGTAGAGCTGTCGAAATCGACGAATACGCTGCTTCGAAATATTGCCTACTCCAGCTCCTTTGTCAAAATCGTTTATATATTGAAGGATAGCGGCGTTGGCTGGGGAAGCGGTACTTTCTCCACGTCGAAGCTGAAGAAGGCCGAGCTGGCCGAGCTGGACTGGGTGAAGAAATCGAAGCAGGAAGACGGCAAGCTTGTCTGGCAGCCGCTTCGCAGGGATCTCTTTAGCGGGGGCGGCGAGAACACGGAGCTGGTGCTGCCGGTAAGCCGTGTCCTAAAGGATTTCGATACGCTGAAGCAGATTGGGCTGCTTGTCGTCAACATGAACGGCCGATCGGCAGTCAACACGATTGGTCAAGTGAAGCTCGGCGAAACGGGACGTTATACGGTCGTCGACTCGGAGGGAGTTGTCATGATTGACACCGATCTTACGCGAATCGGCAAGCCGGTAGCTGAGCGTGACCTTCATGAGCTTATTGTCGGCAATGACGCGGTCGAATTCGAATATGACAATAATGGCGTTCCGAATTATGGCGTCAAGCAAATGCTGAGCAACGGTTGGATGCTTGTCGGTACGGTGCCCACCGTGGAGATTACGGGCGCGCTCGATAAGCTGCATACGCGCATTCTGATTACATCGGCGTGCTTCGCGCTTATGGCCGTCCTTATCGGGCTATTGATTGCCAAGAAGGTGACAAAGCCGATTAAGCAATTGACGCTCGAGATGCGGCGCGTGCAGCAGGGTGATCTGACGGTGCGGACAGAGGTCAAGACGTCCGACGAGATCGGGCTAATGAGCAAGCATTTCAACAAGATGCTCGATGAGATCGAACAGTTGATGGAACGCGTTGAAACCGAGCAGAAGGAGAAGCTGGAGGCTGAGGTGCGAGCGGTAACGTATCGGATACATCCTCATTTTCTATACAACACATTAAGCACGTTGCGCTGGCTTATTCGTTCGGGAGAGCGGGAGCGGGCCGATCAAGGACTGGCAGCACTTACTCGGCTGCTGCAGGCGAATATGGGCAAGGATGGACAAATGATTACGATCGAGGAAGAACTGGAGATTATTCAGAAATATTTGGTCATTCTCGAGATGCGTTATGAACATAAGTACGAGCTGGATATTCAGATTGAGCCGGAGCAAAACGGGATTCGAATCCCGCGAATGCTGCTGCAGCCGCTCATCGAAAATGCCGTATTCCACGGCTTCGTTCCGCTCAATCGGGGTGGAAACATAACGGTTGAAGTCTATGGTCGATATCGCGAAGCGCATATCGTTGTGAAGGATAATGGAGCTGGGATAGAAGGCGAGCAACTGAAGCTAATGAATTCCCGGCATGGAGGCATGGAGCAACTCGGCATCGGCTTGCGGCATATTCATGATTCGCTGAGGCTGTATTACGGACCGGCTTCATCCCTCTCCATCATGAGCGAACCGAATGTTGGATCAACGATCCATATTATACTTAGATTTCAGAATTAGCGGCAAGAAGGGGGGAAGAAGATGTTTGATCATGTGTTAATCGTGGACGATGAGCCGATTATTCGCAATGGCCTGAAGAGCTTCATCGATTGGGGCGGGCTGGGGCTTATTCTAGAAGGCGATTGCGCGAACGGCAAGGAAGCGCTCGCCGTGCTTCGCGAGAAGCCGATCGATATTCTCGTTACCGATATCAAGATGCCGGTCATGGATGGCTTGGAGCTTACTCGGCAAGCGCTTGCCATTAATCCGTCGATCAAAATCATTCTCATCAGCAGCTATAATGAATTCGAATACGTACGCGAAGGGATGAAGCAAGGGGCGATCGATTATTTGCTTAAGCCGACGCTGGAGGCCGAGGAGCTGATAGCTGTATTGCAGAGATGCAAGGACCTGATTGCTCGCGGGCGCAAGCAGGTCGTGGAGCATCAGCAACTCGTCAAACAGACTGCGCTGCTGGATCGCAAACGGCTGGAGCAGGACGTCATTCGATCGCTGTTTTCCGGCAATCCCGGCTTGCGCTTTGGCGATTTATTCGGCATGAACGGCGGTACGTATACATGTGCCTATGTAACTGCCGACGGATTGACGGAATGGCAAGAGACGTATGGGAATTTGCATTTGAGCATGATGTATGAGGATATTCAGACGTTGTTTTACGATTGGTCGGAGATAGGCTGCGCACCGATTATGAGCGGGGAAGGCTTGCTGCTCGTTTATCCCGAGCGGTCACCGAAAGTAGGAGAAGAGAAGAATTTGCTTGCTCGTTTTCAATCGCTAGTGGCTAACGAGCTTTCGATATCCGTTACGATCGGCTATAACGCAGCTGCGGATACGGAATGGCTGAAAACCGGCATGGAAAGAAGCCGTACTGCTGCCATGCGACGGTTTTATGACGGCGTAGGGGGTGTGTATGAATGGGAAGATGGCGAGGAGAAGGCGTTAACGAAGCCTAATCTTCGTTCTGACTCTACGGCCCAGGCTGCTATTGACAGCTTTATCGAGCGATGGAGAACAGAGCAGCCATTGCCAGAGCAAGTGAGAAGGGAAGCGTATGAGCTGTTGACAGCTTTATCTTACAAGAACGGCGATTCCAAGGTGTCCTTCGACTTCCGTGAGCTTGTCAGGCGATGTGAAACGCTGGGGCAGCTAGAAGCCGCTATTCACAGCTTGTCGGAGGAGATGGAGTCGCCTAATCGGCTGAAGCTTACGGACAAAGGGCATGGCGCGCAATTAATTGCGAAGGCGATGGAATATATTAAGCTCCATTATCGCGAGGAATTGACGCTGCAGGACGTCGCGGATTCCATTCATGTAAGCAAAAGCTATTTGTCGAATTTATTCAAGAAGCAGTCCGGCCATAATTTTATTGATTATGTGATCGACCTTCGGCTTCATGAAGCGAAGCGGCTGCTTATGGAGAATGAGATTAAGATATATGAGGTTGCCGAGCGGTCGGGCTTCAACGATGTCAAATATTTTAGCAAGCTGTTCAAGAAAATGACGGGGATGACGCCGGTGGAATATCGCGACAAGCACCAGCAATAAGCGAAATGGCGACGGGAGAGAGCGAAATGGCCGTTAATCAAAAAAGAATAATGATGCTAGTGCTCGCAACGTTGCTGCTCTTTGCTTCCGGCTGCGGGCAACAGTCGATCATAACGAACAAGAGCAGCGTGGCGAGTCTGAACGATAATAAAGTGTATGAAATCGAGTTTTGGCATACGTATAGCGATGCGGAGACGCAAATACTGGAGGACCAATTGATTCCGGCCTTCGAGAAGGTCCATCCGGATGTGCGCGTTCATCCCGTTCGTCAAGCGAATGATAACGAGCTGAAGTATACGCTTATATCCAAGGCATCCTCCGGCCGCGCGCCGGATGTTGTTCGGATGGATATTGCGTGGGTACCGGAGTTCTCTCAGAGCGGGCTGCTGCTTCCGCTCGGCGACAATCCCGACTATGACGAGGTGATGTCCGCTCTCCAGAGCAACACGGGATCGGCGGGTTATTATGAAGGCCAGCATTACTCGCTGCCGGTCAATATGAATACGAAGGTCGCCATCTATAATCGCGCGCTGCTCAAGGAGGCAGGCCTTACCGATCCGCCTGCGAGTTTCGCGGAAGTCATTGAGCTTGCGAAGAAGCATCGATTCAAGATCGGCATCGGCGGGCTCGACGCGTGGAAGAGTCTTCCCTACATTTATGCGTTAGGCGGCATTATGACGAGCGACGATTATAAGAAGGCGACGGGTTACTTGAACAGCGATAAGACGATTCATGCGGTTGAGCAGCTTGTCTCGCTCTATAACGAGCAGCTAATCGATCGTAACATCATTAGCGGCGGCGCGGATAACTGGGAGGGCGTGAAGACAGGGCGCATTTTGGTAACGGATGAAGGGCCGTGGTTTTATAGCATCTTCGAGGGGGATGAGTTGAAAAGGGCCATCGATTCCACCGTCGCTGTTCCTTTCTCGCCAGATTATGGCCCTTCTTCGATATTAGGAGGCGAGGATTTGGTCATCATGCAGGGAGCGGAGTATCCGGCCCAAGCATGGGCGTTCATGAAATGGATGGTACGCGAGGATTCGCAGATCGCAATGTCGAAGACGGGACTCATTCCAACGAATATGAAAGCGAAGGTAATCAAAGCGCAGGACGACTCATTCATCCCGCCGTTCGCGCAGGCGCTTGATCAGACGTTTCTCCGTCCGCCGGTCAAGCATTGGGGCAAGATCGAAGAGATCTTTTTGAATGAAATGATAAGAATTTTTCAAGGAGATCTGTCCGCCCGGGAGGGTTTAACGGAAGCGGCCGAGCAGATTGATAGATGGCTGGAATAAGGTATCGCAACAAAGGCGGCATAAGGAATCATTCCTTGTGCCGCCTTTGCTGTTCGAACTATAACTCGAGGCCGGTCCCTTGCTTGAAACGTCTGATGACCATATGCGTGTTGACGTTGACAATTCCTTCGAGCGCGTATATTTTTTTGAACAAAAAATGCTCCAACGCCTCTTCATCCTTCAACAGCGCATGCATATGCAGAGAGCTTGGGCCGGTCATTTGGTAGATGCTGATGACCTCCGGCTCCTCCGACAAGATATCGCCGGCCTGCTCCACGAATCTTGGCTCTACCGCAACCTCGAAGAAGGCGGAGATCGCCTGCCCGAGTCTTGTCGTGTTAAGCCGGATGGTGAAGTTTTCGATAATGCCGCTGTCGACGAGCGAATCGACCCTCTTCTGAATGGCTACCCTCGAAAGATTAAGGTGCTCGCCGATCTTGGCGTAGGACATCCTTCCGTTGTCATGAAGCAATCGAATAATTTCTTGGTCGGTCTCATCCATGTGGGGTAATAACATCATAAATCCACTCCTGAATCGAATTTTTGTAAATGTAGCGTTATGAAACCTAACGTTACTTTTGTGTTAGCTATAGGATTGCAAAGTTACGAATTGATTGTGTTTAATATACCATTAGTAACCAAAATGGTCTATAGATACTGAATTAGTTGACTATTTTGACCGATAGTGGTTTACAAAAGTGATTGACGACCCCGAATGCCACAAATATAATGATGTCATAAAAGGTTACATAAGTAAACGTGAACCCATCGTTTTGGTTACGAATAGCTCAACTTTGATTACTGATAACTAACATAAAGGTGTGAAGTCCATGAAGCGGCAATTAATTCGTAACGGTACAGTCATGACGATGAATGCTTCATCAGAGGTGATAGAGAGCGGCTACGTCTATATCGTAGACGACCGGATTCAGGAAGTTGGGGAGTGGCCTCACGACGGTTCTATGGATGCGCTGCTTAGTGAAGCGGACAACGTCATTGACGCATCCGGCAAAGCGATTATACCCGGTCTTGTAAATGGGCATACGCATTTGTTTCAAACGTTCATGCGCGGCGTATCGGACGACCTGCCCTTAGCGCAGTGGCTCCGCCAAATTATATGGCCGGCGTCCATCGCGATGGAAGAAGAAGACTTCTACTTGGCGGCAATGATCGGCTGTATCGAGAATTTGAAATCCGGCGCTACCTACATTATGGAGCATCATTACGTACACACTCACCCCGGTAACGACAACGCCGTGCTGCTGGCGATGGAACAGTCCGGCATTCGAGGACAAATGGCGCGCGGCGGGGTAGATCTTAGCTATGAGCCGAAGCTCAGAGAGTCCATTGACGAGATATTCGCGAATACGGATGCGCTGCTCGATCGTTGGCAGGGCGCCGCGAACGGAAGGATTGGTATCGCAATGGGGCCGCTTAATTTGTACGGCTGTTCGGAGGAGTTCTTGAAGAAATCGGCCAAGTACAGCGAACGCAACGGCTTGATTACCCATATCCATGTCGCGGAGACGAAGGATCAGATCGACAATACGATGGAGCGCTTCGGTCTTCGGAATCTCGAGCTCGTTGAAGCTGTCGGATTGCTAGGCAAGCAAACACAGGTCGTCCATGGCATATGGCTGAGCGATGCAGAGCTTGATTTAATTCAACAGAACGAAGCGACCGTCATCCACTGTCCCGTATCCAATATGTATTTGGCTTCCGGCGTAGCCCGAGTCCCCGAGATGCTGGATAGAGGCATTAACGTTGCGCTCGGAACGGACGGCCCAGGCAGCAACAATTGCCAGGATAACTTAGAAGTGCTTAAGTTCACCGCTTGTCTTCATAAAGTCGATCAACTCGATTCGACGCTGCTGCCGCCTATGCAGGTGCTGCAGATGGGGACGAGAAACGGAGCGAAGGCGGTAGGCAGAGAACATGATCTTGGCAGTCTGGAGGCTGGCAAGAAAGCGGATGTCGTCATCATCGATTTGCAGAAGGCGCACATCGCTCCGATTCATCGCGTAAGCTCGGCGATCGTTTATAATGCGAACGGCAATGACGTGGACTCGGTTTTCGTTAACGGGGAGCTGGTCGTACACCGCGGTAAGTGCGTGTTTGTGGACGAGGATGAAATCATTCGCAGAGCGCAAGCGAGAGTGGATCTGCTCAGACGCAGGCTGGGGACGGAATATCCCGTATTCAGCAGCAAGGGATAATGAAGGCGGGAGGCTGGACCAAGTGAGTGAGACTGGGCATAAAAAAGAAGCGATGGAGAAATGGTTGAAGATCATCGTAGAGGTCGGCTTCTATGCCGGAGCTGTTATCGTCGCTTTGCTTGCTGGCGGACTCGTTATGCTAATCGCCGGCGTGTCGCCCTTCGAGGCTTATCGTCTTATATGGGACGGTGCTGTCGGCGACATGAACAGCTTGAGGGAGACGCTCGTCAAGGCAACGCCGCTTCTGTTCGCGGGCTTATGCTACACCTTCGCTTACCGCTGCGGCCTGTTCAATATCGGCGCGGAAGGGCAGATCTACATCGGCGCGCTGACAGGGACGATTGCCGCCTTGTATATTCCAGGACTGCCCGCTTATGCTCATCTTCCGCTTTGCATTGCCGCGGGAGCTGTAGGCGGCGCCGTATGGTCGGGCATCGCGGGCGCGCTTAAGATCGGCAGAGGGGCGAGCGAGATTATTAATACGATCATGCTCAACTATATGGCGATTTATCTAGTCAGCTACATGGTAACCGGACCGCTCAAGGAGCAAGGAGGTTCTCTCCCGCAGTCCGCTAGGCTGCCGGATACGGCGCTGCTTGGCAAGCTGTTCGATTCGCGGCTGCATTACGGCTTTATATTGGCAGTCGTCATCGCGGTTGTCCTTTATTTTATATTGAACCGCACGGTGTGGGGGTATGAGATTCGATCAGTCGGATTCAATAAGCAAGCGACGAAGGTAATGGGCATCCCGGTTAATCGTAATGTGCTTCTCGTCATGATGGTGAGCGGCGCGATTGCCGGAGTCGGCGGTTACGCGGAGATCGCTGGCGTGCAGAATCGGCTGTTTCAGAACTTCTCGCCCGGCTTTGGCTACGACGGCATTGCGGTAGCGCTCGTTGGAGGCGCGCATCCGCTTGGCAATATAGGCTCCGCCATTCTGTTCGGCGGATTGCGCAGCGGGGCGAATGCAATGCAGCGGCTGACGGGCACATCCACTTCGCTCGTCTATGTCATTCAAGCGACGATTATTATCCTCGTCGTATGCAATCGTTATTGGTTCGGCGGGGTGAAGAGAAAGCTCATTGAGGCATGGATGACTAAGCTTGGCAAGGCAAGCCTCTTCCGCAGGGAAGATGGCTCAGCGACAGCCCAAGCGGCGTTCAGTCTGAAGAAAGGGGAGGGGAACTAGGATGAGCGAAGACATCATCGTAAGCTTCCTGGCTTCGGCCATTCGGCTCTCCGTACCGCTTCTGCTCGCAGCACTCGGCATTCTGTTCATGTCGCGGAGCGGCATATTGAACATCGGGATGGAAGGGATGGTGCTGATCGGCGCGCTGACAGGCGTCATAGGCGCTTATTATACCGGCAGTGCCGGACTGGGCGTGCTCACAGCTATCATCGTCAGCGGTTTAGTCGGCCTCGTGTTCGGATTTCTCGTCGTCACGACGGGGGCGGATCAAGTCGTTATCGGAACGGCGCTTAACCTGCTCGGTCTCGGCATTACGACCGTCTTCGGGAGAAGCCTGCTTGGCATGGGACAGGAAGCGGTGCAGGTACAGGGCATTGCCGTGGTAAAGATTCCGCTCTTAAGCGACATTCCTTATATAGGCGAAGCATTGTTCCATCAGAATGTACTTGCCTATGTGTCTTACTTGCTCGTACCGATTGTCGCATTTATTTTCTACAAAACGAATTGGGGGCTGCAAGTACGCGCCGTCGGCGAAAATCCGCTGGCAGCAGACACCCTGGGCGTTCGCGTTCACCGTACAAGATATATTTGCTGCATCATCGGCGGCATGCTTGCAGGTGTTGCAGGCTGCTCCCTATCGCTCGGCATATTGAATCAGTTCACGGAAAATATGGTTGCGGGACGCGGGTTCATCGCCCTATCGGCCGTTATCTTCGGCAAGTGGACGCCGGCCGGCACGATGGCTGCCTCTCTGCTGTTCGGAGGAGCTGATGCTCTGCAGCTTCGTTTCCAAACGTTCGGCATCAAAATTCCATATCAATTCATGCTGATGTTCCCTTACTTATTAACGATGGTCGCGCTAGCGTGGTTCTCGGGCAAGAGCAAACAACCTGCGGCAACCGGAGCGCCATACAAGAGTCTGGCTAACCGCAATGGGTAAGACAGTAGAAGGTTGAGGAGGACGATGGCAATGGAGATAAAGGCGGAAATCATTTTGGAAACCCGCGAACTGGTGAAGCGCTTCGGCAGCTTCGTCGCCAACGATCGTTTGAATCTATCGATTAGGAAGGGCGAGATACATGCGCTTCTAGGGGAGAACGGAGCAGGCAAGAGCACGCTGATGAACATGCTGTCGGGAATGCTGGCGCCGGACGAGGGCGAGATCTTATTCCAAGCGCAGCCGGTCAAGTTCGCTTCTCCTAGGCAGGCTGTAAACGTGGGGATCGGCATGGTGCATCAGCATTTCATGCTCATTCCCGCTCTGACAGTGGCAGAGAACGTTGTACTCGGCATGAAGCAGGATCGCAGTCCGCTCTTTCGATTCAAGAAGGCATGCTCCGAGATACGGGAGCTGTCGGATCGGTTCGGGCTCGACATAGACCCTAAGCAACGCGTAAGCGAACTGTCGGTCGGCCAGCAACAGCGGGTGGAGATCGTCAAAACGCTGTTTCGCGGAGCGGAGTTCATCATTCTAGACGAGCCGACCGCGGTACTGACGCCGCCCGAGGTGCAGGATCTGTTCCGTGTGTTGCGGACGCTGAAGTCAGAAGGCAAGACGGTCATCTTCATCAGCCATAAGCTGCAGGAAGTGCAGGAAATATGCGATCGCGTCTCTGTCCTAAGGCTCGGCAAGCTTGTCGGTACCCATGAGCTGGGCGGTACGACAGCGGCGGAGCTGGCACGGATGATGGTAGGCCGCGATGTTCATGCTCAGATGCGCAAGGCGAGGATCGGGAAGCAGGCGGAGACTCGATTGGAGATGAGAGGGGTAAGTGCGGGCGAAAGCGGCTCCGAGCTGCTCCGAAACATTAGCTTATCGATACGACAGGGTGAAATACTCGGCATCGCCGGCGTTGACGGCAACGGGCAGAGAGAGCTCAGCGAAGTGCTGCTTGGGCTGAGAAACAAGCAAAGCGGCGTGATTGTGCTGGAAGGCGAGGAGCTTCATCGCCAGCATCCGCGCAGCATGACGGAGCGCGGCGTAGCCTATATTCCGGAGGATCGCCATAAGGAAGGACTTATGCTGCAGATGAGCATTGAGGAGAATCTTATCTCCAAGGAATATCGCAAGCTGCGCTTCAGTAAGACCGGCATCATCAACCGCCGAAAGATGCGCCAGAACGCGGAGGAGCAAATACGCAGCTTCTCGATTAAGACGACGGGCGCGGCCATTCCGATCGGGCAGCTGTCGGGAGGCAACCAGCAGAAGGTCATCTTGGCCCGCGAGCTGATGCTGAACCCGAAGGTACTCGTCGCCATGCAGCCGACGCGAGGCATGGATGTCGGCGCAGCGGAATACGTGCATAAGCGAATTCTCGAGGCAAGGGAGAAGGGCTGCTCGATTCTGCTCATATCGACTGAATTAGAAGAAATCATGGCGTTGTCCGACCGCATAGCGGTGCTTTACAAGGGGGAGCTGCTGGACACGATGGATCGGGAAACGGCGGATTTGGATCGTATCGGCATGCTAATGGCCGGCATCCGGCCGAAGTCTTCTTTTGCCATATAGAAGTGATGCATACAGACAAAAAAACATTATTTGGAGGGGTTAGGATGAGAACGAAAATGTTTAGTAAGGCGCTGGCGGTATTAGGTATAAGCTTAGTATTGATTTTTGCGGCGGCATGCGGCGGCGGAAATACGGAGACCGGCAATTCCGGCAATACGGGCGACGACGGCGGCACGGGCGGCAAGGCGCTCAAGGTAGCTCTGCTAACCCCTGGCCCGATTAATGATAACGGATGGAATGCAACGGCCTATGCCGGTCTTATGAAAATCAAAGAGGAGCTTGGCGCGGAAACGGCATACTCCGAGAAGGTCGGCAACTCCGACGCGGCTGAATTTATTCGCGGTTACGCCGAGGACGGCTACGACGTTATTATCGGCCACGGCTTCGAGTACGGCGATGTGATGAAGGAGATCGCGCCGGATTTTGAGGAGACATGGTTTTTGGTCAACAGCTCTACGATTACGCAAGAGCCGAATTTGACTTCGCTTAGCTTGAATAACAGCGAGCAAGGTTATTTGATGGGATCGATTGCGGCGCTATTGTCCAAAACGGGTACTGTAGCAGCAATCGGAGGCTCGGAAATTCCTCCGATTACGAAGTCGGTGGCTGGCTTCGAGAAAGGCGCGAAAGAAACGGTGGCTAACATTAACGTGCTTACAACGATGCTGGGAAGCGACAACGATGTCGCCAAAGCGAAGGAAACGGCGATTACGATCATCGAGAAAGGCGCAGACGTCGTTATGACCAATGCGAATCAAGCGGGACTCGGCGGTATCGAAGCAGCGGAGCAGAAGGGCGTTCTCGCCATCGGCTCGAATCAGGATCAGAACAGCAACGGCCCGGATACGGTCGCTACGAGCGTGATTCAGGATTACCCGGAAGCGATGAAGGTTGTCGTCGAGCGGATTAAGAACAAGGAGATGAAGGCCGAATCGCAACTGCTTGGCGTGAAGGACGGCGCGATCTACTTGGCTCCTTACCATGGCTTCGAAGACAAGATCTCGCAAGAAATCAAAGACAAAATCAATGCAATCGTCGAATCGCTTAAATCCGGCTCGAAAGTCATTACGAATGAATAGAAGCTGGAACGGAGAAGCATACAACGGATTAGCGCAGTCATAATTCCAGGGGAGAGTGGTTGATATGTTGACTGAGGTGCTGAGGGACACCGTCCTCGAAAACGAATGGCATCCCGTTTATATAGCTAAGGATTTAAAGGAACAGCCCGTTTCCGTCACGGTTATGGGCGAGCGCGTAGCCGTATTCCGCGCAGCGAGCGGCAGCGTGCATGCCCTGCGAGATCTGTGCGTACACCGCGGAGCGATGTTGTCCAAGGGCAGGGTGGAGGGGGAGACGCTCGTATGCCCTTACCACGGCTGGAAATATGACGGGAGCGGCGCATGCGTCTGTATCCCGGCGCAAGCGAAGACGGATCGAATTCCTGTCAGAGCGAAGGCGACCAAATACCATTGCATGGAGAAGTACGGACTTGTCTGGGTATGCATCGGTGAACCGACAAGTGAACTCCCTTTCCTCGATGAATTCGAAAATAACGAATTTCGCCCGCTCGCTTGCGGTCCTTATACCGTTCAGGCTGCAGGCACGCGCGTCATTGAGAATTTCACCGACTTCGCCCATCTTATGTTCGTACACGGCGGATTGCTTGGCCATCCCGACTATGCAGAGCTGCCGGACTTCAAGGTGTTCAAGGAGAAGGATCGCGTATACACGAGCGATGTGCCGATCTTCCAGCCCGTGGCGCATTCAGGCTCGGATGCCGAAGAAGGTACGACGTATGTTTACGTGAAGGAAGTATTTCGTCCTTTAGCGGCAAGGCTGTCCAAGCGCGATGCCTCAACGGGGCAGACGTTATGGATTTTGCTAACCGTACTCCCTGTGGCAGAGAAGGAATGCACCGTCTACATGGCAGTGTCGCGCAATTACGGCTTTGATGTTCCCGACGAGCAATTTATCGCCTTCCAAGACACCGTATTCGAACAAGATGCTTGGATTATCGAGACGCAGAAGCCCGAGCTGCTGCCGCTGGATCTGCAGCTGGAGCTTAATCATAAGGCGGATACGCTGTCCGTCGCTTACCGCCGCTGGCTCATCGAGCTTGGCGTAACGTTTGGCACAACTTAATCTGACCGATATATCGGAATATAGGGAGGAAACAGCTAATGGCTTACGAGGTGTCGCAGGAGAAGCTGCAATTTTACCGTAACGAAGGATATGTGAAGCTGGATAATGTACTGTCGCATGCGGAGATCGATGAGCTGACCTCGTATTTGGACGACGTCATGCGCAGCAAGGAAGTTGGCGGTATCGCGGACGAGCCGAAGTCGGAGCTGTCTAAAATATTGAATATGCGGATGAATACGTGGAAGGATTCCGCCGGCATGGCGAAGTTCACTCTTAGTCCTTACCTTGCGGCCATTGCGTTGCAGCTGTCGGAAGGCTCTGGCGTCAGGCTGTTCCACGATCAGGCGTTCTGGAAGATGCCCGGAGATTCGAAGGCGACACCGTGGCATCAAGACTCGACCTACTTTCCGATGAAGGAATCCGATGTGATGACCATTTGGATTCCGCTCGATGACGTGGACGAGAACAACGGCTGTCTGGCATTCGTTCCTGGCTCGCATAAGGCAGGCAAGCTTGAGAACGTCGACTTCGTCAATCCTGTCGATCTGTTCGAGCTTGCCGGGGATTCCAAGGCTGCTGCCAGCGAGCCGGTTGCAGTGCCTCTGAAGAGAGGAAGCTGCACCGTTCATCACGGCCTCACGTTCCATTACGCCTATGCGAACAAGACGGATCGGCCTCGCCGAGTGCTGACCATCGTATACATGCCCGAGCAGGCAACCTTCGACGGCATGAGCAACCATCATTTGACGAGCGGCATGGGGTTCAAGGAAGGAGATACGATTGCGGGAGAGCTGTTCCCGGTATTGGCTAGTGAAGTTTAAACCAGTATCGTTATAGAAAAAACAAAAGCAAACCGTTAAGCTAATATGCTTAATAGTTTGCTTTTTCATATGAAGAGGAAATTCAAGGATGTTGTCGGAAGAAATGCTGGCTGACATGGACTCAAGCAGCGGGAAGATGTCACTAGATGCACTCGACAAACTAACTCCCAAAGACCCACGTCTGTATACCTATACTAGATAATTATCTGTTTTATATTTACAAATAAATAGTCCAATACTATTATGTTTATGTGCACTTTTTTCATTTTCATCCAATTTACTGATTAAGCAAAAAACCGATGGGGGCTAAGAGGCTTATAATGAGGAAAGATAAGAACCTATACATAATATTCATGCTGTTGATGGCCTTTCTGGCATTTTATTGGGCGAATTCTAACGAGAGCTGGACCGTGGGTGGCACGATCGCCACTGCTTCCTGTTTCGCACTATTCGTGATATTGGGCCTGCGCACGATACCTGTTCTGTCTGCCTATATTCTGACGGGCGATCGGACGGATGAGGTAGAGGCTCATCGAACGGATGAAGGTAATAGGAAACAGGATTGGTTGAGAATAATAGGCTGGATGCTGCTAAGCCGCTGTCTCCTTCTGATAATTGGTTATGTTTTTCTGATCATACAGCATGGTTATTCGGGCGGGCTATTCAGTAAAATGATGGAGACTTGGCACATATCGGGGATCGATGCCTTTGCCTATTTGGGGATCGCGGAGAATGGTTATGTGACGGAGGGAGATCCAAGGTTCCACATTGTGTTTTTTCCGTTGCTGCCTCATTTGATAAGAGTAATCGAGGTATGGACTGGTAGCTATCTCGCTGCAGGATTCGTGGTTTCTATCATCTTCTCGATTGTCGCGGCTCTCTTCGCTTATGAGCTTGCGCGTATGGATATGTCTCGCAGAAACGCTATGCGGGCAGTGAAATATATTTTTATATTCCCGGCAGCATTTTTTTTCCTCATACCTATGACAGAATCTTTATTTTTGGCGCTTTCTCTCATGTGCATTTATTTTGTACGTAACAAAAAGTGGATCATCGGATGTTTGTGTGGAGCGCTAGCCGCTTATACGCGTTCGCCGGGGATTCTCTTGGCTGTGCCGGTGGCTATTGAGCTCGTACGGGAGCTAATCGTTTACTATAAGGTTTCGGATAAGCGAGTGTTTATAGGCAAATTAGCCACAGCTGTTGCCGGTCTGCTTATTATACCTTTGGGTCTGCTGGCGTATTTATATATAAATTACGAGGTTACCGGGAACGCATTTCAGTACTCTATCTACCAGAAAGAGCATTGGTCTCAGGAGCTCTATTTATTTTTCGATACGGTAAGGTATCAAATGGAATACGCTGTTCGCGCATTTACGGAGGGGAATAGCCGTTTCTTCTTAGGTTTATGGCTGCCGAATCTGGTCGCTATATTTACTGCTCTGATTGTTATGCTGCTTGGTGTCAAGAAGCTGAATCCCTCGTACACGGCGTATTTTATCGTATATTTTGTTTTAGTAGTGGGACCTACCTGGTTGCTGTCCGCTCCGCGTTATTTTATCGTTGCGTTTCCGCTAGCTTTTGCAACCGCAGCCCTTACAGAAGAAAAGTCTAAGGATGCTGCGCTTACCGTATTATCGATTGTTGGAAGTCTACTGTATCTCGCATTGTTCGTAACAGGTTATCCTGTATATTAGTAATAACAAAGAAGCCACTCCATCGGGAGTGGCTTTGTCTCTATATGCTGATTATTCTAGTGCCGTCTTTGCTGTGCGCGCTGCAGTAAGACCTCGGTTTGGCGTGTCTGGTGCTAGGTCGTGAACTGCTTGCGGAACTTGCTCGGCGCCATGCCGATCTTGTCGGCGAAGCAATTGGAGAAGTAAGGCGTATTCTCGAAGCCGACGTACTGTGCGATTTGCGCTACGGGCCATTCCGTCTTAATGAGCAGCAGCTTTGCCTGCTCAAGCCTGTACTTCGTGACATAGTCCATCGGGGTCATTCCGTATACCTGTTTCATGCAGCGAGTAATGTAGTTGTAATGGAAGTTCAAGGCATCGGTCATTGTTTTGCTCGTAATTTCCGTCCGATAGTTATTCTTAATGTAGGCTTCCGTTTTCTCCGCGAGCGTGACCGAAGGGCTCGTATACATGTCATCTTGCCTGAGGTCCATTAAGCGCAGCAGTTCATCGAAGTGCTGTTGACTTGTCCAAAAAGCGCTGGATTGGCGCTCGCTGCCCGATTGGTTCAGCGCGCGGAGGAGCTGATACGTCGTCTCGGGGCTTGGCAGCTTCCATTGCTTCTGCAGGTGAAGGGAGTAAGTCGATGTATGAAATTTTGTAAAATGCTCCTCTTGATTCAGGCTTGCATATTCTTCTGCCGATTGTTGCCATTCGCCAACAGGGAGGAAGTGTATCCAGTAAAAGCAGGTTGATTCCTCGCAGGGCTTGACCGAATAATGATAACGATCGGGGAGCAGCAGGAGCGTCTCTCCAGCTGTCAGAGCCCATTTCATATCCTCTTCTCCTATATGCAAAGTGCCGGATTCGACGATAATCAGATCGAACAAGCCAAGCTGCTGGCGGCTTGGATGCTGTCCGCCCGGCTCATAAATAGTCATGCCGCTTTCTAGATAATAAGGCAGCGGCGGGGCTGCGAAGTACACATGCTCAGGCGATCGGTTAGTCATTGAATCTCCCTCCCGGGCGAGTGTGATATTTTATAAAAAATAGGTTTGATCTTATTATATTTATGTTTCATTGTAGCGCATACAATAGGAATCAGCAGCACATAAATTATTACTTTCTTTCGGAGAGGTGCGAGTTACTGATGGGACAAGCGGTAAATAATAGGAGCAAGGCAAGACCGGCTTCGCTTCAAGACGTTCAAATAAAAGACGATTTCTGGAGCTACTATATCGATTTGGTGCGAGACGTCGTCGTTCCGTATCAATGGGATGCGCTGAACGATCGAATCGAAAGCGCAGATCCGAGCCATGCGATCGCCAACTTCAAGATAGCAGCCGGCGAAGCCGAAGGCAGCTACCACGGTATGGTGTTCCAGGACAGCGATGTGGCCAAATGGCTGGAAGCCGTCGGTTACTTGCTGCATACGAGAAAAGATCCGGCGCTCGAGGTCATCGCCGACGAAGTTATAGATACGATTGCGAAGGCGCAGCATGCGGATGGCTACTTGAATACGTATTATACGCTCAAGGAACCGGGCAAGAAGTGGACGAACTTGACGGAATGCCACGAATTGTATTGCGCCGGCCATATGATCGAAGCGGGCGTTGCGTATTACAAAGGAACAGGCAAGCGCAAGCTGCTTGATGTCGTATGCAAGATGGCTGACGATATTGCTGTTGTTTTCGGCGATGGACCAGGTCAAATTGCCGGTTACGATGGTCACCAGGAAATTGAGCTGGCGCTCGTGAAGCTGTACGAAGCGACGGGCGAAAATAAATATTTGGAACTAAGCCGATACTTTATCGATAAGCGCGGACAGAAACCGAGTTTCTTCCATGCGGAGGCGGAAGCGCGGGGTTGGACATCGCATTGGCATAATGGAAGGCTGCAGCTTGACGATGCCTATTTCCAAGCGCATGTGCCGGTTCGCGATCAGGACGTAGCGATAGGCCACGCGGTGCGCGTCGTATATATGCTTGCGGGAATGGCTGACGTAGCTCGCGAAACGAATGATCAATCGTTGGTCGATGCTTGCCGTAAGCTTTGGGACAATATCGTCTCCAAGCAAATGTACGTAACGGGCGGCATCGGCTCGATGGCGAACGGGGAAGCCTTCTCGATCGATTATGATCTGCCGAATGACACGGCTTATTCGGAGACGTGCGCCGCAATCGGACTTATTTTCTTTGCGCACCGGATGCTGCAGATTGAACCGAACAGCCGGTATGCGGACGTACTAGAGCGTGCGCTCTATAACACGGTAATCGCAGGCATGTCCCGCGACGGCAAACATTTCTTCTACGTTAATCCATTGGAAGTAACGCCGGAAGTATGCGAAGGAAACAATAAAACCTACAATCACGTTAAGCCGGTACGCCAACAATGGTTTGGCTGCGCTTGCTGCCCGCCGAATATTGCGCGCTTGCTTGCTTCCCTAGGTGAGTATACGTATGCGGTCAAAGGCTCGACGATCTATTCGCATTTGTATATCGGCGGCGAGGCAACCTTGCAGGTTGAAGGAACAAGTGTACAGCTTGCACAGAAATCAAGCATGCCATGGTCGGGCAACGTCAGCTATGAAGTGAAGCCTGCTGAGCCGACCAAGTTCGCGCTTGCGCTCCGCCTTCCGGATTGGAGTGCTTCCGCGACGATTACCGTGAACGGCAAGCCTTATGCATATGAGGATAAGATTGAAGGCGGATACGCAATCGTAGAGAAAACATGGTCCTCTGGAGATGTCGTGGAGCTTGTGCTTGAGATGCCGGTTATGCGCGTAAGAAGCAATCCGCTTGTGAAGTATAACGCCGGCAAAGTTGCGCTGCAGCACGGACCGCTCGTCTACTGCGTCGAGGAAGCGGATAATGGCGCGGGTCTTGGCTCGCTAATGCTGCCCGTCGACTCGGAGCTGCGCGTGTCGTTCGACAAAGGGCTTGCGGGAGGACTGCAAGTGATCTCGGCCCAAGCGCTCAAGCTGGAGTATAAGCAGTGGGGAACGCAGTTGTACCGCACGGATTCATCGGCTTACTTGGCGCCTGCCGAAGCGAAGTTCATCCCTTATTACGCTTGGGCGAACCG
Organism: Paenibacillus sp. J22P218; assembly: GCF_056269195.1. Taxonomy (NCBI): domain Bacteria; kingdom Bacillati; phylum Bacillota; class Bacilli; order Caryophanales; family Paenibacillaceae; genus Paenibacillus; species Paenibacillus sp. J22P218. The sequence continues at coordinate 255,564 of NZ_JBWDNL010000001.1, forward strand.
CGGCAAAGGCGAGATGGCGGTTTGGGTGAAGGAACGCGTGTAAAGTACTTTATATTAAGGTTCTAAGGTGCTGGATGAACGCGAGACCGAATATATAGGATGAGGGTAGGGTCGTATAAGCCTAAGTTGGCTTGTACGGCTCTTTTTCTAGTTAGTTTGAACTGGATCTAACGGACAGCAGAAGCTCTTATTCGTTCGTTTACCCTCTGATCGCCCTCGTTACGGACACAGCTGACGCTATACCTGTCAAACGAGGCTAGAACGCTCTAGTTATGAGGGAATAGGGTCTCCTCGGTCCGTTAACTCGCGGGAAGCACATTATTCGGCGTATTAGCGTCGCTGGTGTCCGTAAAGGAGATTGCGGAACGAGAAGCAATCTTTCGAAAATGTACTTTTTATGTTCGTAATTGTGTGTTATTATAGAAAACGAACAATAACATACCTATTAGGAGGCTTTTATACAATGGAAGTGCGCCATACTACGAACCCAACCGATGTGAAGCTATATGATACGGAACGTCTTCGCCAGGAGTTTTTGATCGAAAGCTTATTCAAGCAGGATCAAATCAAAATGACTTATACACACTATGACCGTATGGTCGTTGGCGGAGCAGTGCCGGTTACGAAAGCGCTTGAACTGGAAGCGGCTGCTACGCTTAAGACGGAATACTTCCTTGAGCGCCGCGAGATCGGCTTCCTGAACATTGGCGGACCGGCATCGATTTCCGTTGACGGCGAATCGTATGAGCTTAGCAAGCTTGAGGTGCTGTATGTCGGCAAAGGCAAACGTCAAGTGCTGCTTACAAGCCTTGATGCTGCCAATCCGGCTAAGCTGTATTTCTGCTCCGCCCTTGCGCACAAAGAAATCGAGACGCGCAAAATGACGGTAGAGGAAGCGAACCCTTCGCACCTTGGCTCGCAAGAAACTTCCAATGAACGCGTCCTTTATAAATATATTCATGCAGACGGTATTCAAAGCTGCCAGCTGATGCTTGGCGTTACGAGCTTGAAGACGGGCAGCGTGTGGAATACGATGCCTTCGCACGTGCATGACCGCCGCATGGAAGCTTACTTGTACTTTGACATGAACGACGACGCGCGCGTGTTCCATATGATGGGCGAGCCTTCGCAAACAAGACATCTTGTCGTGGCGAACGAGCAAGCGATTATTTCGCCGCCATGGTCGATTCATTCCGGCGTGGGCACAAGCAACTACACCTTCTGTTGGTCGATGGCCGGCGAGAACTACACGTTCACGGATATGGACGCGGTACCTGCAAGCCAGTTAAAATAGTCGTACTGAAAGATTTGGGAGGTACGCGTCATGCTAGCAGCGGAAAGGCATCGCAAAATTATAGAAAAATTAGAGCGTAACGGCGCGGTCAAAGTATCCGAGCTAAGCGAGCAATTCCAGGTAACGGAGAAGACAGTCCGCGAGGATCTGGAGAAGTTGGAAGAGAAGGGGCTGCTGAAGCGCACGCACGGCGGGGCGGTCATGGAGCAGAACGGGGAGGACAGCCTGCTTCCGATCCAATACCCGAACAGCAAACACCAGTCCGAGAAGACGGCGATCGCGGCGCTTGCGGTAACTTGCATCGAGCCGGAAGACATTATTGCTCTGGATGCCGGAAGCACGACGCTTGAGGTGGCCAGACTGCTCCCGAACATGCCTGTAACGGTACTGACGAACGATCTGCTCATTATCCGGGAACTGATCATGAAGGATCAGGTTAGGCTTGTTGTTCCCGGCGGATATCGCCATAACAATCTGCTTATCGGCGCGGAATCGCAGGAATGGATTAAGCGGCTTAATGTCCATAAGCTGTTTCTGTCGACGACCGGCATTCATATGGAGTACGGCTTAACGATCTTCACCGAGGAACTGACGAAGCTGAAGAAGATGTATATGGAGAATGCGAAAACCGTCTATTGCCTGGCCGACCATAGCAAATTCGACCGAGGGGCGCTCATTACGTATGCGGCTTTGAAAGATGTCGATATCATCATTACCGATGATGGCATAACTCCAGAAATAGAAGCGAAGTATGAAGCATATGGCCTTCAAATGATGAAAGCATCGGCGGCAGGCGGCGGCAAACGCAATAAAGGGAAGGTGTAGAACGATGGGATTGTTTGATTTAAGCGGTAAAACGGCTGTTGTGACAGGAGCAGGTCGCGGGCTTGGAGAAGCGATCGCGCTTGGGCTGGCTCAAGCAGGCGCCGATATTGCGCTCGTAACAAACCGAACGCCTGCGGACAAGGCTGCGGAAGCGATTCGCGCACTTGGACGCAAAGCGATTACCATTCAGGTAGATGTTGCCGATCGCGGCAAGCTGCCTGGCATCATTGAACGGACCGTCGACGAGCTAGGCAAGATCGACATTTTGGTGAATAACGCGGGCATTATCCGGCGTACGCCTGCGGCCGATCACAGCTACGCCGATTGGCAGGACGTGCTGGACGTCAATTTGAATTCCGTATTCGCGCTTTGCCAGCTTGCGGGCAACCGCATGATCGAGCAAGGCTCGGGCAAAATCATCAATATTGCTTCGATGCTTTCCTTCCAAGGCGGCATCAACGTTCCGGGCTACACGTCGAGCAAGCATGCGGTAGCTGGCCTTACCAAAGCTCTTGCGAGCGAATGGGCTTCGAAGGGCGTGCAAGTGAATGCCATCGCTCCGGGCTACATGAGCACGGACAATACGGAAGCGCTTCGCGAAGATCCGGTTCGCAGCGCCCAAATCCTTGGCCGCATCCCGGCTGGCCGTTGGGGTACGTCCGAGGATATGATCGGTCCTGCGGTATTCCTTTCATCCGCCGCATCCGATTATATGAACGGCCATATTCTCGCTGTAGACGGCGGCTGGCTCGTTCGATAAGCAGCGTTGTGTTGCAAGCCTCCAAGCTATCATAGCTTGGGGGATTTTTTTTTGGAGCAAAGCTTTGATTGCCTAGATATGGATTGTGTTTCATAATCGTAACTAATAGAACAAAAGGGTAAAAGGAGGAAGGAAGTTGCTGCGGAGAACGTTAACATGGATAGGATGGATAATTGCCATACCGGTCGCTATTGCTGCTCTGTTCCTTATTTATGTGACATTGGTCGATTACAAGCCTGCTTCGGAGCTAGCGCTTGAAGCCAGCCATAACAGCCAGCAAGCGTTGAAGCAAGGCGATTCTGTAACGGTAACAACCTTTAACATCGGATATGCAGGCCTAGATCAAGGGCAAGATTTTTTCGTGGATGGCGGCAAAATGTCTCGTTCGAGCAGCAAGGGGCAGACCGAAGCTAATCTTGCTGCTATTGCTGATTTTTTGCAGGGTACGCAATCGGATTTCTATTTGCTGCAAGAGGTTGATACCCGATCATCTCGAAGCTACAAGATTGACGAAGCGGCTGCTCTAAGCGACACATTATCCGATTACGACAGCACTTATGCGATTAATTATAAAGTGCCGTGGGTGCCTGTTCCTGTGTTTGATCCGATGGGGACGGTCAGAAGCGGTCTGATGACGTTATCTACGTTCCAAAGTACATCTCATGTACGTTATGATCTGCCCGGCAAGGAAAGCTGGCCCGTGCAGCAATTGGAGCTGGATCGCGCATTAATCGCAAGCCGGTTTCCAGTCGACAATGGCAAGGAGCTGGTGCTGATCAATCTGCATCTGTCCGCGTTTGACAAGGGCGGGACCATTCGCAAGCAGCAATTGGATTTCTTGGACGGTTTTATTCGCGAGGAATCAGACAAAGGCAACTATCTCATCGTTGGCGGCGACTGGAATCACTCTCTCCCTTCAACCGATGCCGCTGCTTTCGAAGCGGAGCAGGATTGGCCGGAATGGCTGCAGCCGTTTCCTGAAGGCTTCGGGTTAGAAGGGCTTCAGTGGGCGAATGATCCCGCTGTCCCATCCGTTAGAACGCTTGACATTCCTTATGAGAAAGGCGTTAATTTTCTTGCTGTGATCGACGGTTTCCTAGTATCGCCGAATATTGGGATAACGAGTGTGAAGGGGCATGACCTCGGCTTTGCGAACAGCGATCATAACCCTGTGACGGCCAGCTTTGTATTGAAGTAATAATAAAAGCGAGGAGGATCTCATTCGCCATGAACCTAAGTTCATGGGAGATGAGGTTCTCCTCGCTTTCTATCGAACTATGCACGCTCTTCGTACAGCTTAACGATTTCAATAATGGTGTTCACGGCATGAAGCATGCTGTCGACCGATACATACTCGTAACGGCCATGGTAGTTCTCTCCGCCAGTAAAAATGTTCGGCGTCGGAAGCCCCATGTAGGACAGCTGCGATCCATCCGTTCCCCCGCGTATCGGCTGGATGATCGGCGTAATGCCGAGACGCTCCATCGCCTGCCTTGCAATATCGACGATTTCTTTGACAGGCTCGATTTTCTCGCCCATATTGAAATATTGATCGCGCAGCTCAAGCTCAATACGATCGGCGCCGTACTTCGCCTTCAAGGTCTCGACGATGTCGGTCAGCTCGGCTTTGCGGCCATTGAATCGCTCGCGGTCATGGTCGCGAATCAAGTAACGAAGCTGAGCCTCTTCCACGTCGCCTTGAATCGAGGATAGATGGAAGAACCCCTCGTAACCTTCGGTATGCTCAGGAGCTTCTTCGGCAGGAAGCTTGCTCTGAAGCTCTACGGCGATTTTCACCGCATTGATCATCTTGCCTTTGGCAGTGCCGGGATGAACGTTCTTGCCCTTGATTGTAATCGCGGCTGCTGCTGCATTGAAGCTCTCGAATTGCAGCTCCCCAAGCGGTCCTCCATCGAGCGTATAGGCATATGAAGCATCGAACGCTGCCACGTCGAATTTATGCGGGCCTCTGCCAATCTCCTCATCGGGCGTGAACGCGACACGTATTCTGCCATGCTTCACCTCTGGATGTTGAATGAGATAATTCATCGCCGTCATAATCTCGGTAATTCCGGCTTTGTCGTCCGCTCCAAGCAGCGTGGTGCCGTCAGTCGTAATGAGTGTTTGTCCCTTATAGCCTGACAGCTCAGGGAAGTCACGCGGCGACAATACAATTCGGAGCTCTTCGTTCAGCGTAATATCGCCTCCGTCATACGCTTCAACGACTTGCGGCTTCACGTTGGCGCCAGACAGCTCGGTGGCGGTGTCGACATGGGCGAGGAAGCCGATCGTCGGGATCGGCTTGTCGCTGTTGGCAGGAAGGGTTGCCATAACATAGCCATTGTCGTCAAGCGTTATCTCCTGCATGCCGATCGCCTTAAGCTCCTCTACAAGTATACGCGCCAGCGTCAGCTGTCCTGGTGTGGAAGGGCAGCTTGTATAGCTTTCGTTCGATTGCGTATCCACCTTGGCGTAGGTGACGAATCGATTCATAATTTCGGATTTCATCGGTAACAGTCATCTCCAATTGTAATAGACATATTCATCATTATAATACAAACGCGCCCTCAACGAGAAACGGTCGACAACATCTCCGATTTTCACCGAAAAAAACACAAAATAAGCGATTTACCCGGCGCTGCATGCAGGATAATCGCGCCCGCTAAAGAATGACTTCATATAGATGAAGAAGCTTGTCCATTTGTTCACGAAAGGGCTGATCGGGTAGTGGACGCTTATGAGTATTACAAACAAATATTTGCAGATCTGCCGAAGCCCCTTGCTTATGTCGATCTCGACATGCTGGATGCGAATGCGGCTGCAATCGCCGCGGCAGCGGGAAGCAAAAAGGTGCGTATAGCGAGCAAGTCGATTCGTTGCGTCGATGCCATGCGGCGGCTTCTGCAAACAAGCGACGTATTCCAAGGCATCATGTGTTTTACGGCGGGCGAGGCGGCATTCCTTGCACGCCAAGGATTCGACGACCTGCTTCTTGGTTATCCGCAGTGGCATTCTGACGCATTGCTCGAATTGTTGGAGTTCATTCGCGAGGGTCGCTCGATCGTCTTTATGGTTGACTGCGAGGAGCATGCGATTCAGCTTGAGAGGCTGGCGGAGGATAGGCAAGTCGTTGTTCCTCTATGCATCGACATGGATATGTCTGCCGATTATCCCGGTTTGCACTTTGGGGTATGGCGCTCGCCGATTCGATCATGGGAACAGATGAAGCCGCTAGTGCAGCGCATTAGCGAATCAACGTGGCTGAGGCTGGACGGAATGATGGGCTATGAAGCCCAGGTAGCGGGAGTTGGCGATAACGTACCGGGCAAGCGATTCAAAAATGCGTCAATCAAATGGCTCAAAAAAAGATCGATCGCAGAAAGCGCAAGACGCAGGAAGGAAGCGGCCCAAGGCATTAGCGCTATGGGCATTTCCTTGCGCTTCGTGAATGCGGGCGGAACGGGAAGCATGGACAGCTCCCGCGAGGAAGCGTGCGTCACCGAAATCACGGCAGGCTCAGGCTTCTACGCGCCGGGTTTATTCGATCTCTACAGATCGTTCCGTTATAAGCCGGCGGCAGGTTTTGCCGTCGAGGTCGTTCGCCGGCCGAAAGCGGACATTGTCACTTGTATGGGCGGCGGTTATACCGCATCGGGTTCGCCTGGACCGGAGAAGGAGGCGAAGCCTTATTTGCCGGAAGGGCTGGAGCTGTTCAAGCTTGAGGGGGCGGGCGAGGTGCAGACGCCGCTGCGCGTGCCGTCCGGTTTGAAGCTTGAGCTCGGCGACCCCGTGTTCTTCCGCCATGCGAAGGCCGGAGAGCTCTGCGAGCGATTCGAAATTTTGTATGCGGTTTCGCAAGGGAAAATTGTTGGCGAATACAAGACTTATCGCGGAATGGGAGAGTGCTTCCTATGAAACAAGACTCGTCAGGCTGGTCGAATTGGTCGGGCTCGGTACAAGCGACGCCAAGACAGGTCATCATGCCGAGCAGCATCGAAGAGGTTGTAAATACGGTGCTCTTATGCCGCCGTGAAGGAAGAAGGCTGCGAACGGTTGGTTCAGGTCATTCCTTCACGCCGATAGCGGCATCCGACGATATACTGATCTCGCTAGACCGCATGCAAGGCATCGTATCCGTCGATCCGGAAGCGAGGACGGCAACCGTATGGGCAGGAACGAAGCTGAAGCTGCTTGGCGAGCTGCTGTTCGAGAACGGACTGGCTCAGGAAAATCTAGGCGATATCGATGTACAGTCGATTGCCGGGGCGATTAGCACGGGTACGCACGGGACGGGGCGAACACTCGGCAATATCGCAACGCAGATCGCCGAGCTCACCGTCGTTACGGGCACGGGTGAAGTCGTGCAATGTACGGAGCAATCTCATCCTGAATGGTTCAAAGCGTTCCAAATATCGCTTGGCACTCTCGGGATTATCGTGCAGGTGACGCTGAAGCTTGAGCCAGCCTACAAGCTCGAATACGAGAGCAGACGAATCCCTTTGTCTGAATGTTTGCAGCAATTGCCGAAGTTGGCGGGAGACAATCGCCACTTTGAATTTTATTGGTTTCCTTATGCGCAGCCATGCCAGATTAAGCTTACGAACAAGACGGACAAGGAAGTGACCGGAAGAAGGGCATGGGATCACATCAGCGAAGTGTGGATCGAGAATCGCTTATTCGGGCTTCTGTCGGAGGTATCCCGCAGGCTGCCGGGCACGAGCAAGCATATTAGCCGAATCTCCGCTTCGCAAGTTCCTGTAGGACGTAAGATCGACCACAGCCACCGATTGTTTGCTACACAGCGATATGTTCGTTTTAACGAAATGGAATACAATTTGCCGGCGGAAGCCATGTCACCGGCTATTGAAGAGATGCGAGAGGCCATGTCGCGCGGCAAGTACCGCGTTCACTTCCCGATCGAGTGCCGTTATGCGAAGGGCGACGATATTTGGCTTAGCCCGGCGCACGGAAGGGACTCGGCATACATCGCCGTTCACATGTACAAAGGGATGCCGCATGAAGCGTATTTCGAGGCGATGGAGCAAATCTTTTTGAATTACGGCGGCAGGCCGCATTGGGGCAAAATGCATAAGCTTCAAGCTGCGCAGTTGCAGACGCTGTATCCGAAGTGGCATTCATTCCAAGCGGTACGCGAGGAGCTGGATCCAGATCGCATATTGCTGAACGACTACATGCGGAAGCTGCTTGATTAAGCAGTCGTATCCAGCCGTCATCGGCTGAATCTATCTTCAAAAGGAGAGCTGTGCGAATGGAAGTTGACGCAATCGTAGTAGGCGCCGGTCTCGCTGGTCTTGTCGCGGCGGCAGAAATCGCAGACGCAGGGAAGAAGGTGCTGCTTCTCGACCAAGAACCGGAGAGCTCCCTTGGCGGGCAAGCGTGGTGGTCGTTCGGCGGACTGTTCCTTGTTGATTCGCCGGAGCAGAGAAGGCTTAGGATTAAAGATTCGAAGGCGCTGGCGTGGCAGGATTGGCTGGGAGCGGCAGGCTTCGACCGGGATGAGGACGAAGATTATTGGGGACGGAAGTGGGCTGAAGCTTATGTCGACTTCGCTTCGGGCGAGAAGAGAGCTTGGCTTCATGCGATGGGTGTTCGCTTCTTCCCGATTGTCGGCTGGGCTGAGCGCGGAGGTTATTTGGCGGAAGGTCACGGAAATTCCGTTCCCCGCTTTCACATCGTGTGGGGGACTGGGCCTGGCATCGTCGAGCCGTTCGAGCGGCGGGTTCGTGCGCATATGGCGAGCGGGAAGATTACGTATTTGCCGCGCCATAGGGTCGATAATCTGCTGCGCAGCAACGGCGCCGTCATAGGCGTGGAAGGGGCGGTGCTTGCGCCAAGCACGGCGGCGCGCGGTGAAGCAAGCTCCCGCGAGGAAGTTGGACGCTTCGAATATCGGGCGCAGGCCGTCCTTGTCAGCAGCGGAGGAATCGGCGCGAATCACGAGCTCGTTCGGCAGAACTGGCCGAGCAGGCTGGGGACGCCGCCCGATGATATGCTGTCAGGCGTTCCGGCTCACGTAGACGGGCGCATGCTCGCCATAACGGAGGAAGCAGGAGGCCGAATCGTTAACCGCGATCGGATGTGGCATTATACCGAGGGCATTAAGAACTGGGATCCGGTCTGGCATAAGCACGGCATTCGGATTCTTCCGGGTCCGTCATCGTTATGGCTGGATGCGAAGGGGCAGCGTTTCCCTGCGCCAAACTTCCCAGGGTTCGATACGCTTGGCACGCTAGAGACGATACAGAAGACAGGCTACAGCTATTCGTGGTTCATTCTGACGCAGAAGATTATTGAGCGCGAATTCGCGCTGTCCGGCTCGGAGCAAAATCCTGATCTGACCGGCAAAAGCATCAAGCAGGTGCTCGGCCGCGTGCTCCCTGGACCTACTGCACCGGTCAAGGCGTTCATGGAGAAGGGCGAAGACTTCGTCATTGCTGCGGATCTAGCCGAGCTCGTTGCCGGCATGAACAGGCTGACAGGTGAATCGTTGCTGAATTTCGCCGACATTGAACGCCAGATACAGGCGAGAGACCGCGAGATTGAGAACAGCTTTACGAAGGATATGCAAATTACAGCCATTCGGGGAGCTCGCAACTATATTGGCGATAAACTGATTCGTGTCGCGGCTCCGCATAAGCTGCTCGATCCGAAGAGCGGTCCGCTCATTGCCGTAAGACTTAGAATCGTCAGCCGCAAGACGCTCGGCGGATTGCAGACGGACTTGTCCGGCAGAGTGCTTGACGGGAACGGCGATCCGGTACCCGGCCTATATGCAGCCGGTGAAGCGTCCGGCTTCGGCGGCGGCGGCGTACACGGCTACCGCGCGCTCGAAGGCACTTTCCTCGGGGGCTGCCTCTTTTCGGGAAGAGTGGCCGGTCGTGCTATCGCCAAGCTGTGAATTATACGTAAATTTAAAAGCCGAGAATCCTTATGGATAAAGGATTCTCGGCTTTTTATTTTCACAGATGACAATGTTTGAGCCAGAAGATTGTTCAGGCAGGTGATTGTGTGAATAATCGTATAACACAAGCTGGCAACGGTCATAAGATAAAGTTTTTGTACGATAAACCACATAAAGTGTGGATGGAGTCGTATGGAGTCAGGGGCATTGTACGAAAATTCATATAAGACATGACACAACCAACACAACCCTTGGGGCTGCTGTTATACCTTACTTTTTAACGATCGGGATCCATACCTCGCAACGATAGTCGTCGGCCGTCGTGTCGCCGAGCGGATACATCTCAATTTCCGGTCCTTCGGCATGCTCGTATCCTGTAGCAGGGAACCATTCCTGATAAATTCTCCCGAATACGGATTGTATCGCACCGGGCAGCGGCCCGATGGAAGTGAATATCGCCCAAGTAGATGCCGGTATGGAGCGAAGCGACAACCCTTCAGCAGCGCCGCCGGTCGTTTGACCGGCAATCATATAGGTGAATTCCCCTTGTCCGGGCTTCATATCCAGGCAAATGCCAAGCAAATCTCCCTCGATCCCCGCTGCTTCAAATTGCTGAATAGTGCCGTTGCTGTTGCATTCCGCCCAAAACTTCGGGATGTCGCGCAAATTTTGGCCGTCCTCGCACGTTACCTCGATCGACTTGCCAATGACATTAAATGCTTCCTTCTCTTCAATGCGATAGTCCATGTCTTTGTCTCCCTTCAAGGATAAATGGAAAGAGATGCGTGGAAAAGCTTTCAGGCTGACGCCTGGTTTCCTGGCTTCCGACGGCGTTAAACCGTGGATCTTGCGGAACGCTTTGGCGAACGATTCGGGAGAATCGTAGCCATACTTGAGCGCTATGTCGATGACCTTGGCAGAAGACATCGCGAGCTCCTGAGCAGCTAAGGTCAGCCGGCGCTTACGCGTATATTCGGCTACCGTCATCCCAGTAAGGATATGGAACATGCGTTGAAAGTGGAAGGGAGAGACGAATGCCTCCTTCGCGATTTCCTCGATATCCAGCCGATCATCCATGCGTTCCTCAATTAAATCCAAGGCGTCCTTCATGCGGAGCAGCCATTCCAATCGCAGCACTTCCTTTCGTTACCTATATTATCACCACGCAGGACGGGAAACCTGTCATTGCGTGCTCTCTTCTAACAGGTGTCACCAATGAAATAAGAAAAGGCCGAGCGGTAGTAATAAGCTACTCGCTCGGCCATTTATATGCCGTAAACCTATTTTAGACAAATTTTAAGCTAGGGGGTCCGTCCTCGATCTCTATAATAATAGTATAGCTGGCGCAAAATTATAAGTCTATACTTTTTTGACTAATTTGGATATATTTTTTTAAATATAAGAGTTTATAAGTTTCACACTAATAATCAGGCTTATATTTCACCGCGAAACGATTGCTTGCACCACCTGAGGACGGCGTTAGCCGTTTACGCTTGAGCGGCGTTTGCGAAGTGTCATCGGACTTGATTGGAAGAGGGATACACATACACAATTAGCGAGGAGGTTTACTTGAAATGCAGGACAATATGATTGAACTAAAAGGAATTGGGAAGTCGTTCAAGGTAGCAAAACGTTCGGCTGGATTGAGGCAAGCGGCGAAAGCGTTGTTCGTACGGGAGCATACGGTTGTCGAGGCGCTTAAAGATATTTCTTTCTCGATTGGCAAGGGGGAGATTGTCGGATACATCGGCCCGAACGGAGCGGGGAAGTCGACGACGATTAAAGTAATGAGCGGCATACTCGTGCCGGATGAAGGAAGCTGCTCCATTATGGGCTATACACCATGGACGGATCGTACTGCTTATGTGAAAAATATCGGTGTCGTCTTCGGCCAGCGCTCCCAGCTATGGTGGGATGTGCCGGTGATTGATTCTTATGAGCTGCTCAAGGATATTTACAAGATACCGCCTAAGCGGTATGAAGACAATCTACGAATGCTGACGGAAACGCTGGACCTTGCAGAATTCATTCGTACGCCTGTGAGGCAGCTCAGCCTGGGCCAAAGAATGCGCTGCGAGATAGCGGCTTCGCTGCTGCATAGCCCAAGCGTATTGTTCCTCGACGAACCGACGATCGGACTTGATGCCGTGAGCAAGCTGGCTGTTAGGCAGTTTGTTAAGACAATCAACAAGGAGCAAGGCGTTACGGTCATTCTGACCACGCATGACATGGCCGATATAGAAGCGCTGGCCGACCGGATTCTTATGATTGGCAAGGGTACTTTGTTATACGACGGAAGCTTGGATCAGCTGCGCAGCCGGTTCGGCGTGCAGGAAAAAGAATCCTTGGATGAGATGATCGTTCAGCTCTATAAGGAGCATCAAATATGAGGGCCTATGTCTCGGTATGGAAGCTGAGATTCATTAATGGGCTGCAATATCGCGCATCTGCAATTGCGGGTACAATAACGCAGTTGTTTTTTGGATTCGTATTCATTATGATCTACATCGCTTTCTATAGTCATAGTACGGCGCAGCCGCCTATATCGTTGAAGGAAATTGTTACTTACGTCTGGCTGCAGCAAATTTTTCTTTCGTTCATCATGCTCTGGGCTCGCGACAATGAAATGTTCGATCTCATTACAACCGGCAATATTGCCTATGAATTGTGCAGGCCAATCGGCATATATCAGCTATGGTTCGCCAAGCTGCTCGCGCAGCGCGCGGCAAACGCAGCGCTGCGCTGCTTGCCGATTGTTCTTGTCGTGTTTTTTTTGCCGGAACCGTATCGCATGACAACACCCCCGGACTGGCCAACGTTTTTCTTCTTTGTTGCTTCATTGCTGCTGGGCTTATTCGTCATTGTTGCGATATCAATGATGATTTACATTTCCGTATTTTGGACACTGTCACCGACAGGTTCGATTCTAATGATCTCGATTGCCGGCGAATTCCTAGCCGGGATGATTATTCCCGTACCGCTTATGCCGGATTGGCTGCAACGGTTTACTTACGTATTGCCGTTCCGCTGGACGGTTGACTTCCCCTTCCGTGTATACTCAGGCCATATTGCACAGACGGAAGCGTTATGGGGGCTCATCATCCAGGTAGGCTGGCTTGGGGTGCTCATAGGAATTGGTTGGGCCGCAATGAGGAAGGCACTACGGCAAATAGTCATTCAGGGGGGCTAATCGCTATGCAACTCTATTTCAAATACTTATCGATTTTGTTCAAGTCGCAGCTGCAATATCGCGCTTCCTTCTGGCTGCTAAGCTTCGGACAGTTTTTTGTACCGGTAACGGTGTTCGCAGGTTTGTATTTTATGTTCGAGCGCTTTGGGGAACTGCAAGGCTGGACCTTCTTCGAGGTTGCGTTGTGTTTCGGCATTATTCATATGGCGTTCTCGCTAAGCGAATGTTTCGCGCGGGGCTTCGATGCATTCTCGGGTCTCGTGAGAAGAGGCGAGTTCGACCGTCTGCTTGTTCGTCCGCGCAGCACGGTACTCCAGGTGCTTGGGTCGCAATTCGAGTTCACGAGAGTCGGGCGGATGTTGCAAAGCGCGATTGTGCTTGGCTGGGCACTGTACAAGCTGCCGGTTGAATGGAACGCGGCGAAGGTAATGACACTTATATTGATGATCGTTTGCGGCGTATGTATCTTCGCAGGCATCTATATCTTGATGGCAACGATGTGCTTTTGGACGATTCAGGGACTTGAGATCGCAAACATTTTGACGGACGGAGGGCGGGAGATGGCGCAATACCCGCTGAATATTTACGAAAGATGGGTTAAAGTTCTGTTTACGTATATTATCCCGTTCGGATGCGTCAATTATTTGCCGTTGCTCTATATTCTTGGAAAGCAGAACGGCAATGACTTGTTCTATATGCTGCTGCCGCTTGCTGGTGTATTGTTCTTGGTACCTTGTCTAGCGGTATGGCATATCGGTGTCCGACATTATCGTTCGACCGGATCATAAGCTCGCCAATAACGTAAGCAAGCCCGCTCCTTCGCGCTGTAGGAGCGGGCTTGCTTCATTCTAATACGCTAATGGATGGACACATAGGCGACGGAACGGTTCTTAAGTACTGTCTCTTCGGTATTGCCTTCGATGAAGGTAGGGTTGTCGGTATGAGCGAGAAGATCGTCGATCGCGGTGCAGAACAATTCATTGAGTCTTCCATCCACATGTGCCGGCAGTAGAGAGTCATACAACGAGGCAGAATCCGTGAAAGCTCCGACGAATTGACGCAGCGGCTCGCTCCATTGCTTCAGATCGATTTGGCTGTCGGACTCAGGCGCAAAAAATTCACCCCAGCCGACCCCTTTGTTGCTTAACATTCGAAGACATACGCGATAACCGGAAGAGTCGACGGCGAGGGCAGGAATAACGAACAACTCGATGCGTGTGATGGTGAGACTGTCACTAAGATCTTGATCGGACAGAAAAGAAAGATGACAATCGGATTTCGTCAACATAAATAAACCTCTCCTTATTTCGCTTACGAGGTTAGCTGTCGGATTCGGACAGAGAGACGCCCTACCAAGGTTACAAATCCTTGGATTCACCCCTTGCGAGCGGATCGATTGATCCAAGTAGTGGCTCGCGTTGGTTCCCCCGCTTTTTCAAACGAAAAATTCAGCGTTAGTATGCCGTATATTATAAATCTATCCGCGCCGTTTGTAAATGATTTTCGCTAAATATTCTGACAACTTACTCTTAAAACAGTGAGATATAGGAAACGGAGCACTTCAGTAAATCTCCACTCATGGCGGGATTTCTCGTACTCTTGTCGTTCCGAACGTGAAGAAGCGCGTCGTTGAACAAACCGTGAATGCGATTGTCAACGGGGATTTCCTTAGCATGTATCTCACCTATATAACGATGCAGCATGCTGCCCCATCTGACCCAGTCTGCCGGTTTATCTGCTTCATTCACGAACAACTCACCCCAGCCTAATCCGTTAGTCGTTGCTAAATGGAGACAGACGCGATAACCTGTGCGATAACCATCGTAATCAGGAATGACGAACATCTCGATTCTTCGAATGCTTAGCGCCGGGCAGTCGTTGGTGCAAGAAGGTAATGGCTCGTCGATTTGTGCTTGTATGAACATATGAAATTCTCTCCTCTATTCGCTTACGAGGTTAGCTGACGGATTCGGACTAGAGAGCTGCCCTACCGAGGCAATGCCTCGGATTCACCCCATTCGAACAATCGAACGATTGCTCTTGTTGGTTCCCCCGCTTTATCCTATGGACAAATTCAGCGATAATGATATGCCTTTTTCGGCTCGACGTCTATCCTAAACCGATTCGAAGCATTTGTAAAAGGTTCATTTTGTTGCACAAGACGCTCTAAGAGCAAATTAGAGGAGCGACGTTCATTTTATCCATGAAAAGAGGCTTTTTCGATGGAATACTCGTTTTTACTTCTGTTATTTATGATTTGAAAAAAAGCATGCTTGCGCGTGTTGGATACGAAATTCAGACATATATGTAATTTCAGAAAACGAGAGATAATTGGCGAAAAAGTGAGTAATATCGAGATATTACTTTTTGAAAACGTTAACGATCACTCTATAAGCTCCTATATTATCCAATATGGTCGCTGGGCCTGCTTTACATAAAATTTGGCTGGGAGTAAGATTCGATACAGGATTCGCAATTGAAGTTGCGATGGACTGATCGCTGAGTTTCCGCGAGGCAAGCGGAAAGCGGGGGAACCAAATGTGAAGCGGTGCGTCTGTACGATGTGAGAGTCGGAAAGGCGGCACGGCAGGGGTGAATCTTCGAAGAGGCAGCACCATGGATGCCGCTTCGAAGTAGGGCGACTCTCACCGCCCGAATCCGACAGCTAACCTCGTAAGCGTGGTTTGGAGAGAGGAATGATACAACGATTCGTTTTAATTGCTATTTTATCGCTGAGTTCCGCAGCAGTCTGCGGGAACGGGGGAACCAAAGAGCGATGCGCCGCGATGGAGTCGGCCGCATAGGTGCTCATGGGGTGAATCGCAAGGCGTAACCACCTTGCGTAGGGCGACTCTCACGCCCGAATCCGACAGCTAACCTCGTAAGCGTAATCGAGAGAGGCAACCATCGCAGTGCCGATTCGGCATGGCTTCCTTAGCCATGCCTCCGAAGAAGCCCGCGGGGAAAGGTCCTCTTTTCCCGCAGGCTTCTTTTTTGTTGCCTTTTTTCAGAAATTCGGAGGAGATTGCCGTTGGGCGAGGAGCATATTATCGTTGCCGGGCTTAATGAAGCTGGCAAAGCATTCATAAAAACATTGGTATTTCGCGGACTGCCGTTCATCGTCCTGACGAACAGCAAGCTAGAGGAAAGACAACTTCGTAAGCATGGACTTAATAACGTTTTATACGTGAATACTAATGACAGGAATAGTTGGATGATACCGGAAAAGGTCATTGGCGATGTCTTCATCTTTGAGAGCAGCTTAGCTCTTAGCTGCAGGTTCATACAATGCTGCAGGGATTGGACGTCTGGATCGATCTACGTCATTACGACGCATTGGAATCCAAGAGTCATATATAAAGGGCTTGGCGCAGATCACATCGTACATTCGCAAACCGGCGAAATTGGGTTTCTATTGAAAAAATAACTTTTTGTAAATGTCTATAGCAGGAGGGAACTGCCTTGATGGATCTGTACATGATTGGTACTTTAATCGTTTGCTTCGGATTGTTTTATGGTTTTCTTGCTTGGTGCGACAGAGCTGTCAAGCAAACGGGGGGCGATGGCGAATGATTATCGTAGCAGCGCTTGCGGTGCTCGTATTCGGTTACCTCTTATATGCTTTAATTCACCCGGAAAAATTTTAACCAGGAGGAACAACGATGGATATTTTGCAGCTATTAATTGTCATTGCCGTTCTTCTGCTGCTTGTGAAGCCGCTCGGAACGTATGTGTATCACGTATTCTCGAACGAGTCCAACCGGCTCGATAACGTATATGGAGGATCGGAACGGTTCATTTACAGGTTGATTGGACTTAAGAATCGAGCGGGCATGAGCTGGAAAACGTATGCGCTCTGTTTCATCGCCACGAACATCATTTTGGTAGCTTTCAGCTATCTGATTCTACGGCTGCAGCATGCGCTGCCGCTTAATCCAAACGGCATGGCGAGCATGGAGCCTACGCTTACGTTTAATACGATTATCAGTTTCATGACCAATACGAACCTGCAGCATTACAGCGGCGAGAGCGCTTTGTCTTATTTCTCGCAAATGGCGGTCATCATGATGATGATGTTCACATCCGCTGCAACTGGGTTTTCAGTCGCAATCGCGTTCGTAAGGGGCATTACGAGCAAAGGAAAAACGATCGGCAACTTTTTCGAAGATTTTGTTAAAGCCCATACGAGAATTTTTCTTCCGTTGGCCTTTATCGTTACGCTCGTTCTCGTTGCGCTGCAAGTACCGCAGACACTCGATCCGACGATCGCGATCAAGACGTTCGAGGGCGCGGTGCAACAAATTGCCATTGGACCGGTCGCTTCGCTGGAATCGATCAAGCATCTCGGTACGAACGGCGGCGGCTTCTTCGGCGTCAACTCGGCTCATCCGTTCGAGAATCCGAATCCGTTAACGAATGTCATCGAAATTTTGTGCATGTGGGTTCTTCCAGCAGCACTGCCTTACACGTTCGGTTTATTCGCCAAAAATAAAAAGCAGGGCTGGATCATTTTTTCGGCCATGATGACCTTGTTCCTCGTATTCCTTAGCGTTGCTTATGGCGCCGAGAAGATGGGCAACCCGGCAATGGCCGCGCTTGGCATCGACGCCTCGCAGGGGAGCATGGAGGGCAAAGAGGTTCGATTCGGCATCGCGCAATCCGCTCTCTTCACGACGGTGACGGCGGCTGCGACGACAGGAACGGTCAACAATATGCACGATACGCTTACGCCGCTTGGCGGACTGGTGCCGCTGGCCGAAATGATGCTTAACGTCGTATTCGGGGGCAAGGGCGTAGGGCTAATTAATATGCTTATGTACGCGATCTTGGCCGTGTTTATATGCGGGCTTATGGTTGGACGGACGCCGGAGTTTCTCGGGCGGAAGATCGAGCCTCGCGAAATGAAGCTGATCGCCATCGCGATTCTCGCGCATCCGTTCATTATCCTTGTACCGACCGCTCTCGCGTTCATGACCGATCTTGGTTACGCAGCCGTTACCAACCCGGGCTTCCACGGCATAAGCCAGGTGCTCTACGAGTATACGTCCTCGGCTGCCAATAATGGCTCCGGCTTCGAAGGACTTGGCGATAATACGCCTTTCTGGAATATTAGCACCGGACTTGTCATGCTCTTCGGACGCTACATCTCGATGATCGCGATGCTCGCCGTAGCGGGATCGCTTGCACGCAAGCAGCCGGTTCCGGAGACCATCGGCACGTTTCGCACGGATAATAAGCTGTTCCTTGGACTGTTGATCGGTACGGTGTTGCTGATTGGCGCTTTAACATTTTTGCCGGTTATCGTTCTCGGACCGATAGCCGAACATTTGACACTCCGCTAACGGATGAGGTGAACGAAGATGAGTAGAAACGAAACCAATAAATTGCTATCCTCAGGCGCGGTCAAACGTGCGGTAATGGACAGCTTCATAAAATTGAATCCCATTGTTATGATGAAAAATCCGGTCATGTTCGTTGTAGAGGTCGGTACGGTTATCGTCCTATTGATGGCCCTATTCCCCGGATATTTCGATGCCAAGCAAAACGTTGGCTTTAATCTGACCGTGTTCGTCATTCTGTTCGTTACGCTGCTGTTCGCGAACTTTGCGGAGGCAATCGCAGAGGGCAGAGGCAAAGCGCAGGCCGATTCGCTCAAACGGTCGAAGCAGGACATGACCGCCAATAAGCTGGTTGGCAGTACGATTACGGTTGTATCTTCGCCGGAGCTGCGCAAAGGCGATATCGTCGTCGTCTCTCAAGGCGAGATGATTCCCGGAGACGGCGAAGTCATCGAAGGTCTGGCATCGGTAGACGAATCAGCTATCACGGGTGAATCGGCGCCCGTTATTAAAGAGGCGGGCGGAGACTTCAGCTCGGTAACCGGCGGCACGAAGGTCGTCAGCGACTCGATTAAGGTCCGAATTACAAGCGATCCGGGACAATCGTTCATCGATCGGATGATCGCGCTCGTGGAGGGTGCCAAGCGGCAAAAAACGCCGAATGAGATCGCGCTGAATACGCTGCTGACGAGCTTGACGATCATATTTTTAATCGTCGTTGTCACGTTGAAGCCAATTGCGGAATACGTAGGCGTCGACTTGGAAATTCCGGTGCTGATTGCTTTGTTAGTATGTTTGATTCCAACGACGATCGGCGGTTTGTTGTCGGCGATCGGCATTGCCGGCATGGACCGCGTTACGCAATACAACGTGCTTGCCATGTCGGGTAAAGCGGTCGAGGCCGCAGGAGACATCAATACAATGATTTTGGATAAGACGGGAACGATTACGTTCGGCAATCGGATGGCAAGCGAGCTTATTGCGGCAGGCGGCGTCAATCAGCAGGCTTTAGCGGAGTGGGCTGCGATCAGCTCCATCAAGGACGAGACGCCGGAAGGCAGATCCGTGCTGGAATGGATGAAGAAGCAAGGACTTAGCTACGATGCTTCCATTGCTGAGGGCGGAGAATTCGTGCCTTTCAAAGCGGAAACGCGCATGAGCGGGATGGACTTGCCGGACGGTAGGCGAGTTCGCAAAGGGGCCGTCGATTCGGTCAAGAAATGGGTAATCGAGCAGGGCGGACAGATACCGTCCGACACGGACCAAATCGCGAATACGATTGCGACGCTTGGCGGTACACCGCTTGCGGTAGCCGTTGACAAGCAATTGTTCGGCGTCATCTATTTGAAGGATACCGTCAAGCCGGGGATGAAGGAACGGTTCGATCAGCTGCGCGAGATGGGGATCAAAACCATTATGTGTACGGGCGACAATCCGCTTACGGCAGCAACGATCGCTAGAGAAGCCGGCGTTGACGACTTCATTGCCGAGAGCAAGCCGGAAGACAAGATTGCGGTCATACGCCGTGAGCAGGCGGAGGGCAAGATGGTCGCGATGACGGGCGACGGAACGAATGACGCGCCAGCTCTGGCGCAAGCCGACGTCGGCCTAGCGATGAACAGCGGTACGACTGCGGCCAAGGAAGCGGCCAATATGGTCGATCTGGATTCCGATCCATCCAAAATCATTGAAGTAGTCGCAATTGGCAAGCAGCTTCTAATGACGAGAGGGGCGCTTACGACATTCAGCATCGCGAATGACATTGCTAAGTATTTCGCAATCATTCCCGCTATGTTCATGCTCGCTATCCCTCAGATGAGCGTGCTTAATATTATGAATCTCGGCTCCCCGATGTCTGCTATACTGTCGGCGTTGATTTTCAATGCGATTATTATACCGCTGCTGATACCGCTCGCCATGAAAGGCGTTGCCTATAAAGCAATGAGCGCCTCGAGATTGCTGAGCCGCAACGTGTTGGTCTATGGACTCGGAGGCGTTATCGTTCCGTTCGTAGGGATTAAGCTGATCGACCTGATCGTGCATTTGTGGGTTTAACCTTATATCGAATATAGATGAAAGAAGGCTTGCCTAATGGCGACAGAGGAGAAACAAAACTCGAAAAGCGGTTTGACAATCATAACAGTAGCATTGCGCAGCAGCGTCGTGTTCATGATCCTATGCGGTATTTTATATCCGCTCGCAAGCACGGGAGCAGCGCAGCTGCTCTTCCCCGCACAAGCGGATGGGAGTTTAATTAAGAATAGCAGCGGCCAAGTGGTGGGATCGGAGCTGATCGGACAGAGCTTCGCTGATCCGAGCTACTTCCAAGGGCGAGTGTCGAGTATCGATTATAACGCAGCCGGCTCAGGCTCGAACAACTATGCGCCTTCCAATCCTGCATTGATTGAACGGACGCAAGCTTCGATTGACGCCTGGATAGCGAATAATCCAGATGTACCGATCGAGCAGCTTCCAATCGCGCTGATCACGAATTCGGGCTCGGGGCTCGACCCGCATATTACGCCGCAATCGGCGACGGTTCAAATTCCGAGAATCAGCAAGCTGTCAGGAGTGTCGGTGTCCGAGCTAGAGAAGCTTATAGCCGATCATACGGAAGGCAGGGATTTGGGCGTATTTGGCGAAGAACGTGTCAACGTGCTTAAGCTTAATTTGGCGCTCTCTGAACTTGTGGGCAAGTAGGATCACCCTGGAGGTGAGTGGCAACTATGCCGTATCAAAGAAAAACGCCCGAGGAGCTGTTGCTGACCATCTCCAAGCTGCATCGCGGCCGGCTTAAAATATTGATCGGCGCCGTAAGCGGATCGGGAAAGACGTATCATTTGTTGCAGGAAGGCTTGCAGTTGAAAAAGGACGGTATTGACGTCGTCATTGGCTTGTTATCGACACCGCTCCGACCGGAAACGGCAGAGCTTGCGGATGGACTCGAGTGCGTGGCTAGCCTGTTGCAGGGGGGCGTTGATCTTGATGCGCTGGTAGAGCGCAATCCCGAGGTTGTCCTCGTAGACGGGCTTGCCCATATAAACCGGCCAGGCTCGCGATTCTACGATCGGCTCGGAGAGGTTAAGTTTTTATTGGATAGAGGCATAAGCGTCATTACGACCATCAATGTGTACGAGCTCGACGGAATCGACGAAACGGTGCTGAAATGGATGGATATCCAAGCAACGCATACCGTACCCGCAGATACGCTCGAACTGGCAGACGAGGTTAGACTCATCGACGTTTCGCCTGAAACGATGCTCGGACGGCTCGAAGCGGGGCTGCTCGGTGATGCCGCTCATCCGGCTATGGCGCAGCGAGGCAATCTGGCGATACTGCGGGAGCTGTCACTGCGCCTCGTGGCTGAAGGTGTTAACGATATGCTGGAGAAACATCGCGGTGAAAAGGGACTCAGCGGTCCCTCCGGGGCCTCGGAGACGATCCTCGTTACGGCCCAATACGTCGTGAACGGCTCGTTGTATGTGCGGCGGGGGCGGCAAATTGCGAGAAGATTGAACGGCGAGCTTATTGTTGCTGCCTACGTTCCTCCCGGAAAGACGTTGTCCAAAGAGGAGCAGGCCATTAAACGTTCAATCATCAAGATGACAGAGAAGGCGGACGGAAGCTTCGAGGAGCTGCCGCAGCCTCGCAGGCGCAAGCTGCCTGCCGCGTTAGCGCAGTATGCGGCAGATCGTCAAGCGACGCGTATCGTGATGGGTCACTCCAAGAAAAGCCGCTGGCAGCAGCTGCTGCAGGGCTCGCTTGCCGACGGCGTTCTGCGCCGATTGGAGAAGGTCGACCTGCTGCTCATGGCGGATCTTGCCGAGCATGAAGGGGAGAGAATTATGCCCGTTCGGCAACGGGGGGATTCGAAGCGGGAGCTGTTTCGCAGATTCAGCATGGAAGAGAAGGAGCGGCAGATCGCATCGTATCGCAGGGGGGAACTGAAAGTATATATCGGAGCGGCGCCAGGCGTAGGCAAGACGTATACGATGCTAGCCGAAGCAAACTTGCTGCGCGCTAAGGGAGTCGACGTCGTAATCGGTCTCGTGGAGACGCACGGCCGCGCCGATACGCTGGGTAAGATCGGTTTGCTGCCGATTATCGAACGACAGGTTATCCCTTATAAAGGCACGAGTTTAGAGGAGATGGATGTTGACGCCATCATACGTAGAAATCCGGAGGTCGTGCTTGTCGATGAGCTGGCGCATACGAATGTGCCGGGAAGCGCGCTCAAGAAGCGTTATGAGGACGTCGTACAGCTGCTCGAGCATGGCATCTCCGTCATCTCGACGATGAACATCCAGCATATTGAAAGCTTAAACGACGCTGTGGAGCAGCTTACCGGCGTAAGGGTCAGGGAGACAGTGCCTGATGCCATCCTCAGGCTCGCGGATCAGATAGAACTGATCGACGTGACGCCGCAAATGCTGCAGAGCCGTATGCGGGAAGGGAAAATTTACGCTATGGCAAAGGTAGAGCAAGCGTTAGGGGCTTTTTTCTCGACTGGCAATCTGATCGCCCTTAGGGAGCTAGCGCTGCGTGAAGTCGCCGACGATGTCGACGAGAGACTGGAATCGTGGGACCGGCGCCAGACGCTGCGCGGCGAGCTCCGCAGGCGGGAGATTATTTTCGTCGCCGTCGATATTCGGTCGGGAGCGGAGCAACTGGTCAGACGAGGATTCCGTACGGCGTATCGGCTTAAGGCGGAATGGCGCGTTCATTACGTGCATGACGGAAGCGAATGGTCGTCCGGCGACGCCGCCAAACGAGATTCGGTGATGAAGCTGGTCGAGCGACTCGGAGGTAAGTTTGAGACGTCGTTGACGGCCAGCAAGAAGCATATAGCCGAGACGCTGCTTACCGCGGCTAGCCAAGCGAAAGCAACACAGCTCGTTATCGGTCAGCCGGCTCGTTCGATGGTAGGAAACTGGCTGAAGGGAAATACGGTTCGCAAACTGCTGCGGCTTGGTCGTCATATGGATGTGCTGATCGTAGCAAGGCAAACAAAATAGACATCCTTCTGGCGGGCTATGGCTCACCGGGGGATGTCTTTTTATTCCATAATGTTATGGCTGCAGCCAATCCGACGACCATTTCTGAATTTCGCGAATGACCGGCTCGAGTGCCTTGCCTTTATCGGTTAATGAATATTCTATGCGAACAGGGATGTCTGGATAAACGTGACGAACGACAATGCCTTCTGCCTCTAGCTCCTTCAAGCGTTCAGACAATAGTCTGCCGCTGATCGGCAAGGCGCTCTGTATCGTACAGAAACGTTGTGTTCCCTCTAATAGTTGATAAATGATCAGGCCGGTCCAACGCCTGCTGAACATATCCATCCCCTTCTCGAAGCGGGGACAAAGAGTCTGTTGTTCCATTCGTATCACCTCTTTTGTCTTCTTCCACAGTATAACCCTTATATCATTTTTATACAAGCACACTTATTGACCGTTAATTACTTGACTATCATTAGTTGTGAAACTATAATTAGTTACGAATAGTAAGTAAATTAGCGGAATGAAATTTAAGGAGGCGCTTCGTTATGAAGCCATTATTTTTAGCGCACGGCTCACCTATGCTGGCCGTCGAGCAAAATGAATATAGCCGTTTTCTACAACATATAGGCGCCAGTATGAAGCCTGACGCCATCGTCATTTTTACCGCACATTGGGAGGCCGAAGCTGTAACGATCTCTTCCAAGGATGACGCATACGAAACGATCTATGACTTCTACGGTTTTCCCGATGAGCTGTACCAAGTGAAGTACCCGGCCAAGGGATCAACCAAAGTTGCGGCATTAGTGGGCAAGTTGCTTAGCGATAAAGGCATCCCGGTCGCATACGATGAAACACGCGGACTTGACCATGGCTCATGGACGATGCTAAAGCATATGTTCCCGCTAGCCGATATACCTGTCGTACAGGTATCGGTCAATCCATATCGCTCAGCAGAGGAGCAATACCGGATCGGCGAAGCACTCCGGAGCTTGAGTTCACAAAATATTTTGTTGATTGGAAGCGGGGTAACCGTTCATAATCTAAGAGCGGTCAAATGGGGACAGAAGGAGCCTGAGAGCTGGGCAGTCGAGTTTGACGATTGGCTGATCGAGAAAATGAACGAGCATGATACGGATTCGTTGTTTAAGTACGACAGTCTTGCTCCGCACGCACGAATGGCCGTCCCGCGCGCCGAGCATTTCGTACCGCTATATATTGCGATTGGAGGCGGCGATCCCGAAGCTGCGCCAACAATTGTATATCGAAATTATGAATTTGGAACTTTGAGCTATCTTTCGATGCAATTTTAATTCATACTAATCCTATAATCTTACAGAGAAGGTGAAACGCCTAATGATTCAATCCCATATTGCAGACCGTATTAAGGACAAAATAAGAAGGATCGAGAATGGCGCCAACGATATTTACGTCGTCGGCCCGATAAATCTGCCTGTCAATTTGGACGGGGAGACGAAGATGTTCCAATGGTACTCGTGGCTTCGCAAGGAAGCAGGCGAACCAAAGACTGCATCGCAGCTTGTCGAGGATTTGAATAGATTCTCTTATGCAGAGATGCAGCAATCCAGCGTTCTTGTGTACGGCGACTTCGAGCATGAGAGTGACGCAATTATACGTATGCACAGCATTTGCCACACGGGCGATATATTCGGCAGCGAGCGCTGCGACTGCGGCTTCCAATTGAAGCAATCGATGCGGATGATTACGGAGCATGGCACAGGCGCATTATTTTATTTGGCTAACCACGAAGGCCGCGGAATCGGATTGTTCAGCAAAGCGATCGCCTATTTGCTCCAGGAGGACGGCCTAGATACCGTCGATGCGAATACGGAGCTTGGTTTCGCCGACGATTCGCGCGATTACAGCGAGGCGATTGCCGTTCTGAAGCTGCTTCGCCCAACGAGCGTGGCGATCATTACGAACAACCCGCGCAAGGTAGAGGCGCTACGCAAAGCTGGCATGAACATTGCACGCCGAGTACCGCTATGGGGCAATCCATCCGTTTATAACGAGAAATACCTACAGACGAAGGTCAATCGTTCGGGCCATTTCAGCAAAGAGTCGGTGTCGGGGTCTGAGTCGGAGACGATTGCGCGATAGCAACTGCAAACCCTTAATTGGAATATGGTGACTTTCGATTCATTGGGCCCTCTTAGAGGTGCACTAGCCTTTTGGGTGGATATTATCCAATCAAAAGGTTGGGAATGAGAAAATTTCAGAGTTTGTTTGGATTTTGTACAGTCAAATGGGCGGAAAAAGGTTACTGAGGTTAAAATCGCAGGTTTTGGCTGTATAATTTCCACTCAAAAGTAATTTTGTGGTGTTTTGGGTCGATTAGACTGTATGAAATACAGGCTAACGTAACCTCAGCCATTAAAGAATCGACAGTCTCTTATGTCCAACATTGCGGAAAATGAAGAAAAGGCGGAGCTACATTGCTCCGCCTTAATTGATTTTGTGTAGAAACATATGATCGCTTATGGACTTTATTTGAAAAAGTCGTTGAATAGTTCAGCGGCCTTTTTCTGATCCGACGTTATGGAGAATAGGACATAATCGCCATTTCGAACGATTTGATAGTTGTTGGCCAGCTCGTATTGGTTCGGAAGATAGTTTTCAAACGATTTTTTGACTGTTTCCGCGCGCTGCTCGAACCCTTTCTTAACCGCATCGTATTGCTTGTCCGACTTCAACTTGACGACAGCGACCTCGCTGACGTTAATGTTGATCATGGCATATCTGAACGAACCCTCGCTAATCATTGTATCGGCGTCGATGCCGTAAACATCCTTAATGAGATCACCTTCCGCTTCGGCTAGCGAGCCCAAATCGATTTCGTTAATGATTTTATCTGAAATATCGGATACCTTCACCTGCGCGGCAGGCTTTTCCGTCGGTTTAGCTGTTGGCTTTGTTGTTGGCTTTGCCGTAGGCTTAGCTGCCGGTTTGGCGGTCGGTTTTGCCGTAGGCTTCGTCGTTGGTTTCGCCGTAGGCTTAGCTGTCGGTTTGGTGGTCGGTTTTGCCGTAGGTTTTTCGCTTGGCACATCTGGCGGCTCATTGCTTGGAGCTAAGCTCGGCTCGGGCATGCCTGTGTCGTCGCTCGGCTCCGGAGTTACAGTCGGCTCGATCGTAGCCGAAGGAGCATGGCTAGCCGGAGCTTCGGTTGAGGTGCCTTCATTCGTTGAGGGAGCGTCGGCATTGTTCCCGTTCGTGCTGCATCCAACGACTAATAATGATATCGCAATCATGATTGCGGCTGCTTTAGATCGTTTTTTCATTTTGTACCACTCCTTATCTATTTGAAGAAACTGTTGAAAGCTTTGGCTACACCATTCTGATCGTCGGAAATCGATAAAAGAACGTAGTTGCCGTTTCGAATAATTTGATAGTTTTCGGCCAGCTCATATTGATCCTGTAAGTAGGATTCGAACGTTTTTTTTATGTTTTCCGCGCGCTTTGTCAACACTTTCTCGACTTCATCGTAATCTTTATCGGACTTAAGTTGAACAACGGCAAGCTCCGCCGAACTATTTCTCATGCCCCCCATGAAGATGCCATCCGATAACAGGTTACTCGGATCGAATCCGTATATATCTTTGAGATAATCGCCTTCCATTGCAAATAGCATAGGAAGCTCAACATCTTCTTTAATTTTAGCGACAATGTCAGCGACCTTAACGGCTGCAGGCTTTTCTGACGGCTTCGGCGTTGCAGCGGGCTTCACTGTTGCGGCCGGTTTATTCGTCGGCTTTGCCGTCGGTTTCGCTGTCGGTTTGGCGGTTGGTTTTGCCGTGGGTTTTGCCGTGGGTTTCGCTGTCGGTTTGGCGGTTGCAGCTGTTTCCGTCTCTTTCTCCGCAGCAGGCTTGTCGGGTGCAGGAGCCTCGGTGACGGATGCTTCTAATTCGGGAGTAGTCGTTGCTGCTGGATCGTTAGTAGCGCTAGGGGTCTCCGTCTGCGAGTTGCCCGAGGATGCATTGTCAGCTGCTTCGTTGTTGCTCGTGTTGCCGCAGCCCGTTGCTACGATTGAAAAGGCGATCAAAAATGCTGCTATCCGGGTGAATTTCTTGCTGTGCTGTGACATGGTATTCTCTCCTTAATGATGTATTCCACCTAAAGACGACAATATTCGACAATAGGTTGCTCCTTCTGGCGAACTTTGTGGGGTTCTAGGATTGAAAGTGCTGTTATTCCTGTCCTCAACTGTCTGTGCATGGGTGTGACAAAAAGTTGGCCTCGAAATACATCCTTGCCTCTGAGGATAATCGCGTGTACAGAAAGATTGCAGGGAGAAAACGAAAACGCCGGCTGTTATGCAATTTCATGAAGGCTTGAAGGTAGAGGCGGAAAGCCGATTAAATCAACCATAAATCGACAAATTTATTTTGCGTTCGCTCTTTATTTCAAGTATGATGATAAGAAAAAAAGAACTCATGTTCACAATCAAAGGAGCAACAACGCATGCATTCGAAAACAAGCCACTGCAAAATTGTCGATTGCACGATCCGCGACGGCGGACTCGTGAATAACTGGGATTTCAGCGTAGAATTCGTTCAATATTTGTACCAAAGCTTGAATGAAGCTGGCGTCGATTATATGGAAATCGGCTACAAAAACTCGCCAAAGCTGCTTAAAGGCGCTGAAAGCGCTGGACCTTGGCGTTTCCTGGACGACGATTTCTTGAAAAAAGTCATTCCGAACAAAGGAAATACGAAGTTGTCCGCATTGGTTGATATCGGTCGTGTAGACGAGAATGATATCCTTCCGCGCAGCGAGAGTCTGCTTGATCTTATCCGCGTCGCTTGCTACATCCAAGACGTAGACAAAGCGCTTGAGCTTGTGAAAGTATTCCACGACCGCGGATACGAAACGACGCTTAACATTATGGCACTCTCCAACGTAATGGAGAACCAGCTTATTGAAGCGTTCAAGCTGATCGACGAGAGCGTTGTAGATGTTGTGTACATCGTGGACTCGTACGGCAGCCTGAAGCCTAACGATATGACTTACCTCGTACAGAAGTTCCAACAGCACTTGCCGAACAAACGTCTGGGCGTTCATGCGCACAACAACCTTCAGCTTGCTTACGCGAACACATTGCTTGCTGCCGAGAAGGGCGTTGAGCTGCTTGACTCCTCCGTATACGGCATGGGCCGCGCAGCGGGCAACTGCAATACGGAATTGCTTGTTGCTGAATTGCAAAACACGAAATACAACATTCGCCCAGTTCTCGATATGATCGAGAAATACATGATTTCTCTCCGCGAGAAGGAAGAGTGGGGCTACATTATCCCTTACATGATCACAGGCATTCTTGACGAGCACCCACGCTCGGCAATGGCGCTTCGTGACTCGGATGACAGAGACAAAGGCGTCGATTTCTACGACCGTCTGACGACTCCGGAAATCGCTCACGGCAAATAAGCTCTAGAATAAGAAAAAACCGTTCGACCAGTGAATTGACGCTGGTTGGACGGTTTTTTTCTTTGATTTGTTAAGTGCTGGGCGTGGTTAGCCTACTCACCTTGTGATTGCACTTTCTGCAACAGATGGAGGAATGGAGACGGCTATTCCCAGTCCTCGTTGCACTTTTTACAATGGATTGGTTAGTGGTCGTCATGTAAGCGCCCATTCCCGAACATTTTCTGTTGCATTTTCTACAACGAGTCGCTTTATGAATGTTCATTTCAATGTATTCTGTTGCACATACTGCAACGAGCGAAATTGCTAATCGTTAAAGCTACCAGGTGCCAGAGGCCGTAGTCTGTCTGCGATTGATTATTGCGAGAATAGTTCGCCGTCACCGCGGATTGCCGCTGCTTGATGCGGCTCGTTCGGATGCAAATAACCTTTGCCGCGGAAGGTCGTCCCGTTAACAGCGACAGCCGTTACTTCAACGCCGATGTCCTCCGATTGTCCGAACCAGGCAAGCAAATCTGTTTCGCCGATGCCTACGACATCGATATACCATAGCCGGTCGCCGTAATCGCTGACGAGAACGAGACCTGCTGAAGTGAATGATAAATGTCTGATTTGCTGCTGATAGGCGATTTCTA
This sequence comes from Paenibacillus sp. J22P218, assembly GCF_056269195.1. NCBI lineage: Bacteria > Bacillati > Bacillota > Bacilli > Caryophanales > Paenibacillaceae > Paenibacillus > Paenibacillus sp. J22P218. The sequence goes on from NZ_JBWDNL010000001.1 coordinate 284,965, forward strand.
TTGCGATGAGCTCGAATGTTTCCATTAGGGAAGTCCTCCTTGAATATGAAGCTGATGCAGTCGATCGCGGACTCGCCTCATGTCTGTTACCGATTGTAAATCGATCAGCGGAAATATGCAACATTTGTAAGCTGAAGGCCGTTTGATAACCAAATAGATAAAAAGGGGTTGAAGGAATGAATAATGCTCATTCGTTCAGAAGGTCTATTGGTAAAACGGCTGCGATGCTGGTTGGCATAGCGATGCTCGTCTGGCTGCTCGGCGGCTGCTCATCGAGCAGCTCAAATGACGAAGGCACAGGTAATCGAAGCAGCAGCGAAAGTACGACTGAAGCAAGGGAGTCCGCGAACGGAGGAGATCATGATGCGTCAGCGCCGAGTTCTGAAGAGGATATGTCCTCGAAGCCTGATACTAGTAATCGCAAAGACAACAAAGACAAGCGCGGTTATGGCTCGCAAGACAAGGAAGTTCAGGCTGGACAGTTGACCGCGGGAGAATGGGATGATCTCGCCGCATGGGAGCGGTTCGGCAATCTGCTAAATAGCCAAGAGGGCGACAGCAGCTTGCGCGCGTGGTCCTTCGTTGCGTTCCACCGTGTTGAGGTTGTGGTGACTGCGAACGGCAAGGCAGTTGCCGACGCGGAGGTAAAGGTGATGCAAGGCGGGCAATCGCTTTGGGAAGCCCGGACGAACACAGAAGGAAGAGCTTATGTATTCGCCGGCTTGTTCGAAGGGCAAGAGAACAGACGTCAGAGCGAATACGTCATCGAGGCGAGAGCCGGGCAACAGAACAAGCGTTTAGAACATATAGATATTACGAAGCAAGGCGTCGTCAAGGTTGATCTAGGCAGCGAAAGCGGTGCTTCTTTGTCCGATCAGGTCGATGTGATGTTCGTCGTCGATACGACGGGTTCGATGGAGGATGAGCTTAACTACTTGGGCGCTGAGCTGAAGGACGTCATTCGAAGAGTGTCCGAGGAGCATGCGAACCAGCTGGATATCCGTCTGAGCGCCAACTTTTACCGGGATAAGCATGATGATTATATCGTGAAGCCGCATCCGTTCGTCACGAATGTGGATACGGTGACCGGATGGATCACGAAGGAAAATGCACGCGGAGGCGGTGACTTCCCGGAGGCGGTCGATCAGGCGCTGCGGGATGCGATTCATGATCATGAATGGAGCAAGGAAGCAAGGGCGAAGCTGTTGTTCCTCGTCTTGGATGCTCCCCCGCACAGCGATCCGCAAATCATAGATGAAGTGCAGCAGTTGATACAAGACGCGGCTAAGCAGGGCATCCGCGTTATTCCCGTCGCCTCAAGCGGAATAGACGTCGATACGGAATATTTGCTGCGATTCATGGCTGTCGCGTCAGGAGGGACTTACTTGTTCCTGACGGATGATAGCGGCATTGGCGGCGATCACTTGGAGCCTGCAGTCGGCGAATATGAGGTGAAGCTGCTGAACGATCTGCTTGTAGAGGTCATTAATCGCTACGTGCAGGAGTAAAATCTGATATAGAAAAGGGCTATTCCAAAGCGGCGACTTGGCTGCCGTGGAATAGCCCTTCTTATTATCTTCAATTAGTATAGCTTGCCTTGGCGATACAGAGAGGTGGACAGCTTCGTTACGGCATGATTGTAACAGCTTTGACGAAGCGGCGTGGGCTCTCCGAAATAAGCGGGCAGTATGCCGGTTAATGTTTTTTGCATTTTGGCATAGAGAAGCTTGTAGACTTCTTCTTCTGTGTAGAATTGCGTCTCGCGGCCTTGGAGCCATTCGAAATAAGACACGATAACGCCGCCTGCGTTGGCAAGTATGTCGGGAATGACGATCGTCCCGTTCGCATTCAATACGTCGTCGGCCTCGCCGGTAACAGGAGCATTGGCGCCTTCCACGACGATACGGGCTTTCACTTTGGACACATTGTCGGCGCGGATCTGTTCTTCCAACGCAGCGAGCATTAGGACGTCAACGTCCAGGTAGAGGACAGCCTCTCGCTCGAGAATGTCGGCACGAATGCCAAGCTCCTTCAAGCTCTCTGGCGTAGAAGGAAGATCGCCTTGGTTATTCGCAGCGTATTCGATTAGTACCGGAATGGATAAGCCTTCCGCATTGAACAAGGTGACGTTGCGGTCGCTGACGGCCACGACCTTGTTGTGGAGGTACGGACATTTGTAAGCTTCAAGCGCGGCGACCGAGCCGACATTGCCGAAGCCCTGCACCGCAATCGACAACGGTCTGTTCGTATGGGCAAGCGCCGTCTGAGCGTAAGGGTTCGAGCTTCCCGCGAGCCAATCGCTCTGCTCATTCAGGAAGTCGTGCAGCAAGTAGCGGAATGTGAAGTAAACCCCTTTGCCTGTCGCTTCCCTGCGACCAAGCGAACCTCCGCTTACGATGCTTTTGCCTGTAAAGCTACCGAGATAGGGCTGACCGGGATGGATGCTCTTGTATTCGGCCATCATCCAGTCCATTTCGCGCTCGCCCGTTCCCATATCGGGTGCCGGAATGTCTTTGTCCGGTCCGAGTACATCGCTGAAGTATTGGACATATTTTTTGCAAATAAGATACAGCTCTTTGACGGAATACTTGCGCGGGTTAATGACCACGCCGCCTTTGCCGCCTCCGAACGGAACTTCGTGAAGCGCGTTCTTAAGCGTCATCAGTGCAGCGAGATTCGTTACCTCGTCCTCGTTCACCGATTCATGGAAGCGGATGCCGCCTTTGTAAGGGCCGAGTGTGTCGTTATGCTGGATGCGGTAAGCCGGAATGCGGACGACGCTGCCGTCTTCGACCGTAATTCTCAAAAAAGCCTTATGAACTTTATTCGGAGTGGATAGGATTGCAGCCAGCGACTTGAAAGCTTGCTCACGTTCCTTCTCCTGCAAATTTGGCAGAAATGAATGATCTCCCGTTAAAACATTCAAAGATTGCTGTACGATGGCTCCCGTTTGGCTTGCCATGGGCAGACGACCTCCTTCAGTGTTAGTGCAGCTAACACTTAACGTTATAGTATGAGGAAAAATACTCCATTCGAGTGTACCATACTTGGAAGCGTTTAACCAAAACGGCTAAGCAGAGCCGCTTGCGAATACGAGGAATAACAGTTGCTATACGGCGAAAAGGTATGTCAAAATCGATGTATCCGTATAAGAGCGGCAGGCGGGAGGATGAGCGGCATGGTTGAAAAGGAGTTCGCTGGACTGCAAGTCAAGCCGGACGATGAACGGTTGCGTTTCTATCCGCTAGGGGACAGCGCGATTGTCCTGGAAGCTAGTGAGCTTGGAGTCGAAGCGGATTGGACAGAGTTCGCGGCGCTTGCCGATCAGTTGGGTGCGAGCCGAGAACGATGGATGCTGGATATCGTTCCTGCTTATACGAGCGTAACGGTGATATACGATCCGGATTTGCTCTGGCGGGAAGAAAAGGCGACGGATGCTGCCGGATGGAACGACAGGTTGACGGACCTTTTGCCGTATCAGCTTGCCGAGCAGAGGTTACGGGAGATTATAAGCCGGGAATGGCGCGTTTCAACAATGAACACAAGGATAGTTGAGATCCCGGTCTGCTACGGCGGCGAATTTGGTCCGGATCTGGCCGAGGCGGCTGCACATGCGGGAATGACGAAGGATGAGATGTCCAGGAGGCATGCCGAGGCCGAATATAAAGTGGCGATGATTGGCTTCATGCCGGGTTTTCCGTACTTGATCGGATTGCCAAAGTCGCTCGCTCAGCCGCGCAAAGCTGTCCCGCGGTTACGTGTAGAGGCGGGTTCGGTTGGCATAGGAGGCGGGCAGACGGGCGTTTATCCGCTTGCGTCGCCGGGAGGCTGGCAGTTGATCGGACGCACGCCCGTGAAGCTATTCGATGAGCAGCGCAGCGAGCCTTCCTTGCTGCGGGCGGGAGATACGGTTCGATTCGTGCCGGTAACGGACGCAGCGTGGAGCGATGATGCCAGAGATGGACGAATGCACAATATTGAGACTAGTGCATCCGATGACGGTGCAGGTTTTCGTATCAGTAAAGCAGGCTTACATACGACGATACAAGATTTAGGCAGGGCAGGATATCGATCAATCGGCTTGCCGGCAGGCGGCGCGATAGACAGCTATTCGCTGCGGCTTGCCAATATGCTCGTTGGCAATGAGGCGAATGCGGCGGCGCTTGAGCTGACGCTTATCGGGCCGGAGCTGGTGGCGCAGGACGATATGCTGATCGCCGTATGCGGCGCGTATATGGCGCCGACAATCGACGGCGAAGAGCTGCCGATGTGGCGGCCGGTGTTCGTGCGAAGCGGCGCCGTGCTCCGCTTCGGCAGTGCGTTGAGCGGCTGCCGCGCGTATATCGCGATTGCCGGAGGCATCGGCGTGCCCGAGGTGCTGGGCAGCCGCAGCACGTATGCGCGCGCCGCGCTCGGCGGCCTCGGCGGGCGTCGGCTTGCCGCCGGCGACGTCGTGCCGTGCGGCGCAGCTGGGGCGGCTGCCGCTTCGCGGTGGGCAGCCGCATGGGTCGCGGCGCTGGCCGCCCGCCCAGGCTGCTGGGCGGCCGCGCCGTGGTTCGCGCAGCCGCTTGCCTACGGCGGCAGCGACGAGGACGGCATCGAGCTTCGCGCGATGCCGGGCAGCGAATTCGGGCAGTTCAGCGAAGCTGCCCGAACAGCTCTTTATCGGGAGCGCTACCGCGTCGCTCCCGACTCGGACCGTATGGGCTGCCGCTTGGACGGCAGCCCTCTCGAACGCTCTACCCATGCGGAGCTCCGCTCGCATGGGGTAACGCCCGGCGCCGTCCAGGTGCCTTCCGGCGGCGCCCCGATCGTGCTGGCCGCCGATTGCCAGACGACCGGCGGCTACCCCAAGATTGCGCATGTCGCCAGCGTCGATCTGCCGCTGCTCGCGCAAGCCAAACCCGGCGATGCGATTCGCTTCCGGCATGTATCGCTTGAAGAGGCGCAGCGGCTGGCAATAGCCCGCGAGCTGGAGCTGCGTCAGCTCGCAATTGCGATACGCTGCCGCTTGCCATAGGAACAGGAGAGGAATGCATCGATGAACGATCGATTAGATAGTACGATTGGGTCGGCAGCCGTCAAAGCCGTCGATCTCAACTGCGATTTCGGAGAAGGGTTCGGCGCGTATTCGTTCGGGCAGGACGACGAGCTGCTCCGGTATGTCACAAGCGTCAACATCGCCTGCGGCTTCCATGCAGGCGATCCGCATACGATGCGCCTTGCTACCGAGAAGTCGCTGGCGGCAGGTGTTGCGCTTGGCGCGCATCCGGGCTTGCCGGATCGGATTGGCTTCGGACGTCGCGAGATGAGCATAACCGCTAGCGAAGCTTACGATTACGTTGTTTATCAGGTTGGAGCATTGTCATCCTTTGTGCAAGCGGCTGGAGGAAGGCTAAGCCATGTGAAGCCGCACGGCGCGCTCTACCACATGGCCGGACGCGATCAAGAGATTGCTGCAGCCGTCGTGAAAGCCGCAGCCGATATCGACAAGCGGCTGCTCATCTTCGGAGGCTCCGGCAGCCTGCTTCTTGACGAGGCTAGGCGCCAAGGACTTGGCGCTGTCTCCGAAGTATTCGCCGACCGCACGTACTTGGCGGACGGTACATTAACGCCGCGCAGCCAGCCGGGCGCACTGCTGGCCAGCACGGAAGCGGCCGTCAGACAGGCCGTTTCGATGGCCGCGGAAGGCAAGGCCTATACGGCGAGCAGCGATGAAATCGCCATCGAGGCCGGCACGATCTGCCTGCACGGCGACGGCCCGCATGCAGCCGCGTTCGCGCAAAGCATTAGCAGCGCTTTGCTTGCAGCCGGCATCGCTCTTCGCGCACCGCGATAGGAGACAAAGCAAAAAAGCAGCCCTCCAATGATCTGCCCCTCCATTGTTAGTCGTGTTTAACAAATGGGGTGCAGTTCAAGGCGGGCTGCTTTCTGTTTCTATACTCAATGTGTTCGTCAAGTTTCGCAGAAAAACGACTATTTACTGACTCCTCAGTCCGCAACTCCGCTATAGGGTCGCTTGTCGACGGCTAAGCGTCGCTGGAGTCCGTAACGCCAGGCACATGTTACGATTAATTCAGCTTAAGCAGCAGCGAACTGTGAGGCGGCAACTGGAAGGATAGCTGATCCAGCGTTCCAAGGTCCTCGCGCTTCCACAGATCACGTCCCTGCACGGGGGCAGAAAGACCAAGCTGCTCCAAGCTGACCGATACATTGTCCGACGCTTCGCCTGCGTTGAACAAAGCGACATAGGTTGTATCGTTCTCGCCTTGCGAGGCCCATACGATACGATCACCGTCGCGCAATACTTGCCTCGCTCCGCGGCTGTTGCGATGCAGCTCCAGCACTTCTTCGTTCGTAATGAGCGACAGTGTCCAGTCGTCATTATCGCGAAGCTCGCCGCCGAACATAAGCGGCGAACGGAAAATCGACCAAAGCGACATCATCGTGACCTGCTCGTCGCGCGTGAATCTCGTCCAGCGGTCGCTTCCGCCGCCGTCAACCGAGCGGATGCCGAGATGCCCGAGCGGAAGCATGTCGCAGTCCGGCCAGCGTCCTTCCGCTACATGCGGAGCCCACTTCTCGCAGCGCTCGAACATATTGTAGAGTAAATGCCAGATGTCCCAGTAATCGTCGGTCATCCGCCACATATTAGCATTTGCGGCAAGCTCCTCCGCATGCTCTAGCGGCGCGGGTCCTGGCGAGAGGCTAAGCACCATCGGCCGTCCGCACTGCTCGATCGCCGAGCGGATCAGCTCGATCTCTGGCAAATGAATGCCGTATAGCCGCGATGCGGCGATGTCATCGACTTTGACGAAATCAACGCCCCAAGAAGCGTACAGGTCGAACAATGAATTGTAGTACGCCGCAGCGCCGTCTCTCGATGCATCAACGCCGTACATATCGGTATTCCACGGGCAGATCGAGTTCGGATGCGCGATCTGGCGAGCCGTTGCCGTCGTACCCAGCACCGGTGTATCGGCATGTGCCGCTTGGCGCGGAATGCCCCGCATGATATGGATGCCGAACTTCAGGCCTAAGCTATGCACGTAATCAGCCAACGGCTTGAAGCCTAGTCCGCCGGCGGCAGACGGGAACCGTTCAACCGAAGGCATAAGCCGCGAATATTCGTCCATTTCCAGCGGAACGAACTGGCGGTAATGCGAAGACACCGCACCGGGCTCGTACCATTGAATGTCGACGACGACATACTCCCAGCCGAATGGCTTCAGATGCTCGGCCATATATTCCGCATTGCCTCTAATTTCTTCTTCTCTAACGGCAGCCCCGTAGCAGTCCCAGCTATTCCAGCCGAGCGGCGGCGTTGCCGCATACTGATGATGTTTCTTCGCGCTTGTTCCCACAATGATCGCCCTCTCTATCGTAATATTGCTCTATGCGAATATCGTAGAACGAATCATTACCCTGTGGCTAGCCTATTTTATTGCGTTCGTATGTAAAATATTGCTCAATCAAATCGCAGTCTATCGATGGATGGCAGCTCCTTCGCCAGTCTGAAGTCTCCTGGCGGAAAACCGACTCTGCTGCGGAACACTTTGCTGAAGTAGCTGCCGTTCGCATAGCCGACCTCTCGGGCGATTTCATCGACCGTCAGCTTCGAGCTGCGCAGCAGTTCGACTGCTTTCTCAATACGCAGCTTCGTGACGTAATCCATCGGCGACATGCCGGTCGTCCGAAGAAACAACCGAGCAAAGTAATATTTGGATAAGCCGACAACGGAGGCGATTTCGTCCAAACTCTCAGGCTGTGCGAATGAAGATTCCATGTGGAAGGCGGCATCACGAATGCTGCTCGGCCAAGACTCTCTCTCGTTCTGAAACTTAGATTTGGTTTGCAGCAGCTCCATCATAAGCGTATATACGAACGACGATGCCTGATAACTGTTCTTTATACCGTTCATACGAGCTTCTGAATACAGCCTCTGCAGCGCACGAACCGCAGAACTGCCGGTCTCAAGCTGAGGCGTTACGCCAATCGAATCGATAAGCTCTCGCCATAACGGCTGCAGATTAGCTTGGCGAATGAGTACGAAATAGAATGTCCAGCTGTCGCTTTCGGGAGGCAAGTAATAATGATGATCCCCCGGAATTTCGGCCAGGAAAGCCGTTCCCGGGCCCACCTCGTAGGTTGTATCGCCAAGACGGTATCGGCCGAAGCCCGACACCGTATATTGGAGTAAATAGAGCGGTCCATCGATCCGCTTCATCCCGTCCCAAGAGTACTCGGGATCGCTAACTTGCTGATGTCCAACTGCGAACAACTGGTAGATCGGGAGCTGCGGCGAATCTTGGAATCGGTAGCCGTATACGCCGTAAGGTTGCGAATGAGCCACTATTGATGAACCTCCTTGCCTGCATGGGGTAGCTTATTTTTGCAGCTTGTCGTATCGTCAACTGCCCCTTATGATGATAGCATCAAATACGCAATACACTCGTATGGACAGGTGTGAACAGCATTTATGAGCATTCAAGTATTTATTTATGGAACGCTTCTTCCCGGCGAAAGCAATCATCACGTCGTTGCAAGCTTCATACAAGCTTCAAGAACGGGACAAGTGTTCGGCCGATTGGTCGATTGCGGCTCGTATCCGGCAGCCGTTCGGGATGCCGATGCCAAGCGGCGCAATAGTATTATACGCGGTCAGTGGATCGTCGTCGATAGAGCGGGACTTGCGTCGATGGATGAGCTCGAGGAATTTTACGGCATAGAGGAACGTAATGATTACGAGCGGGTATGGGTGCGGGATGCTTATCGCCCAGAGCTGGCGGGATGGGTCTACGTTTGGAGCGACGACAGAGGCTGTCCAAGGATAGAGGAGCCGTATTGGCCGGATTATCGTTCAAGTGTTTAACATGGGATAGAACATGGCTCCATTATTGGCATTGGAAGGGGCGTTGGTTTGCTGGCAGTTGCTATGTTGGATTTCTCCAGTATAGATCCCCCTTAAAAGGAGCAATTACCGGCTATACTGGATTTTTGCAGCAACTTTTTGCTGAAATGGCCGAAATGAAACTTATTGAAGGAAAGTTAGTGCAAATATGCAACATAGCCTTCGAAAACAGTCTAAATCACGTAAAGTTGCTGCAATTATCCAACTTAGATTAAGACTCAGAAAGACAAACTGTCACTCCGAAAACAACAAAAAAACCGGCGTACACGAGAGCAGCTCTCATATTAGCCGGTTATTCCCTTATTCCCTTGCTTGCCGCTTGCCGTCTGAATGGTCGGCTTCGGCGTAAGCAACCAACGCAACCGTTGAGCCATAATCCTCACTAAGCTTTTGTTCCAGCTTGCGAATCGAGTCAAGCGCATCCGCCTGCTCGCCAAAGCGGGCGAGCTGATAAGGCTTTTCTGACATCCAATCACACATCCTTATTCGAAGTTTAGCAGCATAGCCGCGTCAGCTTACGCCGTTAAATGGACGGCAACCGCTATTGGTATCATTTATGAGCATCGGCGATTTCAGTGAAATTTATACGCCCTCTTGCAATTGGGCTGCAAAAGGTGAGCATTGTGTGTCACTGCGGCGGTTTCATTGTTCTTTTCATTTGCGTTTAGTACACTGTACGTGATAACAAGCGTAACGGAAGGAAGGTTCAAGAGCGACATTATGATTCACACTCACGACAACATACATGATAGGAACCCAGGGAGAAGCTCGAGGGCTGCTTTTTACCTGTTCGCAATTGTTGCCCTTTTAATATTCACATTATTACTTTGGCTTCCGGCTGGTCAAGTTGCCGCGGCGTCCGTTGATGCATCGCATCAGCATTCCGAGTCAGGTTATTCCGGCGGTGCGACAGGAGGACAATCACTGCTGTATATCATTAGAGCGGTCTATTATATCGCTTTGATGGCGGCAACGGGAACGATGTTATGGTCCGTTGCGCTTCCTTTTGCATCTGGCAGCGATCCGCAGCGCATGCATGCCAAGTGGAGTTTGCTTGCCGTTAGAACACTGCTTCTTACCGCCATTGTGTACATCTTTATTCACTTCAATGCACTTATGAATAGTCTCGGCACAAGTGTGGATGCCATCGGCGTCTTTACAGAGACGAATGCCGGCCGCTCGTGGATCGCGCTTCTAGTGCTGGCTGTTCTCGGTTTCGTTATATTGAAGCAAAATGAAATGGTTAAAGCGATATGGGCGCTGCTGCTGCTCGGCGTAGAGAGCTTCGGCGGGCACACGCTGGCGCTCGACAATTCGGCGCTCGCTCTCATTATGAACTTCCTTCATCTGAGCTGCTCGGCCATATGGGCAGGGGGCGTTATGCTGCTCCTGCTCTATTGGTTCTCGGACCGTAAGGAGGCTGGGCGGTTCGCCGCCAGGTTCACGACCGTTGCTTGGATAACGATCTTGCTTCTAGCCGTCACAGGCATCATCATGACGGTGTTCCTATTGCCTTCGTGGCGCTATTTGCTATACAGCAACTGGGGATGGCTGCTTATGGCCAAAGCGCTTCTCGTCCTTGCGGTTGTCGTCGTCGGAGCATTCCTGCGAGTGCGCGCAAAGCGCAAGGAAATGCCGCGCGGCATGCTGCTTAAGCTGGACGGCATACTGATGATCGCCGTTCTATTGATTGTCGGCGTACTTACTTATATCAGCCCGGCACCTGATACGGAGCCGCTTAATTATCACAAAATGGGCGAAGAGCTTCATTACACATTGGACGTTACGCCGAACGGACCTGGTCCCAATGAGGTGTCGCTCAAGGTGTGGCTGCCAGAGGAGCTGGGAGAGCCGGAAGCTGTCAGCTTGTCGATCACGTCTCAGAAGCGTCCGAATCTTGCGCCGATTACCGTGGAGCTGCTGCCGAAGGAAACGAATAACGATAGTTCCTTCCCTGGCTTCAAGCTGACGGAATATAAGGCAGGCAAGGTTGAGCTGCCATATCCGGGTGCATGGGAAGCAGAACTGCACATTACCGATATAGACGGCCATACAACGGTGGAGACGATTCCATTCCGTAACGATTAAGACAGGGGGGATCAGGTTGTCTTATAAATGGCTGAAGTGGCTGATACTGTGGATACCGACGGTTACGATCGGCTTGTGGGAGTATGTACGCCATGCGGTTTTGCTGCCCTACGTTTCGATGGAGCTGGGTAATATTCTTGCTCCGGCGCTCGTATTCGTTGTGACGCTGACATTGCTGCGCGGTCTGTTCGCAAAGCTGGAGCAAACACAAGATTCTCTTCATCGGGAGCGAGTCTCGAAGGCCGCCTTCGAGGAGCGGGAGCAGCTTGCGCGCGAGCTGCATGACGGCATCTCGCAATCGCTGTTCATGCTTTCCGTTAAGCTCGACCGGCTGGAGCGCGAGACTGCCGATCCGAAGGCGCTCGCCACGGCCGAGGAAATAAAAACGACAGTCCGGCGCTTGTATGACGATGTCAGGCAGCAGGTCGAGAGCCTGCATCATACGCCACTGCCTGCCATGCAGCCATGGCTGCAAAGCATTCATCATCTGACTGCCGAGATGGAACAGGCGAGCGGTATCCAGTCGACTGTCGACTGGAAGTTGAATGAGGATGTATTATCTCCGAAACAAAAGGTCGAACTGCTTGCCATTATGCGCGAAGCGCTAATGAATGTGCAGAAGCACGCGAGAGCAGAGCATGTAGTCGTCCGAGGCGGCCAACATCCGCTAAGTGCCGGCTCGGCGGGCGATGAAGCCGCATTTTATTGTCAAATCGAGGATGATGGAATCGGAGCGTCAAGCGACGGGCTGGACAAGCAGGGGACGTACGGCTTGAAGATGATGCGGGCGAGAGCGGATGCGATGCGGTGGTCGCTCGATGTGTCGCCTGCTTATTCGCATGGAATGATAGTAACGATACGGGGTAAGGGGGCAACGAAATGACGGATATCGCAGCACCGGTTCGGGTGATGCTTGTTGACGACCATCCTCATGGTCTCGAAGGAATGCGGGAGATTGTGGCAAGCGATCCCGCATTTACGGTTGTCGGGGAGGCGTCAAGCGGCGAGGAGGCGCTCGCGCTTGCAGCCGCCATCCGTCCTGAACTTGTGCTTATGGACATCAATATGCCAGGTATCGGCGGACTTGAGGCCACTTTCCGTCTTAAGCAGCTTCAACCCTCTCTTAAAATTATAATGGTTACGGTTTCCGACGATATCACTAACCTCTTCGAAGCGATTAAGCGCGGCGCGCAAGGCTATCTCCTCAAGAACATCGCTCCTTCCTCTTGGCTCGAATATTTGCATGCCGTTACCGTCGATGAAGCGCCGATGTCCAAGGCGCTTGCTTTCCGGCTTCTGCAGGAGTTTACGGGAATGGACAAGCCTTCTCCCTCAGTTGACCAGGCCATTTCATCGCGCAAGCCGGCTGCTGGAGCGGCTAAGCCGCTGCCTGATATGACAACGCCGCTCACCGATCGGGAGAAGGTCGTGCTTGAGCATGTCGCAACGGGCGCTTCCAACCGCGAGATCGCCGGGGCGCTTTCCCTCTCCGAACATACGGTCAAAAACCACCTCAAAAATATTTTGCAAAAGCTTCATCTCGCCAATCGGGTTCAATTGACAATTTATGCACTCCAGCAAGGCATAGTCGAAAAATGACAAGATGGGTCGACAGTCCTCTGTGCCAATATTCGACCCTTTCGGCAGGATTCGCGATAGTTTCGTAGAATGATATAACAGACAAAAATATCGGCGAATTCCGGCATAGTGCTTTTGGCATATGACTTCATAGAAGTGTGGGGGGAATGGATGTTGAACGATCGGCAATATCCTATCGATCGCGAGATCAAGCTCTTGAACCGAATGGACGAGCTTGAGCGTTTGAATGAGCGCTTGGAAGAGATCGGCGCCGATGTAGGGTGGACGGCTCGCGCAGTGCTTGACTTGTCTCTGGCATGCGAGGAACTAGTAGTCAATATTGTCAACTACGGCTTCCCGTCAGGCGGGGAGCATAGTATTGCTGTCATCATCCAAGCCTCGCCCAGCAGCGTCGAAGTGAAGATTGAGGACGGGGGCATACCGTTCAATCCGCTTGAAAATTCCGATGCGAGCGCTTTGCTTGATCTGGAACTCGACGACCGGCCGATCGGCGGCCTTGGCATTTTTTTCGTAAAACGGTTAATGGACGATATTCACTATGAATATACCGGGGGGATAAACCGATTTCGGATGCGCAAGCAATTTCAGCCTATGGAAAGTCATAACGAATAAGAGCAATCGGGGGTAACGAATGATGAATCTAGCAGCGACGGAATGGAATGGCGTTACGATTCTTCCTTTTGAAGGAAGATTGGACGGGAACAATGCAACGGCGGCGGAACAAGCTTTTTTGCAATTGTTGTCTGAAGGAAAGCAAAGCTTTATATTCGATTTCAGCAATCTTCAATACATAAGCAGCGCAGGCTTGCGCGTCGTTCTCGTAGCGGCGAAGAAACTTCGGGCATCAAAAGGGAAGATGGTATGCGCGTGCTTGGGCGAGCAGGTATACGATGTGTTCGAAATGTCGGGATTTACGACAATCTTGGAAATAGCGGCTACGCGCGAGGAAGCGCTAGAAAAAATCGGGGCAGGCGCGTAATGGAAAGCTGGCGCGAGCTTGAAAGGCGGTAACAAAATTGTCTCAACTCGAATGGATAATCGGCGCAGCGGGTATTGGCGCAGCGGCTTATACGCTGGTTCGCAACCGCCGTCTCGCCGCGAAGCTGAAGCGGGCGGAAACCCTGTTCGATCTTAGTGCCGAGCTGCATGCGTCGCTGAACAAGCCAGAGCTGCTAAGCGCGGTGAACGAGGCGGCTAGACGTCTCGTATTGGCCGAAGAAGCGGCCGCCTTCTTCGAGGAGAACGGCGGTGCTTTGCAAGGCGCGGATGTCGTCACCATTCCGATGACGGCGCGGGGACGCAAGCTTGGCGTTCTGCAGGCTGCCGGAAAGAGCGGCGGCGCAGCGTTCAGCCACGACGATCGCGAGGCGCTTGCGAAGCTGGCAGGTCCGCTCGCGCTCGCGCTGGATAACGCAAGGCTGTACGAGGCGCTGGAGGAGTCGGTAAGCGAGCTGCAGCAGGCGACCGCGCTTACGGAGAGGCTCGAGAGCGAGCTGCAAATCGCCGGCAGCATTCAGCTTAGCTTCCTGCCTACGACGATGCCTTCGGCCAACGAGCCGTTCGACGTGTGCGCGCTGCTTAAGTCGGCGAAGGAGGTAGGAGGCGACTTCTATAACTTCTTCAAGATCGATGATGATCATCTTTTCTTCACGCTGGGGGATGTATCCGATAAGGGAATTCCGGCCGCGTTGTTCATGGCGATGACGCTTTCCTTGCTGAAAGGAAAGATGAATCCGAAGCTGTCGCCCGGCGAGCTGCTGGAGAAGGTGAACGACGAGTTATGTACGGATAATGCGCAGCTATTCGCAACGATCGTATGCGGCGTGCTGCAAATATCGACTGGTGATGTTGTGCTTAGCGATGGAGGGCATTGTACGCCTTATGTCGTGAAGGCGGATGGTACCGTTCAACCGATCAAGCTGCGCAAAGGCATTCCGCTAGGGTCGTTCCCGGAATTCGTCTATCACGATCAGACGATTCGTCTAGACAAAGGGGATCGCCTTATTGTATATACGGACGGCATTACGGAAGCGGAAAATGCGCTGCAAGAGCAATATACGGTTCATCGCCTGCAGCAGTTTTTGTCGCAAACCTCCGGTTATTCAAGCGCGGAGATTATCGACGCGCTGCTGATGGACGTATTCATGTTCGCGGACGGCGCTCCGCAGTCTGACGATATTGCCGTACTGTGCCTAATGCGCAGATAGCGCGATCATTTTGGAATTCGGAGATGGATATGACAAATTTTGCAGCCGTTTCGAAGGATATATATGAAGAGCTTGGCTTGCTCGAACAAGGAATGCGGTTATTGCTGGCTGATTTCGAGAGCAAGGAGATTGACGGTCAAGCTCCTTATTCGATGCGCGGGTTAATGATAACGCCATCCGATATCGAGCGTACGCTAGAGGAGACGGAGCATCGTCTGGAGGACGATGCTCTTGCTGCGTTCAGGGCATACCGATTGCAATGGGAGGCGGAGCGCGATGCCGCTGGAGAAACGGACGACTCCCCGCTCGCGCGCATGTCGCATCAGCTTGGCTTGTCTGCGTGGGAGCGGCGCTGTGTCCTATTGTGCTTAGCTCCGGAGCTCGACATCAGATACGAGAGCTGGTTCGGCTATTTGAACGATGACGTGACGCTTCGTGTTCCGACAGCCATGCTTGCGCTGCGCTTGCTATGCGATTCGGAGGAGGAGCGCGACACGGCGCGCGCTTATTTGGCAGGCTCCTCGCCGCTAAGACGGTTTCTGCTAAAAAACGAGACTGTCGGCGAGCGCAGCTCCTTAAAGCTTCCGCTGCGTCTTGATCCCCGCGTCGTAAGTTTCCTGCTTCATACGGAGGCATTGGACAGCCGGATTGCGGCAGTCGCCGTAAAGTATGACGAGCGGCAGGCCGCGCCGGGACTTCTGTATGATGAGCGGCTGCAGGTCAGCTTGCAGCTTGCCGTGAATCAAGAGCGTGCCAATGGCGGAGCAAGACTTCCTTTCATGCAGATAGTCGGACCTTCAGGAGCAGGCAAAAAGCTGCATGCACGACATGCAGCCGAAGCTTCCGGTCAGCCGCTGCTCGTTGTTGCATTGGATAAGCTGGACAGTGAGGCAGATAAGCGAAGCGAGCAGCTTCGCCATATTGTGCGCGAAGCGCTGATATCCGGCGCTATGCTCGGGCTTACTGAAGGGATGGCCGGCGACACGCTGCTAGAGTCGTATAAAAGCAGCCTGGATGCGGCCATTGTCGAATATGCGGGAGCATCGCCGTTCCCTGTCGTCATCTGGCTGGCGCGGCGCGAACGTCGCGGCGCACAGCTTCCTCTGCCTGCGGAAGCCTCGTTATTATCATTCACTATTTCTGTACCAGACGCCGAACAACGATTGAAATTATGGGAGCTTGGGAGCTCCGATTGGGACGATCCTTCCCTCTATGAGCAGCTGGCCGACAAATATGCGTTCACGGCTGGGCAAATAGAAGGAACCAGGCGGCAGGCTGCCTTGCTTGCCTCCTTGCAAGGACGAAGCAGTGCCGATCTGAACGATTATGCAGCAGCTTCGAGATCGCAGGTCCAGCATCGCTTGAGCGAGCTTGCGGAGAAGCGTGCGCCTAGCCGTTCCTGGAGCGATCTCGTGCTCCCGGAAGAGCCGCTGGCGCTGCTGACAGAGGCGTGCAACCGCTATAAGTTCAATGAAACGGTGCTTAATCGGTGGGGCTTCGGGAGCAAGCTTCCTTACGGACGAGGACTCGCCTTGTTGTTCGCCGGGCCTCCAGGCACGGGGAAAACGATGGCTGCAGAGGTTGTCGCGCGCGAGCTGGGACTTGAGCTCTACCGAATCGATCTATCTCGCGTTGTGAGCAAATATATCGGCGAGACAGAGAAGAACTTACGCGAGTTATTCGAAGAAGCAGAGAACAGCGGGTCTATTCTTTTTTTTGACGAGGGAGATTCATTGTTCGGCAAACGTACGGAGGTCAAGGATTCTAATGACCGATATGCGAATATGGAGGCCGCTTTCCTGCTTCAGCGGATCGAATCTTTTGATGGCGTTACCATTCTGGCGACGAATCTGCTGCAAAATATGGATGAAGCTTTCCTGCGCCGAATGGGCGTCATCGTGAAGTTCCCGTTCCCGGACAGCGCCGAGCGTGAGCGGCTGTTCCGCTCCATGCTGCCCGCGGAGGCGCCGCTTGATTCCGATCTCGACTTTCCGTTTCTTGCGTCTGCAGTGGATGTTGCGGGCGGTCATATCAAGAACATTGTGCTTGCCGCCGCCTACATGGCAGCAACTGAGCAAAGCGCGATCGCAATGCGCCATATGATTCGAGCTTCCAGACAGGAATTTCACAAGATGGGCAAGATCGTGGTGAAGGGCTTATTCGACCCGTATGCATGAAATTTCGCCAAATCTAGCGAAATTAGGATATGAACCGCGACTAATAGATCAGATTGCTTGTTTTTTTGACATAAAATGAGTAGTTTTTCGTAGTCAATTAATGGCAGAAAAGCTATAATAGATTTGGAGTCGAAATAGGTCAAAAGCCTATGTCAGCACTGTGTAAGGAAAGAGAGGGGAATGGCAGTGGCCGGTTATACAGTTATCGCGGATTTGGGCGCAAGCATGCTTCGTTTGCTGCGCGACAATCTAACGCCGGACCCCGTGCCGCGCACCGATCTGATTGGCATTGCATCTCCGCGTGATGCGGGCGATCTTAATTTGTCGTTATTTCTGTTCAACGTGAAGGAAAATGGCGAAGCACGTCGCACGGGCATGCAGGATCGTGGAAGCACGCTACAATATCCGCCGCAATCGCTAGATTTCTATTTTCTGATGACAGCGCATTCGAATGCGGATCGTTTGACCAAATCGCTTGACGAGCATCGCATATTAGGACGAGCTATGCAGGTGCTTTACGACAATTCCGTGCTCCGCAGTCCCTATCTCGAAGGATCGCTTGCCGAGAGCGCAGAGACGATTCGGCTGTCGCTTGTGAGCATGGAGAGCGAAGAACTGCTTAAACTGTGGCAATTCGGAGATTTGCCTTATAAGCTGTCGGTTGTGTATCGCGTCGGTCCGGTCATGCTGGATTCCACTCGCGTGAAGTCGGTTTCGCGTGTCGTCGAGCGCCATATTGTGCTCGAAGAGAAGGGCGGTGGCTAGCGGAATGTCGCAGCTCAGAGATACGCTCGTTACGCGATGCTCGCTCGTTGTCTCTCCGGTCGATGTATGGACGAGGAGAGTGCCCGGCGGCATTACCGTATCGCTTGAGGGCATCGCCCGCAAGCCCGTTCGCAAATCGGACGGCACCTATTTGTTTCTAGACGTCCCAATGGGTGTCTATGCGCTCACTGTCAAGTCGCCGATGTTCATGCCGTACAGTGAACAGATTGATCTGTCGGCGCTGCCTCCGCTTGCTCCTGTCGTAACCGTACCGTTACTGCCTGGGTCTGGCTATGCCTATCCTGCGGCGGCAACGGCTGTAAGGGTCAGAATTGTGAATGAGGCTGGAAAGCCGATTCCGCACGCTGACATCGAAGCGTATGCGACAGAGGATGCTGCAGCCAGGGCAAGAGTTGCCCAGGACGGGCTGAAGGCTGGCGACAGCCGGGTAGCTGCGGGTTCGTTCAAGGGCAAGACGTTCGCAGGGGAATGCTTGCTTCTGCGCGATATGGAGAACGAACAACTCCTTCGTGTCGCAGAGATGCTTCCGGGCGATGTGCTTAGATTCGAACGTCCGTTAGCTCATAGCTTCCGAAGAGGCGCGCAGCTAATGCCTGCTATCGTTACGCGAAGCGGGCTGGACGGGACGGTGCTGCTGCCGTTTCGAGGCTCGTTGCCGGGACAGTTTGCCGTCAAGGCAACGGTGAAAGCCGGAGGGAAGGCCGTTATTGCCGAGCTGCAAGCAACGGCCGGGGAAGTTGCGAAGCTGAGCACCATTGTGCTGTAGTTGCACCTTTCCCGAATGAATTTGGTCTTGGGGCTGACTATGGCCATAGAAGCCGAACGTCACCTAATACATAAATAGATTCAGAGAGGAGATCATTCATGGCTGAGTACTTATCGCCAGGCGTTTACGTGGAGGAATTTGAAAGTGGCTCCAAGCCGCTCGAGGGAGTGAGCACAAGCACGGCGGGCTTTATCGGTCTTGCGTCACGCGGACCCGTCGAGGGCTTGCCGCAGCTTATTACAAGCCCTGCAGATTTCCAGCGCGTCTACGGCTCTTATTTGTCCGAGAATGCATTTGGTTCTTATCGTTACCTGGCTTATGCGGTTAATCAGTTTTTCACAAACGGAGGTTCCCGCTGCTTTATCGCACGCGTTGCACCTTCGGATGCGGCTGCAGCTTCCAATAGCGAGCAAGCAGGTGTACTGTCCGTTTCCGCCAAAAACCCGGGGGCTTGGGGCAATCAGCTCCGTCTTGTAGCCGTTCCGGCAAGCAAAGCTAAGACGCCAATCTTCGAGGCTGCTGAAGGCAATCGTTACCGCGTGAAAAACGCAGCCGGCTTCTATGCAGGCGATGTGGTCGTGTACACGAACGGTTCGGAGAAGCAATACAGCCGCATCGTATCCGTGCATGATCAAGTGATTGAGCTCGCTGATTCGCTGAAGGGCGAAGTGGTGGATACGGCGCTTGTTCCGTCCAAATGGCTGAGCACAGCTGAATTCACGCTTTCGGTAAGCTATGGCTCTGAAGTTGAGACGTATGAGAAGGTATCGCTTAACCCTGAAGCTCCTAACTATGTGGAGAAAGCGGCAGGCCGCTCCGTGCTGGTTCATATCGCCGTTCAATCGGTTTCCGAGGGCAGCGTATCCCCGTTCGAGCAACTGGCTGGCGCAGATGCCGATTCTTATGAAATTACGCTTTCCGGCGGCAGCGACGGCACGGCTGCAAGCTTGTCCGCAGGCGACTTTATCGGCGAAGATTTTGGCCCGGGCAAGAGAACGGGTATCCAAGCTTTCATCGATAACGACGTTGTCAGCATTATGGCGATTCCAGGCGTAACTGATCCGAACGTGCAATTGTCGCTCGTGGCGCATTGCGAGTTGCTCGGCAGCCGGTTCGCGATCCTCGATCTTCCGCGCGAAGTGACGAAGGTACAGGACGTTTTGGCTCACCGCGATCTATTCGATTCGAGCTACTGCGCATTGTACAATCCATGGCTTCAAGTGTTTGATCCGCTCGACAAACGCAATATTTTCATCCCTCCTTCCGGTACGATTGCAGGGGTATACTCCCGTTCCGACTCTACTCGCGGCGTACAGAAGGCTCCGGCCAACGAAACGCTTCGCGGCGTAGTCGGCATTGACGTGCAATACAACAACGGCGAACAGGATATTCTTAACCCTGCGGGCGTTAACCTGATCCGTTCGTTCACGGGACAAGGCATCCGCGTATGGGGTGCGAGAACTTGCTCGTCGAACACGCTTTGGAAATACATCAACGTTCGTCGCTTGTTCATCTTCCTCGAAAGTTCGATTAAGAACGGCTCCAACTGGGTCGTATTTGAACCGAATACCGAGCAGCTATGGGCACGCGTACAGCGGACGATTGAAGCTTTCTTGATGCGCGTATGGCGTGACGGAGCGCTGTCGGGTACAAGCCCGTCCGAAGCTTTCTATATCAATATCGGCCGCTCGACAATGACGCAAGACGACATTGACAACGGCAGATTGGTTTGCGTAATCGGCGTTGCGCCTGTCAAACCGGCAGAGTTCGTCGTATTCCGCATTACTCAACGCACGGGCTCGGAATAGGAATAGCATTTGCATTTAGCTTCCATATCGAATAACGGAAGGGGATAACCATGGCAGGAGATCGTATTGATCCATATCGCAATTATAGATTTATTGTTGAAATCGAAGGTCTGGAAGAGGCCGGATTCAGCGAGGTTTCCGGATTTGAAGCGACTTTCGACGTTATTGAATACCGCGAGGGCAACGAGGTTATTACCCCGCGCAAGCTTCCAGGCTTGGTGAAGTACGGCAACATTACGCTCAAATGGGGCGCTACGGAATCGATGGAGCTGTATGAATGGATTCAAGAGTGCATCGAGGGTACGGTTGAGCGTAAGACGATTACGATTACCGCGGTTGACGAGGAAGGCGAGGAAACGGCTAGCTGGAACGTTATCGAGGCATGGCCGGTTAAGTACACGGCGCCTACCTTCAACGGTCTTGGCAACGAAGTAGCAATCGAGCTGCTGGAATTCGCGCATGAAGGTTTGACGCGCACGGCTTAATACACGCGTGATGCAACGGAACAAGAGGCGGCAGTAGGCGGTTATCGGCTTACTCCTCTCTTGTTTTCCGCTTTATTTTTGCAACTGTCAAACTTTGTAGGGAGCAGGGAGATTGCAAATGAGGCTCTCGTTGCAGAAGCTGCAATTGAATTGGGAATAGAGCTTGCTTTCGAATGTCATGGTTGCAGATTATGCAACGGATGGATGAGAAAGTGGCACATAAGGAACAGAGAGTGGTCAATCAGTTGCAAAATGTGCAATGGCATTCGTCTTAAGGTGAGCAGGATGACGAATCCGTTGCAGATTATGCAACAGGATTTATAAAGCAAGTCCTTAGGCATACATCAATAGATGGTATTGGAGTGATAGAAGGATGGCGTTTCAAACCGAATACGAATTTGAGCTTCCGCGCGGCTATGTCGACGAGCATGGCAACCTTCACCGCCGCGGCGTCATGAGGCTGGCAACCGCAGCCGACGAAATATTGCCGATGAAGGATCCGCGCGTGCAATCCAATCCAAGCTACTTGACCGTTATTTTGATGGCAAGGGTAGTAACGAAGCTGGGCGACCTTAGACATATCGATACGAGGCTCGTTGAGAAGCTGTTCACGGCCGATCTCGCTTATTTGCAGAACCTGTATCGCCAAATTAACGATCTGGAAGCGCCAAAAGTGGCGGCAGCATGTCCGAAATGCGATCACGAGTTCGAGGTGGCTGTCGATTTTTTGTCCTTAACAGAGGCCCTCTCCTAAATTATCCGGTTGACCGGTTATATGAGGAGGTAGGCTTCGTCGCTTATTATTTCCATTGGTCGCATGACGAGATTATGAATATGGAGCATGCAGAGCGTCGCCGCTGGTGCGATGAAATTTCGAGAATTAACCGGAAAATGAACGAGGATACGGACAAGCCGAACGTGTTCGACGTTTTCGGAAAGAGGTGACGCTTACTTTATGGCAGCGATGGAAGGCAAGGAAAACGATCGGCTGTTCACGGTGGCAAGCAGCTTTAACTTCTGGGTGGAGCTGGACGGCGTATTCGTAGCCGGGTTCACCGAGGTGTCGGGACTGGAAGCCGAGACAGAAATCGAGGAGTACCGCGAAGGCGGCGTGAACGGGTACGTTCATAAGCTGCCAAAAGGCGTACGGTATCCGAATCTCGTATTGCGCCGCGGCGTTACGAAGTCTCCGGTGCTGTGGAACTGGTATGAGAGCTCGATCGATGGTCCGATTACACGCAAGACGGGAGCGATTGTACTCCAAAACGCCGACGGGAAAGAGTTTGGCCGGTGGAGCTTTTTTGACGGATATCCGGTCAGATGGTCGGGGCCACAGCTTAATGCGAGTACGAGCGACGTTGCATTCGAGTCTATCGAAATTGCTCATACCGGCTTATATGGCGGATTTAACTAGGACCACGTGAATCGATCAAGCAGAATGAAAGAAGGAGGATGCCAGAAGTGAAAAGGACGACGAACCGGGCCAGCGATACGAAGCAGCAACCGACATCGGTTCAGTCTTTTGCCGGAGGCATCTTAAATAAGTACAAACAAAAGCAAGGAAAAAGCCAATTTGGCGGATTATCATTATCGCATAAAAAAAACAGCTTGGGCGAACCTTCGGTCGTACAGCAGAGGGTGCATGTGCAGGTCATTGCGCCGAAGGATACGACGAAGCAGCCGAAACCGAAAAAGGATGCGGCGGCAAGCGCTGCGCCTCGGATAGAACGCGTTATTGAACGTGAGAAAGTAACGGTAGAGAAGCAAACCGTCATTTATAGAGACGTACAGCGCATCATTAAGGAACATCGGACCGTGAGGGAAATTGCAGTGACTCAGCCTGCCGTCACCTTGCAAGGGCGAGATCAAGCTGATCTTAACAAAGCTGAAAAGGCTGCTGGCCTTATGGGCAGTAAGAGTAGTACAGGCAGTATGAGTAGTACTAGTAGTACGAGCGGTGCTGGCGGATTGAGCAGCACAGTCCATACAAAGACGGAAAGTATACAAGTTACCCAAATCGGAAAGAAAGCCGAATCGCCGGGCATTCCAGCGAGTGAACGTAAGCTGCAGGCGGGAACGGATTTTCATAAATGGATTCAAGCTAGAAGCAAAGAACCTATTACGATTCAATCGGCTCGCCGGTTGGAAAGCTTACAGAAGCCGATTGTGAAAGAGCGGGTTAAGTTGAAGAGCTCCGTATTGAATTATAGAAGCGGCCGTGAGGCTGCTCCACTTCAACTGACGAATGCAAGGAGCAGTCGGCTGCGCAGCTCAGACGGTAAGATGCATGCTGCCGATGTCAGTCGCGTAGCCCGTGACGTTCAGACGAAGCAGAGCGAGGCGAAGGCGTCCGAGCGAATGAAGCAAGCGGAGCAGAGTGAGATGAAGAAGTCTAAGCGTGCGAAGCAAGCGCAGCAGAGTGAGGCGAAGACGTCAGAGCGTGCGAAGCAAGCGGAGCAGAGTGAGGCGAAGGCGTCAGAGCGTGCGAAGCAAGCGGAGCAGAGTGAGGCGAAGACGTCTAAGCGGGCGAAGCAAGCGGAGCAGAGTGAGGCGAAGACGTCTAAGCGGGCGAAGCAAGCGGAGCAGAGTGAGGCGAAGGCGTCGGTGCGAGTGAAGCAAGCGGAGCAGAGCGAGGCGAAGGCGTCAGAGCGTGCGAAGCAAGCGGAGCAGAGCGAGGCGAAGACGTCGGAGCGAGTGAAGCAAGCGGAGCAGAGTGAGGCGAAGGCTTCCGAGCGAGTGAAGCAAGCGGAGCAGGCAGAGCTGGATGATGCTAAGTCGGCAACAAATGCTGTTCAAGGCAGGTTGTCCGGAAAAGGAAAACCCGGTCCGGCGGCGAAGCTGGAGCATTTGGCAAAGAAGAACAGCCCGGAAGAAGCGGAGCAGGTCAGTAAAGTTGAGACGCAATCAACGGGTGCTAAGCCTGTTGCAGTCAGCGATGCTGGGAGAACGACCGGTGCTGCGGCAAGCACGTCAAAATTGCCGCAACCTAGGAGCGAACGAGCTGTCGGCCAGCTTAAGCTGATGACGAGCCGAGGTGAAATGTCGGTGACGTATAATCAGCTTCCGGGGCAGCTGCGTCTGCTTAAGCAGCATACGACTTGGTTCGAGGCTAAGCCGCAATCAACAGCAACGCAGATAGAACCAAATAAACGGGTGCTGCCTGCCATTGCTGCGAAGCGGCTCGTGCATCGCGAGAAAGAACCGAAGGGCGAAGCCAATGAACAAGCAGGCGCGACAAGGGGTTCCGTAACGGACCTGCAACGCTCACTCCCTGCTTCTGAAGCTGCCAAGCCGCAAGCTGCTCGATCGCAGGGACAGCCGATAGCTTCGATTAAGACAGGCGCCGCTGTCCAAGGCGGGGCTGGATGGAATGTTTTACTTGCGGGCGCGAGACAGCAACCGCAATCAGTTGTGCGCACGAATTCGTTAGCCCATCTTATTAACTCTCGTATGAGTAGGCGGCATTCAGCCGATGCGCCGCAACAACCGCCTTCAAGCAGATCGAGGGGGACGGTTATAAAGAACGGAGCACCCGTGCAAGGGAACGTGCGATTGGTGCTGCGACAATCGCTGGGGAAACAAGTTATACAGGCAAGTACAACTAAGTCTTCAGAACAGCCCAAGGAACTTAGCCAGCGACTTCAGGATAACGTGACATCTTCACCAGCTTCCGTGCCAGTAACAACAAGCGAAGCATCACAACGGAGTACACCGCTGCAGTTGTCGCGTGGAAGCAAGCAGTCGAGTCATTCTTCTACCGTTAAGCTGATTCATCAATCGCCCAATGCGTCACCGTCACTGGCGGCGACGATTCATAGACGGCTTGCGGGGGCACCGCCCGTTCAACCGGATCATTCCATTACTGCCCAGCGGAGAACGAGCGCTGGCGCGAAGAAGAAACCGCAAGGCCAAAAGACTAATAATGTCGCCGCAACGGTGGCCAAGCAAACGAGCGCAGGTTCGGGCAGCTTCATTTCGTCCGCGCTGAAGACGCCAATAGTCGACTTGGTCGGAAGACGCAGCGCAGTTGTGAGATCGGACGAAGACGTACAAGGGCAATCAGAGCAAGTCCGAAACGGACAAGCTAGGTCTGCAGCTTTGTCTTCGCAGCCAACGTCCGCTGGGGTGATGGCCGCTCTTAAAACAAGTACGACACATCGTCTTATTCGCAACATACAGCAAAGAACAGCTCCGCAGACAAGCCACAGCTTATCATCTGTGAAGAGTGCTGCTATGACTGTGCAGCGTGCCGGAAGCAGTTTCGTGCCGTTATCGCTGCAATCGGTGCTCAAGCAGGCTGCGGAACAGCAGGCTTTTACACAATCGGGCAGCCAAACGCAGCAAGCAGCTCAAAGGTCAGCAACAACGGCTGCACCGGGCTCAAGCCCTTTGCGGTTGCGCTTTGCTGCTCGCTCAGCGGCATCGGCCGGAGCAGTGAGCGGAACAGCCTCGCCGGGCACATACGCCTCGGCTGCCGCAATGCCGCAGCTTGCGCATCATCAACGCAAGCAAGCGGCGCAGAAGGAGCCGGAGCGTCATGTTCAGGTGGAAGCGCCGAAGGAGCTTGATCCCGAGAAGCTGCAGAAGATGATCATGAAGATTCCGCAGCTTCGTCCCGAGGCGATAGCGGATCAAGTATACAAAGCGCTGGAGCGCAAGATGAAGCTGGAGCAGCGCAGGCGCGGCTTTTAGAAGAGTAGAAGAGGGGGCAGCGGATTATGGCCTTAAGCAAAGCGCAGTTTTGGATCTATTGGCATGAACGGACGCAAACGATAGACGTGATGTTCAACCCGACGGAATACGAGCTAGAGGTAGGTAATCAATATTCGGAGAATGATGTGCCCGGTCTTCAAAGGCCTATCTCGCAATTTGTCGGCGGCGATGCTTCTACCTTGACGCTTAGTCTGTTCTTCGATACTTACGAGCTCGGCACGGACGTTAGGGAGATTACTTCCGCCATTGTAGGCATGATGGACGTTGATTCCGATCTTCATGCGCCCCCGACTTGCCGATTCGTATGGGGCTCGCTTGACTTCAAAGGTGTCGTCACTTCCATATCGCAAAGATACACGATGTTTCTGGAATCGGGCGTGCCGGTAAGAGCAACGCTCGGCTTGTCCATGAAGAGCAGCCAAACGATGAAGGAGCAGTACCAGGAAATTCCGCGGCAATCAGCTGACCGGACGAAGCTGAAGACGATTAAGCTGGGCGATCAGCTATGGTCGATTGCAGCAGACGAATATGAGGATCCAGGCGCATGGCGGCATATCGCCGAGGCTAACGGCATCGATAATCCACGCTTGCTTGCAGCTGGTAAAAGTTTAACTATTCCAAGATTGGAGTGAGCGTATGCCGGCCAACACCTTTGATTCGCTAGAGACCAAATACGGTGGTTTTACTGCGCCTGAAGCCGACATCCTCATTGATGGGCAATTAATTAGACTTTTGGATATGGCATTGGAATGGGTCGACGTGGAGCAGACGACCGATGCGCAGGCGGACGTTGCCAGATTCTGCATCGCGAACGCCTTCAAATGGCAGGACAACGTCATGCAATGGGTCGGGACGACGATTGCCGTAGGGAAACTGCTTCAGGTAAAGCTTGGTTATGCGGACAAAAAAGGGCTCGTATTTGACGGTGTGATTACGGGCTATAACGTCGAGTATGGCTCGAACATGAACCCTAAGATCATCGTAGTCGCGATGGACCGCTCTTTCATGATGATGAAGTCGTCGCATTCCAAAGTGTGGTCGCAATCGAAGGACAGCGATATCGTTCAGCAAATTGCCGGCGAATACGGACTATCGACCGATATTGATGCGACGACCGTTAAGAAGAATACCATTGAACAGATCGGCGTGAGCGATTACCACTTTATTCGCTCGCTCGCGATGGATAACGACCGGCATTTTTATGTGACGGCGTCCAAGCTTTATTTTAAAAAACCAAAAACGTCGGGAGATCCAATCATTACACTGCAATATGGCAAAAGCTTGCTGGAGTTCACGCTTCAGGTTGATGCATCCAGCCAAGTAGCAGAGGTGAAGGTCAGAGGTTACGATGTGGACAAAATGGAGCCGATCGAAGCTTCTGCGAAGACGATAACGAAGATCGGCACGATGGAGAAGGCGGGGCCGAGCGTCGCGGCGCAACTCTCTGCGAAAAAAATCGAGATCGTATACACGCAAGCGACTTCACAGGATGAGGCTACGGCTCTTGCCAAGGCGATGCTGGAGAGACTGTCGCGCGAGCTTGTCAGCGGACATGGGAGCTGCATAGGCTTCCCGGAGCTTAAGCCGGGCGAGCTTATCAAGTTCGACGGGTTAGGCGGAGCGAAGCTCAATCATACGGCGAGATTGACGAAGGTGTCACATAAGATGGATTCGGACAACGGCTACATTGTTCATTTCGAAACGGAGGGGAATGCCATATGAGCTCGAACTTTACAGGTTTTTTCGATTCGCACCAGCGCTCTATGCCTTCTGAGCAATTATCCGGCGTCTTGAACGCGATCGTCAGCGATAACAAAGACCCTGAGAAATTAGGCCGCGTAAAGGTTAGATTTCCGCTTCGGGAGGGGCAACTGCAGACCGATTGGATTCGGATTGCGTCGTTGATGGGCGGTAACGATATGGGTACGTTGTTCGTCCCGGAAGTCAACGACGAGGTGCTGGTCGCCTTTCTAATGGGCAGACTCGATCAGCCGGTAGTCATCGGAACGCTGTGGAGCAAGAAAGCTCCCCCTCCGGCTGGCAAAGAGAAAAACGATGTTCGCAAGATCAAGACGCGAAGCGGGCACGAAATTACTTTTGACGATAACAGTACAGACGGAAGCATTACGATCAAGACGAGCAAGGGCCATAGCATTGAAATGGACGACAAGGGCAAGAAGGTATCGATTACGATGCAGAACACGCAACAATCGATCGTGCTGGACAGCACCGCGAACAAAGTCACGGTGAAGAGCGGCGATACGGCGAAGCTCGAGATGACTTCGCAAGGCGATGTGACGATGACGGGCGCGAAGTCGCTGACGCTTAAGGGAGCGCAAGTGAAGGTAGAGGCCGATGCCTCGCTGACTCTGCAGTCGAACGGGATGATGGAAGTGAAGACGAATGGCATTCTGACGCTCAAGGGCTCTATGGTCAAGATCAACTAGCCGCTTAGTTCAAACGGAAGAGGGGGAGTGCTGGAATGTCGGCTTCTTTTTTGGGAAAAGGATGGAAGTTTCCTGTGCAGGTGGATGCCACGACAGGCCGCATTTTGATGGCCGATGCCGAGGAGGATATAGCGGAAGCGATTCGAATTATTATTCGCACCTCGAAGGGGGAGCGGCTAATGCGGCCGGATTTCGGCTGCGGACTGCGAGAGTTCGTTTTCGGCACGACAGACGAAACGTCATTGCGGCTCATATCAAGCGAAGTTACGGATGCAATTCGGATATGGGAGCCCAGGGTGAAGGATATCGAGGTGAAAGCGCAGCTTGATCCTCAGCATACCGGGCGTGTGCTGCTGACGGTATCGTATGCGGTGCGGTCAACGAACAATTTGTTTAATCAGGTCTATCCTTTTTATCTCGAGGAAGGCACGAAATAACGGGAGCGAAGCGATGCGATGAAGCATGGAGGAAGAACGGGCGGCGGCCTTCGTCCGCCAAGCATTAATGCGAACAAT
This sequence comes from Paenibacillus sp. J22P218, assembly GCF_056269195.1. NCBI lineage: Bacteria > Bacillati > Bacillota > Bacilli > Caryophanales > Paenibacillaceae > Paenibacillus > Paenibacillus sp. J22P218. Next base: position 313,467 of record NZ_JBWDNL010000001.1, read on the forward strand.
GTTGCCTCTTTCATGGCTAGATTGAAAGAGATGGCTCCTCACTATACGCCGGAATGGCGGTTCTCGCCGGAAGATCCGGATGCGGGTACAGGCTTGGCTTATTTAACGTCGGAGATGCTGCAGGATACGGTGGAGCGGCTTAATCAAGCGCCTCTGAACCATTTTCTGGCTTTCCTTGATCTGATTCAAGTGAAGCTGCAGCCGCCGCGTCCGTCACTTGCGACCGTTGTATTCGGGCTCAGCGAGGGCGCCGTGAATCCCGTCTATCTGCCGGCAGGACTGGCGCTTACCGCGCCGAATCCAGAAGGCGGCGAGCCGCTGGTGTTCGAGACGGAGAAGACGCTGCTGGCAACGCCTGCCAAGCTGCAGGAATGGATTAACGTCCTTCCGGCGAAGGATCGGATTGTGACTTCCGCCGAGAAGTACAGCCAAAGCATAGAAGCGGGAATCGTACCGGAGGTGCGTTTGTTCGATACCGATTATAAGGTGAACGAACAGGAGCATTCGATGTATATCCGTCATGACGATTTGTTTCTTGTCGATCGTCCTAATCGCTTCTATCTGAACGTGCATCATTCGGAGAAACGTTATTCGGAGCCGGAGCTGGCCGCTTCCCTCGCTTCCGATCTTGTTGAGTGGACGTATCCGAGCAATGGCGAGTGGGTGAAGTTCGATGAGGCCACTGCTGCCGGTCAAACGATTATTTTGTATAAAAAGCAGGCAGGCAAGCTTGAAGTAACGGAGTATCAAGGCATTAAGGGGCGCTGGATACGTTGTACGGTGAAGCAACTGCCGGATGCGGCTTCGCCGCTGCTCGAGAAGCATTTGGAGATGGACAAGCTGCGTATTCGCGCGGCGCATGATGCACATCGCGATACGGAAGGCATTAAGCCGAGCGCATTGTATTTCAATGATACCGAGGTGCCGGCAGACGGCTTCTATCCGTTCGGCGAGCATTTCGTACCTTATTCTGTGTTTTACTTGTCATGCGAGGAGGCGTTCACGAAGCGCAAGAGCCATGTAAAGCTAAGCTTTACGGCCAAGCTGTCGGCTAATCGTCTTCGCATGGCCCAAGACCCCGAGGTCAAGTGGAAAATGGTCATGAGAACCTATGATTTCGAGGAGAAAGACCCGCCGAGAATTCATATTCGCAAAGTGCAGTGGGAATATTGGGACGGCGTGAATTGGGCCCGGCTTCCCGGCAGCGAGCAGTTCGGAACCTTATTCGAGGAGCTGCCGGAGCAAGAGGAGAGAAGGTTTGCCGTTGAATTCGAATGCCCTGAAGATATAGCGCAGACGTTCGTCAACGGCTCATACGATTATTGGCTGCGCGCGCGCGTACTGCAGACCGATCCGATTATTGCGCCGGTCGTAGAGTATATGTCGCCGTGGCTGTCTTCACCTGCATTTACATATGCACAGCCTTCGCAGGCGTTATTCATGCCTGACAGTCTGTATACGAGAAGCAATATCGAAGTGAGAGACCGCACGCAGGAGGCGAGAGCGGGAGGAGCAGCGTATAAACTGTTCGAACCGCCTGCAACAAAGCAGCCTACCGTGTATGCTTCATTCGATACAGCACCGACGAAAGGGCCGCTGCGGACACGCTTCGAGCTTGATCGTCCATTCGCAGGCCGCAATCAGCCACCTTGGGTCGAATGGGAAGCGTTATGCGCGCAGAACGGCAGGCTCGTCTGGCTGCCTGTGAAGACAACGGACGGCACGGATGGTTTTACATCGAGCGGAGAGCTGCAATGGGTAGGACCGCAGACGATGGTGCAAGCAAGCTTGTTCGGACGCGAGCGGTTCTGGCTGCGGGCGATTAATCGCGACGGCTGCATGGACGGAACTTATCCGCAACTGCCGGTTGCTAGCCGCATTGATATGAATGCGGTGACAGCCAGGCAGCAGGTCAGTCAGGAGAGAGAGCTTGCCATTCCGCTTGACGGATTCGTACAGCTGACACAGACCGCTTTCATCGACGAAGAAGTATGGGTGGATGAGGTTGAGAGATATACGGCGCTCGAACAGGAAAGATTGCTGGAAACCGAAAGCTCGGCGTACGCTGCTCAGCGCGACGGCGAAGGCGAGATCCAGCGCTTCTGGGTACGCTGGCAGGCCGCTGCCTCGCTGGCCGAATCGGGGCCGGACGATAGACATTATGTGACGAATCATGCAGGAGGCACGCTGCAATTCGGCGATGGGGTACACGGACGCTTGCCTTCCTCGCAGGAGTCGGAGACGGTCAGAATTCGCTTCAAGACGACTGCCGGAGCTGGCGGTCATGTAGCGGCAGACCAAATTACAGGTATGCAGCTTCCGATCGCCTTCATCCGAAGCGTAACGAATCCCGCGCCATCGATTGGCGGCGGCGATGCGGAGCGTATCGAGCAGGTGGTTGCCCGCGGACCGCAGCAGCTTAAGCATCGGGGACGCGCAGTTACGACGAAGGACGTCGAATGGATTGCCCGCGAGGCGTATCCGCAGATTGCGAAGGTGAAGTGCTTAAGCAATCGGGACGCTTTGCTTAAGCGAACTCCCGGCGCTATTACGGTTGTTGCTTTCCCTGCGGGCGGGCTTGCCGGTACGGCACAATTTCCGGAGCTCAAGAAGACGGTGGAGCGTGAGCTTATTCGCAAAGCTTCCAATCTTGTATCGCTGGGCGGTGCAATTCGTGTCATCGAGCCGGCTTACCTGGAGATATCGGTGCATGCCACCGTTGCGGCGGAATCAGTGGATGAGCTGCTGCCGCTGGAGCTGGCTTCTGCTGCTAAGCTGGATGCGTTCCTTGATTCCATTACGGGCAATGCGGACGGCCAAGGCTGGAATATCGGCGAAGCGCTTCATATTTCGGTGCTTCATTCATTGCTTCATTCGGTAAGGTCGCTGCTCTACATAGAACGATTGTATTTACATGTCATCAAGATTGAGAACGGCGTGCGCACAGAGTGGGATCCCGCGCGAATGGGCGAGGTCATCCATGGCATTGTCGTTAACGGGCATCATCAGATTACGGCAATCCCTGCCCCTCATTAAGATCAAAATTGGACTGTTTGAACAACCGCTTAAAACTGCAAGGAAAGGAGGCATCCTATGCTGCCTAGATTGCCGCTGGACGATCGGAGCTTCGCCGAGATCGTCCAGCATTCCAGACGACTGATACCGAAACGCGTTCCTGAATGGACCGATGAGAACGCGCATGATCCAGGCATGACCTTCCTTGAATTATTCGCATGGTTGACCGAGATGCAGCGTTATTTCATAAGCCGCGTTCCGGACAAAAACCGTCGTAAGTTTCTAGACTTGCTGGGCGTTGCGCCGGCAGATACGCAATCGGCAGAAGCGCTAATTCAGTTCACGAACGTAACTGAGCAAACGACGTTGCCGCGTGGAACGAAGCTCATGGCGGAAGACCAAATGTTCGAGACGGATACGACGGTTAAGCTCGTTCCGCTGTCGCTTGACCGGATCGTTACAAGAACGGAACGGGAAGCGAATGATGTGACAGCATCCAATATACATTCGGATGTCGTCTACTACGCTTTCGGCGCCGATGCGAAGCAATCATCCAAATTATACATATCGTTCGACCGAGAACTCATTTCCGGCGAGCAAATCACGCTCAATATAGAGCTCATGCAACCTGGGAATGAAGGACAGGAGAGGCATGCGTCAGAGCTCCTTGATCCGCTGCTTGCAGCTTCCGTGATTACACCTTCCTCCAGGCTGTCCTGGAAAATATACGGTTATGACGAAGCAACGGAGACGGCGGCTTGGCTTCCGCTGGACATCGTGCGCGACGAGACGCTGCATTTGACGCTAAGCGGTAAAATGACGTTCCGCGTCGGAGCGCCAATGCGTGCGGTAACGGTTCATCCGGCAAGCGATCGTGCGCGTTATTGGATATGCTGCACGCTTGAGGAGTCGGGTTACGAGATGCCTCCGCGCATACGCCAGCTGATGCTTCATACTACGATCGCGGTTCAACGGGATACGCTGTGCGAGGTGATCGACTTGCCTTTCCACGGCGGGGAGCAAACGTCGATCGTGAGCGATACCTACTTATCCGTGTTCGGGAAAATCCGCGTGCAAGTGCAAAATATTGATTTTTCATGGACGTATTGGCAGGAAGAAGAGACGTCGGACATGAAGAATGACCATCTGACGAAACAACGTTCGAAGCTGTATTCGGTGAAGCGAAGCCCCGGCAAAGATTATTTGGAAGTTCATTTTGGCGGCAGCGTAGACGGCGTGATGCCGGAGGCAGGCCAAATGATTCGGATTATCGCAAGTATGCCGAAGTTCGATCTGCTGCGATTAGTCGGTCGAAGCAATGGACTTCCCGGCCAATCATTCGACTTATATGACGTCCCATGCAAAAAAAAGGACGCCATTAAGCTGCAAGTTGGAGAGAGCGAAGCAACTGGAGAATTGAAATGGTTTGACTGGACGCGGGTTGACGATTTCGATCACTCAGGACCCGGCGATCGCCATTATGTATATGATCCGGCCGGAAGACGAATCTACTTCGGTAACGGTGAGCGCGGCGCTATTCCAGCGTCTTGCTTGGAAGAAAATATTTGCTTGATCGGCTGCGAGCTTGGCGGCGGCGAACGAGGCAATGTGAAGTCCGGTCTTATAACGGAATGGGTATGCAACGTGCAAGCCGAAAACGGAATTAAGGTTGACAATCCATTCTATGCTGCGGGCGGCTCGGAGGCGGAGACGCTTGCTGAGACGCTGCAGCGCGCCCAGACGGAGCTGAAGCGTACGTTCCGCGCTGTAACCGATGAGGATTACGAGACGATCGCCCGCGAGACGCCGGGTGCGGCAGTTGCCAGAGTACAGGCGATTCCGCTGTACAGACCTGGACTTGCCGATTATCCGAGAGAGCGGGCTGCCGGGCAAGTATCGGTTGTCGTTGTGCCTTACAGCTTAAGCGAGACGCCGACGCCAAGCGCCGGTTTCTTGCAAACGGTACGGAAGCATATCGATTCGCGGAGGCTGATCACGACCGAGGTACATGTTATTCCTCCCGTCTATATCAAAGTGACCGTTCATGCGGTCGTTGTTGTTGAACCGCAATTCATCGATGAAGGCGAGCGGCTCGTAGAGCAGCTAAGGCGGCTGCTGCGGCCGCTTGACGGAGACGATGGCTCACCGGGCTGGACATTCGGCAGAGCGGTGTATAAGGGTGATATTTATAATGCGCTTAGCGGAAGCAACGGCGTTTTGTTCATACAAGATTTGTGGCTGGATGCGGAAGGCGCCCATGTGAAGAAGAGCGCGGGAGGCGATCTGATCCTGCCGCCTCATGGCCTTGTATTCTCGGGCAGTCATGAAATTGAGCTGATAAGCAGCACGCATCTATGATGTCGTACCGCGGACGGCAGCAAAGGAGGGGATGAGTCTGAACGGACTTGATCGTTATTTCTCGATTAATCGCGAGGAAGATTGGCGGCGCGGAACCACATACAATTTGGAGTCGCGCACGGCAGGCTTCGGAGTGCGAAGAGATAATAAGTACGGGATTGCCGGTGTTCTTCAGCTAAGCGAGCTAGATGGAACGGGAACGATTCGCGAGATTGCGATCGGCGAGCATGATCGGTTGTACTTGCTTGATGAACGGGCCGATCTATGGATCTATGATCGCAGAAACATGGACCATAAGCGGCTGTTTACGCAAGGACATGGCTTATTCAGCGCCGATGCGAGGCTCGCGGCCTCCGGCGACCTGCTGTTCGCAGCCGACCGCTCTGGCGATTTAACGCTTGCGGCTTATCATACGGATACGGGCCAGACGTTGTGGTCCCGTGCCGGCCAGCAAGCGGACGGTATGCCGCTTTATCCAATCGCGATCGCTTCGGATAAGCGCTACATCTATGTGCTGACACCGCTTGAGATCGATGTGAGCGGCGATGAGCCAGCGGTGCCCGAGGGGGGCAAGCTGGGGGTAATGCTGTTCACGCATAGCGGCGCTTTGACCGGTGTATGGAGCGATCCAAGCTTCACGCAGCGGGTGCGGGCTAAGCTGAAGCATTTGAACCGGACTTTCTTTATGTCGCTGTCCCCGAGCGGGAAGCTGTACATTTTCGACACGCTGTTCGCTAAGCTGTATGCCTTTACTAACATCGGTAATCTAGCAGAGAAGAGAGATCTTCCCTCGCTCCCTTATGCGGGATTATGTATCGATAGCTCTGGTATGCTCTATATCGGCGACTCGAGACAGATGGATCAGGAAAGCGAGGATGACCGATTTATCGTCAGGCTCGATGCAGCCGGTCAACCAATAGGGAAAATTACGAGCTTCCGAGGCAAAGCCGATCAACTGCTTATCGACGGCAGAGACCGCATGTTCATTCTGAACGGCGACGAGGGCGTTGTGACGATGCTTAATCTGCAGCCCCAGACGCTGGCGATGGAAGAGACGGGAGTACCTGAGGGTGTGTGGTTATCGCGCGCTTACGACAGTGCGGAAGCCGATACGACATGGCATAAAATGACGCTTGATGCGTTCATTCCCGACGGTACGCAGTTAAGGGTGTCCTACTTCACGTTGAACGAGGAGAGCTGTCTCATTAACGGAGCGTATCGCAAGGTCGACGATTGGCTGGCTGATACGTCGTTATCGTATCGAGACAAGCTGAACGCGCTTGCGCCTTACTGGTCGCCGCCAGTCATTAATCCGAAGGATTCGCTGTTTTTTGGTGCCAAGGGACGATATTTATGGATTAAGATCGAATGGATCGGGACGGAGAGGCATTCGCCTTTGCTCCAGACAATGCGGCTTTATTTTCCGCGTGAGACGTATTTATCGTATTTGCCGGCGGTATATCAGGAGGACCCTGCTAGCCGCGACTTTCTAGAGCGTTACTTATCTTTATTCGGCACACTGTTCTCCGAGGTAGAGAGCGAAATTAACGGTTTGTCTGACTATCTCGATCCGGAGCTGGCGACAGGCGAGCATCTCAGGTGGCTGTCGTCCTGGCTTGGCCTGGAAACCGACGACTATTGGACCGATGGACAGGTGGAAGCATTCATCAAAGCCGCGCCGGAGCTGTACCGATACCGAGGTACAAGGCAGGGGCTAATGAAGACGATCGAAATTTACACGGGACAGTCGCCGCTTATTATTGAATATTTCCAGACGAAGGGCATGCGCGACAATGCAGAGCTTAGGGAGCTTACGGATAAGCTGTACGATGGCGATCCATACACTTTCACCGTTCTGCTTCGGCCAGAACAAGCTCCTAACGAGAAACAGCGCGTTGTCATCGAGCAGTTAATTGAGGAGCAGAAGCCGGCCTATACGGAAGCGAAGCTTGTGATGCTTCAGCCGTGGATGTACTTGGACCTTCATACTTACCTTGGCATCAACACCGTGCTGACGGAGCCGTCGCTCATGACGCTGAACCCTAACCGCACGATGCCTAACGATACGTTGATCGTCGATGTCGGCATGGAGAAGCGAATAGACATACATACTCGCCTTGAGATGGATTCAGAGCTTGAATAATAGATGAAGTTCGTGAAGGAGTGGGAATTGATGAAAAAATCGAGATTGTATCCATTTGAGAGAAATCGGTATTTTTACGGCAAGCTGCTGACGGTGCGCGACTTTGAATCGGAGCAAAAGTATTTTAACGACAAAAGAAGATTGTTGAATCGCCTGCTGTACGGAAGCGGCGTATTGTCGGGCATGCAGGTTGTCGCCGTTGATGACAAGACGATTTCGGTCGAGATGGGCGTAGCGATCGACTATATCGGCCGCGAGCTCGTCATTCCTTCCCCGGTAACGTTAAAGCTGTCGATGATTGAAGGCTTCACCAACAATGAGTATAAGAAAAACGTATATCTATGCGTCTCATACGATGAGAAGGGCAAAGAGCCGGTTCATTCCGTCGGCAACTCGGCGATTCGTTCCGATGAAGTGAGCGAATACAATCGCGTGCTGGAGTCATACCGCTTGTTTATCGTAGAAGAGGCGCCGGCGCCATCCTCCTTCGAATTCGTTCGTTTGCTGGAGAACGTGACGACGATTTATGAGGATGTAGGCGTTCGTATTACGCAGCGCATGCCGAAATATGTTAACCCGGGCGAGGTTGTCGAGGTTAAGCTCGTCGTTGAGAAGACGCTCCAAACGCCGCGCATTGCTTTCCAATACGACTATGATGCGGTTGGCTTCACTACGGTAGGCCATGACGGGCAAAACGTATCGTTCGCAGAGCCGGGCGACGCGCAGGAAACGGAATATACGGTCAGCTTCCATGTGAAGGCGCCGCTTGAAGCGGGAGGTTCTGCTTCGCTTACTGTGCCAAATTCGGCTGCAAAGCTGACGATCGGAGATTCGGTCATTCCGCTCGATTCCAATGCGAAACATGTGATTGAAGTGCTGGAGGAGCCGGTAGCGGAGCGCATTCTGAAGGACTGGCATGAGCGCAGCCTGGAAGAGGCTGTCGAGGGCTCGGCGGATCAAAGCATTTGTCTAGCGAAGATCAGCCTGCTTCAGATGGGACCGACCTATATGATCGAGAAGGTCGACCGTGTTCCTTACGGCGAATACATCGAGAGCACCTCTCTGCTGCAAAGGCTTTCCCAGACTTCGCGCGCTTCGTCGCTGCATAAGTTCTATGCAAGCGCGGAAACGGAAGATTTGGAGTATGGGGCCAAACCTTCCTTGGATGTGCAATATCATCCGGATCGCAACGAGTTCGACTTTAAGCTCGGCATTCCGCGTCCGCAGCACTTGTATGACGAGATTGCAACCGGCACAATGGAAGTATTGCTGGAGTCGATTGGCAAGTCGGGAGGTTTCTTCTTCTCTCGGGGCAAGAAGAACTACGTCTCCGACGAGATCAACCATGGACTTGGCGAAGGCCAAGTATCGGTCGTCGTAGGACTGGAAGAAGTTGAGCGTTCTGTGGCGGGCGATGTGAACGCTACGCAGAAACGGATCTACTACGGTCAAAGCGACGTGTTCAAGGGAACGGAATTCGAACCGGACATTCCGAACGTATCGCTCGGAACGATCGTTTATCCCGAGAAAGGAACGTTCCGCATCGGCATGAAGCTGCAGGGTGATATGGAGTCTACCGCATCGGTTATTGCCGTACGCTGGTGGGCGTTCAAGAGCCTCGGCGCAGCTCCTCAGCAGAGCGAGCTAGACAATGATTCATTAACGGATGCAATGGCCGAGGCGGCTGCTTCGGAGGAATAAACGGTCATCAGGCCGCGAGTTTACGCTTCGAATGAAGCGTTATCTCGCGGCTTTTTTTGATAGATTATAGGCTCTTGGAGCACGTCCGGAGTGTCTTGTAAGAGCGTATATGCACTAATAGCTATAGTCGGAGTAACTGATGGCGTCCGTAAGAGCGTATGCGCACTTATGCAGCAGGTGCAAATAGAAAAGAAGCCCTCGCCATATCGATACGGCGAGGGCCTTTTAAGTTCGGACAGCAGTTACTCCGCTTCCTCGGGGTTATAGTAGCTGATCTCAAGTCTGACCGGCTTGTCCTTGTTCAGGAGGAAGGTCAGGAAGGCGTTGCCGGATTTGAACATGATGCTTGTCCGGCCGTTTGGCAGCTTTTCCTTCGAAGAGACGGCTTTGGCATCCAGCAGCCGCTGATAGGTTTGCTCCATTACGATACGGTTCCATGTCGTCAGCTTGCGAACATAATAGGCTTCCGGATTGTCGGCATCGACTTCAAGCACGAATGAAAGCTGAGCGGAGCTGAAGGTAAGCGACATAGGAAGGATCTCTTCCTCAAGCCCGTCAATCAATCCGGTAGCGACATCTGATTCGGTAGATGCTGCATCTGTCACCGCATTGTTCGATCCGGCGCTAAGCGCTTGGACTTCATTCTCCGGAGCAGTCTCCTCAGCAGGAGTGCCTGAACTGTCTGATGGCGCATCCGTTGCTGTCGGAGTTCCCGTACTAGGCGTTCCCGTGCCGCCATTGTCTCCAACTTGCTCGCCATCTATGGAGCCTTCTACTGGCGTGTCCGTAACGGGTGGTGTTTCCTCGACTGGCGGGATTGTCTCGGCAGGAGGCGGCGGGTCGGCCACCCCTAACGTCTCTTGCAGCTTCACAAGCGATAGGTTCATGAACCCTTCCGCGTACACGCCTCCGGAACGGAAGAACCCTTTATAGATCGGTGCGCCGTCGGCGTCGAACAACGAACCGACGCCCTCATATTTGCCATTGACGAACTTGCCGTCGTACACTATGCCTCCGCTTGCGTTGTACGCTTGGCCGATCCCGTTCGGCAAGCCGGAAGCGAAACCTCCTGCGTAGACGAGCGAGCCGGCTTCGTTGAAGGAGCTTCCTGTTCCGTGATAAGCGCCCTTCACGAAATCGCCTTCGTATTTGACGAAGCCGGTTGCAAAATATTGCTTGCCTGGTCCCGTCAATTTGCCAGCTGCGAAGTTCCCCTCATAGGCGAGTACTCCGTTATTGTCATAGAGCTTGCCTGCACCCTCGTAAACGCCGTTATTGAACAGCCCTTCGTACAGCAGCTTCTCAGGTCCGCTATATAGCTTGCCATCCCCTTGATAGACGTCTTTCATGAAGTTGCCCGCATATACGACCGTGCCGTCTTCCTTATAGGTCGTTCCCGCGCCTTCGTACAGGCTTGCAGCGAACAAACCAACATAAGCTGGCTTTCCGCTGGGATAAAATGCCGTGCCCGCGCCAGCGTACTGATCGGCAGCGAACAGCCCCTTATAGAGCAAAACGCCATCTTCGTTGTACAGCTCGCCTTGGCCCATCATCATGCCCTTGTCGAAGTCGCCGCTGTACTTCAAGTTTCCGTTCGGGTAGTAGAGCTTGCCCGCGCCCGTGTACAAGCCGTCCGCCAATTGGCCCTCGAACAGAAGATTGCCCTCTGGATCAGTGATAGAAGCCGTACCGGTGAACCCTTTGTCCGCAGCGGCCGTTGCCGACAGCTCCGGCGTCTTGCCGAACCACTTATTGAACAGAGGCGGCGGACTGATGAAACCGAAATAAACAATAATGAGCGTTAAAACGATAACAAGCGCAATCAGCTTCTTCGCAATATAATAGCTTCCCAGCTTGACATAGTTGTTAAGCGAACGGAGAGGGCCGAATATGGCCGTGACGAGAAACTTGCGAAGCCATTTCAACAGCAGCTTAGGCAGCTTGCGAGCTTGCTTAATCGGCTTCATTACGTATTTCTTGATCGGTTTGAATATCGGCTTAAGAATGGACTCAATCATAGCTAAGGCACCTGTATCGTTATTTGGCCGGGATTAACAACTTCGATAACACCGCCCCAATTGCACATGCACTTCGATGAGTTGTTAAGCGCCGGCATATTGGCAATCAGCACGGTTGGTGATCCGGGTGCCCATGGAGCGGCAGTTACCGGAATACAGGGCATAGGAGTCAATGCGCCAAATGCTGCGGCAGTTGCCGAAGCAACGGTTGGATTGGCTAGCGACGAGCACATGCCGAAAGGGAGAATATTAACCATAGGCTTGTTGTCCATAATGTTGGCAATGGGCATTGACGTCATCACCATGTTCTGCGGCAAGACGGTCAGCATGCCAGGAGCGGCTCCGAAGGAGCATTTTAGCGTTGCTCCACCGCATACGAGTTGTCCCATAACGTTCCTTTCCGCGAGAGCGAATCTATTATTTTCCGAATCGCTTCTCCCATTTTATACTATTATTAATAGTACTATATGCCGGCTAAGCCCATCAACATAAACCTGCGAAATTCGGGAATATTCGATGTTCTCCGCGCAAGGAAAGGGATGTAAAATAACGTATCATGTAGTACTATAGAAATAGAAAAAATATGCAAGTGAAAGCGATGGTGCGCATGCGAAAGTCCGGTTTGGGGATTGTGTTGTTGCTCTTGATAGCTGTAGGGCTTGGATTCTGGATCTATCCGAATATAGATCAGTTCAAAGCTTTGCCATATACGAAGGAAGCGTCACTCTCTTATTTGTCGCGCGCGTCAGCGGGGCCTGATGGAAGCTTGGACGTTATTGGCGATTCCAGGCAGGAATTGACTCGCATTAACGGCAACGGCGAGATGAAGGAGCAATTACAACAAAGTCTGGACAGCAGCGCTCGTCATGATTATACGGATGTAGCAACAGCGCCTGACGGCACGATGTACGTCCTTGAAACGGTGTTGGACGGGTATGGCCTGTACGTGCAAGAGGAGCAAATTATCCAATACTTGCCGGGAGACTCCGTCGGGACTACGCTGTATACGTTTAAAGGCGACGGGACGAATAAGCGCGTAGGCCAAATAAAAGGCGTGCAGGTCAGTGGAGATTCTGTTTATTTCTATCTTGATGAGCAGAGCCGAATTACGCTTAACCGAATATCCGCAAAGGATAGCGCTCCCGAAGAACTATTTAGTTTTGAAATGGAAAAGAATCGTTATATGTCCGAGATCGTCGGATACGAGCCTGGACAAATCTTCTATTCATCCAAACGCGGCGCGATCTTTAATGTGCTGAAGGATGGCAGCACGAAGCTTGTGTACCCGCTTGATACGATGGATCGTACCCGCAAAAATTTCCCCGAGCGGCTGCAGCTGCACGAGAACGGCAGACTTTATTTTATCGATAGGCTCTTGAACGCCGTTACGAGCATGAAAGCTGCGGACTCCAGCGATCTGCGCACGGACATTGCCGAGGCAGACCTCACTAGCCTAGCTCCTGATGCCGAAAATCTTGAAATTATGGATGTTACGATCGATGCTGCCGGCGGTCTGAGCATGGCACTCGATGATCGAATTATTACGATTAGCGCTGACAAAACGGCTGCTGAGGCGATCACTCACCTCACTTATAACCGCTCGTCGATTTGGCAGGGCTGGCTGACTTGGGCCGCCGGGGCTCTGTTCTTAATCGTGGTCGTCCTTCTAGTACGGATGATCTACATACACCTGCTTAACCGCCGAATTTCCTTGTTCTTCAAGCAAGTTTTCGCTATCGTTCCGATTCTCGTAATCGCCATGGTACTGCTATCGAACTTCATCTATGACAGCTTCTCTTCACGGATGGAAGACGAGATGCAGCGGCAGCTTTCGCTCTTGGCGCGCAACGGACAGAACATTATTAACGGCGATCAGCTTAACCGTCTAACTTCGCCGAGGGATTATATGAACGAGGATTATCAGGCGATCAGCAAGAAGATGAACTTCTTGTTCGAAAGCGAGGATGCGGCGAACCGCAAAGGACTGTACAGTACGCTCTACAAATATGAGAATGGCGAAATGTTCATCATGATGGACGACGATGACGGCGTCAATATGTACAAGCCTTTCCAGCTCGAGGAGGCAGACCAGCAGGTCGTCAAGACGGGTGAGATCGTATCCGGCAGATGGGAAGACACCACGGGCAAGTGGTTGTATGCAATTGGTCCGATCTATGATTCCACGGGCAAGCTTGTAGGCATCTATGAGACAGGACGAGACATGAATGTGTTGTACCAAGCTAATCAAACGATCTACATGAGCGTCATGCGCAATATCGGCTATATCAGCATCGGCGTTATCGTGCTTGTATTGGCCGTTACCTATTATTTGCTCTCTTCGCTGCGCAAGCTCCGCAGGAGCGTTATGGAAATGGCGAACGGTAACTGGGACGTTAAGGTTCATATCCGCGCGCAGGATGAGGTGGGCGATTTGGGCGAGCAGTTCAATCGAATGGCGCTCCATATCCGCACCTATATTAAGGACATCACATCATTCAGCGAAGCATCGCATCGTTTCGTTCCGCAGCAGTTTTTCAAGTACCTAGGAAAGAAAGGCATTACAGACATCCATCTAGGGGATCAGGTTCAGCAAAATATGGCGGTTATGGTGGCGAATATTCGCTCCTTCAATCAATTGTCCAAGCAACTGACGCCTAAGCAAAACTTTGATTTTATGAACTCGTTTTTAAAAAGATTCAGTCCCTTCGTCCGCAAGGAAGAAGGTCTTATCAGTAAATATTTAGGCGCAGGCTTTATGGCGCTATTCCCTGCCCGTTCGGATGACGCGCTTCGAGCAGCCGTAGCGATACGCAGAGAATTGTCTTCGTTTAACGACAGCTTGCTGGCATCCGGCCATTCGCCGGTTGATATGGGCATGGCGATTCACAAAGGCCCGCTCATGCTCGGCATTGTAGGCGAGGAACAGAGGATGGAAGGAAACGTGATCTCCGATGACGTCAACGTTACGGCGACGCTGGAACGCATGTCCGATACGATGGGCGCATCGATACTCGTTACCCGTACTTTTTTTGATCAACTGAGATCGCCGGAAAGGTTCCGTCACCGGTTGCTTGGCCGAGTCAGAATTGATGGCAAGGATGAGCCTCTTGAGCTTGTGGACGTATATGAAGGCGATTCGGACTCGGTACGCGCGCTTAAGGAACGAACGAAAGCGATGTTTGAGAGAGGCGTTACGCTCTGCCAAGAAGGGCGGTTCTTTGATGCGAGGGAAACCTTTATTGAAGTCATTAAGGTGAACCGCTTCGACAAAGCGGCGAAGCTCTACTTCTATTTGTGCGATGAATATTACCAAAGAGGCGCTGTCGAAGGTTGGAATGGCACACTAGCGGTATAATCAGACCATAGAGGAGAGGAACAACTATAATGGCGGTAGAACAATTACGATCCGATAGACTAGCACATGATGAACATACCGCGAAAATAGGAGTGCCATTTACGAGAATAGACGAATACTTGGCGTATTATGAAGAAGAGGAAATCCGGGAGATTAACGTCCGGAATACGGTTTAATCGCTATGAAAGCAGTACAATTGTTGCGCGCTATTAATTCCAGGCCGGAAGATTATCGTAAGCTGCTTATGATGGCTCCTGTATTCTTCATTTGCGGAATAGCGGAAACGCTGAATTATAACGGGTTTATGGCGCTGTTCAATCAGAGGTTCGGCAGCGACTATCTTTCCTATGTTTATGTCATAGAAGCGATTCTATTGCCGCTCGAGGCATGGCTGCTGTCGTGGCTTGCGGGGAAGCTTTCGAAGCCGCAGCTCATGCGGGTCATGTTCGGGACTATGATCGGCATCGTCGTAGTCAACTCTATCATTTTAATGAGCTTTGAGAGCTTTGGCATTGAATTCAAATGGTTTTATCCCGTGATGTTCATCTTGTCCAACTTTGTCGTCAGACAGCAAACGATTCTGTTATGGGGGCTGGCTGTCGATCTATGTTCAACCCAGCAGGCGAAGCGGCTGATGCCGGTATTCATCGGAGCGACCACACTTGGCGGTATTACTGCCGGTTTGCTTGCACAATTAATAAGCCTTGTGTTCGGACCTGCCGTAATTTACGCCGTTGGCGCCGTGTTTCTTCTGGTCTCCTGGGGCAATTACAATAAAGTCATCACTCAATATCTCGTTCCGTTGTCGCTTAAGATTGAGTCCGATCGGGAAGAGGAAGAGATGGTTTCTACCGGAACGGTGTTCAAGCATGCGTTGCGTTCACCTTTCCTACTAATTGTTATATTAATCATGTCGCTAATGCCAGCTCTGTATTTCTTGATTGAATACGAGCTTCTCATTGTCACAAAGCACTCCTATCCGGATGAGCAATCGTTCAGCCGTTACTTCGGCATGATTACGATGGTGCTGTACATACTCGCATTCCTATTGCAGATCGTTTCGGGGAAACTGATGGCGAGGTTCGGCGCAAGCAAAATGCTGACGGCGATAGCCGCCGTCAACATTATTTCATTCGCGGCGGCCTCCATCTTTATCGGCGGTGCGGCAGCGCTTCCTTTCATATCCGGAGGTTATATCCTAATCTATCTGCTCTATTATTACTGGGCCGAGCCCGCCTATCAGTTGTTTTTCAAAACGCTGCCTCTCACGCAAAGGGACAGCTACAGGTATGCGGCGCAAGGCATTGCGGCATCGGCTGGCATTCTGATCGGAGCGGGGCTATTGTTCCTGCATTCGGGTTTGCGCTTGTCATGGACGGCTTTGTCCATTGTCGGATTTGGCGTAGCGCTGCTGCTGTTCGTCCTGGCGTGGCTCGGAAGACGACACTATATGAACGAGCTTGTGAATAGCGTGCAGTCGATCGGCGAACAGGATTTTGCTGAATCCTTCGAAGAATTTGTCGGGAACTCTACCGCTATGGCGGAAGTGCGACGCCTGCTGCAACATAAGGACGATACAGCTAGAGAAATTGCGCTTCAGCTCATTGGCAGGATGCAGGATCCGCGAGATGCGGAGGAACTGCTTGCGATGATGGACGATCCGAGTCCGCGGATTCGCGTTGCTGCGGTCAGAGCGATGAATCTTGAGAAAGCGGATCTCGTCGCGATGGCGAAGGTCGCCGCTTTCCTCGAAGATCCGGATGATGAGATGCGTGCGGAGGGAGTCCGTCAGATTGCGAGAATGAAGCATCTGGAGCATCATGCTTTTTATTTTTTAAGGCAAAAGCTGTTGGATCGTCATCCGAGCGTTGTCGCCGAGGCGGTAAAGGCAATGTACAGCTTCAATAATGAGCCGAGCATCGAGGCTTGCTCTGAGGTCATTGACCGGATATTGGATCAAGGAGATGAAACGTCCGTATACCTATGCCCGGTCATTTCAGAGCTGGGGCTGCATACGTTCATTCCGAAGGTGGAAAGGCTTGTCTGGGAAGGGCATCCCGCATCACGTGTCGCGGCCATCGAGTGTTTAGGGAAGCTTGGTTATATCGCGATTATCCCTAAGCTTCTAGAGAAGCTGCCGTTGATGGACCAAGAGATGCTGAGGACAACGACGCAGAGCTTTATTCATATGGGGAGTGAAGCGATAGAACCGCTGATGGCGAGCTTGCCGGAAGCGTCAGCGAAACGATGGAAAGCAACCGTATCGGCTTTGGCTGTCCTGCTGCCTGAGGAGCAGGTTCGAACGACATTGATTGAGGATGTGCTCGATCGGATCAGCCAATTGAATGTGGCCGCGAAATTCTCGATTGCCCTGAAGCAGCTGGGTAGGGAGGAATTGGCGGCGCTCGCGGAGCTTCGTTATAAAGAGGTATGTGCTTTCATTTTCGACGGTGCGTGGAGTGTGCTCGCGGCGCTTGCCGATGAGCAGGTCGTTGATACGATTAAACGAGCGGTAGACAATCCCGACGAAGAAATCCGAAGCAATGCTTGGGAGGTTCTTGCAGAAGGCATAGGGGATAGAAGACTTTCCCAGCAGATGGTGAGTACGCACGAGGAGAGCGATGAAGATGGCGAAGTGAATGATGACGAAGCCGCCATTGCGATGCTTGAACCGGCTCTGACTTCACGAGACGACTGGTGGCGGGAAATCGCTTCCGGTGCATTGGGCGGCGAGCCCGATCAAGCAGCGATTTCGATTACAGCAGCCGAGGGGGGACAAGGGGATATGGGCGACCAGCAGATGATGACCCGTTTGAATAAAGTCGTGTTTTTGAGGCAGGTCCCTTATTTTGCAGACTTGTCGCTGGAGGAGCTTGGACTTATCGCTAATATTTCCGTCGAGCAGTTGTACCCGGATGATGCGCCGCTCTTGCAGCGCGGCGTACCGAACCCTGCAATGTATGTGATCGTGGAAGGCAATGTCGAGCTGACGAGCGTCTCGGCGGCAGGTTGGGAGGGGACGATCGGCGTGCTCGGAACGGGCGATGTATGCGGCGAAACCTCAGCGCTCGATGGCACGGCTTCGTCGGTAACGGCGCAATCGCTGCTTGGCGAGGTGCGCGTGCTTAAGCTTGCCGGCGATCAAGTGGAGCGGCTCATTAGGCTGTATCCGGAGATCGGCATCGGATTATTGCGAGCATCCTTCGCCCGAATTCGGCTGCTTGAAGAGATGATGATGCGTATTGACAGCTAGCCTAAAGCAGCGGCTTGCTTCAGAGGATTCGTGATTGCGAATGAGGTTGCAACCGCTCGCCTTATTGCATATAATAAAGATTAATATTTAATATGGCTTGAAAGCGATGATAGAGATAAGTAAGCAGTGCTTTCGCACAGGGAGTAGACGCCGTAGATTGAGAGCGTTTATGTGAAACTAGGCTGCCGAAGTTCACTCTTGAGCAGACGCCTGAAACGCCTTTACGTCAAGAGTTATGACGCAGAGCGCGCGTGTAGGGAGTGTCCGGTTCCCGCCGTTATGGGATTAAGGGATTGTTTGCCAGACATTTAGTTTTGGCAGCGATCCGAATTAGGGTGGTACCACGGTTCTTTCGTCCCTTCGGGGAGAGAGGGCCTTTTTTTGTGCCTATAGGGCTGGATGGAAGTACACAAACGGAGGCGATAACGATGAAGGAAAGATTGGAAGGACTGCGCGTAGAGGCGCTTGCGGAGCTTGAGCAAGTGCAAAATCCGCAGCAGTTGAACGACTTGCGCGTCAAGTACTTGGGCAAGAAAGGCGCGTTGACGGAAATTTTGCGCGGCATGGGCGGACTAAGCGCCGAGGAGCGTCCGATTATCGGTCAAGTCGGCAATGATGTCCGCGCTGCTATTGAATCTGTAATCGAGCAGAAGCAAGAAGCGTTCCAGCAGGAGGAGACGAATAACCGTCTTCGCGCGGAGACGATCGACGTCACTTTGCCAGGCAAAGCGCTGCCGACAGGCTCGGTGCATCCGCTTAACAAGGTCGCGCAAGAGATCGAGGACGTGTTCATCGGCCTCGGCTACTCGATTGCTGAAGGACCAGAGGTTGAGACCGATTATTTCAACTTCGAGGCGCTTAACCTGCCGAAAAATCACCCAGCGCGCGACATGCAGGATTCGTTCTACATTACGGACGATATCTTAATGCGTACACACACGTCGCCGGTTCAAGTTCGTACGATGAAGGCGAGCAATGGCGCGCCAATCAAGGTTATTTGCCCGGGTAAAGTATATCGCCGCGATGACGACGATGCGACTCACTCGTTCCAATTCAATCAGATCGAAGGGCTGGTCATCGGCCGCAACATTCGCATGAGCGACTTGAAGGGCACTTTGCTTCAATTCGTACAGCAAATGTTCGGCGAGCAAGCGCAAATCCGTCTTCGCCCAAGCTTCTTCCCGTTCACTGAACCAAGCGCCGAGGTTGACGTTACTTGCGTGCAATGCGGCGGCAACGGCTGCCGGATGTGCAAGCAAACGGGCTGGCTCGAAATTCTCGGCTGCGGCATGGTACATCCGCGCGTGCTTGAAATGGGCGGCTATGATCCGGAAGAGGTTAGCGGCTTCGCATTCGGTATGGGCGTAGAACGTATCGCGCTGCTGAAGTACGGCATTGACGACATCCGTCATTTCTATACGAACGATCTGCGTTTCCTAAGCCAATTTGCGAGAATGTGACGAAGAGAGAGGAGCTAGCCCATTATGAAAGTATCCTATAAATGGTTGAATGAATATATCGAGCTTGCAGGCCTCACGGCCGAAGAGCTGGCGGAGAAAATGACTCGCGGCGGTATCGAGATTGACGGCGTGGAATCCCGCAATAAAGGCGTTACCGGTGTGGTTGTCGGCTACGTGAAGTCGAAGGAGAAGCATCCTGACGCGGATAAGCTGAATGTGTGCAAGGTCGATGTCGGTACAGGCGAGGAGCTTCAGATCGTATGCGGCGCCAAAAACGTCGATGCCGGTCAACGCGTGCCTGTGGCCGTTATCGGAGCGGTGCTCCCTGGCGATTTCAAAATCAAGCGGGCGAAGCTGCGCGGCGTTGAGTCGCAAGGCATGATCTGCTCGGCGAAGGAGCTCGGCCTGAACGACAAGCTGCTGCCGAAGGATCAACAGGAAGGCATTCTCGTGCTGCCGGAATCGACGCATATCGGCGCTCCAATCGCTGATGTGCTCGGCATTAACGACGAAGTGCTGGAGCTCGATCTGACACCGAATCGCTCGGATTGCCTGAGCATGTTAGGTGTTGCGTATGAGATTGGCGCGCTTACAGGACGCGAGGTTCGCTTGCCTGATACGACGGTTAACCATACGTCTGACAAAACCGAGAATCATGTTGCGGTTAGCATTAGCGAAGCCGATCTATGCTCGCATTATTCGGCCAGATATATTAAGGGCGTTAAGATCGGTCCTTCCCCATTATGGCTGCAAAATCGTCTGATCGCCGCTGGCGTGCGACCAATCAACAACATCGTTGACGTAACGAACTTCGTGATGCTCGAATACGGCCAGCCGCTGCATGCTTTCGACGCGGATCTCGTTCCAGGCGGACGCATCGATGTGCGTCTAGCCCGTGAAGGAGAGACGCTCGTCACGCTTGATGACCAGGAGCGTCGCTTGGAGCCTCATATGCTCGTTATCACCGACGGCAAACAGCCGATTGCGCTTGCAGGCGTTATGGGCGGTGCGAGTACGGAAGTTACGGAGCAAACGGTTAATATTTTGCTGGAGTCGGCGAAGTTCGACGGCGGAACGATTCGCAAGACATCGCGCCAGCTTGGTCTTCGCTCCGAATCGAGCATCCGCTTCGAGAAGGAAGTTGATCCAGCCCGCGTAATCCCGGCGCTCGACCGCGCTGCGGCTCTAATGGCGGAGCTTGGAAGCGGCCTCGTGCTGGAGGGAATCGTTCAGGTTCAAGCGAAAGCAACTGCGCCTTCTTCCGTTGCAGTGTCCTTGGACAAAATTAACGGCTACCTCGGTACCGAGCTGTCCGACTTGGAAGTGAAAACGATATTCGGCCGCCTTCACTTCGCGTACGAATATTCGGATGCAGGCGTATTCACGGTACAAGTGCCTACCCGCCGCGGAGATATTACCCGCGCTGTCGATCTGATCGAAGAAGTAGCGCGTCTATACGGCTACGATAACATTCCAACGACGCCGATTCACGGCGACATTACGCCTGGCGCGCTGACGAAGCCGCAAGCGATTCGCCGCGAGCTGCGCAAGCGGCTGACGGACGCAGGCTTGCACGAGGTCGTAAGCTACTCGTTCACAGGCCCTGAACGGACGAAGCTGTTCCCAAGCTTAGCAGGCGGAGCGAAGGCCGTTCGCTTGTCGATGCCGATGAGCGAGGATCGCAGCGTGCTGCGGACGACGCTGATCGCGCAATTGCTGGAGACAGCGGCGTATAACCGCAATCGCAAGAACGAATCGGCATCGCTGTTCGAGATCGGCAGCGTATTCCATACCGACGAAGAACAGCTGACGCACCTGCCGCAAGAGAAGCATCGCTTCGCTGCGTTATTGACGGGAAACCGTACGGAATCGCAATGGAATCAGAAGGCGGTCGCGGTTGATTTTTATGATGCGAAGGGTATTCTTGAAACGGTGTTCTCGGTGCTTGGCGTATCGGGCAGCGTAACCTATGAAGCGGCTCAGCCGGAGAACTTCCACCCTGGCCGCACAGCAGCTGTGCGCATCGCAACTGCGAAAGGCTCGGAAATTATCGGTTATGTAGGCCAATTGCATCCGGCGCTTCAGCTGGAGGCTGATTTGGCTGATACGTACGTGCTGGAGATCGGCTTGGATACGCTCTACGAGCTGGCCAGCTCAGATATCGTGTACAAGTCGCTTCCTCGTTATCCGGCAATCTCACGCGATATCGCAGTTGTCGTATCGCAGGACGTTGCAGCGGGTGATTTAACGGAGACGGCATGGACGACGGCTGGCGAACTGCTGGAGTCGGTGAAGGTGTTCGACGTGTTTACTGGGGAGAAGCTCGGAGCGGGCAAGAAGAGCATTGCACTGTCGCTTGTATACCGTCATGGCGAGCGTACTTTGACCGATGAAGAGGTATCGGCGCTGCATGAACAGGTTGTTGTGAAATTAGAACAATCTTTTGCAGCGGAATTGCGCAAGTAGGCAGGAAACCTTTAAAGCCGCATCGAAATAGTTCCTAGTGAGCTTCGATGCGGCTTTATTATGGACATATTTGCTTGTAGGAAGAAGGATTTTCCAGCTTTTTATGGAGCAAAATGTGCACCCGGTATCCGTAATGAAAGATGCTCTTAGGAGCGGTGTTCCGCGGATATAAATAACCTCATGTGAAGCGACTTGGATAATGGGAGGATTCGCCTAAATGGATGTTGAACAAGCAGTAGTGACAGTTGATATATATGGAGTCCAATACAAACTTAAAGGCCATACAAACGTTGAATACATGAAGCGAGTCGCAAGCGCGATCGATGAGAGCATGAAGAAGCTGGCGAAGGGCTACCCGCGCCTCGATATGCCGAAGCTGGCGGTTCTGTCCGCGGTGCAAATTACGGAGGAAGTGTTCCGTCTGCGCCGCGACAATGCAAGACTGCTGGAGGAGGAAGCGAAGCTGGCTGTTGCCACGCAGCAATTGGAGCAGTCTGTGGTTCAAGCAGCAACGATACAAGCAGAGCTTACGGAGCTGAAGCAGCAAGCTCAGGAGCAGCTTGCGGAGGCGAAGGCTGCGGCTGAAGCCGAGATGGCAAGCATGATGGAGCTTGCCTCTGAGCAAGCGAAAGCGCATGAGCAATCGATGAAGGAAGCCGGCGAGGCGCAGCGAACGGAGCTTGCAAGATTGAGGGAAGAACAAGCTGAACGGCTTGCTTCTCTACTGCAAGAGAAGGAGGAGCAGCTTGCTGCTCTTGCCGCTGCTAAGGACGGACATTGGTCGGAGCTGTTAAGCGAGAAGGAAGCGAGTCTTGCGGCGCTGCAGTCCGAGGTCGAAGCGAAGCTTGCCGCGCTCGGCTTCGAGAAGGAAGAGCAGTTGTCGGAGCTTGCTCGTTCGAAGGATGAGGAGCTTGCGGAGCTTAAGCACGCTAAGGAATTGGAGCTTGCCGAGCTTCAGCGGATTAAGGACGAGGAATTAGCGGAGTTCAATCGCCTGAAGGACGAGGAACTTAGCAAGCTGGTTAGCGCGAAAGAGGAAGCGTTGCTCGAGCTGGAGCTGGCCAAGGAGGAGCAGCTTGGCGCTATCGTCAATGAGAAGTCGGCGGAGTTAGCCGCGCTTGCAGAGCAATGGCAAAGCAAGTGGGACGAGCGGGAGCAAAGCTGGCTGGCTGAGGCGGCTGTTACCGCATCTGAACGCGAGCAGCAAGCGGCTGAGAGGGAGCAAGCGTTGAAGGATGAGGCCGCTCAGGCGGAGCAGGCTTTCCGCTCCGATCTTGAGCGTCGCCGGAACGGCTGGCTGGAGGAGCGGGCAAGGCTCCAAGCGCAAGCAGCCGAGCTGCAGCAAGGCTGGAATGCGGACAAGGAAGCGATGGAGCGGCGAATTGCGTTAGCCGACGAGCAGATCGGTCAAGCGCTGGAGCAGGAAGAGGCGTTCCGTGCATCGTATGCGAAGCTGGAGCTGGTAAGCAGCGAGCGTGATGGTCAGTTGGAGGAAACGCGAGCTGAGCTTGCGGAGCTTCAAGCCAAAAGCGACAATGTAATTGCGCAGCTGCGTCAGACGGAGAGCCAGCTTGAAGAGCAGCGCTTAGCGCTTGCCGAAGCTGAGAAGCAGAGCAAGGCTGCGGAGGAGCAGTTGGCAGCGCTTAGCGAGCAGTATGAGCAGGCTGCGGGCAAGGCGAGCCAGCTTGAAGAGCAGCGCGTTCAGCTAGAAGAAGAGCTGCTGGAGCAGCAGCTTGAGAATGAGGAGCTTGTTCAGCGGCATGCTGGAGCTCTCGAGCAGCAACAGCGGGAAGCGGTAGAACTGCTAAACACTCGATTGGCAGCTGTTGAAGCGGAGTACAAAGAGAAATTGGATGCTGCGGTTCGCGAGCATGAAGAGACGCAGGTGAATCTGCAGATTGAGCTGGAACAAGCTGCTGAGGCCGCACTCGCGCAGTTAAATGAACTGCGCGAGCAGACAAAGGCTGAATTGGACGAACAGCGCCTTGCATGGCAATCAGAGCTTGAAAACGAACGGAGAAACAAGGATAAGGCGCTTGAGGAGCTGCAAGCAAGAAGCAAGGAGCAATTGGAGGAGCAGCAGTTGGCTTCCCAGATTGAATTCGAGGAGAGCGCCGAACGACTGGCAGCGCAGCATACGGCTGAGCTGCAAGCCCTGCGCGAGGAGCTTTCGGCTCGTGACGCTCGTGACAGCCAGTTGAAGGTAGAGTTCGAGCAGCGTATGGAGCAAGCGAGCTTGGAAGCTGGCGAGCGCATCTTGCAGCTTCAAGTGGAAAGCAGTGAAAAGCTAGAACAGCTTCAAGCGATGTCGGAGGAGCAGCTGTATCAGCAGCGGCATGATTACGAGAAGCAGACGCGAGAGCTGGAAGCAAGGCTTGAACGGCTCGAGAGCGAACTGGAATCGCTGCAGGAGCGGGCACAGAATGCAGCTGCAAGCGAGGCGGCAATCCGCAAGGAGCTGGAGGAAATCGGCAACCGCGAGCTTGAGCTCGTGGAGCAGCTGGAAGTGACTGCGGCGCGCGAGCGTATTGTATCGCAGCAATTGGAGGCGGCGGATGCCCGCCTGAGCGAGCTGAACGAGCAATTAGAGGAGCAGCGCCAGCAAGCACAGCGCAACGCCGCTGAGGCTGACCGGCTTGTACGCGAGAAGCAGGCGCAGGAAGCCGAGGAGGAATCGCTCCGCGACGAGCTCGCCCGCGCGATGTCGGAGGTAGCCTCTGCATCCACTCGGAAGGATGAACTGAACGGCGAATCGGGTCAACTCGTGATGGAGCTTGATGAAGCATCTCATGCTGCCGAGCAGCTGATGCAGGAGCATGACCGTCTGGTTGAAGAGCATCAGAAGTTGAAGCAGGAGTATTCGAAGCTGCAGACGGAATACAACGAATGGATCGAATTGATCGAACGCAGCTAGTCTATGAATAAAAATAATCCCCGATTCGATAGTAACGGTTGAAGCCGTCGCATTCGAGTTCGGGGATTATTGTATTTTGCTATCTGACGGAGTATTTAATTGGATTTTATCCAATCAAATGAGGTGAGTCCTATGAATCATAGGCTCTTGAATGGATTTAGTACAGGCAAAAAGAGCTGGATTAATGAAATGGAGCAGAATGAGGAGATTTGGTTGGATGTTTTCCACTCAAATGCTACTTTTCTGCTGAAATGGTCTGTTTCATTGGACAAAATCCACTCAAACGTCTGTCGGTTAGCGGCTAGTCGTTATACAAGTAAAATGTCGAACGTATTCGCGGGATTTCGTCAGACAAGCGGTTGTAACGGTATTTTGTCGAACTGAACTAGCATCGTTCGCGCTGTACGGTATGCAAAAACCGACGCATTCGTATCCCAATAAGGACCTCATGCGGCGGTTTTAGTAGTCGTCAGAACTTAGTCTTCATCCGTACGATAGAATGGTGCCGGTCGGTCCGCCCGGCGGCAGGCTAGCCAATCGGATCAGGTCGGGAGTGACGATCGCCGGATCTTTGCCGGTGGCGTGCATTTCGGTGCGCAGGGTACCCGGGTTATACAAATTGACGAGAATGCCGTGCTCATGCTCTTCATCTGCGAGCGTGCGCGTAAGCGACTCGAGTCCTGCCTTCGCCGCGCTATATGCAGCATAACCGCCTGCGCCATTCCACGATAGGCCGGATGTAATATTAATAATTCTGCCGTATCTGGCTTTGCGCATGAAAGGCAGCGTCGCTTTAGATAATAGGAAGGGACCTGTAAGATTCACAGAGATTTGATTCTGCCACTCTTCCGATGTGAGCTCAAGCACCGTTCCTGGCTCCAATACGGCTGCATTATTTAGTAAAATATCGACGCGGCCGAACTGCTCGTAGGCCAATTCGATAGAATGCTGGACTTGGTGATCGACGGAGACATCTGTCTGCAGCAGCAAAGCGTCCTTACCGGTACGCTCCTTGACGAGCTGCGCCGTTTCCTCAAGCTTCGACGCTCGGCGTCCAAGAAGGACGACGTCGGCGCCTTCCGCCGCGAACGATATAGATGCTGCGCGGCCAAGTCCTGTTCCTGCACCGCTTACAATGGCGACTCGATTAGTCAATACTCCCATCACCATTCCTCCAATCATCATTTATGTTGTGACCATCTTATCAGAGGCGGCGCAGCAGGGGAAGAGGATAAGCCATTAGAAATTTTTACACATAACTAAAGTAAAAATGATATAGCGCTCTGCCCCGTTCGCACAGCCCCACAGCGAAGTTTAATTCGTTTGGCTGCGAGCTTGCCGATAACTTTAGTTTATGCCCGTAAAAGCAATCAAGACCTGCCTGCCGGCAGGTCTTGATTAGGCTATGCTGCAAACTATAAGAGTGCCAGTCTGCCTGCGAATAGCGTTATTCTACAACGAGCGTTGCTTTCATCTGTCTGTGGCCGTTGCCGCAAGGGACGCTGCAGATCATTTCGTAAGTACCAGGCTCTGCGACCGTAACCGTTTTGGTTTGGCCTGTTGCGATGTTATCGACTTTGTCGATCTTGACGCCATGTACGCCGTCCGTCGATTTGAGCGTAATGTTCGTTGCTTCGCCCGCTTTTATTTTATATTCCTTTTGATCGAACTCCCAGTTCGCAGCTGTGATGACAACCTCTGCACTGGCAGCGCCGGAATCGGCAGCAACTGCATCGCCGTTGCCGGCATTCTCTTGATTATCCGATTTTGCTCCACATGCAGCGAGTACGGCGACTAGGCACAATGCGGCAGCAAATAGCAGCCATTTTTTCATTTCATAGTTCCCCTTCCAAATTGGAAAATGTTTGTACACCTTATTTTAGCGTATAATCGCAGCAGTTGCTGTGACATGTGTTTGACAAACTTATGAATTTCATGTGATTTTTTTTGTAGAAGCAGCAGCAAAATGAACGCATAAAAATAGCCCTTGATCGCCGCAATCCGCTCTCAAGGGCTTCGCGTTATCTGTAATGTTAAACAGCTGTTGTTAATCGCGATCTCTGCTGCGGCCTGCTTCATATGGCGTGCTGACCGGTATGAACAGGTCGATAATGCCGATTACAAGCGCGGCGAGGATCGCTCCAAGCCAAGTAACCGTCACCCCGCCTACGATGAACTGGGCTAGCCAGATGACGGCTGCGCTGGCGATGAAGCCGACGATGCCGCGTCCGAACGGCGTAACCCGCTTGCCGAAGATGCCTTCAACAATCCAGCCGAGCGCCGCAATGACAAGCGCGAGCAACAATGCGCTCCAAAAGCCGCCGACGCTGAATTGCGGAACGATGAAGCCAACAACCATCAACACTAGAGCCGACACGATGAAACGCACGACATGACCGATGAAACTCATATTTGAATCCTCCTAAAGTTTTTTTGTGAAGCAAAAAAACGCTTCGTAAGCATTCGCTTAGTTTTTTTGTGAAGCTTCCGTGGAGCAAAAGCCGGGTTGGTTAAGTATGTTCGTTTCTATTGTGACCCTTTGCTTGTTTTTTATGTACGGGAAGGGCATCATATCGTGCAACGAACGCGCGGTTCGGCTATAATAGTAGGGCGAGAGGAGTGTTAACGGTTGGACACCAAAATTTTAACGACATTAGAATTTCCTAAAATCATACATAAATTGACGCATCATGCGGCTACTTCGCTGGGCAAAGCCGCGGCGGAGAAGCTACAGCCGGTATCCGATCTGGAGGCCGTCAAACCGATGCTGCAAGCGACGGATGAAGCATATACGGCTGACCGCTTGAAGGGGAGCGCCCCTTTCGGCGGCATAACCGATATTACAGCGCCGCTGCACCGAGCAAGAATCGGCGGCACGCTTAATCCCGAAGAGCTGCTGAACATTGCTTCGACGTCGCGCGGCGGGCGCCGCGTGAAGAAGCATATCGGCGTTATTCACGAAGATCATCCGATCCCGATGCTGCACTTCCAAGCGGAGCAACTAACGGAGAATAAGCCGCTTGAGGATACGATCTTCGACTGTATTGACGACCAAGCGGAAGTGATGGACAGCGCAAGCTCGGAGCTTGCGTCGATTCGCCGCGAGCTCCGTTCCGGGGAATCGCGCATACGCGAGAAGATGGAGCAAATGATTCGCTCGTCTTCCGTACAAAAAATGCTGCAGGACGCAATCGTGACGCTTCGCAACGATCGTTACGTTATTCCGGTTAAGCAGGAATATAGGTCTAACTTCGGCGGAATTGTACATGACCAATCGGGGTCTGGAGCAACGCTGTTTATCGAGCCGGAAGCGATTGTTGCGATGAACAACAAGCTGCGCGAGCTCAAAGCGGGCGAGCTGCGGGAGATTGAGAAAATATTGCAAAAGCTGACGGCACTCACCGCCGATCATGTGGAAGACCTGCTTATTAATCAGGAGCTGCTCGCACAGCTTGACTTCGCCTTTGCTAAGGCAAGACTGGCTCATGAGATGAAAGCGACGCAGCCGCGCATGAATGATCGGGGTTTCTTGAAGCTGAAGCGCGGACGCCATCCGCTGCTGGCGAGTGACAAGGTCGTTCCAATCGATGTCGAGCTCGGCAATCAATATTCGGCGATTATCGTAACGGGTCCGAATACGGGCGGGAAAACAGTCTCGCTGAAGACGATCGGCCTGCTTAGCCTTATGGCGATGTCAGGCTTGTTCGTACCTGCGGAGGAAGGCAGCCAGCTATGCGTATTTGATGCGATTTATGCCGATATCGGCGACGAGCAGAGCATCGAACAAAGCCTTAGTACGTTCTCAAGCCATCTGACCAACATCATACGTATTCTGAAGTCGATGACCTCGAAGAGCTTAGTGCTGCTTGATGAGCTTGGCGCGGGTACCGATCCTGCAGAAGGCTCGGCGCTTGCTATTGCGATACTGGAACACATCCATGCGAAGGAAAGCCGTATTGTGGCAACCACTCACTATAGCGAGTTGAAAGCATATGCATTCAACCGAAAAGGCATCATCAACGCGAGCATGGAATTTGATGTCGCTACGCTCAGCCCGACCTATCGCTTGCTCGTTGGCGTTCCGGGCCGAAGCAACGCTTTCGCCATAGCAGAGCGGCTTGGTTTGCAGACGGATATCATCGATCGTGCGCGGGGCGAGGTAAGCGAAGACGATCAGCGCGTGGAGAGCATGATTGCCTCGCTGGAGGAGAATCGTCTTAGCGCCGAAACGGAGCGTCAGACCGCAGAGTCGCTGCGCAGACAAGTGGAGGCGCTGCAAGCGAAGCATGAGGCCGAGCGGTTGAAGTTCGAGGAGCAGAAGGAGAAGCTGCTGCAGAAGGCGCATGAAGAGGCGCGCGAAGCGGTCGCGAAAGCGAAGCGAGAAGCAGAGCAAATTATTTCCGATCTGCGTAAGCTGGCGCTTGAAGAAGGCGCATCGGTTAAGGAGCATAAGCTGATCGAGGCAAGACGCAAGCTCGACGATGCCACGCCTGAGCAGCTTAGGCCCAAACGCGGCGGAGCAGCCGGAGGCGCTGGCAGCAAGCCAGTTAAAATTGAGGCCGGCGACGAGGTTATGGTGTACAGCTTGAACCAGAAAGGTATCGTAGCGGAGATTCATGGCTCAGAGGCGACGGTTCAACTTGGCATATTGAAGATGAAGGTTGCGCTTGACGATATGGAGCTTCTGAAGTCTACGACCGCTGCAGTCAAGCAGCAGCAGCCGAAACAAGCTGCAAGTTTGAAACGTTCTCGCGACGAAAACGTAAGAATGGAGCTGGACCTGCGCGGAGAGAGTCTAGAGGAAGCCATTATGGAAGTTGACCGCTTCCTGGACGATTCGTTCTTATCGGGTCTGGGTCAGGTCTATATTATTCACGGAAAAGGTACTGGCGTGCTTCGTACGGGCATTCAGCAATATTTGCGCAAGCATAGTCATGTGAAGACTTACCGGTTGGGCAACTATGGCGAGGGCGGCACAGGCGTTACGGTGGCAGAATTGAAATAAACCGTTTCGTTCGCCTCCCTACAGCCAGCCAATTAGTCATCAGGTGGAGGGATTAGGGATGGAACATGAAGTCGACAAGCTGCTAACCAATGAATTTGCCGCATCTCTCGTTTATGTATCGGTTACCGTTCTTTCGCTCATTGTATTTTTGTCTGTATTCGAGCTGGTGACGAAGTACAGGTGCTGGAGCGAGATCAAGAAGGGCAATGTGTCAGTGGCAATGGCGACCAGCGGCAAAATATTCGGTATTTGCAATATTTTCCGCTTCTCCATCGAGGCGAACGATTCGGTGTATCAGAGCCTTATTTGGGGCGCGTTTGGGTTTATTATTTTGCTGGCGGCGTACTTCTTGTTCGAGTTTCTAACGCCAGTGTTTCGCATCGACGATGAAATTCAAAAGGATAACCGAGCTGTCGGTCTGATTGCCATGGTCATCTCGATCTCCCTTTCTTATGTGATCGGGGCTACGGTTATATAGCGGCTGGAGGCATAGTTCATGAAATATTTGTGGAGTATTTTGCTCGTTGTAGCTATTTTATTTTTCGTATTCGGCGTCATTTATTTAATTAACAATTAAGGAGCGCGAACAATGAGCGAGGAAGTTATTTGCCCATGGTGTTTGACGGAAATTACATGGGATCCGGAATTTGGCCCGGAGAAGCATTGTCCGCATTGCGGCAATGAGCTGAGCAGCTATCGTACGATAGAGCTTGGTGGAGATACAGAGGAAGAGGCAGAGGAAGAGGATCAAGACAGCAGCGATCAATGGCAGGAGGATGAGGAAGACGATTCCGATGGCCATGATCACGGCCATAAGCGTTGGCTTGCCGAAGGCGAGGGCTACAGAAATACAGATCGATCTTCGCTTGCTCTAGAGAGCACGCTGCAACGAATTACGGATGAGCAGGATGAAGTGCCGGAATGTCCAAGCTGCAGAGAGTTTATGCTTGAGGCGGGCACGCAGTCGATCGGCGGCGATCCATTCAAGCCGACGGTTTCTCCTGTACTCGGGCAGCCCGTATTGCCGGCTCCGCTTGAGCTTGTATGGTATGTATGCCCGTCATGCTTCCACACATCGTCAATGCTAAGCCAATCGAATCGACAACAGCTTCTTAAACGGCTCGCTAAGCCGGAATAATCAATGGCAAATATGGACGGGCATGCGTCCAGCGCTTTAAGGGAATGTTACAAAACGTAATTCTGACGCCGATATGCGGGAGGAATCGTTTTGGCCAAGTCATTGGATCGTCAAGCCGCGCTTCTGCTCATCGTGCAGGCGCTGTTTGGCATCGCTAACGCGCTGTCGGGGACGTTCGTGCCCGTCTACTTATGGAAAGCAAGCGGCGGTTCTTATATGGTGATCGGTTGGTTCACCTTAGGACAATACGTCATTAGCGGCTTAACGTTCTGGGTCGCAGGGAAATGGGTTAAAGAGCATAACAAGATGCACAGTCTGAGGCTTGGCATCTTAATGTCGGGTGTCTTTTACAGCGTTGTCCTATTGTTAGGCACGGCTGCCAAGTCCTATGTCGTACCGCTTGGCATGTTAAGCGGCATGTCGCTTGGCATGTTCTGGCTGGCATTCAACGTCGTCTACTTCGAAGTCACCGATCCGGATACTCGTGACCGTTTCAACGGCTGGGCAGGACTGCTAGGCTCAGCGGCGGGTATAGTAGCGCCATGGGTATCTGGCTTCTTGATTACGAGATTGAAGGATGAGCAAGGATATCGCCTTATTTTTACGATTTCACTCGTCATCTTCGCAGTTAGCGTCGTACTTAGCTTCTGGTTAAAGAAGAAGCATGGTCAAGGCACATACAATTGGAAGCATGGCATTCAGCAATTGATGACCAAAGGAAACCCATGGCGGCGCATGTTCCCTGCAATTGCAGCGCAAGGCGTTCGCGAGGGTGTATTTATGTTTCTTGTAGGACTTACCGTCTTCATTGCCACGAAGAATGAGAGCAAGCTCGGTTCATATTCGCTGATTACGTCTTTGGTTGCTTTAGTGAGCTTCTGGCTTATCGGTAAAAAGCTGAGCAAAAAAAATCACAAGCTAGCGATGCTGATCGGTGCCGTTATGATTGCCGCAGTTATCTTGCCTTTGTTCTGGAAAGTATCATATATGACGCTGCTAATGTTCGGGATCGGCACGTCCTTGTTTATACCGTTGTACATCATTCCGATGACAACACGTGTATTCGACTTGATCGGGCAAACGGAAGAGAGCGCGCGTGAGCGCGAGGAGTTTATTGTTCTAAGGGAAGCGGGACTCGTGATTGGCCGCTTAATCGGATTGTCGATGTACTTAATTGTGCTGCCGCTTAACGATTCGCCAAGAGCCATTACGTGGCTGATGTTCGGGGTTGGTATCGTACCGATCGCAGGCTGGTGGTTTATGCGGCCTTTTCTGCAAAAAGACAATATAAGTAAGGAGGAATGAACGAATGCCAAGAATCGTTTCTAATATTACACAATTGATCGGCAATACGCCTGTTGTCGCGCTGCAGAGAATAGTGGAGGAAGGCAGCGCAGAGGTGTGCGTGAAGCTGGAGCGATTCAATCCGAGCGGCAGCGTGAAGGATCGGGCTGCATACTCACTGATTGAGGATGCGGAGCAACGAAATCTGATTCAGCCGGGCGATACGATTATCGAGCCCACAAGCGGCAATACCGGGATTGGGCTCGCTATGACCGCGGCAGCGAGGGGATATAAGCTTATTCTGATTATGCCGGACAATATGAGCGTGGAGAGGATAAAGATGCTCCAGGCCTACGGCGCTCAGGTTGTGTTAACTCCTGCAGCGGAGCGGATGCCGGGCGCGATACGCAAGGCGGAAGAGCTGCATGCCGGATTGCCCGGCAGCTACATACCGAATCAATTCGAGAACGAAGCAAATCCCGATGCGCACAGACGCACAACGGCGCTTGAAATTATGGAGCAGACCGAAGGACGTCTCGATGCCTTCGTAGCAACCGCAGGTACAGGCGGTACGATAACGGGTACAGGCGAGACGTTGAAGGGGCTTCTGCCTCATCTGCATATCGCGGTTGTGGAGCCGCAGGGCTCTCCCGTATTATCGGGTGGCGTGCCGGGACCTCATAAGCTGGTAGGCACAAGTCCAGGCTTCGTGCCGAGTATTCTCAATACATCTGTTTATGATGAAATTATCCAAGTATCCGATGACGACGCCTTATCAACGATGCGTAAGCTCGCATCAAGCGAAGGTCTGCTTGTCGGTCCGTCCGCAGGCGCTTCCGTATGGGCAGCTATGCAAGTCGCTAAGAAGCTCGGAGCCGGGAAGCGCGTATTATGCATTGCCCCGGATACGGGCGAAAGATATTTGAGCATGGGTATTTTCTGATTTAGCTATATTAATCCGTCAGTTCCACTGCTTCAGCGCTTCGCGAAGCATTTCTCGCCGATCATCGATATAATCGCGTATGAATTCAGGCTCCGACAGGAAGCTGTCGTAGCTTGCTTTGCGCGTATAATCGCTGCGAATAGCGTGTGTCAGGCGCTGATGCATCCTCTCAATAAGCGGATCCAATTTCTCATGCGTAAATTGTTCATCGAGCAGTCTCTTCATGATGGCTCCGTAGCTTCTGCGGCACCCCTCGAAGGTGAACAAGGTATCGGTCAGGTTATTATAGCCCTGCAGCCGGACAAGATTGTTGCCGCACACCTTGCCGTAACAGTTTCTTCCCCAAGTACCTTCATAATCCCATGGAATAATCCGATACCTCTTGCTGGTACGCGTTTCATAAAGCGCGTAGTTCTGATCGAAGCCATCATAATTTCCCGTTAATACAGCTCCAGCAAGCCAGCGTAAATATTGCTTGATGTCGAGACGGCGAGCAAGATACTCAAATAACTCATGACCAGACAGCTGATTCGTATTTCTTATGAACGAGACGAGCCGCTTCCTCGTATCTCCCGCGTCAATAACAAGCTCATAGCCGTTGAACAACGAAGGTTTCCTTTCCTTGCTGTCCGGCTCAATAAGGCCGAAATCCGCATGATCATGTACGGCATATATGAGCGAGCGAAAACCAATATCCCGTTTCTCGAAAAAATGGCTGTTCACCGCTTCAATCTCCAGATAGACGCCCTCTTGCACTCCGTTAATCGTTACCCAAATTGGCTTTGTTTTCGGAGCCGGTACATGAATTTGATTGAAAAAAGCGAATGACAACGCATTTCGAATCATCGATGGATCGTCATACTCCGCGTTCCAATGGTAGGTCATCCCGTCATCGACCCGAATTTCGAATGATTTCTTCGGATAATTGCGCGTATGGCCGCCTCTAAGTCCAATTTGCGCCGTATGGACCTTATCGCCAATCTGCAGCTTTGCTTGCTTGAATGACCTGTTCCATCCGTCCCGTCGCAGCTCATGAAGATCGGATTCGTTCATCGTAATAGAGCGGACAGTCATTGTTTCTGTGATCACGCAATCAGCCCCCAAGGCACACAGGATGATGCCCCGCCATGGCGACTAGACATCTGTACGTATTACCTTATTCATAGGCGTGCTGTCCGGTCACTGCGCATTTAAGCTAGATTTGGAATCTATTAAAATATGAAATATATAGATAGCAATCTAGCACCACTCGCAATCCATTTTCATATAAATATAGTAACCTGTATATTCGGGCAAAAGAGGAGGTTGTTCGCCTTGAAAAACTGTAAACCGCTGCTAGGTCATAACGTTGAGCTGATCGTTTCAGGAAACCAAGAGCTCATTCGCGGAAGAGCAGTGGACTTTGGACAAGATATTTTAGTGCTGTATACCGGCAAGCAGTTTATGTATATTCCTCTCATTCATATGAAGCAAATGCGAGTCTCGGAGCAAGGCAATGATAGTATCGTCGTTCCTGATTTGCCGTTCGACTCTTATTCTGATCCGATATCCTATCGTAAAATATTGATGAATTCGAAGGGAATGTTCTCGGAAATCTATATAACGGGAAGCAAGTCCATTCACGGATACGTAACGACGGTCATGAACGATTTTTTCGTGTTCTATACGCCGGTCTATCATACCGTTATCGTCTCGCTGCAGCATCTTAAGTATTTGATTCCCTATGAGCCGCATGCAACACCATACTCGTTAACAGCTGCGCAATTCCCGCTCAAGCCATCACCGATCACGCTCGCGCGTACATTCGATCAACAGCTTCGCAAGCTGATCGGTGAGTTTGTCGTCCTCGACTTAGGGGATAATCCGAATAAGACGGGTGTGCTTCGCAATATAGACCAGAATATGATCGAGCTGGTTACGGCAAGCGGCGACGCGATATTTCTCCATTTTGACCATGTCAAATCGATTCATGTACCCTAATGAAATAGACTGCGTGAACAGCTGCGGAAGCAGCCTGACGGCAGTCTGTTTTTTTGTTTTCAACGGGACGATTGTGCTCTGAGATGCATGGAAATACGGTTTTGGGGAATCATTTGCTTGTAAGGAAGTGAATGGCAAATGACAGCCAAAACATTCGGCATAGTGCCGGCTATATTCATATTTTGTTTATCGGTTGGACTCGCAAACCATGTGCTTATCGTTCCGTTCCTGTTAAACGCAGCAATGCGCGATGCGTGGATGTGCGTCCTGATCGCCCTTATCGTATCGTTGCCATGGATGATGTTCCCACTATATGGCTTGCTCAAAAAAATGAATAAAGAGCCGATTGACGAATGGTTGAAGCAGCGGGTACCTGCTTTTATTTCGCATGTCATCGTGAGCGTGTTCTTAGTTCTTCTCTTGATAACCAGTTACGACACGCTTGTCATTACGTCTTCGTGGACGGCAACAACGTATTTGCCGAAGACGCCGCCGATGGTTGTGTGCGCCGTGTTCTTAGGCTTAGGCATTTATGCCGCATTATCGAATCTGCGCACGATCGCTTATGTAAGCTGTATACTACTGCCACTCGTTGTTCTATTTGGCGATTTTGTCATGTCCGCCAATATACCGCACAAGGACTACCATTACATGCTTCCGTTACTGGAGAACGGGCTGTCACCTGTGCTGAAGGGAGCGTTCTATTCGTTGACAGCTACATGCGAGTTATTCGCTCTATTGTTCATTCAGCACCATATAAAAGGTGAGTTGAAGCGCTGGCATCTCGTCATTCTGGCGCTTCTCCTTGCGCTGCTTACGTTTGGGCCGTTGACGGCGGCTATTGCCGAATTTGGTCCAGAGGAAGCAGCTAAAATGCGTTTTCCCGCTTTCTCTCAATGGAGACTCGTATCCATCGGCAGATACTTCGAGCATGTCGATTTCTTCGCCATCTTCCAATGGTTGTCTGGCGCGCTAATCCGATTGTCGTTAACGCTATATATTCTAACGGAATTTGGCCCATTCAAACGTTTAAAGAGGAAGTGGGTTGCTCCTGTCGTCATCGGCATTGTTTTATTAGCGGCGTCGCATTTTGCGTTAAAAGATATGATAAATTTCAATGTCTTGGTGCAAAATTATTTCTTGTTTGCTGGTGTCGTTATTGCCGTTGTCGTACTGCTGCTATGGTTCATGTCGTTCTTGATGCGGGAACGCGATAAAGGGGAGTCGGCTGCGAAGGAGGAGCGGTTAGGTTGAATCCGAACAAGAAGGAAGCAAGAGAAACGGGAGACCACGAACAGGAAGGCGAGCCGTCCATTACCCACGAGCAGTTTCGAGAAAGCATTAAGAAATGCAACGATATCATAGAGCATACCGTTATGATCAACGGAAGCGATTCACGCCATGTTACGTTGTTCTATTGCGACGGCATGATCGATCATCAGCAGATGCAGCTCGGACTTCTTCCGCAGCTTGACGACTGGGCGAAATATATATTCTCGCAGGCGGAAGTGCATGAACATTCAATCGATAAGAAAAGCGCCTTGTTCAGCAAAGTGGATACGGACGAAGGAGCGGATGATCTGTTCGCTTACCTGTTCTCGGGCTGCGTGATATTACTGTTCGAAGGTTTGCGAGAATTTTACGAATACAACATCGGAAGCCAGCCCGGCAGGTCGCCCGAGGAGTCCACGATGGAGCTGTCTCTCAAAGGACCGCGCGACGGCTTCGTCGAGCAGCTATCGACGAATGTGGCATTAGTGCGCAAGCGCCTCCGAACCCCGCAAATGCATGTACAATATTTACGGATTGGTACGGATTCGCAAACAGAGGTAGCCATCCTCCATCTAGCTGACAAAGCAAAGCCTAAGCTCATCAAAGAGACGATTGAACGGATTGATAATATCCATATTCCATCGCTGAACGGAGCAGGCCATCTGGAGGAGCTGGTCTCCGATCGTCCATTCTCGTTTTTCCCGCTAGTCGATTATGTCGGGCGGCCTGATTATGTGGTCCAATCGATGATGAATGGGCGAGTAGCCATCCTCGTAGACGGATCGCCTGCGGCGCTTATCGCGCCGGGTAATTTCCTGCTGCTCATCAAGTCGCCAGAGGACATGCATCTTCCCTTTTATTTCGTAACGCTGGAGCGGCTGCTGCGTCTGATCGGTCTTGTGTTGTCCATTTGCTTGCCGGCATTCTGGATTGCCCTCTGCTCATTCAACACGGATCAAATCCCGTTTCAGCTTCTAGCGACGATTACGATCTCGCGTATGGGGCTTCCGCTTTCTTCAACGATGGAAATGTTCCTTATGCTGACGATGTTCGAGCTGTTTCGCGAGGCAGGCGTCCGGTTGCCGAGGCCGGTCGGCCAGACGGTATCCGTCGTGGGTGGATTAATCGTCGGCGATGCCGCGATAAGAGCCGGTCTGACGTCGCCAACGATGCTTGTCGTAGCTGCAGTTACTGCGGTATCGACGTTCACGCTAGTCAATCAATCATTGGCGGGCACAGTGAGCATTATTCGTTATTTGGTGTTGATCCTTGCATCGGCACTAGGCATGTTTGGATTCATGGTAGGCACCCTGGCGGTTATCATCTACATTTGCTCCCTTGAGTCTTTTGGCATGCCGTACATGACACCAATTGCTCCGCCGAACTTCAAGCAGTGGTTTACGGCGCTCTTCCAGCTGCCGTGGAAAGTAAGGAGCAGCGAGCGGAGGGGCAGGCGATGAAGAACGCTTCCGTAAGCAGAGCCGCGAGGCACGCTATGACCGTTTGCTTGCTGTTATCTGCTATGCTGCTGCAAGGCTGCTGGGATGAGGTGAATCTCCAGGACGAGAGTTATGTGTCAGCGCTGGGGGTTGAGTTTATTGACAACGAGTTTCATCTGTACGCTCAAATGATTAAGTTTGCCGGTGTTGCCAAGGTAGAGGGCAGCTCTGATGTGAAGAATCAAGTATGGCTTGGCATGGGGAAGGGCAGTTCGGTGCTGCTGGCGCTTAACAATTTGAAAAAAGGGGCTCAGTCCGAAATCAATCTGGAGCACTTAAAGTCGATCGTCGTCCACGAGAACGCGATGAGCGAGCTTGAAAACATTATGGACGGATTAAACAGGCAGCGGGCATCTAGATATACATCGCTCGTATTCGGCACGAAATCGGACATCGTTGAATTGTTTACGACGGAAGCGTTGTTCGAACAATCTCCCTTGAATACCATTCTATATTTGCCCAGCGTTCAAGAGGATCAGCGCAGCTTCATCAGACCATTCGCGATGCAGCTCGCCGTACAGATGTTGAAGGAGCCTGGCATGACGACGGCATTCCCGGTAATCGGCATTAACGGCTCGGATTGGCTGAAGGGGAAGCAAGCGCTGCAGGTGCAAGAAATTAAAGGCGTTTTCGTTTTGAAAAGAAGCAAGTATATCGGTTTTCTTCCCGAGAAAGAAGCAGCCGGTCTTCGCTGGCTTGATCCGAAATTCAATGTGTTTATGGTGGAAGCCAAGGGTGCAGTGGGCAAGGCAACTATTGCTATTCGAGGCACGGATTATAAACTGACGGCTGCGAAAGGTGGCAGCGGGCCTGATTTTAAGCTGTCGGTTCGCTTGCATGGCAGCGTCGTCGAGCAGGATCAGCCGATCAGCAAAGAGGAAATCGTAAGCTCAATCGAGACGTCCATCAAGGAAGATTTAGAGCATACGTATGTTTTCGGATTGGAAAAAGGGATGGATATTTATCAGCTCGAGCACCATATGTACCGTTATCATAATGCCGAATGGAAGCAGACGATGGCTGCCGGTGACTGGATTCCGCGGCAAAGTCAGCTAAAGATCGATGTGAAATTTGAATTGAATCATTCCGGCAAATTTGACCTTGGAGAGGGTACATAAAGAAAGCAGCTGTTGCTCATAATACGATAGGAACTAAGGTTATGCCAACATGAAGGAGTGGGAACATGCTACAACCAATGACGGCCAAAGAACTTGAATACATTGCCGATTCGATGTCCAACGAGGATTTGCTTATTAAGCAAAATGCCCAAGTCGCTACGATGGCAACGACTCCAGCGCTGCGCAGCCTATGCTCACAGCTGGTTCAGACCCATCAAAATCATTACGAATCGCTTCTGCATGCGATCTCGCATCATCAGCAATTGGCGCCGACCCAGCCTCAACAATAATTGTTTAATCGAGACGATAAAGAAATTTCTTAGGAGGGCTCATCTATGTATCAGCAGCAAAATCAACCGTTTCTGTCAGACGAAGACATGGCATATACGGTATTGTCCGATTTGAAGCGGGTCGTGCGCGAATATGCGACGGCTGCAACAGAAGCGTCTTGCCCAGACATTCGGGAGCTGTTCACGAAGCTGCTGAACAGCACGCTTACGATGCAGGGTCAGGTGTTCCAAGCGATGCAGCAGGCGAATATGTACAATACGGCATCGCCGGCGCTGCGCCAAGAGCTGGATAAGCAAATGAAGGAATATCAACAGACGAAGCAGAAGACGCAGCAGTTCCTGCAACAGAAATTGAGCGGTCAAACGTCGCAATCGATGTACACGCCGTCGATTCATCAAAGCCATCAGCAAACCCAATTTCAGCCATCGCATTATCAATAATACGGCGGTTATATGTCGCATTTTGCAAAGACCCTTCGGGGTCTTTCGTTTTTTCTTTTGCAGGAACAATAAATTCGTTGTAAAATGTTCTTTATAATCGCACGCGTGCTGGAAGGAGTTAACGAATGAACGAACTACAGTTGAAAGTGCTTGAGTTGCTTAAGGAAGATGCGCGCAGAGATGCGGAATTGATCGCCACCATGCTGGCCGCGCCGGTAGAGGACGTGAAGGAAGCGATCGCGTTTCTCGAGAAAGAGCATGTGATCGTGAAGTATGCGACAGTCGTGAACTGGAGCAAAGTGGATGACGAGAAAGTGACGGCGCTCATCGAGGTTCAGATTACGCCAGAACGCGGTCGTGGATTCGAAGGCATAGCGGAGCGGATATACCTGTACCCGGAAGTGAAATCCGTATACCTCATGAGCGGTGCTTATGATCTGTGCGTTGAGGTAGAGGGCAAAAATTTGAAAGAGGTCGCCTCTTTTGTATCCAATAAATTATCGCCGATTGATGCGGTGCTATCGACCAAAACATTTTTTATTTTGAAAAAATATAAACAGGACGGCATTATCTTCGAGGAGCACGAAGGTGACCATCGGTTGATGGTTTCGCCGTAACATAACAAAGGGTGATGGTAATGATAAAAGGAGAAGAAAAGTTAACATCCACCCCCGTGCAGCGTCATACGATGGCTGATTATTTGTCTCCTCACGTGAGAGACATTAAACCGTCGGGTATCCGTCGGTTTTTTGATTTAGTCAGCACGCGCAAGGATGTCATCACGCTCGGGGTTGGCGAGCCCGATTTTGTAACGCCTTGGCATGTCCGCGAGGCAGCTGTATATGCCCTGGAGATCGGCAAGACGCAATATACGTCCAATGCCGGTATGCCGGAGCTTCGCGAAGCGATCGGTCAATACTTGAATGATCAATTCGCAGTGGAATACAATCCAGCGAATGAAATACTCGTTACCGTTGGCGGCAGCGAGGCGATAGATCTTGCGTTGCGCGCTTTGATCTCGCCAGGCGACGAAATATTGATTCCAGAGCCTTGTTATATATCATACTCTCCGATTACGACGCTTAGCGGCGGTGTGGCCGTAGGCGTTGAGACGTTCGCGGAGGATCAATTCAAGCTGAAGGCGGAGACACTTCGTGCGGCACTGACGCCGCGCTCCAAAGTACTTATACTCTGTTATCCAAGCAACCCGACCGGCGGCATTATGACCTATGAGGATTGGCTGCCGATTGCGAAGCTCGTCGAGGAAAAAGATCTGATCGTTATTTCCGATGAAATCTATGCCGAGCTGACTTACGGAGAGAAGCACGTAAGCTTCGCCGCGATGCCGGGCATGAAGGATCGGACGATTCTTGTCAGCGGCTTCTCCAAAGCGTTCGCGATGACCGGTTGGCGGATGGGTTACGCTTGCGGACACTCCGATATTTTGTCCGCGATGCTGAAAATTCATCAATACACGGTTATGTGCGCTCCGATTATGGCGCAGTACGCTGCGCTTGAAGCGCTGCAGCACGGGCTGGAGGAGAAGGACCGGATGGTCGAGGCGTATAACCAGCGCCGCAGACTTGTCGTCAAAGGCTTCCGCGATATCGGCCTCGACTGCCATGAGCCACAAGGCGCGTTCTACGCGTTTCCGTCGATTGTATCGACAGGCTTAACGAGCGAAGAATTCGCTCAGCGCCTGCTGGAGGAAGCGGGCGTTGCGGCCGTGCCTGGCGATGTATTCGGTCTTGGCGGCGAAGGTCATCTTCGCTGCTCCTATGCAACCTCGGTAACAAACTTGACCGAGGCGCTTGATCGGATCGGGCAGTTCGTCTTTAAATTGAACCAACAACGTTAAGATTAGGATGTTGATTGTACGAGAAGCAGAAGCAGTAGGAAGGGGTAACATCCGGCCTGCTGCTTTCGTTTGTTCTAAATGTTCATTTGAGTGCGGAAGGAACTAGCGATTATAGAGTTCGTTTGGGGCAACAGGAACATACTGCCTAGGCGCCTCGAGGGTGCTCATTTATGGTATAGTGGGAACAGAAGATTGAGAGGCTTGAGAGGGTGCGATAATATGAAGCTGTACACGAGAACTGGCGATAAAGGCCAGACATCCTTAATCGGGGGACGAGTCCGCAAGGACGACGCGCGGGTTGAAGCATACGGTACGATTGACGAGCTGAACAGCTTCGTAGGCGTTGCCGCTGCGGAAGCGGCAAAGCATGAGGCGCTGGCAGAACTGGCCCAGCGATTGACGGTTATTCAGCATGAGCTGTTCGATTGCGGGGCCGATCTTGCCTATGCGAGGGAAGGCGCGCCGCTAAAGCTGGATGCGGGTCCAGCTTTGCGGCTGGAGGAATGGATCGATGAATATACGGAGGAAGCGCCTGAGCTGCTTAAGTTTATTTTGCCTGGGGGAAGCGCGCTTTCAGCTAGCCTGCATGTGTGCAGAACGGTATGCCGCAGAGCAGAACGGCGCGTGGTGACGCTTGCGCTGGCAGCTTCGCATCCAGTCAGCGAGGATGTACAGACTTATTTGAACCGGTTGTCGGACTTCTTCTTCGCTGCTGCGCGGGTTGCGAATGCGAGACTTGGTCTTCCCGATATGGAATATGAACGGAGTGCGGAAGTGTTCCGTACGAGCAAGAGCAAGGATTCGGATAAGCAATGATGCAAATGCAATCCGAGGAGCTCTATTATAAGCCGCTCATCGTAAAAGTCGAGCGGAGCGATGACGGGAAGCAGGTACGCACCGTGCTGGAGCGCAAGCTTGGCGTATCCCGCAAGCTGCTGTCACAGGTGAAGCTGACCGAGCATGGGCTTACCGTGAATGAGCAGCGGGTCTATACGACGGCGACCGTGTCTGAAGGCGACGTTATTCGCGTCCGTATGCTGCGCGAGCAATCGGATGATATTTTACCAGAGCCG
This sequence comes from Paenibacillus sp. J22P218, assembly GCF_056269195.1. Classification (NCBI taxonomy): domain Bacteria; kingdom Bacillati; phylum Bacillota; class Bacilli; order Caryophanales; family Paenibacillaceae; genus Paenibacillus; species Paenibacillus sp. J22P218. Next base: position 356,051 of record NZ_JBWDNL010000001.1, read on the forward strand.
ATGCAGCTCCAGATTGTGTTCGAGGACGAGGACTTGTTGATCGTCAACAAACCTGCTGGCGTGGTCGTTCATCCGACGCATGGCCACTATACGGGAACACTGGCGAACGGCGTGGTCTACCATTGGCTCGAGAAGGGCGAACGCGTCAGGTTCAGACCTGTTCACCGGTTGGATGAGGACACCTCTGGTCTTGTAGCCATTGCGAAGACTTCGTATGTCCATCAGCAGTTATCGGAGCAGTTGCAAGCAGGCACAGTGATGAAGCTGTATCGCGCTTATGTCTACGGTTGTCCACAGCCGCTTACGGGTACGGTTGACGCGCCGATCGACCGCGATCCGCTTGAACCGCATCTGCGTATCGTGACGCCGAACGGTTATGCATCCGTAACGCACTATGAGACGGCGGAGAGCTTTCGGGATGACGCCGCTGCGGTGAAGCTGAAGCTGGAGACGGGCAGAACGCATCAGATTCGCGTCCATATGAAGCATATCGGCTGTCCGCTTATAGGAGACAAGATGTATGGTCCTAAGGATAACGCCGTTGCCGCTTGGGAAGAAGCGGCAGGCCGTCAGGCGCTTCATGCGGAAACGCTGGGCTTAACCCATCCGCTGACGGGACAACGGATGGAGTGGCATGCAGAGCTGCCGCCGGAGCTTGTACGACTAGAACAGACGTTGAAGGGGCTTGGCGGCTAGTTGCTGCTTGATTGATATAGAGAAGCTGCGCCGCATGAGAATGGCGTCAGCGAATAGGAGGAGTCAGCGATGACGAAGCAGAACGAACTAACTATTATTCAATATCCGAAGTGCAGCACGTGCAAGGCGGCATTTAAGTCGCTGCAAGCGAAGGGCAATGAAGTGAAGTCGCAGCATATCGTCGAGGAAACGCCGAGCGCTCAACAATTGAAAGAGCTTGTCCGTCTTAGCGGACTGGAATTGAAGAAATTTTTTAATACATCCGGAGAAGTATACAAGGAACTCGGTTTGAAGGACAAGCTGGCTGCCATGTCCGAAGACGAGAAATATGAGCTTCTTGCTCAGCACGGTATGCTTATTAAACGGCCGATCGTAACGGATGGAACAACCGTTACGGTTGGTTATAAGGAAGAGCAGTACGAGCAAGTATGGAAGAGGAACGGGTGATCTAGGCCATGAGCAACGACAAACGGAAGTGGAGGTCGGAGCGGCTGTCGCTGCTTGGATCGTCGATCTTCGCAGAGGTGGCGGCGTGGAAGATGGCAGCCGCCGCAAGTGGGCAGGACATCATCGATCTAGGCATCGGCAGCCCCGACAAACCGCCAACGCCAGCTGTCAGGCAAGTGCTGAGCGAAGCTGCGCTGCGCTCCGATATGTACGCATATCCGGCAACGCGAAGCGGGTTGCCCTTCAAGACGCATGCGGCGGAGTGGATGAAGCACCGATTCGGTGTCGAGCTTGATCCGGCACATGAAATTGTAACGCTGCTTGGTTCGCAGGATGGTTTGGCGCATTTGGCGATGGCCTTATGCGATCCTGGTGATACAGCGCTGCTGCCAAATCCCGGGTATCCGATCTATACGGCTTCACTTGCGCTTGCCGGTGTTGAAGCGGTGCTCATGCCGCTGCGAGAAGAGAACGGGTATATGCCAGACCTTGATGGGATTGCCGATGAGCAGTGGGACAATGCAACATTTATTTTGCTTAACTATCCGAATAATCCGATCTCGGCTGTCGCGGACCTTGGTTTCTTCGAGCGGTTAATCGAGAAGGCGCGCAAACATGACGTATTGGTCGTACATGATTTGGCCTACTCGGAGATGGGCTTTGACGGCTGTGAGCCGCCAAGCATCCTGCAAGTGCCAGGAGCGCTTGAACAAGCGGTCGAATTCCATTCCTTGTCGAAGAGCTTTAATATGGCGGGCTGCCGGATCGGTTATTTGGCCGGCAATCGCGAAGCAGTTGGTGCGCTTCGTGAGTTGAAAGCGAATATCGATTACGGCGTGTTTGATCCGATTCAAGAAGCGGGCATTGCGGCGCTGCGGGAAGCGATGGACGCTGCTGATGAAGCTCCTAAGGCGGGCAAACGATACGAGCAGAGAAGAAATCTGTTTATCGACGCATTGAATGAAGAGGGCTGGCAGGTGCCAGCACCGAAGGCGACGATGTTCGTATGGGCGCAATTGCCGCCAATGAAGTGGTCGCTGAACGAGCCGTGGACGTCGCGGACGATTTCCCAGGAAATGCTGAAGCGGACCGGTGTCGTAGTTGTACCGGGCGAAGCTTTTGGATCAGAAGGGGAAGGGTATGTGCGTATCGCGCTTGTCGAAGAAAATGATAGATTAATAGAAGCCGCTAAGCGGATTGGAAGGTTCATTCGCGGGGAATAAATAGTTTATAAGGCATCGTTTATTTAGAAGGAGAGTGATTATAGCAATGGCTAATCAAAAATTGTTGCTCGTGGATGGAATGGCTATTTTGTTCAGAGCTTATTTCGCAACATCGTTCGGAAGCAGCAGCAGTATTCGCCGGACGAGTTCAGGTGTGCCGGTTAATGCTGTTCATGGTTTTGTCCGTTATTTCATGGACGCGGTGAAAACGTTCGAGCCCACGCATGTGATTTGCTGTTGGGATATGGGAAGTACGACGTTTCGTACGGAGCAATACGACGGCTATAAGTCTAATCGGCCAAGCGCGCCAGAGGATTTGGTTCCGCAGTTCGATTTGGTGAAAGAGGTCGTCGCCAGCTTCAACGTGCCGAACATCGGTATCGAAGGTTTCGAAGCCGACGATTGCATCGGTACGTTAGCACGTGCGTTTAAGGATCAAGCAGAGGTTGTAGTCGTAACAGGCGACCATGATATGCTGCAGCTTGTCGACGAAACGGTATCGATTGCAATTATGAAGAAGGGCATTGGGAACTACATGGTGTATACGCCTGCGAGCCTCATGGAGGAGCGGCAGCTTACGCCAGCCCAAATCATTGACATTAAAGGGTTAATGGGCGATACGAGCGACAACTATCCGGGCGTCAAAGGCATCGGAGAGAAGACGGCGCATAAGCTTATCCAGGAGCATGGCTCTATCGACGGACTGCTTGCCAACCTCGAGGCGGTAACGAAGACGATTCGGGCCAAGATCGAAGCGGATCTGGACATGCTGCATCTGTCCCGCGATCTTGCAACGATTCGCTGCGACGCGCCAGTCTCGGCTGAGCTTGAAGCTTGCAGCTGGGCTTACGAGCGCGAAATCGTGCTTCGCAAATTCGATGAGCTGGAATTTAAAAGCTTGATCGCTTTGATAAGCTAATTGATCGAAACAAAGTGAAAGATGCCCCATCAGAAGAATGCTTGAAAATAGCGTTCTGCAGATGGGGCATTTTATATAAATTGATGGTTGACTTAAATGGAGACGATTGCTATTATAGGTTTATATCCAAGTATTTCAATGCGTTATATATGAATAATAACTTTTAGCCAACGACCGTTAAAACGGAGGTGTCCTTCTTGAGAAGGATTGCCTCCTTTTTTTTTTCAATCCAATAATGAAAAGGAGTGTTGAACATGTCGGAGAGAACGATTATTTCGCATGCATTTGAAATTCCGGTATCGGAGAAGCTTGTACTAAAAGGCAGAGTGAAAGCGACAGAAGAGGGAACGGCGAAGCCGGTCGTCATTATCGCGCACGGCTTTCGAGGTTTCCAAGATTGGGCGTTCTGGCCTGAGGTGACGGATAGCTTGGCAGAGAGAGGATTCTATGCGGTTAGCTTTGATTTTGCAAGAATCGCAGCTAAGGAATCAGGGCTGGATGACCAAAGCGTCGCGCAAGCGAGCACCATTACGCAGGAGCTTGGCGATCTGGATACGATCGTGCAGTACGTCCGTCAAGGGCTGCTTCCGTTAAGAGAGCAATACGATTCGCGTCGAATCGCCGTTATCGGGCATAGCCGGGCAGGAGGCAGCAGTCTTCTGCTTGCGGGTGAGCAGCCGGACAGCATACAAGCAGTAGTCGTGTGGAATGGCGGCGCTTCGCCGGTTGCCTCCTTGGACGATCCTAATATTACGCTCGTGCAGCGCCTTGTAGCCGAGGACGCGCTAGCGAATCAAGAACGGTTCGATGTCATTGAAAAATTCAGATTGCTTGAGCAACCGGTATTAGTCGTTCAGGGCAGCAGCGACGGCGAGCGGCTGCTGGCGGTTAATCAAAAGCTGCGCGAAGCGGCGCCGGATCAGACCTTCGTTTCCATAGAAGGCGCTGACCATACATTCGGCGTTCTGCATCCTTATAGCGGCGCGACAAGTTATCTATCAGATGCATTGCAAGCGACGCTTGCCTTCCTGAAGAAAGTATACTAATTCGCGCCAGCTTGCTGATGAGATAAGCCTCAATCGAGGTCTTTTGAAGATGAGCGAACGCGTTTAAAGGTTGGTTTATTCGCCAATAGGAAAGTTCGACTCGCTTTAACGCTTTAGCGAATTTAACCTTTCCTATGTGGTAAAAAAAGCCCTTGCTTCCACTGCCGCCCGATTGGGCGGTAAGGAGAAAGCAAGGGCTTTGTTGTTTAGGGTTCGTCGAGCACTTCAGGCACGGATGAGGTATATCCTTCGTCGCCGGGATAGTCTCGGTCAAGATCTTCATGCAGCGACCGATTCTCGTAGTCGAAGCGCTTGGAGGCGCTTTGGTCGATTCGCCACGGCTTGCTTTTGCCAGGAGATTCCACCAGCAGCTCCGTTCCGTACGGCCCTTCCGGAAATTCCTCCGGAATCAGGTCGTTGCGCTGCGATTCCACAGTTGATACGTCCGTGTACGCTTGACGATCTTCGTCCTTGTAACGAGTCATATAGAGTCGCCTCCGAAATGGTTATTTGCTACCATTTCAGTGTTCCCTGATCAATCGGTAAAATTCACCGTTCCGACTACAAAATACAAAAATTGCGCAAGCTCGGAAGCTTCTTCCTCGGTCAGCTTGAACGTAAATTCCAAATAGCCATCCTCTTCAAGATCATCCGGGCCAATGATCGCGGTCTTGCCGGATTGCAGCTCGGTAATCAGCTTCTTGCCGTAGAAGCGGTGAGTTGCCGTTATCGCAAGATCGAAGCGCTTCAAGCTCGGCGTAATGAATGTGACGAACCTAGTCGAGGTATCCTCGGTCGTATCGGACATAAAATCATAATCAGGCAGTAACATGGGGTATAGCCTCCACTCGCATTAGTAAGCTGCAAAACCTTCTTAGAAATTGCAGCGGCATTACGGATAAGTATACACTAACAAAACGCTTGTCATAAACCATTCCATATGGTAGTCTGTAAGCAATCGAATCATTTGATCGTGAGGGAGCACCTCTTCTGCTTAGGCAGGGGAGGTGCTTTTTGTTTTGTCCGGGGGTTTCTCCGCCGATCTGCGATTCGTTATCTATCATTATATTCGAATAGGGAGTGTAGCAGGTATGCAAATCGTATTTTTGAACACGCTCGAGAAAACGGACGCCGATCAAGGCGTCATCAGCTCGCAACTTTCAATCTGTGAGCGGCAAGGCGTCTGGGCTGTATTGTGGATGGAAGGCGAGCAGGCCGAGGGAAATCCGGACACCTGGTTCGAAGGAACGTCATGGGAAGAGATGATGATCGCTTTCCGCCTTGGCATCGCGAGGAAGCTGGGCGAGGGCTACACGCCGATTATTGACGGCATGCTGGAAGAGCGCCGCACAACGGCCGGAAGTTTCGTTACGATGCTGCAATGCTACGGCGAGCTGCATGCCAATCAAGAGTTGTTCCAGTCGTTGCGCGAATGGCGCAGAACAAAGGCTGCTTCGGAGAAAAAATCGGCCTATCTCGTATCGACGAATCGAATGTTATGGATGATTAGCGCCTTCGTCCCTCATACCGCTGAAGAACTGGCGCAAATTCCAGGCTGGGGGAATGCTAAGCTTGCCGCTTACGGAGAAGAGATAGTGGAAGTGACAAGCCGCTTCGCGCGCGAGACGGCATTCCCGCTGCAATGGGTAGCCGAGAAGCTGGATACTTCAGCTTATACGGGCTGGCTATTCAAGCAGAAGGAGACGAAGTACAAGACGCAGATGGATCGACATATCGCGAAGAAGCAAATATTGCTAGCTAATCAGCAAGGTGGAACACTGGAGCAGCTCGAGGAGAAGCTGGAGCTGACAAGGCGTGAGTTGATGGACCGGATCGAACAATTGGAGCAGGAGGGCTATGACCTTGAGCCGCTCATTACACGCGAGCTGTCAGAGATGCCGGAGGAGGAGCAGCAGCTTGTCTGGCATGCGCTCTCAAGCGTAGGCGATCGTTATTTAAAGCCGGTGCTTCAGCAGGTATACGGGTCAAGCGATGCTTCGGAATTAGGCAAGCCTGTGGATACGTTGTACGAGAAGCTGCGGCTCATCCGGGTTCGCTTCCGCAGGAATAGTGCGGACAAGGCTGTGTAGTGAGAAAAACTCCTATCGGAGTACTTCGAGATGTGCGACCGCGTTTAAGCGGATGGTTTTTATCGCCAATCAGAATAATCTCTTTTCGCTTATCCGCTATAAAGTGATTAAACACCCTGATGTGGTAATAAATAAGGAGCCGAGAGGGCGCAAAGCGACGTTGCGTGATCTCGGCTCTGTTGCTAGATAGCGGCTTCGGTAATACCAGGCTGATCCGGCCACACCGTCTCCGCATAGCGAATTCGTACGCCAATATCACATGGAAGCCCCGTCTCATAAGAGAAATTTCCGATTTTCTCAATAGCTATCTCACGAAGCTGACGAACTTCTATCCGGTCTTCCTTCGTTGGCTGAGGCGCTTCATGGGCTCTGAGCCATATGAGGACGGCGCTCATAACGTCCATAGCGTCGTCAATTGCGCGCTCCCATAATGTCCAACCATTATCGCGATGGTAGACCTCTTTATCGGTCGGATCGATCCATGGCAGATCCTGTTCATTCATAACGTCATAGGGCGTAGGTCCTTTGCGGAATACGAACGGTTCGATTGCTCCGAAGGTAAGCGCTCTGCGAACGCCGCTCGGGTCATGGAATAATCGCTGTGCGTTCGTGAAATCGAGATTCGCATCATGCCAATCTTTTCGGCTAATGGAGTGAGCAAATTCCGGATAGAACCTTCCCGCAATCGTTTCGAACGCATCGACAATCGGCTCGGGGAAGCGGCCATTCGTATCGATATAGCGCCAAACCGGCGTGTTCCACGTCTCAATTCCCCATAGCTTTCGCGCAATGACAGTATCCATCATAATCTCGTAGCGCTGATGATCCCACTTGCGAAATCCCGATTTGCTGAATACGAAAGGATGCATATTGCGGTCCAGCACATGGTGCAGAACGAAGCCAAGCGCGTACAAAACTGCTCGATCTGCTTTGCCTGGACAGGCTTTGCGTCCGTTAACCGAATCTAGCAGCTCTATTAATACAGGTCCGCAATGCTCATTGTGCATGGCGGTTGCCATACGATTCATCGCGATGCTTTTCTGCCAGGGCAGGAACCGATGATAGAATAGGAAGTCTGGGCCTTGGCAGCCCATATTAAAAATAGCCTTATCGTCATCCGCAGCAATTAGCTTGGATTCCTTCATTTTTTCAAGCACGAGCTGTCCAAAAATAAGATGTGCCCATACGTTCGGCATAAGGAGCCTCCTAAGAAAATTTATGTAATCCGACATTATTATGTAATTTATAGGACTAAAGACGCAACTGCTTTGTTTATAGTATACTTGTCCTAGTTTTTTAAGTATAATGGTAATTAAATAAGACAAACCGCGAATTTTGTCGAGAAGGAGCGTAACCTTTCTATGAAGGCAGAATATATAAACCCGTTTCTTGAATCTGCAAAAATCGTGATCGAGCAGGTTATCCAGATTCGTCCTGCTACCGGTCAGCTTGGCCTCAAGGATATTAAGTTTGTTGAGAATCACATTTGGATTCAGATTGGTCTCAACGGACAAATGAACGGTGACATTGTATTCGGACTTAGTGAACAGGTCGCGCTTAAGATCGTCTCCGCCATGATGGGCGGATTCGTAATCTCCGAGATTGATGAGATCGTTCGGAGTGCTATTTCTGAGCTGGGCAACATGATTAGCGGAAATGCCAGTACGATGCTGTTTAACCAAGGTGTGAGAGTGGACATTACACCGCCGAAAGTTATTCAATCGGCCAATTCGGCCGGATTTTCCGCAAAACAAGCGCTGACGATTCCTCTCATTATGGAAGGGATCGGAGAACTGGACATTCAAGTTTTAATCGCATCTTAGCACAGAAATGGCTCCTTCGGGAGCTTTTTTTGCGTCTTGGATACCGATCAAGTAAACTTGGACTAGAAGAATAGATCAGTTAGTTAATGCCGCTAAAGCAGTCAGGCCGTTAGCGTGTAAGAATGGGTGATATTGGATGATACGCGGAAAGATCGTATTCATAACGGGAGCGTCGAGCGGCATCGGCGCATTGACCGCGGCTCTGCTTGCAGAGCGCGGCGCGATACCGGTGCTGACGGGACGTAATTATGCCAAGTTGGAACAATTATCGAAGACGATCCATGGGACGCATTCGATCCTTCGCATGGATGTGACCGACGAGGCGTCTGTGCAGCAAGCAGTAGATGAAGCCATACGCAAATATGGCAAGATCGACATTTTGCTTAACAATGCGGGCTTCGGGAAGTTCGAATTATTTGCCGATGCATCGGTGGAAAGCTTCGCGGAAATGATGGATACAAACTATATGGGCATCGTGAGATGTACGAAAGCGGTGCTTCCGCACATGCTTAAGCAGGGCAGCGGTCATATCGTGAATGTCGCCTCGATGGCGGGCAAGATCGGTTCGTCGAAGTCGACCGGTTATTCGGCTACGAAGCATGCAGTGCTCGGATTCACCAATTCGCTTCGGATGGAGCTTAAGCCGCAGGGCATTAAAGTATCCTCGGTCAATCCAGGGCCGATCGATACGGAGTTCTTCGCAGTGGCCGATCCGACGGGCAGCTATGTGAAAAATGTCGGTTGGTTCATGATGAAGCCGGCTTATGTAGCGAAAATGATCGTTCGCGTCATGGAGCGCGGCAAGGAGGAGCTGGATCTTCCTAGGGCAGCATCGGTCGGCATATGGTTCTACGGTCTGTTTCCGCGGCTTGCGGACAGGCTTGTAGGCGGACTTTTCAATCGAAAATAAGGTTAGCACGAGAGAGGAATAACGAAGCGTATGAGCAAGCAAAATTGGATTGAACTAGGCATTAACGAGACGCTGAGTCTTAAGCTGGAGGAGAATAGCATTACGGAGCCGACGGGCATTCAAGCGGAGACGATTCCGCTCCTGCTTGCAGGACGCGACGTCTCGGCAAGATCGCAGACGGGAACGGGCAAGACGCTTGCTTATTTGCTTCCGCTGCTGCAAGGGTTGAACGCAGGCTCTAATGCGATTCAAGCGATCATTCTATCGCCGACGCAGGAGCTCGCCATGCAAATCGTAAGAGTAGCCGAGTCGTACGCGGAGCCGCTAGGCCTTCGTGTGCAGCAATTGATCGGAGGCGCGGCGTTGAAGCGGCAGGTCGAGAAGTTGAAGCTGCATCCGCAGCTTGTTATCGGTACGCCGGGACGTATTCATGAGCTGCTGAAGCTGCGCAAGCTGAAGCTGCATGACGTCAGGTACGTCGTTGTTGACGAAGCAGACCAAGTGTTCCATCTCGGATCGACCTCGGAGGTAGAGGCGATTCTGCATGCGACAGGCAAGGAGCGTCAGATTACGTTCTTCTCTGCGACGTATCCCGATGTGATGGCTAGATTCGAAGGCCGTTGGATGAAGGATCCCGCCCGCATTCAGATTACGCCGGAGCATAGGGTGTCGGAGACGATCGAGAACTACTACATGCTTAGCGACAAAAGGGACAAGACGGATACGGCACGCCGCCTCGTTCGTTTGTTGAATCCGTCCTCCGCGCTGTTGTTCTTGAACGATACGGACAATATTTCGAATTGGGAAGCGAAGCTTGCTTACGAGGGCTTCACTGTTGAGGCCATCTACGGCGACGCCGATAAGCAGCGCCGCGCGGCAACGCTGGCGCGTTTCCGTGAGGGACGCTGCCAGATTCTGCTTGCTACTGATGTCGCGGCGCGCGGTCTGGATATCGAGGGACTGCCGCTCGTTATTCAGCTCGATCCGGCGATTGACGCCGATCATTACGTTCACCGTGCTGGAAGGACGGGACGTATGGGCCGCCCCGGTACCGTCGTAACGATAGTGACGCCGCAGGAGCTGTTCATTATGGAGAAATTCCGTAAGCAGCTAGGCATTACACTAGAAGAGCGTGTCATGTTCAGAGGCAAGCTGCTCACGAATGAGCAGCTTCGCGAAGCGACGAAGCCGTTCGCCTCCGCTAACCGGAAAGCGGTGTCTGAAGATAAGCCGGTTCGCACAGCAGAGGCAGTCGAGAAGCCGCGAAAGCCGCAATTTCCGAAGCCGCCGGCTATCGGCAGCGGGCAGGAATCCAGCACATTGAAGCCCGCAGCCAAAGCGGCCCCTAAGCCGATTGTGAAGGCGAAAGCGAAGGAAGAACGCAAGCGTGATGGGAAAAACAAAGGCGCTCCGAAATGGTTAAAAGCGAAGCGTGAAGCCGACAAAAACGACAAATAATTTTTTTATTTGCAAGCCACCCTCCTAAATCGGACACCCTCCCCCGAACGTTATGGGCGAAGGTAAAAAGCGGAAAAATCCGTAATCGATCATAGGGAGAGTGGCTTTCTTGACTAAACAAAGTATGTGGAAGAAGACAGCAATTACCTCACTGGCACTAATGATGCTTACAGGCGGTGCGACAGCAGCTTTTGCCGACAATGGCAGAGGAAACGGCGGAGGTCGTGATGATGACCGAAATAATCAGAACGAAGACAGCCGGCATAACGATAAGAATGACGATAAGGACGACGATAAATATAAAGTAGTTTGGAAATTCAAAGACGAAGACGACTTGAAATGGGCAACCGAATATATTATGCGTCTGGCGTCCAAAGGTATTTTCACAGGTTACGATGATGGTACATTCAAGCCCTCGAACAAAATTACTCGCATCGAAGCGATCAGCGCTGCGGTTCGCTTGATGGGATTAAGAGATCAAGCCGAGTCGGCGGAAGAGATGAGCACGGAGCTTCAATTCAAAGACGCGGATAAAATCAAGAAAAAATATCCATGGGCGGTAGGATACGTTTCGGTTGCTCTAGAAAACGATCTGTTCTTTGAAAACGAGACAGAGGTGAAACCGGAGCAGCAAGCGACAAGATTATGGTCGACGATCTTGCTTATTAAAGCTCTTAAACTGGAAGATGAAGCGAAAGCTCTTAACAATACGAAGCTTGATTTCAAGGACGCAAATCAAATTCCAGCCGGTTCTGTCGGTTACGTAGCGTTGGCTCTTGAGAAAAAAATTATTACAGGTTATGAAGACCGTAATGGCAACAAGACATTCCGTCCGAACCAACCGATTACCCGCGCCGAGATTGCAGTGCTCCTTGACCGCACGGACGAGGAAATGCCGGATCAAGACGCTACGTCGATTACAGGCACATTGAAGGCTGCTGCAAGCGGCGGCAAAATTACAGTCGTGAAGGCTGATAAAACCGAAGTTGTACTTACGCTTGATCCTAACGTCTTTATTTTCCGCGATGACAAGAAAGCTGCCGTAAGCGCGCTTCGCGCAGGCGACGAAGTACTCGTTCGCACGTACCAAAGCAAAGTAGTGTTCATCGAAGTAACGGAAGAAGAGCCGGAAGTGGTTAGCTTCTCGGAGACTGGCAAAGTACAATCGCTAACGTTCGATTCGTCGGCCAAGCTGTCCGCGATTACGGTAACGCAAGAGGAAGATTCAGAGACTAACGTTCTGATCTACGCGGTTTCCCCTAACGTTAAAATTGTAGGCAATGCTTCGCTTCTTAAACAAGGACAATCGGTAAAAGTTACGGGCAAGAACGCTATCGTAGAAACGATCGAAATTAAATAGAACCAATTAGGGATTAAAGCCGTCCCTTGCCCGCTTACGCGAGCAAGGGACGGCTTTTTTTGATATTGCGCCCATAATTCGGTATGCTGATATAGAAGATAGTCATGATGCCAATATGTAATAGTGAAGGTGAAGAGAGTGGACACGATATTGCAGGTGAAGCAGCTGATTGGCGGATATAGTCCGCGCAGGCCGGTGCTGCACGGTCTTGATTTTGAAGTAAAAGCAGGTGAAATGGTCGGGCTGATCGGGCTTAACGGAGCAGGCAAGAGCACGACGATCAAGCATATTCTTGGGCTTATGAAGCCGCACCAGGGAGAAGTGAAGGTTGCGGGCACGACGCTGGCGGAGCAGCCGGAAGTATATCGATCGGCCTTCGCCTATGTGCCGGAAGCGCCTGAATTGTTTCCCGAGCTGACGGTTGAGGAGCATCTTCATATGACGGGCATGGCCTACGATGTAAAGGAGAAGGACTTTGCTGCGAGGCAAGAAGCGCTGCTCGATCAGTTCCAAATGCTTCCTAAGCGAAAAGCGTTCGCAAGCCATCTATCCAAAGGGATGCGCCAGAAGGTCATGATTATGAACGCTCTATTGGCTCAGCCGCCGCTATACATTATAGACGAGCCTTTCCTGGGTCTTGATCCGCTCGCGATTCGCTCACTGTTGGAACGATTGGTGGAAGTGAAGCGGAACGGAGCGGCTATTCTGATGAGCTCGCATATTTTGTCCACGGTGGAGACGTATTGCGACCGGTTCATCGTAATGCATCAGGGACATATCGCTGCACAAGGGACAATGGAGGATGTAAGGCGTACAGCGGGCATTGATATGCGGAACGGAACGCTTGAAGAAGCGTTCTACAAGCTCGTTACCGGAGGCCATTCATGAGTGCAGAAGGCAGAGGCAGCTCGCTAGAGTCGTTATGGAAGAAGCGCTCACAAGCTTTCCGCAAGGAAACAATGCCATATTTGCGCTATATGTCGATGAGTGGATTTCCCGCCTTCCTGTCGCTCTTCGTTATATCCGGCATATTAGGTTATTTTAAGCTTATTAGGGACTTGCCGCAGGACTTTCCGATTACGGCTGTTGGAGTGATCGTGCTTACGCTGGCGGTTAGCTGGACACCGCTTCGTACATGGCTTGCGCCTGCAGATACGGTTTTTCTTATGCCTCGCGAAGGGGAAATGGGAAGTTACCTGAAGGCGTCATACCGTCGTTCGACGATCATGACGGTATTATTCAGCGCCGCCTTGCTTCTATTGTATGTGCCGATCTATAGGCAAGGGGCTGCGCCGGCTCACTGGCTAGTCATTGTAGGCGGGGCGGCGTTACTGCGCGCGGCTAATCTGTGGGGAGGCTGGAAGGAGCGTAAGCTTGCATGGCCGGGCATGCGGCGTTTGCTTCGCATAGCACGCTGGCTTGCCACGGCAATCGTTCTGTATGTGTGGCTGACATACGTTCCTTGGCAGTCAGTCGTCTTCACGCTGCTCGTAGTTGCGCTTTTCACTTTCGCATACCGGCTGCCGGGCAGTCACCGCTTTCCTTGGGAGCGTATGATCGAGGAAGAGAGGACAACTCATAAGCGTTATTATACGTTTTTTGGCATGTTCATCGACGTTCCGACGCTCCCGTCACCAATCGCTAGGCGTTCATACATCGCCTGGGCGCTTCGGCTAGTTCCGTATTCCAAACGACATACATTTGTTTATTTGTATTTGGCCGCGCTGCTTCGAACCGAGATGGGAGGCATTCTGATCCGACTGCTGCTGCTCGGAGGTCTCGTAACGTATTGGATTGCCGACGATGCTTCGTTGTCCGGATGGGGAGCGCCGCTTGTTTATGCCTTGTTCATGCTTGTGTTGTCCGTTCAACTGGGAGGGCTTAGACAGGTTCATCGTCATTCCGTATGGAAGCATGTGTACCCGCTGCCGGATAGTCAGCGCATTGGCCAATATACGAAGATAGATCGCATGGCTCTAAGCGTCATCGCTGTATTGCTGGCATTCCCTCTTGCATTGCCATTGCTCATTCAAGGCTATTACGCGCCTGTAGCTGCTACAGCAGCAGCTATGTTAGCTTATATTGCCATTAGGCCAAGCCGTATTAAGAAGAAGCTGCGCAAAGAGGAAGATGACGATTAATTTTTGACTGTATGTTTTCCACTCAAAAGTCGCTTAACAGGCGATTGGGGCCGATTATACAAAAAGGACCTCAGCATTTCACTGTAAAGTGAACGCGGAGGTCCTTTTTATTGAAATCATTTTTGTGTCTTCGCTGTTTCTTACGCTAGCAACTCTTGAACCGCTTTGAAGATCGTGTCATACAGCTCTTCCAAGTTTTCTTCCTCGATACAGGAGAACGCGACTCGCAGATCGGTCTCGCCAAGCGCGATTGTTCCGATGCCGTATTCGTTCAGCAGGCGGTTGCGAACAGCTTCAGCTGTAACACCGCTCAGCTTGAGGCACATGAAGTAACCGGAGTTGAACGGATAGTAGCTCAGCACATCGCCGTAACGGCCGCTGTCGAGCAGGGTCTTCACGGTATTGGCGCGGCCTTTCATAATATCGTATTTCTCGGCCCGCTGCTGCTCGAACTCCGGCGATTGCAGAGCGCGAAGCACGAACGTCTGCGACGGATGCGGTCCGCTCGAAATCGTAGCGCGAATAATGCCGACCGTCTTCTGCTCAAGCGCTGCGAGCGCAGCAGCCGATGAAGATGCGTAGGTGATGAACCCTACGCGGAAGCCCCACACATACTCTTCTTTCGTAGCCCCGTCAACCTTGATCGCAAGCACGCGCGGGTGCAGTTCCGCAAGCTTGGAGAAAAGCGACTCGTGCAAGGAATCCTCGAAGAACAGTCCGAAATAAGCGTCATCGGTAACAGCCACAACATTGATGCCCGCTTCCGCCGCATCGCGAATCGCAGCTACGATTTCGTCGCCTTCCTGAGGACCTGGCGTGTAGCCTGTTGGGTTGTTCGGGAAGTTAAGCACGACGATCGCTTTGCCTTTGTCCTTCTGTGCGAGCAACGCTTCGCGAAGACCTTGGCTGTTGAATTTCATTTCATTGTTGTACAAAGGATATTCGACGATCTCAGCGCCACGGCGTACGCCGAAGGTGAGCTCATAGTTTTCCCAGTTTTTATTTGGAATGACTACGGCATCTCCAGCATCGGCGAACAGGTCGGCAACAATGCTAAGGCCGTGCGTCAATGCATTCGTTACTACAGGCGTCCCGAAGCCCTTGGCTTCAAGAGACGGATTATCTTTAATCATCTTCGTGCGCCAAGCAGAGCGAAGCTCCGGCTTGCCGCCAGGAGGTGCATATTCGTAAAGATCCTTCGGATTATAAGCGGTCAGCGTCTCTTGAATCACTTTGAGATGCATAGGCACACCGCCCTCTGTTGCAATTCCGATCGTAGCGTTGAACTTCTTCGCCTTCGTCTTTGCTTCAGCGGATTGGCTGAGGATGCCCTCCTTCGGAAAATAAATCGCTTTGCCTAAAGCCGATAACATGGCGTAGACGTTCGGATTTTCCGTTTGCAACGTCTCATTTAACTGCTGTGCAAGTGGGTTCATTAGACTTCATTCCATCCTTCCGAGATGATTCGTATAAGTTATTATTGGCTAGAACTGCCGGTCTGTGACGCGTTACAGCTCTAATCTTCTTGTCGGGTGCTATTATAACATTTTTTCTAAGGTGCAAACCATTCTCATAGCAAATTTTTTGCGAAATCTAGTCACATTGTTGTACGGCTTGCACAAAACTTTATCGCTGTTGTATGATGACGACATATGTTTGGACGAGCAACAACGGTTGCTGCTCTGTAAGCGTTAGCTGCCTATTATGGGCCCGCGCGACAAATGCTGCTTCGAGATGGGATGGAAAGCGGTTTGTTTCGCTGGCGGGGGAGGATTTTTATATGCTGCACGTATCGCCTGATTCTTTAGTTTTGCAGCCTGCCTTTGCCAAGATCGTCTGCGAGCCTGGATGGCGCTGGGCAAGACGCGAGAAGCCGATACCTAATTACGATCTATTCTATGTATGGAGCGGCGAAGGGGAAGTAGAAATTAACGGTTCGATCTATGAAGTAAGCAAGGGAAGCTGCTTCTTGTTCCGGCCCGGTGATCACACGAGCGCGACACATAATCCCCAGAAACCTCTTGTATTGACTTATATTCATTTTAAAGTGGATGAAGCTGTCGATTCAGTGCCAGAGCGTCATCGTGTGCTTACGGATACAGTGGACTTCGAATATATGTTATCGCGTTACGTTCGATTATTTTTAGTGCAAACGTATGCGGCGGAAGAAGAAGCGAAGCTTGTGCTTAAGCAGCTGATCATTCATCTGCTGCGCGAGGACAATGCGGCGCCGGTGGAGAAGAAAGCGAGCAATCAACTGACGGAAGCTATCCACGAGATCGCCAATTACGTTCGCCAAAATCCGAGCATCGCGCATCGCGTAGAAGATCTGGCGATGCGGGCGCAGCTTTCGCCGCGATATTTTTCGATGAAATTCAAGGAAATGATCGGGATGTCTGTTCAGACGTATATGATTCGGACCCGGATCGAACGCGCGCAGCATCTGCTTATGCACGCGGGCATGAACGTCACCGAAGTAGCCGATGCGCTTGGCTATCGAGATATATTTTTCTTCAGCCGCCAATTCAAGCAATATACGGGCAGAAGTCCATCGGAAATACGTTGAGCCTATATTCCATATTGAATCATACAATAACGAAGACTTCTTACGATGCCGCCTAGGCTGTCATCATAAGAAGTCTTTTTATTGTTTCTACTCTCAGTTATAGCGGTTGCTTCGGCAATAGACGTCCAAGACGTTCGCCCATCTTCACTTTCAATCCGACCTCGATATCCTCGCGCGGAGCGAAGCTGTCATCCTCCATCAGCAGGACGACGGTAGAGCCGAAGGAAAAGTAGGCGAGCTCGTCACCTTTATTAACCTCGTCTTGCAGCGGCTCAACGTACTTAATGCTGCTGACGTTCATAGCGCCGACCTTGACGACCGCCGTTTCCCAGAACTCGTTCCGTATGTAGGTAATAAGCCTTTCGTTGCGGCTTAACACTCTTCGCATATGGCGCAATCCGAAGTCGTTGACCGGATACACCTTGCCGGCTATGTGCTCCCGCTCTACGACCGTTCCGCTTACCGGTACATGGATGCGATGATAATCGGTAGGGCTTAAATATAAGACCATGTAATAGCCGCCCAGATAGGAAGAGGCGCGCGGAGAACGATTAAGCAATTCTTCTACGGTGTAGTCCTGTCCCTTGACATTCATGATCGTCCCGTCCTGAATGCGGCCGGCTCCGGTGATCAGCGCATCTACGGGACTGGCCACCTGGTCTTCGCCGCCATCGATCTGTCTCATGCCGTGCTTAAGCCGGCGGGTGAAAAATTCATTCAACGTTCTATATTCAGAGAGGGGCTTTTCGGCCTCCTCCACCTTTATGCCATACATAGCTGCAAACCTTGCAATTAGATGGCGGCTGGCGGCTGACTGGGCGAATCCTCCGGTCATCCGGGAAATCCATTTGCGCGAGCTTAACTCAGTCATGGAACGAAGCAGCCATATCATCATGCTCTTACCGTCACGTCCTTTCCTTTCCTTACATGCAGGGCTTTAGGTCCGTTTCTTAAGCGCTTGCCCCCAAACAGTGTGACATATCCGAATCCAATTTACAATACGCAGGTTCATTATTTGCGTAAGCGTTTATTTCTGAAAAATATCGACGATGCTGGTCAGGAAGAGGTGATCATAGATGATGGTATTGAGCGGAATCGGACTCGCGGCCGGGGCGCTTCTGCTAGGCTGGATCAGCGGAAGAAACGCCGGCTTGCGGCGGCTGTGCGATGGACTGGCGGTTATTGCATTCTTCCTTTTTTTCGTCATAGCCTCAACGGCAGTGGCGGCTACGATAACGAGGGACACCGTCTTTATGACGGAGGTTCATCGGGTGCTTATTAACCCTGTTTTTCTAGCAAGCGGAGCTTATATTGGACCGTATACGCTATGGAAGCTTGCAAGCGTCTTAGCGTTGAAAACGCCGAAAACTCCGTAAGCGGGTTGCGATGGTATTGGCCGCTCCAGTATGATAAGGGCAGCAATGGAACTGGACTACTGGAGGCGAACCTATATAATGAACGAGAAACAGCTTACAAAGCCGGAAGCGGTTATATTTGATATGGATGGAACGTTATTCGAAACGGAAACGCTGCTCGTGCAAGTGCATAAACGGCTGTTCGAGACGCTTCGCGAAGAGAAGCTGTATATGAAGGAGACGCCGCCCGTAGACAAGCTGCTTAGCTGTCTCGGCATGCTGCTGGAAGATATATGGCGTCAAATCATGCCCGATAGCTCTGAAGCGGCCAGAAGGCGCGCAGATGAACTGATGCTCCAGTACGAGCTGGAAGGGCTCGAAGCGGGCGAGGGCGAGCTATATCCCAATGTGGAGCAGACGCTTGCTTGGTTGAAGGAGCGGGATGTCAAGCTGTTCGTCGCAAGCAACGGGCTGGAGGCTTATGTGAAGGGTGTAGCGGAGCATAAGGGAATTGCCCCTTTATTCGAAGGCTTGTACAGCGCAGGCGAATACGGGACAGCCAGCAAAGTGGACCTAGTTGCCAGACTGCTGAGCGATCATGGCGTTCAGTCGGCATGGATGGTGGGAGATCGTTCCTCCGATGTGGAAGCGGGGAAGGGCAACGGCTTGTCAACAATCGGCTGCGCCTATGCGAGCTATGGCAAGCGCAACGAGCTCGAAGGCGCGGATATTCTTATTTCGGATTTTCGTGAATTGCGAGAATGGATTGAACGGTATTAAAGATATCGTTAACGGCCGCCTAGGCTGCGCATCGACGCAGACTGGACGGCCGTTTTGTTCAATATTCACACCTTGATCGGAGCTCCCAACTCTGCTGTTTTCTCGAAGCGCACCGTAGGCTTGCCCGTGGGGCCGCGATGCATGGAGACAGCCTTCATGCCGAGCTTGAAGCAGATCGCCATGCTTGCGGTATTGTCGACAGCCACATTGCAAGTCATAGAACCGAGACGTCCAATCATCGCTTCTACGATTTTGCCGCCAATGCCCAGTCCTCGGGCATCCGGATGCACGACGACGAGACTGCCCCCTTCGCCGCCATCGGCAGCGAAGCCGAAGCCGACGATGCGGCTGCCGTGGACAGCGACGGCAATGACTGCTGTATACACACCGCTAGCATCTGATTCAAGCATTGAATCATCCAGCTTGCGCAGCGCATGCATCGTCGCGATAGCTAGCCGCTTATCGCCGAAGCGAAGGGCGAAGCCGATCAGTCTCTTCTTCTCGGTACGCCATCTATCCGGCGCAAGCAGCTCCACTTCCATCGTTACATGCCTCCCGCCGTGCTCGTTTTTTTCCTGGCTAGATAGGAGCTGTAATGAAAAATCCGCTCCAGCGATTTCTGTCTAATATGCGGCTCGTCGAATTTCATTGGCTTTGAGTTCGCTTCGAAAAACCAGATGCTGCCTTCGCTGTCGATACCCAGATCCATCGACATCTCGCCGAGCAGCTGCTTCGATGCCCGTTCGATCTGCTTGGCGATGAGGATCGCCGTCGCTTTCGCTTTTAATAACAGCTTACGCGCGTTATCCTCGTTAAATGTATACACAAGCAGTTTCTCGGGATCTTCAATCATGCCGCCTCTAGGCACATGTGTCGTGATGCTCGAGCTGCCTGCGATACGGGCGCCGATGCCGGTAATATCCCATTGCCCGCGGCTATTCTTCTGCACGAGCACGCGCAGGTCGTAATGGCGATCGTTGAAGGAAGCGAGCTTAATGCCTTGCTGCGCGATGTAAGCTTCTCCGGCGCTTTCCTTCTGGATACGAGTCCATAGCTTCGTAATCGAGCTGCAGCTGTAGGTGGAGCTCTTCTTGCGCTCTTGTATTTTCAACCGATAAGGAAGCTCTCTGGCCGCTTGGAACTTGATCGTCATAATGCCTTTGCCCGCTTTGCCGCTCTCCGGTTTCAAGTAGATAAAGGAATATTTATCCATCATTTGGCCCAGGCTCGACAGCGACATCAGCTTGCGGGTCGTAGGAATGAAAGGTTTGGTGGACTTGGAGTCGCGCAGCCACTCGAACATCTCCCATTTGTTGAAGAAGGAAGGATTGAACAGCCTGACGCGAGGGTGCTTCTGGCAGGCGGCGATCTTCTGCTTAACGGCTGGAAGCATCTCATCCTCGCGCTGAGGAATCCGATTGTAGATAATATCAGGAAACGGCAGCAGCCGCGGCAACCAGCTTTCGGATTCCTCGTTGTATACGTAGCCATTCAGGTTGCTCCGGGTTAACAGCAAGTTTTTCACTGTCACGACGTAGACGATAAACCCCATACCTTGACCTACTCGAATAATATCGATGAAGTTATTGCGGTTGCCCCGGAAAAGTTGAGTATCGTCATCGATGGTCAGTATAGCGAGTACTGTTCTGCCGGCGCGAAGCTCTCTGATGTCCGTCTCATCCGGAAGCAAGCTCTCCATTAGCCATTACCTCCTTGGAAGTGGCTAAGATACATACAGTGCTCCAAAATGTACGAAACGGAAGCACGACCCTCCGAACGAAGTGCAGGATGCTTGTAAATGGAACGGCCCGGCTTCGCGTTCGCCTCGAACATCCATACTTCACCGTCCTTGTCGATGCCAAGGTCGAGTCCGAGTTCGCCAAGACGATGAGGGTAATTGCGTTCAATCGCTTCAGACAACTTAATCGCGACACTCTTCGCTTTGTCCAGCACAGTATCCGCCTGCGCGCCGAACGTCCGGCTAAGCGCCTGTTCCGGCGTCATCAGCTGTCCGCCGTTCTTCACATGGGTCGTCACGCTGCCGCGGCCGGCCTTCTTCGCTCCGATGCCTGCGGGAACCCATTCATTTTTGCCGTTCTTATGCATATGGAAGCGGAAGTCGAGCGGGCAGCTGTCGATCTCAACGAGTCGAATGCCCTGCTGAACGACGTATTGATTAAAGGTATTGCCGTGACGCGCTTGCAGCATGCGCATGAGACTGTTGAAGTTCGGGAAGCGAAGCAGAACGTTCTGGCTGCCCTTGCGGTAACGTACGAAATAACCGCGCTTCGAGTGATAGGTCAGCCGATAGATGCCAACCCCAAGACTTCCAGCTGTCGGCTTGAAATATAGAAATTGATGCTTCTCAAGCATCTCCTTCATCTTCTCCGGTGTCGGATTCGATACCGATTCAGGCAAGTGGTTCAGCGCCTCCGGATCGTTGTCGAGCAGCTTATACACGTCGGATTTATTGAAGAAGCTCCAGTTGAAAAAAGGGATTTTCCGCCGTACGAACTTCTCGCGCAGCGAGCTGATGGACGTCGAGAATTCGGCCTTGCGGTTCGGCAGGCGGTTGTAGACGACATCGGGCAGCGGAACGACTTTGCGATACCAGCCGCCTTGGGGGCTAAGGAAGTAGCCGTTGACGGTCTCAAGCTGCCAATTAATGTCGCTTGGCGTGAAGCCGAATAAATAGGCTTTATCCTCGCCCATGCGAATAATTTGTTTAATAAAGTTCGTGCGCCCGCCGAACGGATAGCTCTCGGAGTGCACGTTCGAGTCGCTAAGAATGCCTACGAGCGGCCCGATCTGGACTTCGTTCTCGCCGCTGGCGAGCACGTACACGTTGCCTGACTTCGGCACTTTAATCAATTGCCGCACGCCCGCGGACAGGTAGAGATGGTTGCCCGGGCGCTTCAACGCCTTGAGCTCGGTCGTGATGACCTCATTGCCTAATTTGAGATGAATCGATTTTTTACCGGCCAGTTTAAGCTGCTTGAGCAACGGGCTCGACAAATAAATGACTTTATCGGACTGTGGAGAGAAGTGCACATTACACGTTGTCAAACTCATCAATGAACCTCCTGAACGTTGAAAGGCCGTAGTCGTTTCGGATCCTGCGCTTGTCGGCCGTTAGCGGATTCATGGACTGCAGCCGTAGCATATAATCGTCTCGCGATAAATCTAGCGTATAAGAGTGGGCGTTCAATGGAATGTCGCTCGGCGCTATCGTCACCGATGAGGCGGAACGAAGCGCGGCCGGGCTTCGAATTGGCTTCAAGCAGCCATAGGCGGCCGCCCGGCTCAATGCCGTAATCGAAGCCAAGCTCAGCGAATCTTCCGTAGCGGCCCTCGAGATGCTCAGCTGCCTGCTCACTTATCATATGGATTTGGTCTAGCAAACGTTCGGATTGCGGCTTGCCATAGTTGATTTCAAGCAAGCTTTGCGGCAGCGTGGCGCCGCCTCCGCCGTGCAGGTTAGAGGTTAACGCGCCTCGAGCCCCTCGGCGGGCAGCTATGCCGCTCAAGCGCCAAAAGCCTTGCTCGTTCTTCTGAAGCAAGACCCTGATGTCGAAGGGATATCCTTCTTTATCGTTAAGCGCCAAGTAGGGCTGAAGAATATAGGGAGTACGGGCAGTAACCCGATCCAACCAGTGCCTCCAGTTGGTTGTTGCTAGGGTGAACGTCTTGGTGAAAATGCGATTGCTTCGCGTACGGCCATTCATGTGTACCGATTGTTCTTCTGTATTCAGCTTTATATGAATGACGCCGATCCCATGCATGCCTGCGCCCGGTTTAAGGACGAGCCCATCCGGATAGGACGCAAGCAGCGGTTCGATCTGAGAAGGGGAACTGTAGGGCAGCGTGGATGGGAGAAAAGGCGCCAGCCTATTGTTTTGCTTAAGCGCGTCATAGACATCGAGCTTGGATGGAAGGCTGCTGTTAAGAAGTATATGCGGCTTAGCTAGCTTTATTTGGGATAAGATATGACGGCTGCTTCGCCGGCTTACCGCATCGGTGCAAAAGCGGCGGTCGTAGACAACGTCGGGCAGCGGGCAAGTCTGCTGCTGCCAACGTCCTTCTTGCCAGCGATAGCCGATCAGCTCGCGAGCACCAGGCTGCCACCCCTCTGCTGTGAATACATATAACAGCATGCAGAGACGCTCCGCAGCAATGGCAAGCTGACGATAGAAGGATGGTTCAGGCAGCTCAGGCTCGAGGTCAGCATTGGCAGTTGGGATGATGGAAGCGACATAGATACCGATAATAACATTAGGTAGTTTCATGGCAGCCCCCGTCAGAAGCCCGATAAGAAACGGGAATATTGGATTAGAGCAAGCACGGAAGGGCGTATTTTGTTGTCGTTAAGCGGAGTGTTGTCGTTTTTGGACGGCTTGGAGTTGACCTCCAGCAGCCAAACGCGGCCATTCGTATCCATGGCCAGATCGATGCCAAGCTCGCCGAAATGCGCGGGAATTTGCGTATCGACGCCTTTGGCAATATGAAGCGCCGCCTGCCGCAGCCTTGAGGAGGCTTCCTGCCTGTTGATTCCGTTCTGCAAATTCGATTTGCCGATCGCTTCGGCCGCCGTGCTGAGCGTTCCGCCTCGGGCCAGATTGGATACGAAGTGCTGGTCGCCGGCCGTACGAGCGACGATCGAGGTAATCGCCCACGTGCCCTTGGCATTTTTCTGTACCAGCGCGCGGAAGTCGACGGGCCGCTTCTGGATTTCAATCAGTTGCAGACCTTGTTGAACCTGGTAACGAATCGTCTTCATCTTGGTAGAGATCGTCGAGAAGAGCTTCTCAAGATTAGTAAACAATTGCTTGCGGCTGCCGCTCGCAGTGGCGAACATAGCTAAATAGCCGTTATTCGATTCCCCGCGCGTAATGCGGATAATGCCTTTGCCGAGGCTGCCTCGAATCGGCTTAAGAAAAACGCTGCTGTAGCGGGAGCACATGGCGTTCAGCATCGTGTAATTGCGCAGCAGATGCGATTCGGGCAAGTAGCGGGCGACGGTCTCGTCTTTTTTTAACGCATCGAATACTTCTGCTTTATCGAGAAACTTCTCGTTGAATACGACAGTAGCATGATGAAGTTTTACTTCATTCAGGAAATGTTGTACGCTGGGTCTGCTCTCCATTTTCCTCGATGTGATGCGGTTATTGACGACATCGGGCATCGGCATGGATGTTTTCATCCAGACGTTATTGAATACCCAGCCGCTGACGGCATTCATGCTGCCAAGCTGGTTCGGCGTGAAGAAGTAGACGAAAGCCCCATGCTCCGTACAAGCATCCACGAGTTCCCGGCAGAACATCGTAATCGAGCCGAACGGCTTATCCGGCATATTCGGATAATCACGGCTGACCAATACGCCGATCAGCGGACCAAGAACAAGGGATGACGTAGCTTCCGTGTAACGCAGTCCCACGGAAGCGTTGTGGGAGAGGCCCATCTTCTTGGCGAGGCTCTGGCTCACGCGCATCCCTTCGAACTTAGGAATCGCGATTACTTTGACATTATGACGGAACGAACCGAACCTTAGCGTAATATGCTGGCCCTGCGGAATTCGGAGACGCTTCATCTGCGCTTCGCCGAGCATGAGCGTATCCTCCGGCAGCATGCCGGAGCTTATGACCTGTACGGATACTTTCGATTTGAGCATCTTAGAGCTCCTTCCAAGCAGGAGATAACGGGTGGTTGGGAACGAAAATAGGTATTTAACACGAATTAATTTATCATATGAGGACATCTAGCCTTTGTGAATCGAAAAAAACGAACGAGGAGTCGATCCAATGAATGTATATGACAAAGCTTATGATCTAGCGAAAGCACTTAAGGATAGCAGCGAGGCGGAGCAGTTGAAGACAGCTAAACGGGCAATGGAGGCCGATCCTGAGGCTTCACGGATCATGGAAGGCTTCCGGGAGCGCCAGATGGAGCTTCAGCAGAAAATGATGAGCGGCGAAGAACCGACCGAAGCGGAGATGGCGTCGATTACGAAGCTGTATGAAGAGATCGCGGGAAATCCGTTAATTGCCAGCGTCCTAGAGGCAGAGCGGCAGCTTGCGGTCGTATTCGAGGATATTAATCGATTGCTGAACGACGTTCTGAAGGCAATCGCGGGATAGAGTCATATCCGGCCAAGCTTGTTCATACCCTAATAATGCGGACGAGGGTGACAGGTCGGACGCATATGAGGATGAAGGAGTTGAAGGCTATGTTTTCGGGGAGAGCCCGTCATGTGCTCTATTTGCTGCTTGCGCTAGCGATGCTCGTCTACGCGCTGCCGCGTCTTGAGCTCGGCGACCCGCTTAGCGTATCAAGCGTCTTCGGATACATCTGGGTAGCGCTCGCGCTGCTGGTCGTAACGGCGAACGTGAACGAATTGCTGCTGATGGACGAGGAGAAGCGCAAGGAGCTGGCGAGAATCAAGAGAGCGAAGTACGTGCTTATGGAGCGGAAGATGATGCAACGGAAATCAGTCGCGAAACAGTCGCGTTAACGGATAAGACATCTTGCGCAGAGCAATGTCTCGCATGTGGACAAGAAGAAGACCTAGCAGCTCGCTAATAAGCGCTCTAGGTCTTCTTTTTGTTGCATTTTGGCTACAGTTACTATTTGGTATCTTTGAATTGAACGAGCTGCTTTACGAATTTGTATACCGCTTCCTGCTCTCGCGCAGTCAGACCGTTCAATTGAAGGGCGATCTTGTCCGCATAATCGCCGCCGCCATCTGCTGCGCGCGGCAAGGAGTCGTCGATATTAACGATATGCTCAAGCGGCGTCTGGAGCGCGGCTGCAATCTTGGCAAGCACATCAATGGTCGGATTTTTCTCGCCGCGTTCGACTTGTCCCATGTAAGAGGCGTTTATTTCGGCGCGAAGCGCAAGCTGCTCTTGGCTCAGCCCTTTTCTTCTGCGATGCGACCGTATATTTTCTCCGATAAGCTTCGAAATTCCACTCATTTAAGTCACCCCAGCCTAACGATAGTTCTTTCATGCAAGTACAACAACTGTCTATAGGATGTACTTAAAAAAGTGACTATAGTCATTGACGGAGGGAGGTACTCTTTACTATAATTGTGTAAAAAAGTATCACTCTATTATTATCATTGTCTGTTAAGGAGTAATTTACCAATTGAGTTAATAGTGGTAAGATAATGAAATAGGGCCGTTTGGCGGAGGGAGGCTAACAATGGTTGATGAATTCGAGTTTTTCAGAAAAGTACGGGCCTATTATTGCATGGTTCCCTTCGTTGTCAGCTTTAAGTATAAAATGTCGCACAAGGTCGAGAAGGCCGCAACAGCGTCAGGGTCGTTCAGTTGCCGTGTCAATCCACATACACAAATTGTCGAATACATCATGCAATTGAATTCAGATATGATTGCAAGGCCGCATAGCGAGCAAAGCTCATTCCTGTTCTCGAGCGTGTGCGAGGAAATTCCGCCGCAGGCTGTTCGAGTCGATAATCACCTTATACATTCGGCTAGGTACCCGATTCCTATTGAATATGATTGGCAGAAATTCGTTATGAACGGTGCCGAGGAGGCAATCAGCGTCCAATCGATGAATCAGCTGTTCAAGAAATGGAAGCTGCTCGGTGTACACGGACAGCAGGTGAACGCGGATATTAAGGTCGAGCGGGTCGAGATCGAGTGGTATCATTAAGCCGACTCCGCTTTACATGACTTTTCACGGTCCTATCTCTTATAATGGAGGAAGACGATGAAAGGTTGGACGGAGGAATAACAATGACTTCAAGCGGATCTAGCCATGACAACAGCACGAAACACGAGCAAGTGCTGCAATATATTCAGAATTTGAAGATCGGAACGAAATTGTCGGTGCGACCGATTGCGAAGGCGCTTGGCGTAAGCGAGGGCACGGCATACAAAGCGTTTAAGGAAGCAGAGGCTGCCGGTCTCGTCAGTACGAAGGAAAGAATAGGAACGGTGCGCATTGACCGCAAACGGCGCGAAGCGCTCGATCAGTTGACTTTCGGTGAAGTGGCGGAGATTGTTGAGGGACGTCTATACGGTGGGGCAGCGGGCCTGGAGAAGACGCTCCATAAATTCGTAATCGGCGCTATGGAGCTTGACGCGATGCTACGTTATATCGATGAAGGTAGCCTGCTTATTGTCGGCAACCGCGTCGGTGCTCACAGGTGCGCGCTGGAAGAAGGGGCAGGCGTACTCATTACGGGCGGTTTCGAGCCCAGCGAGGAAGTCATTGCGCTAGCGGATGATCGCGCTTTGCCGATCATTTCATCGCGGCATGATACTTTCACTGTCGCTTCGATGATTAACCGCGCGATGTACGATCGATTAATCAAGCGCAAGATTATGCTGATCGAAGATATCGTTACGTTCAGCCGTCCGGCGGATGTACTTCGGGTAGGCGCTACCGTGTTCGATTATCATAAGCTGTCACGCGAGTGCGGCTATTCAAGATTTCCGGTTGTAGACGAGCGGGGCAAGGTAGTCGGTATGATGACGGCCAAGGATGCCGTCGGAGCTCCTGATGAGGGTGAAGTGGAACGTCTCATGACGAAACATCCGATCACGGCAGCGCCGAACATTACGGTACCGTCTGCCGCGCATACGATGGCTGCCGAAGGCATTGATCTGCTGCCGATCGTTGACCGGCATCGCAAGCTGTTGGGCGTTGTAACGAGACAAGAGGTGCTTGACGCTATGCGTTTCGCTGGCAAGCAGCCGCAGTCGGGCGAGACGTTCGAAGATTTAATGTGGACAGGCTTCATGGCCTCGGCCGTTCAAGGGCAGCATGAGCTTGGCATCATGTATAAGGGGGCGATTACGCCTCAGATGTCGGGAGCGCTTGGCATGGTATCGGAAGGGGTGCTGGCGACGCTAATGACGCAAGCGGCCAGGAAGATGATTAGGGAGACGATCAAGCGGGACTATTCCATGGAGAGTATGACGACCTATTACGTAAGGCCTGTTCAGATCGATCGTGAAATTACGATCATTCCAAGAGCGCTCGAGATGAGCCGCAAGTTTACGAAGCTGGAGATTGAAGTGAACGACAATCAAGGACTGGCCGCCAAGGCGATGATGACGGCCCAGATGATTGATCCGTATTGACGGTCCATCCATGAGTATAGATGATCGCGGTACGGTGCGAGAGAAGGGCATCAGCCCTTCATCGTGCGATATACGCTTAGATTACGCAAGCCTGCGAATAGATTGAATACGCCAAGCACAAGAAATAACGAGCCGATTACGATGCGCACGGTCGATTCATTCGACAGGAACAATTGGACCAGCGCAATAAACATTAGCATGACGCCCATGCTGATATTCATCTTGGCTGCGTTCATGCCGCGCAGCTTGGCGTCCGTTCCGCGCCGCGACTTGAGGCTGAATACGACGGATAACACGAGAGTAATGAGAATGCAAGGCAATAACAGCCATTGCAGCAGTTGATCCATTTTGCAAGCCACTCCTTCAAACAAGTTCTTAAGCTACCTTCGATTGTACCACGAATGGCCAATCTATGCCTATGACGGTGATTTCGCCGAGTAGCGCACGTTAACCCATAAATGCAGGACGTTGTCGACGACGAGCATCGTCTTGACCTCAACCGTATACTCCTTCCCATACACATCGTTATAGTCAATTCGTCCGAGCAATCTGCGCGCGAATTGGGCGTCAGAGTCGATGTCATAAATGCTTTTGCCGATATAAGGGGTCAGATCCTCCTTAATGCGCTTAATGAGCTCGGCCTCGGCCACTTTGTCCAAGTTCGGCTTTGCTGAATTTTGCCCTGCCTCGGTTTCGATTCTCGGAATAATGCCCTTGATGACGGTATGCTGATTTTTGAACTCTTTCAAATGCTTAATATCCTGCTCGTATTGCTCCAACTGCACCTCAAGCTCACTCTTCAGACTGACAATCCTCTCGAATTGCGCGATATAGAACGAATTATAGACGATCGCCCCGATAAGCATGCCCAGCATAAGCACCCCAGCCAATTGAAGTCCCCTTACGAAACGGTCGAATGGAGGCAATCGCATCGGCTAAGCTGTCCCCCTGCATATTAAACGAACGAGCTCCGTAGCTAGATGAGCCCCGAGAAATGCAATGATGATGAAGCAAATTTGTTGGGCGGCAGGCGACAGCTGACCTTGTGCGATGTTGCTCTCGATGACGCGAACCGGATCGATAGAGCCGCCGATTGCGGCGACGATTGCCCATATTTTCAGCCTTGCTGCCGTATCCAGCATCGTTACCGCGGGAGGCAGCAACATGAACACGGAACCGATTCCCGCCAGCATCGAGCCTCCGATTACAACACCGAATGCTATGAAGAAGTCTAGTCCGGCTTTGGACAAAAAGTAACTCATAAGCACGCACACCCTCCTGAAATGTTCTGTTGCAAATCTGCGATCTAAGCAGTCTATTCAACCCTTACATGCGGCCTGTCCGGCTCTTGCTACCATTCTATGGGCGTCTAGGTGTCTATTATGATAAAATAGAGCTAATGATTTCGATTTGGACGAGAGGGGGTGTGCGCGATGAACGAGGTGAGTTCCGCATCTTTCGTGCACTTGCATGTGCACAGCGAATACAGTTTGCTAGACGGAGCAGCGCGCATTCGCGATCTAGTCTCACGGGCGTCAGAGCTCGGAATGAAGGCACTTGCGTTAACGGATCACGGCGTCATGTACGGAGCGATACCGTTCTATCGCGCATGCCGTGCGCAAGGCATTAAGCCGATTATCGGCTGCGAGCTTTATTATACGGCAGGGCATCGGCAGGATAAGGGAACGCGTAAGGAAAATCCGAACTACCATTTGATTGTGCTGGCGAAGAACGAGACCGGCTATCGCAATCTAATGAAATTAAGCTCGATTGCCCACCTGGAAGGTTTTCACTATAAGCCGAGAGTCGATATGGAGTCGCTGCGCGCACATGCGGAGGGGCTTGTATGCCTAAGCTCATGCTTGCATGGCGAAGTCTCGCAGCATCTGCTGTATGACCGTCCCGAGGAAGCGAAGGCAGCAGCGCTGCGCTATCGCGATATATTCGGCGATGACTTCTATCTGGAGCTCCAGGACCACGGCATGCTTGAACAGAAGAAAGTAGCGGCCGCTATAATCGCTTTGTCGAAGGAGACGGGCATCAAGCTTGTAGCGACGAATGATGTACATTATTTGCGTCCGGAGGACGCTGAAGTGCAGGATGTCTTACTCTGTATTGGCACAGGCAAGACGACCCAAGATACGGACCGGATGCGGATGCTGACGAATCAGCTCTACATGAAGAGCCCCGCGGAGATGGCGACGATGTACCGCCATGTTCCGGAAGCGGTTGCCCACACGCTCGAGATCGCAGACAAATGCTCGCTTGAGCTGACGCTGGGCCGGGCGCCGCTGCCTGTATTTCGGCCGGTGCCGGCAGGGATGAGCTCGTCTGCTTACTTGGCTGCGTTATGCAGCGACGGGCTGCAAGCCCGCTATGCGGGATTGCCCGAATGGGCCAGTGATGCGGAATACCGCTCCAAGGTAGAGAATCGCCTTGCTTATGAGCTGTCCGTCATCGAGAATATGGGCTTCAGCGATTACTTTCTAATCGTGTGGGATTTCATCCGATTCTCGCATGAACGAGGCATCCGGACAGGACCTGGCCGCGGATCTTCGGCAGGCAGCCTTGTCGCCTATACGCTTCGTATTACGGATGTCGATCCTATCAAATACAAGCTGTTGTTCGAACGTTTTCTTAATCCCGAACGGATCACCATGCCGGATATTGATATCGACTTCAATGATGAGCGGCGTGACGAGGTTATTGCGTACGTAGCCGCCAAATATGGGGAAGAGCATGTTGCACAGATCATAACATTCGGTACGATGGCGGCGAAGGCTGCGGTGCGCGACGTCGGCAGAGCGATGAGCGTTCCGCTTCATGAGGTAGACCGGGCTGCCAAGCTCATTCCGCATCAGCTGGGCATCACGCTGGAGGAAGCGCTTCGGACGAGCACGGAGCTGCAAGAAGCTTGCGCGCGGCAGCCGAAGACGGATGCCATGCTTAAGATGGCGATGAAGGTGGAGGGCATGCCGCGTCACGCCTCGACCCATGCTGCTGGCGTAGTCATCTCACGCGAGCCGTTGACGCATTATGCGCCGCTTCAGGAAGGCAGCGAGCAGATTCCGCTGACGCAATATTCCATGGAGCATCTGGAAGCGATCGGGTTGCTGAAGATGGACTTCCTAGGACTTCGGACGCTGTCGATTCTGGAGCGTACGTTGTCCTGGATCAAGCAGCAGCACGGGAAGGAAATTGACTTTCGCAATGTGAACGACAATGATGAACTGACGTATGCAATGCTCGGTAGAGGTGATACAACGGGGATATTCCAACTCGAGTCGACGGGCGTGAGACGCGTGCTGCGCGAGATGAAGCCTTCGGAATTCGAGGACATCGTATCGGTGCTGGCACTTTACCGTCCCGGTCCGATGGAGTTTATTCCGAAATATATTCAAGGCAAGCACGGACTTGTCCAGGTTCAATATCCGCATCCGTCTTTGGAGCCGATCTTAGCTGATACGTACGGCATCATTGTGTATCAAGAGCAGATTATGCAGATTGCCTCGCTAATGGCGGGTTTCTCGCTCGGCGAAGCCGATCTGCTTCGCCGAGCGGTATCGAAGAAGAAACGCGAGGTGCTGGACGAGGAGCGGGCGCATTTCGTGAAGGGCAGCTTGTCGCAGGGCTATTCGGAAGCGGAGGCGAACCTCGTATACGATATGATCGTTCGTTTCGCAGATTACGGCTTCCCGCGCGCGCATGCTGCCGCTTATGGCGTATTGGCCTTCCAAACGGCATGGCTGAAGGCGCATTATCCGGTTCCGTTCATGGCGTCCATGCTTGCTTCGGTTACCGGCAATCAGTGGAAAACAGCGGAATATGTCGACGAATGCCGGCGTATGGGCATTGAGGTGCTGCCGCCGGACGTGAACGAGAGCGGCGTTTCCTTCACGCCGGCCTTGAAGTCCGTTCGTTTCGGCTTGGCTTCGATTAAGAACGTAGGCACGCAAGCGATTGAAGCGTTATCGAAGGTGCGCGAGGAAAGGCCATTCGACAGCTTGCTCGATTTATGTCGTCGCGTCGACCTGCGCGTTGTGAATAAACGCGTACTGGAGTCGCTTATTCAATCAGGCGCATGCGACTCGCTGCCCGGTCATCGGTCGCAGCAGCTTAGCGCGCTCGAGGAGACGGTGGAAGCCGCGCAGAAATGGCGCAAGGAGCGGGAAGAGCTCCAAATCGACATGTTCAGCTTCGGCTTCGACGAGGTGCAGAACTGGGACGTGGAGATGCCGGACGTCCCGCCATATACGACGAGTCAGCAGCTCGATCTCGAACGTGATCTGCTCGGCCTGTACTTGTCGGGCCATCCGCTTGACGCGATGGATTCGCAGCTGGAGCCGCTCGGATTGGATCGGCTTGTCGATCTGAGCGAGGCGAAGGACGGAGCGGCCGCCATAATTAGCGCAATGATCGTTTCGTTGAAGCCGTTCACGAATAAGAAAGGCAATGCGATGGGCTTCCTTGAGGTGGAGGATCGCATCATGCGGGTTGAAGCCGTCGTCTTCCCTGCCGTATGGAAGCGGTGCGAGAGCAAGCTTGAGAAGGGCGGACTCGTCATTATGCAAGCGACCGTGCAGCAGCAGGATGATGACTTCAAGCTGATCGTGGAAGATGTCGTTCCTCTGGGCCGCCCCGAGCTTAATCTTGCTTACGAGGTTCGGAAGCTGCAGGGACAGGCGGCAAGGCGCGCGGCTCGGCCGTATGGGACCGCTCAGACGACAACGAGATCGAGCGCCGCGCCTAGCGTGAACAATAATGCGACCAACGAGAACTCCGCTCAGGGTACTGCTGTCGAACAGCATAAGGCTCAGCCTGCTGGAACTGCCGCAGTGAGCGCTAGCATTCCTGTTAAGCCTGCTCAAGAGCGCAAGAAGCAGCGGGTCTATATTAAAGTAACTGAGGCTAATGATCAGACCGGCACGCTGGATAAACTAAAGGCGGTGCTGACTGCGCACCATGGCACGCTCGATACGGTGCTGTTCTATGAACGCGACCAGAAGTCGCGCGCGCTCAGCGAGGCGTACAGCGTTAAGCCATCGCCGAAGCTTTTCAGCGAAATCGAAGCGCTGCTCGGCGAAGGGGCGATCGTAGTAAGGTAACAGGGGCAGAATGTAAGTTTTGGCCGAAAAAAATTGCGACAGAAATTTTCGTTATTCCGTTGGATAGCGGTCGTATGTCGGAAATAGCGCAAGCTTATTGCGCTATTTTTTTATTTTCATGGCAACGAAGCAGCACTTGTCATTTTATTGCTAAACTTTCCCGTCACTATATGCACGTAACGGCTTGTACCCGCATATGTTTAGAGATACAAGCGGATATGGCCTGCTATCTAGAACCGATTAGGAGCGGCCGGGCTGCTCGGATCAGCGTGGTTACGTACAAGCATACAAGCATCAGCGGGAGGGATAGCCGTATGACCGGAATAGAGAAATGGCTTCTGAAGCGTGGCGTGGCGGTTGCCGATATAACAGAAATTGTCTATATGCTGCAGCTTCCGTACAATTCCGATTTGACGATGGAAGATTGTGAAGAGAGCGTCAGAGCGGTTCTTGCAAAACGAGAAGTGCAATATGTGCTGTTCACGGGCATTGCGCTTGACGAACTGGCGGAGAAGAAACTTCTGCCAGAGCCGCTCCAGGCCATTATGGAAACGGATGAGTCATTATTTGGCGTAGATGAGACGCTGGCGCTGGGCATTACGAATGTATACGGCATGATTGGGTTGACGAGCTTCGGATATTTAGATAAAGTAAAACCCGGCATTATTCGTCAGTTGAACGTAAAAGGCGAGAAAATTCATGTGTTTTTGGACGATCTGGTTGCGGGATTAGCCGCCGCCGCATCTGCCAGAATCGCCCATCAGGACCCGAAGGCGCTTCGATATGATTTGCCGGATTCGCCATGACTATGGTATCATTGTGACATCATATGGCCTGTTACCGGGAATTAGCTAAGCTTACGAAGTGAACTTTGCGGGCTGCAAAGTTTTCAGGAGGTACCATGATGTGGACGGTCATCTATATCGCACAAACAGCAAAAATCGCAGATAACATCAAGAAGCGGCTGACGGAGGAAGGTTTCCTTGTGAAAATTCGCTCTGTAAATCTGTCCAAACAGCAATACGAGATATTGGTTCCGTCCGGCGAATTGGAAGAAGTGCAGGAAGTACTAAATTCCATTATGCGTCTGTAACGGATTGCTCTATACTATTGCGCCTTGAGAGGTGTCACACGTGCAAATTAAAGATCTATTTACGAAGAAGAAGTATGCAACCGTTCCATCGGAGCGGCCTTCAAAACGCGATATACCTGAAGGATTAATGAATAAGTGTTCGAAATGCGGCAATATTCAGTATAGCAAGGAACTTGAGAAGAACTTAAAGGTTTGTTCCTCCTGCGGGCATCACAATATGCTCAGCGCGTGGGAACGAGTCGCTATGACGCTTGATGACGGGCAATTGACCGAGTATGACGCCAATATGGAATCGGTTGACCCGCTTGGCTTCCCGGGATATGCAAGCAAGCTGGAGCAGCAGAAGAGCAAGACGAATCTGCGCGACGGCGTCATTACCGGTGAAGGTACAATCGGTGGTTTTCCAGTCGTAATCTGCGTCATGAGCTTTGATTTCTTCACAGGCAGCATGGGCTCAGTCGTCGGGGAAAAAATTACGCGCGCGATCGAAGCGGCTCATGCGAAGCAGTTGCCGCTTCTTATATTCTCGACCTCAAGCGGCGCGCGGATGCAAGAGAGTATTCTTAGCCTCATGCAAATGGCGAAAACAAGCGCGGCTTTGTCCCGGTTCCAAGGTGCAGGCGGCTTGTACATTTCGGTATTCACGGATCCGACAATGGGCGGCGTATCCGCGAGCTTCGCAAGCTTGGGCGATTATATATTGGCCGAGCCCGGCGCGCGCGTTGGCTTTGCCGGACGTGTCGTCATCGAACAAACGATTCGCCAGAAGCTTCCTGACAACTTCCAAACGGCAGAATTCAATCTGCAGCACGGACAGCTCGACAAGGTTGTGCATCGCAAGGATATGAAATCAACGTTAACGAAGCTGCTCGATATGCATTGTGTAAGGGAGGGAGCATCCCATGGCGGGTGAGTTGCCTTTTGAGAAACCGATCTATGATTTACGCCAAAAAGTAACTGAACTGAAGGCGCTTAGCGAGGAAAAGGGAATTGACTTCACCGATGAAATCCTTATTTTGGAGGAAAAGTGCAAACGGATGGAGCAAGAGCTGTACAGTGAACTGACTCCAGCTCAACGTATGCATATGGCGCGTCATCATCAGCGTCCGACCTCGCTGGATTTCATTAACGCAGTGTTCACCGATTTCATGGAGCTGCACGGTGACCGTCTGTTCGCGGACGATCTTGCGATTGTCGGCGGACTTGCGAAGCTGAACGGTATTCCGGTTACGGTTATTGGTCATCAACGGGGCAAGGATACGCGCGATAACATCGCTCGATTCTTCGGCAGTCCGCATCCTGAGGGCTTCCGCAAAGCATTGCGCTTCATGGAGCAGGCTAACAAGTTCAAGCGTCCGATCATTACGTTCATCGATACAAAGGGCGCATATCCGGGCAATACGGCAGAGGAGCGCGGACAATCCGAAGCGATTGCGCGCAATCTCCGCGAGATGGCAAGCTTCGGCGTTCCGATCATTTGTATCGTTATTGGCGAAGGCGGAAGCGGCGGCGCGCTCGCGCTTGGCGTCGGCAACCGGGTGCTCATGCTGGAAAATGCGATATATTCGGCCATTTCTCCGAACGGAGCGGCATCGATCCTTTGGAAGGATGCCTCAAGAGCGGATGAAGCGGCTGCCGCTATGAGAATTACAGCCAATGATTTGCTGGAGCTCGGCATCATCGAAGATATTATTGCCGAACCGCAGGGCGGCGCTCATCGCGACTTGGCCTTCCAGGCAGAGCAAATTAAGGATAAGCTATGGAAGCATCTTGAACAGCTTCTTGCGCTTACTCCAGACGAGCTTGTCCTTGACCGTTACAATAAATTTAGAAAAGTCGGCCAGTTCCGCGTAAGCGAGCAACCAGCCGGCGACGAACCGAGTTTTGGCGGTGGACAAGAGCCTTCTGCGGAAGCGGCGGCGAGTGAATCGGATGATTCCGAGCAGCTCGCGATGCAGGAAGCGCCAACCGTACAATAAGAGGCTGTAAAGACATGATTTTTCACTGTACAAGCAGTAGTGAATCATGTCATTATAAATGAGGAAATAACAATGTATAAGCCAAGCTTATACGTTGTTCATTTTTGCCCATTTCTAAGCATTTATGAGGATTGCTCTTAAGATACTTAGAAACCATTAAGAAACAAACGGCTTGCTTCGCCAAATAAGTTGCTGGAGCGGCCGCGTTTGCATGATATCGAATACTAGGCGTTAATCGGAGGAAAATGAACATGCGTAAAACTAAAATCGTTTGTACTATCGGACCGTCCAGCGAATCGTTGGAAAACACAAAGAAATTGATTAAAGCCGGCATGAATGTCGCTCGTCTTAACTTCTCGCACGGCGACTTCGAAGAGCATGGCAACCGTATTAAAAACATTCGTCTTGCCAACGCTGAGCTTGGAACATCCGTAGCCGTTCTGCTCGACACGAAAGGTCCGGAAATTCGTCTGGGCAAGCTGAAGGAAGAGCCGATCGAGCTCATTCAAGGCGACGCAATTACGCTGACGACAGAAGAAATCCTCGGCGACCGTACTCGTATTCCGATTACGTACAGCAATCTGCCGAACGATGTAACGGTTGGTTCCACGGTTCTGATCGACGACGGTCTGATTGGTCTAACGGTTGAATCGGTTGAAGGCACTGAAATTCATTGCCGTATCGTGAACAATGGCCCAATCAAGAGCAAGAAGGGCGTTAACGTTCCAGGCGTGAAAATTTCGTTGCCAGGTATTACGGAGAAGGATGCGAACGATATTATTTTCGGTATCGAACAAGGCATCGACTTCGTAGCGGCTTCCTTCGTGCGCAAAGCAAGCGACGTTCTTGAAATTCGCGAGCTGCTTGAGCGTCATAACGCGGGCCACATCCAAATCATCTCGAAAATCGAGAACCAAGAGGGCGTAGACAACCTCGACGAAATTCTTGAAGTATCCGACGGTCTTATGGTTGCTCGCGGCGACCTCGGCGTTGAGATTCCAGCCGAAGAAGTACCGCTCGTTCAAAAAAATATGATCAAAAAATGTAATCGCGTAGGCAAGCCTGTTATCACGGCTACGCAAATGCTTGATTCGATGCAACGCAATCCGCGTCCAACTCGCGCCGAAGCGAGCGACGTAGCGAACGCGATCTTCGACGGCACGGACGCGATCATGTTGTCCGGCGAGACGGCTGCCGGCAAATACCCGGTTGAATCGGTTCAAACGATGGCTCGTATTGCAGAGCGCGCTGAAGCGGCTCTTGAATACCGTGAGATCTTCACGAAACAAGCGAACGCTCAACAAACTACCGTTACGGAAGCTGTTAGCCAAGCTGTAGCGAACTCCGCTCTTGACCTTAGCGCGAAAGCGATCATCACTTCGACACAAAGCGGCTTTACGGCTCGCATGGTATCGAAATACCGTCCAAAATCGCCAATCGTTGCGGTAACGACGGACGAGCGCGTTATGCGTCGTCTTGCGCTTATCTGGGGTGTATTGCCGGTTAAAGGCGAAGACGCGGATACGACGGACGCAATGTTCGAAAATGCCGTAAAAGGCGGCATGAGCACAGGCCTTCTTAGCCTAGGCGACACCGTTATTATTACAGCAGGCGTTCCAGTTGGCCGCGCAGGCACGACGAACCTGATCAAGATTCACCACATTGGTGAGCTGCTTGCTCAAGGACAAGGCATCGGAAGCCAAACGGCTACCGGCAAAATCGTAATCGCGCGCACTGCTCAAGAAGCGATTGAGAAGACGACAAAAGGCTCCATTCTTGTTGCTGTAGCGACAGACAAAGAATATATGCCTGCAATCGAGCTTGCAGCCGCTGTTATTACGGAACAAGGCGGCATTACGAGCCATACGGCAGTTGTTGGTCTTAATGTAGGGATCCCGGTTATTCTAGGCGTTGCTGAAGCGACGGAGTTGCTCAAAGACGGCATGGAAGTAACGGTATACGCTGAGACTGGCGTTATCTACTCCGGTCAATCGAAAGTTCTTTAATGATAAAAGCTGCTTCTCGCGAAGCAGCATATAACGATACGGAAGCGACGGTGAATCTACCGTCGCTTTTTCTCAATTTAGACGGAATGGAGCAGTAGCTATGAGTGCAGCAACTGGATGGTATACGCATCCGCTGAGGGTTCGTTACCAAGAAACGGATCAGATGGGAGTTGTTTTTCACGGCAATTATGTAACCTGGTTCGAAATTGGACGTACGGAATGGATAAGGAATGCCGGTTACGATTATAAGTCGATCGAGTCGCGAGGCTTGCTGCTGCCCGTAATCGATCTGCAATGCCATTATGTGCTGCCGGCCCGTTATGACGACATGGTAGTTGTGTGTACGAGAATTGCGGAATGTACGCCGCTGCGTGTTTCCTTCGAATCGCAGGTTCGAAGAGTAGACAAGGAGCATTTCGCTTCAGGCTTGCTGCCTGAAGGCGATGATATGCCTGGCGAGCTGCTCGTCCATGGCGGTACGAAGCATGTATGGGTCAATCCGGAATGGCAGCCTGCGCGGCTTAATAAAGTGATGCCTGAGCTATACGAGCTTATCCGTGCGGGCACTAGCTCCGGCGTATAGGCGCAAAATGCGAACGAATAGGGAGGAATGAATGATGAATAAATGGCTGCTGGCGGCATTCATTGTCATACCGATCATCGAGTTATGGGGAATTTTGCAGGTAGGCGATCTTATTGGCGGTTGGACGACGTTTTTTGTGCTCATTCTGATGGGGCTCGTCGGTTCGTATATGGCCCGGGCAGAAGGGCGCAAAGTATGGGCGGAAGCGCAGCGGCAGATGCAAGAAGGACAAATCCCGGGACAGACGATGCTGGACGGACTATGCGTTTTAATCGGCGGCTTGCTGCTGCTCATGCCTGGTTTTTTCTCCGACATCGTGGGGATCACGCTGCTCTTCCCGCTAACTCGTCCCTTCTACAGAGCGTATATGCTCGGTTGGATTGAGAAAAGAATGCGGAACGGCAACTTCAAGATTGGCCGTTTCTGACTTTCGTATGATTTACGTTAGCTTTACAATTGATTAACATGGAAATAATAGTCGTCGATTACAATAGAAGAAGTGCTAGGAGCACGCTAATGAATTACGGCTATGTTGGATTTTTGCAGGATAGAGTGCCGTTATTCGGCTGGGCTAGCTGCTATATTGGATTTTTGCATCAACTTCGGTCTTGAATGGTCTTAATGGGGCGTTTCGGAGGTAAGTTAGTGCAAATATCCAACATAGGTGCTGGAAGGCCTCTAATAGGGCAAAAGTTACTGCAATTATCCAATATAGACGAGCTGTAGAGACGCTAGAGCACCATGATAAGTTTACGCTTACGAAGTCACGCTATTCTACGAATAGCAAGCTTACGCTTACGATGTGAGTTTGCTACGCAAACTCTTTAGGAGGATCACCTTGACCAAACATTTATCGCAATATGTCAACCGGGATTTAAGCTGGATTGAGTTCAATCGGCGCGTGCTGCAGGAAGCGCAGGATGCAAG
Organism: Paenibacillus sp. J22P218; assembly: GCF_056269195.1. Lineage (NCBI taxonomy): Bacteria > Bacillati > Bacillota > Bacilli > Caryophanales > Paenibacillaceae > Paenibacillus > Paenibacillus sp. J22P218. The sequence goes on from NZ_JBWDNL010000001.1 coordinate 395,668, forward strand.
AAACCCGCTGCTGGAGCGAGCGAAGTTTCTAGCCATCGTAACGAGTAATTTGGATGAATTCATGAGCGTTCGCGTAGCCGGTATTCAGGATCAGATGCGGGCAGGACTGACGAAGACCGACTTCACCGGCTACACGCCAGGCGGCTTGTGGAAGCGTCTTATTAAACGGGCGACGCAAATGGTCCATGAGCAATATCGTACATATCGCGAAGTGTTTCGCGGACTAAGCAAGGAAGGTATTTTTATTCGCTCGTTCGACGAATTGAACGCGACCCAAGCGAAAGTAATCACGGAATATTTTCATGAAATCGTATTTCCGGTGTTGACGCCGATGGCGGTTGACCAGAGCCGGCCGTTCCCGCTCGTTCATACGAAGGAGCTGTATTTGGCTGTGCTGCTGCAAAGAGAGGGCGGATCGGCCGATGAGGAGCCGTTATTTGCCATCGTGCAGGTTCCGTCTATCTTATCGCGCCTTGTGCCTGTTCCAGGCAGAACGAACAGCAAGAAGTCGGAGTTCGTCTTGCTGGAGGATCTGATTGAGCAATTCATCAATACGTTATTCAACGGCTACGAGCCATTCTCGGTCCATCCGTTCCGTCTTACCCGAAACGCCGACTTAACGCTGGATGAAGAAGGCGCAGAGGACTTGCTCGAAGAGATCGAGAAGGAACTTCGACGTCGCCGCTGGGGGATTCCGGTCCGTCTAGAGATCGGCAAAGGGATGCATCCTTATGCGCTTGAGACGCTGCGAGAGGAACTTGAAATCGAAGATAACTTGTTCGAAATCGATGGACCGCTCGATCTCAGCTTCCTTATGAAATTCGCGAACTCGCTGCCGGGATACGACAATCTTAGATATGAGAAGATGGAGCCGGTCTATCCGCGCGAATTCGATGATACCGACGATATGTTCGAGGTCATCCGGCAGCGGGATGTTCTGATGTACCACCCGTATGAGTCATTCGAAGCAGTTAACGACTTCGTCATGCAGGCAGCTTATGATCCAGATGTAATGGCGATCAAGATGACGTTGTACCGCGTCAGCGGCCAGTCTGCGCTCGTGCAAGCGTTAGCGAAGGCAGCAGAGTCAGGCAAGCAAGTCACAGTCGTTGTCGAGCTTAAGGCGCGATTCGACGAGGAGCGGAATATTGCTTGGGCGCGTCAGCTAGAGAAGGCCGGCTGCCATGTCGTCTACGGCCTCGTCGGATTAAAGACGCATGCGAAAATATTGCTCGTCGTCAGACGCGAGCAGAAGACACTGCGCCGCTATGTCCATGTCGGAACGGGCAACTATAATGACAGCACGGCAATGTTGTACACCGATATTGGTCTATTCACTTCGCATCCGGTTATTGGCGGTGACGCTTCTGCATTGTTCAACGAGGTGACAGGGTATTCGTCCCCTTACGATTGGAAAGCGTTCGGCGTTGCTCCGTCTGACCTGAAGGAGAAGTTGTATCGCCTTATCGACCGAGAGCGCGACAATGCGCTGGCAGGCAAGCCGGCCCGTATTATCGCGAAGATGAATTCACTGTCGAATCAAGAAATGATCGACAAGCTGTATGAGGCGTCCCAGGCCGGGGTGAAGATCGAGTTGATCGTGCGCGGCGTATGCTGCTTGCGGCCTGGCGTTGCGGGGCGAAGCGAGAATATTCGCGTAATCAGCATCGTTGACCGCTTCCTTGAGCACGCGCGGATTATGTATTTCAACAACGGCGGCGAAGAAGAAATCTATTTGTCCAGTGCCGATTGGATGACGCGCAACCTGACGCGGAGAATCGAGCTGATGTGTCCGGTATTCGATGAATCGTTGCGGCAAATATTAATCAATATGCTCAAGCTGAATTTGGATGACAATGTGAAAGCTAGAGAGCTCAAGCCGACTGGTTTATACGAGTCGATCGAGGAAGAGGGAAGAGAGCCGTTCCGAAGCCAGTTCGAAGCGAGGTATATAAATTCGTGGAAAGGCCGCGCATAGCGCGGCCTCCGTTTTGACGGCGTTGTCAGTCATTAACGCCTGTTAAGGAAAGCCCAGGCGATAAGCCCCAAAGCTTCTTGAATTCAGAAGAGAGCTCTTCGATCTCGCGCTGTTCCACTGCCAGTACGCCTCGAGGCTGAATCGGCCGAAGCTGAAGCGATGAACCCGACGCATGAATGAACAGCTGTCCGATCGCTTGTGTCTCGCTGCGGTCAAGCGCAATGGAAAGCTGCAGCAGCGTTCCGAGTTTATAGATAAGCTCAAGGTCGGTATCCTGCAGTAGCTCGCGATATTCGGACATTTGCTGCCTTGCGCGGCTCTTGCTCTTGTAGGAGGCAATGGCGGCAGTCATGATAATCTCCCGATGGGACAAGCCGTTCAGATGCGAGTTCACGATTAAATAGAAGGAGTGCCGGGCATATTCGTAATAGTCGATCGAAGCGCCTATTCGGAACAGCTTTGCGGCCGAGTCGAGCAGAACACGGGCATCGTCAGGCAATTGATGCAAATATTGCAGCGAGTCATACAGCTCTACAGCAAGCCGCCCCACCTGCATCACATGCTGCCTTGGCGCTTCGGGATGGAGCGCGCTAAGGTTGTTTAAGCTGAATGCAAGCACGTCGTCTTGCCTGGAATGGTTAGGAAACCGTGTCGCATGGAATAAGCCGTCCCTGAGGCCTGCTCCGCATATCTGATAATGAGTTGCTTTAACAACACGGTACAGAACGCGTAAGATGGCTATTCCAGGCACGACAACGTCCGCTCGGTCCTTGGACAAGCCCGGCAGCTTGCGGCGCTTGTCAAGCGGCAGCTTGCGCATCTGATCGAAGAGCAGATCGGTCTCCTCGCTGTTGATCGTGTAATTATGGGTTTGCGGAAACGGATATTTGTAGGCCGCTTGATGCATTTTGCCGAGCGCACGCACGGTACCGCCGACTCCGACGAGCGGCATGCCAGGCGACTTGCCTATCCATGGTTCCTGCTTAACCGCATCGCTTACGAAAGCTTCAAGCGACTTCAAGGCATCGTCTGTGAGCATGCCCTTCGGTCCGAACTGCTTGTTCAAGCTGACGCAGCCGAACGGGAACGAAACTGATTTCACTAGCGTGCGGTTGCGGAATAAACTTAGCTCGGTGCTCCCGCCGCCAATGTCGATGAGGAAGCCGTCTCGAATGCTCAGAGAGTTAATCATTCCTAGGAAGCCGTAAGACGCTTCTTCTTCACCGGAAAGCAGCTCGATGTCGAGTCCCGTCTCGTTCTTGATCCGTGCCAATATTTCGGCGCAGTTGCTAGCGTTGCGTACGGCAGCCGTAGCGACGGCGCGGATTTGGCCGGTATGATGATGCGCGCAGATCATCGTAAAATGACGCAGCGTGACGATAAGCTCGTCAAGCGCTGCGTCGTTCAATCTGCCGTTCTCGTCGATTCGTTCGCTAAGCCTAGCAGCCCGCTTGCTTCCGTCCGAGACGCGATGCGCGCCGTTCGCGGTTCTTTCATAGACGACGAGCCGGACGGAGTTCGAGCCGATGTCGATAATTCCGATGCGTTGTCCTGTCATGATGCGCCTCCGTTCCGGCAATTTTCGCCTGCCGATTCTCTTTTGGACATTTTACCATTATATCCGACCGAATAAAAATAGTTTTCTGCGACGGCTAAAATGGGAGCAAATGGGGAAAAATGCAGCAGGAGCTAATGAGAATAAGGACTGCGATAAAATATTTGATAATGCCGATAAAGCATTTTTATGTCCAATTTTGTTCACTTCACCCGCAAAATCATTTATGATTAAAAGCGACGGTAAAGAAACGAACGTTTTTTTATGAACCAATAGCAAATATTTGGTTAAAGGAGAGAGAACGATGACAGCAACTAAAGGTCTAGAAGGAATTGTCGCCGCGGCGTCGTCCATTAGCTCGATTATTGATGGAGTATTGACGTACCGCGGTATCGATATCGATGATCTTGCAGCAAACGCAACTTTTGAAGAGGTCGCATATCTGCTTTGGTATGGTAAGCTTCCTAATCGTTCCGAGCTTGCAGGACTGCAGAAGCAATTGGACGAGTATGCAGCCGTGCCTGCAGCCGTTCTTGATCAAATTAAGCTGTATCCGAAGGATACGAATTCGATGGCCGCTCTCCGCACAGCTGTATCCAGCCTTGCTCTGTATGACAGCGCTGCTAACGAAATGACACCGGAAGCTAATCAGTTGAAAGCGATTAAGCTTCAAGCTCAGCTTCCTACACTTATTGCTGCTTTTGCCCGCATCCGCGAAGGCAAAGAGCCGGTTGCTCCAAAGAAAGGCGTTTCTATCGCCTATAACTTCTTGTACATGCTGACAGGCAACGAGCCTGCTGAAGTAGCAATTAAAGCTTTGGATCAAGCGCTCGTGCTTCACGCCGATCATGAGCTTAACGCTTCCACATTCGCTGCGCGCGTTACGGTTGCAACGCTTTCCGACATTTACTCCGGCGTTACTTCGGCGATCGGCGCTTTGAAAGGCCCATTGCACGGCGGTGCAAACGAAGCGGTTATGGTTATGCTTGAGGAGATTGGTTCTTTCGGCAATGTAGAGAGCTACATCAACAACGCGCTTGCGAACAAGCAAAAAATTATGGGCTTCGGACACCGTGTATACAAAAACGGCGACCCGCGCGCGAAACATTTGCAAAAAATGTCCCGCGAGCTTGGCAAGCTGACTGGCAACATGGAATTGTACGAAATGTCCGTTAAGATCGAAGAATTGGTTACGGGTCAAAAAGGTCTTAAGCCTAACGTCGACTTCTACTCCGCTTCGGTGTACACGACGCTTCAAATTCCGCGCGATCTGTTCACGCCAATCTTCGCGATCAGCCGTGTATCCGGCTGGTGTGCGCACATCCTTGAGCAATACCAAGACAACCGCCTGATTCGTCCGCGTGCGGACTATGTTGGACCGGTTAATGCAAAATATATTCCAATTGACGAGCGCTAGAATCGTCGGCAGGGTATAATGGAGTGTGCGAGGACGGGCTAATGCGTCAATATGTCCGTTCTCCACGTTCAGAGTATAATCATTTATAGGCTTCACACTAGGCTTGCTAAGCAGGCAACATTTTGAAGGAGGATTTTATTCATGGCTCAGTTTGAAAAATACGCGCTTCCAACAGAAGGCGACCAAATTACGATTGACAACGGCGTGCTTCAAGTGCCTAACAACCCTATTATTCCTTTCATCGAAGGCGACGGCACGGGCCGCGACATTTGGCGCGCTTCGAAACGCGTACTTGATGCAGCTGTAGAGAAAGCATACAGCGGCAGCAAACAAATCGCTTGGTACGAAGTATTTGCCGGCGAAAAAGCATTCAACACATACGGCGAGTGGCTTCCTGCCGACACGCTGACTGCAATTCGCGAATACATCGTGGCGATCAAAGGACCTTTGACTACGCCAATCGGCGGCGGTATCCGTTCCCTGAACGTTGCGCTTCGCCAAGAGCTTGACCTATACACATGCCTTCGTCCAGTTCGTTACTTCGCTGGCGTACCTTCCCCGGTTAAACGTCCTGAGCTGGTTGACATGGTTATCTTCCGTGAAAACACAGAGGACATCTACGCGGGTATCGAGTACCAAGAAGGTTCCGCTGAAGTGAAGAAAGTAATCGAGTTCTTGCAAAAAGAAATGGGCGTTAACAAAATCCGTTTCCCTGAAACTTCCGGTATCGGCATCAAGCCAGTATCCAAAGAAGGTTCCCAACGTCTTGCCCGCGCTGCGATTGAATATGCAATCAAACATGGCAAGAAAACAGTTACTCTTGTACACAAAGGCAATATCATGAAATATACAGAAGGCGCGTTCAAAAACTGGGGCTACGAAGTGGCTGAGCAAGAATTCGCTGAGCAAACCTTCACTTGGGGTCAATACGACCGCATCAAAGAAGCTGAAGGCACAGACGCTGCTAACAAAGCACAAGCAGAAGCAGAAGCTGCTGGCAAAATCGTCGTAAAAGACGCAATCGCCGACATCGCTCTTCAACAAGTATTGACTCGTCCGACTGACTTTGACGTTATCGCTACGCTTAACCTGAACGGCGATTACTTGTCCGACGCTCTGGCTGCACAAGTTGGCGGTATCGGTATCGCTCCGGGCGCGAACATCAACTACTTGACTGGTCACGCGATCTTCGAAGCTACGCACGGTACAGCTCCGAAATACGCGGACAAAGACGTTGTAAACCCTGGTTCGGTTATCTTGTCCGGCGTAATGATGCTTGAGCACCTTGGCTGGCAAGAAGCGGCTGACCTTATCTATAAAGGTATGGAAACGTCGATTAATAACAAAACTGTAACGTATGACTTCGCTCGTCTGATGGAAGGCGCTACAGAAGTAAAATGCTCGGCATTCGCTGACGAAATCATCAAAAACATGTAGTCCGATCCGCTGGCTTGAGCCTGCGGGGTCCTAAAGTGTTTTGGAATACACAAAATAAATGCATAGCTTGATTGAAAGGGGACTTTGGGGTCCCCTTTCGGTTTGCATACCAATCGGGAGGATTGATCTAATGGCTATCAAACGGAATAAGATTACGGTTGTAGGCGCGGGCTTCACAGGTGCTACTACAGCGCTTATGCTTGCTCAGAAAGAGCTTGGCGACATTGTTCTCGTTGACATCGCGCCGCTTGAGAATCCGACGAAAGGCAAAGCGCTCGATATGCTCGAGGCGACTCCTGTACTCGGCGTTGACGCTAAAATCATCGGTACTTCCAACTATGAGGATACGAAGGATTCCGACGTCGTTATTATTACGGCTGGTATCGCCCGCAAGCCAGGCATGAGCCGCGACGATCTCGTTAATACGAACGCCGGCATCGTGAAGTCCGTATGCGAGAACGTAAAGGCGACCAGCCCTAACGCATACGTGATCATCCTAAGCAATCCGGTTGACGCTATGACTTACGCTGCATTCCAAACGCTTGGTTTTCCTAAAAACCGCGTAATCGGCCAATCCGGCGTGCTCGATACAGCTCGCTACTGCACGTTCATCGCCCAGGAGCTTAACGTTTCCGTTGAAGACGTACGCGGCTTCGTGCTTGGCGGCCATGGCGACGATATGGTGCCGCTCGTTCGATATTCGAACGTCGGCGGTATTCCAATCGAGAAGCTGATCTCCGCTGAACGCATTGAAGCGATCGTGCAGCGCGCCCGTGTTGGCGGCGGCGAGATCGTTAACCTGCTTGGCAACGGCAGCGCCTATTATGCGCCTGCAGCTTCGCTTGTCCAAATGACAGAGGCGATTCTGAAGGACAAGAAACGTATCCTTCCTGTCATCGCTTTGCTGGAAGGCGAATACGGCTATAACAATCTGTTCATGGGCGTACCGACCATTATCGGAGGAGACGGCATCGAGAAAGTGCTTGAGCTCGAACTGACGTCTGAAGAGAAAGCGGCGCTTGATAAGTCTGCTGAATCCGTGCGCAACGTGATTCAAATCGTTACAGCAGGTTAATAAGGCTTAGGCTAGCCTATAACATTTCGTTCGGGAGGACCCTGACAGACAACTGCCAGGGTCTTTCTTTGCACATGTGGGGGAGGGATTCGGATTGGAAATGATCGAAGAAGCTAAGCAGGCGCTTAAGCGGGTATATGGATATGATACGTTCCGCAAGGGGCAGGAAGATATTATTGCAGGCATATTGAATGGGAGAGATACGCTTGCTATATTGCCGACCGGCGGAGGCAAGTCGATCTGCTACCAAATTCCGTCTATGCTGCTGCCGGGAACGTCGCTTGTCATATCGCCGCTCATCTCGCTAATGAAGGACCAGGTTGACGCGCTTCGCCGCGTAGGGGTTTCTGCGGCTTTCTTGAACAGCTCGCTTAGCGCGTCAGAATATAGGGATGTTATGCGCAGCGCCATGCAAGGCGAATACAAGCTGCTCTATGTAGCGCCTGAGCGGCTCGATGCGCCGATGTTCCAATCGTTATCGGAGCAGCTGGCCATTCCGCTCATCGCGATTGACGAGGCGCATTGCGTATCGCAATGGGGCCATGACTTCCGCCCGAGCTATCGGCAGCTAGCGGGCTGGATCGCCAGGATGGCGAACAGGCCGCTCGTAGCGGCCTTCACCGCTACCGCTACGACGGAAGTGGCGGAGGATATTTCGGCGATGCTGAAGCTGCGCGATCCGAGCGTCTTCGTGACCGGCTTCGCGAGACCGAATCTATCGTTGTCCGTCGTGACGGGCGTCGATAAGAAGAAGTTCCTAGAGAAGTTCCTTTCGGGTCGCAAGGATCAATCGGGTATCATCTATACGGCTACCCGCAAGGAAGCGGAGGACGTATGTGCTTCCTTGATTCGCAGCGGTATCGCGGCCGGCAAATATCACGGAGGACTATCCGATGCGGAGAGGGCAGATACGCAGGAGAAGTTCCGGTTCGACGAGCTGCGCGTCATGGTTGCAACGAACGCTTTCGGCATGGGTATTGACAAGCCTAACGTTAGATATGTGCTGCATTGGCAAATGCCCGGCGATCTGGAGTCGTATTACCAGGAAGCAGGCAGAGCGGGCCGCGATGGCGAGGAGAGCGAATGCATTCTGCTGTTCGAGCCTGCCGATATGCAAGTTCAGCGCTTCCTGATTGAACAGGGAACAGGCGATACGGATCGCAAGTCGATTCAGCTGTCGAAGCTGAACACGATGATGAATTACAGCCGGACGCAGCGCTGCTTGCAGCAGTTCATCGTCGATTACTTCGGCGAGACGGGCGTTGAAGCGTGCGGTAAGTGCAGCAGCTGTCTCGATAAGAGTGAACCGGTCAATCGTACGGAGGAAGCGAAGATGGCTCTCTCCTGCGTTGGCCGGATGAAAGGGCGCTTCGGCGTAATGATGGCTGCCAAAGTGCTTAAGGGCTCGCGTGACAAAAGACTGCTCGAATTCGGATTGGATCGACTTTCTACCTACGGCCTTATGCGGAATATGGCCGAGAAAGAAATTGCCGATTGGCTGTATTGGCTCGTAGCCGAAGGCTATTTGCGGCTTAGCGACGGACAATATCCGACCGTCTCGCTTACAGCAAACGCGCTCCCTGTCCTTGAAGGGCGCGAGATGATCATGCAGCGGATGCGGACGACGGTTCGTCAGACCGCTTCTGCGGACGGCTTCGCGGCATCGCCCCTATTCGATGCGCTCAAGCAATGGCGCAAGGAGCGGGCGTCAGCCGAAGGCGTGCCGCCGTTCATGCTGTTCTTCGACGCTACGCTGAAGGAGATTGCGGTCGCGCACCCGCTTAGCGTGGATGAATTGCTGAACGTCAAAGGAATCGGCGCCGCTAAAGCGGACAAGTACGGTGCGGAGCTGCTAGCCATTCTTCAAAGCTTCGAAGAGGACTCAGAGGGCCGGACGGCAGCCCGAAGTGCGACGATATCAGCTGCACCTGCTGCTAAGCGTTCGCCGCAAGGAGATGACGAGCAGCCAAGCCATATCGCGACACTTGCGCTCTTCCAAGAGGGCTTGGAGCCGGACGCGATTGCGAAGGAACGTGGGCTCAGTAAGGTAACGGTGGAGGGTCATATTATCCGCTGCGCCGATGAAGGGCTGGAAGTAGACTGGAGCCGTATTATTCCTGAAACCTACGAGCAGCAGATCGTGGATGTGATCGGTGAGATTGGAACGGAGAAGCTACGTCCTATTAAAGACGCATTGCCCGAGGAAGTGACCTACTTCGCGATTCATGGCGTCATGAGTAAGTATGGCTTCAAATCATAAGCGGGTCGAAGCGTCCCTATAGTTCGACGAAATGCCGCTATGCATCGAAAGTTCGTTAATGTTTCACAAATGAAGTCAGAAAAGCTGTAATTCTGACGTTTATACAGCGTATTTCTTTGAAAACAATCTCGTATCTGATAAACTACATGTTAGGTATAAGTTTGAAAGAAGCGGACAAAGACTGAAATATTACTCGCTTCGCGAACCATAAGAGGAGGAAAAATAATGTCTAATGTAATGTGGTTTATCCATTTGCTTGGCGCAATCGGAATGGGCTTCTATATCGTGCTTCCGATCATGCTGGGCAGAGCAACAAAACTGGCAGGAGCAGGGCAAGAGGGTCTTGCTGACGGGCTGCTGTCTGCGAACCGAATCGCGCAATATTTTCTCGTGATTCAACTGCTGACAGGCGGTTACATGATGTCCCAAGGCGATTATGCGGTTGTCTGGATGATCATCATCACGCTGTTGTTCCTAGGAATCGCTGCTATCGGCGGTATCGTAACGAAGCCGCTTAAGCTAATTGTTTCCTCGATCCAAGAGGGCAAGAGCGCAACGGCTCATATCCAAAAAGCGCGCGTGCTTAGCTTGATCGTACTCGTTCTGTACATTGTAATTATTTACTTCATGAGATTTCCGATTACTCCATAAGTATACCGCGAACATAAACGTGAATAAGCTGTAGGGGGATTGCAATATGCATGAATCATCACCGCAAATTGTTACGTTTGGCGAATCCATGGCCTTGTTCATGCCAGGAGAACATAAATCAATCGAAAGAGCTTCTTCGCTGGAGCAAAGCTTCGGAGGGGCTGAGAGCAATGTTGCAATTGGACTTGCTAGACTCGGCTCTTCCGTAGGCTGGTTCGGCGCGCTAGGCGATGATCCGTTCGGTAAGCTCATCTTGAAGACGCTCCGCGGAGAGGGTGTAGATATATCGCGTGCGAAGCTCGATGGCAGTGCTCCGACCGGCATGATGTTCCGCGAGCATGTGGCGGGCAAGCTTGCGGTACATTACTTCCGCAAGCATTCTGCAGCGAGCAAAATGACGCCGGACAAGCTTGACGAGCAATACATACGCGGAGCGAAGTTGCTCCATGTGACAGGCATTACTGCCGCTATAAGCGAAGAGAGCAGAAATACGCTTAAGCGCGCGGTAGCCGTTGCGAAGGAAGCAGGCGTAAAAATCAGCTTCGATCCGAATTTGCGGCTAAAGCTATGGTCGATCGATGAAGCGCGCGAGACGCTGCTGCCGATTGCCGAAGACGCGGATTATTTCCTGCCAGGCTGGGATGAGCTGAAGCTACTGTACGATACGAACGATTATGAATTTGTTAAAGGCAAGCTTAAGCAATTGAAAGCGATCAGCCTTATTAAAGGCATGGGCGATACGACTGTTGTATTGAACGGCGATCAAGAAGACAGCCTTCCATTCTATCCGGCCGAGCAAGTCGTCGATACGGTTGGTGCGGGCGATGGGTTCTGTGCCGGTTTCCTTGCAGGCATTATGAAAGGCATGACGCCGGTTGAAGCGGTACGGCTTGCCAGCATTAACGGTTCGCTCGTCGTGCAAATGCGCGGTGACTGGGAAGCGCTGCCAGAGTGGGACATTGTGGAACAGCGATTATCGGCGAAAGCCTGGGTGGAACGTTAATAATGGCGGATACGAGCGGCTCCAAAGGACAGCGCCGGCGCGATGCGATCCTGCAGCTTCTTAAGCAGCAGGGAAGAATCACGATTCAAGAGCTCGTAGAGCGGTTTGGTGTCTCGGAAGCGACTGCTAGGCGCGATCTGGAGCAGATGGAAGGCGACTATCCGGTGATTCGCACGATTGGCGGTGCTATGTATGACGGCATGCACACCGTTCGGGAGCTTCCTTTTGCCGAGAAAGAGGGCTTATCGATTCTAGAGAAGGAACGGATCGCCGAGCTGGCTACCTCGCTTATCGTCGAAGGAGACGTGATCGGCCTCTCCGGCGGTACGACGAACTTCCTTATGGCTAAGCTGCTCAAGTCACGGAAGGGCATAACGGTCGTTACGAATGCGGTCAATATCGCGATGGAACTGGCTGGCAGCCCGATTCAAGTCGTTGTGACCGGAGGGATTATGCGTCATAATAGCTTCGAGCTGTGCGGACCGCTTGGCGAAGGCATGGTCGGACATTTGCATATTGGCAAAATGTTCATCGGCATCGATGGCATCTCAGCAGCTGGCGGCATTACGACGTATTCCGAACAGGAAGCCCAAATTGCCAAAGCACTCATCAAACGATCCCATTCTACTTATGCGGTATTCGACCATACGAAGACGGATCGAACATCCTTGTTCTCCATTGCGCCCATTGCTGATCTTGGCGGCGTCATCACCGATGTCCCGCTCGAGGGCGAATTGGCAAAGCTGCTGGAAGAACAGCGTATAGCGGTATATGTGACCGGTTAATCTAGTAAAAACAGCCCGATAAGATCTAAGGATCTTATCGGGCTGTTTATTATGTTACTCGTTACTTGCGAAGACCGTTCTTCCCTGCACCCACGTCTGGCGCACGTTCAGATCGGCGTCAGTCAGCACGAGATCGGCTTGCTTGCCGGTAGTAATCGAGCCTGTATGATCGTCGATGCGAAGCTGTCTCGCGGCGTTGCCGCTCGCCATGACGCTGATCTGCGGAAGCGTCAGACTCGTATTCGCGAGCATGAAGCGGACCGCGCCGATCATCGTCAGGCTGCTGCCTGCGAGCGCGCCGCCTTCTGCAAGGCGGGCGACGCCGTCCTTTACGACGACAGGCAGCTCGCCGAGCTCGTACTGGCCGTCAGGCATACCGGCTGCCGACATGGCATCGGTGATTAGAATGACTTTATCGTTGGGTTTAGCTGCGACAAGCAAGCGAATGGCAATGGGATGCACGTGATGACCGTCGGCAATAAGCTCGGCATGGATGCGGTCGTCGGTTAATACGGCGCCCAGCGTGCCCGGCTCGCGGTGGTGAAGTCCCCGCATCGCGTTATACGTATGCACCGCTTGGGACAAGCCGGCATTGGCCGCAGCTTCGATCTCCGTATACAGCGCATCCGTATGGCCGCAAGCGGTTACGATGCCGTTCTGCGACGTCCATGCAATCGTCTCTACGGAGCCTTCTTTCTCCGGCGCTAGCGTTAGTTGGCTAATGAGGGCAGGCCAACGCTCCGCCCACTCTTGCAGCCAACTAAGCTGAGGCGTGCGAATATGGGCAGGATTCTGCGCGCCGGGCCATTTCTCGCTAATGAACGGCCCTTCCAGATGAACGCCGTGCAAGGCTGCATATGGCATTTCAGCCGATCGGTATGCGGCTACAGCTTCAAGAACGGCGTCGATGGATGACTTAGGAGCCGTCATCGTCGTGGCCAGCATTGTCGTTGTGCCGTTCGCGGCGTGGAAACCGGTTATTTTGTCATAGCTGTCACGGCTGGCGTCCATGAAGTCGGCGCCGAAGCCGCCGTGAACATGCATGTCGATGAAGCCCGGCAGCACGTAACCGCCTTCGCCGTCAATGACAGCACTGCCATTGCCCGCTTCAGCATTGCTTCCAATTGCAATACTTTCAATAAGGCCGTCAGCGATAACGATGCTGCCTGCCTCAACGCTATCCTTTAAGACGATACGGACATTGCGTATAGTGAAGCGTTTTGTATCATCGTATTCTTTCATTTAGTTCAACATCCTTCCTGCCTCTCGGTCGAGGAGAACAATGACGCGCGGATGTGTCTGGAGCAGGGAGGCGGGTACGCTAGTCGTAATAGGTCCGGTCAACGCATCCTTGACGATCTGCGCTTTGTCGGCACCGCGAACAGCCAAAATAATCGTATTGGCTTTCAGAATCGAGCCTACGCCCATCGTCACCGCATATTCAGGCACATCGTTCATGGAATCGAAGAACCGGGCATTCGCCTCGCGAGTCTCCTGCTTCAGCTTCACGACATGCGTGCCGCCGGAGAGGTTTTGATCGGGCTCGTTGAAGCCGATATGTCCATTATGTCCAAGGCCGAGCAGTTGTACATCGACGGGTTGTTCAGCCAGCATCTCGTCATATTGGATGCACTCGGCTTCAACGTCGTCGGCCATGCCGTTCGGCAGATGCGTCTGCTCAGCAACAATATCGATGCGGGAGAACAGATGACTGTTCATATAGTAGGCGTAGCTTTGATCGTTTTGCGGCTGCAGACCGACATATTCGTCGAGGTTATACGTCGTCACCTGCTTAAAGCTAACGCGCTCATCATTGTGTATTTGTACTATTTTGTCATAAATTCCGATCGGTGTCGATCCTGTGGCCAGGCCCAGCACAGCTTGCGGCTTTTCTTTAACCAGGTTCGTAATATATCGCGCTGCATAAGCGTCCAGCTCCTGCTGCGTATCGAATTGAATGATTTCCATCACGTAGCCTCCTTTAAAATAGGGGTTGAGCGTATTTGCTATTTTAAGTGTAAAACATTTTCGACGGATAAACAACAAAATTATGATTGAAAAAGTCAAAATAATGATTGTTAAGATCATATTGATAATAAACCAACGCATGTCCGCCAAATATCCCGATGCGGAAGCGCGAAACGAAAATGTATGCTATGCTAGTTCTATATGTCTAATCGGCGAAGAGGGCTGCTCGCTCACAGCGGGGGGCAATAGCTTGCATAGATGAAGTTATGGCGTGGGAGGAAAGTCGTATGGCGGTGGAGCAGCAGGAGGCAACAGCAAGGCGGAAAGGTGAGCATATACGAATATGCTTGCAGGAGAAGGTGAACGGCGTCGGCATCGAGACAGGCTTCGAGCGTCTGCGCTTCAAGCATAACGCGATGCCGGAGCTGTCATTTCGAAGCATTAACCTCGAGACAGAGTGGTTCGGCAAGAAGCTCGGAGCACCTTTGCTCGTCAGCTCCATGACCGGCGGGACGGATGAAGCGGGAGCGATTAATCGCCGTCTTGCGATTGCGGCGGAAGAGCGAGGCTGGGCCATTGGTCTCGGGTCGATGAGAGCGGCGATCGAGCAAGAGGAGCTTGCCGCTTCATTCAAGATCCGTAAGGAGGCGCCTACTGTACCGGTTATCGCCAATATTGGCGCGGTGCAGCTTAATTACGGATTCGGACCGGAAGCTTGCCAACGGGCGGTTGATCTATCGGAGGCTGATGCGCTCGTCCTGCATCTGAACAGCATGCAGGAGGTGTTCCAACCGGAGGGTGATACGGACTTTAGCCACCTTTACGCCCGGATCGAGCAAGTGTGCCGGTCGGTCTCCGTACCTGTTGGAATTAAAGAGGTTGGTTGGGGCATCGACGGAGAGACAGCGTCCGCGCTTGCAGGCGTCGGCGTTGCATTCATTGATGCCGCAGGCGCAGGGGGCACGTCATGGAGTCAGGTGGAGAAGTTCCGCTCGAAGGACATGATGAGGCGCGAGGCGGCTGAAGCTTTCGCGGATTGGGGAATTCCTACCGCGCTCAGTATTGCTGAGATCCGCAGCGCTTTGCCTTCGATGAAGCTTGTTGCAAGCGGCGGCTTGCAGCATGGCGTTGATGCGGCTAAGTCGCTTGCGCTCGGAGCGGATATGGCAGGCTTCGGCAGGGTGCTGCTTCCGAAGGCAGCCGGCGGAAACAGCGAAGTATCGGTACGGGAGCTGCTGGAGCAGTTCGAACGGATTGAATTCGAGCTCCGCACCGCCATGTTCGGCATTGGAGCAGGTACGATTGAGGAGCTTCGTAATACGAATCGACTTATTGCTATTTAATGTACAAATAAGCGTAATCAAGAATAAAGCACGGCTAGACAGTAACGACCTCAGTCGCTACTATCTAGCCGTGCTTTATTGAATTAACCCCGTTCCTTCGATATTTATTTTCGTATCGACTTTGAATTCGACGCCGGGATAAAGGGACAGCCATTTCTCGTATGACTCATTTGGATTGTTGGTATGATGGTTCGCGCGATACCGAAGGCCGAAGCCGAACGGATCGACGCCGGCGCGCTGAATTTTCAGAAGGAGCGCTTCCGATTGCTGCGAGAAGTCTTTGCTCAGCTTATTCTCAATTGTTTGCCATTCATGCTGATACAAGTTTTCCGGAGCGTCCTCGAGCACAATACTTAATTTGACGTTGAACGTAATGACGACCTTATCATCTTCGCTTTTCATATGGTACTTCGAACGAATGTCGTTTACTGCTCCAACGATCTGAACGCCCTCGTAAGTTCCGTGAATCGATGATTTGGCAAAGCTTTGGTCAAGCTGATTGAACAGCTGCGTTTCTTCGGGCGATAGCAACGCGCTTATTTTGTTTTTATCGAGTAGAGCTGTTCGGTTGATAATGTAACTTTTTTTGGAATCGGAAACGATAATCGGAAGCAGCGGGTCTAATCCCTTCTCGAAAGCTCGCTTCGAAAATTCGGACAGCGGCTGGACGTACGAGAATGGCGAATCGGTCCCGTCAGCACCGAAGCTTAGGAAGAGCGTATTGCCCGGATAACGTTCCGATACGGGCGTAATGCCAAGCAGCGATTTCGCATCGGGTTTTGCCACGGCAATGTCGGCGACACTCTGAATGTCCCTTCTTCGCCGCATCCACTGCATGAGACCGGTATAGTCGCTGCGTGCTTGATCCTCTCCAATCAGAAAAATTTTGCAATGGCCAAAATCGAGCTCCTTGTCTACATAGGACTTCAGCATTCGAACCCCTTCAGCTATGCTGCTGGCCTCTATCGTTTCCAACTGCACTTTGGATGCGCCCGGCTCGATCTTGGGAGACGGAACGGCGAGCTGAACCGTAATGCGATAGGGCTTCTGCTCATTATCGGACCTATCAATGCCTGTCGCGACTACGAAGAATCGTTTGTCGATGTCTTTGAAGCCGCAACCTCCCGCGAAACAGAGAAGCATGATCAGAATGACGCAATGAATTTTGTTTTTCATGCGGATCTAGGCCTCCTTCGACTTAACATAAACAGCCCAATGACAAGAGGGATTTCAACGAAAAATCGGACAATAAGCCAATACGTGGATATGACCATATTAGACTTCTCGTTCGTCATGAGCATATAGACGAATGTGAGGACGATGAATATGCCGACGATAACATAATTGGCGGTCGGAGCTTGCATGCTATCCACCTCGGGCTTATGTCTCGACATCGTACTCTTTACAAATTCCATTGCCTGATGCCAGCCGGACATCGTAAAGATGAGCGTAAGGTTCAAATATACGATGAGGAACAGAAACAATACACGCTCGATGAAGCCGTATTGCATGAGGAGCGCGTCGGCTGTAATACTCCAAATGTAAATGTAATGACCAACCGTCTCCGTGCCGTGAATGCCGATCGGGACGAAAAAAGTAGTAAGCATGATCAAAAAACCGACTAGCGGAACAATCCAGCGGTGCCGAAATCGGAAGTTGGACGGCATTAAGCGGTTGAACAGCGACATGTTAATGTATCCGGCGAAAATAAAAGACGCAGCCGCGACGGACTGCAGAGTCGGCGTTTTCGTTACGTAGTTGGCTATAATACGTATCGCATCCCAGTTCAAATGAGGATTGCTGCCGGCTTTGAACAAAACAAAAAAAATGATCGGCGCATTCACAATCAAGCCAATCTCGATAACAAGCATAACGGTCATCGTAGAACGGGTGGCCGCGTACCCGCAAGCGAGAACGAGCATGCCCAATATAAGAGCGACATGCACGTCGGGATTGAAAAAACGGTTGATCATAATAGCGAAGGCGATGATCGCGATCGACGTTGCATAAAGCCAAAGCAACGCAAAAAAGATCATCAGCGTGTTAACGATCCATTTCGGCAAATGCAGCTTCAATATTTCGGGCAATCCTTTGCCAGGATACCTTGCCAGGGCGCTCGTATACATATACAGAAGGATCGTCCCGATCACCGCGCCAATAATAAGCGACATGACGGCGCCTTTATAACGATCAGCAACAAGAATATGCGGGACATACAGCATGAGATTAATGAAGCTTACGAGTATAAAGTTGTAGAAAAAGTAACGGTTCACTTATGCTTCACCTGCCCGATATCGCCTTCTGTCGGCTGAAGTTTGCCGAATACGCGGAAGTACGGCTTGCCGAAGCTGCGCAGATTGCATAAGTACGTCATGTAGACGAACATACCGACCGCAACGCCTGATATGCCGAAGAAAATCGCGATCACGATTAACGGATATTTCAAGAATCGAATCGCGAACGATAAGGAGCTGACCGGAACGACGAAGTTCGCTATCGCTACGACCGAAGTAACGATAATCATAATGCTGCTGACAAGGCCGGCTTGCTGCGCGGCTTGTCCTAGGATGAGGCCGCCGACGGTCGTCGCCGTCGAGCCGATATACCTTGGCAACCGTATGCTCGCTTCAATAAGCGTCTCAATCATGAACAACATGATGAATACTTCGATGAAGGAAGGATACGGAACGGCCGAGCGGCTGCCGGCGATCGAGAATGCAAGCTGGACGCGGAACAGCTCCGGATTGTAGGAGACGACGGAAATATAAAGGGCTGGCAGCATGATTGTAAGCAAAATAGACGTGTACCGCAGGAAAATAAGAAATCTCGTCATCCAGAATGCCTCGTAATTATCCTCGACCGCATGCATGAAGTCGAAAAAAGTAGCAGGCAATATAAGCGCGAACATGCTGCTTTTCATTAGTAGGATGACTTTGCCCTTGGCGATTGCTTTCGTAATCCGATCGGGACGTTCCGTTATGAGCACCGTCGGAAACAAATGCTTGCGCTTGCCGATAAGCAGCTTTTCCAGTTCGCCCGCCGCATTAACCATCTCCACGTGGAGGGTCGTTATTTTGTCGCGAACGCTGTCCAGAACGGAAGGGTCAACGCGCCGTTGGTCGAATACGACCATGATGGGCGTTTGGGATACATAGCCGATCGTATGCTCCTCTACGGATAAATCAGCCGATTGATACATGCTCCGAATGAGGTTCAACGACTTGCTTAAGTCTTCGCTTAAGGCAAGCTGCGGGCCTTGTATGGCGCTCTCTACCTGCGTCTGCGGGCTTTCGTTGCAGATGATGCGAGCGGTGTATAACGAATAGACGGTACCGTCCGCCTCGATAAGCACATTGCCGCGCAGCAGCAGACTGCGCCATTTGGCTACGTCGTCAACAACCTTATATTCGGCAATCGTATGAAGCAGTTCGCGAAAAGGCTTTTCCTGCTTAGCGAACGGTATGAATATGTAATCGCTGATCATTTTCTCTTCGCACATCGGAGCGAGGTAGGCGACCTGAATGGTCATATCGCCATTGCTCAGCTCCTCGAGCTTCATGTCGACCGCTTCCGCGAACATCAGCCTTATGCGTTCATTCATTTCAGATTACCTCCCTTTGCGCAATTTGGATAAGCTACCATAGTTTGTGCAAGGGGACGTATATTATGCCATATGGCAGCCCGATGCATCGTTTTGCGAGGAGTAAAGAATTCAAGTACAATGAGTAATCATGACGATCCGCGTAAAGCACCAGGCGATAATGAAGGAGTAAGAGTGAATGAAACCTTGGTATGAGACAAGCTTCGGCAACGATTATATGCTCGTCTATAAGCATCGAGACATGGAGGCCGCTAGGAAGGAAATCGAGCGAATGATTCGCTTGCTTGGTTTGCCCCAAGGGGCCAAAGTGCTCGATATCGGCTGCGGGATGGGGAGGCATTCCGTTGCGTTGTCCGATCTTGGCTTCGCGGTTACGGGCGTTGACTTATCGGACGATCTGTTGGAGGAAGCAAGGCAGCATGATGCGAATGGAGAAGTCGAGTGGATACACGGGGATATGCGCGAGCTGCCTTTCGAGGATGGAAGCTTCGATGCGACCGTCAATTTGTTTACTTCTTTTGGTTATTTTGCGCGAGAGTCGGATAATATTGGCGTGCTGCGCAATATTAGGCGCGTACTCCGTTCAGGAGGGCTTTGCCTCATCGATTTCTTGAATCCAACCTACGTCGCGGAGCATCTCGTTCCCCATTCCGTAAGGGAGGATGAGGAAGAGGGCGTTCGGATCGAGGAGGTGCGGAGGATTGACGGCGAATGGGTGAAGAAGGAAATCACGATAACGGAGTTAGATTTCAAGGACGGCAAGGACGCGAAGCGGCAGTATGTGGAGCGTGTTCGGCTTTATGAGCTGGATTGGTTCAGGGAACACTTCGCAAGCTCGGGTTTAGATCTGATAGGTGTATATGGCAATTATGACGGTACTCCCTATCGGGAGGCCGATTCTAATCGATTAGTCATGATAGGAAGGGCGATATAATGGGGGAATTACATACATTGCAACTTGAGAATGGGTGGCTGCAGGTGAAGGTACCGCTGCCATTTTCATTGAGGTGGGTCAATAGCTATATCATACCGGAGGAAGACGGTTATACGTTGATCGATCCAGGATTGCGGACAGATGAAGCGATTGCAGCTTGGGAAGCAGCGCTGACGGAGCATGAGCTCAAATGGACGGATGTTACGCGCATTTTATTAACGCATCAGCATCCTGATCACTACGGCCTCGCCGGTTACGTGCAGGAGAAAAGCGGCGCGCCGGTCTATATGTCGAGGAAGTCGCATGCCTATGCGCAGCGGTTATGGGGAGAGGATGGCCGGTTCGCAGAGGAGCTCCAGTCGCTGTTCGCCGAGCACGGCATGCCGGCGGAGTTGCTGGAAGCGATTGGGCATAATCTGTCCAGCTTCGTGAAGATGGTATCGCCGCAGCCGCAAGTCGCTTATATAGAAGCGGGCAGCACGATTGCATTAGGCGGCTTAGACTGGCTGCTCAT
The DNA here is from genome assembly GCF_056269195.1 of Paenibacillus sp. J22P218. Taxonomy (NCBI): domain Bacteria; kingdom Bacillati; phylum Bacillota; class Bacilli; order Caryophanales; family Paenibacillaceae; genus Paenibacillus; species Paenibacillus sp. J22P218. The sequence goes on from NZ_JBWDNL010000001.1 coordinate 416,189, forward strand.
CGACGCTCCTGGACATGCATCCGGTCAGATATGCTTCTATCAACCGGAGCGCAAATGGATGATATGCGGCGATCAAGTATTGCCGCATATTACCCCTAATGTGAGCGTCGTGCCTGGCGAGGATGAGAGACCTCTTGATTTATTCCTCACAAGCCTGAAGGAGCTTGCCGGCTATGAGGTGGAGATGGCATATCCCGGACATCGCGATCCATTTGGCGATTTCACCGGACGAATAGAGGAGCTCATCTCCCATCATGGACGCCGACTCGAGCGGATGGCCGAGATGCTCGCTGAAGAGCCCCGCACAGCTTTTGACATGTGCGAGGCTCTATTTGGCAGCAGACTGCGAGACAATCCGCATAATCTGCGATTTGCGATGGCTGAGACGCTTGCCCATTTGTATGAACTTGTTCGGCGGGGGCTGGCTACTTATAGTCCCGCCAACAGCTGTACCAGCGGCGTATACTATGCCGTAACTCCCTCGCAATAATAAATGATTATCTGTCGCGGAATTCTTGCGGCGTAATGCCGTAACGATCCTTGAATACTTTGATGAAATAGCTTGTTTTCAAATAACCGATTTTGGCGGCGATCTCGTAGATCTTCTCGTTGGAGGAGCGAAGCAGATGAGCCGCCTTTTCCATCTTCAGCCTCGACAAGTAATCGCTAATCCCTTCCCCGGTCTCAAGCTTGTACACCTTTGACAGATAAGAGGGATTCAGATAGACATTCGACGCAATCGTCTGGAGAGAAGCGTCCTCGAGGTGATTCGAGACGTATTCCTGCACCTTCTGGACGATGCCGGAACGCGAATCCCGATTTTTCGAACTCATCTGGCTCCGGTAAGCGCCTAACACATCCTCGGTCCATGCCCGAAGCTGCTTAATCGTATGGAAATGCGGGCCGCCGAGCAGTTGGTTGAAGTTGTCCTTCATAATGTCGGCCATCCACAGCTTGTTTTTATGAATCGAAAAGCTGAGCGAACTTGCGATATTGAAATACGTCTCCAAGATGTGCTCATGCGAATCGCCCCATTTATGCTCCAATTCCTCAAAGGCGCCGTTCAGCTTGTCGGTAATCGCGTCCCATTGTCCCGCCTCGAGCAAATGATGGAGAAGCGGCGGATTGTAAATTTGCGTCAGAGAATTGGCTTCGCCTTGGTCGCTTTCATCCGCAAGCGAGAACATAAAGCCGCGGTCGCTACCGATCCGCTGTCTGAAGCTGTAGAGACAACGCTCGTACGTATCTCTGACTTCATTGGGGAACAAGGCTTGCTTGCTCAGCACGAGCGAGATTGTCCCTTTCAAATAAAGGCTCACATAATGCTGAAGCTGAGCGACTTTAGATTCGACCTGCTGCAGGTTAAGCTGCTCGCCCGCGGTGTCGATCGTCTTGCTGCTCGTTTTGCGCACAATCAGGAAGACGAGATAACCGTGATCATCCTTCAAGTGCCACAACGTATACTCGTCGGCGAATATTTCTTCGGCGATGTTGCATACGGCGAACTCGAGCAAGGAATTATCCCGCTCTGACTGCTCATCGAAGTAGTCCTCCATGCGCAGCAGCATAATGCAAAACGGCGAGCCTGCCGTATGAGGCAGTTGGAACATATCGAGCTTCTGCTGCAGCTCTTCGGATGCAGCAAAGGTTTTGCCATGCAGCAGCGAGGCGAGCAGATGCTTCCGCAATACGGGCAAATTTTCTTTCATTGAGGTCAGCGACTTATGCTGCGAGGTTACCGCGCTCCAATGCTGCTCCAGCTCGGTGACCGCTTTCTTCACCGCTTCAAGCAGCTCCTCATCCTCAGCTGGCTTAAGCAAATAATCGGTCGCTTGCTGCTGCAGCGCCCGCTTGGCGTATTCGAAGTCGTTGTAGCCCGTAAGCAGAATACATCTTACATTGGTCCAAGTGCCGCGAATCTGCTCGATGAGTTCAAGCCCCGATAGACCGGGCATATGAATGTCGGTAATGACGATGTCAATCGGCGTTTCGTTCATGATGGCAATGGCGTCTTGCCCCGAATAGGCTTGATGCACGTTATCGATGCCTACCGAGCTCCACGGCAAGTTATGGGCCAGATCTTCAACCAGATCGGGCTGGTCGTCAACAATTAACAATTGATACAAGGCTGTGATGCACCTCCAATGGTGAAGTATGTGTCTGATCGTCTAACTGTTATGCGGCCAAGTGATCGATACGGCAAGTCCGCCTTCAGGCTTGACGCGGAAAGTCAGCGACGCCTCGGCGCCGAATTGGTATATCATTCGCTGACGGATATTCCATAGCGCGCATCCTGTACCGTCGTTCGGCGGATTCATTACGCTCATCTCCAGCTTCCTCATCCCATCCTCCGTAACGCCTATGCCGTTATCCGCAATGGTGATCGTATAGTAACGATCATTGCTCTCTCCGGTAATCGTAATTATGCCATCGCCTTCGAAACGTTCAATGCCGTGAAGGACCGCGTTCTCGGCAAGCGGTTGAAGCAGCAGTCTAGGAATTTCTAGGTGATGCATCGTTTCCGGTACGTGAATCTCATAGGACAAATGCTGAATATGGAATTGCTGAATTTCCAAGTAGCTCTCGATCAGATCGAGCTCTTCCTTAATCGTAGCGGTTTGCTTCTCTACCCTCGTCGTATAACGATAATATTTGGACAGATGCATCGCTAGCTTCATAACCGACTCTTTCTTGTCCAGTCTTGCCAAGCTGCGTATAAGCGCGAAGCAATTATACAGGAAATGCGGGTTGATTTGCGACTGCAACTGCTTCACATTGGCTTCGCGGGTTCGAATTTCTTCCGCGTACAGCTTCTGAATCAATTGCTCCGTATTAGCTGCCATGTCGTTGAACCGATGGAATAGGTACGTAAATTCATTTTTCGGATTTGCTGTAATCCTCGTTGAATAGTTGCCGTCCTGCAGCCGCTTCACGCTGCGGATGAGCAGGCCGATCGGCCGCTGAACGTTCCGATAGAGCAAGTATCCGGCCAACAGGCTCATGACAAGGAGCAGACCCACAGATCCATAGAACAGGTTCTGGCTTTTGACGATCGGCTTGAGTATGTCGGCTAGCGGCACATAATCGACAAGATACCAGTCTAGCGTTTCTATGTGCGCGGTCGTCACTAGGAAGTCGTTCCCGTGTACTTTAATGATGCTGTTGGCGGCAGCATCCGATGTGATGCTAGGGAGAAAGCTTTGAATCGAATCGGTCATCTCTTTGTCCGCGTTGCGATTCTGAATGACCGCGCCGTCCTTATGGACGAGGAAGGGGTCTCCTTTGCCTGCAAGCTTGAACGTATCGAGGTCTTTAATGAGATGCTCCTCGGGAAAAGAGATTTCGACGATGATGCCGGCGTTCTCAAGGTCGTTTACTTTGTTGTTCGGTTTAACAATATGGCGCACGAACCGCTTCTGCTTAATGTTCTGAATAATCATTTCTTCATATTTCCATTTTGGCGCATAAATTTGCTTGACGTAATCCAGATCGTAACCAAGGTATATGTTGGTTGATACGAACTCTTTGCTTGCGGGCGCTAGCACCGAATATTGCGTATCCCAGCGCTGGGATACGTTCAGCAGCCGAAGGCGCTCGATGATGCGAAGCTTCTCGTCATTCCGCACGTAGGCGCTTTCGATCAAATGCAAAGTTTGCAGCTGTTGAATATGAATATCCTCGCTAAGCAAAAAACCGAGCGACGAAAGCGTCGTTACACTCCGATCAATCTCGCTGGCTAAGAAGGCGACGTCCTTCTGCTTCAAGGACTTCATCTCTTCCTTAATAACTTCGATGCTTGTCCGAATCGAAAGCGTATACAAGACGATGATCGGAATGAGGAGCAAAACGATTAACGTCATGATTTTGGTGAACGTATTTTCTCGTAAACGCATGGTCAACCTCACTTTTTTGTTTAAATAGCGATAGATAAGTCAACAAAGTGGCATGCTTCCAAAGAACGTGGTCTATAGCACAGGAGATACTGCTGATAAAATTAATCATACAGGAGAGCTGATAAAACACAAATCAATTTTTGTTTGGAAAGGGGCAACAGGAGTGGATAGCGCATTAAACAAACCGCTGCCGCAAGCAGAGAAACAACCGCAGAAGCGGGAGAACAAAGGTAGAGAGAAAATAAGACTCACTTGGCCCTTGCATCTGATGCTGCTGCCGGCAGTTATCGTAACGTTCATCTTCGCTTACGTACCGATGAGCGGTCTCATCATGGCATTTCAGGATTTTAAGCCGTATGACGGCATTTCCGGATCGAAGTTCGTTGGCCTGGAGCACTTCAGGTTTATGTTCGAATATCCGGACAGTAAGCAGGTTATATGGAACACGCTTATTATTTCAGGATTAAAAATCGTATTCGGTCTCATTGTACCGTTCACATTCGCAATATTGCTTAACGAGGTTCGCAAAATGCTGTTCAAGCGCGTTGTACAAACGCTTGTCTATCTGCCTCACTTTATTTCATGGGTTATTCTCGGTGCGATACTGACCGATATGCTCGGCAACAAAGGTATCGTCAACCAGACGCTGAATGCGATCGGCTTGTCTAACGTATTCTGGCTTGGCGACGGGGACTGGTTCCGATTCACGGTCGTTGTCAGCGATATTTGGCAAAACTTCGGCTTCAACACGATCGTCTTCCTGGCTGCGCTGTCCGGCGTTAACCCGTCATTGTACGAAGCAGCGGAAGTCGACGGCGCAACGCGCTGGAAGCAAACGATTCATATCACGATCCCGTCGATGATTCCGATTGCGGTCGTTGTCGGCACGCTGTCGCTGGGCAACATCCTGAACGGCGGATTCGATCAGATCTTCAACCTTTATAATGCGCTTGTCTACGACAAAGGCGACATCATCGATACGTTCGTATACCGTACAGCTATCCTCAACGGTCAATACAGCTTTGGTACAGCGGTCGGCTTGTTCAAATCGATTATCGGCTTAATCATGATCGTATTCTCTTACCGGATGGCGTACAAATTCGCTGGTTATCGAATTTTCTAATAAAGGATGAGATTTCATGTATCATAAAACAACAGGCTACAAAACGTTTTCTGTATTCAATTACGTACTGCTCGCGATTATCTGCATTACTTGCGTCATACCGCTCATTCATATTCTCGCTGTCAGCTTCAGCGCAAGCTCGCCGGCGAACGCGAATCTAGTCAAGCTTTGGCCGATCGGATTCAATCTCGACGCTTACTCGAAGACGTTGAATAATGCGAACTTCTTCAATGCGCTCAAGGTCGGCTTATGGCGTACTGTGCTGGGTACGGTGGTCGGTATGAGCCTTATGATTCTTGCCGGCTACTCCTTGTCCAAAGACAATCGTGTTTTCCGCAGCCGGTCGATCTATACGTGGTTCTTCTTGTTCACGATGCTGTTCAGCGGCGGTATCGTACCGGGCTACATGCTAATCCGCAACTTGGATCTGATGAATTCAATCTGGGCGCTCGTCTTGCCAGGCGCGATCAATGTATTCAATATGGTATTGTTAATGAACTTCTTCCGCGCAGTTCCGAAGGAGCTGGAAGAGGCGGCAACGATCGACGGCGCAGGCCAGTTCCGGACGCTATGGAGCGTCTTCCTTCCGATTTCCATGCCAGCCTTGGCGACGATCTCGTTGTTCACGATGGTGACGCACTGGAACTCTTGGTTTGATGGTTTGTTGTATATTACAGATTATAGAAAATATCCGTTATCAACATTTTTGCAAACGATAATTGTACAACAAGATTTCAATAAAATTAATCCGGATATCAATGAGCTCAAAAACATTTCTCAGCGTACGGTTAAGTCGGCCCAAATTTTCATAGGGACGCTCCCGATCCTACTTGTGTACCCGTTTTTACAGCGTTATTTCGTGAAAGGGATCATTTTGGGAGCGGTTAAAGAATAGGCGACAAAATGGCATCGATAACAAAATAATGGTCTTTCGTAGTGATTAATATGGCATTATAGTTAAATTATAGCGATATGGAATATCGTTATAAATAACATAATATTACTTATGGGGGTAGAGCAATGAAAAAGTGGTTGTCTGTACTATTAATTCTTACTTTTATGCTGGCGATTGCGGCATGCTCGGGTAACAACAACGGCAACAACACGAATACGGGAACGAACGGCGGTAAAGCAAGCAACACGCCGAAAGAAACCGAAGCGGCAGCGGAGGAGAACTTTAAGGACGGTAAATACACGACTCCTATTACGCTGTCGACGGTTTGGGGACTTAACCAAAACGGTTCGGTCTTCAAAGAAGGCGAATCGATCGAAGATAACGTTCATACACGCCTTATCAAAGAACGTCTTGGCATTGACATTAAGTATGATTGGGTTGTAACGAACACGAATGACGCTTACAAAACAAAGCTTCGCCTGATGCTCTCCTCCGGTGAGAAAATGCCGGATGTCGTTGTATACCGCGGCGACCTTGAGACGGTCAACATGCTGATCGACTCCAACCAATTCATGCCGGTTGGCGATCTTGTTGACAAATACGCGAACGAAACCTACAAAGCTGGTCTTGAGCTCGATCCGACGATCTGGCTGCCAATCAGCCGTGACGGCGAGAAAATGGCATTGCCGATTCTCGACTATGCATACAACGGTGACCATGTGATGTGGGTTCGCCAAGACTGGCTCGATAAGCTAGGTCTGAAAGCGCCTACGACGATTGCTGAATTGGAAACGGTTATGGATGCATTCACGAACCAAGATCCAGACGGCGACGGACAGAAAAATACGATCGGTCTGGCAACAGGCTTCAAGAACGGCTTCGCGAACTGGATGACGGACATCGGCTTCGTGTTCGGCGCTTACGGTTCCGTGCCAGGACAATGGAATCTGACCGCTGATGGCACTCTGGAGCACGGTTCGGTTAACCCTGCAACGAAAAACGCGCTTTCCAAGCTGAATGAATGGATGAACAAAGGCTACATCTCGAAAGACTCGGCATTGTTCGACGAAACGAAAGGCTCCGAGCTGTTCACGAAGGGCGAAGCGGGCATTATCTTTGGACCTAACTGGCTGCCGGCATGGCCTTTCCCGGATCTGAAAAACAATGTTCCAGGCGCTTCGTACAAAGCATACGGCGTACCTGCTGGTCCAGACGGCACGATCGGTTCGCAAGGCGGCAACCCGCCGGCTAACGGTTACATCTTCATCAACAAAGATTCGAAAAATCCGGAAGCGATTCTTCACTATTACAACTGGTTCTTCGATAACCTTGCTAACCCGCAACCGGGCAGCGAATTCGAGAAAGGTTTCGCGGAAGGTTATGACTATGCGACTCTTCCAGACGGATCGATCACAGCGGATATTGCCAAATACCCTGACCTGTTCCCTGGTTTGAAAGACCAAACGGCACCGCCGCTTTACTACACGCTGACTTATGAAGGCGCACGTATCCCAACGTTGTATGCTGACACGCATGTCAAGCTTGCGGGCGGCGCAGAGCCAGTAACGCCTTACGAGAAACAAGAATTCAATACTCGTCTGAAAGAAAATACAGACGCAATGAAAGTAGTTATGGACCAAGTATCGATTCGCAAGAAAAACTACTACATGGGTCCATTGACAGAAACGATGCAAAGCAAAAATGAGCTTCTGAACAAGCTGCTTAACGAAACGTACAGCAAAATCATTTACGGTCAACAACCAATCGACTCGTTCGACGAAATGGTTGAAAACTGGAAGAAATCCGGCGGGGAGCAAATTACGAAGGAAGTTAACGACTGGTACAACAGCGTTAAGTAATATTGCCTCCTAGAACTTACACCTAGAGCATGAACGTCGCACATCAGCCTGTTACCTGCAGTGTCATTATCGAACTGTAAGAGCAGGCTGATTTTTTATGCCTAATAACGGCTTAATCGATGGATTTGAACGAGAAAGGACGGAAAGTAATGACGAAAAAACTGATTTCGCTGGCACTCGTTTTCCTTATGCTTGCGTCATATATTCCGGCAGTATCCGCACAGTCCGCAAGCAACGGGGAATCGGCGCATTGGGGTGAGGCTCTTCTAACCAAGTGGGTAGACAAAGGGCTGCTAACCGGGTATCCCGACGGCAGCCTGCAGCCGGATCGGAGCGTAACGCGGGCGGAGTTCGCCAAGCTGATTCAAGTTGTATTCGGGTTGAAGGGAAGCGGGAAACTGCCGTTTGTCGATGTGCCAGAAAAAGCGTGGTACTATAACAGCATTGCATCCGTGTGGAAGGCAGGGGCGATCAATGGTTACCCGAGCGGATTATTTAAGCCGGATGCTCCGTTGACGCGACAGGATGCGGCGATGGTAGCTGCACCGTTGTTCAAGCTGCCTGAAGTTGCAGCAGGAGGTTTAGCCGGATTTAAAGACACTGATAAAGTAAGCGCTTACGCAAAGGCTTCGCTTGAGAAGATGATAGCCGGAGGGTATATGAAAGGATATCCGGACGGCTATTTGCGGCCGCTGCGTCCGATTACGAGAGCAGAGGTTGTAGCCGTACTGGATCGGCTTGCCACGGTTATTATTAATGAGGCAGGCACAGTGGACCGTTTTGATTCTACTGGCAATGCGGTTGTAAATACGGAAGACGTTACGTTGTCCGGCGGGACGATTGCGGGAGATCTCTTCTTGTCCGCGGGTATTGGCGAAGGAAGCGCCTATGTGAAGAATATGACGGTGAAAGGCACGGTATATGTAAATGGCGGCGGAATCAACAGTATTCATTTTACGAATTCGTTGATAGGTTCGATCATTATTCATAAGCCGGATGGTCCGGTTCGTGTCGTAATCGACGGGCAATCCTCGGTTAATCGCGTTACAGTACAAACAGGAGCAAATGTGGAGGTTGGAGAAGGCTCGACGATCTCGGAGCTGGCGATTGGAGAAGAAGCATCTGATACGGAGCTAACGATTGATGGGTCTGTTGAACATATAGACAATAGCGGCGACAATACGGAGCTTAATGGCGCCCCGTTAAATAAAGGTGAAGAGGCTTCCGTTAAGGATGGTGTTGTAACGAAAGGCAGCGATCAAGGAAGCGGCACTGGCGGCGGGGGAGGAACAGGCGGCGAGCAGCCGGATGAGTGGAAGCTCGTTTGGAATGACGAATTCGACGGCACAGGTGACAATGTCGATACGAATGGGGTCAATCTCGACAAATGGGCTTATCAGAACGGTACGGGTTCGGATTATGGTCTAGACGGTTGGGGCAATAACGAGCAGCAGTACTACCGTCCGGAGAACATTGAAGTGGAGGACGGCAAGCTGACGATTACTGCGGACGACGATGGTTACGGCGGCAAGCCATATACGTCGGGCAGGCTGTTCACGTCTCCGACGTTCACGAAGACATACGGCAAATTCGAAGCGAGCATCAAGATGCCAGTAGGCGAAGGCATATGGCCTGCGTTCTGGATGATGCCGCAGGACAGCGAGTACGGCGTATGGGCGTCATCGGGCGAGCTTGACATTATGGAAGCAAGGGGCAGACTGCCGGAGGAAGTGGGAGGTACGATTCACTACGGCCGCAATTGGCCGAACAACAAGTCCACCGGCGATGAATATCATTTCCCGGAAGGCGAAGACATTACGGGTTACCATACGTATGGCGTCGAGTGGGAACCGGGTGAGATTCGTTGGTACGTTGACGGCAATCTGTATCAGAAGCTGAACAACTGGGACAGCATCGGCGCGGATCAGCCGGCCAAGTATGCGTACCCTGCGCCGTTCGACAAGCCGTTTTATATGATCTTGAACTTGGCGGTAGGCGGGAATTACGACGGAGGACGCACGCCTGACCCGTCTCTGCTTCCGGCCAAGATGGAAGTCGATTACGTACGCGTATACGAATTGACGGGCAGGCCTTACAAGCAGCCGGTCGAGCCGACGTTCGAAGCAGAGCCGTATCCGGATACATACAAGGAGCCGGTGAACGGCAACTTCGTATACGATGCGGCATTTAACCAGCCGTTCACGACAATTGCCGAGCCGAATGTGGCGCTGAACGAGCAGTATTGGAATTTTGCCCATATCAGCACATTCCTCGGTAACGGCTCGATCTCTGTCGATCCGATTGACGGTGTCAGGTACGCGAAGGCAGCCATAACTTCTGGAGGCAACGCGGCTCATGCCGTACAGCTGATCCAGAATGTTACCTTGGGCAAAGGCAGATGGTATAAGCTGTCGTTCGACGCGAAGTCGGACGCGAACCGGACGATGACCGTCAAGTTCGGCGGCGGGGAAAGCAGAGGGTGGACGACGTATTCCGATACGCTGGAAGCGAGATTGTCCGGCAGCCTGCAGGCCTATGAGATGACGTTCCAAATGGGAGCGGATACCGACCCGCTCGCGCGACTCGAGTTCAACATGGGTCTAAGCACGAATCCAATCTGGCTTGGCAACGTGAAGGTCGAAGAAACGACAGCGCCGGATCCTTACAACGAAACTTCGCCGAAAGAACCATTGGGCGGCAACCATGTATATAACGGCAGCTTTGATCTCGGCCGGTTGGATCGGATGACGTATTGGAACTTGAAATCGGCATCAGGCGCGAATGCTTCCGCATCGGTTAATCCGAGCGCAAGAGAACTTCTCGTTGATGTGAAGACCAAAGGGAATGCGGCTGGAGCAGTCGAGCTATCGCAGCCAGGCATGAACTTGATTAAGGATAATGATTATAAAATCAGTTTCAAAGCACGCGGGACTGCCGCAAGGCATATAAGCGTAGCTGTTCGGAGTGCGGACGGGACGAATTATGCAGCTCCGCAATCCGTTTCGCTTACGGCATCGATGGATACGCATGAAGTGTTGTTCACGATGGCGAATGATACGGATGTGGCAGGGGTGCTCGTGTTCCAGCTTGGAGGCGAGCAAGCCGATGTGTACATCGATGACGTATCCATGATAAGACTGACGAACAACAATGCGGGCGACCTGTCCCTTAACGACCAGTTCCCGGTGAAGAACGGCGATTTCTCGAACGGCACGGCTAGCTGGGCGGAGCATGTGCAGGGGCGTTACGACGGATACGGCTCGAATGCAGCTTTCTCGGCCGCGGCTGGCGAATTGAAGATGGCAGTCACGAATGAAGGTACGGAGCCTTGGCATGTCATGCTGATGCAGACCGACTTCGAGTTGTTCAAGGATCAGACGTATACCGTATCGGTTGATGCGAGAGCGTCGGTGAACCGTGAGATCGAGATCGTGGTTGACGAGAGCAACAGCAACCGTCTGTTGTCGGAGAAGGTGCAATTGACGGGCGAAATGCAGACATTAACGTTCGAAATGGCAATCGGGCAGAACACGACGGCATCCCTCAAGCTGCTTCTCGGCAAGCTGCAGGGTGCAGCCGCGATCGGCGCGCACGACATTTATTTCGACAATGTGCGGGTCGAGCTGAAGGAAGCGCGGAGCAAGGCGTTCCTCTTGCAGAACGGTTACTTCGATGAGGAGTTGACTGGATGGAGCGCTCATATCCAAGGCGTATATGACGGACCGTCAAGCGCAGAGGTTACGGCGGACGAAGATGCGCTGAAAGTAAGCATTGCGCATTCGGGCATCAATGCGTGGGATGTTCTCGTTCAGCAGCTTTCCATGGCATTTGCCAAAGACAAGACTTATATCTTGTCATTCGATGCACGCTCGACCGTGCCGCGTACAATAGAAGCGATCGTCGAGAACGGTACTTATTTCCGTCATTTCGAGACGGATGTGGAGCTTGACGAAATAACGAAGTCGTTCAGCTACGAATTCACGATGGCCGGGGAGGACATTGCCGGCCTGAAGTTCCTGCTTGGGAATCAAGACGGGGCACCGTCTCCGGATGCCGACCATCATATTCTGATCGATAATGTGCGGCTTGAGCTTAAAGGTGCGAAGGAAGCGACCGGCGAGAAGGTCAGATCGGGCAACGATATCAGATTGCCGGCTGCTCCGATCTTGACGCCAGATGCCGCTGACAACGCGATAGGCGAAGAGGTTGAGCTGACGTTCGCCAGCAATGCGGCTTGGGAAGCGGCCGTTCGCTCGGTGTCAATCGACGGCGTGGCTTTGGCAGCCGGCGATTATTCGCTGGAGCCGGGCAAGCTGACAATCGATGCCGGCAAGTTCACTGCTGCGAAGACGTATGTGATAGCGATTCGGGCAACCGGCTTCGAGCCGGCCGAATTACGGCAGGAAATGCAGGCTGAGCTCATGTGGAGCTTAACCTGGTCGGATGAATTCAACGGATCGGACGGCGGAAATCTCGATACGAACGGCGTCGACCTGAGCAAATGGGCGTACCAGGAAGGCAATGGCACGGAATACGGCGTTCCATCTTGGGGCAATAACGAGGAGCAGTACTACCGCAAGCAAAATATTAGTGTAGCCGACGGGCTGCTGTCGATCGAGGCCAAGAAAGAGAGCTTCGGCGGCAAAAACTATACGTCAGGCAGATTATGGACATCGCCGACGTTCAGCCAGGCGTACGGCAAGTTCGAGGCGCGCATCAAAATGCCAGTAGGTCAAGGGATATGGCCGGCCTTCTGGTTAATGCCGAAGGATCAGGAATACGGAGGCTGGGCATCCTCCGGCGAGATTGACATTATGGAAGCGAGAGGCAGGCTGCCGGGCGAGGTGGACGGTACGATCCACTACGGCAAAGGCGCTCCGAACAATAAAGCGACAGGCGCGAAATACGAATTTCCCGAAGGAGAGAGCATTGCCGAATTCCATACGTACTCCGTGGAGTGGGAGCCTGGCGTAATCCGCTGGTACGTAGACGGCAATCTGTTCCAAGAAATTAATGATTGGCATAGCTGGGGAGTAGATCAGCCGGAGAAATACGCGTTCCCGGCTCCATTCGACAAAGAGTTCTATATCATTCTGAACCTAGCTCTCGGAGGCAATTACGACGGCCAACGAGCTCCCGACGATTCGAAGCTTCCTGCGAAGATGGAGGTCGATTACGTCAGAGCTTACGAGCTGACGGGTCGCCCATATCAGCAGCCGGCCGAGCCGCTGCTGGTGAAGGAGCCGTTCCCGCAAGGCGGCAAGCCGGCGGTTGGCGGCAATCTCGTATATGACGCCGATTATGCGCACGGCATCAAGGATGTTAACGCGGCATCTCCGGCGATGGATCCGCAATATTGGAACTTCGTGCACGGTGCCGACTTCGGCGGAGCCGGAACAGCATCGGTGGAGTCGATCGGCGGTGTTCCGTACGCGAAGCTCGACGTGACCAATGGCGGCAACGCGCCGCACGCCTTGCAGTTCATTCAGTATGTGACGCTCGTCAAAGGCCATGCGTATAAGCTTAGCTTCGACGCGAAGTCTGCCGCGGCTCGCAGTATTGCGGTCAAGCTGGGGGGAGACGAGGACAACGGTTGGTCCGCATACTCGGACAGCTTTGAGGCAGCGCTTACGACAGAGGCTGGACACTATGAATACCGCTTCCTGATGACGGCGGATACGGATAAGACAGCCCGGCTTGAGATTAATATGGGCTCGAATCCAAACGATGTATGGATTGGCGGCGTGAAGCTGGAAGAGATCGAGGTGCTGAACGATCCGAACGGTCCTAAATCTCCGCTGGGAAGCGGCAACCATGTGTACAACGGGGGCTTTGACCTTGGCACGATGGATCGGATGGTCTATTGGAATTCAGTAATTGGCGAGACGGCGGATGCGTTATTATCCGTTGATCCTGCCGAGCGTCAATTGTCGGCCGTCATCGAAGACGGTGGTTCAGATGCTGCGCAGATCAAGTTGATCCAGCAAGGAATCAATTTGCTGCAACAGGATGAATATAAGCTGACCTTCGACGGTTCGGCAGAAGCGCCGCGTACGATCGGGATTGCTTTCGTCAGCAAGAACGGCAGCGTGACGTATTCCGGTCCGCATACGATTGCGCTGGATACGGTAAGTGACTCGCATTCGGTAAGCTTCACCATGCCTGCCGGAATCACCGACGAAGAGGCTCAGCTCGTCTTCCTGCTCGGCGGCGAGGATGCGGATGTAAGGCTTGATAACGTGAAACTGCTAAGGCTTACGAACTTGAATGTCGATTTTACAGGCATTGATCTATTCCCGCTGAAAAACGGAGATTTTGCTTTCGGAATTGACGGCTGGGAGCCGTTCGTGCAAGGCGGCAACGCGCAATTCAGCGGAACGGACGGCGCGGCGAAAGTTGCGGTGGCAAGCCGCGGCAACGAGGCTTGGAATGTCATGCTTAACCAATCGGGACTGCAATTATCCAAAGGAGTGACGTACACGCTGTCTTTTGACGCTAGCTCGACCGCCGTCCGTGATATCGAAGTCGCATTGGAGAATGCGGGTTATACGAGACGCTTCTACTCCGGTCCGTTAATGATAGGTCCGAGTGTGCAGCGCTTCTCGTTCACGTTCCGAATGACGACGGACGATTCGCTAGCGCTGAAATTCCTGCTCGGCAAAACGGTACAAAGCCCAGACGGAGCGCATGACATCTTCATCGACAACGTCATGCTTGAAGTACAAGGCGCGCCGGTCATGAGACCGCCCACGCTGGCTGCGGACGCAACGAATAATCGCGTAGGCCAGCCGGTGGACATTCGATTCGCGGCTAACGAGACATGGAAGGACGCGATAACATCCATCGAAGTAGACAGTGAGACGCTTGATCCGGAACAATATGAGGTACAATCAAGCAGCATCATGATAGATTCGGATGTGTTCGCTGACGATAAGCTTTATGCGATCGTCATCAAAGCGGCTGGTTATGGCGATGCCGCGGTCAGTCAGCAGCTAATGCCAGGCGACGGCAATCTGGTATTGAACGGCGATTTGTCGAGCGGCTTTGCTTCTTGGGAAAATTGGGTCGGCGAGGGAGGCGTGGCCGACCTGACGGCCCACAACGAAACCGCCAAGATCGACGTCCACTATCCGGGCAATGCCAGTTGGGCGATCCAGCTTATGCAAAGCGGCATCATGCTGCAAGCAGGCAAAGCCTATGAGCTGAGCTTCAACGCTTGGTCGACGGCGGGCCGTCCCATTGAGCTCGAGCTTACCGGCTACAACAACAATCAGAAGATTAGCTACAATATTACAAGCGATTCTAATGCTGTATACAAGAGAAGCTTATTGCCCGGCGCAAATGTAAACCTAACACTGAAATATTTGCTCGGTAATGTAACGAACGCAGGTGGAACGACACCGGTGCCGTCTCATACGATCTACATCGATAATGTATCGATCACGGAAGTGACGCCGGGTCCTGCATTAACGCCGGATACGACGGACAACAAAGTCGGGCAGCCGATTGTCGTCACCTTCGCCGATAATACGGCGTGGCGAGCAGCAGTAACGGGCGTTAACGTTGACGGTATCGCTGTCGCGGCGGAACATTATTCGCTGACTGCGGGTCAGCTTACGCTGAACGCGGGCTTGTTCCCGTCGATCAAGACGTACACGATTGCTATAGAAGCGCATGGTTACGGCGCAGTCATGGCTGAGCAGCGCGTATTGACAGCTGCGAACAATATTGCGCTTAACAAGTTAGCGTCATCGTCACTATCTAACGCGACGATGCCGGCTAGAAACGCGTTCGACGGGACGCTCGGAACCAGATGGGAATCGGCCTTCGACGATAATAGCTGGGTAGCGGTCGATCTTGGTGCGATCTATTCATTGGATAACGTTGTCTTAGCCTGGGAAGGGGCATATGCCTCATCCTACAAACTTCAAGTATCGAGTGCATCGGTTCCAGGGGAAGCAGACTGGACCGACGTCCATGTCAATCCGAACGGTACAGGCGGCACGGAGAGCATTCCGCTGGCCGTGGAGGAAGCTCGCCATATTCGTATGCTTGGCGTAGACAGAGCGACCCCATGGGGATACTCGCTGTATGAATTTGAAGTGTACGGCGATTGGATACGGGATGTTGAAGACGGAAGTTGGCCGGGCACGGACCCGGGTCCGGGTACCGATCCAGCGGGCGCGAACTTCGCCCTGGATAAATCGGTTACCGCCTCGAGTATCGGCGAAGGCTTCACAGCCGACCTGTTGACCGACGGCGACCTGGGAACGCGTTGGTCGGCCGACTGGGCCGCCAATCAAGATGGGACGATGCGTCCGGAATGGGTGTATGTCGATCTCGGTCAGTTGCGGACTATTGAAAAGTTTGTGCTTGCTTGGGAGACTGCATACGGCAAAGCCTTTGAGATAGCGGTGGCGCAAGAAGGTGACGATTTATCTGCTGACAGCGAGGACTGGGTAGTCGTTCATGCCGATAATCGAACGCTTGCCGCAGATGAGCTGACGGAAACGATTGAACTGGATGAAAGCGTGCAAGGTCGTTATGTACGGTTGTATATGACGGAGAGAGGTTTCCAAATCTATGGCCCATCGTTAATCGAGCTGGAGATTTATTAGAATGAACGGGTGACAAAAGAGCCGGAGCGGCTGGAGCTCCGGCTCTTTTTGTCGTCTCAATAGAAGCGTGATGGAGTAAGTAAACGTTCTATTTGTTGATATTGTGGAATGATAATCTATTTATGACGGTTAATGATTATTTAATCAACATAATAAATTATATATTGCGTCATATATAAATTTATGATACATATTAAATAACGGAAACGAAAATGGAGAGCCATACGCATGATTCCGTCACATTAGAGCAGGGGAGAAGAGTCGATTATGGAGAGAGAGTTAGCGCTTGAAATCGTACGTGTAACGGAATTGGCGGCTCTGGCGTCTGCGCCTTGGATGGGCAGAGGAGATAAGAATAGTGCGGATGGCGCAGCGACTTCCGCGATGCGAGCGATGTTCGACTCGGTATCTATTCGCGGAACGGTCGTTATCGGCGAAGGGGAAATGGACGAAGCGCCGATGCTCTATATCGGGGAAGAGGTCGGCAGCTTGAACGGACCGGAGGTCGATGTGGCGGTAGATCCGCTCGAAGGTACGGAAATCGTGGCTAAAGGGCTTAATAATGCAATGTCCGTCATCGCTGTAGCCCCCAAGGGGCAGTTGCTCCATGCTCCGGATATGTACATGGAGAAGCTTGCATTCGGTCCTGCATTAGTTGGCAAGCTTAGCATTACGGATCCGATGGAAGTAACGCTGGAGAAGGCGGCGGGCGCCCTGAATAAGAAAGTTTCCGATCTTACGGTTATGATTCTAGACCGCGAACGGCACGAGGAGCTCGTTAAGGTGCTTCGCAAGGTTGGGGTGCGCATTAAGTTCCTATCGGACGGGGACGTAGCAGGTGCTATGGCACCAGCATTTCCCGAGGCGGGCATCGATCTGTATGTAGGCTCTGGCGGAGCACCAGAAGGCGTGCTTGCCGCAGCTGCGCTCAAATGCTTGGACGGTGAGCTCCAAGCTAGACTTATGCCAGCTGATGATCAAGAGTATAACCGTTGTATCCAGATGGGCATCTCCGACCCTTACCGCGTCCTGACAATGGACGATATGATCGGTACAGGGGATGTCATATTCGCTGCAACAGGCGTTACGCCGGGCGAGTTCTTAGGCGGCGTTCGCTACTTGTCGGACCAGCGTGCCGAGACCCACTCCATCGTCATGCGCGCCAAGACGAAAACGATTCGTTTCGTCAAATCGCTCCATTACTTGCCGAACAAGCCGCTGCTCGATGCCGCTTTGGTGAATGCGGGCAATGAGCAGTCCATGCCGATAAGCGTTGGGGAGTAGCTGAACCTAAGGAAAGAAGACACCGGCGTGGTGTCTTCTCAGATTGTCCATTTGTCGCTGAAAGCACTGCGATTAAGCCTCAGGGATGGTTTCCTCTAGACTCGACACGACATCATGGAGCTCGGCTTGAACGCTATCGTACTTAGAAGCAAGCGTCCATGCAAATACTTGGTGGTAATGTGTATCGGTTTCGATCGTAGTAACAATGTACGCAATATTCATACCGTCGTACTCCGACTCGAAGCTGAGCTGATAGGCAGGATAGTTGCCGATAAATGTCTCGGCGGTCGGATAATAGATCTTGTCGGATGCTGTAAGCTCTAGCGCAGCCTCCATATCTTGATGGTAGTCGGACAAGGTATAGCCTTCCTCAAAATCGCTTTTGCTCTCCGACAATACAAATAGGTATTTCTCTGAAAACAGGTTAGAGATTGAAATGTCGGCCTCGTCATTCAAGCTTGTGTCTTTGCGCCAATCCGCGGGAGCGGTTATTTGAAACTGCCCGTCCACGCTAAGAAATCGTTCTGGTTCTTTAGGCGTAGTATCGATGTTGGCTAAGGCCATAATAGTCAACACAAGCACCAAAACCGCGTAGACAGGGAAAGCAATCGTCATTACTATCATTTTTTTTCTGCTAGTAGGCGGCAAATCTTTCACTTTGACTACATAGGTATTGGCTACCATATCGCCAATCCGTTGTTTCTTTCTTGTTGCAAGAACGCTAATGCCGGCAGGCAGTCCGCCAAACAGTACCGGATTAGTATCGACGAGGCGTAAAAGCGTTCTGATCAGTCCTTTGACGAAGCCAGGAGGTTGTCCATTTGCGTTTACCGCTTGAATTCGCAATGCGAATTTTCCTGCCGTGTATCCGGTTAAGCCTTCTAGCAGCAAATAATAACAGATGGCAATCAATAGCGGAGCAAATACAAGCAGCTGCGGAATTTCCTTGAATAAATAGGCAGCAGCGCCGGTTGTTAACGTGATGAGCAGGAAATCGATGATCGTAGCTGCCCATCTTCTAAAAAACATAGACGAGCTGTAGGTCGAGCTGAGTTGCTCCATATTGCCCTTATTATCAAAGGCATATGGATTTGCGTAGGCATCATTCGCAGATGCGGTCGGAAATTTGTTCACTGGGATTTGTTCCATTAATTACACCTCATAAATAGTAAATGTAGTTAATTTTAAACTTCCCATAATTCTCTTGTCAACCTTTATTTTCCTAATTAGTAGGATGGACAAAATCCGTTTAACTATATATTTCCTTGATTAATGTGGTTTTCAGTTGCTTGGTTGCGAAAAAAAAGGGACTGTTTACAAGGTCGAATATGACCTTTATAAACAGTCCCTTCTATCGTTGTTAATCGAGCGGGGGCGTCGTTACGCCTTCGCGTTCCGCTTGTTTGCGGTGAGCGATGCGGCTGGCAGCCGATGCGGCAATCGCTCCGACGATATCGTCGAGGAACGTATGGCAATCCCCGTCCGACTTGTCGTTCAGCTTAACGAGAATGCCCGGCTTCAGCTTGTCGATATATCCAAAGTTCGTGAAGCCGATGCTGCCGTATACGTTGACGATCGACAGCGCCAATATTTCGTCGCAGCCGTACAGTCCTTCGTCATGCTTGATCATATCCTGCAGCGGAGCCATCAGCTTGCCTTCTTCGGCAAGAATGTCCAACTGGATTCCCGTTAGTACGGCATTTTGCACCTCGCGCTTCGATAGGACGGCGTCAACGTGAACCATGCAATCCTCGGGCGTTAAGTCCGGGAAGTAATCCTTTTGCAGAAAATGAACGAGTTCGGCGATCGCTTCCTTCTTCACCCCGCGCTTCAATAGCCATTCATTCGTCGCCTCTGCCACTTTGCGGCTGTTCAGGCTGTATTTCTCCGTATTGCTCATTCGTATATACCCCCTCAGAATTTGTGGACAAAACTGGTCTAAAACAGGGAAGGGCTCGTATACATAGTACTACAAATAAGGAGTTGTACAAAGCCGACAGGCAAAAAATGATTGGGGAGGAAAGGTTAATATGGTTCAAAAAAGTTGGATTCGTCGCACTGCGCTCACGGGTGTGTTGGTGCTGCCCATACTGACGGCGGGATGCGGGCTGTTCTCGCAGGAGACAGGGAAATCGATTGATCCCCCGCAAGTGGAAGAGAATGCGAACGGCACGGACAACGGTCAGACGGGACAGGCTGATCCGCAGGGACAAGGCACGCATATGACTGTTTATTTGCAGGACCGCAACGGTTACTTGGCACCGGTATCGATCGATACCTCGCTTGCCGCGAACGAGGCGGCCGGACAGAAAGCGCTGGAGATGATGGTAGAGGACGGTACCTATGCTACTCTGCTGCCTGAAGAATTCCGCGCCATGATCCCGCAAGGCACTCAAATTAAGTCTTTCTCGGTGGACAAGGAAAACAAGCTTGCGCGGGTCGATTTCACCGAACCGTTCGCTAACTACAATCCGCAGGATGAGCGGGCGATCGTCGAAGCGATAACTTGGACGCTGACGGCAATTCCGGGAATTGAGAACGTCGAGCTCTCGCTTGAAGGCGAGAAGCTGTCCGAGATGCCTATGGATGCATTCCCGCTTGATCTGGCGCTTAATCGCGATATCGGCATCAACATCGAAACGGCTGATGGCGTGAACTATATGCAGTCAACGCCGGTTACGCTGTACTTCTCGGCTAAGACGCTCAGCGACGATCAATACTATGTACCGGTTACAAGGCTGATCAATAACGACAACGATATGCCGACTGCGGAAGCAGCCATGGAGCAATTAATCGCAGGCCCTCTTAATAAGAAGGAACTTACGAGCATCATCTTGCCAGAGGTTAAGGTGACGAGCGTCGAGACGAAGGACGACGTCGTTACGGTCGATCTGGAAGATGCAACGTACGAGGCGGGCCAACAGATGCCTTCCGAAATGCTGCAGGCCGTCGTGCTGTCCATCACGGAGAACACGGGGGCAGCCCAGGTTCAAATTCTAATCAACGGCGAAGCGAATGTCGTCGACGATCAGGAGAAATCCTATGTTACGCCGGTAGGCCGTCCAAACTTCGTGAATGCCCTCAAATCTTAACACGCGTAAGAGTCGTGTAAAATAATCGCAAGACGGTACGGGAGGTTGCTCCTGTACCGTCTTTTTTCTATTTCGATTAATGGTGAGCCATGCTACAATGGATGCATGAAGTAAACCGCTTAACCTAAAAATTCCACATCTATTTGATAGCGCTTACAGAATAGACGGTTACTGGCAGGAGGTTGTATATGCTTAAGCTTAACAACTGGTATTTCCGGTTGCTTGTATCTTATTTTCCGATTTTGGTGCTTACCGTATCGATGATCATCTTTTTGTCGTTCATTGCGGTCAACGAAATATCGCGCTCCGAGACGGCGAAGGCAGACAGCATAACGACTGGTTATGTAGTGGACAGCATCGAACGCGCCATCCGTGAAGTTGAGTTTAATGCGCTGAATGAAGCCGTGAAAAATAAAAGCTACGCCGCGTATTTGAATGGCTCGTCCGAGACGAACGACCGATACAATGTTGTCCATAGTTTGCGATCGCTTGTCGAGGATAGCGATTTGCTCGATTCCATCTATTTGTACAGGCAGTCCGATGACAAAGTATTGACGTCAAGCGGGCAGACCGAGCTGGCGGATTTCGGAGACCGGGAGTTCATTTCCCGCGCGAAGGAAAACCGCAATTATACGGGATGGTCGGCATCCCGGGAGTACCGGGAATATGATCAGCTTAAGCCGGTCAGGGTCATCACCATGTATAAACAGACGCCGCTTCCATTCGGGAAGGACGGTATCCTTGTCATTAATATCGATTTGTATGTAGTCGATCAATTGATTGGAAGCATGACGAATCACCAATTTTCGTTCATGCGGATAACCGACGGTGCCGACCAGCGGATTTATCCCGCATACAATGGCGATGAAGAAGAGGCAGGCGGCAATGTACTGACGACGATCACCTCGAGTTCACTTGGCTGGACCTTCAAGAGCGGCATCCAGGCTGGGCAATTGCTTGGCTGGGTATCCGTCGTTTCTTATGCATGGGTGATCATTGCGGTTTTAACATTTGCGGTCGCGATCATTTATATTATTTGGGTAACACGCCGCAACTATAAGCCGATCCGTCTTATGATGAATCGGATCCAGGCGCTCCAGCTGCGAAGCAGCGACGGGAAAGCGGTAAGGATGGATGACTTGACGGTTATTGACCGCGCGCTCGAGAATTTAATCGATCAGTCGCAAGACTATGAGAAGGGGCAGCGAGAGAGCGTTATGCTTCAGCGCAGGCAGCTGTTTAACGAGCTCATTAGCGGAGAACGAAGCCAGCAAACGATCGAGCGGATGCGTAAGCTGAACCTTCTTCCGAATGCCGGGCGGTATGCGGTTATGATCGTCAGGCTGAACAGGTACGATGATTTCCAAACCGAGAACAGTCTTAACGAGCAAAATGTACTGAAATTCGCGCTTAGCAATGTCATGCAGGAACTTGCCTCGGGCGAAGGGTTGATGGGATGGGGGGAATGGACGGCACCGGATCGGATCGCCTTTGTGTTCGCCGTTCCCGATACCGATGCTCCGATGCTGGAGCAGCTTCACACGACAGCTTCCGTTGCAAGGCAATGGGTAAGAGAGCACTTGCGCTTCATATTGTCGTTCGGAATCGGTTCGATTGCAGACGACTGGAGCCGAATTGGACAATCGTACCGCGACGCCTTGTCCGGTATGGAATATCAATTGTCAATCGGCAAAAGCGCGATCACGTTCAGCGGCGATATTCCGAAGAACAATCAGCCAGGGATGTTTAATTATATGCAGATGTGCACGGACTGCGTTCAGGAAATCAGACAGACGAACGAGAACTGGCAGCCTACGCTCGAGCAATTATTCAAGCAGCTGGAGACGGATACGCTGAGGGATGAAGATATTCATTCGCTGATGCAATTATTCGTGCAACTGCTGACCCGCGAGCTGAAGGATTTATCGGCTGCGTTGAACGAATGTTTGGAAGACGATAAGACGTCCGCGCTGCTTGAAAAGCTAAAGGCTTCGTCGTCCTTGACAGAGATGAAAGAGCAGCTGCTCGATTATTTGTTGTATGTCTATGAGACGTACGTGGCGATGAGCGAAACGAAAAGCTACAAAACGATGATAACCGAGATGAGAGCATACATTCAGGAAAACTTTGCGGATCCGGACTTGTCTCTCAAGCATTTGAGCGACCGCTTCCAAATCTCGGGCAAGTATGCGAGCTATCTGTTCAAGCTGGAGTATGATATGAAGTTTGTTGATTTTCTTGTGCAGCTGCGGATGCAGCAGGCGGAGCGCTTGCTGGCCGAGACGGATGAGACGGTACAAAGCATTGCGCTTCAGGTTGGTTACGCGAACTCGATCACGTTCGGGCGGGTATTCAAACGTATCATCGGCGTTACGCCGGGTGAATTCAGGAAGCTTAAGATGCGGCCTTCTGCCCTGACATAGTTGTCTCGGGAGTGAAGTGGTTAGTTTGTAATTACGATGAGTTGGTTACGGCAGCGGCAGTCCGAATAAGGAGCTACATTCGGAATGCCGCTGTATTTGTTTCCAATGATTATAGCTTATCGTCGGAATCCGCTTTATTACGGCCTTTTCGAACGCGTATGGAAAACGGTTTATGTAGGGAAAATAATCTATTCTAGTTGGATAAAGCCTTATACAACAAGGGTTTGGAGCAACGGTTTGCCACGCCGAAACTGGTTTATTGTCATTGCTTTGCAAGTCGTGCCATACTGAGGCCACTTCCCAAACACGGGCCGCAAGCCACGATTGAAAGCGCGAACAATTCCGGGGGACAGGAAGCAAATTGATGGGGAAGAAAGAGGGGTTGGTATCAAATGGTAAAGGTTGCAAACGTAAAAAAGAAAGCCAGTACGCTCCTAGCACTCACACTCGCATCTACAATGATTCTAAGCGCATGCGGCAACAACAATGACAACAAAGGCAGCGAATCAACAGGGGGCGAAGGCGCCTCCAGCAAACCGGTAACGCTTAAGGTAGAAGTGTTCGACCGGGGCAATTCGCCTTCCGGATCGACCATTACGAAGAACTATCTAACAACCTATGCACAAGACAACTTCGGCAAGCCGAACAACATCAACCTAGAATACGTACCAGTTCCGCGGTCGGAAGAGATTCAGAAGCTTAACGTACTGATGGCGAGCGGAAGCGACGTACCGGATATTGTATTTACGTATGATTCGCCAACCTTTTATCGTTACGCGCAGCAAGGCGGTCTGACTGAGCTCGGCGAGCTTCTCGATCAGTACGGTCCTAACCTGAAGAAATTTCTGGGTGAAGACACGATTGCTTACGGCCAATACGACGGCAAACAGTATGCGCTCCCGGCAAAGCGTGCGCATCTAGGCAAATACTCGTCGTTCATTCGTCAGGACTGGCTCGACAAGCTGAACCTTCCGGTGCCGCAAACGACAGATGAACTATACAGCACGTTAAAAGCGTTCAAGGAAAAAGACCCGGGTCAAACGGGCGGCAAAGTCATACCGCTCGGCATGGCGCTTGCTTCGGCGCAATACGAACCGCTCATATGGTCGTTCATTCAGCCAACGACAGAAGAGCAGCGCTACACGTTGACGCAGCAGCTTGGCTCGAATGATTATCCTACGCTGCTTCCGGGGTTCAAGGATGCATTGCAATTCATGAACAAGCTTTATAACGAAGGTCTGATGAGCACCGACTTCAGCCTCGATGAGGATAAGAAAAAGCTGGGTGAAGATGCGGCTAAAGGCTTGGTCGGATTCTTCAGCGAAGACGATATGAACCCGTTCTATGCGGACGGCCTATACGCTACGCTTCAGAAGAACATTCCGGATGCGAAGCTCTCCTCGGTTGATGTGTACACGAACTCAGAGGGCAAGCATCCGAAACCGGAATATGCGCCGGTTGGTCTCTATCTGATGATTCCAAAAAGCAGCAAGAACGCCGTAGAAGCCATCAAATACTTGGATTGGATGGCTTCCGGCGACAACCTGCTGAACATGCAAAACGGCGTAGAAGGCGAGAACTACACGCTTCAAGACGGCGTTCCGGTTTCAAAAGCCGATGCTACTGAAGAAGCGAAAAACCGCATCTACAACTTTGGCGACATGGCCATCATCTCGAACGGCAAGCAGCTTGGCGAGACAGAGAAAAACGTTGAGGCTTACGTATTCGGCATGCCGGAACAATTCCGCGATGAGACGCGTAAGGCGTTAACGATCTCTAGAAGCGATACGATCAAGCCTGTCCAGTTCGATCGTCCGATTGAGTCGCAGAGTAAATACGGTACGGCGCTGCGCGATAAGTTCCACGAAATGATCGTCAAAACAACGATGGTGAAGCCGGACCAATTCGAGAGCACGTTCGAAGCGATGTTGAAAGACTACATGGCTAACGGCGGTCAAGCGATCTTGGATGAACGCACAAAAGCTTATGAGGCTATGAAATAAGCGTAAGCGACGACATCAAGCAGCTCGGAGACGAAAAGCCACGCGTGGCTCCCGTCTCCGGGCAACACCGTAAAGAGATAGGAGTGGATTGCATTGAACACGATCGCGTATTTACGTAGATATTGGCAATTGTATGCGTTGCTCATTTTACCGGTCAGTTACTTCATTATTTTCAAATATGGACCGATGTACGGCATTATTATCGCGTTTAAAGATTTTAACTTTTTCCAGGGCATTAACGGCAGCGAATGGATCGGGTTCGACGCTTTCAAGGAAGTATTCGCGATGTCGGACTTTTACAAGACGCTGCGCAATACATTGATGCTTAATGGCTTGGATTTGCTCGTATCGTTCCCGGCCCCTCTACTCTTGGCTATTATGCTCTATGAGCTGAATATCATCTGGTTCAAGAAGCTATCGCAAACGATATTGTACATCCCGCATTTCATTTCGTGGGTCATCATCGGCGGAATCGTCTACCAAGTGTTCGGTACGCAGTCCGGCATGATCAACAACATTATCACCTCATTAGGCTTCGATGCCATTCCGTTTCTGACGAATAAGAGCGATTGGCTCATTACGTATTTGGTCGTTGGCGTGTGGCAGAGCGCAGGCTGGGGAACGATCATTTATTTGGCGGCTTTAACCGGCATCAACCGGGAATTGTTCGAAGCGGCCGACGTTGACGGCGCGGGCCGACTGAGAAAGATTTGGAGCATTACGCTGCCATCCCTGAAGCCAACGATCGTTACGCTGCTCATTATCAATGTGGGCCACATGATTGCGATCGGGTTTGAACGACCTTATATCATCGGCAATACGGCCGTTCGGGATTATTCGGATGTGCTCAGCACCTTTGTATACCGCATCGGCATCGAATCCGGCCAATATACGCTTGCTACGGTTGTCGGCTTGTTCCAAGCGGTTGTCGGACTTGTCTTCGTACTAGGCGCTAACTATTTCTCAAAAAAATTGGCGGACCAAAGCATTCTATAACAACAAAACAACCTTCTGTTCTCGAAAATTGGAAAGGAGCGATAGACATGAGGGATCGACAAGCAAGCCGATCATTCGATGTTATCAATGTGATCGCTATAATATTTTTCGTGCTGCTGTGTCTGGCTCCATTTCTTCATATACTGGCTATCTCCTTAAGCTCGTCGCGTGCCATTATGTCGGGCGAGGTCAGCCTTATTCCAGTCGAACTTAATTGGAGTTCCTACAAGCAGG
This sequence comes from Paenibacillus sp. J22P218, assembly GCF_056269195.1. Lineage (NCBI taxonomy): Bacteria > Bacillati > Bacillota > Bacilli > Caryophanales > Paenibacillaceae > Paenibacillus > Paenibacillus sp. J22P218. The sequence continues at coordinate 442,609 of NZ_JBWDNL010000001.1, forward strand.
TGTTCTCCGACGTGTCGATGATTCGTTCGCTCGGCTTTACGATCATGATGACGCTGCTGTTCACCGTGTTATGCATGCTGATGACGATCGCGGCGGCTTATCCGCTTGCCAAGACGAAGCTCAAGGGACGCAAGATCGTCATGTTCATTATCGTCATTACGATGTTTTTCAGCGGCGGGATCATTCCTGAATATATGCTTGTGAGAAACTTGAACTTGCTTGACTCGATCTGGGCGCTTGTGCTGCCCGGGCTGATCAGCCCGTTCTACTTGATCATTCTTATTACGTTCATGCAAAATATTCCCGATTCGCTGGAAGAATCCGCAGAGATCGATGGCAGCTCGTACTTCCGCACCCTGGTCAGCATTATCGTACCGCTGTCGCTGCCTGTTATCGCAACGTTAAGCCTGTTCTACGGCGTCGGCCGTTGGAACGGATTTACCGATACGCTTATGTACATTACAAGTCCTGAAATGTACCCGCTCCAGTTGAAGCTCTATCAGCTTGTGCAGAACAACATGGTTAGCGAGCTCATGCAAATGGAAGGGGCAAGCGGACAGTCCATGCTTCAGCCGGAAAGCTTGAAAGCAGCGAGCGTCATCTTCGCAACCGTACCGATCTTGCTCGTCTATCCGTGGCTGCAGCGGTATTTCGTCAGCGGGGTGATGCTTGGAGCGGTGAAAGGTTAACGTACAGATCAGCATGCATATTCACCGGTTCACGCCATCGTTCCGGCTCGTTTCCTGCGAGCTTGCGAGGCGTGAGCCATTATTCGTTTTCATGGAAACAGGGAGGAATCTGACTATGTATAAGAAGCTGGTTGCCGTCAACGATGGCTGGGTCACGCAAGGAATGGACAATCAAATAATGGACAGCGGCAGCCGTTTTTATGGCGGGGTAGCCGATCATGACAACGGCATTGCTTGGGCGACCCATACGGGAACGACGGCGGTTATGTCGATATGGGCGTGTGCGCTTGTATGCGAAGATTCGCGTTATTATCATGACGAGCTGCTGCGGGAGCGTCTGGAGCTTGCTGCGGCGTTTATCGTTCGCGCGCAGCACGAGGACGGAAGCATATCGCCCGGCTGGACGAATATGCATTCTCCGCCGGATACCGCATTTGCGGTCGTCGGTCTTGCGCAGCAGCTTGAATTGTTGGAGAGGCATGATTGGTCGGCGCTGGAGGGCATTCGCGTCAACCTTCGAACATTCCTGGAACGCTCGGCACAGGCGCTGCTGACAGGCGGCTGCCATACGCCGAATCATCGGTGGGTGCTGACGGCGGCGCTTGGCTTCGTGCACAGGCTGACCGGCAATGAGAAGCTAATCGTTCGTGCCGATCAATGGCTAACGGAAGGAATCGACTGCACGGAGGACGGAGAATGGACGGAGCGCAGCAACGGCATCTATAACGGCGTAAGCGATATCATGCTGTTCCATACGGCGGAGCTGCTTGGAAGACCTGAGCTGCTTGAGCCGGTTCGTCGCAACTTGAGGATGATGGCTTATCTGATTCATCCCGACGGGGAAGTCGTCACCGATTACTCCGGTCGGCAGGACTTCGGGCATAAATTCGATATGTCGAGTTACTTTCAAGTATCCAGCATTATGGCGCATCGCGATCAGGATCCGTTGTTTGCCGCCATCGCAGCGCTCGGAGGAGAAGCATTGGACCGCCCGGACGCGAGTTCGAACAACGGTTTTATCGGATATTTGCTATATCCGGAGCTGCAAAAGTCCTCTGTCGAACGGGGCAGTCTGCCAGACCATTATCGGGTCATTATTAACGGACAATTTCCTCGGGCTCGCTATTTAAGCGGGATGGATGCCGCGGGTCACGGCGGCAAAATTTATCATAGCCGCCTTCATCCCGAGTTCGGCGCTCCCGTTGCCCGGCAGCGGGAAAGCAAGACGAGCGTTACAGTCATGACGGAAACCAATTCGTTCTTTGCGCTTCGGCATGGTGACGCGCGTCTGCTTGGCGTGCAGGTCAGCAGCTCGTTCGAGCCAGGTTTCGTTAAGATGAACGAGCTTGCGCAGCTTGAATCCGGCTACTTGTTGACAGGGACCGAAACGAAAGGTTATTACGGTCCGATTGCAGGCGATCGCTTGCCCGTTACGGCCAGCGGTCCGGTCAGCCCTTGGTATTTGCTGCCGCATCAGCTGCGCGAAGTAACCCATTTGCAGGAGCATCATGTGCAAATCGAGCTGACGGAATCGCAAGCCGGCTGGCAACTGCGCGTTAGATGCGACATGCCGGACGTGCTCTTGACCCAGATTTCGTTCGTGTTCGGGAAGGAAGGGGCGTTTGCAGGCGGCGAATTGGCTCCTGCCGAGACGGGTACGCAATTTTGGAAGGAAGGCACAGTACGGTATTCGGCAGGCAACGAGTGGATTGAGGTGGATGGCGGAGCGCATGAGCATAGAGCCCGTTCGATTCGCGGGGCTTCTTTCCCGTCAGACTGTCAGACGCTAGTCGTTAACGTGCTGACACCGTATGACAAAACGTTCGATATTCGGCTCTCGCCTGCGAGATAATCGTTGAATACGGTCTCCTTAGCGCGCATAATGGAAATGAAAGCGATAACAAGCGAATGGAGAACGTTGTCATGAAAGCGACCATATATGATGTTGCCAAAGAAGCAGGTGTATCCATTGCTACCGTATCTCTTGTCATCAACGGCAAAGGCAAGATCAGCAAACAACGCCGTGAGGAAATTAGGAGCATTATGATGCGCATGGGTTATAAACCTAGCATGATCGCTTCTGCGCTTACGGGCAAGAAGACATATGCGCTTGGCTTGCTCGTGCCTGATATCTCCAATCCCTTCTTTGCCGAAATCGCGAGGGCGGTCGAGGACGAGGGACAGCGCCATGGCTACAGCGTCTTTATATGCAGCACGGATAACAAGGACGAGAAGGTAGGGCACTATGCCGATCTGCTGCAGCAAAAAAACGTGGACGGGGTAATTATCGGCACAGGCATCAAGGAGCTGTCGGTGCTGGAACCGCTGTTGAACGGCGGCGTACCGATTACGTTTCTTGCCCGTGAATTTCCTTCCGTTGAGGTGCCGTCCGTCGTTGTAAACGATTATGAGGGCGGATTTGCAGCGGCGGAGCATTTTATTGCGCTTGGCCACCGCCGTCTCGCCGTATTAGCCGAGCAGGATTCGATCAGCAGCAGCAGGGAAAGAGTGCGAGGATTCAGACAAGCTGCCGAAGCTATAGGCCTGTCTCTCGATCCGGCGCTTGTGCTGAGCAGCAGCGTCAATGAAGGCAAGACAAAGGCGCTGGAGCTGTTGCAACGACATGATCGTCCTACCGCCATCTTCTGCTGCAACGACCTGCTTGCGATCGGCACTCTCCGGGCTGCCAAAGAAATAGGTCTTCGCATTCCGCAGGATTGCTCGATTATCGGGTTCGACGATACGGTGCTCGCTTCCGTTACGGATCCGCCGCTTACGACGATTGCCCAGCCGATCGAACAGATGGGGCAGATTGCCGTACAGCTTCTGGTCCGAAATATCGGGCAGCGTGGTGAGCGTCCCGAGCGAATCGTGCTCCGTCCTGAATTATCGGTTCGACAATCGACGATGGCCCCCTGGGATGTTTACTCTTAATTGAACCCCAGCTATTCGCTATATAAGCGGATAGCTGGGGTTTTTTAATGGATTTACGAGACTGTTAATTCATAATTGATCTTTTCAGGCCCGAATCCGAAGTTCCGACCTCTTACTGAGATTACGTTTTGCCTGTATTTCATACAGTCTAATCGGTCCCAATCGCTGTTAAGTGACTTTTGAGTGGAAAACATACAGGCAAAACGGGCATTTTAGCCCTCAGCAACCTTTTTTGGTCCATTTGACTGCACAAAATCCAATCAAAATCTTACAACTTCTCGTTACTAAGCTTTTAATTGTATGAAATCCATTCAAAGGTCAGCAGCGTGCTGTTGTGTGACTTGCTATGCAGCAAGGCCTAGCGTGATAAAATGTAAGAGGTGCTTTTCGCCATTCACTTTGGTAAAATAGGAAGGATTGCACGAAGAGGCATTCCATGAGTTGAAATACGAGAGCGGTTCAGGAGGAAGACACGAATGAGATTGGACGGACGTCAGACTAACCAGCTTCGGCCGGTAACGATAACGACAGGTATTAACAAACATGCAGAAGGCTCGGTGCTCATCGAGGTCGGCGATACGAAAGTGATTTGTACGGCGAGCGTAGAGGAACGCGTTCCTCCATTCATGAAAGGGCAAGGAAAAGGCTGGATTACGGCCGAATACGCGATGCTTCCGCGCGCAACCCATTCCCGCAACATTCGCGAAGCGGCAAAGGGCAAGTTGACCGGCAGAACGATGGAGATACAGCGTCTGATCGGGCGTGCGCTGCGTTCGGTCGTTGATTTGAAGGCGCTCGGCGAGCGCACGATAACACTCGACTGCGACGTCATTCAAGCGGATGGCGGGACAAGAACAACCTCGATTACCGGCGCGTTCGTTGCGCTTGCGATTGCAGTTAATAAGCTGGCTGAGAATAACGCCAAGTTCGATAAATATCCGATTACTGATTTTCTTGCATCCGTCAGCGTTGGCGTTATCCAGGAGCGAGCGCTGCTTGATCTGAACTACGAAGAGGATTCCAAAGCGAAGGTCGACATGAACGTCGTTATGACCGGCAGCGGCAAGTTCGTAGAGGTGCAGGGCACTGGCGAAGAAGCGCCGTTCACGCGCGAAGAGCTTAACCAGCTGCTGGCGCTGGGCGAAGAAGGCATTAGCGAGCTGATCGTGAAGCAGAAGGAAGTGCTGGGACCGATCGCAGCGCGTATCGGAGGCTGATTACATATGGCTAATTCTTTTTTGGCGGCAAGCAACATTGTCGTGGTTGCAACGAAGAACGCGGGCAAAGTGAAGGAATTTGCTCACGCGCTGAGCAAGCTGGATAAGGAAACGATAAGCTTGCTCGATTATGCGGATTTTCCTGATATCGTCGAGGACGGCGACACGTTCGCGGCCAATGCGCGAATTAAGGCGAAGACGGCAGGAGATGCGCTCGGCGTGCCAGTGCTAGCCGACGATTCGGGGCTGCGCGTCCATGCGCTTGGCGGCGAACCGGGTGTTTATTCGGCGCGATATGCCGGCGAAGGAGCCAAGGATGCGGACAATAATGCGAAGCTGCTTCGCGAGCTGTCACGGCTCGAGAACGAAGGCGTCATCCAGGTCAACGAAACGCTTGCCGATGGCTCCAAGCTGCTGAGCGGTGCTCAGTTCGTCTGCGCCCTCGCGCTGTATGATCCGGCAACGGGGCAGTTTCTGGAGACGGAAGGGACGGTTGACGGCTGGATTACGGACAAGGCGCATGGCAACGGCGGCTTCGGCTACGATCCGCTGTTCTGGCTGACAAGCCTTGGCCGCGGAATAGCCGAGCTGTCGACGGAGGAGAAGCAGCAAATCAGCCATCGCGGCGATGCACTGAGGAAGCTCATTACCTTGCTAGAACAATAGCGAACGCAACATATGAATGAACAAAACCCCGCTTGCGCAATGCTTCGTAAATGAAGTGTCGCGCGAGCGGGGTTTTTAAATTGTAGTGCGGACTGTACTGACCTTTAATGCTGGTTTATTCTCTTTCCTCTCACCAATACGGACTCAGCGGACGCTAGCTATGTCAAACAGCGCTAATAAGTATGGGGAAGGATCCAATAGAGTCACCTCGGTCCGCAACCGCGCGTAATGATTGTAATACAGCCTTTTAGCGTCGCTTGTGTCCATATTCGAGAGGAACCTAGAGGGCGTGGCTTAGCCGATAACGACTTTATAATGCTTCAGCCACAGATTAACTTGATACAGATAGGCGAACAATTGAGGGCCGGACATGAGCTGGCCGAACCAAGGGATATTGGATTTCGCAGCATCGGATTCCGCTAGTTCTCTTACCTTCTTCACGTTGATAAGCGGGAGCAACGGAGAGGAAGGATCATTCAACACATCAAGCAGGAGGCCTTTGACCGCGGCCAGATAGTTCGGGTTATGCGTCTTTGGATATGGGCTCTTCTTGCGCGTAATGACGTCATCCGGCAGTACGCCCTTCAGCGCTTTGCGCAGAATTCCTTTCTCCCGGTCGCCCGAAGTCTTGATTTCCCACGGAATGTTCCACACATATTCAACAAGCCGGTGATCGCAGAAAGGCACGCGAACTTCGAGTCCTGCCGCCATGCTCATCCGGTCCTTGCGGTCGAGCAGCGTCGGCATGAAGCGGGTAATGTTCAAGTAGGACATTCTCCGCATCTTCTGCTTCTGCTCATCTTCGCCGTCCAAATGCGGAACCTCCGCAATGGCTTGCGCATAACGATCGCCGATGTAATCCAGCGGCTTAATCCACGCCGCTACATCGGGCGCGAGCAGATCCGCTCGCATATTCGAAGCGAGCGACCAAGGGAACGTGTTCGCGCTAAGCGCATCCTCGCGGTGGAACCACGGATAGCCGCCGAATATTTCGTCTGCGGCTTCGCCTGAGATCGCGACGGTAGCGCCTTTCTTGATCTCATGGCAGAAGAGGAGCAACGAAGCGTCAACGTCGGCCATACCGGGTAGGTCGCGAGCGAAGGTGGCGGCTTGCAGCGCGTCTACAAGCTCCGGCGTATCGAATTGAATCGGGTGGTGAATGGTGCCGAGATGGGATGTCATCCGTTCAATCCACGGCGCATCGCTATTCGGCTGGAACGCATGCGCCTGGAAGTGCTTGTCGTTATCGGTATAGTCGACCGAATACGTATGCACATTCCCTTGCCCGTTCGCATCGTAATAGCGGACAGCGAGTGTTGTCAAGGCGCTGGAATCGAGTCCGCCCGACAATAACGTACAGACGGGCACGTCCGAAACGAGCTGTCGTTCAACTGTATCCTTCAGCAGCTCGCTTACATGCTCTGCTGTTTCGGCGATATTTTGCAAATGAGGGCTGCTTTCCAGCTTCCAGTACGTAATGGTCTTAACGCCGGCGTGGGTAACAGACATACAATGTCCTGGCTTCAGCTCGCTAATTTGTTTATATACGCCATGACCTGGTGTCCGCGCCGGGCCTAAAATGAAGATTTCGGCCAATCCCTCCGCGCCGACCTCCGGCTTCACTGCCGGATGGGCTAGGATAGCCTTCTGCTCCGATCCGAAAATAAACAAGCCGTCCTGCGTACTATAAAACAGCGGCTTTACGCCAAGTCTATCTCTTGCCAGAAACAGTTCTTGCTCGGCTGTATCCCAAATGGCAAAAGCGAAAATGCCGTTAAACCTTTCCAAGCATGCCTTGCCCCATTCCATATAAGCGACGAGCAGCACCTCAGTATCGCAATTCGTCGTAAATGTCCGGCCTCTGCTCTCCAATTCCTTGCGCAGCTCCAGCGCGTTATATAACTCGCCGTTATAGACGACGACGTATTTGTCATCGCCGGTATGGCGAATCATGGGCTGAGCGCCGTTCTCGGGATCGATGACGGACAGACGCCGATGTCCCAAAGCGCAATGCGCCGAGATCCATGTGCCCGATGCGTCAGGTCCGCGGGGCGCTAGCGTGTCGGTCATCTTCTCCAGGCTAATGCTTTCCTTGGTCAGGTCACGGGTCCAATCGATCCAGCCGGTAATTCCACACATCCGTCTCATTCCTCTCTATTGCTGGACTCCAGTAGCGATAATAACAGTTATATGCTGAAAATAGGCATAAAATGTCTGTCCATAGGGGGAAGCTAGAGGAGGCTGTAACAGCTTGTGCAAAGTAAGTATGAAGGAAGCGAGGCTGGGTAGGATGTGGAATGAGGAAAGCAATGAAGAAGAGCGAACGACGTATTATGTGTCCGTTCAAGCGGGCCAAATATTAGCCGATCCGGAAGCGGCGGCCTACGAGCTTGTCATACAAGCGAACGATGAGGAGATTGGAAAGCTGCATGAGCTGTTCAAGGAGCTCGCCGCAGCGGACAACGGAGGAGTAAGGACTATGGCTGCCAATCCTTATCAAGCGGCAAGCGACGAGCAGCGCAATTCGGATTATGATTATTGGCTGAAACAGGTTTATAAGCAATTGTATGATTGCGGAACGGATACAACGAAGAATCATATTGAATCGATGCATTTATGGTAATGAGAAGAAGGGCTTACCTCGCTTTCTGTCACGGTCAGTGACAGAAAGGATGAGGTAGGCCCTTTGTTTCGCCTAATGAAGTCTGATGCTATTGCCCAATCTTGTTTATAAGCTGATCAATTCGTTCGGATAAGAGCAGCAATCTAGCGCAAGTGTCCGCAAGATGATCCGTCAACTCGACCTGCTTCTCCGTCAAGCGGCCGATGACCTTGGTCTCCTCCAGGGAGTCGACGGAGAATTGCGCCATCTCGTCCATCGTAAGGGAGACAAGACGCGTGCCGGCGGCAACTTGAGCCGAGGAAGCTGCGGCTTGAAGGACTTGCTCTTCGACGATATGTATCTGATTCACAATATGCTTGAATGAGGAGTTGGTCTGACCGATGCTGTCTATCATAGTCCGCGTTCGTGCGACGCAGGCTTCTGTCCATTCTGCACATTCACGAACGGAATGCTGAACGCCCTCAAGAACTTCTTTGATCGCATAAGCAGACTCCCCAGACAAATTAGACAGTTTTCGAATTTCCCCTGCAACGACGGCGAATCCTTTACCTTGCTCCCCCGCTCTTGCTGCTTCAATAGAAGCGTTCAGCGCGAGCAGCTTCGTCTGCTCGGCCATCGCGGATATGATGTCGACGAACGCTCCAATTTGATCCGATTTCCCGCTAAGCGCAATCACGCTGCTGTTCATGGAATCAAGAGCGCGGGTTACATCGTCCATTTGCTCAATCGTATGCTCGATATGCCGGCTGCCCTCATCCGCGGTATGGCGGGACAGCTTAGCGTTATTCGCAACGCTTTGGAACGCGCCGTTCATGCCGTTCATCTCGTCTGACATTTGATTCATATCGTTCATGCTGCGACGGGAGTCTGCTGTCTGTGAGGCCAGCCCGCTTGTCAACTGATTGACAGCCGCGGCGATGCCGCTGATCGATTCCGCCGTATGGCCGCTTTTGTCGACAAGTCCTGCTGTCACTTCCCTCAGCTGTTCGGAGGTCTCCGTCAACTGCCCGACAATCGTCTCGAAGAGCTGCTTGCTTTCTTGGTTCTGTTCGTCAACGCCCTTCATAACCATCAACTTATTCGCAATTTGAAGAATCGTGGCCAAGGAGGTAAGCAACAGGAAAACAGCGTGAATCGCAACCATGCCGATTGAATAATCATTCGTTCCGAATACGTAGGTTGGAAATAAATAAAGCCCGGCGACGTGCTGTACGGCGAATAATACAGTCATCACAACAATAAGGCTTATTCGCTCATAATAAGCGACTATGGCAATGACCATGAATATAGAAAAATGGAACTCTACCGCTCCGCCTGCCCCTGCAATGACGGAGAAGCTGGACAACGTTAACGATAATGCGTTAAGGAGCGGGATATGAACGTGATTCCGATCGCGGCGGTAAAGCGTGATAGCGATGATCCACGCCGCAAAGGGGAGAAACGCTAGAAGATTCATAACCCAATCGTTCGTTTCCGGCAGAGAAGGTTCATGGCCGTTCATATGGTGACCGGCAATCGCGACTTGGAAGGAGCGAGTAAGCAGATGGATGAAAGCGGCGAGAGAGGCGGCGGTAAGGCTCATTTGCAATATCAGTTTATTTTTTTGGTTCATGGTGTTGAATCACCTCGGTTGTTAGTAATAGGTTAATCATACCATCCTCATGCACGCAACAGGCAAGGACTATTCTATGAAAACCTATGAAAAGATGATATAATGCATCAAAAAAGTAGTGGAGGCACATTTTTTTGCAAAAATTAATCTTCTTTGTAGGCGTAGCAGGCACAGGCAAAACAACGGTAGCAAGGAAGCTATCATCTCGAATTCCGGCAGCATTCCTGGATCGCGACACGATTGGCGGAAGATTCGTGGAGGCAATCCTCGAAATGAACGGTTTGGATAAGAATGATCGTGATTCCGATTACTATAAACGCAATTTGCGTGACCTTGAGTACGACACGGCTAAGGATGTATGCATCGAGAACCTTGCCGCAGGCCAAAATGTGTTCATGATTTCACCTTTTACGGCTGAGCTCAGAAATGAACAATGGATCGAGGAAGTCCTTCAAGCGGCCGGCCGCACCAAACTATCCGTTGACGTGAAAGTCGTTGTCGTTACTTTGTCCGACATCGCGATGCAAAAAAATCGGATTATCGGCAGACAGACCGTACGCGACCAGTGGAAGCTCGACAATTGGGGCGACTTCGAGAAAAGGGTCGACTTCGTGCCGCAGATTAATTGGAATATTCCGGCCTCATCCATCCTCGTCTTCGACAATAGCGGCGAGCTGACCGAGGAGAAGTCGGAGCTGCTCTTCCAGTTCGTGACAGAAAGTCAGGCTTCGCTTTCGGTATAGCATAGCAGCAAATTCAGAGAGACCATATCCTTAACTAGGATAATGGTCTTTCTTTGTGACTAAGAATATGATGCAAATGTCCCGATCTAACACTTTTCAAAAACTTTATCCGATATGCCGTCTAAATTATCACTTTTCAAATAACTTCCATGGAATTTTTCTAACAACTCTCATTTAGTATGGTGAATATAGAAGTTCGCCATTTCAGTCGGCTTAGCCGATAAGGGAGGTCAGGGTCATTCCTAAGAAAAGATCGATGATTGTAGAGGTAATCACATCCAGGCAAACGACAGCTGCGGACCGACAAGAGAAACGACATATTCGAATACTAATCGGCAAAGAGCTTGAATCCTGTGACCGATGCGAGCATCGATTCAATTCTTTAAAGGGAGACCAGGTGCCGGCGCCGTGCAGAGAGTGCCCAATAAGTCTTCGCATGCAGCAATTGGTATCGAAGCTTGAGACGGCAAACGTATAACCTATTCATAACCAATTCATAATGAGGTAGGAGGTAGTGTTCATATGTACATGCAAAGAACGGATGCCAAAGCCCGAATCGAAAGCCTTCGCAAACGGATGGTCGAACTCTATATGCAGTCAGGATCGTTGACATCGTCGCAAGTGGTTAAGGCAAGCCAAGAGCTGGATGAGGCGCTTAACTACTACAGCAACAGCGCAGGGACATGGCAGATTTAGCAGCATATAAAAAAAGCCCCACCGCTTACAGCGGTCAGGCTTCGAATGCGTGCATATAATGGCGTCCCAGAAGAGATTCGAACTCCCGACCGACGCCTTAGAAGGGCGTTGCTCTATCCAGCTGAGCTACTGGGACACGAGTAATAATATAACATGAACGTTTTTAGTATTGCAAGTCATTTTTTGGATTTTGTCAAAAAAATAGTTGGTTGCACCTGCCGAGCGGTCTTCTAGCAGCTTTTGTTTTTTTCTTTCCTCAGACCGTGGTATAATCTTACGCAAGCTTGCGAGAAGCATGAGATGGCGTATACGAAGGCGGTGTTAGCATTACAACTCCCATTGACCCACAAGGCGACAACAAGGATAACGTATATTTGTTCCCTAGCATGCTGGATCATTATCAAATTCATCTTACCCGAATGCTGGAATCGGAGCAGTACGGGGAGGCTAAGGAGCTATTGCGTTTCCTGCTGCAATGCCAAGGGGAGGACGAACGCCACTATGAGGAGTGGAACAGTCTTCTCACATGGCTCGATATGGCTTTTCCTGAAGGAGGAGGCGGAGACGACGGTACAGGCTATGTGCTCGCGATGCCCGAGAAGGAGCCGAGCGAGGATACGATTCGCGCGGAGCTGCTGAACCCGCCTGAGCAGGATGAGACATACATTAATCAAGTGATGTACATTATGCAGAATCATCCTATGATTGATCAGCAGATGCTTGCGCTTGAAAGAGCGGCATACATACAAAGCGAACAGGTGGACGCGACGATTGTGAATTGGCTCGTAACGAAGCCGGTTCATCCAGTCGTGCAATTCAAAGCGCTGCAATGCTTGCGAAAGCGCGGTGCTCAAGGCTCTTTAACAATTGAAAGGCTCGATGAGCAAGTTCAGCTGGAGCTCGACGAAACGCCGCTCTCTTTGGACGACTTTCCGAGTCAAATCAACCAAATTTTGGAGCGGGCTGAACAGGTGGCCGAAGTCGATGATCCGACGCTGCCTCATTTTGCCAAAGAGCTTTGGAAGGAAAGTCTGCAGTTCTTGTATGGGACGGCGGCTTACAAATGGATGCTTAGAGAAGATGAAGGAACCGTCGATTGCTTTGCTGCTGCGCTTCATCTTACGCTATTGCTGACCGTATACGGATCGGCGAACGACGATGATATACGCGATACATACGGCATTACCGAATCGTTAAGATTTCAATATGAGCAAGCTTGCAGAGCGCTTAGGCAGGTTGCGGTATTGCAGCCGTCAGAGCCAGATGAACCTCAGCCTTGAAAAGCTCGTCCATCTTGTTTATAATGGAATGGTTTATGGAACGTGAAAATAAGCGAAGTACGTGCAATTTTGGAGGGGAAGGCATAAAATGAAAGCAACTTGGGAAAAAATAGACAAGAACATCGTGTCTATCGATGTTGAGGTTGAAGCGGAGCAAGTCGCAACAGCGCTGGATCAAGCGTTTAAGAAAGTCGTAAGTAAAGTGAATGTACCTGGATTCCGTAAAGGCAAAGTACCTCGCGGTATCTTCGAATCCCGCTTTGGCGTGGAGAGCCTGTACCAGGATGCAATCGACATCCTTCTTCCTGACGCTTACACAGCTGCAGTGAACGAGAACAATCTTCAGCCGGTTGACCGTCCGGAGATCGATGTTGAGCAATTCGCCAAAGGCCAATCGTTCAAATTCAAAGCGAAAGTAATCGTTAAGCCAGAAGTAACGCTTGGCGAATACAAAGGCCTTGAAGTTGAAGCGGCAGCGGCTGAAGTAACAGAAGAAGAGGTTGCGGCTGAGCTTGAGCGTCTGCAACAACGTCACGCTGAATTGTCGGTTGTAGAAGAAGGCGCTACTCAGAACGGCGACATCACGGTTATCGACTTTGACGGTTCCGTTGACGGCGTTCCATTCGAAGGCGGCAAAGCAGAGCGCTATTCCCTTGAGCTTGGATCGAATTCGTTCATCCCAGGCTTCGAGGATCAAGTAGTCGGCATGCAGCTTGGCGATTTCAAGGACGTTACCGTAACGTTCCCTGAAGACTACCATGCTGAGAACCTTGCAGGCAAAGCAGCGGTATTCGCTGTTAAACTGCACGAAATCAAACGCAAGTCGCTTCCGGCTTTGGATGATGAGTTTGCGAAGGACGTTAGCGAGTTCGACACGCTTGACGAGTACAAAGCAGACTTGTCCAGCAAGCTGAAAGAGCGCAAAGAGAAAGAAGCTGAGCAAGCCCGCGAAGTTGCTGTCGTAGACAAAGCTACTGCGGCTGCCGAAGTGGAAATCCCTGAAGCGATGATCGTAACCGAGACGGACTACATGATCAAAGACTTCGAGAACCGTCTTCAAATGCAAGGCATGAACATGGAGCTGTACTTCCAGTTCTCTGGCCAGAACGAATCCGTGCTTCGCGAGCAAATGCGTTCCGACGCTGAGAAACGCGTTCGCAACAACCTGGTGCTTGACGCAATCGCGAAAGCTGAAGGCTTCTCCGTAAGCGAAGAAGATCTGACAGCTGAGCTTGAGACGTTGTCCAAATCGTACAACCGCCCTGCAGAAGAGCTGCGCGACATCTTCACTCGCAACGGCAACATTGCGAACCTGCAAGAGGACGTATTGCTTCGCAAAACGATCAAATTCTTGCTTGATAACAGCAAAACGGTTTAATACGCATAATCAATCTACAACAACATAAGCAACACCTCAGAATAAGGCGCGTAATATACGTGCCTTATTTTGACCCTACATATGAAAATGTGCTTGACCCGGAGGCTAATCTCCGTACATATCGAACGGCCGCCATCGTATACTGTATTATTGGAAAATGACATCACTACGATGACGTGTTACAATAAGGAAGTACTTAAAGCCATAAACGAAAAGAGGTTGGTCGCATGAATCTGGTACCTGTCGTAGTCGAACAAACAAACCGCGGGGAGCGTTCTTACGATATTTACTCCCGCTTGCTGAAGGACCGCATCATTTTCCTTGGGAGCGCAATTGATGATGACGTTGCAAACTCCGTTATTGCACAACTGCTGTTCCTGGCGGCCGACGATCCGGAGAAAGACATCCATCTGTACATTAACTCTCCTGGCGGATCTGTAACCGCCGGTATGGGTATTTTCGATACGATGCAATATATTAAGCCTGAAGTGTCTACGATCTGCATGGGCATGGCAGCAAGTATGGGCTCGCTGCTCCTGACTGCGGGAGCGAAGGGCAAGCGCTTCGCGCTTCCCAATGCGGAAGTCATGATTCACCAGCCGCTTGGCGGCGTTCGTGGTCAAGCGTCCGATATTAAGATTCACGCGGACTGGATCTTGAAGACAAAGCAGAAGCTTAACAATATTTACGTTGAACGTACGGGTCAACCTTATGACAAGATCGACCGCGATACCGACCGCGACAACTTTATGAGCGCGGAAGACGCACTCGCTTACGGTCTGATCGACAAAGTCATTACTTCGCCTGTAGTGTAACGATTTAATTGAAGGGGTGATTCCATGTTCAAATTCAACGACGAAAAAGGCCAGTTGAAATGTTCTTTCTGCGGCAAGTCGCAGGATCAAGTGCGCAAGCTGGTAGCCGGTCCCGGCGTATATATATGTGATGAGTGCATCGAGCTATGCACGGAAATCGTAGAAGAAGAGCTCGGTAACGAAGAAGAGCTTGATCTGAAGGATATTCCGAAGCCGAAGGACATTCGCGCTATTCTTGATTCGTATGTTATCGGTCAAGAGTTCGCTAAGAAATCGTTGTCCGTTGCGGTTTACAACCACTACAAACGGATCAACTCCGGCAGCAAGATCGAGGATGTCGAGCTTCAGAAGAGTAATATTTTGCTTCTAGGCCCTACAGGCTCGGGTAAGACGCTATTGGCTCAAACAATGGCGAAAATTCTGAATGTTCCGTTCGCGATTGCGGACGCGACTTCGCTTACGGAAGCTGGTTATGTAGGCGAGGACGTAGAGAACATTTTGCTCAAGCTTATTCAAGCCGCCGACTACGATGTTGAGAAAGCGGAACGCGGTATTATTTATATCGACGAAATTGATAAAGTAGCCCGCAAATCGGAGAATCCGTCCATTACGCGCGACGTATCCGGTGAAGGCGTACAGCAAGCATTGCTGAAGATTCTAGAAGGTACGGTTGCATCCGTTCCGCCGCAAGGCGGACGCAAGCATCCGCATCAAGAGTTCATTCAAATCGATACGACGAACATTTTGTTCATTTGCGGCGGCGCGTTCGACGGCCTGGAGCAATTGATCAAACGCCGTATCGGCAAGAAGGTTATCGGCTTCAACTCCACTGGCGAATTGACAAAGGACTTGAAACCGGGCGAATACCTATCGATGGTATTGCCTGAAGACTTGCTCAAATTCGGGCTCATCCCTGAGTTTGTAGGACGTCTGCCGGTTATCTCTACTTTGGAGCCGCTTGATGAGCCGGCACTCGTTCGGATTTTGTCCGAACCGAAGAACGCGCTCGTGAAGCAGTACCAGAAGCTGCTTGAGATGGACAATGTGAAGCTCGACTTCGAACCGGCTGCGCTTGATGCGATCGCGAAGGAAGCGATTAAGCGTAATACCGGCGCGCGCGGCTTGCGTGCGATCATCGAAGGCATCATGCTGGAAGTGATGTATGAGGTTCCTTCCCGTGACGATGTGCAGAACTGCCTGATTACGGAGCAATCCGTGCAGGAAAAGATGATGCCTGAGTTGACGGCGAAGAAGGGCAAGAAAAAGGAAGAGAGTGCGTAAGCTACCTTTTCAAATAACAAACGTATGATATAGAGCGAGATTACCGTCATTGTTTCCACCTTGCTAGCTGCGGCTTTTTTCGCCATAAGCTTGCGGGGTGGACTTTGACGTTCATGGGAGAGATTGGTAATATGTACAAACGTCAAGATACGGTAGCGGTGAAGGTCGGCGATCTGACGATCGGCGGCAGCAATGAAGTCATCATTCAAAGCATGTGTACGACGAAGACCGCCGATGTGGAAGCGACTGTAGCTGAAATACTGCGTCTCGAGGAGGCTGGCTGCCAGGTTGTCCGGGTAACCGTCAATAACAAGGAAGCGGCGGATGCGATTAAGGAAATTAAGAAACGCATCCACATTCCGCTAGTTGCCGACATTCACTTCGATTACCGCTTGGCGCTTGCGGCGATCGAGAACGGCGTCGACAAGGTGCGTATTAACCCAGGCAATATCGGCCGCCGCGAGAAGGTTGAGGCGGTTGTTAAAGCGTGCAAGGAGA
This sequence comes from Paenibacillus sp. J22P218, assembly GCF_056269195.1. NCBI lineage: Bacteria > Bacillati > Bacillota > Bacilli > Caryophanales > Paenibacillaceae > Paenibacillus > Paenibacillus sp. J22P218. The sequence continues at coordinate 459,041 of NZ_JBWDNL010000001.1, forward strand.
AAGGCATTCCGATCCGAATCGGCGTCAACGCAGGCTCGCTGGAGAACCATCTGCTAGAGAAGTATGGTTATCCAACGCCGGAAGCGATGGTCGAGAGCGCTTTGTTCCATATCGGCATTCTCGAAGAGCTCGATTTCCATGATATTATCGTGTCGCTTAAGGCGTCCGACGTACCGATGGCGATAGCGGCTTACTCGATGGCAGCAGAGAAGATCAAATATCCGCTGCACCTCGGCATTACCGAGGCGGGCACCTTGCACACGGGCACGATCAAGAGCTCGGCAGGCATCGGCGCATTGCTGGCGCTTGGCATCGGCAATACAGTGCGGATCAGCCTTAGCGCGGATCCGGTTGAAGAGGTTAAGGTCGCTCGCGAGCTGCTCAAGACTTTCGGCTTGATTACGAACGCAGCGACGCTGGTCTCTTGTCCAACCTGCGGCCGTCTTGATATCGACTTATTCTCGATCGCGAATGAGGTCGAGGACTATATCTCGAAGATCAAGGTGCCGATCAAAGTTTCGGTGCTCGGCTGCGCAGTTAACGGCCCGGGCGAAGCTCGCGAAGCGGACATAGGCATTGCCGGCGCTCGCGGCGAAGGGATGCTGTTCCGTTACGGGGAAATGATTCGTAAAGTACCGGAGGCAGAACTGCTGAACGAGCTCAAGAAGGAAATCGACGAAATCGTACGTGTATTCGAAGCGACCGGCGAGATTCCGGGACGCAAACATCATACGCACGCTTAAATGTTATTGGGCCTATGCCGACTCTATTCGTCGGGTAGGCCCTTTATTTATGAGGTCAGCCGGAATGCTCTGGTTGGCCTCTTTTTATTTGGCGCCTACTTCGATTGCACACTGTAAGCACACATATGCTCTTAGAAGCGAATAATTTCCATGATCGGTGGCAAATTAAGGATTGCAGCTACGACAAACGCAAAAGGTGGGAGCGGGTTGGAGCGAATTAGTCTGAATCAGTTAGGATCGATGATCGTTTTGTTTCTAATCGGCAGCTCATCGTTGTTCCTGCTTGCAAGCGATGCGGGCAATGATGCATGGCTGGCCGTCTTCGTCGGCATGCTGGGCGGACTTGCCCTGCTCTGGGGCGTTAACCTTACGATTTTCCGTCATGCGCCGAATAGCAACCTTATCGAAATCATTAACGATCATTTTGGCAAATATATCGGTTTCCTGCTGTCATTGGGGTATGTCTTCTATTTCTGCTACAAATCCATAAGAAACGTAAGAGAGTTCGGAGATTTGACGTCGATGCTGCTTTTGCCGAACACCCCGATAAGTGTCCTCATGCTTATTATTTGTGCGATGGCCGCTTATACCGTCATGAGCGGGGTTGGCGTTTTTTTTCGCATGGCTGAATTTATATTGCCGCTCGTTATTGCGATCTACGTCATCTTGTTTCTCGTTATCGCCTATGCCGATCTGTTTCAGTTCAACAACTTGCTTCCGGTTCTGGACAAAGGTTTGAAGCCGATTCTCAAAGCTGCGTTCCCTGGGCTTATTTCATTTCCCTTCGGAGAGTTGGTTTTGTTTCTGATGTTCTGGAAATATGCCGAACAGGAAGGCCGTCACATGGTAAGCATTACGATCAAATGTTATCTGTTCTCAGGTTTATTCATTATGACAACGAATCTGCTCATATGGGCTGGGCTTGGCAAGCTGGCTCCGGTTATCACGATACCGTTCATGCAAATGACGACGTTCATACAAATCGCCAAAATATTGGAGCGCATCGATCCTTTCGTAGCGTTGCTATTGTTTACGGGTGTTTATTTCAAGCTGACTGCTTATTATATGGGCGCGGTGCTTGCCGTGCGTTATATGACTAAGCTTTCAAAGGCGTATGCGGTGCTGATCGTAGGCGCAGCGATTTATTTGGGGTCGTGCTTCATATTCAAGAGCTACATGGAACAGGTGTCGTTTGGCTTCAACCTTAACGTGAAATACCATTTTCCCATCTTCCAAATTGCTTTTCCAATGTTGCTATTGATTGTTGTGCTCGTCAAAAAAAGATGGAATGAAAAGGTGCATGATCATGAAGAAACGGAGTAACGAGACAAGCTCTCAAGATACAGAGCAAGTGAAGCGGCTATCTAGCGATATCGAGGCTACTATTCGTTACGCGCAAGAGACGCTCGGTACCGGGCCGGATATTTTAATAAGACGTGTTCATCTATTCGAGGCGAGCGACGCTGCTGTTATGTCAATTGCAGGCATATCGGATAAGACAAGCGTCAACCTGGTAATAGACAGTATGTTGTCAGAGCCTAGAGAGCAAGGCGCATTGGCGAGAGAGGGTGATCCCTTTCAAGCGCTCATATACCGCACGTTGGCCGTAGGAAGCATTCGCAAACTCGAGCTCCTGGACGATATTGACGTCGCCATGCTGGAAGGGTATACAGTCGTTTTGCTTGACGGTTATGATCGAGCCATTGCGGTAGATACGAGCGGCGGCGAGCGGCGTGGCGTAGAGGAGCCTAGTACACAAACCGTTGTCAGAGGGCCGAAGGAGGGCTTCTCCGAGAGCATCTCGACGAACATCTCTCTTCTGCGTACGAGAATCAAATCGACTAACTTGCGAATCGAGTACAAAATTATCGGTCGTGAGACACGGACAACGATTGCAATTGCTCATATGAAAGGAATTTCTGAGGAAAAGGTGGTAGAAGAGATTTATCGCCGATTGGACGCAATCGATACCGACAGCATTCTGGAGAGCGGCTATATCGAAGAGTTCATTCAAGAGAAAAAGTATTCGCCGTTTCCCATTGTCCAAAACTCCGAGCGGCCCGATGCGATCGCTGCCGGTTTGTTGGAAGGACAGGTAGCCATCATTGTCGACGGAACGCCCTTCGCCTTGCTTGCTCCCGTAACGTTTGTTAAGTTCTTTCAATCAAGCGAGGATTATTACCAAAGCTATGATATAGCGACCTTCCTTAGGATCATTCGGTTCGTCTCGTTCATTGTTTCCATGCTGCTGCCGTCGCTGTATATCGCCATTACGACGTTTCATCAAGAAATGCTTCCGACACCTCTGCTGATCAGCGTCGCCGCGCAGCGGGAGGGCGTTCCGTTCCCGGCGATCATCGAAGCGCTGCTCATGGAGCTGACGTTCGAAATATTGCGCGAAGCGGGGGTTCGAATGCCGCGCATTATTGGACCCGCGATATCGATTGTCGGCGCGCTCGTTATCGGACAAGCAGCCGTACAGGCGGGCTTGATCTCAGCGGCCATGGTTATCGTTGTATCTTTTACAGCCATTGCCAGTTTCGTTATTCCCGCGGTCAATATGGGTACCTCGGCCAGGCTTATACGGTTCGCAATGATGATCTTGGCGGGCTCCTTCGGCGTATTTGGAATTATGGCCGGACTGATGGTCCTGTTAACGCATTTGTCGGGATTACGGTCATTCGGCGTTCCATATCTGACGCCGCTCTCGCCGCTCGTGAAGAGCAACTTAAAGGATGTGTTCATAAGGGCGCCGTGGTGGGCGATGAATACGCGGCCTGCAATGTTCGGCAAAGAACCGAGCAGAAGACAAGGCCAACCTCAGAAACAGCATGAATCAGAGCCACCAGAAACTTCAGGAACATCGGAGAAGGAGGAAGAGTGACAATGACGTCATCGACGCAGCGAATATCGACTGGCCAAGGGATTGCCATTGTTATCAATGCTATTGCGCCAAGCGCATTGCTGCAGCTGCCGGCTCATGTCGTCTCGATTACGAGACAGGACGGATGGTTGACGATTCTCCTCTCTATGCTGCTAGGTTTGGTATACGCCTTGATTATCGGCAGAATCTGTTTGCACAGTAATGGCAAGCCGTTATTGGAATGGCTCGAATCCCGATTTGGCAAGGCAGTCGCCCTGTTGATCGGGGTTATATTATGCGGTTATTTTTTTATGGGGGCTACAAGCGTAATTAGGCAGTTCACGAATTTCGTTCAAGAGCAGTTGCTTAGGACGACGCCTATACTTGCTATCGCCCTCGTCATTGCCCTCGTATCCGTCTATGCCGTATGGCAAGGGATAGAGGCGATTGGAAGAATTCATTTTATTGTTTTTGCGCTTGGTTTCATAATTATGCTCTTTAATTTCACCTTGTTATGGAGTCACTATAATTGGGCCAACTTTTTGCCGTTCTTTGAGATATCCGCACCTAAGCACATGTCGGCTGTGCTCCTGCCCGCGGGATGGCTATCTGAAATATCGATCGTATTGTTCTTGCTGCCATACTTTGAGAAGTCGTCGCAAGCGGCGAAGTCCGCGATGTGGGGAACGGTTGTCTCAGGCGTGATGATTCTGACGATGGTCGTCATGATTATTGCGGTATTCGGTGTAAGAATCGTAAATGTGCTTTCCTACCCGAGCTTCGCCGCGCTCGGCATGGTGGAGGTCGGCAAGTTTTTGGAGCGAATCGATGTTTTTCTGTTGACGGCTTGGATCGCATCAATGTTCACGAAGGTTTCTATTTATTTATTCTGCTTATTCCAAGTGCTGGACTATATCTTCCGAATTCAGAGTCGCTCAAGCCCGTTAAACGCCTTGGCGATATCCGTGTTCATTAGCGCCTCGTCGATTTATTCCTGGTCACGAAACAGTAATTTCATTGAATATATCTTTACTTCGCTGTCTGCTTATCTGCTAATAAGCAACTACGGTTTATTTCTTCTTATATGGGGAGGGCTCAGCTTGACTCGAAGGAAGACGGAAGCCGTAGAGGGAGGGGGGGCATTATGAGATCTTGGCGGATAACGGCAGTAGCTATGCTGATTCTACCATGTGCGTTGTTATTGACAAGCTGCTGGAGCCGAGTAGAGTTGAACGAGCTTGCCATTACTTCCGCAACGTCAATCGATCGCGACGGTGAAGACTGGGTGCTCACGTATCAAGTGCTTATCCCTTCCTCGATCTCCACAGGTATCGGAATTATGGGCGGAGCGAATACTTCTCCGGTCATCGTTTATTCGACCAAGGGAAAAACGATTCGTGAGGCGGTGCTGCATAGCGTATACGAAAGCCCGCGCAAGCTTTATTTTGCCCATAATCAAGTCATTATCATTAGCGAAGAAACGGCGCGCCGAGGGTTGAACCCGGTCCTTGAAGTGTATTTACGCAACCCTGATGCCAGGGAGACTGTCGATGTGCTCATTACGTCTGGTAAATCTCGGAAAATCCTTGAACAGATGATGCAGATTCAGAAAATTCCAGGCGATGGCGTGCGAGAGATCAATGCCCTCGAAGCCCGGTATTCTTCGGCGCTGCCAGAAGTGAGGGTATACGAGCTCGCGATGGATCTTGCAAGCGATTCGGCCAGCGCCCTGCTTCCGGAAATAACGTTGTCGGGAAGTAAAGATACCTCCAAGCTCTCGGATTTCGAGAACACGACGCTTCCGTCGAAGCTGAGACTCGGTAGGGCAGCGGTCATCAAGAAGGACAAGATGCTGGGGTGGCTTTCCCGCAAAGAGGCATTAGGCGTCGCTTATATGAAAGATACCGTTAAGAGCTCAATTGTCACGATTGCTTGTCCCGACGGAAGCGGAAACCATTCGACAATCAGTATCCAAAGCTCTTCATCGGAGCAAAAGCCGTCGATCATCGAAGGCAATCTGAGCGTGAAGGTAAATGTCAAAGCAAGAGGAGAGCTGGTCCAGACCGATTGTCATTCACAGGACCTCTATAAGCCGGATGTCATCAAGCAGATGGAGAAGGCTGCCGAGAAAGAAATTACGGGATACATCATGTCGGGCTGGCAATCTCTGCAAAAGCTGAATGCAGATGCGGTAGGCTTCGCCGACCTCGCGCATCGAACCTACCGCAAGGAATGGCGGAGCTGGCAGAAGGATTGGGACGCGGTATTCGCGCGTATCCAGATTAAGCCTGTTGTACGAGTAACCTTATCCAATGTAGGTCTAAGCAATCAGCCTATGAATGTAGAGAAGCTGAACGAGGGCAAGAAATAAGGCGATAACGAGGAAGAGGAGCAGATCGACTATGGAATTAAAAGAGGCAATCGGGGCGGCGCTGCTAATCGTTGTGTTAGGGTTAGGCGTCGCGAAGCTGTTAAAGAAAGGATTGGTGCGCGAATATATCGTGTATGCTTCGGCCGTGCTATGGACGGGCTATCTCCTTGCCTCGCAAAGCTATAATTGGATCGTTGTATCGCCGGTTACGATCATTAGCACAGCTATTAAGCCAGTCGGTTTATGGCTCAAATATACCGGCATACTTACTTGATGCGGCAGGGGAGAAATACTTGAGCCGAAGTTTTACCAAATGCGATTATTCCTATTGCCAAGAGGCAATACTGACATAATACGGATGCCTTCGTGAAACAGGCGGTATGAGAGGAGCGGAAATAAATGAGTTTAAGTGTCGTGTTAATGTTGATTCAAGTGTTTTTTGCCGTCGTTATCGGCTTGTATTTTTGGAATTTGCTGCGTAATCAGAAGACGAACCGCTCTGCGGTCGATCGGGAATCGCGCAAGGAAATGGATAAGCTGCGCAAGCTGCGGTCAGTTTCCCTTACGAAGCCGCTCGCGGAGAAGACGCGCCCGCAGGCCATGCAGGACATTGTCGGTCAGCGCGATGGGCTAAGGGCGCTTAAGGCTGCGCTATGCAGCGCGAACCCGCAGCATGTTATTATCTATGGACCGCCTGGAGTCGGTAAGACGGCTGCCGCGCGTGTCGTATTGGAAGAAGCGAAGAAAAATCCAAGCTCGCCATTCCTTCCGGAGGCGAAGTTCACCGAGATCGATGCGACGACAGCGCGCTTCGACGAGCGGGGTATTGCCGATCCGCTGATCGGATCTGTTCATGATCCGATCTACCAAGGCGCGGGAGCGATGGGGGTAGCGGGTATTCCGCAGCCGAAACCCGGCGCGGTTACGAAAGCCCATGGCGGCATTCTGTTCATTGACGAAATCGGAGAATTGCATCCGATTCAAATGAATAAACTGTTAAAGGTGCTGGAAGACCGCAAAGTATTTCTCGAGAGCGCCTATTACAATTCCGAGGATGCGAACATTCCTGTCTATATTCATGATATATTCCAGAATGGGCTGCCGGCAGACTTCCGTCTCGTAGGCGCAACAACGCGTTCGCCTCAAGAAATTCCGCCGGCTATTCGCTCGCGCTGCATGGAGGTGTTTTTCCGACCGCTGCTGGCCGATGAAATTGCGCAAGTCGCCGAGAATGCAGTGAAGAAGATCGGCTTCGCACCATGCCCGGAAGCGATCGAGGTCGTGAAGCGTTATGCGACAAACGGCCGCGAAGCGGTCAATGTTATACAGCTAGCAGCAGGAGTAGCCTTATCTGAGAAACGGGATAGTATTTCGGCAGGTGATATCGAATGGGTTGTGAACAGCAGCCAAATTCCGCCGCGACCGGATCGCAAGGTCCCTGCGGCGCCGCAGATCGGCTTCGTGAACGGGCTTGCCGTATACGGACCGAATATGGGCACGCTGCTTGAGATCGAAGTTAGCGCCATTCCGGCTGCAGCAGGACGCGGCCAATTCACGATTACAGGTGTCGTGGAGGAAGAAGAGCTAGGAGGCGGCTCCAGAACGCTTCGCCGTAAGAGCATGGCGAAGGGCTCTGTCGAGAATGTGTTGACTGTATTGCGCCGTATCGGGCTTAATCCGCAAGACTTCGACCTGCATATCAACTTCCCTGGCGGAACGCCGATTGACGGCCCGTCAGCAGGTATTGCAATGGCAACGGCGATCACGTCTGCTATCAAAGGCTTGCCAATCGACAATAAGCTGGCGATGACCGGAGAGGTCGGCATACACGGCAATGTGAAGCCGGTAGGCGGCGTGCTGGCGAAGGTCGAGGCTGCTTTTCAAGCAGGCGCTGAGAAGGTTATTATACCGCGCGAGAACTGGCAGGCGATCTTCGCTGATTTGAACGGGCTCAAGGTGATACCTGTTGAGCGCGTCGAAGAAGTATTTGGCATTGTTTTCCCCGAGTCGACTATTGTGGAGAAAACCGTGGATGCGCCGATCGGCACAGAGCTGTTCATCGCGACGGGGGTTCCTTATTTGCAAGCTGAATCAGCCGAATAATAAGGAATTCGCCGGCATTTAGATTTTGTACTTTGCGATGTGGTAATATAGGGTAGACGTATACAATTGGAGGTGCTGGAATGGGACCTAATAAATCGAAAGGTCGTCGTCGGCTGCCCCTGCTTCCGTTACGGGGGCTACTCGTTTATCCCAGCATGGTTCTCCACCTTGATGTGGGCAGGGACAAATCGGTTCGGGCACTAGAGAGGGCAATGGTCGAGGAAAATATGATCTTGCTTTGCTCACAATCCGAAGTAAACATTGAGGAGCCGACGGAGGAAGATATATATAAGGTCGGTACGATCGCGAAAGTAAGGCAAATGATGAAGCTGCCGAACGGGACGATCCGTGTGCTGGTTGAAGGCGTTGTTCGCGCGGAGATACAGGAGTATCTGCCGAACGATGAATTTTACGAAGTGGCGGTGAAAGAGCTGCCGGAGCAGGAAACGGACGATCCTGAGGTCGACGCGCTGATGCGCACGGTGCTTAGCCAGTTCGAGCATTATATCTCGTTGTCGAAGAAGGTAACGCCGGAGACGCATGCGGCCGTGTCCGACATTGACGAACCAGGCAGGCTCGCTGACGTCATCACGAGCCACCTCTCGCTGAAGATTAAGGATAAGCAAGACATCCTAGAGACGATCGGCGCCCGGGAGCGGCTGGAGAAGCTGCTCGACATCTTGAACAACGAGCGCGAGGTGCTGGAGCTGGAGCGCAAGATTAACCAGCGCGTCAAGAAGCAGATGGAGAAGACGCAGAAGGAATATTATTTGCGCGAGCAGATGAAGGCGATCCAGAAGGAGCTTGGCGAGAAGGAAGGCCGCGCCGGCGAGATCGAGGATTTGCGCAGTCAGCTTGCCGAATCCGGCGTGCCCGAGTCTGTGAAGGAGAAGATCGAGAAGGAGATCGATCGGCTCGAGAAGATGCCTGCTTCGTCCGCCGAAGGCGGCGTTATCCGCAATTATATCGATTGGCTGTTGTCGTTGCCTTGGGATAAGCAGACGGATGACGATCTCAGCATTAGCAAAGCAGAGGAAGTGCTGAACGACGATCATTACGGTCTCGAGAAGCCGAAGGAGCGTGTGCTGGAGTACTTAGCCGTACAGCAGCTCGTGAAGAAGCTCAAAGGGCCAATCCTCTGTCTGGTAGGACCTCCGGGTGTCGGCAAGACATCGCTTGCCAGGTCGATTGCGAAGTCGCTCGGACGCAAGTTCGTACGTATCTCACTCGGCGGCGTACGCGACGAGGCTGAGATTCGCGGTCACAGACGGACATACGTCGGCGCGATGCCGGGTCGTATTATCCAAGGGATGAAGACGGCCGGTTCGCTTAATCCGGTATTCCTGCTTGATGAAATCGACAAGATGGCGATGGACTTCCGCGGCGATCCTGCTTCTGCCTTGCTAGAGGTGCTTGATCCTGAGCAGAACAGCAACTTCAGCGACCATTTCATCGAAGTTCCGTTCGATCTGTCTAACGTCATGTTCGTTACGACCGCGAATGCGATGCACAACATTCCGCGTCCATTGCTTGATCGGATGGAGGTACTCTACATTCCGGGCTATACGGAGCTAGAGAAGCTGCAGATCGGTACGCGGTATTTGCTGCCGAAGCAGAAGAAGGAACACGGTCTTACGGAAGAGCAGCTTCTCGTATCTGAAGATACGCTGCTGCAACTTATTCGTGGATATACCCGCGAATCCGGCGTGCGGAACCTGGAGCAGCAGATTGCGTCGATATGCCGCAAAGCAGCGAAGTTCTTCGTCTCGAACGAGGAAGCGGAGATGCTGGAGGTGACAAACGATCAGCTTAAGGAATGGCTTGGACCTTCCAAGTTCCGTTACGGCTTAGCGGAAAGCGAGAATCAGATCGGCGCCGTTACAGGCCTCGCTTGGACGGAGGTTGGCGGGGATACGCTCGTCATCGAGGTGACCGTTATGCCGGGCAGCGGCAAGCTGACGCTGACGGGCAAGCTCGGGGACGTAATGAAGGAATCCGCCCAGGCGGCATTCAGCTTCACGAGGTCGAAGGCGATCGAGCTTGGCATCGATCCAAGCTTCCACGAGAAAAACGACATTCATATTCATATTCCGGAGGGCGCTATTCCTAAGGATGGACCTTCCGCAGGCATCACGATCGCGACAGCGCTGATCTCGGCGTTAACGAATCGGTATGTGAACAAGGAAGTGGCGATGACGGGCGAGATTACGCTCCGCGGCCGCGTGCTTCCGATTGGCGGATTGAAAGAAAAATCGTTGGCGGCGCATCGCGCGGGCATTAAGACCGTGCTGCTGCCAAAAGACAATGAACGGGACTTGCGGGATATTCCCGATAGCGTGCGCAATGATCTGCAATTTATTCCTGTCGCTCATATGGATGAGGTGCTGCAGCATGCGCTGCTTCCAGTTCTAACGGAACAGAAAGCAGGTACAACTATTTCATGAAGATTATGGATGCACAATTTATTATTAGCGCGGTTCAGCCTCACCAGTACCCAGAGGACGCCTTGCCAGAGATTGCTCTGGCAGGGCGTTCCAATGTCGGGAAATCGTCACTCATCAATAAGCTGATTATGCGCAAAAACTTAGCTAGAACGAGCTCGCAGCCGGGCAAGACGCAGCAGCTCAATTATTATCGCGTGAATGATATGGTCTACTTCGTCGACTATCCAGGCTACGGCTATGCGAAGGTGTCCAAAACACAGCGCGAGAAGTTCGGCACGATGATCGAGACCTATATTAGAGACCGCAAGCAGCTAAAGCTGCAGCTGCTCGTCATCGATATTCGCCATGAGCCGTCCAAGGACGATCAACTCATGTACGATTGGCTTAAGCATTATGAAATTCCTACATGCATCGTCTGCACGAAAGCGGACAAGATCCCAAGGTCGAAGTGGGACAAGCATGTGAAGATGGTCAAAACAACGCTTGGCGTCGACCCGCGAGATTCTATCATCTTATTCTCGTCGGAAACAGGGCTTGGCCGCGAGCAGCTCTGGGACGTTATTATGGAGACGATTGCTACTTAAGGTAGCAAGTGCAGCAACTTCTACTCTAAAGCAGAGGATTTAGGGAGAAATGCGGCATTCCTCGTGAATTCCTGCGTTATTTTCAGTTATATGCAAGAATATCGCGTGCGGACGGCAGGAATATATTGACGGGATCACGTATAATATACTTAATCTAACGAACCGACGTGAACGATGAATCGCGCGGAGAGACGCGTCGATCGATTCGGGCAAGTCAAAGAATTGAGGAGATTTTTATGGCTAAGCGGCTAGCCACAGAGTATGTAAATGCCAAACTGCAGTTAACGGCCACGGAGATGGCGGGATTCATTCGATTGTTCGAAGAGCAGCAAATACACCTTCAGGTGCTTGTGCTGGGTGGCGGCAATCAGGAGCTCGTTCTCGAAGACGTAGCAGGGAGGGAAGAGGTCAGGTTGACGTTTGAGCGTCGACAAGACTATTACGTATGTGTTCTTTCTTGCCGACTTGTAGGACCTAGGCTGACAAATGCAATGCGCAAAGCGGTCTCCGCTTTTCGAGGCAGCGCGATCGTCAACCGGATTTATAGTCATTATACGATGATCTATCATTATAGGAATGGTTCCGTCATGAGCATTGTGGAACAAACCGCTGCAGGCGAGCGGGTCGTATTTGAATGTAAGGATACGGCTTTGCAGCTTGAGAACGTATACCGCAGCCGCTTAATCGAGCGAGAGATTGGATTGATTAACGGCGCAGTCAACGAACTTCTTGACCTTCGCAATCAAGCGACGGCAGCCGAGGAGATCGGCAGAATTGACGAGCGCTTGGCGGATATGACCAAGAAGTTGTTTATTTTAGAAGCGTAATGTTTAATAAGGGATAAGCAGGAGGCCGCTTGCGCGGCTTCTTTTTTTTTAACATTCCATGCAACTGTAACCTCATGACCGGTTTGATCGTCTAAGATTTGTCGCAAGTTTTTCAAACGATTTTGATCAGCATCACAGAGATTACACAAAAGGAGCTGGAACAGAGATGAATCCTACGAAAAATTTCAAAAAGTTTGCGGTTGGCATAACCTTTTCCGTCGCATTGGCGCTATCCGCTTGCAGCAATGCTAATAATGGGGAAAACGGCGAGCAGCCGGACCCAATCGTAAGCGAAGCTCCGTCTCCCACTGAGCAGACAAGCCCTAGCCCAGACATCGCTCCGAGCGCAGAGCCTTCAGAAACGCCGAATGGTACGGACGAACAGAACGGCGGCAGCCATACTCCAACCGACGATGAGGAAGCAGCGGTATCAATCGGATCTCTCGTCCAACTGGCCAAGAAGGGCAAAGTGCCGAATTGCCAATACGCGGCACATACGGACCTCTTCGACGATATCGAGAAAAAGTGGGGCAAACCGGACAGCAACAATGCAGCGGGAAAGGGTCTTTATGCGGAGTATAAGGATAAAGGCATTACCTTCGGTTACAACAAAGGCATGGTGGTGTTCGATGTCCGTTCCTATGCAAGCGAGCTGCGCACTATCGCTTTGAAAGATATCGAGAAGGCGCTTGGCAAAGCGGATGAACAAACAAAAAACGGTTCGGACGATATTTACACCTATGAAGTAAACGAGCAGTACCAGCTGAAATTCGTTGTATCTGAAAAGACCGGAAAGGTTGATCATATCTCGGTATTCAGCCCGCAGGACACCAAAAATAATATGGCTGGCTGACAAGCATTTCTGTTTCGCGACAAGCCTGACAGTCATACATTGAAAACGGGGCCGGCGACGATATTTTGGTCGAAAAAAACCTGTTGCATTTCTCCCGGATAGATGTTATTTTTAGATTCGTTGAAAACATTGTTGCAATTGAATAATAGGAACCAGGATTCACTCAGGACATGGTTATGTTGCGAGAGATTAATCCCTCGAGAAGTGAATGACGTAGGTCCTAGCGGATGAAATTTTTCAAACATTTTATTCCTAGGAAGGGGGAACCGAAGGATGGAATATTCAACTTTCGGAAGACACGTTGCTGTTGATACTTGGGGTGTAGATTTTGAACTGCTGAACAGCGCTGAATTTTTGCAAAACCACATGGTGGAGGCTGCCGAAGCTTGTGGTGCTACTGTATTATCGGTGCAAGCGAAACAATTCGATCCTCAAGGCGCAACCGTTCTTGTCATGCTGTCGGAGAGTCATCTCTCGATTCATACGTATCCTGAGAGAGGATTTGCCGCGCTCGACTGCTATACCTGCGGTGATACTGTAGATCCACAACTTGCGATTGATTACATGCTCGCTGTGCTTAAGCCGAAGTCGACTTATGCGAAGAAGCTTGTACGCGGAATGGGCGAATTGCAAGTCGTTGAACAAAAAATGAAACAAATCGAGCTTGTCTAAGAGCTTTGGGCCGATTGTCATATCGAAATAACCATGGATCTAATCCATGGTTATTTCTTTGTATGAAAAGGGAATAATGGATAGGAGTTTTTCAAACATTATTCATAAATGAACATTTTCTGAAAGTCGAACTATGATATAATTAGCGATAACATCAAGGTTATGACGGACAAGAGAAGGAGGCAGGTGATCGCGCATGCACATTATCGCAGTAGGACTCAATTATCGGACGGCTCCAGTTGAAGTGAGAGAAAGATTCGCATTCGCGGAACGGGAATTGCCGGGTGCGCTTAAGCAGCTCATTCAAACGAAGAGCATCATGGAGTGTGTCATTGTAGCAACCTGCAATCGTACGGAAATGTATGCAGTCGTTGACAGGCATCATCTATGCGGTCATTATATTCGCAGCTTTATGGAGAAGTGGTTCAATCTGCCGAGACAGCAGTTCACGAACCATTTATATATGTATGAAGATGACAAAGCGATTGAGCATTTATTACGAGTAACGAGCGGGCTTGATTCGATGATTATTGGCGAAACGCAAATCTTGGGTCAGGTGAGAGACGCGTTTCTGCAAGCGCAGCAGCTCAAGACGACGGGAACGCTGTTCAATCATCTGTTCAAACAAGCGCTAACGATGGCGAAGCGGGCGCATACCGAGACGACGATCGGCGAATCGGCTGTATCCGTCAGCTACGCAGCAGTAGAGCTTGGCAAGCGGATATTTGGACAATTCAACAAAAAGACGGTTATGGTGCTAGGTGCGGGCGAGACAGGCGAGTTGACAGCGAAGCATCTGTACGCGAACGGCGCTGAGAGAGTTATTGTAGTGAATCGGACTTACGAACGTGCTGTGCAGTTGGCGGACAAGTTCAACGGCGTGGCCTACTCGATGGAGGAAGCGGCGCAGCGGCTGCATGAAGCGGATATCGTCATTAGCTCCACCGGTGCTGAGAACTACGTCCTCACCCGCGGGCAGGTTGCTGAAGCGATGAAGCGCAGAAAGTCGAAGCCGCTTTTCATGATCGATATTGCTGTTCCGAGGGATCTTGAACCGTCGATTGCGGCGGTAGACAACGTCTTTCTATATGATATTGACGATTTGGAGGGCATTGTGGAGAGTAATCTGGAGCAGCGCCGCCTTGAAGCAGCCAAGATCGAAACGATGATCGTCGAAGAAATCGGACTGTTCGAGCAATGGTACAAGACGCTGGGCGTCGTGCCGCTCATTCGTGCTCTTCAGACGAAGGCCGCCGATATTCACGAAGAAACGATGAACAGCTTGACGAACAAGCTGCCGGATCTCGATGAGCATCAGTTGAAGGTGATCCGCAAGCTGACGAAAAGCATCGTCAATCAGATGATGCAGGACCCGATCCTGCGCATTAAGGAAATGGCAGGCGAGAAGAAAGCAGACGAAGCGATGGATATGTTCGTCAAGCTGTTCGCGCTTGAGGAACAAATGACAAAAACGCGGCAAACAGAGCTTCAAGCGGCATCGGGGCCTGTGACTGCAACACAAACCAAAAACGTACAAGACCATGCACCTGCCGCGGCGCTGGCACCTGCTATTCAGTAAAGGATGCCCGCGAAATTTAGTTGAGGGCCGCAATGTGGAGGCGCTATGGTTACACAAAATGTACTGTACGACGCGATACTTTATGTTTACGCCCTGAGCCTTCTGTTTTACTTCTCCGACTTCATGAATGCGAGCCGGAAAGCGAAGCGGATAGGTACAGGGCTGCTTATTTTTGTTTGGGTTTTGCAGACTGCTTACGTTACGGTAAGAACCGTATCGCATTTTCAGCTGACGCCCGTATCTACTTTCGAATATTGGCTTTGGTTCTCGTGGCTGCTCGTTACGGTGTCGCTCGTTATAAGCCGCTTTTTCAAAATCGACTTTATCGTATTTTTCGTAAATGTGATCGGATTCGCCGTACTTGCTCTTAATCTGTACAGCAGTACGAACAGCGGTCAGTCGTCCGAGCTGTGGCAGACAACAAGAGAGCTGCTCTATGTTCATATTAGTCTCGTATTATGCGCTTATGCGGTATTTACTTTCGGGGGTCTGTTTGCCGGCATGTATTTGTTTCTTCATAAACGTCTGAAGAGCAAGCAGTGGACCAAAGCAGTTCGCAGGCTGCCCAGCCTGGAAATGATGGAGCGATATATGGATCGCGCTGTTATCGTTGGCGTACCGCTGCTTGCAATGTCGCTTGCGATAGCGGCAGTGTCGTTAATCGTAGAAGGAAGATCCGCGCTGCTGCTGGACTTTAAGGTGCTGACATCTGTTGCGACGCTAGTTTTGTTTATCATTTTCGTCTATCAACGTGCTGCGCAGAAGCGGCCGGGACCGCAGATGGCATGGCTTTATATTGCTTCTTTCCTGATGTTGTTAATTAATTTGCTCTCCAATTACGTTTCAAGGTTTCATTAATGATCATTTCGGTCAATCCTATGGGGGATCAAGCATGAATGGCTATTACCCGGTCGTGCTCCAATTGCGCGGCAAAAAAATCGTCGTTATCGGCGGCGGCGGCGTTGCGGAGCGAAAGGTTATCGGCTTATTGGAGGCCGGGGCAGACGATGTAAGGATCGTCAGTCCGACGGTTACGGAGCGGCTGGCCGGTCTTGCCGAGGAAGGCAAGCTGCGAATTGAGCTTAGAGGGTACAAAGAGAGCGATGCAAGCGGAGCGTGGCTATTATTCGCGGCGTCAGGAAATAAGGAAGTTAATGCTGCTGTTGCAGCTGACGGCAAGCGTTATGGCGCGCTAGTGAATGCAGCGGATTCTTACGACGAAGGCGACTTTCTCGCTCCTTCTGTCATACGCCGGGGCGAGCTGTTGCTGTCTGTGACGACAGCGGGCGCAAGCCCGTCGCTAGCGGCAGCGATAAAGAAGGAGCTGGAAACGCAATACGGGGAAAGTTACGTAGAAGCAGTGGATCGTCTGCGGCGTTTGCGAACAATTGTCATGAACAGTGAGATAGATCGAGTAGCTAAACAGGCTATACTTAAGCTAGCGGCGGAAGAGGCGGCTGAGGCGGCGAAGAGCGGTGCTTCAGTCGCGGATAGCGGGGAAGAAGTTGAAGGCAGCGGCAATGAATGGCTGAACAGCCTGCTGCGTCGCATCGGAATAACGGGAGGCATACATAATGATGGAAACAGCTAATGCACATCGAGTGATCGTTGTAGGAACGAGACAGAGCGCGCTTGCGCTTACGCAGACAGGACAAGTGATCGATCAATTGCAGCAGCTCAGCGACGAGCAAGGCTTCTCTTATACGTTCGAGGTAAAGAAGATCGTGACGAAGGGCGACCGGATTCTCGATGTTACGTTGTCCAAGGTAGGCGGCAAAGGGTTGTTCGTTAAAGAAATCGAGCAAGCGCTCATCGATGGCGATATCGACTTGGCGGTACATAGCATGAAGGACATGCCCTATGAATTGCCGGAAGGTTTAATGAACGGAGCGATTCCGCTGCGCGTTGATCCGCGGGACTGCTTGGTCATGAAGGATGGACTGAAAAGCCTGTCTGACTTGCCGATTGGAGCGCGTGTCGGAACGAGCAGCTTGCGCCGCTCTTGCCAGCTCAAGAACGCTAGACCGGACCTCAAGCTCGAGTCGATCAGAGGCAATATCGATTCCCGTATCCGTAAGCTTGCGACGGAAGGTTTCGATGCGGTTGTGTTGGCGACGGCTGGGTTGACAAGAATGGGCTGGCAGGACCGCATTTCGGCAGCCGTACCGGTTGATGTCTGCATCCCTGCGGTAGGCCAAGGAGCGCTCGGCATCGAATGCCGGAGCGATGATGCACAGATCAGAGAGTTGCTTGCACTGTTGAACGATAGAGAAAGCGAGCTCGCCGTCCGCGCAGAGCGCAGTTTCCTTGGCGCGCTGAACGGCGGCTGCCAAGTGCCGATCGGCGCTTATGCCGTATTGGTGGATGACGCTGGAAGCGAGCCGCTATTGGAGCTGACCGGCATGGTTGGTTCGCCAGACGGAGAGACCTTGCTTAAGGAGCAGTTAAGGGGGACGAATCCCGAACAGCTTGGACGGGATGTGGCGGCAGCGCTTATCGCGCGCGGCGCTGATCGTATTTTAGCGGAAATTGGGGGATGACCGGTGAATAAGGGGAAAGTTTATTTGGTCGGAGCCGGTCCCGGCGATCCGAAGCTCATTACCGTTCGCGGGCGCGAATGTCTTGAGCTGTGCGATGTCGTCGTGTATGATCGGCTTGCCAGCCCTCGGCTGCTGCGTCATGTGAAGCCGGGCACGGAGAAAATTTATGTAGGCAAGCTGCCTGACCGTCACACGATGAAGCAAGAGGAAATCAATCAATTGCTCGTCGATTTGGCGCTTCAAGGCAAGACCGTTACGCGCCTTAAGGGCGGCGACCCGACGATATTCGGCCGCGTGGGAGAAGAGGCCGAATTGCTGTACGATAACGGCGTCGAGTTCGAGATCGTGCCAGGCATTACGTCGGCGATTGCCGTACCAGCGTATGCGGGCATACCGGTAACGCATCGCGATCTTGCTTCGTCGCTGTCGATCATAACGGGCCATGAGAGTCCGGATAAGCTCGACCGGTCGATTCATTGGGACAAAGTGACGAATGCGACAGGAACGCTTATCTTCCTGATGGGCGTTGCGAAGATCGGATATATCGCCGATCAGCTGATCAAGCATGGCAAGCCGCCGCAAACGCCGGTTGCGCTTGTCCGCTGGGGTACGAGAGTGGAGCAGCAGACGATCGTCGGTACGCTCGAGACGATCGAAGCCATCGTCCGCGAGGCGAACTTCCAGCCGCCGGCGGTCATCGTTGTGGGCGAGGTTGTGCTGCAGCGGGAGAAGCTGAGATGGTATGAGAACAAGCCGTTATTCGGCATGCGAATACTGGTTACCCGAGCACGGGCGCAAGCAAGCGAGCTCGCCGACCAGATCGAGAGCTTAGGCGGCGAGCCTTGCGAGTTTCCGGTTATCGAGACGCAAGAGCCTTCGAATGCAGAAGCGATAGATTTGCTAAAAACGCATCTAGAGCAAGCGGAGAGCTATAGCTGGGTCATGTTCACGAGCGTGAACGGCGTCGATTATTTCTTCCGCTGGCTGCAGCGGTTCGGCATCGATATTCGGCGGTTCCACGGCGCTCGTCTTGCAGCTGTCGGTCCAAAGACGGCCGAGGCGCTGCGTATGCGCGGTTTGACGTTCGAAGAACTCCCTGTTCAATTCCATGCTGAGGGACTGTTGGAGCAGCTCGATCCGCACTTGAAAGCCGGAGAAAGAGTATTGCTGCCGCGCGGCGATCTGGCGCGCGAAGTGCTGCCAAGAGAGCTTCAGGCTAAGGGGCTAGAAGCAGTGGAGCTGGATGTCTACGAGACCGTGCTGGCGGATACGCAGGACGAGCTGGCACTTACGTGGCTTCGCGAGAAACGGATTCATATGATTACGTTCACCAGCTCGTCTACGGTGACGAATCTGCTTGAATTGCTTAGACGCAGAGGCATTGAGGATCCGGCTGAACATCTCGCAGGCATACCGATCGCGAGTATCGGTCCGATCACATCGAAGACGGTAATAGATGCTGGACTTTCCGTAACGGTTGAGCCTGAACATTCGACCATAGACAGTTTAATAGACGCTATAGCCGCCTACCGCGCGGCCAAAGCGAACGTGTAGAGGAGGAATTATTCAGATGAGCTTTCCTATAGTGAGAAATCGCAGATTGCGCCGCACAGCCGGCCTTCGCAGCCTGGTGCGCGAGACGGTGCTAAGCGCTAATGACTTTATATATCCGCTTTTTGTAACGTATGGCGTGAACGTAAAGGAAGAGATTCCTTCGATGCCGGGCGTATACCATTTCTCGATGGATCGCCTTGAGGAAGAAATTCGCGACGTTGTCGCAAGCGGCGTTCAGTCGGTGCTTATGTTCGGTGTTCCTGAGCATAAGGATGCTGTCGGCACATCGGCTTACGACGCTAACGGCATTATGCAGCAAGCGATCCGTGCGATTAAGGGATGGGCGCCTGAGCTTGTCGTTATTGCCGATACATGCTTATGCGGCTTTACCGATCACGGCCATTGCGGCGTCGTTCATGTCGACGAGCATTCCTGCGAGGCTACCGTAGATAACGATGCGTCACTCGAGCTGCTTGTGCGTACGGCAATATCCCAAGCCGAAGCGGGAGCCGATATTATCGCGCCTTCGAATATGATGGACGGCTTCGTCCATGCGATTCGCGGCGGGCTTGATGAAGCGGGCTACAGCGATATCCCGATTCTGTCTTACTCCGTGAAGTATGCATCTGCGTTCTATGGTCCATTCCGTGACGCGGCACATTCCGCGCCGCAATTCGGAGATCGCAAGACGTATCAGATGGACCCGGCTAACGTACGCGAAGCGCTGCGCGAAGCGGAATCGGATGTAGCGGAAGGCGCGGATATGCTCATGGTGAAGCCGGCACTGGCTTACTTGGATGTCGTGCGCTTGCTGAAAGAAAACTATGATTTGCCGGTTGTCGCTTATAACGTAAGTGCTGAATACTCGATGGTGAAGGCAGCGGCAGCGAACGGCTGGATTAACGAAAAGGCGATTGTGCTGGAGACGCTCACGGGTATGAAGCGCGCAGGCGCCGATATTATCATTACGTACCATGCAAAAGACGCTGCGCGCTGGCTGAAAGGGGAGGCTTAACAAGATGAGCAACCAATCTCGTATCGCTAACAACTCGCGTTCCGTAGAAGCATTCGCAAGGGCGAAGAAGGTAATCCCCGGCGGCGTGAACAGTCCGGTGCGCGCCTTCAAGTCGGTAGATCTTAATCCCGTCTACATGGATCGCGGCGAAGGCAGCCGCGTCTACGATATTGACGGCAACAGCTATATTGATTACGTCGGTTCATGGGGTCCGCTTATTATGGGTCACGCGCATCCGGAAGTGATTGAAGCGATCAAGCGTACGGCTGAGAAAGGCACGAGCTTCGGAGCTCCGACCGAGCTGGAGACGCTCATGGCCGAGCTTGTCGTAGAGCGTGTGCCATCGGTGGATATCGTCCGTATGGTCAACTCGGGAACGGAAGCGACGATGAGCGCCCTGCGTCTCGCGCGCGGTTATACGAAACGCAGCAAAATACTGAAGTTCGAAGGCTCTTACCACGGCCACGCCGACAGCTTGCTGATCAAAGCGGGTTCTGGGGTAGCAACGCTTGGTCTGCCGGACAGTCCGGGTGTCCCGGAGCATGTCGCTTCGCATACCATTACCGTCCCGTACAACGATCTGGAATCTGTGAAGCTGGCGTTCGAGAAGTTCGGCGAGGAGATCGCTTGCGTTATCGTGGAGCCGATCGCCGGCAATATGGGCGTTGTACCGCCGCTGCCGGGCTTCCTGCAAGGACTGCGCGATGTGACGGAGAAATACGGCACTATTCTTATTTTCGACGAAGTAATGACCGGCTTCCGTGTCGGCTACAACTGTGCGCAAGGACTGTACGGCGTAACGCCGGATCTGACTTGCTTCGGCAAAGTGATCGGCGGCGGCTTGCCGGTCGGCGCATATGGCGGCAAGCGCGAGCTCATGGAGCAGATCGCGCCAAGCGGCCCGATCTACCAAGCAGGTACGCTATCGGGCAATCCCCTGGCTATGGCTGCTGGCTATACGACGCTTAAGCTGCTAACGCCAGAAGTGTATGAGCAATTGGAACGCCAAGCCGTGAAGCTGCAGCTCGGCTTCGAAGCCAACGCCAGTAAGCACGGTATTGCGAATACGATTAACCGTGTTGGCTCGATGGTTTGTCCATTCTTCACGGACAACTTCGTCATTAACTTCGAGACGGCAAAGACGTCTGATATTACTCGCTTCAAGGCTTACTTCGCAGCTATGCTTGACCTTGGCGTCAATATTGCACCATCGCAATTCGAAGGTATGTTCGTATCGGCTGCCCATTCGGATGAAGACATTGCTGCGACGATTGCTGCGCATGATATCGCATTCAGCAGATTGTAGCATATGAGATATAACTAGCTCGCCACACACCCTCTTAATTGCATTGCATAGCAGCAGGCATTAGGAGGGTTTGTTGTGGGACGAGATGAACATAGGGGGCGGCAATGAAATGGAACAAGCAGTTCGTAATGGAGAATGGCTCGAGCTAGACTGGTCGGCGCTTGCTGATGCCGGCAAGGGAGCAGGGGAGCTTGCGCAGCCAGCAGCCGGAAGCCATCCGCATGAAGTGAGGAAATGGCTGCTGGCTCGAGGACTCTTTTCGGAAAAATGGGTGAATCGGCTGTTCTCGGTCGGCGGCATTAAGTGGGAAGGCGAAAAGCTGCGTTTGCTTACGTTCCCGGCTGTTGATCCGAAGACGCATCCTTTCTATCGCCAGGCGATATCGGGACCGACGATCGATATTCCACCCGTGCTATACGAGGACGACTTCTGCGTCGTGTTCCATAAGCCGGCAGGGATGAAGGTTCATGAGACGTATGCGGGGGAGCGGGGAACGCTGGATGAAGCTGCCGCAAGGCATGCGCTGAAAGCGAAGGATCCATTGCCGCTGCGCCATATTCATAGGCTTGATGATTACACGTCCGGACCGGTCCTCTATGCGAAGTGCGACCTGGCTCAGTGGAATCTCGATGAAGCGATGCGGGACAAGGCGATTGACAGGCAATATATTGCGGTCGTTCAAGGCAAGCTTGCGAAGCGGGCTGGAACGATTGACGAGCCTATCGGCAAGGATCGTCATCATAGAGCTAGGCGCATGGTAACGCCATCGGGCGAGCATGCCGTTTCTCACTATGAGAGAGTGGAGGCGTATGCGAAAGCTTCGATTGTCCGCGTTCGGCTCGAGACGGGAAGGACGCATCAAATTCGTGTTCATATGAGCTATATAGGTCACCCGGTCGTTGGCGATGAGCTGTATGGCGGAAACACGCGATTGTTAACCCACCAAGCGCTGCACGGTGAGCGGCTGCTATTCCCTCATCCATGGACTGGGGAGACGATCGAGGTCGTTGCACCATGGCCGTCTTGGCTGGAAAAGCTCGTATCATCCGTCAGCGGCATGTAAATAAAAGTCATGCTCTAGCCTATCCAACCATATAGATAAGTAGTGAATGTAACTTTAAATATAAGTGAGGATAAGCTTTGTTCCCATCCTCATCTTATATGGCTTGCGTAACGGTCTTCTTGCCGTCCTGCGGAAGGCGGCAGCCGTTAACGCTTCCGAGCATTCAGTACGAGAAGGGAGGACTTAGGCGTGTCGGAACAAACGAGTGGGTTACGCTTTGATGTGTATGAGCGCGTTCATCTGCCGGACGACGTTGCGGCTATCGATGAGTTGGAGGAAATCGAGCTGGTTCCACGCATCCAAGTGATCGATCAGGGGGATCATGCGGTATTGAAGGGTCAGCTGCTTCTAAGCGGCGTATATCGGGGGCAAAATGCGGAAGAAGCGCCGCTTGTGCTGGAGCACTGGATTCCGGTTGAAATTACGCTGCCGATGAACCGCATTTCACGGCTGGACGATATCTCCATCGATATCGACAACTTTGATGTGGATTTGCTGTCAGCCAGAACGTTGAACGTTACTGGCGTCTTGTCGTTGCGCGGCATCTCCGTCGATCCTGTGGAAGAGCCTGAGGAGGCTTGGAGAGAAGAGCCGATTACGGTCGTTCATGAACGGAGTTTCTATGGTTCGCAGCAGCTCGGTGAGGAACAGGAACAGGAACAGGAGCCTATACCGGACAATTCGTTCCAACAAGAGGCGCCGGCGTACATAGCAGAGGACGAGTCCTTCTATGCGTCAGGGGGGGGCTTCGAGCAGCGAATCGCCGAAGCACAAGCACAAGCGCAGGAACGGGAGAATGAGATTGAGATTGAGCGTGAGCGTGAGGCAACCGTGTCGATTTCCTCATCTCCTAATGATTCAGGCTGGTCGTCTTCACATCTATTCGCGGTGAACGGCAGACAGCCTCAGGAGGAACAGCGGGAGATTACGCTTGCCTCTCAGCAGAGTAGCGATGACGGGTGGCTCGCCTCTTCATCTCAATATGTGGACGAACCAAGCGAGATCACCGAGCAGGATCGGAATGAAGAGCTGGAGCAGGCAGAGGAGCAAGCCGAGGAAGAGGCTGCTTTCGCCGAAGCGTATGCGCTGCTGGCGCTTGAAGAGCAAGCTCAGCGCGAGCTCGAGGCGGAGCTGGAAGCTCAGCAAGCTGTACAGCAAGTCGTGCAGCAGCCTGAGAAGCAAGAGCCGCGCGTCGCGCTCTCAAGCAAACCTCCGGAGGAGCAGGCTGAACAGCCGCCTAATGTCGGCATTATGACGCTGCTCCAGACGAGCCGCCGCGAGCAAGCTGCGCGTCAGGCAGCCGAGCAAGAGATCGCCACTCAACAAGCAGCTGAGGATGCGCGTGCGCTGTCGTCCGGCGACGAGATTGAGTGGAAGAACTTATTCCTCGGCCGCAATGCAGAGGAGAATGAATTCCGCAAGATCCGGTTATGCATCGTTCAGCGCGATGAAACGCTTGATGCGATTGCGCTTCGCTACAGCATTAATCCTCGAGAAATATTAATTCGCAATAATCTTAATGAATCGGCCGTGTCGGAAGGGCAACTGCTTTATATTCCGTGAAACAGCTATTCCTTAATCAATAAAAATGGGTCCTTTCACTCGTTCATTCGTGAACAGTGAGGGACCTTTTTCGTGAAACGCGCTATACGAGCGTAATCGATCTTCGTATCTTCGCTGTAAGAGCCTATATGCACTTTCAGAGGCGGTCCCACACCGAGCTTCTCACTGTAAGATCAAATATGCTCTTACACGAGGCGCACGAGCGTAATCGAACTTCCTAATCGTGCTGTAAGAGCCTATGTTCACTTACAGGGGCGATCCCAAACCGAGCTTCTCTCTGTAAGATCAAATATGCTCTTACACGAGGTGAGATTTATGTCAATAAGATGGGTTTTTCACCCCTTAAAGTTGACTCTAGCGCATAACAACGGTATTATGTATACATATAAGTGTCATAATGACGTTGAAGGGGAATAGTACGCAGTGAAGCCTTCAGAGAGCGGAACCGTTACGCTGAGAGGTTCTGCAGGAAGTGACTGCTACGGGTCGCCCCGGAGTTGCCTGGATCAAGCGGAGAGTTTTTGCGAAACAATGCATCTCTCGCCCGCCTAAGTCAGGCCGGCTGCAGCCGTTATCTGTTCGAGTGTCGCGCGAATCATCTTTTTTTGCGTGAAACAAAGGTGGTACCACGGAAGCTAAACCTTTCGTCCTTTATTATGAGGGCGAGAGGTTTTTTTGTATTTATATCGATGTATGGAGGATGGAATCAATGTCAGAAAATCAAACAACGACTACGTCTACGGAAATGCCGACGACTTACGATCCGAAGGCAGCCGAGCAGAAATGGTATGACTATTGGCAGCAGGGCAAGTTTTTCGAAGCGGGCAAGCGTCCTGACGCGAAGCCTTATACGATTGTTATTCCGCCGCCGAACGTAACCGGCATGCTGCATATCGGGCACGCGCTCGACTTTACTTTGCAGGACATCTTGATTCGCACGAAGAGAATGCAAGGCTATGATGCGCTTTGGCTGCCGGGAACAGACCATGCCGGCATTGCGACGCAGACTCGCGTTGAGAGCAAGTTGCGCGAACAGGGCATTAGCCGCTACGATCTCGGACGCGAAGCATTCCTGGAGAAGGTATGGGAGTGGAAGGATCAATACGCGAACACGATTCGTGATCAATGGGGCAAGATGGGTCTCTCGCTTGACTACTCCAGAGAGCGTTTCACGCTTGATGAAGGTCTCTCCAAGGCGGTTCGCGAAGTATTCGTCCGTCTGTACGAGAAAGGTCTCATCTACCGAGGCAAAAAAATTATCAACTGGGACCCTGCGGCACGAACGGCTCTCTCCGATATCGAAGTAGAATACAAAGAAGTGAACGGCAACCTGTACCATCTCCAATATCCGCTTAAGGACGGCTCCGGCTTCATAACGGTCGCAACGACTCGTCCGGAGACGATGCTTGGCGATACGGCTGTAGCGGTTCATCCAGAGGACGATCGCTACAAGCATCTTATCGGCCAAATGCTCATTCTGCCGATCGTGGGTCGAGAGATTCCAATTATTGCGGACGAATATGTGGAGAAGGACTTCGGCTCCGGCGCGGTTAAGATTACGCCTGCTCATGACCCGAACGACTTCGAGGTCGGCCAGCGTCATAACCTGCCGCAAATTATTGTCATGGACGAAACGGGCACAATGAACGATCAAGCTGGTCCTTATGAAGGTCTGGATCGTACGGATTGCCGCAAGAAACTCGTGAAGGATTTGCAGGAGCAGGGCATCTGTATCCGCATCGAGGAGCATGTGCATCAAGTTGGCCACAGCGAGCGCAGCGGCGCCGTTGTTGAGCCGTATTTGTCGACGCAATGGTTCGTTGCAATGAAACCTCTTGCCGAAGCGGCAATTGCGGCCCAAAAATCGGGTAAGGGCACGAACTTTATTCCTGAGCGGTTCGAAAAGATCTATATGAACTGGATCGAAAATGTTCGTGACTGGTGTATTTCCCGCCAATTGTGGTGGGGACACCGCATTCCGGCATGGTACAACGATGCTACCGGCGAGATTACCGTATCGCGCGACGACGTTCAAAATACGGAAGGCGCAACGTTCACCCAGGATAACGACGTATTGGACACTTGGTTCAGCTCTGCTTTGTGGCCGTTCTCGACGCTTGGCTGGCCGGAGGAGACGGAAGAATTCAAGCGCTACTACCCAACAGACGTGCTCGTTACGGGCTACGACATCATTTACTTCTGGGTAGCGCGAATGATCTTCACGGCGCTTGAATTCACAGACGAAATTCCGTTCAAGGACGTGTTGATCCACGGTCTTGTCCGTGACGAGAACGGGCAGAAGATGTCCAAGTCGCTCGGCAACGGCGTTGATCCGCTCGATGTTATCGAGAAGTACGGCGCGGACGCTATGCGTTACATGCTCTCAACGAGCAGTACGCCAGGTCAAGACTTGCGTTACCGCAATGAGCGTGTCGAGCAGGCGCGCAACTTTGCCAACAAAATATGGAACGCATCTCGCTTCGCGCTTATGAACCTGGAAGGGTTCACCGCAGCGGATATCGATATAACGGTTAATCTCGGCACGTCGGACCGTTGGATCCTGCATCGCCTGAACGAAACGGTGCGCGATGTTACCCGCCTGATCGACAGCTACGAGTTCGGCGAGACGGGACGTTTGCTCAATAACTTCATCTGGGATGATCTTTGCGACTGGTATATCGAGTTTGCCAAGCTCAGCCTATATTCAACAGACGAAGCGGCTAAAAAAGCGACGCAGTCCGTCCTTGCTTATGTGCTTGACCGCACGCAGCGCTTGATTCATCCGTTCATGCCGTTCATCAGCGAGGAAATTTGGCAGCACTTGCCGCATGTCGGCGAGACGATCACGCTTGCGGAATGGCCGGTATACGATGCGGCGCTTGAAGCGCCTGAAGCAGTGAAAGAGATGGAGCTGCTGATGGGCCTCATCCGCTCCGTGCGTAATATTCGCGCAGAAGTGAATGTGCCAATGAGCAAGAAGGTCGAGCTTCTCATCAAGCCTTCGAGCGAAGCGGAAGCGGCGATTCTCGCACGCAATGAAGAGTTCATCAAACGGTTCTGCGGCACATCGATGCTGGAGACCGGAACTCACATCAGCGCTCCGGACAAAGCGATGTCAGCAGTCATTACGGGAGCGGAGCTATACTTGCCGTTGGCAGGCTTGATTGACATCGAGCAGGAAATCGCCCGTCTTGAGAAGGAACGTCAGAATTTGACGGCCGAAGTTGAGCGTGTGGAGAAGAAGCTGGGCAATGAAGGCTTCGTAGCGAAAGCGCCGGCTAAAGTCATCGAAGAGGAAAAAGCGAAGATGGCCGATTATGCGGAGAAACGCGAGAAGGTAGCGGCACGTATTGCGGAATTGCGCGGCTGAGATTAAGGGAAGAAGGATCGATACGTATGACGGAACAGTTCAACGAGCAGCGGCCGGCAGGGCCGCTGCATTCCTATACTGAAGCGGTGGAATGGATTACAGGACTCATCCCATTCGGCATCCGTCCGGGCCTTGACCGGATCGAGAAGCTGATGGAGCTGCTGGACAATCCTCATCGCAGACTGAAGTTCATTCATGTTGCCGGTACGAACGGCAAAGGCTCGACATGCTCATACTTGACGAGCGTGCTGCTTAAGAGCGGTTATGACGTCGGTACGTTCACGTCGCCTTATATTACGAAGTTCACGAATCGCTTTCAATACAATGGCGTGGATATTGAGGAAGAGACGCTGCTGAAGCTTGCGAATGAGCTGAAGCCGCATGTCGAGGCAATTGCCGAGACGGAGCTCGGTTCGCCGACCATGTTCGAGGTATCGACGGCTCTTGCTATTTTGTTCTATGCCAAAGTGACGTATCCTGACTATGTCGTGTGGGAGACCGGACTCGGCGGCAGGCTGGACGTAACGAATATCGTTCATCCGGTTGTGTCTGTCATTACGAACATCGGACATGATCATATGGATCGTCTCGGCGATACACTTGCTGCAGTCGCGAGCGAGAAAGCGGGCATTATTAAGGCTGGCATTCCGGTCGTCAGCGCCGTGTCGCAGCCGGAGGCAGTAGCTGTTATTAAGCAAACTGCTGCCGATAAGCATAGCACGCTTTACTTGCTCGGCGAGCAATTCAGCGAGACGGCCGTTTCCGTTCAGGAAGACGAGCAGACTTTCCGCTTCGACGGATTATTCCGCTCGATCGAGCCGCTGACGATTACGCTTAACGGAGCGCATCAACGAACGAATGCGGCAGTTGCCGTCATGACGCTAGAGGTGCTGCGTCAGTACAATGCGCTTGTCGTAGAGGATGAAGCGCTGGAGGAAGGACTTCGGGCAGCAGCTTGGGCGGGCAGACTTGAGATGGTGTCGCGCTCGCCGCGTATTTTGCTGGACGGAGCCCATAATCCGGAAGGCGCGGAGACGCTCGTAAGCGCGCTTCGGTCAACGTATAAGTACGACCGTCTTCATCTCATGATGGGGATGCTGGAGAATAAGAATCATCAGGATGTACTCAAGCATATACTACCAATAGTGGATACGCTTATTTTGACCGAGCCTGATTTTCGAATGAAGATGGATGCACCCGCGTTAGCTGCTATCGTTAGCGATATGAATAATCAACAGCCTGCGGAAAGCTCGTTCGAGCTCATCGTAGAGCCGGATTACCGCGCTGCGCTTCAAAAATTACAACAGTTAACCGGGGAAACAGACCTTGGGGTCGTGACAGGCACGCTATATTTGATTGCTGACGTTCGCTCCCGCATATTGTACAACTCGGATTCTGAAAAAGGTTGGTGAACCGTCTTTGAATACGGCAGAACACGTTCATTTCATCGGAATCGGCGGTTACGGAATGAGTGCCATAGCCCGCGTCATGCTGGAAATGGGCTATAAGGTTACCGGTTCCGATGTCGCGCGTCAGGAGCTTACGGAGAAGCTCGCGGCGAAGGGGGCCGATATTTATATCGGCCATCAGCCCGAGCATGTGAATGGAGCAGATTTGGTCGTTTATTCGACTGCGATCTCGAAGGACGACGTCGAGCGAAGGGCGGCGGAGCAGCTGAACATCCCTGTTCTTCACCGCTCGCAAATGCTGGCGAGATTGATGAATATTGGTAAAGGCATCGCCGTTGCGGGCGCGCACGGGAAGACGACGACTTCCTCGATGATTGCCCTTGTTATGGAGTCCTGCAATGCTGATCCGACTTACATTATCGGCGGCGAGATTGTTAACTTAGGTACAAACGCGAAGGCAGGCAAAGGCGAATACGTTGTTGCGGAGGCCGACGAAAGCGACGGGTCGTTCTTGCATTATCACCCTACGCTTGCAATCGTGACGAACATCGAGCCAGACCATTTGGAAAATTATGACGGAGACTTCGGCAAGCTGAAGGCAGCTTATGTTCAGTTCCTGCAGCAAGTCAAATCCGGCGGCAAAGCTATCGTATGCGCGGATGACGATAATGTGAAGGAACTGATCCCGCTTGTGTATACGGGAGCGGAAGGCGAATCGCAGCTTGTGACGTACGCTATCGATGGCGAAGCGGAATATAAAGCGAGCAATATCGTCTTGGGCGACCGCAAAGTATCGTTCGATATGACCCATAACGGAGCATCTCTCGGTACGATCGTGCTGTCCGTTCCAGGCCGCCATAACGTATACAATGCAATGGCGACCGTGATCACTTGCTTGGAATCGGGATTGTCGTTCCGGGAAATCGCCGAAGCGATTCGCGAGTTCAGCGGCGCGAAGCGCCGCTTCCAGGTGCTCGGGGAAGTCAATGACATTCTGGTCATTGACGATTACGCGCATCATCCGACAGAGATTCAAGCGACGATCAGTGCGGCCAAAGCAACGGGCAAGCGGATCATTGCCGTATTCCAGCCGCAGCGCTATACGCGGACATTCTTCTTGTTCGATCAATTCAGCCGCGCTTTCCCTGAAGCAGATGAAGTCATTATTACCGACATCTACTCTCCGGCGGGCGAGCAGCAGATCGAAGGAGTGCATTCGCATAAGCTCGTTGAGCTTATTAAGAGCAACAGCAATGCGAACACTCTCTATCTGCCGACTAAGGAAGACGTCCTCTCTTATTTGACGGAGCACGTAGCGCCGGGCGATCTTGTCATAACGATGGGCGCAGGCGACATTTGGAAAGTAGCTGATCAGCTCGCCAAGTCGCTGAAGGCCGCCAACTAAAAATAAAACCTAACCTTGCCGATAAGGCGGGGTTAGGTTTTTTTATTTCGGCATGCAGGCTGTGGAAAGTAGCGAATAGAGCATATCGATATGCGGCTAGGAACAGTTTGTTTGCTCTGAGGTAAAACTCACTGACTGTGAGGTGAAACTCTTTCTTTGCCACTCGCTTGATCAAAATGCCTAGCTTTAATGAGGGAAACCTCACTGCCCGTGAGGTTAGCTTCATGGACAATGAGCTTTTCCTCACTAATCTTTACGCAACCGTAATATCAGACAGAAAGAGTGAGATTGCCCTCACATTTTAATGGGTCTGCCTCACTATCGCTCATTACCTCCATACGTGAACATGCTGGCTGAAGCTGGCTATTGTTTAGGTCTTAAACCTCGCCTACATATATTTCTGTCTCATAATCGATGCTTACAGTTCCGCTTTGCTGATTGTTATCAAATATCGCTCGAAGCTCGGACAGCATTGGGTAGTAATTAGGTTGATCTGGAGTCGGGGTATAGGAGGAGGATAGCAAACGGCCTTTCAGGCTTTCGAAGTCGAAGCGCTGATGAATTGTAAACTTCGCTGCATGGAATAGGCTGTCCTTGAAGAAGGATTGCAACGTTTGTTTGGTTATATTTCGATGATTGACTTGCTTGTAATCATTGCCGAACGTTTGGACAAGCTGTTCATATAGCTCTAAGAAAGCTGAGCCTGTCGTCTTTCTGATATTCCATATCAAAATAACTTTACCGCCGGGCTTCAGAATACGGCGAAACTCCGCTTGGGCCGCCGTACGGTCAAACCAATGGAAGGCTTGGGCGCAAGTGATATAATCAACTGATTCGCTCTCCAAGCCAGTCGCTTCCGCCGAACCATTCCAAGCTATAAATCCTGGATAAACGCCGAGCTTTTGAACAGATGCTTCGCGCATAGCGGCATTTGGCTCGACGGCAATGACGTGGCATCCGCGTTCCAACAGCAGCTCTGAGAAAATGCCTGTCCCCGCGCCGACGTCAGCAATAGGGCTGCTTGCTGTCACACCGACGGTTCCAAACAAATAATCAATGGCTTCCTTCGGATAGCTTGGGCGGTGCTTGACATATGTTTCTACCCGATTCGTAAATCTTTCCTTGTTGTTCATCGTTCAACACTCTCCGCTCTCGATAAATTCAATCCGATTGCCAAATGGATCGTTCAGAAAAAAACGCGTCAGCCCTTCGTCCTCTCGATTATCGTCTTCGATCACGTTAATTTGATGCTGAATAAGATTCTCTCGCAATGCAGCGATATGTTTGACCTGAAAGGCAGGATGAGCCTTCTCGGCAGGAATAAAATTTTTCTGAACCCCAATCTCGTGATCCTTCCATAAGTTTCATTATATAAAACCGAGTTTCATTTTGTTTCTACTTATTAGCTAATTTACCACATCCAATTATTAATTACCAGTCTTTGGAGGGGGGCGATTGTAAGCAGCTGCCGCTCATCCACGATATATAAATCGATAGAATCGATGAGGTGGTTCATAAGTCGAAATGCAGTTGAAATGCACAATTAACGGGTCTAAATCTCTTATATCGTTCATAGAATACTAGCAGAAGCTATGGGACAAGGAGAGATTTGCATGAGTTCAAAAAACCGGATTACCTATCGTTTTGACCAGGCAGGTCGCAACGTGACTGATAAACCTATCAAGGAAGCTAAGCGTACGGATACTCATGCGGAGAATGCGGGGAGTCCGGCGAAGTCGAATGTCGTGCCTCTATATCCGCCGCATGAATCGCCCGTTATGAGTGAGCTGACGCCCTGGAACAGCCCGTTCCAGGAGGACATTGTGGCGTTGGAGCAATTAATTCGCGACACGGAGCCGAATTCGAAAGAGAACGCTTCAGGCAAGCTGCCGCCTAATTTTTCGGCGAAGGATGGAGTCCAAGGTCCGATTCTACTAAATAAATTGGATGCTCCTCTAGCACCGCCCGAAGGTGAACCGTTCGAATCTGTCCTGCTGCCTATCGATGATAATGAAGCAGAGAGGAAACCTTTGGCAGCCGCGGCTAAAGCCGACAACGGACTAAATTACGAGGCTTCAAACGAACTCTTTTATGATGAAACAGAGGATTTAAGCAGAAACAAAGGTAAATATAAAGCCGTTCGTTACAAAAGACCATCGTCTCCGCCATCTTGGTTCAATGTTTTTTTATCTGTCGCAGGCGCGCTTGCAACGGGAGCGTTGTTCGGTTATTTGCTGCTGTCGCTGTTCACAGGGTCGCCCGTACTGCCCGGCGGCGAGAAAACGGCAGGCGGCAAACAGCCTGCTGCCGTTGATACGAATGTCGATCAGCCGGCAACAGGCGAAGTGGGAGTCAGCGATCCTGATTCCGATCCGAATGAAACGCTGCCTGGGGAGAGAGGCCCGTTAACAGACGGACCAATGGCCGCATTGACTGGGCTTGACCAAACCTACTATTTGTTGCAATTCGGCGTGTTCAGCAACACGGAAGGCAGAGATACGGCGCTCGCCCAACTGAAGGACAAGGGGCTTGCCGCCGCGGCGCTGGCGACGAAGGAGGATTACCGCGTATTCGCCGGAATCGCCGGAAATAAAGATCAAGCGACAGCGCTGCGTGCCTCGATGACGGATACCGAGCTGTTCGTTAAGGAACTAACGGTCACCGCGCCTGCCGAAATTCCTTTCGATGGCGATGCCGCAGGTGCCCAGAAGTTCTTCGAGCGGACGAGAGACGTCGTCCAAATGTTGGATGATTTGGCTCTGGCGCAGCTCGAGCAACCGGCTTTATCGCCGCTTAGCGATGCCGCATCCGTTGCATGGGAGAACAACTACCAGCTGTGGAAGCAGACGGTGCCGATTATGCAGAAAGGCACGAAGTCCGCGGAAAATCTAGCATTTCTGAACTCTATCGTCACTGCTCTAGACAATGCGGCCAAAGCGATGCTTGAATATGACAAGAAACCTTCCGCGTCACATCTCTGGTCTGCGCAATCCTCGTTAATGGCAGCGGTCATTGCACAAAAAGGGTGGTTTGAGTCCATCAGCGCATTGTAAACGAATAGGGATCTGCGTATAATAGATTCAGGTGTCATTTCGTGGCGAGAGGCGTTGAAAGATGAAGAAAAACGGCTGGATCCTACTTATTTTCATCGTATTAGGCTTATTAGCCGGCGCGTTGGTTGCCAGATGGCTTACTCCGGTTCCGGGAATATCATTTCTTACGGATCCGCTTGAGGCTGCTTGGTCGCCTGCAATCGATTTATATGTACTCAGCTTCAATCTGTCGATTCATCTGCAAGTTAGCATGCTAAGCATCGTAGGTGCTATAATTGCTATCTGGCTTTACCGCAAAATATAAGCTGCCCAAGCGTACTATCCTATTTCCGGACACAGCCGAGCCGCGGTGGCAGCAATGAAGGAGCATAGTCATCCATTAATGGGACACACACAACTAGGCAATGAACCGATAAGCCGGATTGTATTGGCTTCTTCGTCACCGCGCCGGAAGGAACTGGTTGCATCGCTGGGCCTTTCCTTGCCGGTTTATATTTTGTCTACCGATACCGATGAATCGATTGAACTCGGCTGGAAACCGGATTATGTCGTCGAGCAGCTCAGCTTGCGGAAAGCCTCCGCTGCTGTCCACATGCTGCAAAATGAATCCGATAACCAGCCGTCGCTCGTTATTGGAGCAGACACGATCGTCGTGCTAGACGGCGAAGTGCTCGGCAAGCCGAAGGACGAAGCGGATGCGAAGCATATGCTGCAGCGTCTGCAAGGGCGATCCCATGAGGTCTACACAGGGGTGGCCTGTGTTCCTTCCAAGAATGGCGAGACGATTGTCATGCACCGTATGACGAGGGTGTGGATGAAGCCGCTTAACGACAAGCAGATCGCGAATTATGTCGCATCGGGCGAGCCGATGGACAAGGCGGGCTCCTATGGCATTCAGGGGCTCGGCGCAACGATAGTCGAACGCATTGACGGCTGTTACTTCAACGTCGTCGGATTGCCGCTGTCGCTGCTCTCGGATATGCTGGCGCGTTATGACATTGCTGTGTTTTGAAGGAATGAATGAGTATTTGACGTTATGCGAATGAAAACAAATGTGAATGGAACACATGCAACAACCCGATAGGCGGATAACGCATGCCTGTCAGAGATTGAAGGAAGCCGGTTAGCTCAAAGTCGTCGATTTGCTACCGCAACATGCGGTCATACAATATAGAATGGCCTTGAAAGCATTTTTTTTCAAAAATTAGGCAGGATATGAGAGAAATCTAATGTAGCGAAGGCGGGATCGGGACATGGAGCCGCAATACTCCGTTTTGCGTGATGTCCCCCATGAAGAACGTCCAAGAGAGCGCATGATGCGATATGGGGCAGAAGCACTTAGCCATGCAGAGCTGCTGGCTATCTTATTACGAACCGGCACGCAGCGGCAATCCGCGATTCATCTAGCGGGTTCGGTCTTGCAGCAGTGCGGCAGCCTGCGCAATTTGATGGATATGAGCATGGAGCAATTGACCGCTATCCGCGGCATCGGACCGGCAAAGGCGCTGCAATTGCGCGCCGGCATCGAGCTAGGCAGACGCATTACGCGGAGCAAGCTAGGGGAAACGGTTACGGTTCGCAAGCCGCAGGATGCAGCTGACTATGTCATGGAGGAGCTCCGTTATTTGAAGAAGGAGCACTTCCTTTGTCTGTTTCTCAATACCAAAAATCATATTATTGCCCGAGAAACGTTGTCTGTAGGTACGCTCAACGCCTCGCTGGTTCATCCTCGCGAAGTATTCCGAGCAGCCATTCAGCGCAGCAGCGCGTCGATTATATGCGTCCATAATCATCCAAGCGGCGACCCAACGCCAAGTCCGGAAGACATTGCGCTTACGAAACGACTGGTGGAAGCGGGAGAGCTCGTCGGGATCGAAGTATTGGATCATCTGGTCATTGGGGACGCGCGATTTGTAAGTTTGAAGGAACAAGGATATATGTAATATAATATAAGGGATTGTGCAATGAGAAGGGAGCAACATCATGTTTGGTGGTTTTTCGAAAGATTTGGGGATAGACTTGGGTACTGCGAATACGCTCGTATTCGTGAAAGGCAAAGGAATTGTCGTAAGGGAGCCTTCCGTGGTAGCCCTGCGTACCGATACGAAAACAATTGAAGCTGTAGGCGAGGACGCTAAAAAAATGATCGGCAGAACGCCTGGGAACATTCGCGCGGTTCGTCCGATGAAGGACGGCGTTATTGCCGACTTCGAGACGACGGCTACGATGATTAAATATTTCATTCGTCAGGCGCAGAAGCAGCGCTCGTTGTTCCCGCGCCATCCGAACGTGATGGTATGCGTGCCGTCCGGCATTACTGCGGTTGAGAAGCGTGCGGTTGAGGATGCGGCGAAGCAAGCCGGCGCGCGTGAAGCTTACACGATCGAAGAACCGTTCGCGGCTGCGATCGGCGCTGACCTTCCGGTATGGGAACCGACAGGCAGCATGGTTGTTGATATCGGCGGCGGTACTACCGAGGTTGCGGTTATCTCGCTAGGCGGCATCGTAACAAGCCGCTCGATTCGTGTGGCCGGCGACGAAATGGATGAAGCGATTATTCAATATATTAAACGTGCGTACAACCTCATGATCGGCGAGAGAACATCGGAGCAACTGAAGATGGAGATCGGCTCGGCTTTGCCGCTGGACATGCCTGAGAAAATCGAAATCCGCGGCCGCGACCTCGTATCCGGCTTGCCGAAGACGCTTGCGATTACATCGGATGAGATTACCGAGGCGCTTACGGATACGGTGAACTCGATCGTGGATGCCGTTAAGATTACGCTTGAGAAATGCCCACCTGAGCTTTCTGCCGATATTATGGATCGCGGCATCGTTCTTACAGGCGGCGGAGCGTTGCTTCGTAATTTGGACAAGCTGCTGCAACGCGAAACGGGCATGCCTGTTATTGTAGCGGACAATCCGCTCGACTGCGTAGCAATCGGAACGGGCCGTTCGCTGGACAATATTCATCTGTTCAAGAGCAGAGGCAGTTCGTCGTCGCGCTCCAAGCGATAAGAAGCGTCCATAGGGGAATGGATATGAAACGGGCAGGTGATTGAGCTGTTTAAGCTAATGCGAAATAAGCGGATGTTTATGCTTATGATCGGGTTTATTCTGTTCATTGCGGTAATCGGCTTCTCGCTTAGTGACCGCAAGGAATTGACTTGGCCGGAAAAATTCATCAAGGATACGTCCGCATACGTTCAGCAATGGTTTTACAAGCCCGCTGGTTCTATAGCGGGCTTCTTTGAGGATGTAAGCGAGCTTCGTCTTCTCTATGAAGAGAACGAGCAATTACGTATAACGGCGGCGGCATACGCTAGAGAAAAAGTGAATTACAACTTCGTGCAGAAGGAAAACGAGCGGTTGAAACAAGCGCTCTCCTTCACCGAACGCCAGAAGCAAATGTATAACTATAATTATCTCATTGCACAGGTTGTATCGGTAAGCAATGACGCCAATAACCGTTCGATGAATATTAACCTTGGTTCCAAAAACGGCATTAAGCCGAATATGGCGGTAACGACGATTGACGGACTTATCGGACTTGTTGATTCCGTAACGCCGTATACGGCAACGGTAACGCCGATAACGGAGCTGGATGAATCGTCGCCTACCTTCAACTCCATCGCGGTTACCGTAATGGGCCGCGAGGATCGTTCCTTCGGTATTCTTAGCAGCTATAATACGGAGACGCAAAGACTTCTTATGACGAAGATCGCAGAAATCGATCCGATGACCGTCGGCGACACCGTCATCACTTCGGGACTCGGAAATGTGTATCCCCGAGGTCTGGTGATCGGCAGGGTGGAGACGAAGCAGGTTGGCGATTTCGGTCTGACTTATACGGCAACCATCGATCTTGCTGCAAGCTTCGATCATTTGACCGAGGTGTTCGTCGTAGAGGTTCCCGCATTGGAGGACGTCAAGGAATGACGATTAACCGTATTATCGGGTTGATGATTCTTTTATTTATTGTAGAAGGCACTATTATGCCGTGGATTATTCCTGCGGGGTACGGTGAGCGCATTATTACCCATTTTACGTTCGTTATGGTTATCTACTCTGCGATGTACAGCGGAAGACATTATGCCTTATTGTTCGGGATTGGCTTTGGCATGCTGCAGGATATCGTATATTTTGGACATTTGATCGGGGCTCATGCTTTCGCAATGGGACTTATCGGGTATTTCACCGGCGTATTGTTTGAACGCAAGCGAGCCACAATCATGATGGCGTTATCCGTGATCGGCATAGCCTGCTTGCTGTACGATACGATGATCTTCTTTATTTACAAAGCATTCCGAATTACGAACGAGACGTATGCTTGGGCGGTGCTCGATCATATTTTGCCAAGCTTATTCATCCAGCTTGCGTTCGCGTTGGCGGTTTATGTGCCGGCAAGACGCATGTTCGAGTCGCAGAATAAGCTGAAGACCGAAGAAGAGGAACAATGAGTAGCAGCCGAAGGCAGTTTTCACGGTAAATATTGGGGCGTTAGCAGGAATTTGCGCCTTGCGTCAAGAATCCAATAGGTTGGGGAGGGGCTAACGTGACCGAGAAGCAACATATAATGATAAAAGGCGTTAAGGAAGGTCTCGTGTTCCTTCTCAACGATCAGTGTGAATTCGCTACACTATTGGATGAGTTGCAATATAAGCTGGAGAAGACGCACCAACAATTGCTGACAGGGCCGCTCGTGCACGTGCATGTGAAGCTAGGGACACGGCAATTGTCCGATGATGACAAAGAGCGGATTAAGACGGTCATCCGGTCGCAGGGCAATCTTATGGTTCAGTCGATCGAATCCGAGGCGAAGGCAGTAAGCGAGCAGCAGGTGAACGCGCAGCAGCTTCACGCTCTGACGACGATCGTAAGATCGGGTCAGACGGTCGAGCATGATGGCGATTTGCTGCTGATTGGCGATGTGAATCCGGGTGGAACGCTTCTATGCACCGGCGACATCTATGTGCTCGGCGCGTTGCGCGGCGTAGCGCATGCCGGGACAAGCGGTCGAACCGATGTTATTATCGCAGCTTCGCTAATGAGGCCGACGCAGCTTCGGATCGCTGAGGTCATAAGCAGGCCGCCGGAGGAATGGATGACCGGGGATGCGGCAATGGAGTTTGCTTTTCTGAACGAAGGCCGTATGCAAATTGATAAAATTACGCATTTATTCCGCATCAGGCATAATCCTATTATGTTTAAAGGAGTGTAGAACATGGGAGAAGCGATTGTTGTAACATCGGGCAAGGGCGGCGTCGGCAAGACGACGACATCGGCCAATTTGGGTACAGCTCTAGCGTTGCTTGGCAAAAAGGTATGCATGGTCGACACGGATATCGGCCTGCGTAACCTGGACGTTGTAATGGGGCTCGAAAATCGGATTATATATGATTTGGTCGACGTAGCGGAAGGCCGCTGCAGGCTTAGTCAAGCGCTTGTGAAAGATAAGCGTTTCGACGAGCTGTACATGCTGCCTGCCGCACAGACGAAGGATAAAGATTCTGTAACGCCTGAGCAAGTGCGCGACATCGTGCTGGAATTAAAGAAGGACCATGATTATGTCATTATCGATTGCCCGGCGGGAATTGAGCAAGGCTTTCGCAACGCGATAGCGGGGGCGGATCGAGCCATCGTTATTACGACACCGGAAAATGCGGCTGTCCGCGACGCCGATCGCGTAATCGGCTTGCTGGAACAAGAAAAAATACCAGCTAAGCTCATCATTAACCGTATTCGCCAAAATATGATGAAAACCGGGGAAATGCTTGATATCGATGAAATTTGTCAGGTGCTTGCAATCGACCTGGTAGGTATCGTCCCTGACGATGAGAAAGTCATCTCTGCAGCGAACAGCGGCGAGCCGACCGTTATGAATCCGGCATCCCGCGCAGCTATCGCATATCGCAATATTGCGCGCCGTATTCTGGGAGATATGGTGCCGCTTATGCTGCTCGATGAGAAGGCAGGCGCGTTCAAGCGTTTCCGCAAGTTTCTTGGAATAGGATGATTGCCCCGTGCTTAACAAATTAAAGAAGCTTGACTGGGGGATATTAGGCATATTGCTCCTCTTCATGGTCATTAGTTCCGTGGTTCTCCACAGCGCGACGATCAATGATCCAAGGTATGCCAGCTCGGATACGAAACAAATTATTTTTTATGGACTCGGTTTTTTTGTAGCGATCGTCGCTTCCATGTTCGATTACCGAATCGTGCTGAAGAGCTGGCATGTGTTATATGGCATAGGGGTTACGTCGCTTATACTCGTTTATTTCGTCGGAGCGAAGATCAACGGTGCGCGAGGCTGGTTCAAAATTACCGAGACGTTAACAATTCAGCCCGCGGAGATCGTGAAGATTATTATTATAATAGGCATTGCTTATTTGATGGGACGAAGACAAGGCGACAAGCTGACCTTCATGCGGGATTTGGTGCCGATCGGCGCATTCGCCGCTTTGCCGTTCATGCTCGTTATGATCCAGCCCGATCTAGGGAATGCCATTATCTATTTGGTCATCGTGCTCGGCATGCTGTGGATCGGCAACGTCAAGTACACGCATGTACTGATCGGCCTTGGAACGGTTATTGCGAGCATCGTGTTATTCGTCAGCCTGTTCACGATGTTCAATAACGAGATCAAGGAATTTATGATTGATAAGGATCTATCGCACTGGTATGAGCGTATCAATACGTACATTAACCCGGAAGAGGCAAGCTCTGACGCGAAGCATCAGTCGCTTAATGCGAAGATAGCGATCGGCTCAGGCGGACTGAACGGCGACGGATACTTAAAGGGAGATATGAAGAACGGCGGCTTCGTACCTTATCCGTATTCGGATTCCATTTTCGTCGTCATCGGTGAGGAATTCGGCTTCCAAGGCGCGGCGATTCTGCTGCTTCTGTATTTCCTGCTTATTTATCGAATGATCATTGTCGCGTTCAAATGTTATGATATGAAGGCATCGTTTATTGTCATTGGCATTGTATCGATGTATGTGTTCCAGGTGTTCCAAAACATCGGCATGATGATCGGCCTTATGCCCATTACGGGCATCACGCTTCCGTTCATCAGCTATGGCGGCACGTCGCTGCTGCTTAATATGTTGTCGATCGGACTTGTGTTAAGCATCAAGTCTCATCAAGAGGTATATGAACTGGCGGATTAGATATCCAGCTCAGCTTAACGAACCGTTCATGCGGAAAGCATGAACGGTTTTTTTTTGTTTATTGAGCCGCATACTTGTCTACTCCCGCTCATAGGATGAAGGAAGTGATAGTGATACAAGCTCTCTCTAGGGCAGGGGAGGAAGAACGAGATGAATACGAAGGATAGCGTGAAGCTGCGTCGGCAGCAAAAAATAAAGCAGTTGATGGAGCAGCAGCCGGCCGGCAAGGAAACGGAGATGCCTTTCTATGACGGTGGCGCGACTGACGCGCCGATCTATTACGAGCCCGCTTATCGCGAAGAAGCGATCGAGCTCGATCCGGAGACTGCTTGGAAGAGCAATCCGAATCCTTGGGCAAGCTGGCGGGAGGATGTAGGGTTCGGCGAGCATAAAACGTTCATTAAGAGCGCCTATGACCCGACAAGGCATGCGAAACCGCCCAAAAAACACCCGTTCCGGCGTGAGCTCATGTGGAAGCTCGCAATTGCCATTGTGCTATTCGGCGGCGTGTGGGCAATGTTCGACAATGATTCGGAATGGTCGCTTAAGGGACAGGCGATCGTAAAGAACGCGTTGACGGAAGAGATTGATTTTGCAGCGGCAGCTGCCTGGTATAAAGAAACGTTTGCAGGAGCGCCATCCTTCATTCCGATCTTCGAGGACAATAAGGGCGAGGCGATCGGCG
The DNA here is from genome assembly GCF_056269195.1 of Paenibacillus sp. J22P218. NCBI lineage: Bacteria > Bacillati > Bacillota > Bacilli > Caryophanales > Paenibacillaceae > Paenibacillus > Paenibacillus sp. J22P218. The sequence continues at coordinate 500,215 of NZ_JBWDNL010000001.1, forward strand.
CCGACGGAACGGTCAAACTGCCGGTCGTCGCGCCGCTTGCAAGCGGTGCGCTCGTTCGTACGTTCGCCGAGATGCTGAACGGCGTGGAACTGGCCGGCGCATCGGAGGAGTCTGTTGTAGCCGTTGAGACGGGACAAGTTATTGTGATTACGGACGGAGACGATAAAGGCGCATCGATCGTCATACAGCACGCGAATAAACGCGTAAGCGTATACGGCAAGCTGGGCGAGACGGAAGTTAAGGTTGATGATTGGGTGGAGGCGGGCGACCCGATCGGAAAGCTGTTGAAGTCGAACGATACGGAGCCGAGCTTGCTCTATTTTGCGGTAATGGAGAATGACAAGTATGTCGATCCGCTGGACGTGATTCCGTTTGATTAAATGGAGAGGGATCGTTTGGTCGGTCCATCCGTTGTTCGTCATGATTATGTTGGCTTCGGTATTCACTGGTTATTTTGCCGAGCTGTTGACGTTGTTTCTCTTAGTTATCGTTCATGAGCTTGGACATGTCATCATGGCTCGGAGCTTTGGCTGGACGGTACGGGAGGTAAAGCTGCTGCCGTTCGGCGGCGTTGCGGAGGTCGAAGAGGCCGGGGGAGTATCGGCGGCCGAGGATGCGATGGTCGCGATTGCCGGGCCATTGCAAAATCTATGGATGGGACTGGCTGCTTGGGGCTGCGGGCAGCTCGGACTTTGGGATGCGGACTGGGCAACGTATGTGTGGAAGGCGAATCTGATGATTGGCATGTTCAATCTGCTCCCGATCTATCCGCTCGACGGAGGCAAGCTGCTCCAGGCAGCGCTTAGTTACGTGATGAATTATTATTCCATGCTTATCTGGTCGGCTCGAATTAGCTTGTTGCTCAGCGCCTGTATGATCATCGGCTCTTTGCTGCCTTGGCTGATCTATGCGGACGGCATTCAATTGAACTTGCTCGTTGTCGGCTTCTTTTTGATAATGACGAACTGGACGTATTCGCGCAATCGTCCTTTTTTGTTCTACCGGTTTCTCATGCATCGGGGACGAGTGGCGGCCCGTGTTCTAACACGCGGCGAGCAGGCGAGTCCGCTCATCGTTAGCGGAAGACAGTCCATTCTGTCGGTCGCGCGATTATTTCGCAGGGAGCGATATCATCTCATCTATCTAGTCGAGCCTTATGACAAGCAGGTGAAGGTACTGCCCGAGCAAACGATAGTTGAGGGGTGTTTGTCGGATCATAATCCTAATCGTGCAGTATTGGAGCTTTTCAGGTAAAATAAATGAAAAGCGACTGGATGGTGATGCCCGGAATGAAGCAAATGTTCATGCACGCAAGCAGCGAAATGCTGCAGACTGCCGTGCTGCAAGACGGCCGACTTTTCGATTATTTCGTCGAGCGAGCCAAAGGAAGCGGTTTGGTAGGCAATATATACAAAGGCCGCGTCGTCAACGTATTGCCGGGCATGCAGGCGGCTTTCGTCGATATAGGAATCGGCAAAAATGCGTTTCTGTATATCGATGATTTGCTCCATCCCCACCTGGAGAAGCAACCCGAGACGAAGCCGTCGATACAGGACGTAGTTAGTGCTGGCCAAGAGCTGATCGTACAAGTGATGAAAGAGCCATTGGGCGGCAAAGGGGCAAGAGTGACCACTCACTTCTCCTTGCCGGGCCGTTGGCTTGTCTATATGCCGATTGCCGATTATATCGGCGTGTCGAAGAAAATTGCAAGCGAGCAGGAGCGATTGCGTCTTCGCGAGATCGGAGAACGGCTGCGCTTAGGCGAGGAAGGCTTCATTATCCGAACTGCGGCGGAAGGCGAGATTGAGCGGTCCATCGGAGCCGATGTTGACGAGCAGCGCGAGCTGTGGCGTTCGATTGAAACGAGGAGCGCTGAGCTGAAGGCTCCAGCGGTGCTTCATCTCGAAGCGGGTCTGCTGCGCCGGGTTATACGGGATAATATGAAGCCCGATATTGATGAGATATGGATCGATGACCCCATCAAGCATGCCGAGGCAGCTGCTCTGCTGAAGGAGATGGCTCCGTCATTAAGCGAGCGGCTTCGACTGTACAAGCTGCCTGCATCGAAGGCGCTCTTCGACGCTTATCGAGTCAACGACCAGATCCATTCGGCTTTCGAGCGTAAAATATCGCTGCCGAGCGGCGGCTATCTCGTATGGGACAAGACCGAGGCGCTCACGGTTGTTGATGTCAATACGGGCAAATTCATCGGCACATCCGATCTGGAGGATACCGTCTTCCAGACGAATATGGAGGCGGCCGCCGAGATTGCCAGACTGCTGCGAGTGCGGGATGTAGGCGGTATCGTCATTATAGACTTTATAGATATGGAGCAGGAGCATAATCGCGAGAAGGTACTGCATCAGCTTATGGAAGGCACTCGTCCCGATCAGACGAAATGCACGGTCGTTGGCTGGACAAAGCTTGGCCTCGTAGAGTTGACGCGCAAGAAGTCGCGCGAGAATTCTTTTGCGAATACGTGAGAATAGGTTGATCTAGGCAATAATGTATGATAAACTGTTTTGGTGTATGTCTGACACATACGTGAATCAGGCATATGGATACCGCTCCGATCGGGTAAGCAAGCGCATGCGGCATACGTCGCAAGCCACCTGGATTAGGCGAGTCTTCGAAAATAAGGAGGTGCACTAACTATGTTCGCAATTATTGAAACTGGTGGCAAGCAATACAAAGTCCAAGAGGGCGATGTGATCTACATCGAGAAACTGGACGTTAACGCAGGTGAAAATGTAACTTTTGACCGTGTTTTGGCCGTATCCAAAGGTGAAGGTCTTGTGACTGGAACTCCGGTTGTTTCCGGTGCGACGGTTTCCGCTAAAGTCGAGAAACAAGGCAGAGGCCAAAAAATCATCGTTTACAAATACAAAGCCAAAAAGAACTACCGCCGCAAGCAAGGTCATCGTCAACCGTTCACAAAAGTAACAATCGAGAAAATCCAAGCGTAAGAGGAATTTCACGATGATTGACATTACTTTTGTCAGGCAAGCCGCTGACAGGCGTATCGTATCCTTCGCTGTCGTAGGACATGCTAAGTATGCGAAGCACGGTAAAGATATCGTGTGCGCCGGCGTATCGACCGTTACGGTTGGTACCGTCAATTCGATTGAGACATTAGCAGGCGTAGAGCTTCCCGCTCGGATGAAGGACGGCTGGCTGTCATCGGATATTCCGGTGCTCCAGGACGCCGAAGCCGACGGAAGAATGCAGCTTTTGCTTGAATCGATGGTTGTCATGCTTGAGTCGATAGCTACATCATACGGCAAACACGTCGTCTTGCATGAGACGCTTGTATAAGCGCCCTTGAGGACGAATTTTATCATTAAATTCCTTAAACAAGGAGGGAAATTACTATGTTGAAACTGAATCTTCAGCTATTCGCTTCGAAGAAAGGTGTAGGCTCCACGAAGAACGGACGTGACTCGCAGTCGAAGCGCCTTGGCGCTAAACGTGCTGACGGTCAAGTCGTATCGGCAGGAAGCATCTTGTTCCGCCAACGCGGAACGAAGATCCACCCAGGAACTAACGTAGGCATCGGCAAAGACGACACTCTTTACGCTAAGGTTGAAGGCGTAGTGAAGTTCGAACGTTGGGGACGCGATCGCAAAAAAGTGAGCGTATACCCAGTTGATCTGGCTCCGGTAGCCGCAGCAGTAGAAGCTTAATTTTTGACATTTGCATCAAGCCCCGGCCTGCATCGCGCTAGGCCGGGCTTTTTTTTGTGCTGGTAAGTGACCAGTAGTCCTCGCGCATGCTATACTGGATAAGCTAGGAAACACGGGTGAAAGTGGGTTTAATCAAATGGAACGCTTAACAACGCCTAAGTATTATGCAGCGGCATCGGTGTTACTTCCTTGCGCTGCTGTGCTTATATGGCCTTCTAAAGTGTGGTTAACTGCTGTGTTTCTCATTTGGATCATCGCTGCGGCCGGTTTCTGGATCCGGCTAGAACGGAAGGAATACGAGGAGCGCAGTGAAAGAACGATTCATTCGTTGCAGTCATCGGCTATTCGGACGTTGAACCATCATCGTCATGACTGGATGAATGATTTGCAGGTCTTGTATGGCTATATTCGGCTTCAGAAGCTGGATAAAACGGTTGATTATATGGAGAAAATAAGAGAGAAGATGGGCAACGAGAGCAGCATCGGCAGGCTTGGCAGCCCGCTACTTGTCAGCTTCATCCAATCGTTTCGGACGATGACGAATGCGCTGGAGCTTGAAGTCGATGTTAAAGGCGAGATACAACTTAGTGAATTCGCTGGTGATTGCGACAAGATTGCCGATACTCTTATACATACAATCAATGCTTATCGCTTCGCTACGAAGCCTGGGCATGGAGCTGTAGCGACGCTGCGCGTGGAGCTGTCGAAGGATAGCGGGGCGCTTTATGCGGCATTTTATTATGAGGGCGAGCTTATGAACGAACAGCAATGGAAGCAAAAAATACAACAGCAGTTGGAAGGCGCGCCTATGCAACCGATCAACTTCGAGCAGCCTTATTCCAAGGTGCTGCTGAAGGCGGAATTGCGCGCTTGAACGGGGGTACACCATGTTTGTCGATAAAGCGAAAATATTTGTAAAAGGCGGCGACGGCGGCGACGGCATCATCTCATTCCGTCGAGAGAAGTATGTCGAGAACGGCGGTCCGGCAGGCGGCGACGGCGGTCGCGGCGGCGACTTGATCTTCCAAGTCGACGAAGGATTGCGTACGCTCATGGACTTCCGCTATCAGAAGCACTTCAAGGCGCAGCGCGGCGAGCGCGGCAAAGTGAAGACCATGCACGGCGCAGGCGCTGAGGATACAATCGTCCGTATCCCGCCCGGAACGGTCATCATCGATGATGATACGCAGGAAGTCATCGCGGATATGACGCGTCATGGTCAGAAGATTGTCATTGCGAAGGGCGGGCGCGGCGGACGCGGCAATACCCGGTTCGCGACAGCGAACAATCCGGCTCCGTACATTTCGGAGAACGGAGAGGAAGGCCAAGAGCGCTGGGTCGTGCTGGAGCTGAAAGTGATGGCGGACATCGGACTGGTCGGATTCCCAAGCGTAGGCAAGTCAACGCTGCTCTCGGTCGTATCCGGTGCGAAGCCGAAGATCGGCGCTTATCACTTCACGACGATTACGCCGAATCTAGGCGTTGTCGATGTCGGAGATGGACGCAGCTTCGTCATGGCAGATTTGCCGGGCTTGATCGAAGGCGCACATGAGGGCGTTGGCCTCGGCCATGAGTTTCTGCGCCATGTCGAGCGTACGAGGGTCATTATTCACGTTATCGACATGTCGGCGTCCGAAGGACGCGATCCGTTCGATGACTGGGTGAAGATCAATGCCGAGCTTTCGCTATACAACGAGAAGCTGGCGGATCGTCCGCAGATCATTGCTGCCAATAAGATGGACATGCCGGAGTCGGCAGATAATCTTGAGCTGTTCAAGCAGCAGCTAGACGAGGTGCGCGGTGAGCGGACCTATGAGATCCTGCCGATATCCTCGCTAACGAAGCAAGGTATTCAGGAGCTTCTGTACAAGGCGGCAGACGTGCTGGATACGGTCGTCGAGCAAGCTCCGGTCGAAGAAGTGAAAGATATCGAAGAGCGTAAAGTATATACGTACGAGAAGCGCGAGGAGACGACGTTCACCATCCACAAGGAGGACGAAGTATTCGTCGTCGTCAGCGAAGGCATCGAACGCTATATGAAGCGTATGAACTTGAACTCGTACGACGCTGTTATGCGATTCGCCCGTATGATGCGCAAGATGGGTGTCGATGCGGCGCTGCGCAAGCAAGGTGCGAGAGACGGCGATATGGTCAGAATCAACGACTTCGCTTTCGAGTTCTTCGAGGGCAATGATTACGATCCGAGCCGATAGTTGCAGCACAGGCTGCATGAATTGAAAGGAGAGACGGCGAATGCCGTCTTTTTTTCGTTTAGGAGACAATTAACCTACCCGCGATTTAACTATTGCCCCAAGCTGGAAATTCCGATATAATGTCCACTATAGGAATACATTTGTCTTTTTGAGGAGGACGTATAGTGACTGAGCGCTATTATGTCGTTCGAGAGGACATTTTACCGGAAGCGATTATTAAGACGATACAAGTGAAAGAGATGCTCGGACGCGGCGAGTCGCTTACCGTACATGAAGCGGTGGAGCGCGTCGGACTTAGCCGCAGCGCCTTTTATAAGTATAAAGACGGCGTATACGCGCTCAATCAGTTGGAACGCGAGCGCATCGCAACGATCTCGATGGATCTGGAGCATCGCTCCGGCGTGCTGTCCACGGTGCTGGGCCTTGTTGCCGGCCTGGAAGGCAATGTGCTCACGATGAATCAGAGCATTCCGCTGCAAGGATTCGCGAACGTCGTCATTTCGGTCGATATATCGCAGCTATCCGGGGAACTGTCATCGCTTGTCGAGACGCTCCGCAATCAGGCGGGCGTTCGCAAAGCATCCGTTATAGGGCAAGGCTAACAGCAGGCAGCAGCTTGACACATATTGGAGGGTATTATGATGAAGCCGATTAAGGTAGGTTTATTAGGTTTAGGAACAGTTGGAACAGGCGTTGTCCGTATCGTAGAAGGACACCAGGACGATCTGCAAAGCCAAGTCGGCTCTCCGATTGTAATCGAGAAGGTGCTCGTTCAAAATAAAAACAAATCGCGCAGCATTTCAATCGACGCGGACAAGATGACGGAGGACCCATGGGAAATTATCCGCCATCCGGATATCGACGTCATCGTTGAGGTAATGGGCGGCGTAGCGCAAACGAAGGAATATATCTTGGAAGCGCTGGAACGCGGCAAACATGTCGTAACGGCCAATAAAGATTTAATGGCGATGCACGGAACGGAAATTTTGGAGAAGGCGAAGCGCCATCAATGCGACATCTTGTATGAAGCTTCGGTAGCTGGCGGCATCCCGATTCTGCGGACGCTAGTGGAAGGCTTCTCTTCGGATCGCATTACGAAGATTATGGGCATCGTGAACGGAACGACGAACTTCATCCTCACGAAGATGAGTCAGGAAGGCGCATCGTATGCCGACGTGCTGAAGGAAGCGCAAGAGCTTGGGTATGCGGAAGCGGATCCGACCTCCGACGTTGAAGGGCTCGACGCCGCTCGCAAAATGACGATTCTCGCGACGCTTGGTTTCCATACTAACGTAGCGCTTGAGGACGTATCGGCGCAAGGCATTTCTTCGGTTACGAAGGACGATATCGCTTACGCGAAACGTCTCGGCTACGAAGTAAAGCTGCTCGGCATCGCAGAGCGTCAAGACGATCTGATCAGCGTTAGCGTCCAACCGACGATGGTGAAGCAATCGCATCCGATCGCTTCGGTTAACGGCGTATTCAACGCTGTGTACGTGCACGGCGAAGCGGTAGGCGAGACGATGTTCTATGGCGCAGGCGCAGGCGAGCTGCCGACGGCTACTTCGATCGTTGCCGATCTTGTTGCGGTTGTGAAGAACATCAAGCTTGGCGTTAACGGCAAGCAAAGCGGCGGCGCATACAAGGAGAAGAAGCTCAAGACGGATGAGCAGATCTCGTCGAAGTACTTCCTGCTGCTGCAAGTAGCAGACCGTGCTGGCGTGCTCGCACGCATTACGCAAGTGTTCGCTGACTTCGAAGTCAGTCTGGAGTCGGTGCTGCAACAGCCGAACCCGAACATTGCGCAAGCGGAAATTATCGTCATAACACATGATGCGAACAAAGCGGCTATCCAGAAGGTGCTTGCAAGCTTCGAGTCGCTCGACGTCGTACACAAAGTGAAGAGCGTATATCGCGTCGAAGGATAAGGGGAATAGCAGCATGACTAATCGTCGAGTAATTGTTAAGGTGCCGGCTAGCACGGCTAACTTGGGTCCAGGCTTCGACACGCTGGGCATGGCCCTTTCGTTGTATGCATGGATCGAGATGAGCGTATCTGATCGGACAGAGTTCCAATTCTATGGAGATCAGATGCAGGGCTTGCCTCGCGACAAAAGTAACTTACTCTATAAAGTAGCTCAGCTTGTATTTACTGAAGCGGGCGTATCCATACCTGAGCTGTCGATCTCGATGGTCAGCGACATTCCGCTGACTCGCGGCCTCGGCAGCAGCGCCTCGGCGATTATCGGGGCGCTGGCGGCGGCTAACGCGTTGATCGGCAGTCCGCTTACGGACGACAAGCTGTTCCAGATGGCAACAGCGCTAGAAGGTCATCCCGACAACGTCGGGGCCTCGCTGTTCGGAGGCATCGTCGTGTCGGCATGGGACGGCCAGCGCGCGGATTACGTGCGGCTGGCGCCGAATGAGAGGCTGGAGACGCTTGTTGCGATTCCGGCGTTCCAGCTCTCTACGGAGAAGGCGCGGCATGCGCTGCCTTCGCAGATCAGCATGGCCGACGCGGTGTTCAACGTCGGCCGCAGCTCGCTGCTCGTCGCGGCGCTGGCCAGCGGCGAGCTTGGTCTGATCCGTCATGCGATGAAGGATCGGCTGCACCAGCCTTACCGTGCAGCTCTCATTCCCGGCATGACGACCATCTTGGAGCGCGCAGCCGACTATGGCGCGCTGGGCGCAGCGCTCAGCGGAGCGGGTCCGACGCTGATCGCGTTCGTATCAACCGATTGCCCGGACAAAGGGGCGATCGAGCAGTTTCTGCTGGATACATTGAAGCAAGAGGGCATCGAAGCGGAGACGCTATGGCTAGCGCCGTGCCCGAACGGCCCACAAATAACGGTAGAGGACATATCGGCGGTTGCCCCTATGCCGCTCCCGGATCGAATTAAAGGAGAAGTTAAGGCATGAAGACAATCGCACTTTTACCCGCTGGTTCGGTATCGGATGAAGCGGCGAAACATTTTATCGGAACGCAAAATGTATCCTGGGATCACCATCGCCTCATCTCCGACGTGTTCTTATCTACCGTGAATGGCGTCAGCAATTATAGCGTCATTCCAATCGAGAATACGATTGAGGGCTCGGTCAGTCTGCATATGGACTGGCTCGTGCATGAGGTAGACTTGCCGATACGGGCTGAGTGGGTATATCCATCGATTCAGAACCTGATCGGCAGGAAGAGCGAGCTGCTGGGCGAAGACGGCGAGATCGACTTCAGCCGGATCAAGAAGGTTATCAGCCATCCGGTGGCCATGGCTCAATGCCTGCAGTTTCTTCGCAGCAAGATGCCGCAGGCCATTACCGAGCATGTAAGCAGCACCGCCGAATCCGTTCGAATCGTGCGCGATAACCCGGGTCAAGGCATCGTGGCGATCGGTACGACAACGGCCGCTGCGAATAACGGGCTAGACATACTGGCAAGCGGTGTGACCGATCATGACAACAACTATACGCGGTTCTTGCTAGTCGGACCTGAGGTGTATTCGGAGCGTCAATCGGATGCGGTGAAGACAAGCATTCTAATTACGCTGCCGGAAGACTTTCCAGGCGCGCTGCATCAGGTGTTGGCGGCGTTCGCATGGCGGAAGATCAACTTATCGCGCATCGAATCGCGTCCGACGAAGAAGAAGCTCGGTAATTACTACTTTTTCATCGATATCGATATGTCGCTGGAATCCGTGCTTCTGCCCTCCGCTTTGGAAGAGATCGAGGCGCTTGGCTGTCAGGTTCGTATTCTTGGATGTTATCCTAGCTTTACGTATGAGCAGCTCGCTGTAACCGAATAGAGATAGGATGCCGGGGATGTTGCCCCGCATATAATGTGAAGTTAGGCCCTTATGACAAAATATGGGCCAAGCTTCACTTTTTTTTTGCATGAAAGTGGAGACACCTGCCCATATTCTGCATAGGATGTAAGGATCGATAGCAGGCATTAGCCGTGCCTTGTTATTCAGAACGTGACAGGAGGTAATTGGCGCGTGAAAATTCATATCGTAAAAAAAGGCGAGTCGTTATACTTAATCGGCCAAAAGTATAATGTAACGCTGGAAGAAATTTTGAAGCTTAATCCGGGGATCACGAATCCGGACGCAATCGAGATCGGGATGAAGGTGAAGATTCCATCCAGTCACCCAGGGAGCGGCGGCGGCATGGACATTATGCACCAGCATGTCGTGAAGCAGGGCGATACGCTTTGGAAACTGTCCAAGTCATGGGGAGTTCCGCTTGCGGACATGATTAAAGCCAATCCGCAGCTCAAAAATCCGAATGTGTTATTGACCGGCGAGATCGTTAACATCCCGAAGGTAGGCACGACGCCGTCTGATGTGACAGGTCTTCCGGGCACGACCGTGGCGCAAAGCGCTGGCAATCAGAAGTCGCTTATGCAGAACGTCCAAGGCTGGGTCGGCAAACTTAGCACGGCGCCTATCATAGGCAAGACACCAACCGGTCCGGCCACGACGACGCCTGGCAAGACGTCTACTGCGCCAGCTGCCGGGAAGACACCAACAGCGCCAATCGTCACTCCAACGCCTCCAGCGCCGTTGCCAGCTCCTCCTCCGGCAGCTGTGAAGCCAGCGCCAGAGAAGACAAAGCCGGCTGAGAAAATCAAGCCAGCCGAGAAGACGAAAGCAGCGGCGGAGAAAACACTTCCGATCGAGAAGCCGGTTGAGAAAAAATTATCGCCTATTCATTCGGAGTATCAACCGAACGTTGATCTGTTCAAGCAATATGGCATTCCTGCAACGGAAGCGATGTCGTTGTACGATTTGCCAAAAGCGCCTGAAGCCGTATCGCCGGCTATGCAACAACCTTTTTACGGCGGTTACGGTAACGGCTATGGCCAGCCGATGGTGCACCCTGCACAGATGGGAACAGGCTACGGCAATTGGCAGCAGCCTACGCCGTTCAGCCCTATGGTCAGCCCTGCAGCTGAAAATGCTGCAAATGCTTTGAACGCGATGAATGCTGCTCATGCAGCCAATGCAGCCAATGTAGCTCCACTGGCGAATGCTGCTAATGTGTCGCCTTTAGCGAACACGGCTCATGCCGCCAACGCCGCTAATGTGGTTCAAGCAGCAAATGCCGAAGAATGTCCGCCGGGAATGGTCATGACGACGGGAGGCTATGGCTACGGCAATCCGTTCGTTTCCCCGCAAAGTGAAGGGCCTTGGGGATATGGAGAGCCAATGGTAAGTCCATTTACTCAAGGGCTTGGTGAAAACAACAGTCCGCTTGTAGCAGGAGCCAGCACATTGCCAGAGCAAGACCATTACGGTCACGGCATGGTGTCCCCAGCGTCCTTGCAGCCAGAGTATGGCCACTACGGTCATGGCATGGTGTCTCCAGCATCCGTACAGCCTGAATTTGGTCACTACGGCTATGGAGGCATGGTGTCCCCGGCATCCGTACAGCCTGAATATGGCTACTACGGCCAAGGTGCTGTATCGCCAGCATCCATGCAGCCGGATTACGGGTACGGCGGGGCCGTCTCTCCGATTGCCGGCGGCCATGGGTACTATACGCCATATCCAACATGGCCGCAAACGGCAGGAGCCGGAACGGGCCCAAGCAATGATTGCGGCTGCGGCGGAGAGCGCGAACCGCAGGTGGGCGCGAACGTGTCTGAAATAAACGAATCACCAATCGGAACCAAGCCGGCTGTGACGAAAAAGTCTGCCAAGAAGGCCGTTATCCGCACGATCTCTACTCGCTCCAGCAAACCAAAGAGCGGGTTCAGCCGTCCATGGATTAATCGATAAGTAAATGCAAAGCAAAGAGCAGGCGAGGAGACGATCTCCTAGCCTGTTCTTTGTATGTTCAAAACATTTGGCGCTTATTGAATAATTAGGAAGCAGTGGTGCACACTAACAGCAAAAATACAATAAAGGGGTCTTCCTTATGATGGAATTCAGCCTTTGGAAGCAGCTAAAACGACGTTTGCGCCGCAAACGAAGACCGTTATGGATGTTGGGAGGTTTGTTGCCTCTCCTTATTCTGACTGTTGCCATTCCACAGCAGGCATATGCAGCCCTTTCTGTGGAAGACAATCACGCGACAGTCCTCCAGGCGCTCCGCAGCCAGCATGGGCCGGTTACGGTTAACGTTCACCGGCTCTACGTATGCGGAGAAGAGATGAGGCCGCTTGGACGCATCGATTCCAAGCAGCTTGTCCAGCTGCTTACCGCTCATCCCGAATGGGAAGCGGCAGCTTTTGATCAAAGCAACAGCAGTTTATTGATTGAGCATCATGTCGACGATTTGTCGGCCTACTGCAAGAGCCATGCCTATATCGGAATGGATAAGGACGGCAACCTAACCTTGTTCGACGGCGAGCCGAAAAAAGAGAAGGTCGTGCGTACTTTTTTCCAACTGGACGTCCGTTACATGGAGAGCAGCCTTCCGCAGGACAAGCTGGATCAACTGACTCGAGGCATACGGATTAGCGATATCGACGAATATAACAGCGTATTATCGACGTTCAGCGATTTTGCACGATCAGATAACGAGAAAGTAATGAAACCGTCGTACTAGATTGCAATTAAGAAGAGCGGCCTGTTCAATCAGGTCGCTCTTCTTGTTATGTCAGTGCTAGACGGATGATAGGCTCGAAATATCAAACGCGCGTTCTCATTCTCGGCAACTTTTGCTATAATGGAAGGATGATTAGTGTTCATTGAGGAGTTGGCGGGTTGCGAGTACTAGGAATTGACCCCGGTATTGCGATAGCGGGCTTTGGATTTATTGATAAGATGGGACATAAGCTGACCCCCGTACAATATGGCTGCATTCAGACGGAGGCGCATACGCCTCCCGAGGAGCGGCTGCTCCAAATCTATGAAGCCGCAGGCGCGCTCATGGATAAATACAAGCCGGATTCCGTTGCCGTCGAGAAGCTGTTCTTCAATCGTAACGTAACGACCGCGTTTGCCGTCGGTCAGGCTAGAGGCGTTATTATCCTTGCCGCTGCGCAGCGGAAGCTGCCGGTAGCGGAATATACGCCGTTGCAAGTAAAGCAGGCTGTCGTCGGATACGGCAAGGCGGAGAAGCGGCAGGTGCAGGAAATGGTCAAAATGTTTTTGAAGCTGTCTGCTATTCCGAAGCCGGACGATGTGGCGGATGCGCTCGCCATAGCGATTTGTCATGCTCATTCGGCTGTATTGACTCAAAAAATAAATGAGGTGAACCGTTCGTGATCGATTTTTTAAGAGGACTTGTCGTACATATGGATACTGAGTACATCGTCATGGACGTAAGAGATACAGGCTATCGCGTGTTCACGCCTAATCCGTATGCTTTCGCGAAGAAGGAAGAGGCGGTTACCGTCTATATTCATCATCATGTTCGCGAGGACGCGATTCTGCTATTCGGCTTCGAGACACGCGAGGAGCAGACGTTATTCCGCAAGCTGCTGGAAGTGTCGGGCATCGGTCCGCGCGTTGCGCTTGGCATTCTCTCAGCCGGCAAGCCGGAAGCCATCATATCGGCCGTACATAACGAGAACATTGCATTCTTGACGAAGCTGCCGGGCATAGGCAAGAAGACGGCGCAGCGCATTATATTGGATCTGAAGGATAAGCTTGCAAACTTCGGAATGAATACCGGCTTGTTCGCGATTGGCGGACTGTCCCCGGATATGGAGGGCGCTGCCGGTTCGAAGCAAGGTGCGGGCACGGCATGGCAGGAAGCGCGCGAAGCATTGATCGCGCTTGGTTATACGGCTGCAGAGCTGGACCGCGCTTGGAGCGGGCTCGAGCAATCCGTTACGGCTGAGGACAGCGTAGAAGTATTGATGAAACGGGCATTGCAGCAACTGTTCAAAGGTTGACGGAAGGAGAGTAAGCTTACATGGATGATCGAATCATATCCGCTAACCTGATGATGGAAGACCAGGCTGCCGAGTTTAGTCTTCGTCCGCGTTATTTGGGCGAATACATCGGGCAGACGAAAGTGAAAGAGAACTTAACGATATATATCGAAGCAGCAAAGATGCGCAAGGAAGCGCTTGACCATGTGCTGCTCTATGGGCCGCCGGGGCTCGGCAAGACGACGCTGTCCAACATTATCGCCAATGAGCTTGGCGTTAATCTGCGGACGACGTCCGGCCCTGCGATCGAGAGGCCGGGCGATCTTGCTGCTCTGCTGACGAATCTGCAGGAGGGCGACGTACTGTTCATAGATGAGATTCATCGTCTTCATAGAACGGTCGAAGAAGTATTGTATCCGGCGATGGAAGATTTCGCGCTCGATATTATGATCGGCAAAGGTCCGAGCGCACGATCCGTTCGCCTTGACTTGCCGCCATTCACGTTAATCGGCGCCACAACGCGCGCGGGCTTATTGTCTGCTCCGCTTCGTGATCGATTCGGCGTCGTTAGCCGATTGGAGTTCTATACGGTGGACGAGCTCGCCTTCATTATCTCCCGCACCTCCGAAATATTGAATGCGGGCATTGTCGGCGAAGCGGCGATGGAGATCGCCCTGCGTTCAAGGGGGACGCCGAGGATAGCCAATCGCCTGTTAAAGCGGGTTCGTGACTTCGCGCAGGTTCGCGGCGACGGCATCATCACGCAGGAGATTGCTGGTCTAGCGCTTGAATTGCTCCAAGTCGACCCGATGGGACTGGATAGCATCGACCACAAGATGCTTCATGCGATGATGACGACTTTCTCAGGCCGTCCTGTCGGACTAGATACAATAGCCGCAACGATCGGCGAAGAGAGTCAGACGATAGAGGATGTGTACGAGCCGTATTTGATGCAAATCGGATTTCTGCAGCGAACGCCCCGCGGAAGGATTGCTACCGAGCAAGCCTACCGCCACTTAGGAATTCCTTATCCGGACGGAAACCGGTAATCAATGCCGGCAACAGCACATTGCACATAAGGAGAGGAGTAAGATCATGTCCGTTAATATGAAGCGGCTCGCGCTTTCAGCGCTGTCCGCCTTGCTGCTTATATCGTTATGCGCTGCGATTCCCGCGCAGGCAGCAGTACCCAAGCTCGATACGATCCGAGTCGCTATGTTCTTACAATTGCCTGGGAAATATACTGACACTACTGCTGCCGCCACATTCTCGGCAGCTGGCGGGCTCTCGATCGGCTTAAGAACGCCAAGCGGCGTTCAGAAATGGTTCCAGACAGCAGCAGGCTCGCAAACAAGGCTTGCATTGGACAGCTTCAAGGTGAAGGTGTTCGAATCATCCAACTTCGCATCCGCGCAAGCCGCTTACAAGCGTATTGTTGCAGCGAAGGGAGCGGGCTATCTAACTTCGGCGGCGAAGAAAGGAACGATCGTCTATCAGGTCACCGAAGGTACCTATGCGACGCTAGCCGATGCGAAGACAGCTATGACGCGTTGGGCGACAGATGCAGAGCTTGCTAAGCTGATAGCTGGATATAAGTCTTCGGTACAAGGTACGCTTCGGTTGGAGACACCGGCACTCGCGAATAAGGCAGCAGCCGTAACAACTATGAACAGCTACGCGGCTGCCGGCTTGGATGCGTATGTTGCTGTACGCGCATCGGCTGCAGGAGCTGCTGTCTATTCGGTAATGGTTGGCTCGGCTGCCGACGCAGCGGAACTGCAGATCGTGAAGGCAGCTGCAGCGGGTGTAGCTGGTGCAGCATCGCTCAAGCAAGCCGACGCGGCAGCGCCATATTTGCTGCTGAAGAACGATCATGCCGTTACCGGCAAGGCGGAGAGCAGCCTTGAGCTTTACAGCTTCCCGCAAGCAGCCATGAAGGTATGGATCGAATCGCTTGCAGCCGACCCGATTAAATTGACGGAGAGAAGCGGTCGTACCTACCGAGGACAATTCGAGCTCAGCTCGCTTAACGGGGCAATGGCTGTCGTTAACGAGCTTCCTTTCGAGCAATACTTGTATTCGGTAGTTGGCAGCGAAATGTATGCCACTTGGCCGGCGGAAGCACTTAAGTCACAGGCCGTTGCGTCGCGTAACTATATCCTCTCCAAAGGGTTTGGTTTCCAAATCGCCAATGTCGTCGATACGGTTCTAAGCCAAGCCTATAATGGCGTTGGTTCAGAGCGGCAATCAACGATCGATGCTGTCGAGGCGACGCGGGGCGAAGTGTTAATGTATAACGGCAAGCTGATCGAAGCGTTGTATTCATCGAATGCCGGCGGCATGACGGCGGATGCGACAGAAGCATGGAATAATTCAATTTCATACTTGCAAGCGATCAAGAGTCCGGATAATTCTTCTGAGACAGGCTTGAAGAGCTGGTACAGGGTTGTGCTTTCAAGCGGCTTGATCGGTTATATCCGAGAGGATCTGCTTAACGATACGGGCTCGACGACGGCTGCCGGAAGTAAGATCATGCAAGTAAACACAGACAGTACGAAAGTGCGGCAGCATCCCGTTATTCAAGACACGATCGCGTTGATCGCGACCGTTAATTCCGGAACGAAAGTGACGGTGCTGGAGAAGACGATCGAATCCAATTCAATGAATTGGGTTAGAGGGCCTTATAAGCCGGAAGAGCTGCTCACGGTTATTAATGCGAAAGTGAAGACGAAGATAGCAGGTCCGATTCGGACGCTTGAGGTTAGTGGGCGCGGGCCATCCGGCCGAGCGACGGAAATAATGGCTAATGGAACGAAGCTGGACGTAGCGAATCCCGATGCGTTCAGATCCACGCTAGGCGTACAGGGCTCATTGCCTAGCACGAAGTTTCAAATCGATGAGACTGCCAAGGTTGCTATGATCGGCGGGAGCTCTCAGCAAAGAATGAAACCTAATGACAGCAGTCCCGTATATAGCATTGGCGCCGGCGGCAAGACGACAGAGCTTACGGATGCGAATCTGTTCATTCTAGACGGCAAAGGCAATCTCAGAGCAGCGACGAAGGAGCCTTCGTTCCGATTTGTCGGAACCGGCTACGGACATGGTGTTGGAATGTCCCAGTTCGGAGCGCTTAGTCTTGCACAGCAAGGGTATGACTACCAATATATTTTGAAATACTACTATAAAGATGTAACTATCGCTAAGGAATGATTGCAACGTTATGAACGTAGATTGGTTTGACTTTGAATTGCCAGAGGAACTTATCGCGCAGACGCCTCTGCTGGAGCGTACCGCTTCAAGGCTGCTTGCGCTCAACAAACGGACAGGTGATATCGAGCACCGCATCTTCACCGACCTGGAGCAATACGTCCAGGAGGGAGATGTTCTCGTATTGAATGATACGAGAGTGATGCCGGCAAGACTTATGGGCATGAAGAGCGACACGGGCGCCAAGGTTGAGCTGCTTCTCTTGAAGCAGCTCGAAGGAGATCGTTGGGAGACGCTTGCGAAGCCCGCGAAACGGTTGAAGATCGGCACTCCTCTTTCTTTCGGCGACGACGGCAACGGCAATCCGTTGCTGCGGGCGTATATTGAAGAAGAAGGCGATATGGGTGCGAGAGTCGTGCGGTTCGAATATGAAGGTATATTCCCCGAGTTGCTGGATCGACTAGGAGAGATGCCTCTGCCTCCTTATATTAAGGAGCGGCTGGAGGAGAAGGAACGTTACCAAACGGTATATTCGAAGCATGAAGGTTCGGCGGCTGCGCCTACCGCAGGACTTCACTTTACGAAAGCGTTTCTGGAGCGGCTTCAGAGCAAAGGCGTTAAGCTTGCTTACGTAACGCTGCATGTTGGTCTTGGCACCTTCCGTCCGATGTCGGCGGAGAAGGTAGAGGACCATGAGATGCACGCCGAATATTATGAGCTGGATGAAACGAACGCGAAGCTGATCCGCGAAGCTAAGGCAGAAGGTGCTCGTATTATCGCAGTTGGGACAACCTCCTCAAGAACGCTAGAAACGGTAGCACAGCGTTTTGGGGATAAGCCGATAGAGGCATGCAGCGGCTGGACTTCGATATTTATTTTTCCGGGCTATGAATTTAAGCTGGTGAATGCGTTGTTAACGAACTTCCATTTGCCGAAATCAACGCTCGTCATGCTCGTCAGCGCTTTGGCGGGACGCGATCATATTATGGCTGCTTACCATGCTGCGATTGAGGAACGATATCGGTTCTTCAGCTTCGGCGATGCGATGTTTATTTATTAACTATAGAAATAGGGTGCGAGAGCAGTGGCAGTCAAATACGAATTTATTAAACAATGCAAGCAATCGGGAGCGCGTCTAGGACGCGTTCATACACCGCATGGCGTGATCGAGACACCGACTTTCATGCCTGTAGGCACGCAAGCGACCGTGAAGACGATGAGTCCTGAAGAGCTTAAGGCAATGGATGCCCAAATCATTCTTAGCAACACCTATCATTTATTTCTGCGGCCCGGCCATGATCTCGTTAAGCGTGCGGGCGGGCTGCATAAGTTCATGAACTGGGATCGTCCGATCCTGACGGATAGCGGGGGCTTCCAAGTATTCAGTCTAAGCGAAATGAGAAAGATCACAGAAGAGGGCGTTCATTTCCGTTCCCACTTGAATGGAGACAAGCTGTTCTTGTCGCCGGAGGTGGCAATGGAAATTCAGAATGCGCTCGGTCCGGATATTATGATGGCATTCGATGAGTGCGCGCCGTTTCCGGCTGAGTACGACTATGTAAAGCAGTCTCTTGAGCGGACGACACGTTGGGCAGAGCGCTGCTTGAAGTCTCATGCAAGGCCGCATGATCAAGCGTTGTTCGCAATCGTTCAAGGCGGGATGTTCAATGATTTGCGCATTCAGAGCGCTAAGGATTTGACTTCCATGGATTTCCCGGGGTATGCTATTGGTGGACTAAGTGTAGGCGAGCCTAAGCATCTTATGTATGATGTTCTGGACCATACCGTTCCCATTCTGCCTGCCGACAAACCTCGTTACTTGATGGGCGTCGGTTCGCCTGATGCTTTGATTGAAGGGTCCATCCGCGGTATCGATATGTTCGACTGCGTTCTGCCGACCCGGATTGCCCGCAATGGGACAACGATGACAAGCACGGGAAGACTCGTCGTACGCAATGCGAAGTACGCAGAGGACTTCGGTCCGCTTGACCCGAATTGCTCTTGCTATACATGTACGAACTATTCGCGGGCTTACATACGACACTTGCTTAAAGCAGACGAGACGTTTGGCATGAGGCTGACAACGTATCACAATTTGCACTTCTTATTGCAACTCATGAGGGACGTTCGCCAAGCGATAATGGATGACCGGCTGCTTGATTTCCGGGATGAATTCTTTACGCGGTACGGCCTGTTCGATAATGAGAAAGGGTTTTGAAAGGGGGGATTACGATGTGGCTAGCAGCAGATGCAGGTGGCGGTACTAATATCTTAGGAATGATTTGGCCGTTTCTTCTAATGTTTGCGGTATTTTATTTTCTTCTAATTCGTCCGCAGCAGAAGAAGCAGAAACAACGCACGTCCATGCTTAACCAAATCAAGAAGGGTGACAAAATCACTACGATTGGCGGTTTGCACGGAACGGTAGTAGAGTTGACTGACGATACGGTTATTATTCGCGTAAACGATACGACGAAGATGACGTTCGAGCGCAGCGCGGTTAATACAATCGTGAGCGCGGCTCCTACAGCAGCGGTTGACTTGGAGAAATAAGCTTATACATGTAAAGGAGTTGTCCTGCTAGGTTGCGTTAGCACCTGTCGGACAGCTCCTTTTTTTAATTGGATACACGAAGGGCTGGTTCACTATGAGTAGTATGCGCTTATTTTCTCATATTAACGCCAATCATCCCGCCAAAAGCGCCTGCAAGCGCTGCCGCGCCAACAATAAGCGCACTGCGGAGCGTAATCGATGCATCAGATGCCAAGAAACTGATTATTAATACGATTAGACCGTATATTAGTCCTAATAAAGCTCCGTAGTACCAACCGCGCTTCTCCGTTCGTTTCCCTGTTGCGAAGCCGCCCGTCAAAGCTGATACAGTATGGACAATGAGCGCTCCCGATGGCAGATTCGCTTCCTTCATGCTGGTGAAGTGCAGCAGAATCGACAAGAGCAATGCGCCAGCCGCCAGCCACAATATCGAAAAAACGATTCCCGCCGCTATCGGTGAAGAGATGACCATCGCTTTAGGACCTTGCTTGATCGAGTTCATCATTCGTTTCATCCCGCCTTTTCGTACGTATTATTAATCCTTATGGTCAAGCTTGATGGAATATTACGGCTTGTCATGTTTTATTCAAGTTGGAGGGGGCATATGCTGTTGCCAATTATTCGTCTGTCGCCGCTCGTATGATGTCTGGAGGCTGAGGCTAGAATAGCTTTACGGACAACAACAACTGAACACAGTTGGCATAACATGTCGAGGAGGCGGATTCCAGTGGAGTTTTGGAGCCTGTTAGTCCGGACGGTTATTATTTATTTCGTCGTATTTCTCATCATGAGGTTCATGGGAAAACGCGAGATAGGCAAGTTATCGGTGCTTGATCTCGTTATTTCGGTTATGATTGCCGAGATTGCGGTCATTGTCATCGAGGATGTGGGACGGCCGATGTGGGACGGTATACTGCCGATGGTCGTGCTCATGCTTATTCAAGTGGGGAGCGCTATCGTTTCGATGAAAAATCGCAAGCTTAGGCTGCTGCTCGACGGCAAACCGAATGTCATTATCGACAAGGGTAAGATTAACAAGGATATTATGCGCAAGCAGCGCTATAACTTGGATGACCTTATGCTTCAATTGCGTGAAAATAAAATCAGCTCCGTAGCCGACGTTGAATTTGCGATCTTGGAGACGAGCGGCAAGCTGTCTGTCATTCCTAGGGAGAACACGGCTGCGGGAGATGAATTGAACGACGACAAAGATGAGGAATCAACCGAGAGTAGTACGTCTTCTATCGGTAACGCGGAACCGGATCAACAGAAGGTTAAGCCGGAATGGAGGAAAAACATCATTCCTCCTCATTATCGGTTCGAAATATTGCCGATACCGCTTATTATGGACGGCAAAGTGCAGGATGAAAATTTAAGCAAAATGGAAAAAACGAGATTTTGGCTCAAAAATGTGCTGCAGGAAGAAGGCGTAACCGACTTTAAGGACGTATTCTTCTGCACGATCGATCATCGCGGCAAACTATTCGTCGACACGCATAAGCGACGTCCGAACTAAGAGCAAAAGACAGCGTAGAGGCGACTCTAAACGCTGTCTTTTTGTCATTACTTAAACCATCTTCGCAATAAGGGGATTCGAATCATGTCGTAACGGTCGATGAATTTCATCCAGACCATGAGCAGCAGGTAGACGATCGCGCTGGCTGCGCAAGCAATAATCAGATTGATCCATTCCGCCGAAAGCGGCTCTTGATTCATCGTAAAACGCGCGGCGGCTCCCATGATGAACATCGCTCCAATCACTTTGACGAAGTCAAGAAGCTTCATTCGAAAGCCGATAAATCGAAGCACGCTAATCGCATGCAGCAGCGTAACGAGCACGATATTGACGTTGATCGCGATAAGCGCGCCGTAAATGCCGAACTTCGGATCGGACGCTAGCTGCACGATCAATACGAGCTTGACGGCTGCCCCAAAGAAGGTGTTGACTAGCGCGGTACCTGGCTTATCGAGCGCTTGCAGGGCAGCCTGAAGCGGTCCTTGCAAATAAATGAACAGCCCAATCGGTGCGATAAGCTGCAGCATAGGGGCAATGTCTGCATTGTTATATAGAATGCGGCAGATCGGTTCGGCAAATAATAACATGACGACGACGAAAGGCGCTCCGAAAACGAGCGACAGCCGCATCGATTGGTGAAGCCGCTTATGAATTAAAGCGCGATCCCCCTTGGCTGCAGCCTCCGACAGAGACGGGACAAGCGAGACGGAGAGCGAATAGGTGAGCGCGGTTGGCAGAAGCAGCAGCGGGATAATCATCCCTTGCAGAGCGCCATACTGAGCGGTTGCAATACCCGTTGCAATGCCTGCTGCCGCCAAGCTCCTTGCGGTGAAGATCGATTCCAGCAAGTATGACAATGAGCCGACGAGGCGGCTGCCTGTTACGGGAATCGAAAGGTTAAGCAGCCGCCGAAGCGCTGGTGTTGCCTTCGTATTCGCAGTCGATTTTTCAGCAAGACCGTTTTCCCTTTTGTCACGCATGTATCTCCATAGCAGCACGGTGAAACCGCCGATTTCCCCTACTACGGCGCCAAGCATAGCTCCAGCCGAAGCCCACTCCAATCCTCGCGGCAGCAGCAGATACGCGAAAGTGAGGGAGGCGATTATACGGATAACGGTTTCCGTAATTTGCGAGATCGCGCTTGGAAGCATATTTTGTTTGCCTTGAAAATAGCCGCGATAGACCGATGAAACGGCAATGATGAGCAGCATCGGCGTCATCGCGACGAATGTGCGGTACACACGCTCGTCAGGAAGCACATGGGTCGTAATCCAAGGGGCGAACAGCAATAGAAGGGCTGTCATGACGATACCTAAAGTTGTAACTAGTCCCATTGCAGCCTTGAATATTTGCTTCACGCGGGCGGAGTCACCTTGGCTCTCAGCTTCGGCGATCCACTTCGCAACGGCCAGCGGAATGCCGCCTGTTATGATGGTGAGCATGACCGTTAAGAACGGGTAGCTTAGCTGGTATAAGCCAACGCCTTCGGCCCCGATAATGCGAGGCAATGCGATTCGCGGCACAAATCCGAGCAAGCGATTGATGATGCCTGCCGCCAGCAGAATCATCGCTCCTTTGATAAACGTTTGCTTCGTCATAGATCATTGCCTCTTCTCTTCCGTATAGGGATGGCCCGCTTATTTTCGGATCAATGATTAGACAGGCTGGTAGTATCATCTTTATGCGAAGCATGTCCGGTTCAATGTCAGTCATTTTTGTGAAATCGCAAATGCAGGGCAGGAATATGTACAATGGGTATCGAATAATACATGTCAGTCCGCTTACAGAGGAACAGATTAGGGGAGGTGCGTCATGGCTATCGAAAGCGAAGAGCTCAGCGTAATGATCGAGGAGTTGTGCAACAGCAAGGCAGAAGAATTCAGACTGATCGGCTACGAGCATGTTACGGGCAAGGAAGTATGGGAGTGCGTAAATGCAAAGTATGTCAAGAAAGGGCAGCCTGAATTGCATCAACTCGTCAATGACATCTTATCGCTTAAGGTGACGCAGTTCATGAATTATATGACGCTCAGCGCGTTCAAAGGAACTCCATTCTAACGAAAGGAGTTCTTTTCTTTTTGACTCGTTTTTGCAGCGTCTGTATAATAGGAATATTGAGATCATAAGGAGGATTCAGACGTATGTTTGGGAAGAGAATATTTGCCTTCCTTGCGATCGTGGTGATTATGTTTGGCGTAATCGCTTGGACAAGCCCGTCGCTCGTGAAAAATGTTCGATTAGGCCTTGATTTGAAAGGCGGCTTCGAGGTTCTGTACGAGGCGGTTCCGCTTGAAGGCGGGGAAGCGGTTACACCTGAATCGCTGAAAGAGACGGCCAGAAGCCTGGAAGAACGTGCTGACGCGCTCGGTATCGCCGAGCCGGAGATTACGACTGAAGGCACGAACCGTATCCGCGTTAAGATCGCGGGAGTTACAACGGAGGAAGAAGTTAAAGAAGTACTTGCAAAACCGATTAACCTTACCTTCCGTGGTCCAGACGGTTCCATTAAGCTGGATGGCCGCGACTTCGTTCCTGACGGAGCAGGCATCGGCTATGATGAGATGAATCAGCCGTACGTTACGATCAAGCTGAAGGATGCGGACAAGTTCGAAACGATTACAAGAGAATTGATCGGACAATACTTGGCGATTTGGCTTGACGAGGAAGAGCTGTCGAGACCAAGCGTTAACAGTGCGATTCCTGGCGGATCTGCAACGATTACAGGCAATTACACAACAGATGAAGCGAAAGACCTGCGCGACAAAATCAATCTGGGCGCATTGCCGCTCCAGCTTAATGAAAAATATACGCAATCCGTTGGGGCGAAGCTTGGACAAGAGTCGCTTCAGGATACAGTTACAGCAGGCATTATCGGTACGGCCATTATCCTCGTGTTCCTCGTTATTTTGTTCCGGATTCCGGGCGTCGTTGCTGGTATTACGGTAATAACGTATACATGGCTGTTAGTTGCCGTGTTTAACTTGATGAATGCGACGTTAACCTTGCCTGGTATAGCGGCCTTCGTTCTCGGGATAGGGATGGCCGTCGATGCGAATATCATCATGTACGAGCGGATCAAAGAAGAGATTCGAAGCGGCAAGAGCTTGCTGTCGTCGCTTAAAGCCGGTTCGAAAAACTCGTTCCGTACGATTATGGACGCGAACATTACGAATATTATCGCGAGCGCCGTCTTGTATTACATCGGCAACGGAGCGATTCGCGGCTTCGCGCTTACGATGATCTTCAGTATTCTTGTAAGTATGCTTACGAATATTTTCTTGTCGCGTTTCCTAATTATGCTGTTAATTAAGAGCAATATGTTTACGAAACCAAGCTACTATGGCGTGAAGGAGGCTGAGATTCGTGAACTATAATACGAAGATTCGGTTCGATTTTATTAAGAATCGGAATAAGTTTTTTATATTCTCGATCGCGCTGACTGTATTGGGTATTTTATCGCTGCTTATCTTCAATCTGAACTTCGGGGTTGATTTCAAAGCGGGTACGAATATGGATATATCCGTTGGCAAGAGCACGACGCAAGCGGAAGCGAAAGCGGTAATCGAGCAGGCGGGTATTAAAGGCATTACGCCGACAGTCGGCGGAGCGGGCAACGAGCGTGTATCCGCAAGGTTCGACGAGGTTCTTTCGCAAGACAAGATTACGGAAATCAAGAAGCTGTTCACGGAGAAATACGGCGAGCATGTATCGGCGGAGGTCAACGTCGTATCGCCCGATATGGCACAAGAGCTAGGCATCAAGACGATCTGGGCGATACTGATCGCCAGCGTCGCGATTATGATTTATGTGATGATTCGTTTCGAGTGGCGCTTCGCGCTTGCGGCGAATATCGCGATCCTGTATGACGCATTCGTCGTTATCGCGCTATTCTCGATCTTCCGTCTGGAAGTCGATCTGCCGTTTATCGCGGCGGTGTTAACGACAATCGGTTACTCGATCAACGACAAAATCGTTATTTTTGACCGGATTAGGGAAAACCTTCGCTTCGGTCAGTTCAAGACCCGCGAGCAGCTTGCGGACATGGTTAACGCGAGCATTTGGCAGACGATGGCTCGGAACATTTATACGGTACTTGCCGTATTGGTCGTCGCTCTCAGCTTGTTCATCTTCGGCAGCGAATCGATCAAACTGTTCGCCCTGGCGAAAATTATCGGTCTGACAAGCGGCGCGTATTCTTCGATCTGTATCGCTAGCCCGTTGTGGCTGATGTTCAAAGGCGATCCGAAGACGAAAAAAGCGGTCAAAGTTTCAACAACGCCATAATAATGATCCAAAGCAGCGGTTAGGTTTGCGCAAGCGAGCCTAGCCGCTCGCCTCGCTTACGAGGCTGTAGAAGGAATAAGTTTATGCTTACGAAGTAAGTTTTGCTTCGCAAAACTTTTAGGAGGGTGCACGAGCCATGTCAACCGCACAGCGATATGCACAAGCAGAGGCCGAAGGATGGTCCGGCTTATGGGGACACATGCTGCTTACAATTATAAAAGGCGTAGTCGGCTGGCTGTCGGGCAGCAAAGCGTTGCTTGCTGACGCATTCCGTTCGGCCGCCGAGGCTGCGGGAGCTTTTGCCGCGCTGTCAGGCCTGCGCGACAATCGTCTGCGTAAGGAAAATAAGAAGACGATAACGACGAATAAGCAAGTGTCCGGCTCGAGTACGGGAGCACGGATTTTAATGTCAGTTCTGCTGCTCATTATCGGTTTGGAGATTGGTATATCCGCCATCCGCGAATTAGTAGAGGGCGTTGTTGATGCGCCTCACTGGAGCGCCCTTGTGGCGATTGCTGCAGGCTGGCTTTTCAAAGAGTTGTTCTCAGCACAGAAGGAGAGGCATTCCGGTCTATATTGCTCGCTAGCGGCCTTTATCGGCGCTGGTGCGGCAATGGCCGGTAAGGCGCTGGACATTTCTGCTCTTTATTATTTTGACCCGGCAGCGGCGCTCGTCATAGCCGTTATTGTCGTGTACAACGGCTTCCAATTGGTACAGGCAATCGCTCGGAAGGACGCCAAGCAAGAGGCTCATGAAGAAGATCCGGATGAGCTTATGCAGCTCATTCAACGGGTGGAAGGTGTTGTAACGGTTGAATCGTTGCGCGCTAGGGAACATGGACATTACGTTGTTGCTGACGTAGTCATTAGCGTCAATCCGCGTATTACCGTACTTGAAGGACAGGAAATAGCTAAGCGTGTAAAGCAACTGCTGATGAAACGATTTTTGCATCTGACTGATGTATCTATATATGTAGAGCCATACGATCCAGGTTATCCGTACAAATCGAATCATGATCCGAATCAGGAGCAGGTGCCAACGCTGCTGCAATAATGGCTGTGAGCAGACAGCGGAAGGGGGAAGCTTTTAAATGATCCATAGGAAGACAAGATGGGAGCTCGCGCCATGGAGCGAGCAGGACGAACGCCAAGCGGGCCTTATAGCTGAGGCGCTTCGCGTACCGTCTCTTGTTGCGAGACTGCTTGTCCAGCGAGGTCATAACAGCCCTGAGGCGGCAACGCGCTTTATCAACGGAGGGGAAGAACATCTTCACGATCCGTATTTGCTTCTAGGCATGGACAAGGCGGTGGAGCGCATACGAGCTGCCGGAGCTGCCGGGGACAAAATTCGCATATACGGCGATTACGATGCCGACGGCGTCTCAAGCACATCGTTGCTTATCTATTTATTTCGTCATTTAGGCTATCATTTTGATTATTATATTCCGCATCGCGCATTGGAAGGGTACGGTATGAACCGCGCCGCAATCGCACTGGCGGCCGAGGAAGGCGTTAAGCTGATCGTTACGGTCGACACCGGCATAAGCGCTTATGAAGAGGTCGAATACGCGAAGGAGCTCGGTATAGAAGTAGTAGTAACCGATCATCACGAGGCGCCCGAGCGTATTCCGAACGCGTATGCGGTCGTTAATCCGAAGCAGCAGGGCTGCGGTTATCCGTTCAAAGGGCTTGCAGGCGTCGGCGTGGCGTTCAAGCTTGCTACGGCGCTATTGGAGCGCCCGCCGCTGGAATGGACCGATATTGTCAGCCTAGGCACGATTGCGGACTTAATGCCGCTAGTCGACGAGAATCGCATCTTCGTCAAATATGGCTTGGAGCGGATACGCTCCGATGCGGGTGTCGGCTTCCGAGCGTTGTCTGAGGCTTGCGGCATCGAGCTTGATGTCATGACATCAACGTCTGTTGCCTTCGGTATCGCGCCGCGTATCAATGCGGCAGGACGCCTCGATCATGCGAAGCGGGCCGTTGAGCTATTAACGACGACCGATTACGATACGGCTATATTAGCTGCATCGGGTCTCGACAGCTTAAACAAGGAACGCCAGCGTATTGTAGAATCAATGGTAAAGGACGCCGAGCTTCAGTGGCTTGCGAAGTGTGCAGCGGCAGAAGATTCAGGCAAGCCTTCGCCATCGGTCATTGTGCTTGCAGGGGAAGGCTGGAATGTCGGCGTAATCGGCATCGTAGCTTCGAAGCTGCTTGAACGGAATTATAAACCGGTAATCATACTCGGTATCGATGAACAGACAGGTATGTGCAAAGGGTCGGCCAGATCGATAGAAGGTTATGATCTGCACGCCGCTTTGACGGAATGCGAGCAATGGCTCGATCATTACGGCGGACATCAGGCCGCCGCCGGCATGAGCCTGCATCGTGATCATTTGGAAGCCTTCGAACAGAAGTTGTGCGAGCTTGCACAGGCATGGCTAACCGAAGAGGACTGGATACCGAAGACGGCAGTCGATATTGTATGCAAGCTGGATGACGCATCGTTAGAAACAGTCACGCAGCTTGCTCAGCTTGAACCGTTCGGGATGGGCAACCTTTCTCCGCGGCTGTTGTTCCAGTCGGTTGAGCTTGCAGAGAAACGAACGATAGGCAAAGAGTCGAAGCATCTAAAGCTGCTCCTTGGAAGCGGCAGAAAGCTGCTTGATGCCATTGGCTTCAGCATGGGGCCGATATCGGAAGGGTTGGATCCGGGCTGTTCGATCGATATCATTGGGGAACTATCGATCAATGAATGGAACGGCAGACGCAAGCCTCAGCTTCAACTCCAGGATCTTCATTACCAAGCCGGAGAGAAAAGGCAGCAGTTCCCTGAACGGGAGCAGTTTATTATCATATACCAACAGCTTAAGAAGCTCGGCAGCGTTCCGCTTGACGGCTTGATCGCTAAGCTTGCAAGCCAGCATAAAATGCCCCTGGAGACGATAGAGCTCATGCTCGACGTCTTCGAGGAGCTAGCTTTCATTGAACGGCGAGACGGCTTGATGAACGCGGCATTGTCTCCAAGCAAGCGGGACTTATCCACTTCAAAACGTTATACGGATGCGCGAGAAATTGCCATGTTGCAGAAAGCGTAGATTATGTTAGGATAGAACAGTGATACAAGGAATAGAAAGGGTTGACGGTTCGTGTCGAATATAGAATACAACTTTAAAGATTATATAAGGGTCATCCATGATTTCCCGCAGCCAGGCATTCGCTTCAAGGATATTACGACTTTGCTTAAGGATGGCGGCGCTTATCGCGCAGCGATTGAAGAAATGCGCAAAGCCGTTGCCGATATGAAGATCGACATCGTTGCAGGTCCTGAAGCGCGCGGCTTCGTGGTAGGAGCTCCGCTTGCGCTTGCGCTAGGCGTAGGCTTCGCCCCTATTCGCAAGAGCGGCAAGCTGCCGGGCGAGACGATTACGGCAAGCTACGACCTCGAGTACGGCAATGATCAACTTGCTATGCATAAAGATTCGATTCAGCCGGGACAGCGTGTTCTGATTGCTGACGATCTGCTTGCGACGGGCGGAACAATTGCGACTTCAATCAACCTTATTCGTCAGCTTGGCGGAGAAGTTGTGGGAGCTGCATTCTTGATCGAGCTTGCATACTTAACGGGACGCGAGAAGCTTGAAAGCATTGATGTATTCTCGCTGATGACCTATAACTAACGACCAACCCGCTGCCCGCAGCGGATCAACCGCCACTCTCGCTGCCTTATGGACGCGGGAAGGGCGGTTTTTGCCAATATTAGAGAAAATTAGCAGTGGCAGCTGTTTACGGTTGAACAGTTGACGCAATGCTGTAGTTACAGGCATAATATTAGAAAACTCGGAAAATGCATGGGCAGTCGTCATCTGCGCTTTCGATAGAATTACCGACATTATATTCACAGCATAAATTTCATCGCGAAACGAGCTTCCGCTGATATTCAGCTTCAGCCGTTTACGCTTTAAATTTATTGGTGATTGGACCTTAGGCATCGCCATCACAGCATAAATTTCATCGCGAAACGAGCTTCCGCTGATATTCAGCTTCAGCCGTTTACGCTTGGAAAGGGAAGTTTCATGGGCATTGAGCAATTACTTGAGAAGGCATCCGCCTATATGAAAGAGCAAGACCTCATACGCATTCAGGAAGCCTATGATTTCGCGGAACAAGCCCATCACGGACAAGTTCGAAAATCGGGAGAGCCCTATATCCTTCATCCGGTTACGGTTGCAGATATCCTTGTGGATATGCAGATGGACGTGCTGTCGATTATCGCAGCGCTGCTTCATGACGTTGTAGAAGATACAACCGTTGATTTGCAGACCGTGCGCGCGAAATTTGGCGAAACCTGTGCGATGCTTGTCGACGGCCTTACGAAGCTGGAGAAAATCCGTTTCCAGTCGAAAGAAGAGCAGCAGAACGAAAATTATCGTAAAATGTTCGTCGCCATGGCGCAGGACATTCGCGTCATCTTGATTAAATTGGCGGATCGTCTTCATAATATGCGGACGCTTAAATTCCAGTCCGAGGAGGCGCAGCGGCGGATCGCTTACGAGACGCTCGAGATCTTCTGCCCAATCGCGCACCGGCTTGGTATTTCGGCGATCAAATGGGAAATGGAAGACATCGCTCTTCGTTATTTGAATCCGCAGCAATATTATCGCATCGCCAATTTGATGAAGAAGAAACGGGCTGAACGCGAGCAATTTATTGAGGACGTCATCTCAAGAATTACCGAGAAGCTCGATGAAATGGGTATTGAAGGCGATATTTCGGGCAGACCGAAGCATCTGTACAGCATTTACAAAAAAATGACCAGCCGCAATAAACAGTTCAACGAAATTTACGATTTGATGGCTATTCGGATCATCGTCGACAATATCAAGGACTGTTATGCGACGCTGGGCATCATTCATACGCTTTGGAAGCCGATGCCGGGCCGCTTCAAGGACTATATCGCTATGCCGAAGGCCAATATGTACCAATCGCTTCATACGACGGTCATCGGTCCTAACGGAGAGCCGACCGAAGTACAGATTCGTACATGGGAAATGCATCGGACGAGCGAATACGGTATCGCGGCGCATTGGGCTTACAAGGAAGGCTCGATTGTACCAGGCGGAAGCTTCGAGGATAAGATGACGTGGTTCCGCGAAATTTTGGAGCTTCAACACGAAGCGCGTGACGCATCCGAATTTATGGAATCGCTCAAAATGGACTTTTTCGCCGATTTATTATTCGTCTTTACGCCGAGCGGGGAAGTCATCGAGCTGCCTGCGGGCTCCGTTCCGCTCGACTTCGCCTACCGCATTCATACGGAAGTCGGAAACCGTACGATTGGCGCGAAAGTAAACGGAAGAATCGTACCGCTCGATCATAAGCTTAAGACTGGCGATATTGTCGAAATTCTGACCTCGAAGCATTCGTACGGACCGAGCCAGGATTGGGTAAAGATCGCTCAGTCTTCCCATGCAAGAAGCAAGATCAGGCAATGGTTCAAGAAGGAGAAGCGCGAGGAGAACGTGGCGAAGGGGCGCGATCTGCTGGAGCGCGAGCTTAAGCGTCTTGGTCTTGAGCCGTCGGCGTGGCTGAGCGAAGATAAGCTGCAGGATGCTGCCGGCAAGTTCGCATTCAACGATATTGAGGATATGATGTCGGCCATCGGCTTTGGCGGCATAACGGCAGCGCAGATCTGCACGAAGCTGACGGAGAAGATGCGCAAGGAAGCCGAAGAAGCGAATCTGATCGAGCTGACAAGCGAGCCGAAGGAGCTTAAGTCTCCGGGTGCGAAGAAACCTCGCCCGAATCACGGCGTTACCGTCAAAGGTATCGATAACCTGCTCGTTCGTTACGCGCGCTGCTGCAATCCTGTGCCGGGAGACGCGATTGTCGGCTATATAACGCGCGGGCGAGGCGTATCCGTTCACCGCATGGACTGCCAGAACATCCCGTTCGGCATGGACGGCGAAGAAGCGGAGCGCGTGATCGAGGTCGAGTGGGAAGAATCGACAGACGCGAATTACAGCGTTGACATCGAGATCACCGGTCATGACCGCCGAGGTCTGCTGAACGAGGTGCTGCAGGCGGTATCCGAGAGCAAGACGAATATATCCGCCGTGACAGGCCGTTCGGTCAAAAATAAAATGTCGCTCATCCATATAACGGTGCTCATCCGCAACATCGATCATCTGTCATCCGTGGTCGAGCGCATTAAGCGAGTGCAGGACATCTATTCCGTTCAACGGACGATGCAATAAACGAAGGAGCGTCAGCATACAAGCTTGTGTGCTGGCGTTTTACATATTGGGGGATTAGTGAAGTGAGAGTCGTCGTACAACGAAGCAAGGAAGCGAAGGTCGTTATTGATGGCGAGACCGTAGGAGCAATCGACTTTGGTCTCGTGCTGCTGGTAGGCATTACGCACGAGGATACGATTGACGAAGTGAAATGGATGGCTGATAAAGTGGCAGGACTGCGTATTTTCGAGGACGAGTCGGGTAAAATGAATCTTGCCGTAACCGATATCGGCGGAAAGCTGCTGTCCGTATCGCAGTTCACACTGTATGGGGATTGCCGGAAGGGCCGGCGTCCGAACTTCATGGCAGCAGCTAGGCCGGAGCAAGCGGAGCCGCTGTATGATGCGTTCAACGCTGCGTTGCGTGAACGCGGGCTTAAGGTGGAGACTGGACGTTTCGGCGCGATGATGGATGTGGAGCTAGTTAATTCCGGACCGGTGACGCTTATTTTGGAGAGCGGCGCTTAAATGGCGCAGGAGCGGGCAACAATAAGCATGATACGGCGGCTTGCCGAAGGCGGGCGGCTTTAAAATGCGAATTGGAGGAAGATACCGCTTATGCATCAATCACGCAAGGAACAAGGGATAGAGCGCGCGATGAGAAGGCTGCTTCATCCGGATCGACGGGAAGCGAGAGCGATGGCCGAGCTGGAAGAGGATGTGGAGGCGGCCGAGGAGTGGGCAGGATTTCCCCAGCATCCGCGGCGCGACAACCCTTAACTTCGATGAGAGGTAAATCTCATTACCCATGAAGCTAGGTTCACGGGAAGTAAGGTTTGCCTCACTGTTTGTGCGAGAAACGCAGCAGGCGGTCGATTTGAATGAGGATGGCAGCAGTAATAATGAGATTTGCCTCACTTCTAGATGGTTTAGACAAGGCATAGATTACAGTGGCAAAGGTTCGTCGTAAAAACGCTTACGAATTTGTAATATTACTGTAATCAATCTCTAACTTTTTCTTAACACTGCTGTCCTATAATAAACCTCGACCCCCTTTTTTAAAATATATTTTACTTTTGGACCTACAACTCGTTTGTAGGTTTTTTTCTTTGTATGGGCAGCATAGATAAGAGCCGCTTGACTTTACACGTCGCGGCAGGTAAAATAAGTCCTCAGTATAACTAAATTGGATTTGTTGATGGGAAAAAGTAATTCTTCTCGTATACCCAGAGAGGGGCGCCACTTGGCTGCAAGCGTCCTTATAACGATTGAATGAACAGACCTCCCGGAGAACAGACGGCGAACCTCGTAGTGCGCAAGCTATCAAGCTTGTCCTTACGTAGAAGTAGCTGGCTGCGGCTAACGGACGTTAACCGTTTTGAAGCGAGTCACCTTCCATTAGGAAGCGGCTCGGAATGTGGGTGGTACCACGGGAGATACACTCTCGTCCCTTTCGGCGCAAGCCGTTAGGGCGGGAGTTTTTTTGTGTTCAAATGAGAAGTCAAATGACTAACAATGGCAGGGGGCTTTACGATGGCATTTCAAAAATCTCCGGGAACGCAGGATATTTTGCCGGGCGTGGTGGAGAAATGGCAGTACGCGGAGCAGAAGGCCCGCGATATTTGCCGCCGGTATAATTTTCGCGAAATAAGAACGCCGATCTTCGAATCGACGGAGCTGTTCCAGCGTGGCGTCGGCGAGACGACGGATATCGTGGAGAAAGAGATGTACACGTTCACCGATCGCGGCAACAGAAGCGTCACGCTGCGCCCGGAAGGGACGGCGGGCGTTGTCCGCTCCTATGTGGAGAATAAGCTGTATGGCGAGCCGGACGTAACGAAGCTCTATTATGTGGGGCCGATGTTCCGCTACGAGCGCCAGCAAGCGGGGCGTTACCGCCAGTTTCATCAATTCGGCATCGAGGCGCTTGGGTCGGTAGATCCGGCTATTGATGCAGAGGTAATTGCGCTTGGCTACACGTTCTACACCGAGGTCGGTCTGAAAGGCGTCCGCGTCGAGATCAACTCGGTCGGTACGCCAGCCGTTAGAGCGGTATTCCGTGAGCGTCTTCTTGCTTTCCTGGAGCCGAAGCGGGAGCTGCTTTGCAAGGACTGCCAGTCGCGCATGGATCGCAATCCGCTGCGCGTGCTTGACTGCAAAGTGGATCAGCAGCACTTCACGGACGCGCCGTCGATTCTGGACAGCTTGGACGAGGAATGCAGCAACCATTTTGACAAAGTGAAAATGTATCTTAGCGACATGGGCATCCCGTTCGAGATTAATCACAGGCTCGTCCGCGGTCTCGATTATTACACGCATACCGCTTTCGAATACAAGTCGGAAGGCATCGGCGCAATCGATACGATCGGCGGCGGCGGCCGTTATAACGGTCTTGTCGCAGAGATCGGCGGTCCCGATCAACCGGGCGTCGGCCTCGGTCTTGGACTTGAGCGGACGATCATGCTGCTCGAGCATCAGGCAACGGAGCTGCCTACGCTGAATGAGGTGGATGTATATCTCGTAGCGTTGGGCGAAGCGTCCGAGCGCGAGGTAACGAAGCTTGTCTATCAATTGCGGCAGCGCGGCGTACGCGCGGAGCGCGATTACCTCGGCCGCAAGATGAAGGCGCAGATGAAGTCCGCTGACCGTCTGCAAGCGAAGTTTACAGCTATCCTTGGCGACGACGAGCTTGCACGCGGCGAGATTGCGCTGAAGGATATGGCCAATGGCGAGCAGCGCCAAGTCGCGCTGGATAAGCTTGCCGACGAAATATTGGGTTCAAGCAACAGTTAAATAGACGAACGATGGAATGAATTTATCACCCATTAGAAGAGGAGCATGAACATTATGACTATGATGTTAAAAACGCATAACTGCGGCAGCTTGACGAAAGCCGACGTAGGCCAATCGGTAATCTTGAACGGCTGGGTACAACGTCGTCGCGACCTTGGCGGCGTATTATTTATCGATCTTCGCGACCGTACGGGTATCGTTCAAACGGTATTCAACCCTGATTTCTCCGGTGACGCGCTCGCTATTGCCGACCGTGCCCGCAACGAATTCGTACTTGCCGTAGAAGGCCAAGTCGTAGAACGCGATCCAGAAACGTACAACGCAAACCTGGCAACAGGCGAGATTGAGATCCGCGTAACGAAAATCGAAGTATTGAACGCAGCGAAAACACCTCCATTCCCAATCGAGGATGGCGTTGAAGTAGACGAATCGCTTCGTCTGAAATACCGTTACCTGGACCTGCGTCGTCCGGAAATGCAAAAAACATTGCTGCTTCGCTCGAAATCGGCTAAGATTTTCCGCGATTTCCTTGACGGAGAAGGCTTCATCGACATTGAAACGCCAATCTTGACGAAGAGCACGCCGGAAGGCGCTCGCGATTACTTGGTACCAAGCCGTGTGCATGAAGGCGAGTTTTTCGCGCTTCCGCAATCGCCGCAAATTTTCAAGCAATTGCTGATGGTCGGCGGCATTGAGCGCTACTACCAAATCGCACGTTGCTTCCGCGATGAGGATCTTCGCGCTGACCGTCAACCGGAATTCACGCAAGTCGACATCGAGACGTCGTTCCTGTCGCAGGATCAATTGCTAGCTCTTATGGAACAGCTTGCTGCTAAGCTGCTTCGCGAGACGATTGGCGTCGAGCTGGCGCTTCCGTTCCAACGCATCACTTATGCGGACGCGATGAACAAATACGGCTCCGACAAGCCTGATCTTCGTTTCGGCCTGGAAATTCAAGACATTACGGACATCGTATCGACGAGCGAAGTGAAAGTGTTCGCAAGCGTTGCTGCTGGCGGCGGCGTTGTCAAAGCTTTGAACGCGAAGGGCTGCGCGAGCTGGAGCCGCAAGGAGCTTGACGACCTGCAACCGTTCGCGGCACGCTACGGCGGCAAAGGTCTTGCTTGGATCACGGTGAAGGACGGCGAGTGGCGCGGTCCGATCGTGAAGTTCTTGAAGCCTGAAGAAATCGCGGCATTGACAGAGCGTCTTCAAGTCGAAGAAGGAGACTTGCTTACCTTCTCCGCCGACAAGAAAAAAGTCGTTGCCGACGTGCTTGGCAACCTGCGCCTGAAGCTCGGCCGTGACCTCGGTCTGATCGACGAGTCGCAGTTCAAATTCGCATGGGTCGTTGACTTCCCGCTGCTTGGCTATGATGAGGAAGCGAAACGTTATGTTGCAGAACATCACCCGTTCACGCGTCCGAACGAAGATGACCTCCATTTCTTCGATACCGATCCGGGACAAATCCGCGCGCAAGCGTATGATCTTGTTCTGAACGGCTACGAAGTAGGCGGCGGCTCGATGCGTATCTACAAACGCGAAGTGCAAGAGCAAATGTTCAAAGCGCTTGGTTTCACAATGGAAGAAGCGCAAGAGAAATTCGGCTTCTTGCTTGACGCATTCGAGTACGGAACGCCTCCGCACGGCGGCATTGCCTTCGGCTTCGACCGTCTCATCATGCTGCTTGCCGGACGCACGAACCTGCGTGAAACGATTGCCTTCCCTAAGACGGCAAGCGCAACGGACCTGCTCTGCGATGCGCCTTCCGAGGTGGAATTGTCGCAGCTTGAGCAGCTTCATATCCGTACCGTGCTTAAGCCTAAGCCGGTTGCGGCAACTGCCGGCGCGGCCAAGGAACAAGGCGAATAATAGACGAAGATTAGCAAAGGAGGCGGCAGCTGAATGCTTCATCAATTTTCACGTACGGAGCTGGCTATAGGGCCTGAAGGACTCGAGCTGATGAAGGGGAGCACGGTTGCCGTGCTCGGCATCGGCGGCGTCGGCTCGATCGCGGCGGAGGCGCTGGCTCGTACCGGCGTCGGCCGCATTATTCTGATCGACAAGGACGTTGTCGATATTACGAATATCAATCGGCAGATTCATGCACTGACGACGACGGTCGGGGAGCCTAAGGCCGATCTGATGCGCGACCGCATTAAGCTTATTAATCCGGAATGCGAGGCGATCTCGCTGCGGATGTTTTATACGGAAGAGACATATGAGCAACTGTTTGCTTATCCTCTTGATTACGTGGTTGACGCTTCGGATACGATTTCGTACAAAATCCACTTGATCAAGCAATGCCTGGAACGGAAGATTCCGATCATCTCCAGCATGGGCGCTGCGAACAAAATGGATCCGACGAAGTTCCAAGTCGTCGACATCTCCAAGACGCATACCGATCCGATAGCGCGCGTCGTTCGCACGAAGCTGCGCAAGGACGGCATCAAGAAGGGCGTTAAGGTCGTATTCTCGTCCGAGCTGCCGAATAAGCCTCGTGAAGACGTTACGCAGCGAATCGTGCCGGAGAACGCGCCGGAAATTCGCAAAGCGCAGCAGCCGCCGGCAAGCAACGCTTTCGTTCCGCCAGTTGCCGGGCTTATTATGGTCAGCGTTGTGGTTAAGGATATGTTGGAGGCCGGAGGCATCAAGGTATGAATGCGGAGCTCGTCTAGAAGCTGCGCTTAAGCGCCGAGATGGCACTGCTCGTTATTCAGCCGCCTGAAGCGTCCGTCGGACAAGCTGTAATATAGGAAAGGACCATTACTTTGAGCGGTTAGCACCGCTTTAGTAATGGTCCTTTTTTTGCGGTTGTCACAAGGGAAACTGCTGCACTGTAAGGACACATGTGCTTATTGATGAAGCAGCAAATATAACTTCAAAATACGGAATAGGCTGATTGCCGCAACGCTGGCGAACAAATGTGCTTGTATGCTATGATCGAGTTAACAGATTAATAGGTGGAGAAGGTAGAGGGACAGCATGGACTTATTTTCATACCAAGAGGAAGAAGCGCCGAGGGCAAGGCTGCTGGCTGATCGAATGCGTCCGCAGACGCTGGATGAATATATTGGACAAGAGCATATTGTGGGAGCGGGCAAGCTGCTGCGCAGGGCGATTGAGGGCGACCAAGTGTCATCGATCCTCTTATACGGTCCGCCGGGATGCGGCAAGACGACGCTGGCTCATATTATATCGCTGAAGACGGCAGGGGATTTCGTTAAGCTGAACGCGGTCGATGCGTCGGTGAAGGATGTGCGGGAGGTTATCGACCGTGCACGCGTGAGCAAATCGATGTACGGCAAGAAGACGATCCTGTTTCTGGACGAGGTGCATCGGTTCAATACATCGCGTCAGGATGCGCTGCTGCCTGCGGTGGAGCAGGGCATTATTATTTTCATAGGGGCGACGACGGAAAATCCGTTCCATCATGTGAACGGCGCTTTGCTGTCGCGCTCGACGCTGTTTCAATTGGAGCCGCTGGGCGAGGAGCATGCGTACGAGGCGATGCGCCGGGCGCTCGTGGATCGCGAGCGCGGTCTCGGCTTCATGACGCTGCATGCCGACGAGGAAGCGCTGCAGCATATCGCTTCGATGGCCGGCGGCGATATTCGCCGGGCGCTCAATGCGCTTGAGCTGGCGGCGGTGACGACGCCTTCCGAGCCCGACGGCTCGGTGCGCATTACGCTGGAGGTTGCGCAGGAGTCGGTGCGCAAGCCGTCCATACGCGCCGACATGTCTACGCAGTATGACGTGCTGTCGGCGTTTCACAAGAGCGTACGGGGTTCTAGCGATGCCGCGCTGTTCTGGTTCTTGTACGCGGTCGAGAAGCTGGGCATGGATCCGATGACGTTCATTCGGCGGCTTATCGTCGCGTGCAGCGAGGACATTGGTCTTGCCAACCCGCAGGCGATGATTCAGGCAGTGACGGCGATGGACGCCTATCACAAGATCGGCTGGCCGGAGGCGAAGTACAATATCTCGCAGGCGATTCTATTCGCGGTCGAGAGTCCGAAGTCGAACGCCACGGCGATCGCCATCGGCAATGCAACCGCAGCGATCGAGCGGGCGGGCAATGCCGAAGTGCCGCTGCATCTGCGCGATACGCATTATAAGGGCGCACAGCAGCTCGGGCATGAAGGGTACAAGTATCCGCATGATTACCCGAACCATTACGTGAAGCAGCAGTACTTGCCCGACGCTTTGCACGGAGCTGCTTTCTATAAAGCTACCGACCAAGGCACGGAAAACAAAATACAGCAAAACCAGAATCATCGAAAATCGTCGCAATAAAATTTTGGAAATTCCGATTGACGCTGGAAATTTTATATGATACCATTCAAAGCATACTAATCCACTAGGAATAAACGGTATACCGGTTAACCGGAGACCCTATCTAATCAGATAGCGCGTCTTCGGTTTTTTTATTTTATTATCGCAATTGAACGAGGAGGCAGACCAATGAGCAAGGCAAACAGGCAAATCAAGCTAGGCGCTTTCTTAATGACGCCCGGCCATCATGTAGCGGCTTGGAGATACCCGGATACGGAAGCTTCGGAAGTGTTGAATTTCAAGTTTTACAAAAAGCTGGCCCAAATCGCGGAGCAAGGCAAATTCGACTTGTTATTTCTCGCTGACGGTTATGCGGTATCTGAAACGTATCCAGAAGCGGTTACTCAGACCGTTACGGTGCGGCCGGAACCGATTACGCTATTGTCCGCGTTATCCTCGGTAACCGAGCATGTCGGTCTGGTCGGGACGGTATCGACCACATACAATGAGCCGTTTCACGTCGCCCGCAAATTCGCATCGCTCGATCATCTTAGCGATGGCCGGGCAGCCTGGAATGTGGTTACATCGGGAAATCCAGCCGAAGCGAAAAACTTCAACAAGGATGACCATTTGCTCCATTCGCTTCGTTACGAGCGCGCGCAAGAGTTTCTTGATGTGGTGAAGGGCTTATGGGACAGCTGGGAAGACGATGCATTCGTCTATGACAAGGATAACGCGGTATTCGCCGATAGAAGCAAGCTGCATACGCTTCACCATAAAGGGGAGTGGTTCTCCGTTCGCGGTCCGCTCAACGTGGCCAGACCCGTACAAGGGTATCCGGTCATTGTGCAAGCAGGTGCTTCCGAGCCCGGCAAGGAGATTGCGGCGAGAACGGCAGAGGTTATCTTTACCGCCTGGCAGACGCTAGAAGAGGCGCAAGCATTCTATTCGGATGTGAAGGGACGGCTAAGCAAATACGGTCGTTCGCCGGATGAGCTGCTCATCATGCCGGGGGTATTCCCGATCATCGGACGTACGGAAGAAGAAGCGAAAGAGAAGAAAGCCCGATTGGAGCAGCTGATTCCTTTGGAGGCCGGGGTAAGCTTGCTCTCCAATCTGATTAGCGTGGATCTAAGTCCGTACCCTGTTGACGGCCCGTTGCCGGATCTTCCCGAGCTCGAGCAAATTAACGGAGGGAAAAGCCGCTTCACGCTGCTGAAGGATTTGGCGGAACGAGAGGGCTTAACGATTCGACAATTGTATCAACGAATCGCAGGAGCTAGAGGACATCGCGAAATTCTTGGCACGCCTGTCCAGATTGCCGATCAATTGGAGGAATGGTTCGTTAACGGCGCAGCGGACGGCTTTAATGTTATGCCTCCTTATTTGCCAGGCGGCTTAGAGGATTTCACCCGGCTCGTTGTACCTGAGCTGCAGCGCAGAGGGCTATTCCGTACCGAATACGAAGGAACGACGTTAAGGGGAAATTTAGGACTCAGAAGACCTCCGCATCCCGCTGTTGTTCAAGCATCATTCGAGAGCACAATCGAAACCGACCGGTCAACCGGAGGTCTTGTCTCCCCTAATAGGGCAGATGAGGCCTCTTTTCATTCCGTGAGGAGGTAGGAGGAGAAAGATGACGATGAACAAAAGTCAGGAGACAATCGCAACGACAAGCCGGCGTTCCATTCGACTGGACGAGAAGCTCATCGGCGCTGCGGAGGAGCATGCAGCCTATGGCCGTGAATGGACGAAAGTCGCGCATGTAACGGACAATGCGGAGCATCCGCTTAGGGAGCAGGCCTACCTGCTGCCGAGTTCACTAGATGATCTGAGGCGCAAGAGAACCGGATATTACAGCTTATCCGATGGCGGTTCCGTATTCGGAAACGGTTGGGCTGATTACGCGCATTCCTTGCTTGCGGGGTGGTACGGACATGTATCCTTGCTATCTTCGGTGAATCCGCCAGCAGCTAAAGGACGATTGGCGGCACTGTTCCAGCAAAGCTTAAAGCAGCGGGCGATCATCACGACTTCATTCCAGCCAATAGTTAGAAAAAACGCGGATCTGCCGATTGTTCAGTATACGAAGGAAGGTATAATTTTGCATGGCGAGCAGACCTTTGACTCCGATACGCTGTTCGCGGACGAATTACTGGTGTTCATTCGTGAACAAGGGAAAGCAGCGCCTGCTTCGGCGGTTCTTATTCCCGTTCAATCTGCCGGATTAGAACTCAGACCGTATGGAGTCCAGGCAGAGAGCCTGAACGCAGGTGTTCAGGTGTCG
Organism: Paenibacillus sp. J22P218; assembly: GCF_056269195.1. Taxonomy (NCBI): domain Bacteria; kingdom Bacillati; phylum Bacillota; class Bacilli; order Caryophanales; family Paenibacillaceae; genus Paenibacillus; species Paenibacillus sp. J22P218. Next base: position 541,086 of record NZ_JBWDNL010000001.1, read on the forward strand.
TACGAACATGTAGTGATACCGAAGGAGAGAATATTGCACGATAACGATGCTCCGGAGCTTCGCAGTCTGCTTGGTCATCACCAAGTCAAAGCGATCGCCGACTACCAATGGGTATCGAGACAGCTTGATGCGCTGGAGCTTGTTACGGGCACGGCATTCGCTCTGGCGGAGCTGACAGGCGAGGTCAAGGAACTGCATATTCAAGGCGACCTAGGCGAGGTTATTCAAAATGTGGAGACGTTAAAGGCGCTGATCCATGCTGCGGAGATCGGGGTGGATGCCGGCTTAACCGGAATCGTTCTGCCTTCGAGTGTTCCGCTGGAAGCAGCTCGCAAAGCAGGCGGCCTCTATTATGCTCATGCCGTGCAAGTGTTGCAACGGATAGGAGCCGGCATATTTTTGCGTGACCAGCATCTCTTGCGGCAAAGGAACGAGGGGGAGAAGCCAACGATCCTCCAGCTGGCTTGGCGGCTCTCGGGAAGCGCGGAGGCTGCTAAGCGCAAGCTGCATGAGCTGCATGCGTTTGGAGATCCGATTGTGCAGTCGTCAGAGTTGTTCAGACAATATCCCGTACAGGTGCTGCGTGAAAGATATAAGCAATTCTGGCACGGCATTGATGCAAGGTCGAAAGCAAATCCAAAGGAGGCTCGGCTATGACGGTAAAGATAGCGGCGAGAAAGGTTGGCATGCAGTTTAAAGCATTGAATGAGGCTGGAAAGAAAGACAGTATATCGGTGCTCGACGACTTCGATCTAGACGTCAAAGAAGGAGAATTTCTTGCTATACTCGGGCCGAGCGGCTGCGGCAAGTCGACTTTCTTGAATATATTGGCGGGGCTATCCCGCCAAACGGAAGGAGATATCGAGGTTGACGGCAAGCCGATCAACGGAGTCGACAAGAAGCACGGCGTCGTGTTCCAAGGGTATGCGCTGTTTCCATGGCGCACGGTGCTTCAGAACGTCGAGGTAGGCCTGCAAATTCGAGGGGTTCGAGCGAAAGAGCGGAAGGAAATCGCGCGTGAATATATCCAGCTTGTCGGCTTGCAAGCGTTCGAGAACCGTTATCCGCATGAGCTGTCCGGCGGGATGAAGCAGCGTGTAGCGATTGCCCGTTCGCTCGCTTATGAGCCGGATGTACTGCTCATGGATGAGCCTTTCGCTGCGCTTGACGCGCAAACGAGGGAAATCCTTCAGTCGGAGCTGCTGCGTATTTGGGATTCGAAGAAAAAAACGATCGTGTTCATCACGCACAGTCTGGATGAGGCGATCTTCTTGGCCGATCGGGTCGCGGTCATGACGGCAAGACCCGGCAAAATTAAAGAGTTGATCGACATTCCGCTGGAGCGACCGCGACCGGCCGATATTCGCAATTCCGAGGCGTTCGTCAAGCTGCGCCAAAGAGCGTGGGAGATCTTGAGGGATGAAGTAGATAAATCCGATTCATTGGGCCAACTTGGAGTTAAGCAGGCGCCGGCGCCTGCACACACCGTTGTAGCAATAGCAGGAGCACATGGGGGAGGACAGCCGTACCAGGTTGCCGCTGAATTATTGCCCGAGAAGGCAGCGAACCATGGCTAAGACGGATGAAGGATGTGAGTGACTATGACGGCAGGAAACCGCTATATACAAAGATTGAATGACGGAAGAAGGGTATGGCTGAACGGAAATATCGTACCGGATATAAGGTCGTCCCCCGCCTTTCGGGGGACGATTGAATCGGTGGCAGCCATTATGGATCTACAAGACGACCCGTCTGTAGAGCAACAATTAACGTTCATTGCCGAGACCGGGGCTAGAGCGAATCTAGCCTTCCTCATACCGGAGCAGAAGGAGGATTTATTTCGTCGCAGCCATTCCTTCAAGCTATGGTCGGATGCTACATTCGGCGTTATGAGCCGCGTCGGCGGATTTTATCGCTCCCAGCTAACCGGCTGGCATATTGCCAAAGGACTGATCCGCGACGAGCAACCGCAATTTGCCCAAAAAATATCCGATTATTTCGCTTACGTAAGAGATAATGACTTGCTTCTTACAGCGGCTGGCCATGATCCGCAGATCGATAGGACGAAGCTTGCGTCGGAATTAGGCGATCTGTACACTGCGGTTCGCATCGTGCGTGAGACGGAAGACGGAATCATCGTAAGGGGCGCGAAGATGATTGCTACAGGCGGACCTTATATGGATGAAATCATGGTCTCCCCTCATAGCAAAAAAACAGGCGACGAGCAGCAATATGCCGTCATGTTCGCCATTCCTGTCAATCAAGAGGGCGTTCATCTTATTTGTCGGGAATCGTTTGCCTCGGAACGAGATGAATGGGAGGATCATCCGCTCAGCGCGCATTACGATGAGATGGATGCCGTGCTCGTATTCGAAGATGCGTTGATCCCTTGGGAACGGGTATTCATTAAGGAAGATCCTGAAGCGATCTGGAAAATCCGCTCCGATCGAACGGTATCTTCGCTCAGTCTGCACGAGAACATCGTTCGTTTGGTAAGCAAGCTGGAATTTACGGCAACAGTCGGCAACGAGCTTGCCGAATCGATAGGCATTACGAGATTCGCGCATGTTCAGGATAAGCTGGCCGAGCTTTTTTTCCAGTTGGAGTCGATCAGATCACTTCTCTTATCCGCCGAGCATCATGCGATCTATAGCCCGCATGGCGTGTGGGAGCCTGCGTTTCAACCGATCTTGACGGCCAAAAACTTAGGCAATCGTTATTATCCGAGAGCGCTGGAAATCCTGCAGCAGCTATCGGGCGCCGGGATGCTGCAAGTGCCGTCTACCATTGCCGAGCTGAGAGGTCCGCTTGGCACCCAGTTACAAACCTATTACCGGGGAGCGGACCGTGGAGCGGAAGAGCGGGTCAGACTGCTTAAGCTGGCTTGGGAGCTGGTAGGCAGCCAGCTGGGCGCCAGGCATGAGCTGTATGAACGCTTCTATGCGGGCGATCCCGTACGTACATACGCAGGGCAGTATACCGAGTACGACAAACAAGCGCTGCTCGATAAGGCTTTGCGTATATCCGTATGATCCCAGTCATCCGGCAACGTTGGTACCGTATTGCGGCCGGGTATACGCTGCTGTTATTGGCGCTTCTCGCATTCCCTTATGGGTCTGTATCCGCACATTCCTCATTGACGAGAGCAATACCGGCACCGGATAGCCGACTGGAAGCTTCGCCGCCGGAAGTTACGCTATCGTTTAACGAAAGAATTGAGAATACAGGCTTTGAGGTAAAGGTATATAACCGTCAAGGACTCCCGGTTACGGAATCCGAGGCGGTCATCGATAAGAATCGAAGAACGTTGACTTTAGCGCTCCCGCGGCTGGAAGACGGAGGTTATACCGTCACCTACCGTCTCCTGTCGGCAGACGGTCATCCGATCAAAGCATCGTATGTATTCACGGTAGGAGCAATGACGGACGCCAATATCGGTTATTCCTCGGCTGCGCGTCTTCATGAAGAGCATGATATCGGGAAAAATGCAGGTTATTGGTCCATAAGAGCTTTCTATTATCTCGCTCTTCTTGCCGCAACTGGCTGGGCTGGCTTGCAGCTATACGCCAAAGGGCTCGTCGATGAGAACCGTCGGAAGTATAAGCTGTGGCAAAAGCTTCTGCTAACGGTATTGTTGCTGGCGTACGGGCTCCTTGCTTGGAGCGATTACCGCAATTTGGCGGAGGGATTCGAAGCGTCTGACCTTACTGCTATATTGACCCGTACATCGATCGGTATTTCTTACATGCTTTCCTTGGTTATCGCTGTCGCTGGATATTTCATATTAGGCAGGCGGAAAGGCGTCGATGCGGGTTGGGTGCTGTTGCTTTTCGCTGCTAAAGGCTTGAATGGCCATGCCATGGGATTTGCAATTCCGATCGTGACATTCGTGCTGGATGTAGCGCATTTGGTTGCGGCGAGTCTATGGGCAGGCGTACTGCTTGCATTCGTAGCGTTCGGAACAAGAAAGAGAAGCGGTAATGCCGAATCGTATTATCCCGTGCTCTCGCAAACCGCTCTTATAGCAATCGCTCTGCTTGTCGTCAGCGGTCTCACCACTGCGATCTTGTATACGGACGGCTTCAAGCATCTGCTCGATACTTGGTGGGGAAGGTTGATGCTTGGCAAAGCCGGGCTTGTGCTGCTCGTGATTGCAACAGGCGGACTCATCCGCTCGCAAATCAGAAAGCGAAGGCGAGGCCGATTGTTTGCGTGGTTGGGCGTGGATCTCGTATTGTTCGTGGCCATCATCGCCATAACCGGTATATTCACGTACCTGAATCCGCTCGCCGCGACAGGTCCGCTATTCTGGCATGAGAACGTGAAGGGCGTACATATTGCCGTTATTATTACGCCTAACGAGCCGGGATCTGTCAACCAATTCAATGTTTCCGTTGGCGGCCAAGCCGCAGGAGGCAGCGAGAAAGAGCTTAGAAAGGTAACGCTGCGGCTGCATTACGAGGATAATCCGGATATTGCGCCGGTCGATGTCGCATTGAAAGAGGTCCGAACGAATGGAAGCCCGTTAAGTCTTTACGACTTTAATTACAGCGTAGAAGGGAACTATCTCGCGTTTCCCGGCAAATGGAAGCTTGAGGTGCGCGTTCTGAACGCGGACGCGGATGAATTCGTGACCGAGAAAGTGTTCTATAGCGAAGCAAGATAGGAAACCCGGTCAACAATAAACAGGAGGAGAGGGAGAGGTTATGAGAAGAGTATTACCGATAGCATTTATCGCCGCACTGTGGTTGACGCTATTCGCCGGAACGGCTTCGGCGCATGTAACGGTATCTCCTGCGGAAACGACGCAGGGGTCCTATGAGGTGTTTACGGTAAGAGTTCCGACGGAGCAGGAGTCGGCGACGACGAAAGTGGAAGTGTTGTTCCCGGACAGCGTATCGATAAGCCGCGTACAGCCGCAAGCAGGATGGAGCTACCGATTCGATACGAATGCGGACGGTAACCATACGGCGATTGTATGGACGACGGAAGGAGAAGGTCTGAAGGACGGTGAGTTCGGCGAATTCAAGCTCCAGGGCAAGGTGGCGGATGATGCGAAGGAGCTTGTCTGGAAAGCGTTACAGACGTATGCGGACGGTTCGGTAGTGGAATGGATCGGAGGCGCAGAGGCGGATACTCCCGCTTCGATAACGAAGGTGCTTCCCGGAACAGGCAGCGACGGCCACCATGCTTCGGGCTCGGGGCATGTTCTAGCCAGCTCGCCGCCCAATTCGGATTATGAAGGATGGCTAAGCTCTTCCGCCTTCTATGTCGCGCTTGCGGCGCTCGCCGCTGGAGTGATCGCCTTGTCTTTGACGCTGCGTAGAAGAAAAGGAATTGCATAACCGCTTAACGACTATTTTAAGAGGAGCGAAAAAAATGAGAATCGACAAATTAGCAAAAAAGGGACATTTAACAAAGCTGGCCGCCATCATCGTGCTGGCATTATCGATCAGCGCATGCGGCAATGCCGGCAATAAAGAAGAAAATTCAGCTGCAACCGGCAATAGCGGGGCAGCGACGGACAATAAGGAGATCGTAGAATTCAAATATCCTGACAATCCGGGCTTTGATCTCGTTTACTTGGCAGATGAGCTTGGTTATTTCGACGGAACGACAACAAAACCAAAGTATGTCGGCAAAATAGCTGCGCCGCAAATTATTCCACTGGTCGGCACGGGTGACATCGATTTTGGCTCACGTATGGTGCCGCTTGTCATATCGGCAATTGCTAGCGGCGCTGACATTAAAGTCGTCTCCGCAGGGGGCAAAACGCTTCAAGAAGCACCTCATATGAAGTATTTCGTAAGGGACGACGGCAGCATTAAGACGCCTAAAGATTTGGAAGGCAAGACGATTGGATTCAATAGCTTCGGAGCTTGCGCGGAATTCGTATCGAAGAAATGGTTCAAGGAGCAGGGAGTCGACATTAGTAAAATTGAGTTCCTCGTCGTACCTGACGATAAGCAGGAGCAGACGCTGGAGCAAGGCGGAATCGATCTTGCCATTATCCATGCGCCGTTCTCGGGCAAAGCGGAATACAATGAGAAGCTGGTCAAACTATGGAGCGACTACGATCTTGACGGCGGGTTAGGCGGAATGGCCCCGTACAGCGTAAACGGCAAATTCGCGAAGGAACATCCGCAGGCGGTTAAGGATTTTGTATCGGCAATTGCCAAAACGGCGAATTGGGTCAATGAAAATCCAGATGAAGCAAAAGGAATTATTGCGAAGCGGCTCGGCGTAGATGTGAAATATATCGATCGTTTTGCTTATGTGGATGACCTGGTCGTAACGGAGGATCCGATTCAATACTATATCGATATTTTGGAAGAGTACGACAAAATTCCGAAGGGTAAGATTACGGTCAAGGACGTATATACGAATGAATTCAATGAATTTGCCGGGAAGACGGCTGCTATAACGGACACCGACAAAGAGAATGGCAGCGATGCTACTACGTAAAGGTATCTATATTGATATAAATCCGACTAAACCAATGAAAGGAGTATGATATGAAATTGAACACGAAATGGCTTTCAAAAACGATCGATCGCAGTTTGGCGATTCTATTGTTCTTCGTCGTGTGGGAGCTGCTGCCTCGTCTCGGCATTGTTAACCCGGCCTACTTAAGCCCGCCGTCCGATGTTGTTATCTCTATTGGGAAGCTCATCTCGAACGGAGAGCTTTGGACGCATGTCTCGGCAAGCTTGCGCAGATCCTTATCCGGCTTGCTCCTCGCGATTGCATCCGGTACGCTGCTCGGGTTGCTGCTGGGCTGGTTCAAGCGGTTCGAAACGATTCTGGATCCGTTGCTGCAGTTGGCAAGGCAGGTATCGGCATTCGCCTTGTTCCCGGTATTCATTCTATTTCTCGGTATCGGCGAATCATCCAAAACGGCTATCATTTTTTGGGCATCGTTCTGGCCGATTCTGCTCAATACCGTGAGCGGCGTCAAGCATGTCGAGAAGCTGCTTATCGATTCGGCAAAGTCTATGGGCGGCTCGCAGCTGTTCATTTTCTTCCGGGTAATTTTGCCGGCGGCCGCTCCCAGTATTTTTACGGGCATTCGCTTAGGGGGGGCTTATTGCATCACGGCATTGGTAGCCGCTGAAATGATCGGCTCCTCGGCGGGGCTTGGCTTCTATATTCTCAACTCGCAGGAAATATTCCAAATTCCGGATATGTACGCAGGCATTATTTTGCTTGCGGTAGTAGGTTTGCTGCTCAATTATGTGCTCGCATTGATCGAGGCGCGGTTCACACGCTGGCGGAAAGGTCTGGCGAACAATGCCTAGCTATAGGAGGCAGTCGGTATGATTAGGTTGCAGGGCGGCATAGCTTGGCTACTCCTGCTGGCGGCTATGTCGCTGCTGATTGGCTGTGCTCGGCAGCAACTTACAGCCGGGCCATCTGCTGAGCAATCGATCCGGCTGCCGGTCGAAGCCGGCAAGCTGAAATTCGGTTACAGCGGCAACAGCATCTTTATCGGACTTAAGGAGCAAGGCAAGCTTGAGGCTAAGCTTGCTTTGCAATCGATTGTTCTGGAATGGACGTCGTATGATAACGATGCGGCTTTGTATGAAGCGATTGAGGCGGGGCGTGTCGATATCGGCTCGGTAGGCGATGCGACTCCCGCTTTCTTGTATAAGGAAGGTTCGTCGGTTGTTTATTTGGCTGCCGAGCCAGCGAATCCGACCGCCTATGCCGTTGCCGTGCCGCTGGACTCCGACATCTATTCGGCGGATGATCTGAAGGGCAAGAAGATAGGCTACACCGCTTATTCGAATGAGCACTTGCTGCTGCTTCAAGTCCTTGCGGGCGTACAGCTGGAGCAGAAGGATGTGAAGTCCGTAGAGCTCAGTCCAACGGAAATAGAACCCTCCTTCGTGGAAGGGAAGGCGGACGCTTGGGTGATCGGCGAGCCTGAACGGAGCGAGATCGAAGCTCTTGGCTTGCGAGTCATTGCAGATGGCTCTGCTTCGGCGGCGAAGCGCGATATTTTAGTGTCCACACAAGAGAGCATGGAGGGAAGAGAGGCGTTATTCGACCTCGTATTAGCGGAAATCGGAGTTTACGAGGAATGGGTGACAAGCAACGTTCACGATGCAGCCGAGCTGCTTACGGCTCATATGAGCATCGAACATATCAGTTGGCTAGGTGCGTTCAGCCGCAAAGCTTACGGTACAGCACCCTTGCTGGAGAGTATCGCCAAGGATGAACAGCTTGTCATAGACACGGTCGCTTCGCTAGGCGGGAGAAAGAAAGGGTTCGGCATTGATGAATTATTAAAATGAAAAGGCAGATCCCGTGTTGGCAATTATGCTGCCAGCGGGAACTGCCTTTTTTAAAATATAAGAAAGTATAAAATGGGGTGATTATACTATGCTTATATTTCTCCGGAATGAAACGCACCTCGCCGCCAGAGGACGGCGTTAGCCGTTTCACCTTGGAGTTTAAACAATCGAGAACATGAGGCCAAAATACCCGAACGCCGCTACAAGAAGCCCCATCAGAAATGCGGGCATCAGGCGGTTCGCGCGATACATCCAAATGAGTCCGCCTGCCATTAAGAGAGCGGCTGCAAACATCAGAATGCTCTCGAGGCCGGGCTTGAACGCAATCGAAATATCCGGACTAAAGCTGCCTTGATACAAGCCGGTGAACAATGGCGACGGCGACACGGACTGCAGCGTTTCCTTCACCGTATGCGGCGGCGCTTGTTGACCTAGAACAGCAGTTGCAATCAGCACGAGAAGCGCTACGATACTTTCTGCCTTCAGCCATCTTCGCGGATTAAATGATGCGTCGCGTGCGGCATCCTTCTTGTATACGAACCCGTTCGTGAAGGCGAAGAGGAGAAGCGGCAGTATGAGCAAGTGCTTAATAAGAAGAATCTGGCCGTAGGGCAGCATCCAAGCGTTCACATATTCAGGCGTTGTAAATGTCATTAACATAATGCCTGCGCCGATCGCAACGAGGACGGCGCCGATCGCAACAGGCGAGAACCAGCCGAGGAACGCTTTCCAGTTGTCATTGTTGACCGAGAACCAGCTTACGACGAACAATATGCCGATCCATATGCTGACTGCCAGGAAGTGCGCCGAATGGACGACGAGCCCTTTAAACCCGTACAACGATGAGGCATGCCCTGCATATCCGAGCCAAACGATAAGCAGAAGGGTGATGAACAAAGCGACCTTCGGCATATGCTTGTCTGTGTTGAACGCTTTGATGCCGAGCAGACAGAGGAGACCGGCTGAGCCGACAACGGTCCAAATCCACGCCTTGCCGATGTTAAAGTCGAGCAAAATACTTTTCAAAATAGAGCCGTAAGACATATCGAAGTCCCGAACATAAATGATGGCGTTATTATGTATAGGAACATAGGAGAGCAGAGGGATAGCGATGGTGCATACAACGAGCAGCCAGTTCGGTACTCGGACATCAGGCCTTCTCTGCTCCGGAATAATCCGGAGCAGGAAGCCGCCTGTCAATAGCGCAAAGCAAATGTACAGTAAGCTTTCGCTAATGTAAGTCATCTATTTGCGCCTCCGAGCAAGTAATACTACAGCTGCAATTACGATGATTGCGCCAATGACGATTACTGCGGTAGTCGTTCCGCTGATGCCAGAGCTGTCCTCATCGCTTGAGCTCGCGTCGGGAGCTGCGGTTTCTGCAGGATTGTCAGTAGCGGCAGGCGTGTCAGTAGGCGCCGTTGTCGGTGCGTTCGTTGCTGCCGGCTCTTCCGTTGCAACCGGTGCGACGGTAGGTTCAGCGGCTTGCACGGTGAATGCATATTCGCCTTCTACGGAGTGTCCGTCCGTTCCGATGATTGTCCATTTGACGGTGTAGATACCATTCTGCAAGGCGCTTGGAACCGCAGCGCTCATCGTCTTGCCGTCAACAACGGTCTTATCGGTCGCAACCTGTTCACCGGCAGCATTGAACAACTTCAGATTGCTCAGGTCCTCGATCTTCGTATTATAGGAGAGCTCGATGCTCTGCGGCGACACGGCAACAGTAGAATCTTTCTCGGGTACTGCCGTTTCAAGTTTGGAATGGGCGGATGCAACCCCCGGTACGAGCCAGAGTGCTGCGAGCAACAGTAACAGTATTTTTTTCACGGTAATCCTCCTGAAAGATAGTATGGTATAGATGGGTCGTATACAGAAGCTGATTGAATTATATCAGATTAACGTTTGCGTTAGCTTGAAAATAAATGGCTTATTCGTCTCAGCATTATGACAAATTTATGTCCGAACGGGCTTAAGGTATGCATGTTGGCGGGCTTACGGCGAATATACTTCATTACACAATACACAAAGATTGCCGAATCTTTGTCTAACAAAGGAGGTGCGCCTGTCATCGCCGCAGGCTGTGCCTAAGCGAGTGGCAGGAACCGATTGGGTGAACCTCTACCGCTCGGATTGTCTTTAACGCTCATTGTCGTTTTGGTGTTTATGAACGGTTTTTTTGTCGCTGCCGAATTTGCGATGGTGAAGGTACGGGGAAGCCGTATCGACGCGCTGATCTCCGAGGGACACGCGCGCGCGAAGCTGGCCTCGCGCATGACGAACAACTTAGACGCCTACCTGTCCGCTTGCCAGCTAGGTATTACGCTTGCATCGCTTGGTCTCGGATGGGTTGGTGAGCCTGCCGTCGCCAGCCTGCTTGCCCCCTGGTTCGCTCAGGTCGGCTTTCAGAACGATGCGTTCATCCACATCGTCTCGTTCATTATTGCATTTAGTTTTATTACGGTTTTGCATATCGTGCTTGGGGAACTTGCTCCTAAGACGGTCGCCATTCGGAAATCCGAGACGGTAACGCTGCTGACGGCGACACCGCTCGTTTTTTTTCACAAGCTGATGTATCCCTTAATATGGCTGTTGAACGGCACGGCTAATCAGTTGCTTAAAGCGATCGGCATCGAGCCGGCAACGGAGAAGGATGCTGCGCATACAGAGGAAGAAATACGTATTCTGATGAAGGAAAGCCACAAGAGAGGACTCATCGATAATACAGAGCTGACGCTTGTTGATAATATATTTGATTTCACGGAAACGAACGCGCGCGAGATTATGATTCCCCGCACCGAGATGATCTGTTTGAACACGGCGCTAACGATAGACGAGAACAAACGAATCGCGCTGGAGCAGATGCTGACGCGGTATCCGGTGTGCGAGAACGATAAAGACAATATTATCGGCTTTATTCATATTAAGGATTTGCTGAAGGACACGGCGCATAGCATCACCGATATTGCTCAAATTACGAGGCCGATTACGTCCGTGCCGGAGTCCATGCAAATTAGCATGCTGCTGAAGCTAATGCAGAAAAAAAAGACGCAAATCGCGATCCTGATCGATGAGTACGGAGGCACATCGGGGCTTGTTACGCTCGAAGATATTATGGAGGAGATTGTCGGGGAAATCCAGGATGAGTTCGACGAGGAGCGGGCCGATATTGAGAAGCGGGATGATGCTTCCTACTCCATTAACGGACTCATGTTAATTGAAGCGGTTAACAGCTACTTCGGACTGGATATTGATACGGATGATTTCGATACGATCGGAGGATGGATCTATTCGCAGATCGATATTCCCCCTAAGCGCGATCAACGGGTGCATTATCCCGGCGGGTTCACCTTCATCATCGAGGAAACCGATCATTTGCGCGTATCCCGCATTAACGTGCGCAAGGATGACTGGGATAAGGGCGACGATAGCGGAAGCTCCAGCCGGTTTGGCTAACGGCAAGGTAGGGTGAGAGTGGTTTGTTACGGACCATAGGGACGCTAATTGAGCTTTTCAGTGATAAAGGAGCTCGTTAAGGACACGGGAGTCGCTAACTTGACAGAAATGATAATAAAACTCGAGTTTTATGCTGTAAGGGTTTCTAGAGTCCGCAATATGACCAATGTTACGTGATGCGAGTAATTAGCTCCTTCTGAGTCCGTAATGTATTTGTATTTGTATTTGTGTTTGGGCAGAGTGTACAGGGATGAGACGCATGGGATTAGCCGCAGCTTTACAATTAAGAAGGGATGCCCTGAATAATTTTAGGGCATCCCTTCTTATTGTGCTTTATTTGGCTTGAAGCTGAGCTTCGAAGGCTGCTGCGTCGACCTTGTGGACGACGTCGATCGTGCCCCCGCCGAGGCATACGTCGCCGTCATAGAGAACGACGGCTTGGCCAGGCGTGACTGCCTTTTGCGGCTTGTCGAACACGATGTCGGCAGTGCCGTCCGCACGCATCGTAACCGTTACGCCTTGGTCTTGCTGGCGGTAGCGGAACTTGGCCGTGCAGTGGAACGGAGCATCAGGCAACGTTGGCGCGATCCAGTTAAAACCGCTCGCGGACAAGCTGTGCGAGTATAGGCTGGCATGCTGCTCGCCTTGAACGACGTACAAAACGTTGCTCTCCAAATCTTTGTCCGCAACGAACCATGGCTCGCCCGTGCCGGATCCGCCGATGCCAAGACCTTGTCGCTGGCCAAGCGTGTAATACATAAGGCCGTCGTGACGGCCTTTCTTCTCGCCGCTGCGAATATCGATCATATCACCGGAGCGGGCAGGCAAGTAGCCGCTTAGAAATTCCTTGAAATTGCGCTCGCCGATGAAGCAAACGCCGGTGCTGTCCTTCTTCTTCGCCGTATACAACCCGGCCTCTTCGGCAATTCGGCGAACTTCGGGTTTCGGCAGATGGCCGATCGGGAACATGGCCTTCTCCAGCTGGCGCTGATTAAGCGAGCTAAGGAAGTAGGTCTGATCCTTATTCGAATCGACGCCGCGAAGCAGCTTCGTTACGCCGCCCGCATCGCGCTCAACACGCGCATAGTGGCCAGTCGCCAAGTAATCCGCTCCGAGCTCAAGCGCGCGTTGCAGGAAGTCACCGAACTTAATTTCGCGATTGCACATGACGTCCGGATTAGGCGTGCGGCCCCGTTTGTATTCATCCAAGAAATAAGTGAACACTTTATCGAAATATTGCTTCTCGAAATTAACGGTATAATAAGGGATGCCGATCTGATCGCAGACACGGCGAACGTCCTCCGAGTCCTCTTCGGCCGTACAATGGCCGAACTCGTCGGTATCGTCCCAGTTCTTCATGAATATGCCGACTACGTCATAGCCTGCTTGCTTGAGCAGCAGCGCCGTAACGGAGGAATCGACGCCTCCGGACATGCCGACGACAACTCTTGTGGAGCTGATTGGTTTTGTCATAGGTGAAACACCGCCTTGCTTGTCATTTCGTGAAAATCACGTCTATTGTAACATAGACGCAAAAGTTTTTCATGAAGATGACAACCTTTTTGCACATGGCAAGCGGGGGATATGTTAACATAGAAGTGATATGGGAATACAGTGAATTAGAGAGCAACATGATCAACGATGAATGCAACAACAAAATATGATGAATTTAAAGGGGTGCCTACATTGAAAATTTCAACGAAGGGCCGTTATGGCTTAACTATTATGATGGAGCTGGCAGCTAAGTTCGGCGAAGGGCCTATCTCGCTGAAGAGCATTGCGGAACGCAATCATTTATCCGAGCACTACTTGGAGCAGCTCGTCGCTCCGCTGCGCAACGCAGGGCTCGTGAAAAGTATTCGCGGCGCGTACGGCGGCTATATTCTATCGAAGGATCCCGAGCAGATTACGTCGGGAGATATTATACGTATTCTTGAGGGGCCGATCTCGCCGGTTGACTTCACGGAAGAGGACGATCCTGCCAAGCGCGACCTGTGGCTTCGCATTCGCGACAGCATTGCAGAGGTGCTGGATTCCACAACGCTTGCCGATATGATCAACTTCCAAGACGCCGGCGAAGCAGACAGCTACATGTTCTATATCTAAGTAAGGATGCGACTGCAATGATGAATAGATATTACTTTGACCATGCGGCAACGACGCCGATGCATCCCGAGGTTGCTAGAGCGATGCTCGAGGTCATGCAAGGTCCGGGAGGTAATCCTTCCAGCATGCATGCGTTCGGCAGAGAAGCGAAGCAGCAGGTGAACCGCGCCCGCGACCTCATCGCGGCGGCGATCGGCTGCCGACCTGCCGAGCTGCTGTTCACCTCCGGCGGAACGGAGAGCGACAATGCGGCGCTTGTCGGGGCGGCGCGCGCGATGCGGCGGCGCGGCAAGCGCCATATTGTAACAGCGGCAACTGAGCATCACGCCGTCCTGCACACCTGCGAGTGGCTGAGCAAGGAGGAAGGTTTCACGGTAACGTACCTTCCCGTTCAGCAGGATGGACGTATCGCTCCGGAGTCGGTTGCGTCTGCAATGACCCTGGAGACGGGGCTCGTAAGCATCATGCATGGCAATAATGAAGTCGGGACGATACTGCCGATCGAAGAGATAGGCAACATTGTAAGAGCTGCAGGCGCGCTGTTCCATGTGGACGCCGTCCAAACTTTGGGAAGCGTGCCTTATCGCTTGAACGAGCTGCCGATCGATCTCATGAGCTTCTCGGCGCACAAGATTAATGGCCCGCAAGGCGTGGGCGCATTATATATAGCGAATGGTACGCCATATGAAGCAATTCAGCATGGCGGCTCGCAGGAACGCAAGCGCCGGGCAGGCACAGAAAACGTGCCCGGCATTGTTGGTTTTGCCGCGGCTGTTGACATTTGTGTGAACGAACGCAATCAGAAGCAACCTTTTATGGACAAGCTTCGTAATAGATGGGTAGAGCTGCTTAGAAACACTTTGCCTGATGTGGAGATCGTTGTAAACGGGAGCGAGGAGCATCGCCTGCCTCATATCGTTAATATTAGTTTCGTTGGTATTGATACCGAGACGATGCTGATGAACCTCGATTTGGAAGGCATTGCGGCTTCAAGCGGATCGGCCTGCACCTCAGGGGCGCTGGAGAGATCCCATGTGCTTAGAGCGATGGATATTCCGCAAGAGCGGCTTCTTTCAGCGGTAAGATTTAGCTTTGGTTTGGGGAATACTATGGAGGAATTAGAAGAAGCCTCGCAGAAAATAGCGACAATTGTGCGGCGTATTCGAAAGTAACCTTTAGGAGGCCTCGAATCAAGGCGTGATTAAACTTCAACGGCTTATTGGACTGCCCGTGATCGTCATTCATTCGGGTAAGCTGGTTGGAACGGTTAAGGATGCGTACTTCGATGAGCATTGGCAATTGCAAGGGCTTGTACTAGAGAGTCCGAGATGGCTCGCATTATCACTCAAGATCGTTCGCTGGCCGGACGTGCTGACATGCGGCGAGGATGCGGTCATTATTGGCAGTGAGGGCGCGGTTGTGAGGCTGAAGCCGAAGGAACTGCTGCGATCGTTCTATACCGGGATCGTCAAGCTGAAGGATTTGCCCGTCGTAACGGTGCAAGGAAATCAACTGGGCCGAATATCGGATGTTTATTTTTATCCGTTTCAGGGTACACAAATAGTAGGCTACGAGCTTACGGACGGTTTTGTTTCGGATCTGATGGAAGGGCGTAAATGGCTGAAGGCGCCGAGTGATCCAGATACCGTATTACTCGGGGAAGACGCGATTATCGTTCCTGCTGTCAGTGAAGCGGAATTGGAGCCTGTCGCAGCTTCCAATTTCAAAGGATAGGGAGAAATGTTAGATGATGAGATGTCCGAATTGCAATTCGAAAGATATCGGCAAGATCGGTTCCCACCAGTTCTACTGCTGGGGCTGCTTTATTGAACTGACTGTTAACGGCGACAAAATGTCGGTTTACCAAGTGGAAGAGGACGGAACGTTAAGCTCGCTTGACGATTTGTTCTTCGAAGAAGAGATTGCGGGATCGCAGGTTCAGATTAACTAGCCGGCCTGCGCCATTCGATATGAACGTTAAAGCGCGGCCCTATGAGGGGGTCGCCTTTTTTTTGCCGCCTCAAGGATGATTTGCACCGCTTGTACATATACTTTATCAGATCCGGCATGTGCGCTCGGAAGACAGCGAAAGCAGGATGAAGATTGTACGGAGGTGTGGACGGTGGAGCGTTTCACGAACAGCCGTCTGTTTGTTTGGCTGGTTTATCTGATACTGGGCTTAATCGCGATTTATTTGCTGCTGCTTATTAAGCCGCTGCTGCTTAATGTATATGTTTTTTTGAGAGCGGTGCTCGCTCCCTTTATTATCGCTATGATCATATCCTATGTGCTTAACCCGATCGTCTCGATGCTGCATGAACGCAAAGTGCCGCGAACGATCGCCGTGCTCTTGATCTATGCCGTGTTCTGCGCTGCCATTACGGTGCTGCTCGTCAATCTGATTCCGATGTTCATCGAACAAGTGCAGGAGTTCAACCGTCATGTGCCGGAACTGTCGATGCGCGCCCAAAATATTGTGTCGGACATTAACAATACGTCTTTCTTGCCGGAGAGCTTCCGCGGGGGCATCAACAAGTCGCTGCTGACGATGGAGAAGAAGGTATCGGAGAGCTTGCTCGGCTTCATAAACAATATCGGCTCGATGTTGAACGCCGTATTCATCGCCTTCATCATTCCGTTCCTTGCTTTCTATATCCTGAAAGATTTCGATGTATTCGAGAGAACGGTCATTACTTACGTGCCGAAGTCGCATCGCAAGAACACGGTCAGACTGCTTAAGGACATCGACTCCGCGCTTGGCAGCTACATTCGCGGTCAGTTCCTCGTCTGCTTGATCGTTGGCGTGCTTGCCTACCTCGGCTATCTTATTATTGGAATGCCTTATGCGCTTCTGCTCGCGGGCATTGTGGCGATAACGAACGTCATTCCATACATGGGTCCGTTCTTCGGGGCTGCGCCCGCGCTCTTAATTGCTTCAACCGTATCTCTGAAAATGGTGCTGCTCGTCGCCATCGTCAATACGGCTTGTCAAATTCTTGAGGGCAACGTCATCTCGCCGCAAGTGGTCGGCAGAACGCTTCATCTGCACCCGCTGCTCATCATCTTCGCATTGCTTGTCGGCGGCGAGCTTGCAGGTGTCGTCGGCATGATTCTAGCCGTGCCGATCTTCGCTGCTTGCAAGGTCATTGTGCAGCACATGTTCGCTTACTACGTGCGAAGAAAGATCATTTGACAGCGGCTGACGGCGTAGCTATAATTTGATACTAGTAGAATAGTGCTATACACTAGGAAAGCTTTGACGAAATGAAGTAAGCCGCTGCCCGTCAGCCAGAGAAAAGCCTCTTCGTTGCCTGTCCCGATATAGGGCGGCAGCGTCGGTTGAGAAGGCTTGATGACGAAGAACGGCCGAAAGCTGATTTCGGAGCGTGAATGAACTTCGCCGGTTGGACCCGTTATCGTCTTCTAAGGCGATTGCATGTGCGTGGATGAACGGCGCAGCAATAACCAGGGTGGTACCGCGAATACATTTCGTCCCTGTCTCTGACAGGGGCGTTTTTTGTTGTTTTTTCCACATTAGAGGAGGCGTTTATTATGAAAGCTAGTGAAATACGTGCCAAATGGCTTGCTTTCTTCGAAAGCAAAGGCCACAAAATCGAACCAAGCGCATCGCTCGTCCCGCATAACGATCCGTCCTTGCTATGGATCAACGCAGGCATGGCGCCGCTTAAGCCTTACTTCGACGGGCGCGTCGTGCCGGAGAACCCGCGCATTACGAATTCGCAAAAATGTATTCGCACGAATGACATCGAGAATGTAGGCAAAACTCGCCGTCACCATACGTTCTTCGAAATGCTGGGCAACTTCTCTATTGGCGACTATTTCAAGGAAGATGCAATTACGTGGGGTTGGGAATTCTTGACGAGTCCGCAATGGATCGGCTTCGATCCGGAGCGTCTGTCGGTAACGGTCTACCCGGAAGATGAAGAAGCTTTCGCGCTATGGAACAATAAGATCGGCCTTCCAGCGGAACGCATCTACAAGCTGGATGAGAACTTCTGGGATATCGGCGAAGGCCCTTGCGGTCCGTGTACTGAAATCTTCTACGACCGCGGAGACAAATACGGCGATCTATCCGATCCTGAATGCTGGCCCGGCGGCGAGAATGAGCGCTTCCTCGAAGTATGGAATATCGTATTCTCTGAATTCAATCATAACAAGGACGGCAGCTATACGCCGCTTCCGAATAAAAACATTGATACTGGCGCAGGTCTGGAACGTTTCACTTGCGTACTGCAAGATGCGGATTCGAACTTCGATACCGACCTGTTCTTGCCGATCATTGACCGTACCTGCTCCATTGCTAACGTGAAGTATCACGTGAACGCTGAGCATGACGTTGCTCTTAAAGTCATTGCCGACCATATTCGTACGGTTGTATTCGCGGTAGGAGACGGCGTTATGCCGTCGAACGAAGGTCGCGGCTACATTATCCGCCGTTTGCTTCGCCGCGCAGTGCGCTACGGCAAGACGATCGGCATCGACCGTCCATTCCTTTATGGATTGACAGGTATCGTAGGCGAAGTGATGGGCGTGTATTACCCAGAGGTGGTAGACAAACGCGAGTTTATCGAGCGCGTTATCCGTACCGAGGAAGAACGATTCCATGAAACGTTGTCCGACGGCCTTGCTATGCTCGCTGAGCTGGTAGCTGCGGCAACGAAGGCGGGAAGCAAAGAAATTAGCGGCGACGACGCGTTCCGCTTATACGATACGTACGGCTTCCCGTTCGACTTGACGGAAGACTTCGCTGCAGAGAACGGGATGACCGTTGATCGCGCAGGCTTCGATGAGGCTATGGAGCAGCAGCGCGAGCGCGGCCGCGGCGGCCGTCGCGAGACGGGCAGCATGAAGGTGCAAGGCGGACCGTTGTCCGACTTCACGGTTAAAAGCGAATTTGTTGGCTATAATGAACTGGTAACTGAGTCCCAAATTACGGCTATTGTTGCCGATGATGAAATGGTTGAAGCGGCTGGCGAAGGTAGCCAGGTTCTCGTTATTCTTGACCGCACGCCATTCTATGCGGAGAGCGGCGGACAGATCGGAGACCGCGGTACGATTTCGGGCAATGGCTTCACGCTGCAAGTCGAGAACGTGACGAAAGCGCCGCACGGCCAAACCGTTCATCATGCGGTCGTAACGTCTGGATCGGTTCGTTCGGGAGAGACGGTGCAAGCTGTCGTAGCGAAGCCAATCCGCGAGGATATTATCAAAAATCATACCGCAACGCACTTGCTGCACAAAGCGCTTAAGGAAGTGCTCGGCGATCACGTTAACCAAGCGGGCTCGCTCGTAGAAGCCGAGCGTCTGCGCTTCGACTTCTCGCACTTCGGCAGCATTACGGCAGAAGAGCTTGTCGACATCGAGCGCCGCGTGAATGAGCAAATATGGCTTAGCACAGGCGTTACAATCGAGAACAAATCGCTAGACGAAGCGAAAGCGATGGGCGCTATGGCGCTATTCGGCGAGAAGTACGGCGACGTTGTACGCGTCGTGCAAGTCGGCAGCTACAGCCTCGAGCTGTGCGGAGGCTGCCATGTAACGAACACGTCGCAGATCGGATTGTTCAAGCTGCTGGGCGAGAGCGGTATCGGCTCCGGCGTAAGGCGGATCGAAGCGGTAACCGGCAAGCACGCTTATAACTACTTGGAAGGCCAGCTTGATCTGTTGAAGCAGTCGGGGGCTCTGCTCAAGTCGAACACGTCCGATGTGCCTAAGCGGATTGAAGCTTTGTTCGGTCAAGTGAAGGAGTTGTCACGCGAGAACGAATCGCTGCAAGCTAAGCTGAGCCGCATCGAAGCGGGATCACTTGAATCGCAAGCGAAGACGGTTAACGGCATCTCGGTGCTTAGCGCTAAAGTCAGCGCGCCATCGATGGACGCGCTGCGCAGCATCGTTGACGAGCTCAAAGTGAAGCTTCCTTCAAGCGTGATTGTGCTTGGCGCCGTGCAGGACGATAAGGTGAACTTGGCGGCAGCGGTGTCTGCCGATCTCGTGAAGAAAGGCTTCCATGCCGGCAAGATCGTGAAGGAAGCGGCTGTACATTGCGGCGGAAGCGGTGGCGGCCGTCCGGATATGGCCCAAGCAGGCGGCAAAGACGCATCCAAGCTCGATGAAGCGTTGAAACTTGCGGAAGAACTAGTTGTAAGCAGCGCAAATGTGATATGATAAGGATGTATATCTAGCCGAATAAGGGGGCAAAAGCAAGGAAACGCGCTTTACGCCTCCTTAGGCGCTTGTAAATGCAGTTTTGGAAAGCGAGGTGCTGGCGATGAGTTCAATGGACCAAACGATGAAGTTTAATGTGAAGGCGGAGGGAGTCGAATCTTCTTCTGGAGACATCCTGCTTGCCGTACACGAAGCGCTTCTAGAGAAGGAATACAACCCGATCAACCAAATCGTTGGGTATTTGTTGTCCGGAGATCCTGCGTATATTCCGCGGCACAACAACGCCAGAAGTTTAATCCGCAAGAAGGAACGGGACGAATTAATTGAAGAGCTTGTCCGCTTCTACTTGAATTCTAAGAAATCATAGGTCTCGCGCTTGTACCATAAGAACAATACGATTAAGCTTAGGAGCCAACGCAAGAGATGAGATTGATGGGATTGGATTACGGAGATCGGAACATCGGCGTCGCGATAAGCGATGCGTTCAGATGGACGGCGCAAGGAACGGGCGTCATCGAGCGCAGGCGCGATGGGGGAGAATTCGACCGCATTGCCGAGCTGGTGAAGGAACATGAGGTTAGCGAGATCGTTGTCGGCTTGCCGAAGAACATGAACGGAACGATCGGGCCGCGTGGCGAAATTTGCATCGCATTTGCAGATCAGATCCAGCAGAAACTAAACATACCAGTTCACCTTTGGGATGAACGGCTGACGACGGTAGCGGCCGAGAGGACGCTTATCGAAGCGGACGTCAGCCGGAAGAAGCGCAAGCTAGTCGTGGACAAAATGGCGGCGACGCTGATTTTGCAAAATTATCTCGATTCTAAAACGAAAAGGTGAGGGTAACGATGACAAAGGACGACATGCAGTTTGAAGAGCCGGAAATTATTTATATTCCGGATGAGGACGGCAACGAGGAAGAATTCGAAGTCATCATGAAGTTCGAAGTTGACGGCTCGGATCAAAAATATATGATGGTCGTTCCGCTTGCCAGCGACAACGAGGAAGAGGACGAGGTGTACGCTTTCCGTTATGAAGAAGAAGGCGACGATCTCAAGCTCTACACGATTGAGGACGAGGAAGAGTGGAATATGGTCGAGGAGACATTCAATACGCTGCTCGGCGAAATAGAGGAGCAGGATTAATGTCAACGACTGAAGGCGGAGCGCCAAAACGTCTGTCCGTGCTTAAGGAAGCATTCGGCAAGGAGATTGAGCTTGTCGCAGAGGACGGCGGCATGGAGCTGTACGTAATCAAGGCTGAATTCCAACTAGGCGACATCGTATACGCAGCACTGCAGTCTGAAGCTATGAGCGGCGAAGATGAAGTGGAGCTGTTCCGAGTCATTCAAGACGGCGAAGAGCCGGAGCTTGAAACGATCGAGGACGATGAAGAATGGGAAGCGGCTGCCGAGGCCTATGACGATCTGCTTTTTGCAGACGATCAAATGCCTTAAGCGACCGCAAGCGATATACAGCAAGGAAAAGGGCGGTCTACAACCGCTCTTTTTCATGACCACGTCGGAATGATTAAGTTCTTTAAAGCGATAAAGCTTAAAAAATTTAATCATTCCGATTGGCGATAAAAACTTCCGCTATACGCGATCGATCATCATTGATGTACTCCGATAAAAGTTTTTCTCAATTCGTTTGTCATAAGAGTCGAGGAGGGTTAACAGGTTGGACAAGTCCATTCATCGGCAGGAGCAGAGCGAAGGTAAGGCTCGTTCCGGTCCAAAGCGCAGCCGCATCACGATGTGGGTTATATTGAGCTTGCTAGGCATAATCATTGTCGGTGCCGGCAGTGTTGCCTACTACATCTGGAACGGCTTGCAGCCGACAGCTGCAGGGGAAACGAAGCGAATCGAAATTGCTAAAGGGATGTCAGCAATTAAAGTATCCGATTTGCTGGAAGAGCAAGGCATTATTCGCAATTCATTTATTTTCAAATATTATTTGAAGCTGAACGATCAAGGGGCTAGGTTCCAAGCCGGGCAATACGATCTGAATCCCGGGATGGAGCATGACGCCATTATCGCGAAGCTGAATGCTGGCGATACGGTGCAGGCAGAGACGATTCACTTCACGATTCCGGAAGGCTTCACCGTGCTTCAAATTGCCGATAAGCTTGCCGAACAGGACTTGATCGACAAAGCGAAGTTTCTAGACCTTGCAGCTAGTCAGACAGCATGGGGAGATGCGGAGGCTGTTCGCCAAATTCCGGATAATGCCGAGCTGCATCAGCGGCTTGAAGGCTACTTGTTCCCTGAAACCTACGAGATGAAGGTAGGCAGCACGGAGGAAGACATTATTAAGCGCATGACAAGCGAGCTTGATCGGAAGTTAGGCGAGCTGTCTGAAGATTGGACGGATGAGCTGGAAGCGAAGAAGCTGACCTTGCATGAGCTGCTTACGATTGCTTCGCTCATTGAACGAGAGGTTGTCGCCGATGAGGAGCGCGCGCTTGTTGCAGGCGTTATCTATAACCGCATAGCCGATGGAATGCCGCTTCAGATTGACGCTACCGTTCAATATTTGCTGGACAAGCCTAAAGAACGGCTGATGGAGAAAGACCTGCAAATCGAAAGTCCTTATAATACGTACAAGATTAACGGATTGCCGCCGGGACCGATTGCAAGTCCAAGCATCGCTTCGATTGAAGCGGCATTGAATCCGGAGCCTTCAGAATACTTTTATTATGTAACGAAGAAGGACGGTACGCAGACGCATTTGTTCGCGAAGACGTACCAAGAGCATTTGAGAAATATCGATAAGAGCAACGAGACAGCGGGTTAACGTTGTGTCATGCAAGATTAGTTAGCGCGGCAAGTCTAGGGGATACAACGGGCCCCTGCGACTTGCTGCGCGAAGCTGTTTTATGAGATCCTGGGAGGAATGGAAGATGGCTTACAAGCCGGAATTACTAACGACGGCCGCCTCGATGGAAGAGCTGGAGCGGTTGATGGAAGCGGGCGCTGATGCGTTCGTTATAGGGGAGTCGCGTTACGGCGCAAGACTCGCGGGACAATTCACTTTGGAAATGATAGCTGAAGCGGTGAAGATTGCGAAGCCGCGAGGCGTCAAAATATATGTTGTCATTAACAATCTGATCGATAATGCAACAATTGAGTCATTGCCGGCTTATATATCCGGCCTTGCGGCAGCAGGTATAGATGCCATCGTGTTCGGCGATCCGGCCGTTCTAATGGCAGCTCGGGTGAATGCGCCGGGCATGCCCCTTCATTGGAATGCGGAGATGACATCGACTAACTATGCGACTGCTGATTATTGGGGTCGCAGAGGAGCAACCCGTTTCGTGCTTGCCCGCGAGCTTAATATGGAGCAGATCGTCGATATCAAAGCGAACACGAAACTGCCGATTGAGGTTCAAGTGCACGGCATGACGAACATTTATCATTCCAAGCGTTCGCTTGTGAACAGCTACATGGAGCATCAGCAAGAGCCGGAGAAGCTTGAAGACTCGAGCTTAGAGCGCGGCCTGTATGTGATGGAGGCTGAGCGCCCTGACGAGAGGTTCCCGATCTATGAGGACGCTAACGGTACGCATATTATGAGCTCGGGCGACATCTGTATGCTGGATGCGCTGCATGAGCTGCTTGAGATCGGCGTGGACAGCTTGAAAATCGAGGGCTTAATGAAGCCGATTGAATATAATGAAACGGTCGTTCGGGCTTACCGCAAAGCGATAGATGCTTATACTGCCGATCCGGAAAGCTATGAATTCCAAGAGCAATGGCTTGACGACATTCGTGCGGCGCAAGATCCGAAGCGCGAGTTAACCTATGGTTTCTTTTTCAAAGAGCAAGTGTATTGATAGAAAGGTGGGACAACAATTGACAGCAACGACAAAAACAACCCCGCGTTATCAGGGGAAACGCCATAGGCTGGATAGACCGGAGCTGCTTGCTCCTGCGGGAAATTTGGAGAAGCTAAAATTTGCTATCCATTATGGCGCGGATGCGGTATATATCGGAGGGCAGAAATACGGTTTACGTTCGAATGCGGACAACTTCAGCTTCGCTGAAATGAAGGAAGGCGTTGAATTCGCGAACCGATATGGCGCAAAAGTGTTCGTAGCGACGAATATATATGCCCATAATGAAGATATTGCAGGGCTAGAGGATTATTTGCGAGGGCTTCAGGAGGCTGGAATCTCCGCCATCATCGCAGCTGATCCGATTATAATCGAGACGGCGCAGCGAGTAGCGCCATTGCTTGAGGTACATTTAAGCACGCAGCAATCGACGCTGAATTGGCAAGCCGTGCAATTCTGGAAAGAAGAAGGACTGCCGCGCGTCGTGCTTGGCCGCGAGACAAGCTTCACGGAAATCGAAGAAATTAAGAAGCATGTCGATATCGAAATCGAAGCTTTCATTCACGGCGCGATGTGCTCCTCGTATTCGGGCCGCTGCGTGCTGTCGAACCATTTCACAGACCGCGATTCGAATCGCGGGGGCTGCTGCCAATCCTGCCGCTGGAAGTATGATTTGTTCGTGGATGACGCGCCGTTGTACGGCGAAGGCGAGGATCAATTCACGATGGGCTCCAAGGACTTGTGCATGATCGAATATTTGCCGGAGCTGATCGAGGTTGGGGTTGACAGCTTCAAGATTGAAGGCCGCATGAAGAGCATTCATTACGTGGCAACGGTTGTTAACGTATATCGTCAAGCGATTGATGCGTACTTTGCCGATCCCGAACATTTTGAGCTGAAGCAAGAATGGGTGGAAGAGATCAACAAAGCGGCGAACCGTCCGCTGAATACAGGCTTCTTCCTCGATACGCCGGGTGCGGAGGATCATATATACGAGCCTGAAGAGAAGGCTGCGCCTTATGACTTCGCAGGCATTGTTGTCGATTACGATGCAGAGACGGGATTGGCAACCGTACAGCAACGAAACCACTTTAAGCCGGGTCAAGAGGTAGAATTCGTCGGACCGGGCGGCAGATTCTTCAAGCAGACCATTACCGAATTGTTCGATACGGAAGGGCAGCCGCTTGACGCTGCTCGTCATCCGCTGCAGCATATCCGAATTCGCACCAGCGAACCGGTTAAGGCGATGGATATGATGCGCAAGAAGATAGGCAAAAAATAATCATTCGCAATGAGGGATCGCTAATGGCCAAGCACAAGAAGAAGCAAGGGGCGCCATTCAAGAGTACGCAGCCGAAGGAAGAGAAAGATAAGGGGCTGCTGTTAGGCGACTTGCTGAATGCAGATACGATTAAGAAGCTTAAAGGGCAAGCGGAAGAGCTGAAACAGCAGGAAGCTGCGAAGAAGCTGCAAGCTCGCCAAGAGGAAGAGGAGCGCAAGGCACAGGAGCAGAAGCGCAAAGAAAACGATTTTGCTTATTTACTGGAGAACAGCGATCCGAATTGGAGCAAACACAAGTAATTCATAGGACTAAAGCCTTATCTTCGACAGAAGATAAGGCTTTTTTTAATTCTATTATTTCTAATTGACAAGTATCTTCCGATATAAAATAATAGACTGTAAATAGGTATTCCAAATATCGGCAAGATTCGCTAGCATCAGACGAATCCTTATAGGCTAACAATTAAAAAGGCGGTGTCTTTCCTAATGAAGAGCAAAGAGAATAAAGAGCAGAAGCCAAAAAAAGAAAAGAAGCAAAAACTGCCCAAGGGCGTTAACGACAACCCTTCAGCAGCCGTTTTGAAAGCGCAATCAGGATTGAAGAAAGCAACAGGTTTGTTGCAATCGGTAGGAGGCGCGCTCAAAGAAA
This sequence comes from Paenibacillus sp. J22P218, assembly GCF_056269195.1. NCBI lineage: Bacteria > Bacillati > Bacillota > Bacilli > Caryophanales > Paenibacillaceae > Paenibacillus > Paenibacillus sp. J22P218. The sequence continues at coordinate 566,895 of NZ_JBWDNL010000001.1, forward strand.
CGAAGATATCCAACCCGATTAAGTCAGTCGGGACAAAGCTGTTTTTAATCATTTTTTGCTCCATCATCGCCTGTGTATTGACGGTAGGGCTAATGGCATACTCGCAAGCCAAATCAATCGTAGAACGCAAAGTATCGGATGCAAGCTTCCAAACCGTTAATCAGGTAGCAAGCAATCTAGACGTTATTTATAAAACATATGAAGATTTATCGCTTCAAATTTTGATCGACAAGGATTTCCATACGATCGTGCGATCGATTCTCGAAGGAGAAGACGATTACTCGAAGTTCGAAGCGAGCCGCAAGTTAGGCGATAAGATGCAAAGTTATGTCATGGGCAATAATTCAATCCTTGGCATGGTGCTGCTGCCGATCGTTCCTGAACTGGACATCGTAACGGTGGGCAGCTCGACGACGACAAAGGCCGAAGAGCTTATGAAGAGCGAATTTTTCCAAAAGGCGATTGACGGCTCCGGCAAGACGGTATGGATCGCTCCGCAGGCAGATGGATTGTCTACGACAGCAGGGCAAGCTTCCTTTGGCGTAAGCCGCTTGATTAAGGACAGTACGTCGAACGAAGCGTCTTACGTGCTTCTTATTGACATTGGATTGAACAGCCTAAGTGAGCGTTATAAAGATGTGCAGCTTGGCAAAGGCAGCCAAATGTCGATTATCGATGAGGCCGGCAATTATGTTGCGAACCTGGATGATTCGCTGATTGGCCAACCTGCAAGCATTGGGTTGCCAACGGAAGGTGAAGAAGCGTGGGAAGGCTCGATTAAGACCTCGGATCAGAACGGCGAGGACGTGCTGGCAGCTTTCAAAACTTTTGAGACGATGGATTGGAAGCTGGTCGGAACGATACCGGTTAACGAGCTTGTGAAAGACGCGAAAGTTATTCGCAATATGACATGGATTACTGCAGCGGTAGCTGTATTGATTGCAATCGCAATCGGTGCCCTTGTCCTTACGACAATTGCTCAACCGCTCGTGAATATGCGCAATCTGATGAACGAAGGAGCGCGCGGCAACCTGACGGTTCGATCACGGATGAAGAAGCGCCAAGACGAGATCGGTGAGCTTGGCAGCAGCTTTAACCTGATGATGACGCAGATTACGGCACTGGCTCAGCAGACGACACGTTCGGCGGAGGATGTGCTTAGCACGGCAACCGAGCTAAGCGAAGCTTCCCGCAAGACATCCGTATCGGCGAAGGAGATCGCGGTCGCGACAGAGGAGATTGCAGGCGGAGCAACTAGCCTTGCAATGGAAGCTGAGAGAGGCACGGATCTTACGAACAATATTAACGAGCAGATGAAGCAGGTTATCGAAGCCAATGAGCAAATGGCAAGATCGGCGGGCGAGGTCGACCATGCAAGTAAGCAAGGTACAACCTACATGGGCGTTCTCATTCAGAAGACGGGCATGACCGAGGAAATGACGCGCTCCATGGTCGAGAAGGTCGATGCGCTTAAAGAAAGCACAGGCTCTATCGTTAAGATTCTCGACGTGCTTAACAACTTAACAAAGCAAACTAACATTTTGTCGCTAAACGCAACGATTGAAGCTGCAAGAGCAGGGGCTGCGGGTAAAGGGTTCATGGTCGTAGCCGACGAAATCCGCAAGCTGGCTGATCAGTCCCGTCAATCGATCGACGTAGTCGCTAAGATTACAGAGAAGATTCGGAAGGAAATTGATGAGACGGTAAGCGTGCTGTCGGATGCCTATCCGTTGTTCCAAGAGCAGATTGGCTCAGTTAAGGAAGCGAACCAAATCTTCTTGACGGTACAAGGTCAGATGGGTCAATTCGTTGAGAAGCTGGATCTGGCTACCGAATCGATCAGCAAGCTGGATGAAGCACAGGCGGTTATGGCGGAAGCGATGACGAACGTAAGCGCCGTAGCCGAGGAGTCCTCGGCAACCTCGGAAGAGGTTGCATCCCTCAGCAGCGAGCAGCTTAGCGTTAGCCAAAGCTTGGTGCATCTGTCCGAGAAGCTTGACGCCGTATCGCGTGAGCTGAAGGAATCGTTGTCCGCTTTCAAAATTGAATCATAAAGTATGGATTTGGAGCCCGTCTACTACCGTGAAACTTCACGGTTAGACGGGTTTTTTGTTTGTTGCAGAATGCTTGATCCTCGAAAAACGTCTATCTTTGATAACTAGCTATCACAGGAGTTCATGCAAACCCATAGAATAGAGGACGAGAGGAGGATGAAGATGGTTAAATTAATAGCAATAGATGACGGTCATGGACTGGAGACCCCTGGCAAGCGAACGCCGTCTCTTCCCGATGGTACGGTCATGAGGGAAAACGAATTCAATAGAGCGGTGGCTGCGCAGCTGGACGTGCATTTAAAGCGCTGCGGCTTCCAGACGCTGCTCGTTGCACCGGGAGACACGGACATCCCGCTTAGCAATCGTACGAATACGGCGAATAAAGCGAAAGCCGACTTCTACATTTCCATTCATGCGAATGCGTATGGCGACGGTTGGAATAACGTAAGAGGTATTGAAACGTATCATTATCCCGGCAAAATCTCAGGCCAGCAAGCGGCCAAAATGATTCATAATCAGTTGATTCAAGGGACAGCGCTGCCGAATCGAGGCGTCAAGGAAGCGAACTTCCATGTGCTGCGCGAGACGACTATGCCTGCGGTCCTTGTCGAGCATGGCTTTATGACAAATATGGAGGATGCCTTGCTGCTGCTGTCGGAGGCTTATCGCGCGGAGTGTGCGGTCGAGCTGGCGAAAGGTATTTGCCTGCTGTTCGGTGTCGCTTATATCCCAGTTGTGGCTGCGGAGCCGAAGCCTGAACCCAAGCCGCCCGTAACGGAGCCAAGTGAACCGGAGGAGGGGATTGCATTGCTCTCGGTAGAGGACGCTAACAAAATCATTGCTTTCTTGTCTGCTTCTTATATGGCAACGACCAACAAGGAAGCTCGCAAAGAGTTCAATCGACTAGCGAACGAGCTTCGTAAAGCAAGCGGACAGAAACCGACATAATGGGAAACGTCGATCGGTTGATCGGCGTTTTTTTTCTTTGTATACGATTAGCCATATTCATGAAAATCGCTATCTAGGAGGTTTGCTGATTAGGGGACAAGGGAGATACTGTAAGTAACGGGCAAGCAAGGGAGATTAAGCTTTATGGCAAAAGGGATATCGAGACGAGTATGGGCGGCGGCGCTCGTTCTATTTTGTATTATGATTTTATTCATTGTACGTCTTGCATGGCTGCAGCTATTGCCGTGGAGCACGCATGCGGCGGTTCATGCCGCCATGAATCGCGGCGGATGGCAGCGGCTCTCGGTTATTCAGCGGCAGCGGAATCTGGTGCTCGACAGCGGGAGAGGCGATTTTGTCGACCGCTACGGACAGGCCATTACCGGTGAAACGTATTCGGCTGCGGCTTTTTTTCCTGTACGGCCGGACGCAAGGGGCGAAGCGGGGACGGTTCGCCAACTTGCGGCATTGCTCGGCGTATCTGCTGAGCAACTGCAAAGCTATTGGGATGCGGTCCGCGAGCCGGTGTTCTGGACGGCTGGTGCCGGAAAATTGCCATTGCGGCTTAAAGCGGAGCAAGCTGAAGCGATTGAGCGTCTCGGTCTAAACGGCGTAAGCGTGCTGCCTTATCGGAATCGGTATGTGAGCGGCTTCGAGGCGAAGCATATGATCGGCTTCACAAGCCAGCATCCGGAGTGGCTGGCGGCCAACCACTCGAAGGAGCTTGCTAGCGGGAAGCGGAAGCTGAATGAGCAGGTGGGCGGGGCTGGCCTCGAGAAGTCGTTAGACAAGCTGTTGCACGGTATCGGCGTAACTTCGGTGTCGTATTTCATCGACGGCCGGAATGCGCCTGTCCATGGTCTAGACTATCGGATTACGCAGCCTGGAAATAGCTATTACCCGCTGAAGGTGCAGACGACCATTGACTTGAAGCTGCAAAATAAGCTGGAGGCCTATGCGGACGAACAGGGGCTTAAGGAAGGCGCGATTGTCGTGCTCGACGCTGACAATGCCGATGTTATCGCTATGGTGTCCCGTCCGAAGCTGAAGCCCGGGCAATTCGAATTATCGGACGGCAGCGAGTGGAGCAATCATGCGCTGACGGCCGTTGCGCCGGGCTCGATCTTTAAGCTTGTGACGGCGGCAGCAGCCATGGAAGCAGGCGTCGTCAGCAAGAAGGAGAAGTTCCATTGCAATGGCGAGTACGGCAAATATGGACTTAGCTGCTGGAAGGAGGGCGGCCATGGAACGATTACGCTCCAGGAAGGCCTTGCCCAGTCCTGCAATATCGTGTTTGCTACGATCGCTGAGCGAATGAGAGCTAATGAGCTGCAGCGTGTAGCCTACGCGCTTGGTATCGGGCGCAAGGCAGGCTGGCATCGGGACAAGCCGTTCGGGCCGTTCCGCAGGCCGCTTAGGCTGCTTGAGGAGGAAGAGCAGGGACAGCTCTTCGCGGGTGTTGATAGAGGTGCGACGGGGGGAATGTCGCACCAGGCTCTTGCCGCCGTAGATGGCGGCGTTATGGCGCAGAGCGGCATCGGGCAGCGGGACGTGAGAATGTCGCCGCTTCAGGCGGCGAACTTGATCGTGACGCTGCTGCACGAGGGGCGCGTTATGGAGCCGCGCCTCGTTAGTGAAATCCGCTATGCCAACGGCCAGCGGATGGTGAAGCTGCCCGCGCAGCGGGCGCAGGGCGGGCGTGGCCGCATCCATGCGGGCACGGCCCATGCGCTGCTGCGCGGCATGCGGGCGGTCGTCGACCATGGAACCGGTCGATCGATCCGCCAAGGGGTCTGGACGGTAGCCGGCAAATCCGGCACCGCCCAGACCGAGCGTGCGGGCATAGCCCTGAACCACCAGTGGTTCACGGGCTACGGCCCGGTCAAGCAGCCGCGCTACGCCGTTGCCGTGCTCGCGGCGAACCGTACGCCTGGCAGTCCGCATCAGGCGACCAAGCTGTTCCGCGGCGTCATGGATATCGCCGCCCGCAACGAAAAAGAGATGAAGCGCTAACTTGCGTTAAACATCGTGCGGTTAGGACAAAAAAAGCGGTGGCACAGGATCAACCTGCGCCACCGCTTATTATTAGTCCTTCTTGTCCGTGCCCGCAAGCCCCGTTGCCGACTCGGCGGTTAACGTTGTACTGCTCTGACCGGCAGCCTCGCCGCCCGCATCGCCTTCGGGGGTAGCCGTGTCGAATTCGCCAAGAGGCGCTCGAATCCAACGGTGGAAGTACCCCTGATCGTATAGCGACTTAATGAGGATCATCAGAATTGGCGACAGGATAACGCCTGAGATGCCGAATAGTTTCAAGGAAACGATCATGAACGCAAGCATCGTGAAGGCGGATACGCCAAGGGAATCACCCGTTATTTTTGGTTCTAATATTTGGCGTGTAATGACGACCACAAGGAATAAAGCCGACAACCAGATTGCAAGCGATATTTTGCCGACGATAATCAAATAAATGATCCATGGTATGAACACCGTTCCGACGCCCAGCAACGGCAATATATCGAAGATCGCTGCTACGACCGAAATGACGAACGCGTTCTCGACACCAAGCAGCACGAGCGCGACTAAGATGACAATGAACGTGATGCTGATCATTTTGGCTTGCGCTTTAATGTAAAGGGCGATTCCTTTAAACACGTTGTCGCGCAGGAAGAAAAACACCTTTTTGAACGTTTTTGGCGTTTTGTCTTCGGCCGTTTTCTTCCAAGATTTAATCTCGATACTTAAGAAGTAGGCGAGGATTGTACCAATAACGACGTTCACGACAAACGCAGAGAAGGAAGAAACGTAATTGACCAAGTTAAGCAAGACGGTTTTGCCGAATCTGCCCAAATAGTCCGTAATGCCGCTAATAAGCTCGGTCGAACGCTCGACAAGATTTAAGTTCGGCGGAAGCGTCTCAAGCTGCTCCTGAATTTGAGCGGTGCTCTTGGCGACTTGCTTCTCCAGCATCTCCTGATACTTCGGAAAGTTGTCGATCAGCTCCGAGCCTTGTTTGGTTATTAGGTAAGCAGCGCCTGAGAAAGCGCCAAGGATTAGAATGATGAACAATAATATCGAGATGCCGGTTGCAATCGACTTCTTAATGCCGAGCTTGTTCAATCGCCGAGCAAGCGGCTCGATGCACATGAAGATAAGGAAGGAGAAAAAAATCGGCGTCGCAATCCGATACAAATAGCTGAATGAGTACATAATGAGATAGACCGTGAGTGCGATCAACGCAATGTCGAACGCCGTTCTCCAATATTTTTTATAAAATGGCAGCATGTCGTAGCTCCTTCTTCCAAATTCATATTTCCAATAAGATTGTACTATAGTTTTTAAAAAGATGCCTATTTTTTAATGCAATATGCTACAATTAAAGTTATCGTTGTTGTTTTGTACCGCTATCCATTCGTCGACTAAATCATATAACGGTGGGGAAAACAAATGGTAAATTTGTTGTTGTGGATTTTATATTTTGCGACTTTATATGCGTTCCTGCCTGGACTTATTAGCCGGACGTTCGGCTATCGCGTATTCAAGCGCGGACGCGTGGATAAAGAGATCGCATTGACGTTCGATGACGGTCCGGATTCCGTGTTCACGCCGGAGCTGCTTGATCTGCTCGCTCGCTACAATGCGAAGGCGACTTTTTTTGTCGTTGGCTCGCATGCGGAGGGACAGGAAGAGCTGTTGTCTCGAATGAAAGCGGAAGGGCATGTTATCGGCATTCATAATTATGTTCACAAGTCCAACTGGCTGATGAGGCCGCGCACGGTTCAACGTCAGATTGAGATGACGAACGACATTATCGAGAAAGCGACCGGCAAGCGTTCGATTTATTATCGTCCGCCTTGGGGGATCGTAAACGTATTCGACTTTGCGAAAGCAGGGTACTTGCACATTATTTTGTGGTCTGCGATGTTCAGTGATTGGAAGCTGAGCATAGGGGCTGAGAAGCTGAAGAAACGGATGATGAAGCGATTGAATCCGGGCGAAGTGCTGCTGCTGCATGATTGCGGAAGAACGTTCGGAGCGGATCCCGAGGCGCCGAAGAACATGTTGATTGCGCTTGAATCGTATTTAAAGGAAGGCACGAAACAAGGCTTTCGCTTCATCGGCATCGACGAGATGATCAAGCTGACAGAAGCGGCTCGCGTAGGACATGCGTCGATTTGGAAAAGAAGCCTCATCTCGGTTTGGCTCGTATACGAAAAGGCCTATCATGTGCTGTTCCGGTTGAAGCAGGTTGGAAAAGGCGATCCAACCTTTTATTATCGCGTTACGAAGTATAACGGAGAGCCTGTGCAGTTGGAAGAAGGCAGCCGCATTGTGAAGGGCGATCATATAGCCGAGCTGCATTTTGACAATAAAATGCTGTCCAGCATTGCGATGCAGGCCAAGTCGCCGCTTGCGGCGGGCATTAAGATGCTGCGCGAGATCGATGAAGCTTTGCCGCAGCTCGCAGATCAGTTGGCAGTGGATGCGGAAGCGCAGGACATTAAGGCCGTGTACGGCGTTACGATGATACACCGGGGCGCAGATCGCCTTGGCTTCGAAATATTCCATCTGCCTGAGGGCTGGTTCGCTCGCGCTACAAGAGTTTATTTGAAAGTACTGATGAGCGTGTTGACGAACAAGCCGCGAACACTGAAGAAGAAACAAAGCCAGAACAAAGAGGCGTTCTCCCCTCGAATGCTGCTTATGCCGGCTTCGACGATTAGACGTTATGCGACGAATAAGCTTAATAAGCTGCAAGAGGAAACCGAGCGTCTCACGGACGCCGTGGAAAGATCGATTGGCGCAGCTGCCGACGAGGCTGCTCAATTAGGTACGAAGACAACAGCCATATAGGAACGGATCGGAATGGTATTATTGCTAATATTGCCGGTATATCGAGGTTAACGCCTTCATATGCCGGCTTTTTTTTCTTTGCTGACTGCAAATACACAAAAAAGGCGGAACATGGGATCCCATGTTCCGCCTTCGTATTATCGGTCAAGCAAACTACATTTTCATTACGCCGCCCGTGCTGGCGGATGTAACGAGGTGAGCGTAACGCGCAAGGTAGCCGCGTTTGATCTTAAGCTCGAAGCCAGGCCATGCGGCGCGGCGTTTCTCGAATTCTTCGTCGCTGATGAGCAAATCCATCGTACGGTTGTTCATGTCGATCTCGATGATGTCGCCGTCTTGTACGAAAGCGATTGGTCCGCCTTCAGCGGCTTCCGGCGATACGTGGCCGATACTGATGCCGCGGGACGCGCCGGAGAAACGTCCGTCAGTGATAAGGGCAACCTTCGCGCCTAGTCCCATGCCGACGATTTGCGACGTAGGAGCGAGCATCTCAGGCATGCCAGGGCCGCCGCGCGGTCCTTCGTAACGGATGACAACGACGTGGCCTTCTTTGATCTTGCCGTTGGCGATACCGTGAAGCGCATCGTCTTGGGAATCGAAGCAGATAGCAGGACCTTTGTGGTAGCCGCCAACCGACTTGTCGACAGCGCCTGTTTTAATGATTGCGCCGTTAGGTGCAAGGTTGCCGAACAATACAGCCAGGCCGCCGCGAGCGGTATGCGGATTGTCGATCGTGTGGATGACTTCCGTATTCTGGATCTCGCAGCCTTCGACGTTCTCGCGAAGCGTCTTGCCCGTAACCGTCAATGTAGTGCCGACCAATGCGCCTTCCTTCTTGAACAGCTCGTTCAGAACGGCGCTAACGCCGCCTGCTTCGTGCACGTCCTCGATGTGCCAATCGGATGCAGGAGCGATTTTAGCAAGATGCGGAACGCGCTCTGCTACTTCGTTAATGCGCTCGATTGGGTATTCAATGCCTGCTTCGTGAGCGATAGCAAGCGTGTGAAGTACAGTATTCGTCGAACCGCCCATTGCCATATCAAGCGCAAAAGCATTGTCGATTGCGTCTTTCGTAACGATATCGCGCGGCTTAATGCCGAGATCGATAATTTTCATAAGCTGGCGAGCAGCTTCTTTAACGAATTCTTTACGTTCCGGGGATACGGCAAGAATCGTGCCGTTGCCTGGCAATGCAAGGCCAAGGCCTTCAGCCAAACAGTTCATCGAGTTCGCCGTGAACATACCGGAGCAGGATCCGCAAGTCGGACAACCGAATGCCTCAAGCTCGAACAATTGCTCGTCGTTGATTTTGCCTGCTTGGTGAGCGCCAACGCCTTCGAATACGCTGGATAGCGAGATCGAACGGCCGTCGGATGTTTTGCCGGCTTTCATCGGTCCGCCGCTGACAAGCATCGTAGGGATATTGACGCGAAGCGCGCCCATGATCATCCCTGGCGTAATTTTGTCGCAGTTCGGGATACAGACCATGCCGTCGAACCAGTGCGCGTTAACGACCGTCTCGATCGAGTCTGCAATGATTTCGCGGCTTGCAAGCGAGTAGCGCATGCCGATGTGGCCCATTGCGATACCGTCGTCGACGCCGATTGTGTTGAATTCGAAAGGTACGCCGCCAGCTTCGCGAATCGCTTCCTTAACGAGCTTGCCGAATTCTTGAAGATGCACATGACCGGGAATAATATCGATATAGGAGTTGCAAACTGCGATAAAAGGCTTGTCGAAATCTTCCTCTTTAACGCCTGCGGCACGCAATAAGCTGCGATGCGGTGCGCGGTCGAATCCTTTTTTGATCATGTCTGAACGCATTCTCTTAGCCGCCATTATAAAGCCCCCTTAACATAATTGGATCATTGTGGAATAATAAAATTCGTCATGCATGCATGACGTTATAAAAAACATCGATACTCACCAGTTTATCATATCGGACAACCGTTGGCTACAGAGTTGCCTGCTCATTAATGAAGCGTTAGGCAACGTATGGCAAAGGGGAAGAAAGCTAAAGAAATCATTAAGAAACGCTTAAACATTGTGAAATTGCGCCGTACGACAGGACATGTCGAATCGAATCCTGTATAGTGAGCTCATCAAAGCTTGCGGACTCAATGACGAAAGGGTGGTTAAAAGTGGATCGACGCATATTAATTGTAGACGATGAGCGGGAAATTGCCGATCTGATCGAAATTTATTTGAAAAACGAAGGGTTCGAGACGGTGAAAGCTTATGACGGCGAACAGGCACTGGATACATTCGCGAAGCACTCGTTCGATCTCGTCATTCTCGATATTATGATGCCCAAGATGGACGGACTTGAAGTATGCAGACGACTGCGGCAGGATCAAGCCGTGCCGATTCTCATGCTGAGCGCGAAGACGCAGGATATGGACAAAATAATGGGGCTGATGACGGGTGCGGACGATTATATGATCAAACCGTTTAATCCGCTTGAGCTGCTTGCGCGGGTACGTTCCTTGCTGCGCCGTTCATACCAGTACAATACGCCTCCGGCAGAAGCGCCCGTCTCTGCGCGCGAAGATCGCGAGCTGCGTCTCGGCCCTCTCCGCATCGACAGGCTTAGCCATACGGCGGAGGTGAACGGCAAGGCGCTGCATCTCACGTCTACGGAATTCGGCATCCTATATTTGCTTGCGGGCAACCCGGGGCGCGTATACAGCGCGGAGGACATTTTCCATCATGTATGGAAAGAGAAGTACTTTGATTCAAACAATACCGTTATGGTGCATATAAGCAAGCTGAGGGATAAGCTTGATAAGGAGCTTGGAGAAAAGCTCATTATTACGGTGTGGGGGGTTGGCTACAAAATTGAAGGGTAACATCGCTTGGCGTCTTATGTGGCGCTTGATTTGGCATTTGGCGCTCAGTATAATTCTGGCCGTTATTACGGTTGCCGCTGCATTAATGGTCGTTGAAACGTTAGTTTCCGGCACGGTATTTCGTTACTACCTGCGTGATATTGTCGATATTTTCGGAAAGAGCATACTGACGTTTTCAGCTGGCTTTATTTTATTTTTTGTTTATTTTTTCATCTTGCAATGGCTGCAGTATCGTTACCTGATAACAATTAATGATACGGTGGGCCGGATCGCAAACGGCCAACTCGACTTTGATTACCAAATGGAAGTGAATGCGCGCTCGCCCTTTGGACCAATGGCTGGCAATCTGAACCGTATGGCTGGCAGACTCGATCAAGCGCTTTTGGAGGAACGAAGGGCTGAGCAGGCCAAGAACGAATTGATCACGAATGTATCGCATGATCTTCGGACGCCGCTCACTTCCATTCTCGGGTATTTGGGATTGATCGAGCAGGATCGATACCGGGATGAGGTGGAGCTTCGGCATTATGTGCAGATTGCCTATGACAAGTCGCAGCGGCTTAATGTGCTCATCAACGATTTATTCGATTATACGCGTATGAGGCATGATTCCGTGGCGATCCAGCGTATAAGCTTCAATCTGATCGAAGTGCTTGGCCAGTTGCTTGTCCAATATCATATGCCGCTGCAGGAAGCGGGAATGGAAGGGCGCCTGCAAACGGTTGAAAAATCGATGATCGTTAGCGGAGACCCGATCATGCTCGTGCGCGTATTCGAAAATTTAATCGCTAATGCGATGGCATACGGCAAGGAAGGCAAGCTGGTGGAGCTGCGCGTTCAGCGCGATGTTTCGGGGTCGAAGGCCACTGTAGAAGTCATCAACTACGGCGAGCCGATCTCCGCACTTGACCTGCCGCATATATTCGAACGATTCTACCGTGCGGATAAGTCGCGTACCGAGTGGGCCGGAGGCTCGGGGCTTGGGCTTGCGATTTCGAAGAGTATCGTCGAGAAGCATGGAGGGAATATTGATGCGGTAAGCGATGCGAGCCGGACGGCATTCCGGGTAACCTTGCCGGTTGTTAAGGAATAGTGAGGTCATTTTAAGGTTTTCTTATGATTTATTTACGTTCTCCTTAAACTGCAGCTTCTATAATGAAGCCAAGCGTGAAGGAGAGGGGTATGAATCATAATGAGACAACAAGCAAGACAAACGAATCGGAATCCTAACGGCGGCGGATTTAAGGTAAGGGTCATTGGAGTCGCGGTTGTTGCTATAGCGTGTTTTTATTTGATTAACGTTTGGCAAGGAAAGACTGGCGCGGCTGCGCTACATGTTGAGGCGAAGTCTGCGATCATGATGGATGCGGGCACTGGTGAGGTGTTGTTCGAGAAAAACGCGGACGTAGCGCTACCGCCGGCCAGCATGTCGAAAATGATGACGGAGCTGATCGTGCTCGATCTCGTTAATGAAGGCGCGCTGAACTGGAACGAAGTCGTAACGACGAGCCGGTATGCGGCAGGCGTACCGGGCTCCCAGGTTGGCTTTAACGCCGGTGAGAGCTTCACGGTACGGGAATTGTTCGAGGCGCTGACCGTTCATTCGGCGAACGATGCCGCAGTCGCCATTGCCGAGTATGTGGCGGGGAGCGAGCCGAAGTTCGTTGCCTTAATGAATAGCCGAGCAGAGCGAATCGGAATGTCCGAGCAGGCTGTGTTCGCGAATGCGACAGGACTAAATCGCAACGACCTGACGCCTTTCGTTGAAGCTGCTTCGGATGGTGATACCATGCTTACTGCTTCCGATATTGCGCTGCTTGCCGGACATCTGTTGAACAAATATCCGGAGGTGCTTGAAGTGACGAGCCGAAGCAGCATTAAGCTTGCGACCTCTGGACAACGACTTGCCTCTACGAATCAGATGCTGGCAGATATGCCGTTCGCCTATCCGGGCAACGACGGTCTAAAGACGGGTTATACGCCTGAGGCCGGTTATTGCTTCACGGGTACGGCAAAGCAGGACGGACGTAGGCTAATCACCGTCGTCATGGGGGCGGCAACATCGGAATCGCGGTTCGAAGAGACACAGCAGTTGTTCAAGCTTGGGTTCCACGGGCAGAACGTTGGACTGCTAACTGCCGTTCAGAATAGTCTCGGACTAATGGGAGAGACGATCATTGGCTTTGGCCGTTAGATGAATGTTTGGTTATCTATATATAGTAGGATGTGTAGTCCAGTTGCTGGCATTTATGCGGCGGCTGGATTTTTTTTGCATGCTGGAGATTGACAAGCATAAGCTTTCTATTAAATAACGTCGCTTCTCGCATTTCTAGTGAAAAACCGTTCTCTATGGAAATACATGTATGTCTATGTTATGAAATCTAACATCCATTATTTACTTCCCTCAAGGGGGTGTCTATAATGGAAACATTAGGAGAAAAAGATGAGGTGGAACGATGCAGTTAACCGAACGCGAGAAAGAAAAGCTGCTCATCACCGTCGCGGCCGATCTAGCTAGACGCAGAATGAATCGCGGCGTGAAGCTGAATTATCCGGAAAGCGTCGCTCTTATTACCTCTGAAATCATGGAGGGCGCTAGAGATGGTTTGACGGTAGCGCAGCTTATGGAATACGGGACGACTATACTGAAGCGCGATCAGGTCATGACTGGTATCCCGGAGATGATCCATGAAGTGCAGGTCGAGGCGACGTTTCCGGACGGTACGAAGCTGGTAACCATTCATCATCCGATAAGCGGCTGACAGAACATTATTGTGAAGGGGGCATGGCTTTGATACCAGGACAATATCGGACGGCTGCTGGAGAGATCGAGCTTAACGCAGGCCGCAGAAGAGCGCAGCTTATCGTTGTGAATACGGGCGATCGCCCTGTGCAGGTTGGCTCTCATTATCATTTTTTTGAAGTGAATCGCGCATTGTCCTTTGATCGGGAACAAGCTTTCGGCATGCGCTTGGACATTGCCGCAGGCACAGCGGTACGTTTCGAGCCTGGCGAGGAGAAGCCGATTACGCTCGTGGAGCTTGGCGGTTCGAAGCTCGCATACGGACTAAACGGCTTAAGCCGCGGCAAGGCGGAGATGGGCCAAATGCCGGATGACGTTCGGGAGCGGCTCGCCGCTTGGGAAGGGGGACGAGCATGAGCAGAATGGATCGTCAGAGCTATGCAGCCATGTTCGGCCCAACGACAGGCGATGCGGTCAGACTGGCCGACACGGAGCTGTGGGCGCAGATTGAGAAGGATTACACCGTTTACGGGGATGAATGCAAGTTCGGCGGCGGCAAAGTCATTCGTGACGGGATGGGTCAGTCCAGCGGCGCGTTGAGGGATGAAGGTGTGCTCGATACGCTTATAACGAATGCTGTCATCATCGACCATTGGGGCATTGTGAAGGCGGATATCGGCATTAAGGACGGCTTAATCGTCGGCGTCGGAAAAGCAGGCAATCCGGATATTATGGACGGCGTAAGTCCGAACATGATTGTTGGTGCAAGCACCGAAGTTATTGCCGGTGAAGGCAAAATCGTTACGGCAGGCGGCATCGACTCTCATATTCACTTCATATGTCCACAGCAGATCGAGACGGCATTATCGTCCGGCGTGACGACAATGATCGGCGGCGGAACGGGTCCTGCCACGGGAACGAACGCGACAACTGTCACACCGGGCAAATGGCATATGAGCCGAATGCTGGAGGCGGCAGAGCATTTCGCGATGAATATCGGCTTCACGGGCAAAGGCAACGCTTCTTTCACCGCACCGCTCATCGAGCAGATTGAAGCGGGGGCGATCGGGCTTAAGCTGCATGAGGATTGGGGGACGACGCCGGCCGCGATCGATGCTTGCCTGCAGGCGGCCGATCAATACGATGTGCAGGTCGCGATTCATACCGACACGCTTAACGAAGCGGGGTTCGTTGAAGATACGCTGGCGGCCATCGGCGGCAGAACCATACATACGTACCATACGGAAGGAGCGGGCGGCGGCCATGCGCCGGATATTATCGTCGCTGCAGGCGAGCTTAACGTATTGCCGTCATCGACGAATCCGACCCGCCCGTTCACGATCAATACGATCGAGGAGCATCTCGATATGCTCATGGTCTGCCATCATCTGGACAGCAGCATACCTGAGGATGTCGCTTTTGCCGACTCGCGGATTCGGCCGGAGACGATAGCGGCGGAAGATATTTTGCATGACATGGGCGTGTTCAGCATGATCAGCTCCGATTCCCAGGCGATGGGCAGAGTCGGCGAAGTCGTCATCCGAACCTGGCAGACTGCTGACAAAATGAAGCAGCAGCGCGGTCCGCTCGCTCCAGACACGGAGGACGGCGATAACTTCCGCATTAAGCGGTACATTGCCAAATATACGATCAATCCGGCGATTACGCATGGGATCTCGCATATTGTCGGCTCGATCGAGCCGGGCAAGTTCGCCGATCTCGCCATCTGGCAGCCGATGTTCTTCGGGGTTAAGCCTGACCTAGTACTGAAGGGCGGTATGATTGCCTACGCGCAAATGGGCGATCCCAATGCTTCGATACCGACGCCTCAGCCGGTATTCGGCCGGCCGATGTTCGGCAGCTTCGGCAAGGCGGTTCAGAGCAGCTCGATTACGTTCGTGTCGCAAGCGGCTTATGATCGCGGGATAGCAGAGAAGCTTGGGCTTCAGAAGCGGATCGAGCCGGTGAAGGGCTGCCGTTCGGTGACGAAGAAGGACATGATTCATAATGATGCGACACCGACGCTGAAGGTTGATCCGGAGACGTACCATGTGACGGTCGATGGGGAGCATGTCACCTGCGAGCCCGCCGAAGTGCTGCCGATGGCTCAGCGTTACTTCTTATTTTGAGAGGAAGGGGGTAGCCGGTTGAACGACAATGTACGATGGCTCGCCATGCAGCAATTGCTTGATTCCGCGCTGCCGATCGGCGGATTCTCCCATTCCTTCGGTCTGGAGACGCTCGTGCAGGACGGAAGATTGACGACATCAACCGCATTGTACAACTATGCAAGTACGATGCTGCTCCAAAGCTGGGCCACATCAGATGCGATGGTTATCAAAGCGGTATACCGAGATGCGCGGGCTGAAAGCTGGGAGTCGCTATGGGCGGTCGAACGGCTTGCGCATGTGCAGCGAGTGTCGTCAGAGACACGCGGCGGTGTAGAGAAGATGGGTCGGCGGTTGTTGCAGCTCGCTTCTGCGATTCATCCGCAGCTCGATTGGCGTCCGCTTCAATCAGCGTTGAAAGAAGGCCGATGCTTCGCGACCCATCCGTTAGTTCACGGCTATGCATGCTGGCAGCTAGGATTGTCCGAGGAGCGCGCGATTCAAGGCTATTTCTATACTTGCATTGTCACATGCATCAACAGCGCGCTTCGGCTAATGTCGATTGGTCAGACAGAAGGCCAATCGCTTATCGCGAGGTTGACTCTGTTAACGGATGACGCACTTGCAGTTGCGGCTCGGTTGCAGCCCGAGGAAGCTTACTCGAATATGCCGATGGCGGAGCTTGCCATGATCCGGCATGAGCGTTTGTACTCGCGGTTATTCATGTCATAAAAAACTATAAACCATAAACAAAAACGGAGGAATGAATATGTGCCAAGGACAAGGACATACACATCAAGAATGGGAAAGCCCGATCATAGACGCATCAAGACCGATACGAATCGGTATTGGCGGTCCGGTAGGCTCAGGCAAGACGGCGCTTGTTGAACGATTGACTAGAGAGCTGCATGAAAAGTACAGCTTGGCTGTCATTACGAACGATATTTATACGAAAGAAGACGCGCGTATTCTGTTCAATACCGGAGTCCTGCCGGAAGAACGGATCATTGGCGTGGAGACGGGCGGCTGCCCGCATACGGCGATTCGAGAGGATGCTTCGATGAACTTCGAGGCAATTGAGGAGCTGGAGCGCCGCTTCCAGCCGCTTGAGCTGATCTTCATTGAGAGCGGCGGCGACAATCTGGCGGCTGCCTTCAGTCCGGAGCTGGTTGATCGGTTCATTTATATTATCGACGTTGCGCAAGGGGAGAAAATTCCGCGTAAAGGCGGCCCAGGCATTATGCGCTCCGACCTGCTAGTTATTAATAAGATCGACCTGGCGCCTTATGTCGGCGCTAGCCTTGAGGTGATGGAGGCTGATTCGCTGCGGATGAGAGGCACGCGCCCATTCGTATTTTCCAATATGCACGGCGGCGACGGCGTTGATGAGATTGTAAGCTGGCTCGAGCATGAGATTGCCCATGCGCGTGGTCATGCCCACTCTCATACGATCCAACTGGACAGCACTCCGCCAAGCCATCGCCATTCTGCTTCCTAATGAAGCAAGAACATGATGCGGCAGACGATGTCAGCATAGAGCAAGAGCAGCTCCGCATTGCATCTGGCATCGGCATGGCCCTTAGAATATCGGAGCTTCGCGCGGTCTTCGCTGCAGGCGTTGGTCAGACGTATGTGGCAAGCAAATATCATACGGCACCGATTAAAATCGCCAAAGCATTTCCGGTCGACGGACAGCTCGCAGTCATCGTAATGGATGTATCGCCCGGGCTGCTGAATGGCGACCGTTATGTGATGGAATGGATTTGCGAGGCTGGCGCGCATGTGATGATAACTAATCAATCCTATATGAAGGTCCATCCGAGCATGCCCGGCTACGGTTCGTCGATGCTTCAAACCTTTGAGCTTGCCGACAACGCAATTGTCGAGAATATGCCTGAGCCGGTTATGCTCTTCAAAAATGCCTCGTTCGCGAATGAGTCGATCGTGCACCTTCGTCCCGGCGCCGTATGGATGCAAGCCGACGTCCTTTGTCCAGGGCGGACGCTGCGGGGCGAAAGCTTTGACTACGTCAGCTACAGTAATTCGTTAACGGTGTACTATGAAGATGAACTTATATTCGCGCAGCGTCAACGGATCGAACCGAAGCAGCAGCGGCTTGAAGATGCAGGCTGCATGGCCGAGATGACGCATTTGGCGACGTTTTATTTGTTCTCCGATCGAATTACATCCGCCCATCTGGAGCTGCTGCAAAATAAGTTGGATGAATATAGCGGCAATGAGTCTTCCACCCGTCACAGCATAATAGCAGGAGTGTCGCGAACGCATCGGCATGGAATTGCCGTTACAGCGGCATCTACGGCAGCGTGGCCGTTGCAGGGGCTCATGCGCGAATTATGGCAGACATGCAGAGAAGGGTTGCTCGGCAAGCCACCGCTTCGTTTCATGCAAGGGTAGCGATGGTGACTGAAGCAGCTTAGATGCTGTCCCTTTAGGTGGTTCTTCGCCTTTAGGGACGGCTTTCTTTTTTTAGTCAGGATTGACGCCGCAAGCTTTAAAAACTTATACTTCTCTAAAAGTAAGCCATTTACGACGATTAGGGGAGATGGCAGGTTTGAACGAAAATAATCATGACAAATTAAGTTTAATGCGGCAACTCGACGAGTCGTTTCGTCTCGTTCGAAGACAAATTAATATGGAATGGAATAGCTACAACGTACATGGGTTAGGCATCACGCACGGCAGAATGCTCGTTATTCTTGGGCAATGCGGTGCTCTTAAAGCTTCATCGCTGGCTGAACAGCTCGGGATTACGAGCGGCGGCGTAACCGGTATTGCGGATCGGCTGATTGAGCTTGGCTACATCGAGCGCGAGCGGGGCGAGCAGGATCGGCGCGTCGTCATGCTTAAGATTACGGATGAAGGCAAAAAGATGGTTGAATTAATCGACCAAGTTCGCGATAAAATGATGGTTAGGCTGTTCGACGGCATGACGTTAGAGGATATGCAACAGAGCTTGCGTATCTTTCAAATTATGGAGAAGAATATGGAGAAAACGAAGTCTAAGGCCTAGGATGCGATACGGTTGACCTATAGAAGAGGCTCTTATCGCATGAAAGCGTATGATTTTGTTACAAATCGATGTATTATTCGACATTTATCACCGTTCGGCCCCGAAATGATGTAGAATAGAGAAGAAATTTGTCGAATTATTAGGATTGACAAATTCCGATAATACAACTAGGATTAAGAGGAATTAGACATCAATTATTTAGGGGAGATTAGGATGAAGAAAACAATCGTACTGGCTCTAGCATTGATTCTGATGGTAGGCTTAGTCGCTGCTTGCGGCGGTAACAAAAACAATAATGCAGGCAACACAACAAATAACGGCGCTGCTGAGGGCAACAACGGTGGCGATAAGAAAGACGCAAAGAAAATTGCGCTCGTATTGCCAGAGAAAATCGGCGTTAACAAGTTTTTCGTATTGATGGATGAAGGCTTCAAAAAAGCGGGCGAGGAATTCGGCGCGGAAGTGAAAACGATCGAGTCCACTGACCCTGCCGGATTCGAGCAAAACCTTCGCGCAACGGTTGCCGAAGATTATGATCTGATCATCACGGCTACGTTCCAAGCAGAAGACGCTCTGAAAAAGGTTGCAACTGAAAATCCGGACAAGCCGTTCGCGATTATCGATACAGTCGTAGACCTTCCTAACGTGCGCAGCGTTAACTTCCGTGAGCACGAGGCTGCTTACTTGATGGGCGCCCTGGCTGGCCTGTCCACAAAATCAAACACAGTAGGCGCTATTGTAGCAATGGATGCACCGTTGCTTGGCAAATACACTTCCGGCTTCGACCAAGGTCTTAAAAGCGTGAACCCGGATGCGCAGTTCCTCGTGAACTACGTAGGCAGCTTCGCTGATCCAGCGAAAGCGAAAGAACTTGCTTTGCTGCAATTCGACAAAGGCGCTGATTACATCGCAGGTATGGCGGCAGTTGGCGACAACGGCGTATTCGAAGCAGCTAAGGAAAAAGGCTTCTTCACTTCCGGTCAAGATACAGACCGTACGGACGAAGATCCTGCGCATGTCGTTCTTTCCCAGTTGAAAGGTACGGACGCGGTTGCTTACGAAACAGTAAAAGCTTTCGTAGAAGGAACCTTCGCTTACGGCGCAGCCGACTACGGTTTGAAAGAAGGCGGCGTAGGTCTCACTTACGTAACGAAAGAAACAGCAACTCCGCTTAACAGCTTCATCAGCCAAGAAAATGTCGACAAAGTAAAAGCAATTGCCGAAGACATTATTTCTGGTAAAATCGTAGTTGAGAACCCGCTTACGAAATAATAGCCATTGTCGGCTGCTGAACAGCAGCCGGCTAGTTATCTCCTTCAATAGAACCTACCTCTGCTGCAAATAGAGGCGGTTCTTTTGTTGTGATTAGAGAAGAAAGGAGCTGAACGCCTTAATGCTGCTGCAAATGGACAATATTACAAAATCGTACGGAAGCGTCACGGCCAATAGCGGCGTAAGCTTCAACCTGCAGAAAGGCGAGATCCATGCCTTAATTGGCGAGAACGGCGCCGGCAAAACGACGCTGATGCGTATTTTGTACGGTATGGAGAGCCCGACAAGCGGTGAAATTAGGTTGAACGGGCAAGCCGTTTCATTTGACAGCCCTGCGGCTGCAATCGCGAATAAGATCGGCATGGTTCATCAGCATTTCATGCTTTTCCCCTCGTTCACCATTGCTGAGAACATTGTAATCGGACGAGAGCCGTCCAAGGTCGTAGGCTTCGATCGCAAAACGGCGATTGCCGATGTCGATGCGCTGAGCAAGCGTTACGGGATGCCCGTCGATCCTACGCAAAAGGTGGAGGAGTGCTCGCTGGGCGTTCAGCAGCGCGTCGAAATATTGAAGGTGCTGCATCAAGGCGCGGAAATCATTATTTTGGACGAGCCGACCGGCGTGCTGACTCCGCTTGAGGTTAAGGAGCTATTAATTGCGATTAAGGAGCTTGCCCGTACAGGTAAGAGCTTCATAATTATTAGCCACAAGCTGCAAGAAATTATTGAAGTTGCCGACCGCATTACGGTTCTCCGCGACGGTAAAGTAACCGGTTCGATGAGAGCGGCGGATACGAATGAGGACGAGCTATCGCGGCTCATGGTTGGACGTGAATTAGTACAGTTAACGCGCAACGAGGCAACTCCCGGCAAGCCGGTATTGGAGGCTCAGAACATCTCGATCCGCGGTTCAAGGACGAAGCCGACGCTTGATGGGATCAGCTTTCAAGTGAAGGAAGGCGAGATTGTCGGCATTGCCGGAATATCCGGTAACGGACAGTCAGAGCTTATTGGAGCGATCGCCGGTCTCGTGAAGATTGATAGCGGCTCGATTAAGCTGCTCGGGCAAGAATCGGCAGGGGCACCGGTTCGCACCATTCGCGAGCGGGGTCTTGCCCATATTCCGGAGGACCGTTACCAATGGGGCGTTGCGAAGGATGCAACCGTAACCGAGAACGGGTTGATGGGACATGCGAATAAGCAGCAGAAGTACGGCTTGCTGCGCGGAGCATCGATCCGCGATATGGTCGCGGAGTGGGTCAAGCGATTCGGGATAAAGACGGGATCGTTGTCGACGAAAGCGCAATATCTATCGGGCGGCAATCTACAGAAGCTGATCGTTGCGAGAGAGCTGGCGCAGAATACGCCGTTCTTGATCGCTGCCGAACCGACAAGGGGCGTCGATGTCGGTGCAATGGAAATCATTCATGGCGAACTATTGAAGAAACGCGACGAGGGCGGCGCCATATTACTCGTTTCCTCGGAGCTTACCGAAATATTGAAGCTCTCGGATCGGATCCTTGTTATGTTCGAGGGACGTATTGTCGGGGAGCTTGAAACGCATTCGGCTACGGAAGAGCAGATTAGTTTATTAATGGCGGGAGGGAAGCGGCATGGAAAAGCTGAAACAACTTAGCAACGGGATGCTCCAGCCGCTTCTGGCGATCATCGTCGGATTGGCAGCCGGTGCAATTGCGATTGCCGTTGTAGGCGGCAACGTGCTTGAGACTTACGGCGAGATGTGGAAAGGGGCTTTCGGAAGCTTCTTCTTCGTTACGAATACGCTGGCGAGAGCAACACCGATCATACTCATCGGTCTTGGCGTAGCGCTCGCATTCCGAGCCGGATTTTTCAATATGGGCTCTGAAGGACAGATGGTGCTCGGCGCGTTAAGTGCTGCGCTAACCGCCATTTATTTGCCTGGTCCGGGCTGGTTGAAGCTGATAGCCGCGCTCATCGCTGGAATTATTTCCGGGGGAATATGGTCTGCGTTCGCGGGCTGGCTGGATGCTAGATTCAGAATGAATTTGCTTATTACGACATTGCTTCTTAATTATATAGCGACCTTGTTCGCCGGTTATATTGTATCTTATCCTCTGAAAGACAAGACGGGTTCGGCAGCTATGGCACAGACGGTCATGATCGAGAACAGCGCGTGGCTGCCGAAGCTGTTCAGCGGCATGAGCTTGCATGCCGGATTCCTATTTGCTTTCGCCGGAGCGCTACTCCTGTACTTCTTCATGAAGTATACGGTGAAGGGCTACGAGATTCGAATGCTTGGCGGCAATCCGTTGTTTGCAGGCTACGGCGGCGTTAATCGCGGCAAACTAATGATGTTCAGCATGTTCGTGAGCGGCGGCTTCGCGGGACTGGCCGGTTCTGTCGAAGTGCTGGGTACGCAATACCGGTATATCGACGGCGCTTTAACGACGCCAAGCTACGCATGGTCGGGCATTATGGCGACGCTGCTCGCAGGCTCTAATCCGATAGGCACGGCAGTCGCTGCTATCCTATTGGCCGCGCTTCAGACAGGCGGCATGGGCATGGAGCGGAATACCGAAGTGCCGCTGGAAGTATCGAGTATTATTCAAGCGGTGCTCATCTTGTTCGTATCGGCGAAATTTACGTATTCCTTCATTAAACGTAAGAAAGCGAGGGGTGACAATGGAACTGTTTGATGTCTCGCTCTTTGCTTCCATGCTTCGGCTGGTAACGCCGATTCTGCTCGCGGCGCTTGGCGGCGCCATCTGTGCCCGTGTCGGCCTGTTCAACGTCGGTCTCGAAGGTTTGATGCTTACAGGAGCATTCTCGGCTATCGTCGGCAACTACTATACAGGCAATGTGTGGCTAGCCGTCCTCTTCGCGGTATTGTGCACGGTGATCTTCTCGATGTTGTTCGCGTATATGAGCATTCATCTGAAGGCGAATGCAATCGTTGTCGGTATCTCTCTTAACTTCTTGGCAGCCGGATTAACGACATTCCTGTTGCGTGTTATATTTGATGTGAAGGGCGCTTATTATAACAAGGATATGGTGGGCTTGCCAAAATGGGATATTCCGTTATTGCGCGATATTCCATGGCTCGGCGATGTGTTGTCTGGCCATACGCCGCTCGTATACTTATCGATTATACTCGTTATTGCGCTTCAGCTGTTCTTCTTCAAGACGGTTACAGGCTTCCGCTTGCTGGCATCCGGCGAAAATCCGACTGCAGCGAGAAGTCTCGGCATTAAGGTTACGCGCATTCAGTATGGAGCGGTGCTGCTGTGCGGCGTGCTCTGCGGTCTTGCCGGAGCCCAGCTGTCGCTCGGCAACGTGACGATGTTCACGGAAGGAATGACGGCGGGCAGGGGATTCATCGCGCTCGTCGCGACGATGCTTGGTCAGTCCAATCCGCTAGGCGTAGCGGCGTCCAGCTTGCTGTTCGGTCTTATGGATGCGCTCAGCCTGAGATTGCAGGGCTTCTCGCTGCCGACCCATTTTACAATGATGCTGCCTTATGTGGTAACGATTGTGGCTATGCTCATATTCAAAGACAAAAGCTATATGCAGGAAGCGCGCAAGGCGAACGAAAGCTCGCGATAAGGCGGGTTTACCTGCAAGACAGAGGAGGTACGGTATATGCATAATAAAGCAGAACGACTGAAGAAGGTGAAAACGGTCAAGCAGGCTGCCGTCGCGCCAGAGATTGCGCATCGCGTGCCGCCGGGCCAGACCGTTACGGAACGATTCCCGATTCTGCATGAAGGCGACGTGCCTGAATACGATCTAAGCACATGGTCGCTTCGTGTATTCGGCGAGGTCGAAGAGGAGCGCAGCTTCAGCTTTGACGATCTGCTCGCGTTGCCGCAAACGTCGCAGGTGAACGATATTCATTGCGTGACGCGTTGGTCCAAGCTCGATACGGAGTGGGAAGGCGTGCGATTCATCGATTTGCTGCCGCTGCTCGGCGTGAAGCCGGAGGCGAAGTACGTGATGATTCATGCAGACGAAGACTACGATACGAACTTGCCGCTTGAAGACATGATGCGTGAGGACGTGTTGCTTGCTCATCGCTTTGACGGAGAGCCGTTAACGGACAAGCATGGCTGGCCGATGAGGCTTCTCGTGCCTCACTTGTATTTCTGGAAAAGCGCCAAGTGGATTCGCGGTATCGAGTTCATGAAGGAAGATCGTCCTGGCTTCTGGGAACGCAACGGCTTCCACAATTATGCTGATCCATTCCTCGAGCAGCGCTTCACTAGTGAAGAGAACGAAATGCCCGAGGATGAGTGGATGAAGAAGGAGTTTGATTAATACATGTCTACTATGTTGCCTATATTGCAAGTAAATCCGGAAGACTTGCCCGAATACGCGATCGTATGCGGCGATCCTCGCCGTGCGGAGCTTATATCGCGCAAGCTGACGAATGCGAAGGAGCTGGCGTTCGCGCGCGAATATCGTACGTTCGTTGGTGAATACGAAGGTGTTGCTTTGGCCGTAGTCAGCCATGGCGTCGGTTCTCCCGGGGCAGCCGTATGCTTCGAGGAGTTGATCCGCGGCGGCGTGAAGACGTTGATCCGCGTGGGTACGGCGGGCTCGTATTCGGCTGACCATCCGGCGGGAAGCTTGATTGTCAGCACGGCTGCCGTGCGTGCGGAAGGTCTTACGCATCAGCTCGTTCCGGCTGGCTTCCCAGCCGTTGCCGACAGCGACATCGTTGCGGCGCTATACGAATCCGCTTTGGAGAGCGAAGGCATCGTGAAGAAAGGCATTACGGTAACATTGGATGTGTTCTTCTCAGGCGTCGTCGATGTTCCGCACAAGCAATACAAAGCCGCAGGCGTGCTTGCCGTAGAGATGGAGATTGCGGCATTGTATGTGGTTGCATCTTTGCGCGGCGCAAGAGCGGGCGCGATTCTTGCCTTGGATGGCTACGCCGACTCCGATCTGGCGGGCGAATACGATCCGCATACCGATGTTGTCGCGAAAGCGGTCGAGCGCGAGATTGATACGGCGCTTAAGGCGATCGTGAAGCTGGCTTCTGCTTAGCAGAAGGCGATCGACGCGAGAGCATAATATGCACTTATTACACTTGGTAGAATAACTGGAGTAACTCCCTCTATTTCAGAAGAATCATTCGTATTCTGAGGAATAGCTGGAATTTCTCCAGTTATTTTTGCTTTGGAGGCTCTTCTTGAGCGGACATTGTTCAGGTTACGGTTACCATGCACACGGATTTTTGCGGCTATGTCATTCTTGAGACAGGTTTGATATGCTAGGGGGACTAGGAAAGACAGGGGGAAACGGTTGTGAGCGGCGCGCTATTCAAGACGGACTGGCTGGATCAAAATGTTCATCCGCATGTATATGCCTACTACTTTAAGGAGTGGTCGAACTATACGATGAGCGATCATCGGCATGATTCGATCGAGATCATGTATGTGATATCGGGTCAGTGCCGAATTGAGCTCGCGGCTACAACACGCCGTCCGGAGCGCTCCTTCTCGCTGAAGAAAAACGAGTTCATCATTCTAGACGCGAACGAGCCGCATCGGCTCATCGTGGACGAACGCGGCCCATGCCGAATGCTGAACGTGGAATTCGATATGCGCGAGAAGGAAACGGCGTTTCCTTCGATCCGACAGCTTGCCTCCGAGGATGAGGATGTGAACCTCTTGGTTGCACAGCCATCGTCTTATTTGGTGCTGCGCGATACGAATGATCTATATCCCGTGCTGAAAAATCTCGTTCTCGAGCTCGATAATCGGGAGAAGTCCAGCCGCGTGCGGACGCAGCTGCTTTTTGCCCAATTGATTATGACGATTGCACGTATCTATAGCGACGATCTGAAGCAGGGTGCGAATGCGGCGGATCTCTATGTGAAGCAGGCTACGGAGTACATGCATCATCATTATGATCAGGATATACAGGTAAAGGACATTGCAGCCGCCGTCAATCTGCACCCCGGCTACCTGCATCGTCTATTCACGGCGAATACGGGCAAGACGATTACGGTGTACTTGACGGAGCTGCGGATGGAGAAGGCGAAGATGCTGCTGCGTCAGACCGACATTGCTATAGCCGATATATGCGATTACGTGGGAGCGCAGAGCCGACAATACTTTCATGCGATGTTCAAGAAGTATACGAATCAGACGCCGATTGCTTACCGCAACTCGTTCAATACACATAACATGGACGGTTGGAGAAAACCTGAAGGATTAGGAAAGTGACGATTTCTGACAGGTTGCCGCTTAGGTAGTCACAATATTGATAACGCTTCCGATTTATCGTTGCTACAATGAAGTTGAGCTTGAACAACGATAGTTAATTATGAATCGGAGGGTGAACTTATGTCATCATTCAAAATCGCTTTTATCGGAGCCGGCAGCATCGGCTTCACGAGAGGTTTGCTGCGCGACCTGCTTGCTGTGCCGGAGTTTCAAAGCATTGACGTCGCTTTTACCGATATTAACGCACATAATCTGGGCATGGTAACGGAGCTGTGCCAGCGCGACATTAACGAGAACGGTTTATCGATTCAAATTCAATCGACGACGGATCGCCGGGAAGCGCTTAAGGATGCAAAATATATTATTTGTACGATTCGCGTCGGGGGACTTGAAGCTTTCGCGACGGATGTGGACATCCCGCTGAAGTATGGCGTCGATCAATGCGTGGGGGATACGCTGAGCGCTGGCGGCATTATGTACGGTCAACGCGGCATCGCCGAAATGCTCAATATATGCCGGGATATCCGCGAGGTTGCCGCTTCTGATGCGCTGCTGCTGAACTATGCGAACCCGATGGCAATGATGACGTGGGCTTGCAATAAGTATGGGGGCGTACGTACGATTGGCCTGTGCCACGGCGTACAGGGCGGCCACTGGCAGATAGCTGAAGCATTCGGACTGAAGCAAGAAGAAGTCGACATTATTTGCGCGGGCATCAATCACCAAACGTGGTATATCCAAATCAAACATAATGGCGAGGATCTGACTGGCAAGCTGCTTGAGGCGTTCGAAGCGCATCCGGATTTCAGCCGCACGGAGAAGGTTCGCATTGATATGCTGCGCCGCTTCGGTTATTACAGTACCGAATCGAACGGACATTTGAGCGAATATGTGCCTTGGTATCGGAAGCGTCCAGAGGAAATTATGGATTGGATTGATCTCGGTTCATGGATTAACGGCGAGACGGGCGGTTACCTGCGCGTATGCACGGAAGGGCGCAATTGGTTCGAGACCGACTTCCCGAACTGGATGAAGGATCCGGCAAATGAATTCAAGAGCGAGCTTCGCAGTCATGAGCATGGCTCATACATTATTGAGGGGCTCGAGACAGGTCGAGTCTATCGCGGACACTTCAATGTCGAGAATAAGGGTGTCATTGCGAACTTGCCTAATGATGCGATTATTGAAGCTCCTGGTTACGTTGACCGCAACGGCATCTCGATGCCGACAGTCGGCGACCTGCCGCTAGGTCCGGCAGCCGTATGCAATGTGAGCATATCGGTACAGCGTTTGGCTGTTGAAGCAGCTGTTCATGGCGACGATAAGCTGCTGCGCCAAGCGTTCATGATGGATCCGCTTGTCGGAGCTGTGTGCAATCCGAAGGAAATTTGGCAAATGGTCGATGAAATGCTGGTGGCGCAGGAGCAATGGCTGCCGCAATATACGGATTCTATCGCTGCCGCAAAGAAGCGTCTTGCGGAAGGTCCGTTGCTGCCGACGAAGGATTATGCAGGTGCGGCTCGCTTGAAGGTGAAGACGGTCGAGGAAATGCAGCAGGATCGTGATGCGGCGAACAAAAACGCCGGCGAGTCCGATAAAGGCAAAGAGCGCGCCAGCGTCTAGCACGCTTCAGTCCCTTACTAGCCCAAACGAGGCGCGTATTGCAGTTCAATGGGGAACAGTACGGCATTGTCCGGACTCCATTTGGGCGGACCGTATTTCTTAATATAACCAAGCTTATTCAGATCGCTTGCTGCGGATTGCTCTCTGTCCATCTCACGGAACAGCTCCCAGCAGGCGAGTACGTCGTTCAGGGCGCGATGACCGCCGATGAGCGGAATGCCGTATTTGTCGCACATATCCTTGAGCGTATGCGGATAGTGATCGCGCATACGGCTCATTGTCAGCGTATCGATAAACGAATTGCGGAACGAGCGGCCGGCAATACGCATTAGCGAATGGTGAAGGAAGCCGAGGTCGAACAGCGCATTATGGGCAATAAGCACATTGTCGCCGATCATTCGGTTCAGGATGCGGAACGCCGTATCCTCGTCCATGCCCCCGGCGGTCATCTTGTCCGTGATGCCCGTCAGCTCAGTAATCTTCGGCGACAACTTGCCGTCGAACGTAACAAGCGTGCTGAATTCGCTGGCGATCTCGCCGCCCACGCAACGGATGGCAGCGATCTCGATGACGCGATCCTTAGCCGGATCAAGTCCGCTAGTTTCAAAGTCGATAACCGTATAGTTAAGAGCATTATTCATTACTGGAATCACCACATTTTCATCATATAATAAGTTCGGAAGATTCAATTGCTACGATAAAATATTCGACAACGTTCGGTAGATCCCTTTCAAAACAAACAAAAAAACGCCTCATTCCGCTCAGAAAGAGCTGAAGAATGAGGCGTTCTTTATTTCTCGTATGGATGCTTAGTGGTTGTTTCCGGATGCGTTTCCTTTTTTGTCGGACGATTTCGTTGTCGTGTTTTTGGCCCCATGGCCTTGCTGTTTGGACATGTCTGTTCACCTCCTATCGATGGGATCAGGTTAGTATGCGATGCGATTATAGCAGGTTATACTTCAAAGCTGGGCCGTTTCATCGAAGTTTGCGGTTTTCAAGCAGGGAATGGGCGTTTAATTAGAAGAACTACCGAATAAGAAGGAGGAAACAGGTTGCTGCGTTGCGATTATCCGACGATAACCTGCTTTTTCACGAAGAGAGCGCTTTCGTAGGGCGATGCCGACCCACAATCCTATGTTAGAATGGACGCAAAGACATAAAAATACAAAAAAATGATGACGGTTAATCGGGGGATGCAGCAAATGGCAGGGACGAGCACGAGTTTGAGTACCAGGTTAAGGTCAATATGGGGGTTTGCGAAGAAAGAGCAGCTGCCGCCGGAACGAAGACTGAGCAAGGATGCAGTCACCGCGTTAATCATTCATAGCTGCTTTCAATTTGGCGCTTCGATGTCGGGGCTGTTTCTTAATCTGTATTTATGGCGGCTAACGCAGGATTTGACGGTCAACGGCATCTATAACATCGTCGTCTTCTTGCTGACACCCCCTACATTCGCGCTTGGCGGGTGGCTGTCGAAACGTCGCGACCGGATGGTTACTTATCGTCTCGGTATTGTCCTCATCGCATTATTCTACTTGATGGTCGTTATAGCTCAAGAGCAAGTTGCTCAGTACTACATAATGTTCGCTATCTTTAACGGTATAGCTGCTGGTCTGTATTGGACCGGCTACCTCGTCATTCAATATGATGTGTCGACAGATGCGAATCGTATCCGGTTTCTTGCTATCAACATGGTCGTGTTCAATTCTGCAGGGCTTGCCGGACCAGCGCTTGCGGGATTCATTATTCAGAGGAGCGAAGGTTTGCAAGGCTACATCTTCATCTTCATGCTCGCGTTTATCATGTTCGTCATTGCCGCTATTGTCAGCTTCCGCATCCCGATGGTCAGAAATCATCACAAGGCGTATTATTTGAAGTTCATGGGGCTTGTGATGAGCAAAAACAGACAGTGGCTGAAGGCGTTATACAGCTTCCTCGTGCTCGGTTTGTTCCAAGGCATCATGCTGTTTCTTCCCAATATTATGTTGTTCCAAACCGTAGGCCGTGAGGATTGGGTCGGTTATCTGGGTGTATTCTTCTCGTCGCTGACGGTTGCGACCGGATATGTCATTTCGAGGATGGCGCAGAAGGAACATGTTCGCAAATATGTGATGCTGTCTACAACGGGAGTCGTGATCGGTTCGGCGCTGCTACTGGTGCGAATGGAGTTTTGGTCGGTAGCTGTATTCATGATCCTTTTCTCGATCTGTAATCCGCTGGCTGTCAACACGCTTACCTCGTATTATTATCGATTGATCGGTACGCTGCCGCTCAAAGGTCAGCTTCGCGTCGAGTCGGTCGTCATGCGCGAGTTGTTCTTAAATGTTGGCCGTGTTGTGTCCATCACGCTGCTCATCTGGCTAGCCGCTGATCTAGAGTCGGCATGGATGCCTATTGTGCTGTTCACCATGGCAGTGCTGCAATATGTGCTTGTGCTGCTGATCAAAGAGAAGCAGGAAGCTTAACAAAAAGGGGGGCTGTTTCTTAGGTTGATCACCTTAGAAACAGCCCTTTACTAATTAACCTTTGATTGTTAGGATCGGCTCAACCTCGGCAACGACGTTCGCCATGCCATGGTCTTCGTGTGTCTCAATAATGGGATTGATGTCCTTGTAAGCATAAGGTGCTTCTTTCTTGAGCTCTTCTTCCCATTTCTTGAGTATGTCCTGACGCGATTTGATATCATTACGGTTAGGATCGATCGGCGTTATAACATGAAATTTGTCCATAAAGTCCCGGAATGCCCTATCGTCTACCTTAAGCGAATCGCCGCGCGACAGTTTACGGCCAGCGCCGTGGCTGGCGCTAAAGAGGCTGTCTCGGTTACCTAATCCTGAAAGAATGTAGCTCTTTGCACCCATGGAGCCAGGTATAAATACGGGCTCACCGGTGTACTGAAAAGGCGTGTTAGCCATCTGTTCGGCGGACTTTGCCGTACAAGAGCCTTTGCGATGAATGAAGCCTTCGATGCCGTCAATCGTTTCCTGCCATATAAAGTTATGCGGCGCGTCGTATACCAGCTTAAAGTCAAAGTCGCCAACGACACCGCGAAGCGATTTGTTCAGCATAAGACCTAAAAAAAGACGATTGGCAAAAGCGAAGTTGGCTGCATTGTGCAATAGCGACCAGTAGCGAGTCCATTCCGTTTTGTAACGATCGGAATGAGGGAGCACGTAAATGCCGTTATCGGGATGTTTCAGCGAGCTGGGAAAGATGCCCTTGAGCATTTCTCGTATGTTCATGCCGGCATGGTGTCCAATGGAGACGGAGCCGGTATGAATCATGACGACAATCTGATCTTTCTTGATCCCCCAAGCGCTTGCGATCGGGTGATTGCGGATATTGACAACCTTTTGAACTTCTACGAAATGATTTCCTCCGCCGATAGAACCGATTTGACTGTCATATGAAACATGATCATTGCCTAGATAGCTGTCCAAACCGATGACATCCTCAGTAATGAATGAGCCTAACCGGTTTACCTTATTCAGGTCCTCTTCCTGCTGCTTCGCATCGAAGTAGGCCCATAGACCGATGCCTCCCAGTGATTTATGGGTATCGAGAATGCCGATGAGTCCTTCTTTCAAGATAGATTCCCGATGGATCCGATTCATTGGGATGTGACGTCCGCCTTCAAAAAAAACATTGCGGATTTCCGCTTCAATCTGCTTCCTCCGCCGTCTTATGTCCTCTTCGTTCAATGAAGTGGTGTAGAGCCTCATGCCGCAGTTGATATCGTTGCCGACTGCCTGCGGAATGACAAACCCTTTCGTAAACATCGTCGTACCGATCGGAATACCACTGCCTTTATGGAAGTCGGGTGTAATCGATACTTCGTGCATGGCGGCATTATCGTCTCTAAAGTAGTCAGGAGAAAACGATTTAAGAGATTCGACCGTATCATTAACCTTAAGTAATTGATCTAGCTCTTCAATTGCGTTTTTCTCAATTTTCATGCTGTCGCTAATGAAAAACTTCACTGCTATGTTATTGCTATTTTTTATGATCAAATCATGTTCCATCCTTTGTCGTAATCACGGATGAAACGAGTGAACAAGCGTTCAGTATCGTGCTCCGTGATATTAAATGGTAAATCTTGAGTTGGTATTAAAGTCTTCTTCCTTATGGGGTACTTCGTTGAAATGCATATGCATGGCACATCATCCTTTTTCTTGTAATAGATCGATTATAACATCGGATATCGATTGAATGGAACATTCTGCTCATTGCGCATTTACGATTTCTGCGAAAAGTCTATATAATGGACCCAAAGGTACATGCAAAGGAGAACTGAGAAATGAAAGTTGTGCTGGCATTTGATTCGTTCAAGGGCAGCTTAAGCTCGGAGGCGGCAGGAAGGACGGCCGCTCAAGCGATCCGTTCGGTATTTCCGGATGCCGAGTGCGACGTTATTTCCCTAGCCGATGGAGGAGAAGGGACAGTCGCCGCAGTGGTCGAGGCTGCCGGCGGTTCCTATGCATCGCTGCAAGTAACCGGTCCTTTAGGAGAAGCGGCGACAGCTGTAATCGGACTCATTCATGATGATATTGTCGAAGGACCGACGGCCGTGCTGGAGGTAGCTTCGATATGCGGCCTAACGATGGTGCCGGAAGGAGATAGAGATCCTTATCGTACAAGCTCTCAAGGAGTAGGCGATGCCATTATTCAATTGCTAGATCGAGGGATTCGAAGTTTTGTTGTAGGACTTGGAGGGAGCGCGACGAATGACGGCGGAATGGGCATGTTGGCTGCGCTCGGAGCAGAGTTTAAAGACAGCTTAGGCAATCGGCTTCGCGGGAGCGGGGGCGAACTGATGTCTATCGCATCGATTGAATGGACAGGAATAGATTCTCGTATTAAGCAGAGCGAGATCAAAATAGCGACCGATGTGAGCAATCCGTTATGCGGTTCTACTGGCGCAACGATGGTGTACAGCAAGCAAAAAGGCGCAACGCCTGAGCAGCAGGTTAGTCTTGAACGGGCGATGGAGACGTATGCCGATTACATTGAGGGGGTAGCAGGATCCTCATGGCGACTAATTCCCGGGGCAGGAGCGGCAGGCGGTCTCGGATTTGCGTTACTCGCGCTCGGCGGGGAAGTTGTCTCCGGCGCAAGCTGGTTGATCGATGCCGTATCGCTCAGAGAACGAATGAGAGACGCCGATTGGGTTATAACAGGCGAAGGACGCAGCGACAATCAGACAGTATACGGCAAGCTGCCGATTCAAGTGGCGACTGCGGCGTCAGAGACAGGAACGAAGTGCATGCTTCTGTCCGGGAGTCTCGGCGATCAGATTGAAGAGCTGGAAGAAAGATTCGATGGCTGTTTCTCTATCGTGAACGCGCCAGCCTCCTTGGAAGCTTGCATGGAGCAGGCGGAGAAGCTGCTGGAACAGGCAGTCCGACAGTTGTTCAAGCTGCTGCGCGCAAAAGGTTAGATGGCAGCGTCCTGCCTTTATCTAAAAAATAAAACGCTTGACTTTTGATAGGAATTAGACGGCTCTTGACACCCCTGTGTTATATTGAAAAAAGTTATTTCATGCTTTAGCTCAATAGACAGGCACAGGAGGTTTATCATGTTTCAACACAGCAGTCAAAGATACGAAGGGGTAGACTTTAGCTCACAGGATTTAAGGTATGGGGAGCTGATCAGTTGTACCTTTAATCGGTGCTCGTTTGCAAACGGTTCGCTTGAGGAGATTACTTCGAGCAACTGTCGGTTTATTGAATGCGATTTTCGCGGGGCTATGCTTAATGGCTCGATACATAAAGAATCGGCGTTCGAGAACTGCAGCTTTAATGGAGCGAATCTATTTGTCTCGAAATTTGATAAATGCAAGATGACGGGTTCGGATTTTTCTGGCTCATCCATGGATGGGATAACTATATTTCAAGGCGATTGGTCTTATACAAACTTAAGATACTCAAGACTAGTCAAGCAGGATCTGCGAGGAATTAAATTTTTTGAAGCGGACTTATCTGGAGCTAACCTGGAAAAAGCGGATCTGAGAGACAGCGATCTGACAATGGCTTTGCTGGCGAAAGCAAACGTACAAGGGGCTGACTTAAGAGGAGCGAATATGGAAGGTGTAGATTTTAAAACCTTTTCCATCACCGGGATGAGGATGGATAAGGAGCAAGCTGTGTTGTTTTCTATATCGCATGGAGCTAAGGTGGTGTAGCCATTGGAACACGAAAATACGATTTCTATGCTTGTTAACGATTTAAAACAGGTAAACGGCGTGAAAGCTATCGTACTCGGCGGTTCAAGAGCGAGGGGCAGCCATCATGCCCAATCGGATATCGATATTGGCTTATATTACGATTCCAGCAGTGAACTGGATATTCAAAAGCTGCAACAGGTTGCCGCTCATCTGGATGACGCCGGCAGGCCGCATTTAGTTACCGAAATCGGCGGATGGGGGCCATGGATTAATGGTGGCGGTTGGCTGGTTGTTAATCAATATCCAGTCGATATTATATATCGCGATCTGAATAAAGTTCGTGCCGTCATGGAGCAATGTCTCTCAGGCGACATTACCGCCGACTATCAGCCGGGGCATCCGCACGGATTTATGAATTCGATTTATTTCGCAGAGGTCGCGTTATGCAAAGTGTTATGGGATCCATCTGGCATTATTGGAGAAATGAAGACCAAGACGATTCCCTATCCAGCTGAATTGAAAAACGCGACGATTCAGAAGTTTTTGTGGGAAGCATCATTTGCGCATGATACAGGAAGAAAAGGCATCAATAAAACAGATTTAGCCTACATCGCTGGATGTGTATTTCGGTCAGTATCCTGTTTGAATCAAGTTTTGTTCGCAGTGAACGAATGTTACTTGATGAACGAAAAAGGAGCGGTTGCCATTGCGGATTCCTTCCGAGTCGCTCCAAGGCAGTACGCTAAAAGAGTAAATGATATAGTCAGTTTGGTTGCAGAGGATCACGCACAATTGGAGAAGTCGTTCAACGAGCTGTATGACTTGATTGAAGAAACAAAGTCATTTTGCTATAAGTGAACGAATGAATTTTATAGAGAAAGTATAGTGAAGCTTCCGGAATAACCGTCGTCTGCATCATGTAGTGCGTTTCATTAGTCTTCTTTTAATCTTCGCAAGCGGTAAGCGTTCATTGCCGATTCGCCAAGCTCCTCGAGAATGGTGTAATTCGCCCATGCGCCTGCCACCGCTCCGATCCCCGGAACCATCTGCAGCATTTTTCGAAAATCGATTGCGTCGCGGTATTCCTTTTGGAACGTCTCCCAGTCCATATGCTTGGAGTATTCGTTATCCGAGAACCACAGCTCCTTCTCCTTATCCCAATGCTTAATCGAATCTAATAGCATGGCGCGTTGATCGGGTCCGGAGAATGCCAGCTGGAACACTTTAAGAATGAACACACGCTCGGGAAAATGTTTCGTGTCGTACCCGTAAACATGAGCCAGCTCAAACAGAAATTTCATCTTGATTGCGATTAACGCAGGGAAGTCCACGATATTAAGCATAATGCCGCCTGCCCCCGTACCGGCGCCTTCGGCAGTCGCGATTTTTTGGTATAGGGAAAGCAAACGCTTCGCCTCTTGATCGGCGAGTTCAAGATGGAGAGTCTGCTGCACCGGCCTTTGAGGCGTATATTCCGCTCCGAACAGCGCTGTACGGACGATCGACTTGATGGTTGCCGTAATGACATCGTGCACCTTAGGCGGAATCAAGTCGTTAATTCGTTTACCGATCGTCTTCGATGTTCTCTCCAACCATCCCGGCGCTTTGAATAACTTCTGCTCCCATGCTGCGATTTCGTCGTACACTTTCTGTTCGTAATTCAATGCCGATCGCTCCTTCAAACTAATTTGGCTATATTGTACCGGAGAACGCCGCGAATCGGAACGGCCTGCAGCCGGTGGCGGAACCCGACAAAAGTCGTGGATTTTGGGGTTGGAAAAAAAGCCCGTCAGCTCACAGGAATGGAGTTGACGGGCTATACGCATCTTATTCAATTGACTCCCTAAAAAAGCCATGGATACATAATAGTCTATAAAAAATTTCAACATAAGTCTATACCTTTTTTAGCTTAAATTGTATGGTGTTAAAGCGGCCGCGATTAACTAGCATTTTACTAAGAAATTGAAGGGAGAGCCCTGCATGATATCGCTCAGAAAAATCACGTTGGATAACCGACGTGCCATTTTTAACCTAGAAGTAACGGATGATCAACGGCGCTTCGTTGCGTCCAATCTGTCGAGCGTGGCTTCGTGTTACGTCCTAGCAACCAATGGGGGTCATCCATTTCCGTTTGCCATTTATAAGGATGATCAGCCGGTCGGTTTTGTTATGATAACGTATAGAATTACCGGATATGAGCTTCCGAGAATCGCAGACGACAGCTATTGCATCCTGCGACTGATGATTGACAAACAGCACCAGAACAGGGGCTACGGTCGGGAAGCGATGCACAAAATATTGGAATTTATCCGTACCTTTCCGGCAGGGCCGGCACGGTATTGCTGGATATCGTATAAGGCGGATAACCTACCAGCCAACAAGCTTTATGAAAGTTTCGGCTTTCGAGATAGCGGGGAAATCATAAATGACGAGTTAATAACCGTATTGTCACTTTGATTGACTATTAAATCTGATTAGGGGATCGACCATGGATTATACGAAATGGTACAAGGAAGTTTTAAAGCATTATTATTTTGTTGACCCGATTGTAGAATGGATTCGGCATAATGAAAACATCACTTACAAGGTAAGCGATAGCGGTTCAGCGAATACGTATTTGTTGCGTATTCATAAACCGATTACCACAAACATGCAGGGGGTGCAGAACACAAACGAGGCTATTCAATCGGAATTAGAGATTCTATTGGCGTGGTCGTCTCATTCCCGATTACCCGTTCAAATTCCTGTTCCAAATGTGCATGGCAAGCTGGTTACAACCGTTTGGATTGAAAATGAGGAAGTGCACTGTTCAATCTTAGAATGGATTGATGGGGAAACCATGTCCAAGAACGATTTGGAAAGTGAAGAGAGAGTTAATACCCTTGGGAAAGAAATTGCATTATTGCATCGATTTTCGCAAAGTTATCAACTCGCTTCAAGTTTTACAAGACCCGAATATGGGTTAAAGTGGACAGAAACGATGCTAAGCAAATTGCGATCAGGCGAGGAAATCGGTATTATCTCTACTAGACATTTTCATATTGTTGAAAATACGTTTGCGTTGATTAACGAAAGATTGAAAGTGATGAGCAACAAGAATGAGACTTGGGGAATCATCCACGCCGACATTAACTATAGTAACTTAATCCTTTCTGCAAAGGGCATTTCATTCATTGACTTTGGTTTATCGGGGCTTGGCTATTACGCAATGGACGTCGCTATGGGCGCACTATTGACCAAGAAAGTGATGCGAGATACTCTACTTGCCAGCTACACAAACCTCATTCCCGGAAAAATAGATATCGAGCAACTAGAGGGCTTTATGTTTTTGGCGATAGCTGCATATTACGCTTTTCTGGTAAGTAATAAGGATCAGCATTCGTGGATACGCGATAAAATGCCGGGTTTGATTGAACATTTTTGCAATCCTTTCCTAAACGGCAAAACGGTTTTTTACACGATTTGATTTATAACGGGAGTGTAGCTTATGAAGTTGGTATTATTATTTGGTCCTCAGGCAGTCGGGAAAATGACCGTTGGGCACGAGCTGGAAGAAATAACCGAGTTGAAGCTTTTTCATAATCACATGACCATTGAATTGCTTTGTCCGTTTTTAGGATTTAGTTCTGAAATGTGGGAATTAACGAATTTGTTTCGCCAGAAGATTTTTGAAGCATTCTCGAAAACAGATTCATACGGAATGATATTTACTTATGTATGGTCATTTGATTCGAAAGAAGATTGGGAATATGTAGATAAGGTTTGTGAGATTTTTGAAGGGAATGGCGGAGAAGTATATTTGGTAGAGCTCGAGGCAGATTTGGATGAAAGAATTGAACGAAACAAAACCCCACATAGACTGGAACATAAACCTTCCAAAAGGAATGTCGAGCAATCCGAACAAAGAATGAGAATGGCAACAGCAAACCATAGGTTAAATTCATTTGATGGAGAAATTGCTAGAAAGAACTATATGAAGATCAACAATACCAAGTTAGCCCCAGTAGAGGTAGCCAATAGGATTAAAGAAGAGTTTAGTTTATAAGTATGACTACGTTAAGCGGCAGTCTGTCACTTTATTTTCTGTTCCATGACTGCCGCTTTATCAAGTATGGGTCACGCTGCTTCCACATGTTACCTCAATGTTGGACCAATCCTCCAGCCAAATCATCAAAGCGCCAAGAAATCTCATGTCCGTGGAGATGCATTCCCCCAAACCATTCGTCGATCCCCTGAACGGCAATACGGTCCTTTGATCCGCTCAGTACGTCATTGCCCATCGCAGTCAGAGTGACTTGGCGGTTCAGAAAGTCGGGTATTCTCTTTACATCAATGCCGCTCTCGGCCCCTTCAAGAACGAGCAAAGGATGTTCGCCTTGCATCAAAGCGCGAATGACTTTCCAGTATTCGAGATCGCCCATGCCGAGCACATGAAGGGAATCCGTTACAAGCCGGAACAATTCTAGCGGAGTACTAACTCCGTTATGAACGGCTTGAATCGTGGTCTGTTCCACAATACCAAGCCCATTCCGCTTAGAAGGCAATCGCTTGAGATGCGCTGTGAAGGCATCATAAGCATATGGCAGGCCCGATGCTTCCAGCTCTGCTTTCTTATTCGTCAACAATGTGGACAGTTGAAGAGGGTCAGGTGATGCATATGCTTGCCAAAGCTCGCTGCCGAGCTCCAATTCATGTCTGCCAATAGCTCGCCATTTCCCGGATAATGTCTGAAGCTGTGCCGGGGTTAGCTGTCCCAGACCATAAAACCTTTCGATTCCCGGATATTCTCCAATACAGAGCAGACTCAGCTTTGTGCGGTCGAGGTTCTGTCCTTTGAACCAGTGAAGTAGATAGGCGAGCATACTCTGGTCAAACAGATCGTGTTCAAACCATAATACGACTTCATCATACTTGGTATATTCACGAAGTTTCAGCTCTTGTTCCTCACTGCTCTTTATATAATCGCTGGCCGGAATGTCCATCGTTTCTTGAAGGACACGGGCACGTATTGCCCGTTCATTTGCCCCTGCTGGATTCGTAAATATCGGGCCTGCAGGATATACCTCTCTCCATACAAGCACATCTCCCTGAACAACTCCTTGCTTCAGCTTATCACCAACAACATCTCCGTTAACGATATGCAGCATGTCCAAGCCTCCTTGGTAATAAATACTTGATCAGAGCGTCAAACTGCCCTCTCCTTGGTAACAAGTTGGGGGCTGTTTGACGCTCCCCTATTCTGATATTTTGCAACAGCCCAATCAATAAAGAAGCCTGCGGTTAGAAAGACAAGAAACACATTCGGATAACCATATCGGTTGAAGGCGACGAAAGGGACATAGATCACGGTAAAATAAGCAAATGAAAACAGTATAAATAAATAGGGAATACTCTTTTGTTGGAAGGCTCGCAAAAACATAATCAGCATACCGGTTGCTCCAAGCAGCATGAATACGACATGATAAACAGCAGCGATCCATATATTTATACCAAATATCGTTTTCCAATAATAGGGGGAAGCATACAATCCAATAACTTTATCAATCGTATACCATTTCAAATATTTCAAAGGCTGATTCTTGAAGCCGAAAATGACCATTTTTTGGGCCGTTTCGGCCAAAACGGCATCTGAGCCAACAAAGATATGATCACTGTTGCCCTCATACTCCGGATGAGCGTCGATGAAGGCTTTTGAAGGCGCCCCGTAGTCAATAAGTGCACCTAATAGAATCGGATTGCCTGCCGACTGAGTGAATGGAATGAATTTATCAAACGTGATGTAGTTCCTAACCCACCATGGAGATAGAAGTAGGATCATCGTTAGTGAAACTGCTGCCGTATGCTTCACTATCTTTTTCCAGGATCCCCTCTGCACAAGCCATAAAACGAACCAAACAGCTGGGAAAAGCACCGTATGCGGTTTGAAATAACAAGCTAGTCCAACTATAAAGGCCGCGATAACGTAATGCTTCGTTTGCTGGCTTCTTAAGGCGAGAAGGCTGAAGCAAATAAGCAATAGGATAAGGGTACGGAATATGGACTCCGATAAAATGACGCCGGAAGAAAAATAATCGGGTAAATAAAGTGCGGTTGCGATACTGGAAATAATAGCTGCTCTACTATTAAACAGCTGATTTGCTGCTATAAAAACGAAATAGATTGATAAAGCCTGCAAGGCTGCTTGTAGGACTCGGAATGCGATTATCGCTTCCTCTCCTTGTCCGAAGATAAGCATGAGAACGGCCAGCACGACCGGCATTCCCGGCATGATGTATGTTGACGGCTTCTCGCCGCTGTTATAAGTAATCGTATGCGTATCCAATAAAATCTTAGCGCTATTTATATATTTGACGTCGTCATTATTCATTTTCTCATAAGACCCTATTAGAAAATGATCGCCATAAAACAGAACAGATGCGGTGCTAATCAAGAAAACGAGAATAATGGTAACGAATAATGTATTACGAATAGGACTACTTACATGATTAAGGTTAAACAGAGCTTACACACCTTTCTCTTACAAATTCGACAGGTACAGGATATCCTTTATACTATAATAGAATCATGCTTGGAATGGAAATGGCATCAAATGCGACATATAGGAGGAGTAAAGATGAAGATAGACACAGCAACTGGCTCAGACTATGCATATATACGAGAACGTGACCTTCACATTTCAGAAAGCTTAATACAATCGAAAATAAAGGGAAATGAAATATACATCCTGCGGAATGAAGACGATAACAATATCGGATGGATGAGGTATGGTTATTTTTGGGACAACACCCCTTTTATGAACATGATCTGGGTCGACGAAGCCTATCGAGGCAAGGGTGCAGGTAAGCAAGTTGTCCGTTTCTGGGAAGAGCAAATGAATCAAAAGGGCTTCAAATTGCTAATGACATCGACTCAATCGGATGAAGGAGCCCAACACTTTTATAGAAAATTAGGCTACAAAGATGCAGGATGCTTAGTACTAGATACGCAACCTATGGAAATACTGCTTACTAAGAAGTTAAGCTAGGCTGTTTTTATGAAAGAACACTGACATACAGTTGTCAGGTTTACCGTTGTATGATGAATACATAAGTAAACAGCGAATACCGGAGGTGATTGAAATGAAGGATCATTGTTTGAGATTTTACGACTATCACGTTTGGGCCAATAAAATAATCTTTAATCGATTAAAGGAGCTTCCGCAGCACCTGTACAATCAGGAAATTCAAAGCGTGTTTTCATCGGTGTCGAAGGTCATGGCACATATCTACAAGGTGGATTGCGGTTGGCTTGACATCTTGATGGGTAAAAGTATGAATGACGCGATGAAAGATTCTTATCCAATCGAAGCGGATGCAGAAGCTAGAAGCCTTGAGG
Organism: Paenibacillus sp. J22P218; assembly: GCF_056269195.1. Lineage (NCBI taxonomy): Bacteria > Bacillati > Bacillota > Bacilli > Caryophanales > Paenibacillaceae > Paenibacillus > Paenibacillus sp. J22P218. The sequence continues at coordinate 608,126 of NZ_JBWDNL010000001.1, forward strand.
AACTGGAAGCCATGTATGACGATTTGTCCGTAAGATTCAGAAAGTGTATTGACGAGCATCCGGATCTTGAGAAGGAGGTTGTCTTGGATAATCCATACGCTGGGATTTTGAATACCAGATATTCAGAATTCATAATCCAAGTAGTGAATCATGGTACGTACCACCGAGGCAATCTGTCGGCTATGCTTCGTCAACTGGGCTCGTCCTCTGTTATGACGGAATACGGACTTTTTATGTACCAGGATGAATTAATTCCAAGTATGTCGCCCGTTCATGCCAATTAGGAAAATTACAAAAGGGAGATGTTAATATGTACAAACACATAGAGGATTTTGCCGCAACTTGGCAGAATGAAACGGCAGCAACATTGCGGACGCTGGAGACGTTAACGGATGAGTCTCTTGGTCAACAGATCACTAGCGACCATCGAACGCTTGGACGTCTTGCTTGGCACATCGTACAAACATTGCACGAAATGCCAACGCGGGCTGGATTGTCTTTCGAAGGCCCAGGTGAAGAAGAGTCGGTGCCAGCGTCGGCAGCCTATATTGCGGCGGCCTATAAGTGGACCTCACAAGCGCTTCTTGATGCTGTACAGACCAGCTGGAAGGATGAGAATCTGCTTGTTATGAGCGAGATGTACGGCGATCAATGGCCGAACGGCTTGGTGCTGGATATCCTCATCAAGCATGAGATTCATCATCGCGGTCAAATGACGGTCTTGATGCGTCAGGCAGGTCTTCGAGTGCCGGATCTCTATGGCCCGACGAAAGAGCAGTGGGCCGAGTTTGGAGCGCCGGCTCCAGTCATATAGATAAGATTAAATCCCGCTTTGGCCGTTTGGCTGAAGCGGGATTTTTAAGCATTGAAAAAAGGTTGATATCGTATCGTTCGGTTTAAACCGTCCATTCCCTTTTACTTTGTAATAGCTCTTTGTACGATTAATAGATAGACCACAATGGCTATCGATACATGCACAACAGACATAAAACGTTACGCTAACAGGATACGATGAGAAGGGGAATGAAGGATGGCAACAATTGATGATTTTATGAAACTCGACATTCGTGTTGGAACTATTACTCATGCGGAGTTTTTTGAGGAAGCAAGAATACCCGCAATTAAACTTCAAATTGATTTTGGGCCCGATATCGGAATTAAATCGTCAAGTGCACAAATAACAAAACGATATAAGTCGGAGGATCTTATAGGGAATCAAATAATAGGTGTAGTTAACTTTCCAGTTCGACGCATAGCGGGTTTCAAATCAGAAGTATTAGTAATTGGCGGAATACCGGAAAAGGGGGATGTGGTTTTATTGAAACCAGATAGTGCCTTGCCTAATGGAACTCCTATTGGATAATTTAGTAAAATCATTTCACCGATTGAAGAGGCGTTTAAGGTGAAACGCAGGCCTAAAGATACAATAGCGGCGGGTCGTCGTCATTCCGTTGGTCTTAAATCGGACGGAACGGTGATGGCTGTAGGTGATAATAAATTTGGCCAATGCGATATAAGCGGCTGTAATGGAATCCAACTGCCGATGAGCTGACCGTCAGCGGTATAGTTGAAAAAGGAACTTAAATTTAAATCTCGAATATCTAGTGTATTCGAATAACTAATTTGATGACAGACAGGAGTTGGAGATAATGATAAAAGGTTTCGGAGGAATATTTTGGAGAACTAGCAATCTTGAAGGCACAAAAAAATGGTACAGCGAAGTGTTGAAAATTGAAATAGATAATTGGAATGGGACTGTGATAAAACCCGAAATAGGAAATGAGACTATCTTTTCTTTCTTTACAGAGAAAGACAGTTATTTTCCGACAGAACAACAAGTGATGTTAAATTTCCAAGTACATAATCTGGACGAGGTTATTAAGCATCTTGAACAAATTGGCGTACCTCTCGCAAAGAAACAAGAGATTAGTGAATTTGGAAAGTTTATTTGGATTGAAGATCTTGACGGTCGACTGGTCGAGCTTTGGGAGAAATAATGAGATGTTATTCGTTTGCTATTGAGATAGAGCAGATCACAACGATGGTCTGCTTTTTCATAATCTGCACCTCGTTTGAAGGAGGAAGAAAGATATGATTATTGATTCTATCGTTCAACGAGCGGAACGAATTGCATGCGATTTTCTTAAAGAACGAGCGAAAACATCATATCAGATCATGGATAAAGGCATTGTAAATCAGGTTTGCGTAGTTGAGACAGTGAGCTGTAAAGTCGTTGTCCGCATGAACGATATAGGAACATATTCAAGCTATGTGAAAGAGCTATGGTGTATCGAACAGTCTGCTGCGGTTGGCATTCCAGGACCTGAGGTGCTGTCTATTGGTATAACAGACGACACTGCGTATATGATTCAAACCTTCGTAGATGGAGACAACGGGCTCGACAGTTCGGTTCCCAAATCTAGTATTTGGAGACAGCTTGGCGAATATGCCAAACGTATTCATTCCATTCAGGTCAAGGGATACGGAGAAAATATGATTGATCCCGTCCGTGGTGTGTTTCAATCACCTCCTCATGCGGGGTCGGACGGCAGTTGGCTAGGGTATGTGCAGTATAATATCAATAGTTTGACGGAAGATGATCCATTAATCGAATTGGGTGTAATCTCCCCTATGGAATCGCAGAGAGTGCGTAAACTTTTCGAGAATATGAAGGAAAGGACGTATCGCTTCGGTTTAATCCATGGAGATATCTCATTGAAGAATACGATCGTCACTCAGGCAGGACAAGTGATATTAATAGATTGGGGCTCCGCAGAAGTAAGCACGGTACCGCATGGAGAAATTACCTATCTGATGCAGCGCTATATACAAAGTGAAGGCCCAAATAATGAGGAATTCAAAGCATTTATAGACGGTTACGGTATAAGTGAAAGGGACCTTGATGACTCTAGACAAATACTGCTATTAAGAGCTTTCGATAAGCTCAGATGGGCCATTGATCGAAGTCCGGACCTGATCGAACCCTATGCTGCGTACGCGAAAAAAGCGGTTAAGTTGATCAAAATGGTTAAACGTTTGTAACGGATAGAATCAGCAGTTGCCCTTGCAGTTGTTGTAGATTGCTTCCGCTTCACGCAAGCATTCTATCGCAGGCCTGCCCCTGAGCCTGCAAGCAATGATGTATTGAGTTTCTGTAATCCGGCATAAAGGATCGGGTTCAGCAAAGCAAGAGGCAGCTGGCATGAGCGCGTACTGTGCCTCGAAAGCTGCATTAAATATGTTCACATCTTGTATACAACTGGAAGGCCATCGTTCATTAACGACCTACACCGTGGATCCAGGTATGGTAGACACCGATATGCAGGCAGAGGCAAGGAACGAAGAGGGATTTCCCCTATCGGCATTTTTTAGGGAAGCTAAAGAACAAGGTTCATTAAAGTCTGCCGCGGATGCTGCGAAAAAAATAGTTAAAAGGGTCTTATCATAAATTGTTAATTCCTAGAACGGAGGGAAATCATGAGAGCAAATAAGCTTCGACCGTTTATTCCATCAGGCAAAGATTATATCCTTGCACAGCATTTTTTTGAAGATCTTGGTTTTGAGAAAATCTACTCCGACGACGGATTATGTATCTTTCGAATAGGGGAACAGGAATTTTTTCTGCAAAACTTCCATAATCAAGAGTTCCAAGAGAATTACATGTTAGAACTGGTCGTTGAGGATTTAGATGGTTGGTGGTCACACATCCAAACGGTTATTTTAACGAAGAAGTATCCGGTAAAAGCAAAGGAACCCACAATGTATCCTTGGGGGAAACGAGAGATCAACCTTATAGATCCCGCTGGCGTTTGCTGGCATATTTCAGAAGAAGTTAAATAGGTTATTGGATGCCAGTTCATAATGCTTTCAAACGAAAGGACACCTTATCGGTGTCCTTTCATGTTTGTGTTCAGCATAACATTCCCATTCATTACATTACGGCCCTGGATTCAATTGGTAAGTGAAGGAAGTGGTTACGCCTGATTGGGATACGGGGTCTACTGCATCATAAGAGATGATTGTTTTTGGCGTTTCTCCTAGATCATTAAGTATTCGCACCCGAGTGGGGGATTTGAAACCAGCTGATCTTAACAACGCTCTCATTTGCAGAACTCTTTTGTTTGTGCCCGTTTGTGTGTCGCCGATGATCGTTACAAACTTCTTTCTGAATTGCTCGTCGCTTGCCAATTTCGCGGATAATTTGGCAATTTGAATTAATGCACATTTAACTGATCTGGCCATAGGATCACTCCTTAAAATAATATAGGACATCTTATGAACCAGTGAGAGAGTGTGCTTGTACTAATGACGCGTTGACCTCTAATTTTGATAGATTTGTTAACTGATGTGGTTGACAAATCCTTCTTATTTCATTATCATCTAATTTAACATTTAACTAATTAGATGATCGTTAAATTTGTATTTAGGACAGGTGGTCAATTTAATGCAGTTAGACAAGGTAGTTAATTATCATAAAGCTCTTGCAGATCCTACAAGAATAAAAATTTTAATACTGCTGGCTGATGGAGAGCTTAATGGACAAATTTTGGCGGAAAAGTTAAGCGTAACGCCAGCAACGATTACACATCATGCTGCGAAATTGCGCGAAGCTAGCTTAATTAATGAACGACGGGATAAAAATACAATTTATTTTTCATTAAATCATTATTTCATCAAGAATAGCGCCAGTGCTACGGAAAACCTGATTTACCGAAGTGACAAAGGAGGTTTGACAAGTATGGAAGACGAACATAAACGAATAAAAGAATCCGTTATAAAAAACTTTTTTACAAACGAAGGGAAATTGAAAAATATTCCCGTTCAACTTAAGAAGAAGCTTATTGTATTGGAACTAATGGTTTCTAAATTGGAAATGGGACGACCGTATAGCGAGAAAGAAATCAACGAATTTATAGAAACATTCCATAGTGATTTTGCAACGATAAGAAGAGAATTTATTATGCATCAATTCATGTATAGGGAGAACCAAGTTTATGAGCTAAACCCGCAAGAAATGTGGGCGAAGTGGGATGGCTTGTAAATGAGCGTGACTTTCTTTCTTGTAAGGTATGCAATAAAAGAAAAAGCGATTGGAGATGTCTCAATTACTCCCAAAGGCATATTGCAAGCGCAATCGACTGCTCGTCTTTTTTGCAACTTACCGATAACAACTATAATTACGAGTCCACTCCGCAGGGCAAAAGAAACAGCAGCTTATATTGCAGCACAAACGAATTCATCTATTTCAGAGGACATCCGACTGCGGGAGCGTGCTAACTGGGGAGATTTACCAAAACAAACATTTGATGAATTTGTCGAGATGTGGGAGCGATGCACACGTGATCCCGACTATGTACCACCCGTAGGTGATTCTGCGAAGCAGTCAGGTGAACGTCTCTCTTCCTTATTATTAGAATTGGCCAAAAAATACCCGTCGGGAAGCAACATCGTAATGGTTACTCACGGAGGATTAATTACTGATTTTTTGGTTCATACATTTTCCGAGAACGAACTAAATGTTTGGCATCCTAATTTTGTGGAAGTACAAAGCAATCTGATTCCTGAGTGCTCGATAACAAAGCTGATTTATAATAGTGAAATATATAAATTAGATAATTTTGCATCAGTAGAACATTTACAATAGAGAAAAAGGACCTCAGTTGTTGAGGTCCTTCGTGTTAAATCGGGATACTCGGGCTGTCGAATAACTGTGACTAAACAAAGGTTGTACGATATATCGTATAAACCAACCTTACGGATAGATCAAATTAAGGTTTTTGATCGAAACATCGTACAAAATCATCGGCTGCGCGGATGGATTAATTACTTTTGTATGATAAATCGTATAAGTTGTGACAATGTACATCTTGTTTAACTGGTCTTGTGTGAAACAGCATATAAATTGATATCATATCTAGTTAGTAGCTGGAACTATTGGATCATCCATGGAAAAGCACATTTTAATAGTTGGAGTCGGGAATAAGAGTCGTCTTGCAAAGATTAATATTGAAGAAGTACTTGTTAACAGCAATAATAAGCCTATAGTTGTGAAAATTCGGATCCACAATCGCAATTAAACAAAGTAATAATGGAACAGCTTCAGATCGGGATACGATTTATGGCATTACAATTAATCATGACGAAGAGATACAACAGGTTATTATTAAGTATCGATATTTTGGAATCTCATATGAAAAGGTTGTTCAAACATTATGAATCTATCATTAGTAGTTCTTCAGGGGCCAAGCGCTTCTGGCAAAAGCACCATTCAGTCCATGCTGGGACTTCCGCGCATTGTAACCTGGACATCTCGATCGCCACGCGCCGGCGAGGTGGACGGAGTCGATTACTTTTTCAAAACAGAAGCAGAAATGCAAAAGCTTTACGAGCAAGGTCAAATGATCGAAATGACCAAGTACCATGAAAACCTATACGGTACACCGACGCAGTTAATTGAAGAAATCATCCGGAATTCGGAACGCAGATCGGTTATTTTGGATGAAGCGGGCGCGAAAAGAATCAAACAGCTGTACAGCGACAAGGTGCTTCTAATAGGCGTGAAAGCGGAACGTCATGAATGTGCCCGCCGACTTGAAGCTCGCGGCCATAGCGCCACGGAGGTTAACGAGCGTCTCGGTTCATTCGAGAAGGAAATCAGCGCATTGTCCCATTGCGACCTTGTGTTGAACAATACGGATGGAAATAAGAACAAGATAGACCATATCGCGGGTTGGCTTATGGATTCGTTCGCAAGGAAACACTGAGCTCACGAGCCGCATAGGATAATAAAGGATGGCATCCTTAAATTGGCTAGCCAAAATAGCCGAAAAAAAGGTTCATGGAAATGTACGATTATTTAAATCTATAACTATTAGTGATACACTATAATAGATTAATAATTGTAGATTCAGAAAAGATGTGTGACTAGGTCGCGTCCTGGCTTGCTCGCTTATTGTGCTGCGCTTAAGCAGGTTCGCTACATCCTTTCTGTAAATTTTAGGATATAAGGATGGTAAAAATGAGCAACGGAGAAACGAAAACAGACGTCATCTTAATTGGCGCCGGAATCATGAGTGCGACTTTAGGGACACTTCTGAAAGAACTAGTGCCGGAATGGAATATTAAAGTGTTCGAGAAGCTCGAGAGCGCGGGTGAGGAAAGTTCCAACGAATGGAATAATGCAGGTACGGGGCACGCGGCGCTGTGCGAGCTTAACTACACGTCCGAGAAGCCGGACGGTTCTGTAGATATTAGCAAGGCTATCAACATTAATGAGCAGTTTCAGCTTTCCATGCAGTTCTGGTCTTATCTCGTCAATAGGAAGCTGATCAGCAATCCGCAGGACTTCATTATGCCTTTGCCTCATATGAGTATGGTGCTGGGTGAGAAGAATGTTGCTTTTCTAAAAAAACGTTATGAAGCGATGACCAAAAATCCTCTGTTTAAGGGTATGGAGTTTTCCGATGACCCTAAGAAATTGATGGAATGGATCCCGCTTATTATAAAAGATCGTTCATCGAATGAACCTATAGCGGCGACCAAAATCGACACGGGTACGGATGTCAATTTTGGCGCTTTGACGCGCATGTTGTTCAATCACTTGAAAAGCAAAAACGTTGAGATTAAATACAATCATAGCGTTTCTAATATGAAGCGTGCCGCTGACGGCTCGTGGAAACTGAAAGTTCGCAACAGCAATGGCAACGTTGAGAACCATGCTGCTAAGTTCGTCTTTATCGGTGGCGGTGGAGGAAGCCTGCATTTGCTGCAAAAATCCGGCATCCCTGAAGGAAAACATATTGGCGGTTTCCCAGTCAGCGGTATATTTATGGTGTGCAAAAATCCAGAGGTTGTTGCACAACATCATGCGAAGGTTTATGGCAAAGCGAAGGTGGGAGCTCCTCCAATGTCCGTCCCGCATCTGGACACCCGGTTTATCGACAACAAAAAATCGTTGCTGTTCGGACCGTTTGCCGGCTTCTCGCCTAAGTTCCTGAAGACGGGTTCCATGTTCGACCTAGTGACTTCCGTCAAACCGGATAATCTGGTCACCATGCTCGCAGCAGGCGCCAAAAACATGTCTTTGACCAAATACTTGATCGAACAAGTGATGTTGTCGAAAGAAAAGCGCATGGAAGAGCTGCGCGAGTTTATCCCTAACGCGAGAATCGAGGATTGGGATTTGGTCGTAGCCGGTCAGCGTGTACAAGTGATTAAGGATACGGAAGCTGGCGGCAAAGGCACGCTTCAATTCGGTACCGAGGTTATTACTGCCGGTGATGGTTCGGTTGCTGCGTTGCTTGGCGCTTCGCCGGGTGCTTCGACTGCCGTACATGTCATGCTCGAGGTCATTAACAAATGTTTCCCGCAGCATAAAAAAGAATGGGAACCTAAGATCAAGGAAATGATTCCTTCTTACGGCCAGTCGCTGTTGAAAAATCCGGAGCTTCTGAAAGAGGTTCATACTTCTACCGCAAAAGCGCTTGGACTAAGCGAGAAAGAACTAGCTTATAATTAAAAGATCATTTCATAACATTGCAGCGGCAGTTCGGACATCATTATTTTGTCCTAGACTGCCGCTGTTTATTTATAAAATGCTGGTGTCCGAACAATCGATGGAGAAGGATAGGTGACCATTTTTGGAGCATCCCGTTAGCAGGCATAACGAGCATCAGTTTTTTATTAATAAGGCTGGAGAGGTACTGAAGGAGAACGTCAAAGCGATGGACACGGCGTATCGTCTTCATTACCATATGATGCCTCCCGCAGGTTGGATGAACGACCCGAACGGTTTGATTTATTTTAAAGGCGAGTACCATTTGTTCTATCAGCATGACCCTTATCAGGCTAAGCAAGGACCGATGCATTGGGGACATGCGCGCAGCAAGGATCTTGTTCACTGGGAGCATCTTCCGGTAGCGCTTGCTCCGTCTGAACAATATGACAAGGGCGGAGACAATGGCCAAGGCTGTTGGTCGGGCAGCTCCATTGACGATAACGGCATACTGAAGCTTATCTACACCGGGCATGTGGATGGCAAAACGCCGGAAGAGGTGCAATGTCTAGCCGGGAGCGAAGATGGCATATCGTTCCATAAGCATCCTTCTAATCCGATTATCGGCGATTCGCCGGATGTTCAGCGCTTCGGGTTCCGCGATCCTAAGGTATGGAAGCGTGGCGATAAATGGTATATGGTCGTCGGCTATGGAAAGGACGGCCTCGGCAAAGCTCTTATGTACACATCTGCTGATTTACTGAGCTGGCAATACGAAGGCGCTGCGGTAGAGAGCGACGGAAAGATGGGCGATATGTGGGAATGTCCGGATCTGTTCCCGTTAGGCGGGGAAGACAACCACGTGCTGCTTATTTCGCCGATGAATATCGCTCTGGTCAAAAACTTGTATTTGTCGGGACGGTTCGATTACGAGAATTGCCGGTTCGAGAAAGATTACGCTGAGCAGATCGATTATGGTTTCGATTTCTATGCACCGCAAACGCTGATTGACGGGCAAGGACGCAGAATCATGATCGCATGGATGAACATATGGGGAGCGACAATGCCTGAACAGGAACATGGCTGGTACGGCTCGATGACGCTGCCTCGCGAACTGACGCTAGCGGAGGACGGTAAAGTACGTAGCCAGCCCGTTCCGGAGCTGGAGTCGCTCCGTAGCAATCATGCAGCCGAGTCAGCCGTTGTTCTGGAGGATGGCGCATTTGTCGAGGTTAATGGTGTGAGCGGCGATTCGATTGAGCTTGCTGTCGTATGGGATACTGCGCAATCAGATGCAGCCGAATTCGGGCTGCGTATCCGATGCTCGGAAGACAGCTTGTCTTATACGGAAATCCGTTATGTGCCTCGGGAGCAAAAGCTGTTCATGGACCGCGAGTTAGGTGGGGCCGGAGACGGCGGCGTAAGCGCCGCACCGCTTGCCCTAATGGAAGACGGTCGCGTGCGGCTTCGCTTGTTCATCGACCGCTCCTCGGTCGAATTGTTCGCGAATGACGGCCGCATGGCGATGACGAATCGCTTGTATCCGAATCCGGCAGACGCAGGCATCCGTTTCTTCGCCCGTGGAGGAACAGCCGTTATCGAGACGCTAGACGCTTGGAAGCTTGCATCAATATGGGAATAAGTAGGAAGGAAGCGGTTGAACGTCCATCGGGCGCTCAACCGCTTTTTTTTGGCATTCGCAATGTCCGCCATGCAGCCATAGTACGAAACACGTTCACACAGGTACGAATCCTGTTCGCTAGAAGGCAACAGGAAACGTCAATCTTGAAACCGCTACCACTCCCGTACTAAAGCGCCTAGCCTATACACTATTAGCAGGGAAACACAAGAAGAAGCTCTCAAGTTCAGCGGGTAGTAAGCGCTTACTCCAAATGGACAGGGCAGCGGATTGTCACACTTAAGTAGGAGGGATTGCATGAAGACGGCTATCCGAAGGCAGAGCTCGCTCGCGCGAAGCAGCGGCAGCTTCATCTCCGACCGGTTCCGGTTATTTCTGTTCGCGCTGCCGTTTCTGTTGCTCATACTCGTATTCAGCTATTTTCCATTGTACGGCTGGCTCTACGCTTTCTATAACTACCGACCGGGCTTTTCGATATTCGATACCCAGTTCGTCGGTCTGCAATGGTTCAGATCGATCATCTCCAATCCGACGCAAACGCAGGAAGTTCTTCGTGTCATGCGTAATACGCTGGCGATGAGCGGACTCGGCATCATTACGTCGGTATGTCCGGTGCTGTTCGCGATTTTCCTAACGGAGATCAAGACGACCTGGTACAAGAAGACGGTGCAAATCTTTACAACCTTGCCGAACTTCATTAGCTGGGTGCTCGTGTATGCGATCGCGTTCATGATGTTCTCCGTCGATAACGGCATCATCAACAAGTTCATGATGGCCATCGGCTTGCAGGAAGCGCCGGTTAATTATTTGGCCTCCTCGGAATGGATTTGGCTGAAAATGACGTTTTGGGCGCTTTGGAAAGGGCTAGGCTGGGGCGCAATCATGTACATAGCGGCGATCGCTTCGATCGATCAGGAGCTGTACGACGCGGCGAAGGTCGATGGTGCGGGACGCTTCCGCATGATCTGGCATATTACGGTGCCTGGCATTATGCCGACCTACTTCGTCTTGCTGCTGCTCTCGATCGCGAATCTTATTAATAACGGGATGGAGCAATACTTCGTGTTCCAGAACGCGCTTAATCGGGACACCATCGAGGTGCTCGACTTGTACGTGTACAATACGGGGCTGCTCGGCTTTAACTTCTCGTTCGCGACTGCGGTTAGCATGCTGAAGTCGATTATTAGCATCATTTTATTATTCGTAGCCAATCGCCTGTCCAAAATGGTACGCGGAGAGTCGATCATCTAACCGGAGAGGAGGCAGTCTATGCTAACACGGCGCAAGTACGGCGATGTGTTGTTCAACGTCTTGAACTATACGTTTTTTGCAGTGTTCACGATCATTTGTATATTTCCGTTCTACTACTTGTTCATCAATACGATCAGCAGCAATGATTTAAGCTCGCGGGGACTCGTTACCTTCTATCCGAAAATGATTCATCTGACCAACTACGTCGAGGTGCTGCAGGTGAAAGGGCTGTCGCAGGCGGCTCTCGTATCCGTTGGCAGAACGGTCGTCGGTACGCTTCTGACGGTGGTGGCGTCGGCGTTCCTCGGCTTTCTGTTCACGAAGCAGAAGATGTGGGGCAGGCGGTTCTGGTACCGATTCGTCATTATCACGATGTATTTCAACGCAGGCATCATTCCATGGTACATCATCATGATGAACTTGAACTTGACGAACAATTACTTGGCCTATATTCTTCCGGCCATCGTCTCGCCGTTCTACGTCATTCTCGTGAAAACGTTCGTTGAATCGATTCCCGAGGTGCTGCAGGAGTCGGCGGAAATGGACGGAGCAGGCTATCTGACGATTTTCAGCCGGATCATTATGCCGCTTATCACGCCGATAGCCGCTACGATCGCGATTTTCTCGGCCGTCAGCCAGTGGAATTCATTCGTCGATACGCTGTTCCTTATGACCGACAGCAAGTATTACACGCTGCAATTCGTCTTGTACAAATATTTGAACGAATCGACATCGCTTGCGGCCATCATCCGCAACTCGCAGGGTTCGGGCGGCAACATCGATTTGACGAATATGCAGACGGCTACTTCCGTACGAACGACCGTATCGATGATCGTCGTCCTGCCTATTCTGTTCGTGTACCCGTTCTTCCAGCGATTCTTCGTGAAGGGCATTATGATTGGCGCCGTTAAAGGGTAGCAGGTTAGAGGAGGAAAAGCTGAAGGGAGGTGAGCGCGGCAACTGGCGATGCAGCTTGGGGAGGCAAACGCGAGGTAAACCCATTCATGAGGACAAAAAAAGGGAGGCTCATCTCATTGAAACCCATTCGTAAATCATTGACATTCATACTAGCGATTATTTTAATCGTAAGCACGGCGGCAGCTTGCTCCTCGAACAACAACAAAAGCGGCAATAATACTGCGACCAATAAGCCGGCCAGCACGGACAAAGCGGCAGAGGAAACGGCTCCTCCGAAGGAAGAGCGCGAGGAAATTACGATCGACGTCTTCTCGATGCTCTCGAACTTCGCGGGCGAGCAATCCGGCTGGTATGCGAAGCTGATCAAAGATAAGTTCAACATTAAGCTGAACATTATCGCATCGAACCTAGAGGGCGGCGGCGATACGAAGTTCGCGACGATGATGGCTTCGGGCGATCTCGGCGATCTGGTCGTATTCGGCGATGACGGCCAGAAGTATCTCGATGCCATTAAGGCTGGCATGCTAGTAGACTGGACGAAGGATGGATTGCTCGATACGTACGGCAAAAATATTTTGCAATATGCGCCTAAAGCGATCGAGAAAAACAAAGCCAACTTCGGCGGCGGCTCAAGCGTATACGGCATCGGCTTCGACGTCGGCGACAACAAGGACGGCCCATCCGAAGGCCAAGACTTGACGTATCACCCGAACCTACGCTTTGATCTGTACGATCAGATCGGTCGTCCGCAGATTAAGACAATGGAAGATTACTTGCCGGTGCTTAAGCAGATGCAGGAGCTGCAGCCGAAAAGCGATTCCGGTCGTCCGACGTACGCTTTCTCCTTATGGGCGGATTGGGACGGCAACATGATGATGAACGCGAAGGCTTGGGCAGGTCTGCACGGCTTCGACGAAGGCGACGGCTTCAACCCGGGCGGCTTCTCGCTCGTATCCGCAGATTCCGACGAGTACCAAGGCGTACTGGACGAGGACGGCTACTACCTCCGTGCGCTGAAGCTGTATTATGACGCGAACCAAATGGGTCTGCTCGACCCCGATTCGGTAACGCAAAAGTTCGAAGACGTCGTGAACAAAATGAAAGACGGACAGCTGCTCTTCACTTGGTTCCCATGGCTTGACGATACGTACAACACGCAAGAGCACTTGAACGAAGGCAAAGGCTTCGCGCTTGTACCGTTCGATGAAGAGCGTACATTCTCATACGGATTTGACCCTTACGGCGGAAGCCGCGTATGGGCGATCGGTTCGAAAGCGAAGCATCCGGAGCGCGTCCTTGAATTCCTCGACTGGCTGTACAGCCCAGAGGGCATGATGGTCAGCAACAACGGTCCGGAAGGACTTACTTGGGAGATGAAGGACGGCAAAGCGGTATTGACGGACTTCGGCGTTGAAGCGCTTCCGTCTAACGATACGGCCGTACCTGAAGAATTCGGCGGCGGCTCGTTCAAGGACGGCAAAAGCCAAATCAATAACACATCGTTCAAGTTCACGAATATTAACCCGAACACGAACGAGCCGTACGACTACAACTTGTGGACATCGGTGCTCGAGAAGTCGCCGACGAAGCTGGATCAGAACTGGCGTGCAGCGAACGGCGGCGCTTTGACGGCTAAGGATTATTTGATCAAGAACAACAAGCTCGCTGTCCTGAAGCCAATCTTTACAGGCACCGCGCCGGCTGTCAGAAGCGATGAGCTGGAGCAAAAACGCGGCCAAGTGGCAGACGTGATCAAACAATATTCGTGGAAAATGGTATTCGCGAAAAACGACGGTGAATTCACGAAGCTTCGCACGGAAATGATCGACAAAGCAAAAGGCCTTGGCTATGAAGAAGTACTCGCTTGGGGCGTAGAGCAGAATAAAAAAGTGTTTGAATACCGCAAGCAATAGTTCGTTTCGCACGGCTGGAGTTGGCAAAGGAAAGGGAGAGGAGAGCCTGCTTGCGAGCAGGCTTTCCTTCCTCTTGTTTTACTACAGCTGACATAGTGGGAATCGCATATTGACCATAACTTGTTATTGGACCAAAATGGAGATGTAAGCGCATTACGAAGGAGGGCTTGGATGATTAGAGCGATCGTCGTCGACGATGAAAGACTGGTTCGCAAAGGTTTTATTGCGTTATTCGACTGGACCTCTTTCGGGATTACCATCGTAGGCGAAGCGGCCGACGGGAAAGCAGCGCTTGAGCTGCTGGAGCAGACGGAGGTAGATTTGCTATTCACCGATATAACGATGCCGAGGCTGTCGGGCTTCGAGCTTATTAGCCAGGTAAGACAGCGTTATCCGCGAGTGCGCTCGGTCGTGCTTACCTGCCATCATGAATTCGATTATGTCCAAGAAGCGCTTCGATTGGGCGCTATTGATTATATAGTAAAGACACTGCTTGAGCCGGAAAGCGCGGACGAGGTGATGAGCCGGATCGTTGCTCGGCTGGAATGGGAGATCGGGAATCTAGGCGAGCGTCTGCTGGGATCGGAGGAGGAGAAGCCGCAAGCGTCGGAAGCGTTGTTGTTCTATCCTTCAAATCGTGAAGAGAACAGCAATGAATTACTGCGCCTTGCCGTTGTGAAGCGTAATCCGCTGCTTGCGGTTAAGGAGATGTGGCTCGTACCGATCATGCATACCTTGTCTAGAGCAGAGATGAATAGGGAGCTGGCTCATAGCTTGAGCAGCCGCTGGCAGCCGGTATGGATTACAGGCTTGTATGGACAACCTCTTGATGAAGTGAAGCGAGAGCTGGCCGAGTCGATGGCGGATGAATTGTTTTATAAGCAGCGTCCGAATGATGAACCACTGGAGATTCGCTACGATGAGCTGAAGGATACGGCAGCTGAGCGGCGCAAAGGACTTGGAGGGAATGAGCTTTCCTCGAGTGATGGGATGAGCATGAAATGGATGCTTAGCGCGCTCGACTGGGAGCATTTCATAGGGAAGATTGAGCAGCAGCGCCCATCCTTCGAATGTATCGTGGCTTTCGGAGAAGGATTATGCGCGGATTGGCGCGGTTTGCTGATGAAGGAGAGCGAAAGCTTGGCGATACGAAGCGATATCCGGCGCAATCATACGTGGGCGGAATGGCGCTTGTGGCTGCGTCGATTCTCCGACCACGTCCAGCGGCGTATGATGGAGCTGGGCTTCTCGAAGGAGGTTATGCTCTGCTTAATCCGTGCCATTGTATATATGCGTCAGCATTCCAGCGGCAAGCTGAGCCAGGCCGATGTCGCCGATTATGTGAAGATGAGCCGCAGCTACTTCAGTCAATGCTTCGCGAAGCTTGCGGGCGAGCCGTTCGGCGTTATGCTGCGGCGGATGCGCATCGAGCGTGCGAAGACGCTGCTGCTGGAGACCGATACGCCGGTGTACGAGATCGCGTTCGCCATCGGCTTCGAGGACGACAAGTACTTCAGCAAGCTGTTCCGCGAGCTCGTCGGCAGACTGCCGAGCGAGTACCGCGCCGATGGTGCGCTGAACGGGATGCGGTAGTAAGGGCGGAGTGGAAAGTTGGCAGGGTATAGGTATGTGAAAAGCAATAGAGGAGAGGATGCCGTATGGCATCCTCTCCTTGATTCGTTTATTAGAGGCGTCTGCGTTTGTAGAATACGACGAATACACATGAGAGCAATAAGATAACGATGGCTATGCCTGCTGTGTAAGCTTCTTCGGCAGTTCCTTGCTGCGCAGCGGCTTGTTGGCCGGGCTGGCCGCCGAAACCTCCCATGCCTCCCATGCCGCCAGGGCCACCCATGCCACCGCCCTGACCGTCAGGCGGCTGCATGCCTCCGCCGCCAAAACCTCCGCCGCCGAAACCGCCTTGACCACCCATTCCGCCTTGTTGGCCGTTCGCGTTAGCATTGCCTTGAGCGGGCTGTTGCCCGTTGCCGGCAGCACGAGCATCTCCTTGAGCAGGTTGCCCAATGTTCCCGTCGACAGAGGCGTCATCTTCAACGGTGCCTACAGCAGTCGATTCGTTCTGCGAAGCTCCATTGCTGCCTGCACCTTCTTGCGTGTTCGGCATTTGCGGCATCTCACCATTTGCGCCGCCTTGACCCTCTTGCATCATACCGCCCATGCCGCCTTGGCCGCCGAAACCGCCGCCGCGTCCACCACCACCCATGCCGCTGCTTCCGCTGCCCGAGCCGTCGCCCGAAGAGGGAATCGTTCCGTCAAGCTGCTGAGCGATGGATGCCGTTTGCGTTAAGTTGAACGAAACGACCTGTGCTACGCCTTGCTCATACTGCTCATAGGTATAGAAGGCTGACGGATCGGCCTTCACTGATTCAGAGATTAACGCAGAGAGCTCTGTTGTTCGCTTAGCAAACGCGGCTTCGGATAAATAGCCGTCCAGCATCTCTGCGATTATCGAGTGATATTGTTCCAAATATGCTTCATCCTCCAGCAGCTTAGCGACTAGCGGCCGATCCGCGAGTGAGCCGGAGGTCGGCTCGTCGATCAAAATTCCCGATCCCCCGAAGCCGCCGAATGACATATTATAATCCCATGGCAGAATATTGAAAATGCCTTCATCCTCATACAAGTAGTAGTTATGTTTCTTCTCCGATAAGTAGCTGTCCATATTGCCCGCCACGGCGTTAAGGGCAATAAATTTCAGCGTCTTCTCGATGTCCAGAACACTCTCGTAATCGGTACCGTTATTCAGTTCATCCAGCATAGTCAGCAAAATATCGTCGTTTGACTTGTCCGACTTCAGATCAAGGCCCGTGTAAGCATCGATCGTCTCCAGCCAGTTCAATTCGCTGCCGTTGCCGCCGTTTGCTTTGTACAACGCGCCGTAAGAGTTGCCGAAGTTGCGCTCCAGGTACGCGTCGCCGATTTGCTCGACTGCCAGATAGAAGCCCCATAACTCGCCGTTCACATAGACGTTAACGTAGCTGTATTTTGGCGTGGGCAAGCCCATACTCTCGGCAAGCTCATACGACAGAAACTCCCTCATATAAGAAGCATCGCTGTAATTGTTATTCAAGTTGATTTTGCTAACGCCGGCCAATGTCTGGTTCACATATTCGTCGAACGACAGCTTGAAGCTGTATCGATCCGAATCGGCCATATTGACGACACTGTTCAAGCTCAGATTGCCTTTCGTCCGTATACCGACATTGTCGAAGTGCTGTCCGTTATAATCAATCGACGCTTCATGCATCTCCTCGGCGCTGGCATTGTCCAGCATGTTCTGGAACTCATCCTCGTCAATCGTAATTTTCACGTCGATTATTTCGTCCTTCGGAAACACTTCTTCATCGAGCTGTTGCTCTTCCTTCGTTGCTGTTGCCTCGGAATCTGAGCCCGTTAAACCGATGAGGGAGGCGAAGTCGGTGTTAGACCCGGCCGCGCATCCCGTCAATCCGATTATGAGGAGCAGAGAGAACAGCACGAGAAGGAAGCTGTGGAACTTCGCATTCATACGTGTTACCTCCTATTCCTCTCCTTAGGAAACATAATCGCCGCTGTAGCTAATAAGCACGGCATTTTTGACGCCTCCAAGACCCGATAGTTCGCCCACGAATTTGCCTTCTTGGTCACGCAGACGCACTTCGAGCGTCATTTCGATATTGCCTGCCGTAACTGTTTTTTGCTTCACGTTGTAACGTTTGACCAGCTTGCCCATGCGGCTATGAATTTCTTTCTCGGTATCGTCTCCATCGCAGTTAACAACAAGCAAGTATGGCGTTTCTACAGTGCCTCCTTTAATGAAGAAGAACAGAATAAGACCGACAACTACGGAACCGATGACGGCTAACGTGAAGAAGCCTGCACCCGTTACGATACCCGCGACTGCCGCCCAGAACAGGAAGATCAGGTCGGTCGGGTCTTTGATCGGCGTTCTGAAGCGGACGATCGACAACGCGCCGACCATGCCGAGCGACAGGACGAGATTCGAGTTGATCGCGATAATGACCACGGCTGTAATCATCGTCATGCCGATGAGGGAGACGTTGAAGCTCTTCGAGTAGAGCACGCCGCTGAAAATCCGTTTATACAGGACAAAGATGAAGAAGCCGATTAGAAAAGCGACTGCGAGCGTAATTAATATTTTCGCAATGCTAATGTCCGAGCTGACGTTTTCGAGTACTGATTTTTTGAGAATATCGGTAAAATTAGTTGTAGTATCGGATGTTGTTGTGTTTGTTTCCATTTTTAATAATCCTCCCAAGTGTTGTATTTCAGAAACTTGCGGCAAATGACGTATTTGGACGCCGACTGCCTGTTCAAGCCTTCAAGCTGCAGCGCGGTTCGGATATAAGCCGGAATATACTCGTCGTATTTGACCTCAAGAATAATGAGATTCTCGTCGATCGCTCTTACCGGTTCCAGATTCTTATCGAAAATATCAAGTGAATGAAGCCCGGTTCGCAGCTCCTTATCGAAAGTGATCCGAACGTTCCCGTTCTCGCATACGTAGGGCTCGCGGACGTAATCGACGATGACTTTGGGCCTCAGCAGCTTCTGTCTCATCTCGTTGTACAGCTCCAGCATGAGCGGCTTCAAAGGATTGTTGAGCACCTCGTAATTGCCGGCCATGATTTCATCGTACATCGCTCTCGTAAGGGGCACCTTGACCTTGGCGATATAGTCCTTGAATTTGATTTTTTTCTCAAAATGAATGACGTTGTCGCTTACGTTGTATATGCGAATGCGGTATTTGGAACGATCGCGAATGCCGCCGAGCTTCTCATGCAGCGCTTTATTGTTAACGTCATCGAAATATAGGCTTCGGATATGGTACTCGCCAGTCGGGCCGACATGATCGTCTTGTTTCATCAGGTTTTTCAAGCGCTGTCGAATAACAAAGTATTGATGCTGGTTGATGAAAAACTTCAATTCATTGCGGTATTTTAATGTGGTTGTCATGTTCACACCTCGTTTCATTTCCGGTTTGCGTGGCCTGAGTTGCTTACTGGAGCAATTGTACCCGCCTTTACTGATTCTTAACTTAATGCCGGCTGAAAGATTGCTGAATGCGCTTTATGTCAATTTTTTGTTAAGATGAGGGGAGAGAAAGGAGGCGGTACGATCGATGAGAAGTAGAGATACTTGGCTGTTGCTGCTGTTCTGCTTGCTTTTGGTTGCCGCCGTGTACGGCTTCGAGAAGTGGAGAGCTGTGGATGGAGATAAGCCTTATGCAATTGTGACTACATTCAAGAGTGACCCGCAGACGAGCCGCGCGTTCACTTGGCATACGAAACAAGCCGGGGATAAAGCTGTTCTGCAGCTTGTTAAGGGAACCGATGCTGATTTCGATGGCAAAGATGTTATGACAGTAGCGGGCGTTACGACGGTTATGGAGCTTGGGAGCAGTGAGAAGAGGGGCGTGCACAAAGCGGAGGCAACCGGACTCGAACCGGGCGTTACTTACACGTACCGGGTTGGGAGCGGAGAAAAGGGCGACTGGAGCGAGGCGGCAAGCTTCGTGACGGAGTCTGCAGGTGCAGAGGAAGAGGACCAAGAGCCGTTCACGTTCATTAACGTAACGGATTCGCAAGGCGTGACGGAGCAGGATTTTGATCTTTGGGGCAACACGCTTGATCGGGCTTTCGCTACGTTCGAGGAAGCGAAGCTGATCGTTCATAATGGCGACTTGACCGAAAATCCCGACGAGGAGAGCGGGTGGACGCATTTGATCGAGAAGGCGGCCAAGTGGGTGAGAAGCGTGCCGTTCATGCCCGTAACCGGCAATCATGACGAGGTCGACGGCAATGCGGATATGTTCATCTCGCACTTTAACTTGCCGGGCAACGGCGCGGAAGGTTCCATTGAAGGAACAACCTACTCCTTCGATTATGGACCTGTCCACTTCGTGATGCTGAACTCGGAGTCGAATCGCAAGGCGCAGACCGATTGGCTGCGTGAAGATCTTGCGGCAACGGACAAAAAATGGATTGTCGCCTCGATTCATCAAGGGCCGTATGGAGGCAATTCTTATAAGAAGACCCTCGATTGGGCGGAATTGTTCGACGAGTACGGCGTTGATCTCGTTCTGCAAGGCCATAATCACGAATACTCCAGGTCGTATCCGCTAAAGGGCGGGGAGATTGTCGGAACAGGTGACGGCGAGGACGGGAATCGCGAAGGCACAGTCTACGTCGTTACGAATACGTCAGGACAGAAGTTTAACGAGAAAAAGGAGGACCAGTTCTACCACAAGGTTCACTTTCAGAATGAGAAGCAGATGTTCGCCGGTATTACGGTCGACGGGAATAAGCTGACGTATGAGGCGTATGACGTGGACGGTGCGAAGTTGGACTCGTTCGTGATTGTTCGTTGAGGATCGGAATAGGCGAGTGGCGGATGATGGTTCCGTTGCAGAATGTGCAACAGAACCATCCATTTCGTCGGTGAACGAGCATTGTCGTTGCACTTATTGCAACACAATCTGTCTCTGAGTTTGGCATAGACGTCATTTATGGCGCATCAGTTGCAGTTTCTGCAACGAGGGATTCTAATAGGGGGGATTTCCCGCCATCAGTTGCAGTTTATGCAACGAGAAGTGAATATATAAACCTCAAACCACACACCACAGTAACTCAGCAATGGAGCACCCCAGCACCTTAGCAACTCTACAAACGAGGAACCGAGCACCTCAGAAACACAGCAACACAGTAACTCAGCAATGGAGCACCCCAGCACCCTAGCAACTCAGCCTTATAGCCATACAGTATCCAAGTAACCGAGTACCTCAGCCCTCAAGTATTCCCTCAACTCAGCCTCCAGCAACTTAAGCCTCAACCAGCTCACTCCTTGCCCTGAGCGATCTCACAGTTTGTGGCTATGTTGGATATTGGCAGTAACTTTCTCCTTGTAGTCGGTGAATTTTAGTCTATGTTGGATATCTGCACTAACTTTCTCCGGCAAAGGCCTAGATAGACGGATAATCAGAGAAATTGATGCAAATATCCAACATAACGGCGAATAGAGCCTCAAAGTGGCTTAATATAATGCAGGAATCCAACATAGCTGTTACTGGTTAGGAGTTCGTGAGAGATAATGCTAATCGTGCATGACGTCATACGTTGTCAGCAAAAACGAAGCTAACCTCCGAGCGGAAGCAGCACGCGGAATTGCGTGCCGACGCCGGGCTCGCTTGCGACGTCGATCGAGCCGTTATGCGCATCGACGAGCGATTTCGTAATCGATAGCCCGAGACCGGCGCCGCCGCTCTTGCGTGTGCGCGACGATTCGCTGCGGTAGAACCGCTCGAACAGATGCGGAATATGCTCGGCGGCAATGCCTGTGCCGTTATCTGAAACGGTAAGCTGCGCATGGCTGCCGCTTACGCCGATGGAAAGCGAGATGCTGCCCGTATCGGAGTCTGTATGCTGGACGGCGTTCAGGAACAGATTCAGCACGATTTGCTTCAGCTTGTCGGCATGATAACGTCCTGTAACCGGATTGCCGCCAGTCTCGATCTGTACCGAACGGCTGCCGGCGAGCAATCGAAGCTGCGGCTCCATCTCCGTAAGGAGCAGATCGAGCCGCACCGGAGCAAGAACAAGCTCCGGCGCCTGATCTAGCTTCACGAGCGTGAGCAAATCCTCTACGAGCTTGTTGATTCGCCGCGATTCGAGCCCCATGCTCGCAAGCGCGCGGTTCAACTGCTCGGGATTCACTGCCGCGCCTCGCTGAAGCACCTCGATGAAGCCGTGAATCGAGGTGAGCGGGGTGCGCAGCTCGTGGGACGCATCGGCAATAAAGCGCCGCATCCGGTCCGTCGTTCGCCGTTCGGCTTCGAACGAAAGCTCCAGCCGCGCGAGCATGCCGTTGAACGCTTCGGACAGCCGATCGATCTCCAGCTGTCCTTGTTGCGCAGGCAATCGGATGTCCAGATTGCCGGCATCGGTGTCCGACGCTGCCTGCACCACTCGCGACAGCGGCGTCAACGTCTTGCGAAGAAGCGGCAAATAAAGCGATAGTCCAGCCGCCAGTGCTAGGACGGCGAGCGAGATGAAGATCGCAAGCTGCGTAAATAGCAGCTTCTGCAGCGAGGCCGTCTCTGCTCCGGCTTGAACCATGCCGGCCGCCCGGTTGCGAGGATCGGCGAGCCTGAGTACGACAAGCTGCTCATGACCGTTGATGTCAGTCGCGATGCGATAGCTGATCGACTTGCGACTCAAGAGCTCTGCCTTTATATCCGCATATTGCTGCGCGGTCAACTGAGGCGAAGCAAGCTCTGGATTATCGGTTAAGTCGTCCACGACCCCGTCGTTGCCGACGAAAGCGAACGACATGCCCGGCTGATAGAAGACGGGCGCTTGAGGTCGCTGCTTAGGCGGTTCCATGCGAGGCGCAGCACCTTTGCCCTCCCTATCGTCAGGCTTGCTTACGCTCACGCCAAACCAGTCCATTGGCATCGATAGGAGCTGGGCACTCAGCGTGTTGGCTTTATTTTCATAGACGAAATCCTTCATCAACACATATTGCAAGACGCCGATTAATAGGAGCAGCGCTGCCAGCAGGAGAAGCGTTCTGCTTAATAGCTGGTAACGAAGGGAGCTGGGGGCAGCGAAACGCATGATTCGGCTCATCAACGGCTGCTTCATGGCAAGTCGAGCCGGTATCCGGAACCGCGCAGCGTGCGGATTAGCCGGTGCTCCTTGTCGCCAAGCTTGTCTCTAAGCGAACGGATATACACCTCGACAATGTTCTCTTCTCCGCCGAAGTCATAGCCCCATACTTTGTCCAAAATAAGCGATTTGCTTAGAACGACTCCATTGTTCATGACAATAAACTTAAGCAGCTCGTATTCCGTAGGAGATAGCTCGAGCACATGATCATTATAAATAAGTTCCTTGCGGCGGTCATCGATGCGGAACGGGCCATATGATACTTCGCTTAGCAAATTCGGGAATTGATTACGCAGTCTTGCCCCGATTCGGGCCAGCAGCTCGCTGAAGCTGAACGGCTTCACCAAATAATCGTCGGCGCCGAGCGTTAGCCCCTTCACGCGATCCTCTACTTCATCCTTGGCCGTAAGCATAATAACGGCTACTTGACTGCCTGAACGTTTGATCGCGTCGCATACTTCGAAGCCGTTCATGCCCGGCATCATGACGTCCAAGACAACGATATGGGGCTGATGCTCCCGATAGCGCTCCAACGCGCTTTCACCATCCGGCGCCGTATAGATCTCGAACCCCTCGTTCATGAGTCCAAGCTCTAGAAACTCCAAAATAGGCGGTTCGTCATCGACAAGCAACATCCTGATTCCTTTCTTATTCGCAGCAGGCATCGATCATTACCCCTTTCCAAGGACCTAAGATCATTATCGAATATGTGGACGATTGTTGCATCTTTTTCATTGTTCTTTCAGCAAACTTTAAGGTGTGTGCGTACGGCTGGCTATAAGCGCGGTCAGTTTGGACGGTTATGCGCGAATTGCGCAGGTGTGCTTCCGGTCGTTTTTTTGAACAATTTATGAAAATAGGATACGTCGTTATAGCCCAAATAAGCCGCGACCTCGCTCACGGTAAGCAATGACTCGTTCAGCATGTAGATCGCCGTGCGAATGCGGACCGAATGAACGTATTCACTGATGGTTTGGCCCGTCATTTTGCTGAACAGGGTGGCGGCATAGTTAGGCGTTACACGGATGCAGGCGCCCAGCTGCTCCTTCGTTATTTTCTCGCGATAGTGTTCGGCGATGTAAGTCTTCATTCGCTCGACATTAGCCTTGGCGCCCAAGGAGGAGGCGCTTTGTTCCAGCTCTCTGCTCCACAGGGCAAGCAGTTCTGTTACTTTCGCTTGACCTCTAATCGCGGCATAGGGCAGCTCCTCTATCCACTCGGTATAAGTTACTTTAAGCAGATCCAGAATGAGCTCGTAATACCCTACTTTGGATTTCAGCCGCTGTCTGCCAGCTAGTATCGGAAGCTTTGCTTCTTCATCAGCAAGCGTGTTGAATCGAACGACATATTTTTCATGGAAGACGGTTGGGATCGTTTTGCCGTAATAACGGGTGCCCGCGGGCAGCAGCAGCATTTCGCCTTTCTCGACAATGACCTTCTCATCTTCGATCCAGTACACAACTTTGCCATAAGTAACGAGCACGATGGAGAACGAGGACTCCACGCCGTTATAATCCTCATACCAGTCCATGCCTTGGTCGCGACGTACGGTCTGTAGCTCAAGCATGGGCACGCTAACCTTCTTTCGATTACAATACTATATTACATGTAGTGTACTATAGTTTATTTCATTGGGATACCTATCCTTTTATAATTAAATAAAAAACTACGTGAACTTGAAAGGATAGACAGATGAGAAAAACAAAAATTGTATGCACAATGGGACCAGCCTGCCAATCCGGCGAAGTCATGCAACAAATGATCAAAGCGGGTATGAACGTTGCAAGGCTCAATATGGCACACGGCGAGCTTGAGGATCACAGCGAACGAATTAGAACGATTCGCGCAGCAGCGGAAGCTACGGGCAGCGTCGTATCCATCATGATGGATATTAAAGGACCTGAGGTTCGCATCGGCAAGCTGCAAGGCGACTCGTACGAGCTTGTCAAAGGCAATAAGCTGACGCTAACAACAGAAGAGATTCTGGGCACAGCCGAACGCATCTCGGTTAATTACTCGGAACTGCCTTTGGTTGTAAGCATTGGCGGCAAAATCCTTCTCGATGACGGTTTGATCGAGCTCGAGATCGAATCGGTTGAAGGAACGGAAATCGTCTGCACGATCATCAACGGCGGCATCATTAAGCCGAGAAAAGGCGTTAACCTTCCAGGCGTGCGCACTACGCTTCCAGGCGTTACTGAACGCGACATCATACACATTAACTTCGGGATCGAGCAAGGCGTCGATATGATTGCCGCTTCGTTCGTACGCAAAGCCGAAGATATATATGAAATCAAGCAAATTCTTGAAGAATCGGGAGCGAGCCACATTCAAGTGCTTTCGAAAATCGAGAATGAAGAAGGCGTCATCAACCTTGACGCAATTATTGAAGCTTCGGACGGCATCATGGTTGCCCGCGGCGACCTCGGCGTAGAAATACCGGTCGAAGACGTTCCGCTTATCCAGCGCGAAATGATCGAGAAGAGCAATCGTGCAGGCAAGCCGGTTATCGTAGCGACGCAAATGCTTGATTCGATGCAAGTGAACCCGCGCCCTACGCGCGCGGAAGTAAGTGACGTAGCAAGCGCTGTATTGCAAGGCACGGATGCGATTATGTTATCGGGCGAGACGGCTGCCGGCAAATATCCGATTGAATCGGTGTTGAAGATGGCATCCATTGCCGAACGCGCCGAGAGCATTTTCGATTACTCCAGCCATTTCCAAAAACAAGCGGAACGCCAAGCGACTTCGATTACCGAAGTGATCTCGCAAGCGGCCGTCAGCTCCTCACGCGAGCTGGGCGCGAAAGCAATCATCGCTCCTACAGAGAGCGGCTTCACGGCGCGCATGGTATCGAAGTACCGTCCTGAAGCGCCGATTATGGCGATTGCGACGGATGAGAAGACGCTGCATAAGCTTTCGCTCGTATGGGGCGTTATTCCTGTGAAGGGCAATCGCCCAGCATCTACGGATGAGTTGTTCCAATCTTCGCTTGAGAAGGGACGCCAAGGCGGATTGCTTGAATCGGGAGATTTTGCGGTCATTGCAGCAGGCGTACCGATCGGCAAGACCGGTGCTACTAACTTGATCAAGATCGTACAAGCGGACTAATTATATAAGGTTCTGGGGAAACGGGAGGGCAGATGCCTTCTCGTTTTTTTATTTGGCAGCTCATAGGCATTATCTCTTGCTTAACGAATCTAGACACGCTTATTCGTGAATTTCAGAGGTAATTTGTCATGTAACGAATCGTAGTATTGTTATGTCATCGCGATGTCGGTGGAATTCATGAATTTGAAGGAAATAAGAATGTCTGGGTTCCTTATCGACGTGATTGGGAGTGGAAAATGGACATTAAGTTGTCTGAGGTTCGTTACTTGAATCGTATTGAGATACTGGATTAGCGGTCAAACCGTTGACGATTGCCTATCGGCGAATCGTCATTTTTTATTTTGAAAATAGTTATCGATCCATGCAAGCATTTTGAATTATTGGGGATAGTAATTGAGGGATCACGAGAAATAATTTCACAAAAAGGAAGGTGTCTAGTTGGATGCAACATCATGAGGAAGCGGCCCGTCCGCGCAAAAAAGGTACATTTGGCCGGAACATAGGCAAGTTTTTGGGGGCAGCGCTTCTTGGGGTTACCTTGACGTTCAGTATGCCGCATACGGGTCTCGCGGTTGGCAAAAACGCCAAAGGGCCGGAAGTATACGTCATCCAAGGGATGCTGAAGTCATTGGGGAGCTACAGCGGCAAAATTAATGGTTACTATAACGCAGACACGGTTCGCGGCGTTAAGTATTTTCAGAAGAAGCACGGACTGCCTGTAACTGGTGCGGTTGACGCGAAGACGCTCAACTCCATTACTTACTCTTATACGACATTGAAGTCGCCTAGCAAAGCGAAGAGCAAATCGCAAAGCAAAGCGAAGTCGATCGGCAACGGCAGCGGCGCAGGTAACGGTGCTGGTGGCGGCGCAGGCGGCGGCGCAGGCGGCGGAGCTGGTGGCGGCGCAGGCGGCGGAGCTGGAGGCGGCGCAGGCGGCGGAGCTGGAGGCGGCGCAGGCGGCGGAGCTGGAGGCGGCGCAGGCGGCGGAGCTGGAGGCGGCGCAGGCGGCGGAGCTGGTGGTGGCGCAGGCGGCGGAGCTGGAGGCGGCGCAGGCGGCGGAGCTGGTGGTGGCGCAGGCGGCGGAGCTGGAGGCGGTGCAGGCGGCGGAGCTGGTGGTGGCGCAGGCGGCGGAGCTGGTGGCGGCGCAGGCGGCGGAGCTGGAGGCGGCAAAGGCGGTGCAGGCGGCGGTGGCGGTCAAGGCATCGAGAACAACCGTCCTGCCCCTGGCGGCGAGAACAGACCAATGCCAAACGGGCGTCCTGAGAACAACCGTCCACATGGCGGAACTGGCAATGGCGCTGGATCCGGTGCTGGTCAAAGCGGCCAAGGCGGCAATGGCAACAACATTGCGCCGAACCGAGTGCAAGAGAACGCTCCTGCTCCAGGCGCGAGATAATCGTTATTCGAACAGTGGCTGTTCCGCCGAATGAAAGTTCGCGCGGGACAGCCTTTATTTATGTCCGAATGTTGGCTCACATCCGCGACCAATGGCAATGACTTCCGTAAAGTATTACAATGAAATTATTTCAAACTAACTTCTGGAGTGAAGCTTGCATGAAATCGGAAGCTCAGGCGAGAAAGTTGAGCGTTAGCAAATGGGCGGGAACGTTGCTTATTGGCGCTTTTGTCGGCATGCTGGCCGCTTTTCCTTTTCAACATACGTTCGTTGGCGGTGTGATCTTCGCAATATGCAGCGCAGCGGCCATTGGCGGCTTGGCGGACTGGTTCGCGGTTACCGCGCTATTCGGGCAGCCTCTTCGCGTGAAGTGGCCGACGTGGATGGGAACGAACATTATTTCAAGGAATCGAGAGCGGCTCATTAACGAGCTCGTCGGTATGGTGCAGACCGAGCTGCTGTCCATTCCGAACATTCGAGCGAGACTCGATGAGCATAATATCGGCGCCGTATTGCTGAATTACTTGACGGAGCATAACGGCGAGAAGGCTGTTAACGACATCCTCCAAAGGCTGGCAGGCGACGTCATGTCCAAAGCTGATCTGAAGGATTTAGCGAGCGTCGTTCAGAACTATCTACTCGATCATGCCGATGCCATTCAAGTATCGGAGATTATAGCAGATGTGGGAGAGTGGACGCTTCGTAATCGTTATGACGACCGAATCGTGGAATTTCTATCGGCGGAGCTGATCAAGCTGGTTAAATCACATTCGTTCCGTATGATTGCCGAGCGATTGATTGATTCCGCCTTACAATCGTATGAAAACGGCTTGTCCCGCCGCAAGTGGGTGAATTCGGCTGCAGGTCTGAGTGCGCCAGCCATAAGTGCTAAGCTGCAAAGCTGGTTGACGGGCTATATGCAGGAAATGTCGGATGCTCATAATCCCCATCGGATCCAACTGAAAGAGATGATTGAGCAATATGTTGTTCGTCTGCGTACAGATGATCAGTTACGAGCACGTATAGAAGCGAGCAAGATGAAGCTGGTGAATAACTTGAAGGGCTATATCCATGTGGATGCCTATATCTCGGAAAATCTCGAGTCGTTCAGGCAGGCAGCAGCTTCAGGCGCTTCTGGAGAGAGCGGAGCTTTCCCATGGATTACGAGCAAAGTGCGGCTAGCTGTCGATCAAATGGAGAATAAGCCGGAGCTGCTTGATCGGATCGATGGCACGATTAAAACGTGGCTCTACGCCTTCATCAAACAGAAACATGATTATATCGGCAAGCTCGTTCAGGATAAGCTCAGCACCTATTCGGAAGAAGAGCTCATTAAGCAGGTCAAGCAGCATGCAGGACGGGATTTGCAATATATCCGAATTAACGGTACGTTAGTTGGCGCTTTTATAGGAGCGGTTCTCTATTTATTGACTTATATCGTTGAATGGCTCACATCATCGCTTGGGGGGTAGGATACAATGACTATGAGGAAGTGGGCAAATGGCAGTCTCGTTGTGCTGTCCGTGCTGTTCATTGGAGCGTTATGCTGCGTCGTTGCTTATCCTGATGCTTGGTGGGCTCGCATGCTGTTATATACGTTCGAAGCAGGTCTCGTTGGGGCGCTGGCTGATCTGTTCGCGGTAACCGTTCTGTTCCGGCATCCATTCGGCATTAAGAAATTTCCGCATACGGCGATCATACCAAGGAACCGTGATAAGCTGGTTGACAGCGTCGTCACCATGGTGGAAGAGCAGTTGCTGAGCAAAGAATCGCTTAAGGCAAAGGTGAAGCAGTTCCATATCGTCGAGGCATTGGTCGGCTGGGTGGACAGAAGGCCTGACGGTTTCGTATCGAAACAAGGCTGGGCTATTATTGCTACGCTATTGTCCAAGATTGATCTGGAAGGCGTATCGGTTATGCTCGATGAGCAGGCGCGCAAAGGACTGCGTCAGGCGAACGTATCTCCTTATGCCGGTACGGCGCTGAAGTGGGTGCTTGCGAGAGGCGACTTCCAAAGCTGGATTGGCGGAATCATTGATTTCGCGGCTCAGCGGATCGCCGTAGAGGAGACGAAGCAAGTCATCCGAGATATGATGATGAAGGAGAAGGATAAATTCGAAAATACGGGCGGCACCGTGTCCAAATGGTTCAAGCGAATGGCCGTGATCGTCGCCGAATCGACCGACTCGCTGAATATTGACGATGCTGCCGAAGCGATGTACCGTGACATGCTCGCTTTCATCGAGCAGCTTCGTAATCCCGAGCATGAGCTGCGCGTTCTCGTATCGGATATGGTGCACAAGCTTGCTGATGACCTTCAGCACAGCCATGAGCTGTCCGGGACGGTGAACAATTGGAAGAACGATGTGCTGGATAAAATATCGCTGCTCCCATCCATTCAGTCATTGCTTGGTTCGTTCAAGCAAATGCTGACCGATGAAGGAGAATTGAAATACATTGTGACGGAGAAACGATCTGTTAATCAGGAAGATATTAAGCAATGGGTAGGCGAGTTCATCCAAAGCTATTGGGACTGGTTCAAGAGCAGCCAATCGTCGAAGGACTGGTTGGAAGGATATGTTCAACAGTTCATAGGTAAGCTGATCGAGACTCAACATGCCTTAGTCGGCATTATTGTAAGAAGAACGCTGGAGGATTACACCGAGGAGAAGCTCGTTGTTTTCATCGAGAGCAAGGTCGATACCGACCTCCAACGTATTCGGCTGAACGGCGCGCTCATCGGCTCTTTAGTTGGCGCGGGACTATTCATTTTCCTGCACGGCATATACCGTCCGATTCTAGATTGGTTGGCTTAAGAAGCTATGTTGGATTTTCGCAGCAACTATTCGAGGTTTGGGACCAACCCAATCATGCTCCTATCGCGAAAAGTTACTGCAGACATCCAACATAGCTTGCTCGTCGCAGTAGATTGTAATGTTGGAGCTGTCCAAACCTATGCCCTTTTTTCCGAAAAGGCATGGGGAGCAAATCATTCTGAATCAATTGTCCAAGCCGCCAGCCACGCTTTTCATAGAATACTATATTCTAGCGAAAGGTTGTGGTTGGCAATGACCGTCTTTTACAAATTTTCTACCGGTCCTGTTGAAAACGTGATAGAAGGAGGTCCGATAGGCATCTCCAATCAGGTTTACGTCAAGGCGCTTAACAACTGCAAAACGAATAACGCAAAAGTACGCATCAAAGTGTACAGCTTGAATACCGGTCATAAAAAGCTGGTGGACTCCAAATCGTTCACGTTAACGCCATGGCAATCGGACTTTGAGAGGTTTATCACAAACACGTATGTTCAATACGAAATTGAAGTTTCAGTGAGCAGCGCTGACGTGCTGGTAACCGTCTGGGGCAAGAACAGAGCCGGCCGACTCGTTGCGGCGCATAGGTTCACTCAGCAGGAGCTGACGATGAAGAAAATTCGAAGAAAGTAATGCAAGGGCTGTCCTTAAGGTCAAATACGGACCGGGGGCAGCCATTTTTTTCGAATTCATTGAATTGACTTTGTACAAATCGACAAAAGTTACTATAATTATACATATTAATTTATTTTATTATTTGGGAGGGAAAGTAGTGAGGAAATTTCGTTTCAAAGGATTGAAAGTGTTGTGTCTTGCTTTTCTGGCGGCACTGCTATTCGTTACACCGGTTGCTCAAGCAGAAGGCATTAAGTTGAATTTGGATGGACAAGTCGTGAAGAGCAATGTGCAATCGATTAATAAACAAGGAACGATGATCGTGCCGATCCAAGACATCGCGTCTGCATTGGGTGCCACCTATGTGTGGGATGCAGCAGCAAAATCCTTGGTTGTCAAAAAAGGCAATACAACCGTCAAGTTCGTAGAGAATGCGGTTAAAGCAACTGTCGTATTCGGTTCGATTACGACAGAAGCCACGCTTAGCCAGCCGCTGCAAACGATCAACAAGCAGCTGATGGTTCCGCTTCGCTTCGTAGCGGAAATATTCGGAGCAACGGTAAAATGGGATAATACGTCGCAAGAAATTCAACTTTCGTTAGGCGTGGCGTCCGGTGAAGCAGGGGAGACTGGAGCGGCAGGGCCGCAAGGTCCGCAAGGCTCGGAAGGTCCAGCTGGCTCTAGTGGCCCAGCAGGCCCAGCGGGTTCAGCAGGCCCAGCAGGTCCAGCAGGTCCAGCAGGTCCAGCGGGTCCAGCGGGTCCAGCGGGTCCAGCAGGTCCAGCGGGTTCAGCAGGTTCAGCAGGTTCAGCAGGTCCAATAGGTCCAGAAGGTCCAGCAGGCGCGGACGGAGTCAATTTTGCAGAAGAAGGATTTTCGGCTTTCCTAGATATTCAGTCTACTAGTTCCACAACACAAATAGTAGGATCAGGTTGGTCTACTGGCGACCCTTATTACGAAGGTAATAACTTTGACGCGACAACAGGCGTATATACCGTTCCTTCTACAGGCAAGTATTCGATCAAAGCGACGATCAATTATGCGTTGCCTGCTGCTGCGTCTATAAGTTTAGGAGCAGGCGTAAACCCATCCTTCTCTGTCAATAATTTATCTTCGGGTTCGACGCTCATTACAGGATACTTGCCCATTCTCAATGTAAACGTGGCTTTGGTACTTACGTTAAGAACCGTTCTAGGTCAAAGCACCGTCACGTTGGAGGGGGACGTCAGCTTGATCGCGGGCGATCAGATAGCATTGTCCTACAACGCTGATGGTCTTGCGCTACCGATTAACATCGGCGGCAATGACTCCGCCGGCGTCGTATGGTCGGTTCATCAGCTATCCAACTAGCAGCATATTCCATAATCAACAAAAGCTCGTCTGGCTTATTAGCAGACGAGCTTTTCCTTTTGTTACGCATTAAGCCGGGATTGGCGATACTCGGTCGGCGTAATCCCTTTATATTCGCGGAAGAGTCGGCCGAATACGTTGTACGAGCTGAAGCCGACCTCAAGCGCAATGTCGAGAATGCTCATGTCGGTTGCGCTGAGCAGGCCGCAGGCGTGGCGGATTCTTATTTTGTGAAGCAGATGAAGGAAGTTGATTCCGGCATGCTTCTTGATTTCCACGCTGAGCCTAGTAGGAGGGATGCGGAAATGCTCTGCTAAGCCGGAGAGCGACAAATCATCGCGGTAGTGATAGTGAATATATTCGATAACCGGCCAGATCGAACCGTTGCCGGTGAGATAAGCCCGCTCTTGCGATTCCGTAGTTTGCTTCGATACCCGAATCCGCTGGAACAGCATTAATATTTCGTGGAGCCTCAAGGAGAGCAGTTCGTTACGGAAAGAATGGCTTTGGTTGTATTCGTTATACAAATTCAGAAGCAGCTTTTCGAACTGGATTAACTCTTCATTTTCTAAATGGATGAAAGGCTGTTGATTTTCGGTTAGCAGCGATTGCAGGTAAGATGAGCCCGATTTGGCACTGGATACGAGCAGCTCCATCGCGAACATGCAGTTGAACAGCCGGATCGGCGTCTGGGAATAGGTCACGATGTCATGAACTTGATAAGGAAGCAAGAAGGTGAATGTTCCCCGCCTCATCGGATGTCTAATTCCGTTGATTGTCTCATGTCCTTCGCCCTCGATGACGAGCGAGCACTCCAGGAAGTCATGCCGATGGGCAGGGAAGGAGTGGCGCACCTCATTGATAGATACATAGAAGGGAAAGTCCGCCGCAATCATTTCGTAATCGGATAAGTCTTTGTTCATCGGAAAAATCGTCATCGCGAACCCTCCCAAAAAATACATAAAAAACTAGTGTGTTGACAATAATTTTTGCACCATTCATGGTCGGATTATACCATAAACTGTGTTTGTAAGCGCTACACATTTTACAGAATTGCAAGGAGGATTTATTCATGTCACTACCGCCAATCGGCTTGATCGGCAACCTGGCATCAAGCCCGGTCATGCTGCGTCACCCGAACAATCCTATTCTTACGAGAGAGGATGTTCCTTACAATCCCGCGCTCGTATTCAACGCTGGCGTAACTAAGTTCCAGGGCCAATACGTGATGGTGTTCCGCAATGATTACGGTCAACCGGACAGGCAGACGCTTTCCCACTTTGGAACGACGAACCTCGGCCTCGCGTTCAGCCGCGACGGAATCGAATGGGAAGTAAGACCTGATCCGATCTTCGATCTGAGGGACGAAGAGATCATTCGTACTTACGATCCGAGGTTAACGGTCATCGACGGACGCTGTTACATGTGCTTTGCCGTCGATACGCTGCATGGCATTCGCGGCGGAATCGCGGTAACCGATGATTTCGAGCATTTCGAGGTACTGAGCATGAGCGCTCCTGATAATCGGAATATGGTGCTGTTCCCTGAGCAAATAGGCGGTCGATATGTGCGGTTGGAGAGACCGTTCACGATCTATAGCCGTGAGGGCAAGGAACGGTTCGACATTTGGATATCCGATTCGGCGGATTTGAAAGACTGGGGCAATTCGGAGCTGCTGCTGCCCGTCGAACGCGTACCGTTCGCCAATGCGAAGCTGGGGCCGGCTGCTCCGCCGATTAAGACGAAGAAGGGCTGGCTAACGACGTTCCATGCGGTCGATATCGATCCGTCCCGCGGCAAGAACGGCTGGGAAGATACATGGAAGAAACGGTATTCGGCGGGGCTTATGCTGCTCGATCTTGAGAATCCGAAGCGGATCATCGGCTTATATGAGGAACCGCTGCTGGCCCCCGACGCTTCCTATGAGAAGGACGGCGGATTCCGCAACCATGTTGTATTCCCGGGGGGCATGATCCTCGAAGATTCAGGCGAGGTGAAGATCTACTACGGAGCAGGCGACACCTACGAATGCTTGGCTAGCGCGCATGTGGACGATCTGCTCAGCCTGGTCCTGAAATAGTCATTTCGCTTAAAGGATGGAGGTGTGCACCATGTTTGCGACAAGCATGAAAAAATCATTTCGTTATTTGAACAAGAAAAAATATTTGTACCTTCTGTTGCTCCCCGGAATTGTCTATTTTCTCGTATTCAATTACGTGCCGATGTACGGAGTCATCATCGCCTTCAAAGATTTCAACTTCGCCAAGGGCATCTGGAACAGTCCGTGGATCGGCTTCGAGAACTTCCGCTACATGTTCGGTCTGAGCGACTTTTACACCGTATTCTGGAACTCGCTGTATTTAAGCTTCTTGAAACTCGTCATCGGCTTCCCGTTTCCGATTATCCTCGCGCTCTTCTTGAATGAAATGCGTAACCGCACCTATCAGAAAATAACGCAGACGATTATTTATCTTCCGCATTTCATCTCATGGGTCATTATCGGCGGTATCCTGATCAACTTCCTGTCCCCTTCCTGGGGTGTGCTGAATCTATTCCTGAAGCAGCTTGGCATTGAGCCGATCTTCTTCCTCGCCGACAACGATTATTTCCGGCCACTCGTCGTGCTAAGCAGCATATGGAAGGATTCCGGCTGGGAGAGCATCATTTACTTGGCGGCAATCGCCTCCATCAATTCGGAATTGTACGAGGCTGCAAGCATCGACGGCGCAAGCCGCCTGCAAAGACTATGGTACGTGACCATTCCGAGCATCAAGTCGACGATTGTTATTTTGCTAATCTTGCGACTTGGCCACATCATGAACAACGGCTTCGAGCAAATATTCGTGCTTCAGAATCCGATGAATCTCGGTGTCTCCGAAGTGTTCGAAACGTACGCCTACCGGGTAGGCATACTCGGCGGACGATTCTCCTTCGGCGCTACGGTAGGGTTGTTCACCTCCGTGATCGGCCTCATCTTCCTGCTGGCAAGCAATCGGATCGCGAAGCTGATGAAGGAAGACGGGATATGGTGATGCGGACACGTCTTGCCAGCGGCATATCGACAGGAGGTCGTTTCTTATGAGTATCAGATCCAGAGGGGATAAGCTGTTCGACATCATTAACTATGCGTGCCTAACGTTGTTCGCGCTTGCTTGCCTCTTTCCTTTCTTTTACGTAGCTGCTTTCTCGGTTACGCCTTACAACGAATATTTGGCGAATCCGCTTAAGTTGATTCCCAATAAGCTGGAGTTCAGCGCGTATACGCAAATTTTCAAGATGGATCAGCTATGGACCGGGTACCGGAACACCATCATTATTACGGTGCTCGGGGTATGCATTAACATTTTCCTCATGATCATCACGGCGTACCCGCTTTCGAAGCGGGATTTGAAGGGGAGAAGTTTCGCGCTCGTTCTTATTACATTCACGATGTTTTTCAACGGCGGGCTTATTCCTAACTTCTATTTGATTAAGTCGCTTGATCTGTACAACACGTTATGGAGCCTAGTATTGCCGAATGCACTGGGGGCTTACAACCTGCTGTTGATGAAAAACTTTATCGGCAGCATTCCGCCGAGCCTCGAAGAGTCGGCATCCATCGACGGGGCGAACGAGCTGAAGATCCTATTCCGGATTATCGTGCCGTTGTCGAAGCCGGCGATTGCTACATTCGTTATTTTCCACGCGGTAACGCAATGGAATACGTTCTTCAATGCGATCATCTACACGTCCAAAAGAGACCTGTGGCCGCTCATGCTCATCGTCAGGGATATGGTCGTCGACAGCGGCGGGGTAGCCAAGGATTTGATGGATACGGGAACGTCCGGCGTAACCGAGTTTACGATCAAGATGGCGATCATTATTTTCTCCACGCTGCCGATTATCATGGTCTATCCGTTCATGCAGAAGTACTTCATGAAGGGTATTCTAGTAGGCTCTATCAAAGGTTAAGGAAAAAGATTTGCCGTTTCTATCGGTTAAATCTGCGGTTAGCCGCGGTTTAATATAATTCGATGATCAAAGGGGAGAAGGACATGGTTATCAAAAAACACCGTATCGCCAAAACATTCATTTCCTTGTTGATTCTGGCAATGGCGCTAGCAGCCTGCAGCTCGAGCAACAACGGCGGCAATTCCAATGAAGGCAGCGGCAGCACGAACGCGCCGAAATCGACGAATAAGGCAAGCGAGGAGCCGGTAACGATCAAAATGTTCAACAGGGTCAACGCGGAGATCGTCCTCAAGGACAATCCGGTCATTGCCGAGGTAGAGAAGATCGCGAATGTGAAGCTTGAGATTGAGGCGCCTCCGATTAACAACTACGTCGACAAGCTGCAAGTGCTCATGGCGTCCGGCGATCTTCCCGACGTCATCTACAACTGGGGAACGGCAGGCAACGGCGCCGACGCGAACATGGAGAAGTGGGCGCAGAACGGCTTGCTGGAGCCGCTCGACGACAAGATTGCGAACTATCCGAATCTGATGAAAAACATTACGCCAGACATGTGGAACGCGGTCAAGTCGGTTACGGACGGCAAGACGTACATTATTCCGAGAACGAATGCCGTCAATCACTGGGGCTATATGATCAATCAGCAATGGCTGGATAAAGTAAGCTTGCAGGCTCCGACGACGCTCGACGAGCTGACGAATGTATGTAAAGCATTCACAGAGCAAGATCCGGACGGCAACGGCCAGAAGGACAGCTATTGCCTAAGCTTCTCCGGACCAGACCTTGGCCGCAATACGATCTGGAATGCTTCGAACTTCCTGGCTGCAGCGTTCTCCCTTCCGGTTGTGGATGGGGTGAAGGACGTAGACGGCACGTACAAAATCAGAGAAAAGATGTCCGGGTACATCCCATACCTGACGTACTTGAAGAAGCTTAACGACGAGAAGCTGATCGATCCTGAATTCCTGATCAACAAAATTTACGTCGACCAAGAGAAGCTCAACCAGAACCGCGTAGGTATCATTTATGCTCATCAAAGCACAGTTCTCGGCAACATTAGCAAAGATCCCGAGTCCGACAAAAAGTATACGTACCATGGCGTATTGAAGGATGCTAACGGTGTTGCCGCAGACTGGGTAACGCCTGCAATGTGGGGCGGCTGGATGATTCCGAAAGGCTCCAAAAACGTAGATGACGTTCTTGCCTTCCTGGACTGGGGCAATACGGCCGAAGCGAACGCATTGTTCCAGCTTGGCGTTAAGGGCGTAACTTACGACAGCTACGATCCAGCTACGAAAGCGATCTCGCGTACCGACGAGCAGACGACATTGTTGTCGACGCTTACGAGCAGCTACATGACGCCGGCGAATGCGATTAACGGCGAAGGCGCATCGATCGTCAACGCAACGACGCCAGAACGCATTAATCTGTACAAAACGCAGCTCGATGCGGCACTCGGCCAAATGACCGTCGTTAACGTACCTGCCGTGAGAGCGCCGAAGATCGCCAGCTTGAACAGCACGATTCCGGATCTCGTGAAGAAGAAGGACGATAACGAAATCAAATATATTACCGGCGCAATCAATGAAGAGAAGTTCAAGGAGTTCCTGGAGAAGGAATGGTATCCGGCTACAGCGGACGCAGAAGCTGAATATGTAGCCTTCATGAATTCATTAGGCAAGTAATGGCTTCAAACCCGCAAGTCGCAGCAAAGCATAGGACTCTTATTAAAGGGAACGTTATTGCGCTGCGTTTTGCGGGTTTATTTTTTCAACTAACGAAAGGGGTTGCAATTGTGCTAAAGATCGGTATCCGCAGTTTATTCTGTTTGATTCTCGCAGTCGTGTTAAGCATGTCGAGCATTCCGTTTGTCCCGAATGGATCGGTACAGACGGCAGAAGCAGCCGGCTCGACGATCACGAAAAGCGGCAATACTTGGACGCTGGAGAGCGACGTTCTGCGAGTCGTGCTTTCCTTTGCCGGCGGCAGCATTCAGATGACCAGCTTCTACAACAAAGAAGTCGGCAAGGAATATTTAACGGGAAGCGGCAGCAACTATTTGTTTTACTACAATTACGGCGGAAGCGACTTATACGCCAATGACGGCGGCTGGAATTTAGGTGCGGATTCGATCAGCAACATCTCCTTGTTCAGCACGACATGGGGCAAGAGGCTGGAAATTCCGATTACGAGAACTTCACCTCAAAATGTAACGATAACGCTCCGATTTGAAATGTATAACGATAGGGCGGGACTTAAATATTCCAATTTCATCAAGAACAACAGCACGTCCAATAAGACGATCACCGCTTCGGATGTTATCGCGCTTAACTTCCCGAACGATGCCCATACGCTGCATTACGTTCCGAACATGACGTGGAGCAGCACGACGGGCGCGCTGCCGATGAACGCAGCCAAAAACGCGATTACGCGATACAATACCGGCGATGGCTGGACGCTCCAGCCGGAGATGAACTGGAAGACGCAAGGCGCGACGGACAACCTCCCCTTCGCCGGCATTAATGCCTGGAGCGGCATATCCGGCGTCAAGGTGTCGACGAACCCCGGTTCTTTGCAGCTTGTGTTGTTCCCGAACGAGAAGTTCGAATACATTTCCGTCAATATGACCGCGTTCAAGGGCGATATTATGGACGGCAAGATGGCGGTTGAGGAGCATTTCCGCAAAAGATTCAAATACCATCATACGACGTCCGTCTTCACGACGAACGACTGGGAATGGCTAGGCAACCGCAACGAAGCTTATTATCGCAACACCGTTATTCCGAAGGCGACCCAAGCCGGCATGGACATGGTCATGGTCGACGATTTCTGGAATACGACGAGAGACACCACGACGGCGGCGAGCTCCTTCACGACGAATCTCGCGGCGCTCACGGACACGATCGTTGCGGCAGGCATGCGCTTCGGCATCTGGTTCAGCATGACCGGAGACAATCATAATGCCGGTCGTGATTTGGCCGACCCGGCCAATATCGAATTCAAGCGCAGCCAAGTGGAAGATGACATGATTCCGAACTACCATCTGTCTCATCAAATGATCGACCTGACCGAGTTCTGGCCGAATACGGCGGCTACCTCGACGTCGCATCCGAGCGACAGCGTTTACCGCAAAAACGTACTCGTCCGCGATTACAACAACGATATCGTCTCGCGCCATCCCGACTTCCTGACGAAGCTGACGAGCGAGGTCGATATTTATCCGACGCAGGGAGACCGCAACATCGGTCTGCTTCATATCGGCGACAACGGCTTCGTCTCTTCGAAGGGCAACGTCGATAAGAGTATGTTGATTCAAACGAACAGCTTCGGCTATTTGCCGCTTAACTCGGTTTACTACGGCGGCCTTACGACGGGCAAAGTGGAGGATTATTATTCGTACATGCCCGCCCGCGTCATTAAGTTCGCGAAGGATCCGAGCTCGTGGAGCGCGGCTGGAATCAGCACGCTGAAGAAGTTCAACGATTGGCGGAAAAATCCGCGTATCAAGGAGCTAACCGACGGTATCATCCGACCTCTGTACGCCGGCCCGAACTATGATACGGCAGGTCCTTACGCCTGGATGTATGCGCCGGACGACAAGAGCAAAGCGCTGATTATCGCGACGGCGGGCAACGAGGCTGCCGCGCCGGACGAGTTCACGCTTGATCTGCGGTGGTTGGATGATAACAAAACGTATTTGGTCGAAGATGTCACGATGAACGATAGCGGCGCTATCGGCTATAAGTACAAGGGCAGATATACGGGAGCCGAGCTGAAGTCGCCCGGATTGACCGTCAACTTCAAAGAAAATACGTCCAGAGGCAAGGCGTTCTGGATTCAAGAGGACAACGGCGCCGACATGCAGGTGCTGTACGCCGATGAGAATATTACTTCGTTTACCGCGTCTGCAGGCACTTCCAGTTTTACGATTAATGCCGCAGGTCCGGCAGACAAGACCGGCAAAGCGGTTGTCTATGACCGTACGGCGAACAAAACGATCATCGCCGATGTCGTCATCGGCGCCGGCGGGAGCGGCAGCGCAACGGTGGAATCCGGCTTCAAGCACGAGGCGGAGAGTCTGACGCTGACGATGTCCAGCGGCGGCACTTCCTCGAACGGCAGCGACGCGGCGGCAAGCGGAGGATCGCTCAGCTATGCGAACGGCAACGCGGTTGGCGGATATGCCGACTATACGGTTAATGTGCCTAGCTCCGGTACGTATAACGTGAAGGTAAGAGTGAAGAAGCATCCGGACCGGGGGATCGCGCAGCTGTATATCGACGGAGTGGCAGTCGGCTCTCCGATCGATCAATATGCAAGCACTCCGGGCTACGTGGAAGTGAATCTAGGCAATTATGCTTTTACATCGGCGGGGAACAAAACGTTCCGCTTCCAGCTTACGGGCAAAAATCCGGCCAGCGCGCAATATACGCTTGCCACGGATACGATCAGGCTGACCTACCGTTCGCCGGATATGCAACTGCCGCCGCAAATTTACGAACCGGTGAAGTACGAGGCGGAGAGCGCAACGACGACGGTGTCTTCGGGAGGAACGAATACGGACGGTTCCGATACGTCCGCGAGCGGCGGGGCTTTAAACTATGCCAATCCGGTCAGCGTCGGCGGCTGGGTGCAATACGCGCTTAATGTTCCGGCGGCCGGTACGTACAACGTGAAGGTGCAAGTGAAGAAGCATCCGGATCGCGGAATCGCGCAGCTTTACATTGACGGGGTAGCTCAAGGAGCGGCGGTTGACCAGTATCAAAGCGCACAAGGTTATGTATCGGTTGACCTCGGAGACGTAACGTTCAGCTCCGCGGGCACGAAGGCGTTCCGCTTCCAGTCTACGGGCAAGAACGCAAGCAGCAGCTCCTACACGTTAGCGACGGATTACATCGCCTTAACGAAGAAGCCGCTAACCTTCGAGAGCGAAAGCTTGGCTGCGAACCTATCGACAGGGGCAACGGTGACGACCGGTTCCGATTCGGCGGCAAGCGGCGGCTCGTTAAGCTATAGCGGCTTTGGCGGCGTCGGCCAGTGGATCGAGTACACGGTGCCCGTGCCGGGAGCGGGAACGTACGCGATAAGCGCGAGAATCAAGAAGCATCCCGATCGCGGGACGGC
The DNA here is from genome assembly GCF_056269195.1 of Paenibacillus sp. J22P218. Classification (NCBI taxonomy): domain Bacteria; kingdom Bacillati; phylum Bacillota; class Bacilli; order Caryophanales; family Paenibacillaceae; genus Paenibacillus; species Paenibacillus sp. J22P218. The sequence goes on from NZ_JBWDNL010000001.1 coordinate 649,386, forward strand.
GCAGTTGTATATTGACGGAGCAGCCATAGGCTTCCCTGTAGACCATTACGGCAACCCGCAAGGTTACGAGACCGTCGGGTTCGGAACGGCGATCTTCAGTTCGGCAGGCAACAAGACGTTCCGCTTCCAAATCACCGGCAAAGATCCGGGAAGCAATTCTTATACGCTTGCTCACGATGCATTCATGCTTACGAAAATCGATTAAGCGGAAAGACGGGGAGGCGGACGCCTTCCCGTCTTTGACGTTAGCTGATGCCGCCAAGGGCTTCGGGCTGGGCGTCTTTTTCTAATGGACACTACGAACGCTTAGCGATCAATTAGCACTGCATTCATTTTCTAATGGACATCACGGATCGTTACAGGCACTTACTTAATTAAACCAGTATTCATTGGCCATCTTAGCGTCGCTTTTGTCCATTAGCGCACCGAAAGCAGTCGATAGGAAGTTTAAGCAGCTATTTTGTCCGTTATCCGTTATCTATTCAGGAATAAATTTACGAAACAGCATTTCATCATGTACAATGGTTCGCAAGCGGGAGGTGTGAAGAACTTGACGATATCGTGGGTTAAGCATGTTAAGTCATCGGTAGCTGATATGTATGACGGCTTTTCGTTCAGGCAACGAATCAGCATCGCGTTTCTGCTGCTCGTCGCGCTTGCCATCGGAATCGTTGGAACGACTTCCTACCTCATTGCGTCCAAGGAGCTTCAGCGCAACGCCTTCGCCTCCAGCCGCGAATCGGTTAGCAAGACGACCCAGCTGCTGGATGACAAGCTGTATAGCGTATCGAAGTCCGTTCGCTCCATTATGCTCAGCGACTCTTACAATCTATTAATGCAGGACGTACAAAGCAATAATATTGCCAACTATTATGTTCACCTCTCCGAAATGCAATATCAGTTCTCGCAGGCGGTGTTCAACGAGCCTCTTATCGAGAGCATTCTGATTGCGACGCCGATCGGCGATTTCTACCATTTATCTCAGAGACGCTCTCCAAATCGATCTTTCTACGAATCCAATTTGTATTATTTGGCCAAGGACAATACCGGCGGTCTGTGGCTGCGAGGGCATACCGACGTCTTCTTCACGGGAGAGAGCCGCGTCCTCAGCTTCGTAACGAAAGGCACGCAGGATAATCTCTCTAATACGAACGTTTATTTCATCGTCAACGTCAGCGAAAGCGGACTGATCAGTATGATGAATCAAGGCTCCTCCCAGAAGGAAGGGAGCTATTTCATTGTGGATTCCACGGGCAACGAGGTGATGCGAACTTCGTGGTCCGCTCAGCATAATATGCGCAAGGACGAGACATTCCTTCGCAACGTGACGGACGATACTCAGGGTGCCTTCTTCCACAACTTCGACAAGACGGAGTATCTCGTCAATTATTCCCGCTCCTCAACGGTGAATTATTGGCTGCTATTCGGCATCAGGTCGAAGGACAATCTGCTCGAGCAGATGAAGGACGTGCAGCAAACGACGATTTATCTCATGCTGCTGTTCCTGGCGGCGGCATGGCTTGTATCAAGCAAGCTGACGGGGCTGCTCGTCCGGCCGCTCCACAAGCTGCAGCGTCTCATGCGCGAGGTCGAGGACAACAGGCTGACCGTCCGCTTCGAGAGCAAGTCAAGGGATGAAGTCGCGCAGGTAGGCTTTCAATTCAACCGCATGCTGGATGAGATTAATCGTCTGATTCAAGACGTGAGAACGAGCGAGGCGGGCAAGCGGGAAGCGGAGATGCGGGCGTTGACCGCGCAGATGGAGCCTCATTTTCTATATAACACACTGAATACGATTTATTGCAAATCCGAGATGGGCGAGAACGAGGAAGTGAACAAGATGATTCTGGCTTTGTCGACGATGTTCCAGCTTGGTCTCAGCGGCGGGAAGGATTGGAATACGCTGGAGGACGAGTTGACTCACGTCGAGCAATATTGCGCGATCCAAAGCATGTGCTATGAAGAGCTTTTCCGATATGTGGTTCATATCGCGGACCCTCAGCTGCTCACCTATTACGTCCCGAAGATCGTGCTGCAGCCGATCGTGGAGAACAGCATCCAGCATGGCTTCCGCGACAGACGTACTGGAGGCGAGATTACAGTAGATGTAGGGCAAGACGGCGGCAAGCTGCATATCGTTATTCAGGATAACGGATCGGGCATCGATCCTATGCTTGTAAACGAAAGATTGAAGACGCTAGGTGAATCGCCATCCGGCAAAGGTTTCGCGCTGTACAACATAGCGAATCGGCTGAGCCTTTATTACGGGGACGAAGCAAGGATGGCGCTTAGCAGTCCAGTCGAGGGCGGGACGAGAACGGACTTGTGGATTCCAATGCGGAGAGGGGAGATTCAGTGGCATGGCTAATGAAACCGGAACCGAGATTAAACTCGTCGTCATCGACGATATTCGCAGCGTAGTCGAGATGGTGTCGCGGAAGCCTCCTTGGGCGGAACACGACATTGAGGTCGCGGGAACGGCGCTCGACGGAGAAGAAGGCATTCGATTGGTCGAGGAGACGAAACCCGACATTGTGTTGACCGATATCCGCATGCCAAGGATGGACGGGCTTGCTATGACGCAAGCGATACTGGCTGCCGCCCCTGCCACCAAAGTCATTATCTTGAGCGCATACACCGACTTCACCTATGCGCAGCAGGCGATTCGGCTGGGCGCGTTCGATTTTCTGAAGAAGCCGTTCTCGGTTGATGAGATCGTGAAGACGGTATTGAATGCGAAGCAGGTTTTGCTTGAAGAGCGGGAGGAAAGAGAACGCCGACGTGAGATGGAGATGGAGCGCAGGCTGGGTCTACCGGTTCTGCAGCAGGAGCATCTGTCGCTGCTGATTCACCATCCTTTCAGTACTGAGAAGGCGGTGCAGCAATGGAAGCAGCTCGGCATCGAGCTTGAGCAAGCTCACTTCAACGTCTTCGTTGTGGAATTCGATCATTTTATGGAGAAATATATGGAAAGGCCGGTGCGCGAGATTGAGCTGATGCGCTTCAGTCTGAAGAACGTGCTGGAGGAGACCGTCTCTCAGCGGACGAAGGGCGTTGTCTTCCGGGAAGCGTCGAACCGGTTCGTCTGCATCATGAACTGCAGAGACAATAAAGAAGCGGAAAGCATCTCGGAAGCTTGCCGGCAGAATACGCAGCAGTACACGCATTCCACGATTTCGATCGGGGTTGGGCTATGCGTCGAGACCATTCAAGAGCTGCCGAGCGCTTATCAACAGGCAGTCAGCGCGCTATCCTATCATTTCTATACCGATGGCAACGGGGTGACAAGCTATAAGGTCGTGTCGGGCGGGGGCGAAGGACTCAGCCTGCTTCCGAACTATTCGCTTGCAGCGGAGCAGGAGCTGCTGTTCGCGCTGAAGTCCGGCAACAGCGGCAAATGCCGGCTGTTATTAGAGCGAATCTTCAACGATATGCTGGGGAGCGAGCCGCTGCCGGCTCCCCAGCATGTCGAAAGTCTCTGCTTCGAGTTGTCGGCAAAAATTTGCCGGACGATGCAGGAGCTTTTCCCTGGCGCCAAGGTGCATGAGCTTGAGAAGCGATGGCTGTCCGGGAGAGCAGGGACAAGCTCGACCTTTGTGGAGATGCGGGAAATGGTCCAAGGGCTGTGCGAGGAGGCTTGCGGCTGGACACGGCAGGAGCGATCCGACGAAACGAGCAAGCTGATCTATAAGGCAAAGGATTACATTTGCGACAACCTGCATGTGGACTTATCGTTGGAGCATTGCGCTAAACGGTTCAACATCAGCTCGGGTTATTTCTCGAATGTGTTCAAAAAGGTGCTCGGCATCTCCTTCCAGCAATTCGTTATCCATCAGCGTATGGAACGGGCAAAAGATCTATTGATTGGCGGCTATCAAGTACAGGAAATTGCCCAGCTTATCGGCTACGAGCATAGACGCTACTTCAGCGACGCGTTCAAGAAGCATACGAACATGACGCCATCCGAATTCAAAATATACAGCACAGGTATCGTCGACGAGCCGCTTGACCTTGAGCAGGGCAAAGGGTAGCTAGGCGCTCAGGACGATCGTTCGTTATGCAGCTTCTTCCGGTTATGGCCGGTAAGGAGCTGTTTTTGCAAAGTTTGAACTCGCGCGAGTTTTCGTGTGCGATCATGCAAAGAGATGAAGAAATCTGCCCTTCATGTGCGGTTTACCTCATTTTGCCGCAGGACGTGCGCCTCTATAATAAAAAGTGTCAACACCTATCAGGAGCTTCTAGCACGAAAAAAAGGGAGGCAATACAAATATGAAAAAGAGATTGCTAATGACACTAGCCGCTCTCGTCATGGCGAGCAGCCTGGCAGCTTGCGGCAGCAACAAGGCGGAAGAGAACAGCGGAACCGAAAGCGGAGGAAGCGGGTCGGGCGAAAAAACGGTCATCAGCTACTGGACAGGCGACCGCCATGATTCGGAATTTATTAAAGAAATGGTCGACGAATTCAATGCCACGAACACCGATAATATCGAGGTCGATCTAGTCATCAAGGGCGATGATTTCGACCAGGCGCTCGATATGTCGTTCCAAACGTCAGAGCCGCCGGATGTCATCCGTGTGAAGGAAAATACGATTCAAACGTTTTATAAAAAAGGTTACTTGGCGCCGATTGATGAGTTCTTATCGGATGAGCTTAAGGGGAAATTCCCTGAGATGCCGAATCTGAACAGCTTCGAGGGCAAGCGCTACAGCCTTCCTAACTACGGAACGACGATGCGCCTTATCTACAACAAGGAGCTGTTCGCGAAAGCGGGAGTTGCTGCACCGCCGACTACATTAGCCGAACTGGTCGATGTCGCTAAGAAACTGACGGCGGCTGGCAAGGAGAGCGGCGCATACGGCTTCGCGCAAAACTTCAAAAATCCGGGCAGCGCGCTCGGCCGCTCGTCACGCGTCATCGCCGAAGTAAGCGGCTACGGTGGTTTCGGCTACGATTTCAAGACGGCTCAATACGACTTCAGCCACTTTAAGCCGATTATCGAAGCGTTCAAGCAAATCAAGGATGACGGCAGCATGCTGCCGGGCGTTGAGTCGCTCGATATCGATCCGCTCCGCGCGCAGTTCGCAGAAGGCAAGATCGGCATGTATTTGAGCTTTTCCGCCGAAGCGGGCGTCTACACGTCGCAATTCCCGGCGAAGATTGACTGGGCCGCGGCGCCAGTTCCTTCGATTGACGGCAGCTTTAACGGCGCATCGGGTTTCTTGGGCGGACAATGGCTCGCTCTAAGCTCCAAGACGAAGAAGAAGGAAGCCGCATGGAAGTTCATGTCCTATATGTACTCGGAATCGCTGCTGCAGCAGTATCAGGAGAAGGGCTTCGGCATATCCATGGTGCCTTCGGTCAGCGAGGTTGCCGCGACACCTAAGGTGAACGGCATCGAAGGATTCCTGCCAAACCAATATGACGGCGTATGGCCAGTCTATCCGGTCGTAGCGGTTCAAGGGACGAAGTCAGACGACGCGTTCTTCAAATACATGGTTAGCGGCGGCGATCTTGACGCAATCATCAAAGATTTGAATGGGCGCTATAACGAGGCGCTGGCTCAGGCGGTTAAGAATGGCGAAGTGAAAGCCGAGCCGGATCCAAGCTTTGACCCTAAAGCGCTGGCTGGCAAGTTCGCCAAATAAAGAACGTTGTTGTGTACCTGATAAGGAGTGAAACCGGATATGAATAAAGCCAAACATCTCGCTTTCTCATACAGCTTCCTGTTGCCGAGCTTTATTCTAACCGTCGTTCTTGGCATCTACCCGATTGTCTGGGCGATGAGATATATGTTCTACGACTACAAGGGCTACGGTGCGGAGCGATTCATCGGATTGGATAACTTCGCTCGAATATGGAAGGATCACGAGTATTGGGACTCTGTCCTGAACACGTTCATTTATGCCGGAGGCAAGCTGGCTCTGTCGCTGCCTCTGGCACTGCTGCTGGCTATTATTTTGAATCGGGGTCTCAAAGGGCGCGGCGTGTTGAGAGCGCTGCTGTTCATGCCGACGATTATAAGCACGGCCGTGATGGCAGTCGTATTTTTCACCATTTTCAATTCGTATAACGGCATTCTGAATCAGTTTCTTATGAAGTATAACGTCATCGGTGCGCCTATCGATTGGCTGGGCGTCGATTACGCGATGCTAAGCGTCATATTAGTCTCCGTATGGGGAGCGCTCGGCAACTATATGCTGCTGTTTCTGGCAGGGCTTCAGAACATTCCGCAGGACGTATATGAGAGTTCTTCGCTGGACGGAGCGGGCAGATGGCAGCAGTTCCGGTATATTACGATACCGATGCTCGGCCCTGTTATGCAGATGATTGTCATGCTGGCGATCATTAACGCGCTCAAAGGCTATGAAAGCATCATGGTTATGACCGACGGCGGTCCGATAGGCCGAACGAATGTGATGTTCTTATATGTATATAAGTTGTTCTTCCCTACGGCTGGCGGCGCGGCGGCAACCGAGGTGCAGGAGATGGGCTATGGCAGCGCGGTAGCATTCGTGACGGCGCTTATCGTTGGCGCGATTACGATTATTTATTTCTACGGTTCGCGGCGTATGAGCCGGAACGACTAAGGAGGAAGGCATCATGAGATACGGATGGAAATTCATGACGTGGATTTTTCTGCTGGCGGTGCTTTTCCTTACGCTGTTCCCGATCGTCATTACGCTGCTCGGGTCGTTCAAGACGAATGCCGAGCTGACAGCCGGCGCGACGCTGCTGCCCTCGAGCTGGCAATTTGGCAATTACGCGGAAGCTTGGAGTACGGCGGGTTTTGAGACGTATTCGTTCAATAGTTTGTTCGTCGCAGTCATGGTAACAGCGGGAACTTTGATCGTTGCATCGATGGCTGCTTATGTTGTGAACCGGATGAGCTTTGTCGGTAAAAAGATATATGTCGGCATTCAAGCGTTCACGATGTTCGTAGCGATTGGCGCGGTCGTACTGCGGCCGCAATTCGAGCTGATGATCGACCTTAAGCTCCACAATTCATTATGGGGTGTTATTCTCATTCTGATCAGCGCTCACGCATCGGCGTTCTTTATTTTATTGAGCTTCATGAGCGGCATCCCGCGGGAGCTTGACGAGGCTGCGCGAATCGACGGCTGCTCGCCGGCTTCCGTGTATGCGCGAATCGTGCTCCCCCTGCTGGCTCCAGGTCTTGGCGTTGCCGGACTGTTCGCTTTCCGCGGCGCATGGAATGAATATTTGCTGCCTTTTGTCTTCACGCTCAGCAAGCCCGAGCTGCAGACGCTTACGGTTGGGCTTGCGAACTTGAAATACGGCATATCGGCGGCAGCGCAGACGCATTACATGATGGCCGGCGCCTGTCTGTCCATCGTGCCGATCCTCATTGTATATGTGTTCGCTAATCGATCGTTTATGCAGATGACTGCAGGGTCTTTGAAAGGGTAATTCAGAGCATGGGGAGGATATCGGCTATGAAATCGGCTGATGAAGAGTGGAATTGGGACAAGCTGCGCGAGCCGGATAGCAGCTACAGATCCGTTCCGTTATGGTCATGGAACGACAAGCTGGAGATTGCGGAGCTGGAACGCCAGATCGAGGAAATGAATCGCGCCGGCATCGGAGGATTCTTCATGCATGCAAGGGGCGGACTTCAAACGCCGTATATGGGCGAGGAGTGGATGGAGGCCATCCGTGCTTGCATTGTGAAGGCGGAATCGCTGGGGATGGAGCCTTGGTTCTATGACGAGAACGGCTGGCCGAGCGGCTTCGGGGGCGGGCGCGTGCCCGCCCTTGGCCTCGTTTACCAGCAGAAAAAGTTAGTTATGGAACGAGCTCCCTTCACGGAAGGAGACCGATCGCGTAATCTAGGGTATTACGTCTCGAGTGAGACGGGATGGCTGAGGCTGCCGGAGGAGAGCAGCGCGGAGGCAGAGGTTCGAATCTATTGGGAAGTGAATCCCTACTATATCGACACGTTAAGCCAAAAGGCGGTTCGCGCCTTCATCGACAGTACGTACGAAGCCTATTGGGAGAAGTTCGGCGATGAGTTCCGGCATGTGCTGAAGGGGGTATTCACGGATGAGCCCCAGTTCGGCAGAGGTGAGATTCCATGGTCCTTTGAATTAGACAAAAGGTATGTGGAGCGATACGGCAGCAGTGTGCTTGATATTCTTCCCGGCTTGTTCATAGATACCGCAAATGCGAAGGAGCATCGTTACCGGTTCTGGTCCAGTATAACGGAATTATTCGTAAGCAGCTATGCCAAGCAGATCGGTGACTGGTGTGAGGACAAAGGATGGTCATTAGCTGGGCATGTCGTCGATGAGCAGACGCTTATGGGGCAAGCGACATCGGTGGGCGACTTGATGTCCTTCTATGAATATATGCAAATTCCCGGCTGCGACTGGCTGGGTCGGTTCGTGGGCGAGGAGCCGCTCGTACCGAAGCAGGTCGGCTCGGTTGCGCGTCAGATTGGCAAGAAGCGGACGATAACCGAAAGTTATGGCTGTTCCGGATGGAACGCCAGTATGCAGGACTTGAAGCGAATTGGCGAATGGCAGTTCGTGCACGGAATTAATATGATGTGCCAGCATTTGCAGAGTTATAGTTTAAGAGGATTGCGCAAAAGGGATTATCCGCCGTCCTTGTTCTATCAGCAGCCGTGGTGGATGGAGTACCGGCATTATAACGACTATTTCGCGAGGCTGTCTATGCTCCTTGCGGAAGGGGAAAGGCAGGCTGAAGTTCTGCTTCTTCATCCGATTCGTTCGGCGTGGGTGGAGCAGAGAGGATTGGACAGCTCAGCTATTCGTCCCTATCACGAAGCATTCGCCGACTTATCCCGGCAGCTCTGCCGCTCTTTCCTGGAGCATGACTACGGCAGCGAATCGATTTTGGAGCGCCACGGCAGAGTGGAGGGCGGTCGGCTGATTGTTGGGCAGGCTGTTTATTCGGCTGTTATTATGCCGCCAAGCGTGACGTGGAGCAGATCGACGGTGGAGTTGTTGATTGCTTTGTTAGAGCAAGGCGGCAGTGTGACGATCGTTGCGCCGTTCCCAACTTTGTTGGAAGGTAAGCAAGATGTGCTGCTTGAGCGTTTGATGGCTTTAGCAACTTCTACAAATGATGATGCGTCGATTACTGATATCATTTCACAAGTGGTTGCTCCGTTTGCGAGCTTGAGAAATACATCGGGGGATAGGATCGAATCCGATATCATCAACATTCAGACATTGAAGCTCGGCGACTCATGGCTCTATTATTTCGTCAATTCGGGCGAGTCGGGCTGCGGCGATGTAGAAATCGAGCTGCGCAGCGAAGGTAATGTGACGATTCTTAATCTCGAAACAGGAGCGGAAGAAATGCTGCCGCAGGTGCAAAAGGGCGGATTCGTACGCGTGAAGCTTCCGTTGGCAGCAGCCCAGTCGTATATGCTGCGGCAAAGAATAGAGGCTGTGGCAGGGAACAACCAGCAGAGCGCATCGATCAAGGAATGGACGGCTAATGGTCAGACGCTTATGCTGGATGGTGCTTGGCGGGTGAAGAAGGCCGAGCTTAATAGCCTGACACTCGACAAATGTCGGGTGAGTATTGAAGGCGGTGACTGGAGCGAACCGCAGCCGGTTATCTTTTTGCAGGAAAAGCTGTTGGAATTGGGACGCTCGGCGCGAATCGCTTGCGAATTCGTATTCCATGCAGCGTTCGATACGGGACGTGCACGGGAGATGTATTTGATCATGGAGCGGCCTGACACGGCAGTCTTAACACTTAACGGTGTTCCGATCTCGAATGAGGATTGCGGCTGGTGGCTGGACACTGCCTTCAGGAAGCTTGATCTTAGAGGAATGGTGCACACAGGAGAGAATAGGCTCATTATCGAATCCGAGTTCTATAATGCGCCAGAGACGTATGAAGCGATGGAACGAGCGAAGACCTTCGAATCCGAGGGCAATAAGCTTACGTTCGACACGGAGCTTGAAAGTGTCTATTTGTTGGGCGACTTCGGCGTGGAGTCGCTAACGCCATTCGTTGACGGGGGGAACGGAACCGTTCTAGCCGAAGGTCCGTTTGTATTGACGGAAATACCCGTTCTACTGGCTGGAGGCGACTTCGTACGGCAAGGTTTTCCTTTCTATGCAGGGCGATTGACGGTTGAACAGAAGGTTAGCGTCGAGAACGTGTTTGCCGATTCGGAGATTTTGTGGTCGTTCATTTCGCCTCCGGATGCGATCGTCGCGAAACTTCGCATCAATGGCCGCGAGGTAAAGACCTTTCAGTGGGAGCCGTATGAGGCGGATATCGGACCGTTCTTGGCGACGGGAGACAATGTGATCGAGCTGGAATTGGCAGGCAGCTGCCGCAATCTGCTCGGTCCCCATCATCATGTGAAAGGTGAGCCGCTTAAGATCGGGCCCGACAGCTTCACGAATAAGGTCGGATGGACGGATCGTGACTTGCCGCCGGATACGCAGGTATACCAGGATCGTTATGCGTTCGTTCGATTTGGGCTATCCGCATCTCCGCGAGTGACGATAAAGCACATCGCAAATGATTTAAACCAACTAATCCCTTGAGCCGTTCATGCCTTCGATATTACAGTTGTAAGTAATAGGAAGGAAGGGGATTGTTGCATGACGATTGTTGTGAGGAAAATGATTGTACCGGATGATTACGCAGCGGTGGCCGCCATCATGACGGAGCATTACTCTGAGGAAGTAACCGTGGAGAAGATGAGGGACGAGGATGCGATTATACCGTTAACAGGGCAGCTTGATCGTGACGAGCAAGGACAGCTTACCGGCCACGATCGTCTGCGACTGGTGGCGTTAGACGAAGCGGGACTTATAGTCGGTTACGGACACGCTTGGCGAGCGCCTTGGTCGACGCCGGGTGTGTTGTATGAACAAATTATCGTGGGTCGAAAAGAGCGTCAAGGCGGGGCGGGACGTGCGATCTACGAGGCGTTGATGAACTACTCGGTGGAGGTAGGTGCGAGCAAAATCGTAGCCGATGTACGGGATGACGATCCGGAATCGGTGCGTTTCGCCTGCGCCAGAGGGTTCGCGGAGAATCGTCATTTGTTCGAGTCGGTAATCGAGTTGAATGAAGCTTCGGAGCATGGTGGCTTGGCTGACGCACGGTTGGGCGACTTTCGCTTGTTGACGTTAGCCGATCTGCCCGGCGGCGAGCAGACCGAGCGCGAGGTGTATAACCTTTATTTCGCGACTCATCCGGATATTCCAGGCTTCGAGGGCGAATACATGTGGTACAGCGAATGGCGTAAAAGGACCGTAGACCGGGAAGACTTCGATCGCTCCCTGGTTCTCTTGGCTTGTGAGGGGGAGCATATCGTGGGAGCAGTCGAACTCCGGACGTTCGAATCGACTCAGAGCGTCTATAACGAGTTCACTTGCGTCGATCCGGCCTACCGCGGTCGCGGAATTGCGATGGCGCTCAAGAAGCTTTCCATCCATATCGCACGCAAACGCGGCTTCCGCTATATTCGAACGAACAACGATTCGTTGAATGGTCCGATGCTGGCTATTAATCGCAAGCTTGGCTACAAGCCGGTACCGGGTTATTTGCAGATGGTGGCGGAGCTGGCACGGGGCTAGTATTAGATACGTTTGCTATCGTTTTTTGTTAAATGAGGCAGTCCTGATCGGATTGTATCTGATTGGCCGAATGCAAATCGTAGATTCGGCATACCGAGGCTTATGCTTGACGAGAAGCTGATACATGCGTATTCTGCCTATCCGATCATTGCTATGGATGATGATTCTGGCCGGATAGGCGGCATTCGCGGCGATATATTTGGCTACGGCGTATCCTTTCAGTTGCCCACGGCCTAGATTGTAGTCGAGTGACAGCACGGAGATCCGATTGGCTTTGATAATCGCGATGCACTTATTCGCCGTACGCGCTAAGCAGTAGCCTGCTGGGCAGCGCCTTCTATCATCGAGAAACAGTTTCACAATAATTCCTTCCTTCTGCTTCGTCTTGTTCATTACCCTACTTTATGTCTATAGCGCGGCGATCGTTTGGGCGAGTCGCTCGGTATGGGAGAAGAAGGGTTTTTATGTTTAAAGACGAATGTTAGACTTAGCAGAGCCATCTTTTCGAGGGAGGATTTGGATTGAATCATACATTGATTAAAGAGATTACTCATGACAATCGGAAAATATATCCACAGGTGTACATGATCAAGGGCAAGCACAGAGAAATCTATCTTACTCCTGCGATGGCGGACTGTCATCCGCCTGAAACTTGGAAAACGATTGTTAGAGTTGAAATCGAACGATAAACCAATAAACAGCGGCAGTCTTGGACTTTATTTAACGTCCATGGCTGCCGCTGTTTGCTTTTTTGGGCAGCTAAATTGGGCTTTAGGAGAATAAGTGCTCATTAGTTTGATTCTGGGCAACTAACGGGGCTTATTTGACGCAATGGGCAGAAATGGTCATTTAGTTCGACGAAATGCCACTAAATGAAGCCTGTTAGGGTAGAGGACGAAATGAGTTTGACGAAATGCCGTTACAGCGTGTACGCAGCTATCGCGGCAATGGAGGAAATGTTTTCTCGCAGAGCCGGGCTGCCTAGCTTATGGTAAAATAGTTGCAAACGAAGGAGGAGAATATGCTGCTGGATCATTATTCGGATTTCATTCGTGCGCTGCCGAGCGGGCCGCTTGGGAAGGAGCAGCTGCTTGTGGAAGAGCTGTTGCTGGACGCTACTCCGTCTCAAGCTATGAAGCTCTATTATATTCCTTTCGAATATGTGAATGAGAGCGCCAAAGTGTTCATTATCGGCATTACCCCAGGGTTTACGCAAATGCAAATCGCCTTTCAAACCGCTCGGGACTGTCTGAACGCCGGTGTTCCGCTAGGCGAAATCGATCGTGAAGCGAAGAAGCAAGCGAGCTTCGCTGGCACGATGCGCCGCAATCTAATCGACATGCTGGACAAGCTTGAGCTGCACAAAGCTCTCTCCATACGAAGCAGCGGCGAGCTGTTCGAGGAGCGCCGCGACCTGCTGCATACGACCTCGGTCATTCGTTACCCGGTCTTCGTGAACGGCAATAACTACACCGGACATAGTCCGTCTATCTTGAAATCGGAGACGCTGTATCCATACGCCGAGCGAATCTGTCTTGCGGAGCTTCTAGCGGTAAAGGATGCGCTTCTTATCCCGCTGGGCAAAGCGGTCGCTGAGGTCATTGAGACTTTTGCGGCGCAGGGCATGGTGGCTCGCGAGCGATGTTTGATTGATTTTCCGCATCCGTCAGGGGCGAACGGGCATCGATGGGCACAGTTCGAAGCGAACAAGGACAAGCTGACCAAACAGATTGCTGATTGGTTTCAATAATATAATTTGTAACACGACAGGGAGGAATAGCGATGCGATTATCAAAAGGACAAAAGGTTGACGTTACAAAGGGAAGAAACGTCGTCGAACTGGCTCTGCACTTTGGCTGGACAACGGCGAATGCCGCTATGAGCACTGATGCAGCCGCATTTCTGCTATCGGAGCGGGGGCGCTGCGAGCGCGACGAAGACTTTATTTTTTACGGCAACCCGCTTGCCCGAGATGGAGCCTTGATGCATGCCGAATCAGACAAGGGCGACAGGGAAGCCATTAAGATTTCATTAAACCGAGTATCCGGCCAAGTATCGAAAGTCGCTTTTACCCTAACGATTCACGAAGGCGAACAGTCCGGTCATTACATGCAGGACGTGTCGGGGTTATATGTCCGACTGATAGATACGGCTACCGGCGAAGAGTTATACCGCTACGAATACGGCGAGGATCTGACGAAGGAGACGGCCGTCGTGATCGGCGAGCTGTATAGACATAACGGTGAGTGGAAGTTCAGCGCGATCGGAAGCGGCTTCTATGGCGGGCTCGCAGCTCTGTGCACAAGCTTCGGACTCGAAGTGGAAGCACCTGCGTCTGCTGATACGCTAGAAGTAGCAGCTGCGGTGGAAACCGCGATTCCATCGACGATCGATTTGCGCAAAAAAACGGTGCAATTCACGCTGCAGAAGAAACAGCTGACGAACGTCGTTGCCAGAGTAGGAATCGTGCTTGATATTACCGGATCGATGCAGCCGTTATACCGAAACGGTACTGTCCAAGAGGTCGTGGAACGGATATTGGCGGTTGCGACCCAATTCGACGACAATAAAACTCTCGATGTGTGGGTGTATGATACGGAGTTCAGCCGTCTTCCTTCGGTGACGGAGCGGGAGCTTGGCCGATATGTGGAAACGCATATTATGAACAACAGCCACATTCATAAGTTCGGCCGCAATAACGAGCCCCCAGTCATGGAGGACGTGATCCGCAAGTATACGGAGGAAGAATCCGATTCGGACACCCCGGTCTTCATTGTTTTCATTAACGACGGCGGTGTTGTGAAACCGATCAAGAAGGTCATCACATCATCATCCGCATTGCCGATCTTCTGGCAGTTCGTCGGCATCGGGCAGTCGGATTTCGAAGTGCTGAAGAAGCTGGATACGATGGAAGGGCGGGTAGTGGACAACGCTAACTTCTTCCATCTCGACGCGATCGAGAGGGTATCGGATGAGGAACTTTACGACAAGCTGTTGAATGAATTTCCGTTATGGCTAAAGGAAGCGAAGAACAAGAGAATTCTTAGATAAACGACTTATCATGAATTCCAATAAAAAAGAACCTTGAAATGAATTTCAAGGTTCTTTTTTGGCTGAAAAACCGCGCTCACATTGTAGAAGGCTACTGGCTTCCGGATCGTTTCATAAATGAGTCATACGGAAGGAAACCGCAACGATGATGCGCAGGAATACGAATGCAATCATCTTCCAAATATTTCATCGACAGATTGTTTTTTCTACCTTAGACTTGAATAATATGGGACTAAAGAATCAGATTTGTGGCGGAGTGAGGTGCTTGGATTGAAGATTTTAGTTCTAGATAAATTTTACAAGTCCGTTCCGAAGGACAAGCAGGTCAAGGTGAAGCAACGCGTCTTGTCTCTAGTAACCGAGCTGAAAGAAAACAAATATAACTTTCATTCGCTTTCCAAAGGCAACAGCATGAGGAAGATAGAATCGGCGGGCGAATCGATCTTTAAATTCAAGTACAACGAAGGCGATCGCATCTTGTGCACGTTTGCGGGCCTTTATTATGACGATGTAAGGGAAGAGGATCGCAACAGCCTGGTGCTGATGGAATATTGCAGTCACGATAAACAAATCGTAGCGGCCAAGAAGCGGAATTTCGGCATACAGGAGCTGCTGCCCTTCGAGGAGAGCGGCTCCGCGGCACCGGTATACGAAAGTAAAGGACAAGAGGCGGAAACCGTCGACTTTTCCCTCTATTATTCGGCGCCTTATATGATAAACACGGATACGGATGAGCTCGAGCGATTGTTCGGAGAGGACGCGCCGCTTTATTATTTGGACCCGATCCAATATGAATGCGCATCGGCGGCGCATGAGGGACAGCTGGTGCTGGGCTCGGCAGGCAGCGGCAAAACGACGATCGGCGCTTACAAGCTGGCGAATTACGCCAGACATCACCGAGGCGAAGAGTTTAAGCTCGTCTACATTACGTTTTCCAAGCGGCTGAAAGATAAGGTGCAGGCTTTGTTCGAAGACATAGCGATTCGCCTATATGGACTGGATCGAAGCGAGTTTGACGGAAAAGTGGAATTTCTGATGTTTCGCGAGCTGCTTGCGGAATTCGAAAGCGACATCGCGCATGGCAACGTCATTACATACGAAAAATTCAAAGCTTGGTACCGGGATCAGAAGGGCCATGAGCGGCAATGGCCTGACCCGTTGGCATTATGGAAGGAGCGCAGAGGCATCCTGCAAGGCATTATCGGAAGCGATTGGCAGTATACGGCAGCTGTCTCTTCCTTAAAGTTTGACAGCGAGTTATTAATGCTGCTGCATGATAACGAGATGATTGCCTATGACGAGTCTGGACATAGCTTTAAGCTTCGGGAGCCGATGGCGGATATTTGCCGATTCATTAACCGGCAGAGGGGATCGGAAAGCTCCGAGTATTTCCGCATAAGCGTCATTCGTACGTTAAATGAAGCGATAGTGAAATCCAAGGGAATTACCGACGAGCAATACCTCTCGTTAGGCAGTCAATACTCCATGTTCGATAGAGAACGACAGGAGAAGGTTCTCCATATTTTCAAGGCTTATCAGCAGTATGTTCATCGAGAAAACAATAGAGGGTTTTACGAGGAAGGAGACTTGCTGCGCAAAGCATTGTCTCATAGCCGTCCCGTCTATGATTATATGGTCATTGATGAGGTGCAGGATCTAACGGAACTTCAAATTTATTTTATGAGTCAATTGCTGAAGCGTCCAACGAATCTGTATGTATGCGGCGATTTTCACCAAACGATTAACCCTACGTTTTTTGACGCGGGAAGGGTAGCGAGCATTTGTCAGTTCATAAGCGGGGACGATCGTATCGGACAACAAGCAACGCTTACCCAGAACTATCGATCCAGTCGCAGCATTGTGGAATTCGCTAATGAAGTTGCGAGACTCCGCAACGCCAGAATACGGACCAAACAGCGATTGGAATGGATGGAAACAGCTGCGCGCGGATATACGAATCGTCCTATTCTATACCTTGGTGATCCGGAAGAGCTGTTCAGGCATGCAGCCGACAAAAGCTACGTCATGATTGTCGTTCCCAGCGATGCGGTGAAGCTGGAATTGATTGGAGTGTACCCGGAGCTGGAGTCACGCGTGTTAACGGTGTCGGAGATTAAAGGGATTGAGCGCAAGACGATCATCAGCTATAGGATGATGTCGACGTTCCGTGAAGAGTGGGACACGATCTTTAATCCGCAGACGAAGCTTAGCCATGAGGTTTACCGTTATTATTTCAATCTGTTGTATGTGGCGGTTACTCGTGCGCGCGATACGTTATGCATCATCGAGGATAAGCTGGGACCGGAGGCGAAGCGATGGTTAAGCGACAAGGCCGAAACCGTCGAGCGATTCGATGCCGACCGTTTAGGCATGGAGGAGGTTTCCACGCTTGACCAGAACTTAAGCGAGGCGCAGGATTCTGAACAAGAAGCGATGTATGCGCATGCGATATCGGTCTACGAGTCCATCCTCCGCAAGGGAAAGGGACAAGGCGCTTCGTATGCGCTTGCTGAGCGCGGCATCCAACGATGCAAGATTATGCTGGCGTATGAGCAGGATCAAGATCCGGACAGTGCGGGCGAGGCGTTGATCCAGCTGCGTGAATATGACGAAGCGGTAGTCTTGTTGCGCGGCGGCAAAAACGCGGGGCTGCTGCTTCAAGCGATGCTATCGTCGCAGAAGACGGACACCTACGATATTGAGGGGGAAATGCGTCGCAAAGGGGCATTGCCGGTTAAGGAGCTGCTGAAGCTGAATAACGAAGGGCTGATGAGCCGTTATCTGGATAGAATGACGAAGCCTTATACGGATCATATGGAGCATATTGCGAAAATTTCAAGAGATTTGATACAGATTATGAATCCGGTTCATTAAAGGAGACGGTAGGCATATGGCGGCAAAAACGGAAAATCAATCGATTGAACAGCTTATCAAACGATTTCAAGAGCTTACGTCGAACACGAAGCAGCTTGACGACACGATTGCGAGTTTCTCGGAGGTCGCGGCAAGCTTCCAAGCGGCCATGGAGGGGCTGGACCAGTCGCATGCTTTTCAGGAGCTGGCCAAACATTCCAAGGATGCAATCGCTAAGCTTGAACAATTAAAGAGCATGAATGAACAACAGGTACTTGGTAACTTGCAAACGATTGTGCACGAGGAAGTAACGATTGCCGTTGAAAAGCTGCAAGATCATATAGAAGAAGAGTTCATGAAGCGGAAAGACCAAGGAGCGGGCGAATCTAAGCGAGACAAAGAAATAATGGAGCTTCTGCGTCACATGAATCAAAAGTTGGATCGAACGCCGGCAGCCGCGGCTTCCTCGTCTTCAGACGAGCTGGCTCAGTTAAAGAGACAGATTGCGGCCATTAACGCTAAGCTTAAGCGGCAAGAGGATTACGAACGGCGCATTGCGATGCTGGAGCTTGAGGTGGAGCTACTGCGCGGTAAGCTTGGCATCACGGAAGACGACAACGACAGCTGGTCGAACGACGTGTCCGATGACGATCTGCCATTCTAGCAGAAGGAGCTGCTACAAATGACTTTGCAAGAAGCTGTACGTTTGGCCAAGCTCCAACAATACGGAGATGCGCTTCGTATATTTGACTCCTTGTATGCGGCCGACGAGCAGCAATTCGGCGTATGGGAACTATTTTATTACAGCAAATGTTTAAGAAAAGCACAGCATTTCTCGAGAGCGGTAAAGCTTAACCGTCTTGTCTATATAAGCATGCCCGAGAATGAGCCTAATCGGAATGCGTACGCATGGAACCTGTATGATCTGTACGTCAAGCAAGCAGACGATCGTAGAGTCGATGAGTCTAAAATGTTCAAAATCGCCGCATTCGTTATTGAAATAACGAAACAGGATAAATATTCGCCCTACGAACGAACCGTATTCGCGATGCTTAAGCATTTGAAGAGCAAAGGAAGTCCGCCTTGGCATTTGTTCATGCAGTGGCTTGGCAAGCTGGATCCCAGCCTGTTGAACAAAGATTCGATTAGTATTACCGATACAAGCGGTGTGGTCAGAGAGCTGGCGTCGCCTTTCGAGGAATGGCATTATAATCGGGTAATCGGGTTGTTCGGGCTGGAACAATGGGAAACCTGCATTGCAGCAGTGGACGAAGCGCTTCAAGCAATTGCTGGCTTTCATTATAATCATCATATATGGATTCGAATCAAAAAGGCGGTATCCGTCTCTATGCTGGGCGATCCTGAAGAAGCGACGCGGCAGCTGGAGCAAATTGGCATTGAATCGAATCATTGGCTCGCGTATCATGAATTGTTCAAGTTGTATTCGCAGCTTGGCGACAAGGAAAAGGCGCTGCGGTCTGCGGCAGTCGCTTTGTTGTCAAGAAGCGGGGAATCGAAGCATAAGATGAGGCTGCTGCTCGAGCTCGGAGCGATGCTCGAGGAGCTTAACCTTAAGCGGGAAGCGCTGCAGCACTACAGTCTCGTACGGGATCTTCGCGCGCACAACGGCTGGCCGTTAATAGAACGTCTTGTTTCACGAATAACGTCGCTTGAGAACGAGACGGGCTTAACGATAGCCGGCAATTCAAGAGAATTGGAGCGTTATTGGAACAGCCTGAGGCTGAGCAAGCTGGAGAAGAGCAGCGGCATCGTTCAGAAGCTTATCGGTGAAGGGAAGTCGGGCTTCATTGCCGGGGGCGAGTCCGGAGCGGTCTTCTTCAGAGCTAGCGATGTGATTGGCAAAACGCGTTCCTTGCTGGTCGGTCAGCGCGTTAGCTTTTATGTAACGGATTCGTATGATCGGAAGAAGCAGCGAATAACGAAGCAGGCTATCGAAATTAGACTCATAGAATAGAGAGAGGAGGAGTGCTTATGAGCATGCGGATAGCCGATTTTTTTGATCGGGCTGCCCTTACCGGCAGTCAGGCGGAAGGGATTGTTAAGCTGGAGAGCTTCATTAACGGCGGTAATCAGGCTTTCGTATTAAAGGGTTACGCGGGAACGGGAAAAACGTTCATGCTTAGCCGTCTATGCGAATATTTTAAGGCGGTAGATCAACCGTTTCGCTATATTGCGCCTACAGGCAGAGCGGCCAAGGTGCTGCGCAAAAAAACGAATCAACCGGCATCTACGATACATAGTCTTGTCTATCAATTGGACCCGAAACATTCTGTTCTCGAGCTGGAAGAGGAACAATATAAGCTCCTGTTCCGCCTCCGAAACAATGAGGATTCGATGAATACCGTTTATATCGTGGACGAGTCTTCGATGGTCTCGGATACCTACAGCGATAATGAACATTTGAAGTTCGGCTCCGGCAAGCTGTTGTCGGACTTCTTGGCTTATGCAGCTCTCGATCGATCGCGGCGGAAGGTCATATTTATTGGCGATTATGCGCAGCTCCCTCCCGTCAACAGCCGAATGTCGCCGGCATTGTCCATCGATTATTTGGCAGATAAGCATGCGCTGGCTTGCGAGCATTTCGAGCTGTCCGATGTCTATCGGCAAGCACAGGACAGCGGCATCCTTCAGGCTTCGATGCGCATTCGGGGCGAGCTTGAGAACGCAAGCTACAGCGCGTTAACGATACAGAGCAACGAAAAGGATATCCATGAAATTCCGATTGAACGATCGGTTGATGTCTTCAGCTCGCGGTGGTCGCCTGCCGATGAAGAGAGCGTTATATTGATCGCTCAGACGAATGATGCGGTCTACAAGTACAATCGGGCGATTCGCCGCAGACTGGGCATGAACCCTAGCGATATTGTGCAAGGCGATCAGTTGCTGGTCGTCAAAAATACGATGGTCGATGGCGTACCGCTATTCAATGGCGATTTCATCAAGGTCGTGCGTGTCAGCCCGAACCCTGAGATCCGAAGGATTCGCTTAAAGGGCGAAGAGGAAGAGGTTAAGCTGTCGTTCCGGACCGTAATCGTCTCGATGATCGGGTTAAACGGCGAGCCTTTGCAAGTGAAGACAAAGGTGTACGAGAATTTGCTTTATTCGGGAGAGCGGGAAATTCCGCAGCTGGAGCAGCGGGCATTAATGGCGGATTTTCGTATGCGCAATCCTCATTTGAAGCAGAAGCAAGAGCTGTTCTCGGAGATGCTTCGCTCCGATCCGTACTTTAATGCCTTGCAGGTGAAATACGGATACGCGATTACAGGCCACAAGAGCCAAGGCGGCGAATGGAAGTCGGTCATCGTCGACTACAGATTCAGCAGCTCGACGCGAAGCGAGCAATATTTCCGCTGGGCATATACAGCTACAACGCGGGCCAAGAGCAGTCTGTACACCATCTATCCGCCGGCAATCGAGCCCTTGGAGGATATTCGTTTCGATTCGGATGCCGTAGGGCAGCTTGCCGAGGGGGTGGCGGATAAGCTTCGGCACTATAATCTGCTACCTTCGAATATCGAATATAAACCGTATCAGTTCATCTGGCATGTGCGGACCGAGAACGCGGAGCAGCGTATTTCCGTCCATTATAATGCGAAGCTGGCGATCAGTTCCTATCAATTGCTGGACGGTGTCCGCAATCTTGACGATCGGATCATGATGCTCATCATGGATACTTTCGTTTCAAGCGAAAGCTCCGATTCCAGCTCCGGCGGTGATAACTCTCCTTCTTCATTGGTTCAAGCGGTTAAGGACGCCGTCGTGCCGCTCCTTGTTGATGCCGTTGCGGATTATGAGCTGATCGCTGTAACCGAGCATCCGCATGTTGTGAAAATAAGAGGATTGGCACTAGGCGAAGAGCTCGTGCTTAATGCATATTTTAACAAAAACAACGCCTTTACGAAGCTGATCGTCGAAAAAGGAATTCAAACCCTCTCGGAGCAAGTATTGTTGCTCGTTAGGCAGAAGCTGCAAGCCGTCAAGATCGGGCAAAGCGTGCGCTAGAAGGGAGCAGCTTATGATGAATCCATCCCAGCAAGAAGCCGTTCTAACAACAGAAGGGCCGCTATTGCTGATTGCAGGGCCAGGTTCGGGCAAGACGCGAACGCTGGTCAATCGGGTAGCTCATCTGTTAATCGATAAGCAAGTACCGCCTGAGCGGATTATGATCTCGACATTCACACGCAAGGCGGCGTTCGAGCTTCAGTCGCGGCTGCTCCATCGTCTACAGGAGCTGGGGGCGACTGTGAACGTTCAGAACTTGCTGATCGGCACGCTTCACTCGATCTTCCTGACGCTGCTGGACAAGTATCGGCCGCTTACGCATTTGCGCAAAGGGTTCCGGTTGTTGGATGACTTCGAGCTGCACTATTTGGTATACCGCAATCTGGACCGTTTTCTTGCGATCGAGAATGCGGTTTACTTGACGCTCAAGGACGGATCATACAAGGACCCGACGCCGATTAGCCGATCGCAGCGTCTCGTCTATTGGCTGAACAAGGTGAATGAAGAGATGCTCGATCCGCA
Source organism: Paenibacillus sp. J22P218 (assembly GCF_056269195.1). Taxonomy (NCBI): domain Bacteria; kingdom Bacillati; phylum Bacillota; class Bacilli; order Caryophanales; family Paenibacillaceae; genus Paenibacillus; species Paenibacillus sp. J22P218. The sequence continues at coordinate 671,433 of NZ_JBWDNL010000001.1, forward strand.
GCAGTTGATCGCATCGAACGATGTTCCGATTAGAGCGCTCGGAGAAGCCTATCATCTCTATGAGCAGCTTCTGCGCGAGCTGAACGCGCTTGACTTCGGCATGATTCAGATGACGATGCTGAAGCTGCTTCAGGAGCATCCGGCCGTGCTTCAGGAAATAAGCGGTTCTATTCAATACATGATGATCGATGAGTATCAGGATACGAATACAATTCAGGAGAAGCTTATCTTGCTTCTTGCTGGCGAGCATGGCAATCTGTGCGTCGTAGGGGATGACGACCAGTCGATCTATCGTTTCCGGGGCGCAACGGTGCAAAACTTGGTGCGGTTCGAGGAACATTTCGAGCCGGGAGCGTGCAAGGTCATTGAACTGGACGTCAATTACCGTTCGCATCCGCGCATTATTAATTTTTTCGCGTCATGGATGAAGCTGTGCAATTGGAAGGATGGTTACGGTACTTCGTATCGGCTGGAGAAGACGATTAAGCCCGATAAGCCGGATAACGGCAAGACGTCGCGGGTTATTAAGCTGGCGGGCTCTCGCAATGAGCGGCATTGGCATGAGGAAGTGCTTCAATTCCTGAACCATGTCATGGAGCGGGGCGTTATTACGGACTGGAATCAAGTCGCCTTCCTGTTCCGGTCGGTGCGCAGCCCGGAAGTGAAACGGCTGACGGATTACTTGGAGCAGCGCGGCATTCCCGTTTTCGCCCCTAGGCGGAACGCATACTTCGACCGTCCGGAAGTTCAACTAGCGATCGGCACCTTCGCCGTATTGTTCTCTTCCATCATCGATGAGAGGCAGTTGCCTTCTTATATCCGAACATGCACGAGGCTGCTTCGGAATGAGTCTCTGTCGCCAGAGCATATCGAATTCGTTGTATGGGTCAAGGCAATGAAAAAGTCATTCGCGGACGTGGAACAAGGGGCAGCGGCTTCCGAAAGCTTGCTCGATCTGTTCTATGAGCTGCTGCAGTTTCCGATGTTCCACAAGCTTGTTGCGACCAAGGATCTTGGCAGCGCAAGTGAAAGCCGGGAAGTGCGCAATATGGCGGCGTTGACCAAATGGTTGCTGCGCTTCGAGCAGCTTCACGAAACGAATACGAAGGAACTTGGGCTGGCGGACAAGCTGTTAAGCTTCTTCGACTTCATCGCTTACGTACAGGAGATTGGGCAGGATGAATACGAGGATGAGTCGGACTATGCGCCTAGCGGATCGGTATCATTCTTCACCTTCCACCAATCGAAGGGGCTGGAGTTTCCGATTATTGTGACAGGCTCGTTAGACAGTACGCATTATTCGCAGTCGGATTGGATCGAGGAAACGCTGCGTCCTTACTACGCGAGACAGCCGTTCGAGCCACTCGCCCAGACGAGCGAATATGACTTCTATCGTCTGTTCTATACGGCTTTCTCCCGCGCCCAGGAGCTGCTTGTGCTTACCGGCAACGAGCAAGGACCCGATTATCGCGGCAGAGGCCAGTTGCCATCGGAGTATATCGAACCTTTGTACAGGCGGCTGCGAAGCTGGCGCGATCCGAACGTTTATTTGGATGAGCTTAAGGCGACGCCGGTTAAGCCCATTGTATTGCAGCAAAGTTATGCGTATACAACGGATGTTGCGCTGTATAATAATTGTCCGCGCTACTACTTGCTGCGACGCGTATTCGGCTTCGAATCGGCGGCGGGCGCTCCGGCATTGCTAGGCACGCTCGTTCACTTTGCCATTGAGGACATGCACCAGACGATGCAAACAGGCACGCGCGTAACGGAGCAGCAGCTTGAGGCATGGATCGAAAAGCATTACGCCGCGCTGACGCAGACTGGACTGGAAGCTCCTGTGGAAATGAAACGTATAGCCTATGAGCATACGTCCAGCTACTTGCAATATGTGAGGCTGAATGAGCTTGGCGTCGTGTCCTCGGAGCTTGCCGTATCGTCCTTTGTCGGTGATTATTTGATGAACGGTAAGCTGGACGCGGTTCTAGAGCGTGACGGCCGCTACGAAATCATCGACTTCAAGACGGGACGCAAACCGAGAAACGATGAAGAGCAGTCGCGGTACAAGAAGCAATTGCTGCTGTACGCTGCCCTGTGGGAGAACCGGACCGGCTTGCGGGCAGAGGCGATGCGGTTGTTCTATACGGGGGAGGCGGATGGCGAGCAAGTCGTATCGTTCGCGCGCGAGGAGAGCGAGCTGCAATCGGCAATGGCCGAGATGGCGGAGACGATTCAACGTATCGAGTCGAAGCAATTCGACGTGGCGAAATCTCATTTGGCTGCGTGCGGGCGCTGCGACTTTAAGCGCTATTGCCATGGTATGGCGGCAGTATAAGTTCAACGATCAAAGAGGGCAGCCGCTGTGAATAGCGGTTGCCCTCTTTGTGTTGCTATGCTTTGCGAAGGCTGCCCCACGAGAGCCGGCGAATCTCGGAGGCTGTTTTCCCCGTCGATTGCTTCATGAGCCGCGCGAGATGATGCGAGGTTTTGAAGCCGCAGCGATGGGCGATTTCGGTTACGTTAAGACCGGTATTCGTCAACAGTTCTACCGCGCGTTCAATGCGGTATTGCCATAAATAATGAATAGGCGTCGTCTGTTCGAACTGCTTGAACAAGCGAACGAGATGCTCCGCCGATACGCCGGCATGATCCGCGATGGCTTTGAGCGATACGTCGTCGTTATGATGCTCGTGTATCCATTCCAGCGCGGCGTATACGGCAGGATGCTTTTCCTTCTGAAGCAGCGCTCTCGTGGATTCATTCGGGTACAGATGAAGAGCGGCGTGACCTAAGCTTCGCAGGAGCGGGGCTGTATGCGCCGATTGGCGTTGAACGTTCAAGATCAGGTCAGTGAGCCGGTTCATCTCCTCCGTCAGAGGCAAATATTCGGGCAGTGCGCACAGCTCCTCCCGCGCGGCTGCCGCCAATTCGGGCACATGTACGGCAACCCAGCGGTGCCAGGTTTCCTCCGTGCGCGAGAAAGTGAACGACTCTACGTGACCGGGCTTCAACAGCACCGTGTGTCCGGGCTGTACATGAAGCTCGCGGCCGTCGATCGTGACCGTCATCTCGCCTGTATATAACATGACGAGCTGAATGTCCTGTTGAATACGCGGACCGAATCGGCCTCCCCGCGGATAGACGATCGAACCGGAAGTAACGGAGGTTATATCGTCAAAGGATACAGCGTTAGCCAATACGTCACCGCCTTGATGAAATTGCTGGATTATCAACTACAGATACATTTTAGCAAATTACAGCCATTGTTGGAACAGGTCTGTAAGCGTATGCTTTGAGTATAGTAAATGGCAATCCAATAAATAGCAAAGGGGATAAGCAAGGATGAATATTACTTTCACACCACCGCTTAAGCCACTCACGGAGGAGCAGGTTGAGTTTTTCAGAGAGCAGGGGTACTTTCTGTATAAGAAGGGAATGTCGGATGATTTAATCGATGCCTTTAACGGACACATCTACGATATTCGAAATCAGAGTCCGATGCCGGAGTGGGCGGCCTGCGACGAAGCGAAGAAATATTCGCTGCGATTGTTTAATCCGCATAAGCATGACAGCTTCTCCAGACAACTGATGAAGAACGCCATCGTGCGCGGAGCGCTCGCACAGCTAATGGGCAAGGAGGCCGTATGCGTCCAAAGTATGTACTTCTACAAAGAGCCGGGCTCGCCGGGGCAAGCCGCGCATCAGGACTATTATTACATCAAGAATGATCCAATGACCATGATTGCGGCATGGACAGCGATGGAGGAAGTCGTTAATATCGAGAACGGCTGCCTATGGGTGATGCCTGGAACGCACAAGCTTGGGCTGCTGCCGCACGGCGCGGTGAAAAATATCGAGGAGCATGAGCATTGGACGGAGGAAACGGAAGGCGTGGACACGTCGAGACAAATTCCGGTCGAGATGGAGAAAGGCGATATCTTGTTCTTCAGCGAATTGCTGATCCACTCCTCGAACAAGAACCGGAGCAAGGACCGCTGGCGCCGCTCGTACGTCTGCCACTATATCCGCGAGGACTCGAACGTCCTTCACCGGGAAGACCTTCGCCAGAAGTTCCCGTTATATTAATTTGCTTAATTGAGAAGCCGCATGGAAGTGAAAGCTTCATGCGGCTTTATTTGGGGCAAAATTATGAGGATTTATGCAAGTACGCATGGACGACGAACACAACGAAAGATAGGAGGGAAGCTGCCATGCCCAAATACAAGACGAGCGAAATGCCGGTCTGATCGTATATCGTACCGTAGATCGTTGGCGCGATCATACGGCCGGCGCTGCCGAAGCCGCCGACAATGCCCATGTAGAAAGGCGCGCTTTTGCCGGCATTTTCGGAGAAGAAGGTCGGGATGACCGGAAGGAGCAGCATCTCTCCCAGCGTACATACGATCATGCCGATCACCAAACATATATAGTAGTCATGGAATAGGGCGATGAATAAGTAACCTGCCGTGCAAATAACGGAGCTTGCCACGATCTCCATGCGAAGCGAACCGGCAAGTCTCCTCTTGATCCAATTGGTAATCGGCTGCCCGGCGAATATGATGATTCCGTTAGTCGTCCATAGCAGGCTGTACATCGATAGCGGGTAACCGCCGTCGCTCAGATAAGGCGCGATGCCGCTATTCCATATCATAATCGAGACGAAAAACAGCATTTGACCGATGCCCAGAAATAAATAGATACGGACATTCATCAGCTTCTTGAGCAGCGGCAGATCTTCCTCCATTCCCGCGATAGAGGAGCTTGCAGCCGATCTTGACGTCTTCATCGTCAAGTCGTTAGCCGTGGAGCGGCGTTCGGTTTGCATGAATAAGAGAAGGAAGACGCCGAAGGCGACCGTCGACAATGCCGTAACGACATAGGTCATCGAAAAGGAGATCGCCGCGATGAGTCCGCCGACCGAAGCGCCGACGGCCAGTCCGATATTGTTGCCTACGTAGATGGCGTTATACAGCTTCCGCCGATGGTCCGGCCAGCGAAAGCCGATATAGGCGTTGATCGCAGGCGCAGCTACCCCGTTCATTAATCCGTAGATGCTGGTCATCGCCACGTATATCCAGTAATCTCTCGTAAAAACGACCAGTTCGATTAATAAACCGGAAATGACCATCGACGTTACGATTAAATTTTTCGGTCCGAATTTATGATACAGGGCTCCGCCAACGAGCTGCCCGATGACGCCTGCGAGCGCTTGGAATAACAGCACCAATCCCGCATCGGCATAAGATCTGCCCAATACTTGATGCACGTACAGCGTCGTCAACGGCCATAGAATAGAGCTGCCGATCGCGTTCGCCAAGCTTGCCGCTATGAACGAGATCGCGTCCTTAGGATAACCTCCTATTAATTTACGCCAATATGATAATGCTAAAAATCCCACTGCGGATACCACCTTATCGCTGCTGTAACTGACTCTTGCTGTTTTTGGAAACGCAATTACGATCATACTCGTTTGCGAGTGAATTAGCCATGTTAGATCATTCCATTCATACGAGCGGGATTACAACTATCTATAGTAAAGCAACCGATTCGCCGAGGCGTTGCGGAACTCCGTCGGCGTCAGATTCGTCATTTGCTTGAACGACTTCATGAAATGCTGGCTGTCATGGTAGCCGAGCTGCAGCGCGATTTCGTTGACCGTTTGGTTCGTGTCCGTGAGAAGGAACGAAGCGGCTTCGATCTTCTGCTGCATGATGAACTGCTTGAGCGATACGCCGGCAATCGTCGAGAACAGATGCGACAAATATTTGGCGTTATAGCCAAAATGATCGGCGATCTGCGACACCTTCAACTGCTCGAAACGATTCCACGCCATATAATCAACGATGTCATTATAGAGCTGAAGCTGCTTCAGCTTTTTGTTCGGCGCGTTTTTGGACAAGTAGGCTTGGTTATACAGTTCGCATAAGATGCTCGTCGTCAAATAGTTATTCAGCGTCGGATCCTGATAGCTTCGCACGGAATCTTGCAGCTGCTTCATCAGTACGACGATTTTGTCATTACTCAACGTACCTTTGCGAGGGATGACAATGCTCCCCTCTTGTGGAACATAGGACTCGATCTCGCAGCTGTCCGTTAAGTGGTCGTCTACGGTAAAATGCAGCCAATAAAAACTGCAATCCGACTTCTGATAGCCAAATTGCTTGGCGCGGGGCGGCATAAGAAGAAAGTCGCCTTCCTGCAGCGCATGCTGCTCCTCTTCATCGGCTATAAATAATTGCCCCTTCGTCTGAACGAACAATTCGTAATCCAACAGCAGCCTGCTCATATGCGTCCAGTCGGGAGAAGGCGAGACGAACTTGCCCGTCATCTTCAGGGCAAGCGGTTTTTCGACGTTAAGCCTATATCCGAGCATTCTGACTACACCTTCCTCATCTAACCTTTTCACACGTCGAAAGGCATATTGTTAATAGGATAGCAGGCGGTTAACGCAATAACAACCCGATAAAGTATCGTTTTTTAGTAGAGCTGCAACGAGAATAAAAATCTGACTTTTTTACACGAATTCGAACGTTTCGCCACTTATGCTAACCTCCGTATAACGCTAATCTGTAAATAGATTTGATAGCGCTCTATTAACGGTAGAAGAAAGGTGGAAGCAAGATGACGATACAAGAAGCGACGCTGAAACGAGGCGATTTGCTCGATTTCGGAATGGATAAGGTGGTGCTGACGGGACCCTATCACGTCAATGCTTTTGCGAAAGAGCTTGAATATTTGCAGAGCTACAACATCGACCGTCTGCTTGCCGGTTTTCGGACCAATCGGGGACTTGAGCCAAAAGCCGAGATTTATCCGGGCTGGGAAAATACAGAGATTCGAGGGCATACGCTTGGCCATTACTTAACGGCGTTATCGCAGGCTTACACAAATACGAAAGATCCGGTGTTGCTGGAGAAGCTTGATTACTTGGCGTCCGAGTTGGCGCAGTGCCAATTCGAGAGCGGGTACTTGTCGGCGTTTCCCGAGACGCTGATCGACAATGTAGAGAATAAGCAGCCGGCGTGGGTGCCTTGGTATACGATGCATAAGATCATCGCAGGCTTGATCTCCGTCTATCATGCTGCCGGATCGAAGGTTGCTTTGGATACCGTCGTACGCTTAGGCGATTGGGTGGCTTCGCGTACGTCGCGTTGGTCGGATGAATTGCAAGCGATCGTACTTGCGGTAGAATACGGCGGAATGAACGATTGTCTATATGAGCTGTACAAAATTACGGGCGACGCGAAGCATCTGGACGCGGCGCATAAGTTCGACGAACTGCCGTTGTTCGAAGCGACCGCGCAGGGTAACGATATTCTTAGAGGCAAGCACGCCAACACGACGATTCCGAAGTTTCTAGGCGCGCTGAACCGTTACTTGGCGGTTGGCGAGAGCGAGAGCTTCTATCTCGAGGCGGCGAAAAAGTTCTGGGATATCGTCGTATACAACCATAGCTATATGACCGGCGGAAACAGCGAGTCCGAGCACTTCGGAGAACCGAACACGCTGAACAGCAGACGTTCCGATATTACTTGCGAGACATGCAACAGCTACAATATGCTGAAGCTGACCCGCGAGCTGTTCAAGCTGACCAAAGACCGGAAGTATGCGGACTTCTACGAAACGAACTATGTGAATGCGATCCTCTCCTCGCAAAATCCGGAAACCGGCATGACGATGTATTTCCAGCCGATGGCGACGGGTTATTTTAAAATATACAGCTCGCCGTTCAACCATTTCTGGTGCTGTACCGGCACGGGGATGGAGAGCTTCACGAAGCTGAACGACAGCCTCTACTTCCATAAAGGCAACGAGCTGTTCGTCAATCAATATGTAAGTTCGACGCTGCAGTGGAGCGAGCAAGGCGTACAAATTACGCAAAATTCGAGCATTCCGGAGAGCGATCAAACGACGTTTGCGGTGGCAATCGAAGACGGACAAGTGAAGCCGCTCAAGCTGAGCTTCCGCGTTCCTTATTGGGTGAGAGGCGAAGTCGCCGTTAAGCTGAATGGAGTTGCGATTGCGGCTGAAGCCGTGGATGGCTTTATCGCTGTAGACCGGGCGTGGAGTGACGGCGATGAGCTTGCGCTGACGCTTCCGATGAAGATAATCGTCTCGCGCTTGCCGGATAACCGGAATGTCGTCGGTTTTGGGTATGGTCCGGTCGTCCTAAGCGCAGCGCTTGGAACGGAGGATATGACGCAAGCTTCGACAGGCATTATGGTTCGCGTTCCTACTCGCCGAATGCTTGTCAAAGACTTTATTATCCCGACCGGCATGACAGCCGAGGAGTGGATTGAAGGAGCCGAGCAGCATGTCGTCCAAGAGGGCGATTCCTTGAGCTTCAGGCTTCGGAATACCGATGAGGACGAGCGGTTGTTGTTCACCCCTCATTACAAGCAGCATCATGAACGTTACGGCATCTACTGGAACATCGTCGAGGAAGGCTCGGATGAGCTGAATGAGCATTTGGAGAAGGGCAGATGGGAGCAGCTCGTGAAGGATGCTACAATTGATAGCGTTCAAGTCGGCAACGATCAATATGAACTGCAGCATGGGATCAAAGGCGAAGAGACGTTCAGCGGCGCATGGGATGGTCAGAACGGCAGGCTGGCGCATGGCGGCGGTTGGTTCAGCTATAAGCTGAACGTTGATCCGGCCGGCGACAATGTACTGCAAGTGATGTACTTCGCGATGAACCGCGATCGCGTCATGAACATCTACGTGGACGATCAATTGTTCGTCAGCGAGAGATCCGGACCGGAATGGTGGCGTCGCGTATTCGAAACGAAGCATTATCCGATTCCGGCCGAGCTGATCGGCGGCAAGAGCCAAGCGGAGTTCAAGTTCGTGCCGGATGAGCAGGTTAACGGTATTTACGGCATGTTGCGTACGATGAAGCCAATTGTAGAATAGATAGGTATACGAGAAGACCGCATGGGGCTTGAGCGCCATGCGGTCTTTTTTACACGTGGTTGTACATCCCCGAGGTGCACCGGTTGGAGATTTGTTTTTATCATTCTTGTCTTTCACTGCCGAAGATTAGTTTAGAGCTACTGCTGCTGCGGAAATCAGACTGGTGAGTGGATTTCATACAGGCTAATGAGCCAGATGAGATCGAAAAAGAAGTTTGAATGGATTTCATACAGGCAAATGATAGGATATTGTTGGAAATGAGCATATTGGGCAAATTAGGCTGTATGTTTTCCAATTAAAAGTACTTGTACGGTCTGCAGGTGGCCTTTTGATTGGACGATTTCCACTCAAAAGGGATAACATGACTAATTCCATATTCTCCGCTTGTTCGGGCAAGACTTGAAAGTCAAACTCTGCATTGCTGCTTGCGACAGCTCGAATCATGAAATAAAAAATCGAATGAAGTACATGCACGCATAGGCCCCAGCCCACATACAATGTACAACTGACGTTCTTGCTAGGGGAGGCAGCAGCCTCGACCTTGCCAATACAGCATGGGGGTGTACGTATTATGGGTTTGTTCGCTGCTATTGCGTTGTTCATTAAGCAGTTGTCGCTGCTTGTGTCTTATGTGAAAAATAACGCTTTTCCTCAACCGCTTCAGGAGGAAGAAGAAACAAAGCATTTGCAACTGATGGCTGAAGGAAATGCAAGGTCGCGTAACTTGCTTATCGAGCACAACCTGCGACTCGTAGCCCACATAGTAAAAAAATTCGATAACACCGGGGAGGATCTAGAGGACTTAATTAGTATTGGGACAATTGGCCTCATTAAAGCGATTGAGAGCTTCCAGACCGGCAAAGGCACGAAGCTGGCGACGTTCGCGGCTCGTTGTATCGAGAACGAAATACTTATGCACTTAAGGTCACTTAAGAAGACACGCAAGGACGTATCTCTCCACGATCCGATCGGTACGGACAAGGAAGGCAATGAAATTACGCTCATCGACATCCTCGGCACGGAAGCCGACGATGTGGCGGATAAAGTGCAACTGAAGATCGAGAAGTCGAAAATATACAAAAATCTCGATATATTGGATGATCGAGAGAAAGAAGTCGTCATCGGCCGCTTCGGCCTTATCCACGGCGGCGACGAGCGGACACAGCGGGAGATCGCGAAGGAGCTTGGCATCTCGCGCAGCTATGTGTCGCGTATTGAGAAGAGGGCTCTGATGAAGCTGTATCATGAGTTTTATAAGGCGAAGAAGTGATCGTGTGACGCCACCCTGCTGAGGTGGCGTATTTTCTTATGGCAATTGTAATATTAACTGTTACTCCTCTTCAATGAGGCTTCTTCGTGAGACGCTCTCCACCAGCATAATCGGAATTTGGAAGGATAATAGGTCGGTCGTTAATTTGATCTCCACTGGTTCGCCTGGGAAGATTATTCCCTGATCGGAGATTTCGGTAACATTGACGATAATAGCTACCACAAGAACGTATATGTCGGCTATCGCTATATTGATAACGTTGTCCAAACACCGCATTTCCCTTTCGGCTGCGGCCTGAAAATTCTACAGGGCAGCACTATGCTGGTGGTTTCCTCAAGTGACTGCCTTGATAGCTTGCGGTGCTACGATACTGTCAGTTTCCCTCAACATTAGAATGCGATATGTATGTTTGGATCCATTTATTTCATAGATGAACAAGACAATTTCAGTCCATTAGACAATCCAGTTCGCTGGTCTGTAACTCATCTGAATCAAGGTAATGGGCCTGCTATCGTCAATGAACAGGCGCTGTTCAATCTTCGCTGCATTCAAGCTATCTACCAACCCGCTCAGTCAGGAGTCTTACATGTGTTTTAAGTGTTACAAGTCGTAGGCAGAACAGAGGTAGTCTAGATAAGCGGATTGATTCAGTGGAGGCCATTGACATGGAAAGGCATCAAAATTCCTGATGCCTTTTTTGGTGCGGATTTTCCGATTAACAGCATATGTGAGCACAGAACAACCTTATGCAATAATAAAGTCGTAATTGCCTATTCATTCAATAGGAATTTCGGTTTTTATGACAAAGACGCTGCTATACAATGCATAAGAAAGACGATTCAAGTGAGAAGGGAGGCAGACAACGAGGAGAAGAAGCAATAACATTGTTTTATTAAAGCGCTTACATCGTAGGGCGGTTTCTAGAAAATTACGATTTATTAGGAGGTTATGAGATGTTAAAACGCAAGATCAAGTGGTCTAGCCTGATTGCTGTGACACTAGTTACAAGCTTGATGGCTTCCTTATTTCAAATGCCTGTTAGGGCGTCAGCCGACTCCGCATCCATAGAGCAAACCAGCAGTTCGGCAATTGTCTCGCAGCCAGTCATTCAGGAAACAGTTAGTGAAGCGGGCTTTGTACATCCTTCAATAGGTTTCAGCACAGATACTTTGCAATTAATGCAGCAAAAGATAGCGATAGGCGCTGAGCCTTGGGCCAGTGCTTTTGAGTCGTTCCGCAACAGCTCGAGCGGCTCGCTTGACTACGATATCCGGAATCAAAGTAAAATCGATCCATCTAAACCGGCTTATACGAAGATTGATAACGATGCGAAAGCCAAAGAGGCGAAAGTCGATGCTGAGGCTGCCTTCACCGATGCAGTCATTTGGACAGCGACAGGGGATATACGCTACCGCGAAAAAGCGATGCAAATCATTCGATTATGGTCCCAAATTGATCCGACTAATCCTAAGGGCTTTACTGATTCGCATATTAGTATCGGAGATGCCTTGTCAAATATGATAAGAGCAGCAGAACTGCTGCGGTATACTGTCTGTGAGGGTGAATGGGGATGGACGGAGCAGGACACCGCCAACTTCAATCATAACTTCTTAATGGCTTTTTATGACGGTAATTTCTATCATAACAACGGCAGATGGATGAATCAGCATGGCATCATCACTCTTGCATATACGATGGCAGCGATATTTTCGGATAATAATGCCTGGTATCAAGAATCGGTTGAATGGGCTACGACGAATAAAACTGCAACATATAAAGGACAATCGGGAGATATTTATCATCAAATCAGATATGTAACGCAAAATGAAAGAACAGGTGAGCCAGTTGAGCCTCACGTTCAGTTGGTAGAAATGTTCCGCGATATGGGACATGCGTCAGGCAACACTTCTACGCTGTCCATGATTGCTTATATGGCAGAATTACAGGGCACAAAGGTTAATCCTGATCCGGCATCGCCGACATTCGGTGAAATAACCGACGCCTCTAACGGAGTAGGTATATTTGAATTTCTGGATGACCGTATTCTTGCAGGGGCAAACGTATTGGCCCAATATAATCTGGGCTACGACATTCTCTACACGCCGGTTAATATCAGCAATGCCGTAATCGGTGACCCTGCTGGCAACTACGCGGTTACAGTAAGTGATAATGGAAGAGGCTTGGGTTACGCGTCAGAGCTGACTTATGGCTACTATACTCACCACGTCGATCATCCCTTAGATCCAAGCGATGAACGAATCAAATATCTTCATCAAGCCATGGAGAAATTAGGCGGGCTGGGAGCTTTTCCTTCCTATATCCTGCTGCAAGGCACAGAGGATTTGTCTACCGGTACCGTGATTGGACCTCCAATGCCGCTTAGCCAGCCTACTTATTCCGAGGTCAAAGCATCCTATAATCGAATGCAAGCGTTTGATTTCATCGGAAGAAGCCCAACGACAAGTACCAACATTTTTCAAGATCAGGATGGTATGCGATCGGTCTTATATGACGTTCGTTACGAGAATCAATACACTTGGTATGATCTTAATTTGACCGACAGTTACAACAACATAACGATTCGCGCTGCAAGCAACTCCAGCGCTGGCACGAAAGTCGATGTTATTCTTCTGGACAATGTAGCTGGCATTGACCGTACCAACGTGACGGCTGACGATCTGGCGAAGGGAGAAGTTTTAACCACCCTGCAAGTGCCGAACACGGGATGGTGGACGACGTATGCGACTGTTTCCGGGAAGCTGAACAGGCCGCTATCGGGCAATCATATGATTGCCTTCAAATACTATGGGAGTACGAACTGGCTTTCCTATCAGATCGCGTTCGACTGGTTTGCATTTTCGGATTATTACGCCGGTGATGAAAATATGGCTTTGAACGGCGTACTCACCGAACCGGCAACGGCAAATGAGATCGGTGTTGAATTAGAGGACGGAGGTTCCGTATCCTTTAACAAGATGAATTTTGACAGCGGTAACAATCATGCAGAATTTACGGCAATTACCTCGGATTCAAATGGAAAAATATTGCTTTATAGCGATGAACAGCTGGTTACCACCTATAATTTAATCAATACCAACGGTTCTCTTGTAAAATTCACATCGGAAATACCCATTGCGGACATCGCTAAGATCGCAGGCATTCATGATATCAAGTTGAAATATGAAGGTTCTTCGCCAATGATATTGAAAACGTACCGCAACCTGGAACGAAACCGCTTGGTTACGGAAGAAACGGCGACGACAAGCAAAGCGATGCAAATCGAAGATCAGACTATCTCTATCGAGGGTGAATTTAATGTTGGTACTGAAGCGCAAAGAGCGTATGTAGAAGCCGCTGACGGCAGCATCATATATTTGAGTAAAGGCGCATTGCAGGTTGATCGGACGAAGGACAGCATCGTGTCGTTTACGGTGAAGTCTAACGGCAAAGCCGACCTTCATCTGCAAAGAGATCGATCAACGACCCCGTTCGCTTCAATTTCGATTCCAGATACGAAGGGTGAGTGGATAAAAGTAAGCACGAACATCTCAAATAAATACGTGAATCCGGATCATTATCCAACAAATTTAAAAAGCGTATTTCTTTCCATAAGCGCAGATGATCAAGAAACGAAGCTGCGATTAGACAACTATGCTCTTGATCCTGCCGAAGCCCCGCCTGTGATCAAGCTGATATCCGAACAAGGACTGGAGCTTCAAACCGTAGACGCCTATGAGAATGGAGAGGATTTTACGCTCCTAGCTTCCGTTGAAGATCCGGATTCCATCAGCGTAACTTTAACAAGCGACAATCCAAGTTTTATGGAGTCTGACTTTACTGCGGAGAACAGCGGGACGCTTACGATGAAGACTGAAGGATTGGCTGCCGGCGAATATGATTTTCATATCTTCGCTTTAGATGATACGGACAACTATGTAGACAAACCATACAAGCTTCGGATCTATCCGGAAGAAGAGTTCCATGCTCCGGATAATCTTGCGGCTTCATTGTCGGGCCCGGACAGTATTGATATTCAGTGGACAATCGTCAATGGGGCAAGTTACTATGCCATTTATCGCAAAGAGGGTGTTAACGGCACATATACAAAAGTAAATGAAACAACGTCAACGAGGTTGACGGATTCGAACCTGCCTATAGGAACCTATTATTATAAGGTGTCAGCTGGAAGTAATGCTGGCGAATCACCTCTGAGTGGAGAGGCTTCCGTAACGACGCTAGCTTCTGTTTCGGTAAAAGCTTCCATGGTCAAAGCCAATACCAATCTTTGGCCGGGAACGGGGACGCCTGAGGGAAATGGATGGTTGGCATTTGACGGAAATACGGCAACATCACCGGATGCGATTACCAATCCGGCCTGGATACTCATTGATTTCGGTGCGGGACATGCAAAGACGATCCGCGGATTGAAATTTTATCCTAGAAGCACGAATGTCAGCCGCATGAACGGAGCGGTTATACAAGGCTCGGATGACGGCGCGACATTCGTCGATTTATATACGATTAACGGTATCACTGAAACCAAGTGGCAGTTTGTCAGCTTTGAAAACAATCATGCCTATCGGTATATGCGATACTACACACCGAATGGAAACGCCAATGTAGCGGAGTTGCAATTTTACAAAGATGCAATGGAAAATAGTGCACCCATTATAGCAGACCTTTCTCCTCTAACTATTCATTCCGGAGAGACCGTTGCACAAACCATTTCAGCTCATGATGAGGATGGCGACGCGATTTCATTGGAGGCAGCCGATCTTCCAGACGGTGCGCAATGGCATGCTTCTACAGGTGAATTCAGCTGGACGCCAGAAACGGCAGGGACATATACACTGCACTTCAAAGCAACCGATGCTAGAGGTGCAGAATCTACAAAATCCTGGTTGATTACTGTGATCGAGGGAACGCTTCCTGCTCCCGACAATCTTACTGCGTCATTGTCAGCACCAAACAGTGTCGACCTTCAGTGGACGGCAGTCCAGGGTGCAAGCTATTATGCGATTTATCGCAAAGCGGGTACAACTGGCGCCTTCACTAAAGTAAGCGAAACAACGGCAACCAAGTGGACGGATTCGAATTTGCAACCCGAAACTTATTTCTACAGGGTGTCAGCTGGAGGTTATGCCGGCGAGTCATTTCAGAGCGAAGCCGCTGCCGTAGAAACACTTGCGCTTCTAACCATCGATGCCACCATGGTCAAAGCCAATACCAATCTTTGGCCGGGAACGGGGACGCCGGAGGAGAATGGCTGGCTGGCATTTGACGGCAAGACAGCTACCTCCCCTGATGCGATTACCAACCCCGCTTGGATTCTCATTGATTTGGGTGCAGGCAATGAGCAAATCGTCGGCGGAGTCATGTTTTATCCTAGAAGCGCTAACGTTAACCGAATGAATGGAGCGGTTGTTCAAGGCTCGGATGATGGAGTGACATTTGTCGATTTGTATACGATTAACGGCATTACCGCAGCCAAGTGGCATTTCGTTCCCATTAACAACAATGAAGCCTATCGTTATCTGCGATACTATACGCCGAAAGGAAATGCCAATGTAGCTGAGCTGCAATTTTATAATAAGGCGAATGAATTGCCGAATAACGCTCCCCTTATAGCAGAGCTTTCTCCTGTATCGATTCATCTCGGGGAAACAGTAACACAAACCATAACAGCTATAGATGAGGATGGAGATTTCGTTTCCTTGGAGGGGGTTAATCTTCCGGAGGGGGCAGAATGGGACGCAGCGACCGGCGTATTCAGTTGGACTCCGGAAACGCAAGGAACCTATACGCTTGAGTTCAAAGCAACCGATGCTCATGGCGCAGAGACCATTGCTTCATGGTTGATTACCGTAACCGAGTATACTCAGCCTGAAGGTAACCCTAAGGCAACATTAAGCGGCCCGGCGGAGGCTCGCGCAAGCTCTTCCGTTCAACTGAACATCGGGGTTCATGGGGTCGAGGAGGGCTTTACAACCGCTCAGATCGTTCTCCATTACGACCCAGCTACTCTGGAAATCGCAACGATGGAGAACGAGCAAGGGCAGCTGGTTCTTGAGGATGGTGCAGTGACAACCTCAGAAGAAGGCATACAAGTCATAGGTACCGGAGTGAAGCCGGAAGAGGGAGAAATATTGCTTCTTGTAGCGAATACGAACTCTGAGATTATGATCGCCGGTTCGGATAATCTCATTATCTTACACGGACTTGTAAAAGCGGCTCCGCCTGAATCAGTGAGTGTAAACGTATTAAGTGCTGAAGTATCGAAAGATGGCGCCTCCACTTTATTGGATACTTCCGAAGCATCGTTGATTATTCTAATTACGGCGGATAAAGAAGTACTGCAGGCCGCAATACAGCATGCACAGCAATTATTGGAGGATGCTGTGGTAGGCTCATCGCCAGGCCAATATCCGGCTGCGGCCAAGAGCGCATTCCAATTAGCGATTCAAAACGCTGTAAATGTTAGTGGCAACAGCTTGGCGACGCAAGACGATGTAGAAGCCGCATTGATAGATCTGAATAGGGCAGTTACAGCATTCCAAAGCAGTGTGCATGCTGTACAGCCAAATCCGGCTGATAAATCGGTCTTAAACGGACGGATTCAACTTGTGCAGGCCAAATTAAATAAAGCTGTCGCCGGGACAAAGATTGGCCAGTATCCAGCGCAGGCGATTGAGGCCCTTCAATCATCTCTGGAATTGGCGATGATTGTGAACGTCAAAGTAGGAGCATCTCAAGCTGAAGTGGATGCATCAGCAGCTTCGCTTCTAACGGCAGATGGGATTTTTGCCGCACAGCTTATTACACTTGTACAAGGTCAAACCAAAGTAACAATTAACGATCTATCGCTTATCGCCAAGTATTACGGTTTGAAATCAACAGATGCGAACTGGAGCGTCATTGAAAAAGCGGACTTGTTCGGGCAAGGTGAAATTTCCATTCGAGAGCTGGCAGCCGTTGCTCAAATGATTGTTGGAGATTGGTTAGCGGAATAAGCAACTGGTGAAGGAAGACGTTACGGCGTCTTCCTTCCCAATAAGACCAGAAGGGATGACGTGGATTGAAAACAAAGGTTTTCTTTTTTTTGCTCATTTTATTGTTACTCGTTCCTATGGCGGTTTCAGCTAAGCAGTCGGAACCCGTTTTTGAGCTTGTCCTTCTTCCAACCATCGATAACCAGATAACTGTGGCTGTCATTGGTCATGATCTTCAGGACTTATATGCATTTGAATTAAACTTAGAATACAATGCGAAATGGTTAAGGCTAGTAGAAGAAAAAAGCGAGATAGCGGGGTATTCGGTAAGTCCGATAAAAGTCGGAAATGATCTTCGAATTGCTCATACTAAAGTAGGGCAAATAGCCGGAGAGAACGGTGAGCGGGTATTAACAACGATGACCTTTTCCCAGATTGGCAGCGGGGCAAGCACGATTACATTGCATGAGATTAACCTTGTGGATTCCAAGCTTACTATGTCCGTCGTAACGCCGGAGTTGGTTCTTAATGTCCAAACAACGGGGGGATTTACTGATGTTAACGGACACTGGGCAGAAGCTGCCATTCTAACGGCGTTAGAACGGGGATTGGTTGAAGGATACAGCGATGGCACCTTCCGTCCGAAAAAAGAGGTTACAAGAGCAGAGTTTACAGCGATGATCGTACGTGCTCTGCAGCTTGCTCCTAAAAGCGGGGACCTCTATTTTGCCGATAAGGAGAAAATAGCTCCGTGGGCGATGCCCAGTGTCCAAGCAGCGGCAGATGCCAATTTAATTACCGGCTATTCAGACCAAACCTTCCGTCCGAATCTGGTTATGACGAGGGCGGAAATGGCGGTCAGTGTTAATCGGGCGTTCGGAAAAAAAAGCACAACTCTTCCATCCTCTCCATTTGATGATGCATCTGCCATCCCAGCTTGGGCGAAGTCTTCCGTTAACGAGGTTGTGAGTGCCGGCATTATGCGAGGGGTTGGTCATAATCGATTTTCACCGAATACGATCGTGACTCGCGCCGAGGCGATAACAGCCATTATGAAACTGTTAGAGCAAAAAGAATGATTCATAGAATTTCCATGGTATACAGTTGTTTTTTGCCTCCACAGCGTAAGGCGTTCATGTCATAATGTGGCTAGATC
Source organism: Paenibacillus sp. J22P218 (assembly GCF_056269195.1). Taxonomy (NCBI): domain Bacteria; kingdom Bacillati; phylum Bacillota; class Bacilli; order Caryophanales; family Paenibacillaceae; genus Paenibacillus; species Paenibacillus sp. J22P218. The sequence continues at coordinate 689,764 of NZ_JBWDNL010000001.1, forward strand.
AAATCGGGTCAGGAACCAAACAGGTTCTTGACCTGCTTTTTATTAGACAAGGAGGAGCAGCATGCCGGCAGTTAACGCAATCAAGTTGAGATCGTTAGTCGATCGTTCCCTATTCCTGCTTGAGACACAAGGCCGTTATTATACGGACGGAGCGAAACTGGCTTTAACAGATATGGTGGATGCAGCTACTCAAGCTCTGAATGGAGTGGACCGGTTGCCGTTTATAAGAAATCGCGAGTTTCTTCTCGCAAGAGAAGATGAATCTATATTATTTGCAACAAAACGATATACGATGGCACCGCCCTATAACCAATCTAATCATGTCCATCGCGATTATGGTCTGGAAGAAGCATTAGCCTGGTTTGAGCAGCAGGATGTACGGAACGAAGCGACATACACGCTTCAAGAAAAAGCCGAATTCGTGACGGCTAAAGCTGTGGAATTACTAGTTTGTTCTAATACCGGTCATGAAGTAGGCCAGCATGACGCAGATTGTAAGGAAAGACTTACGCAATCGTTAAAGAAGCTGCAGGATGGCAAGCTGATCGCGGATATAACCAGCTCGAATACAAGCTTAGCCTTGGCCATCGTAGACGTCTATAACACATTGAGAGACTATCGGCATTCACGCATTTTGCGGACAGATGTCGATTCCTCTTCCAGCATATATGTCAAAAAAAGCGATCTGCAGCGCATTAAGGAGAGAGCCGGGCAGGACGTTCTAATCAAACAGGAAGCGATGCGAATTCAAGAAATCGCCGATAGGTACAGTTTGGATTACATAACCCAAGCCTATCAGTCCTTTGTAATCGAACCCGTGAATTACGACGCTATTAATTCGAAATTTTATGCATGGAGCTTTACAGATAAAATAGCAAATTTCAAAGCACCGAATAATGCGGTAAAAGCGACGATCTCTTTCGTGCTCCCATCAGAAGATAATGAATCGGAGGGACTCGGGCATGTTTGGATAGATAATGTTCATATTTTATCGGCAAGCGGGAAAGGTCTCGAAATCGTAAACAGCGGGTTCGAGGAAGGCAAAGCTGGCCCCTCTTATTGGGAGCCTCAAGCGAGAAAAGGCAATCCGCAATTTAAGTGGGAAGAAACGTACCCATACTGCGGCGGCGGAGACAGGCAATTGTTCAAACAACAGGACAATACCGTTAACAAATCGGTGTATCTCTGTAATCCGACGGGCAACGATGAAGGCGCTTGGAACTATAACCGGGATTTTGCCATTGAAGGCGGTTCATCGTATACCCTTACGTTTGCGGCGAAGCTGGACGGAAAACTCAAAAAAGGGTTACAAGCTGTCGTTACTTATAAAGATACTGACGGGATGTTCATTGATCGCTTCGAGTATACGTTCAACAGGAAATCTTCTCTTCCGAATTTTTGCTTTCTATTGACGATGCAATGCGATGCGATTCAGTATGCTTTTACAGATGATTTGACCTATGCCAAGAAAGCGAAGTATGAAATCTTATATACGCTGAATGATTTTTGTCAAGGCGCGGAGCACTGGATGGTGACCAATTTGCGTCCGGAAGGCAGCGATTCTTACGGGGCTGTGCAGGGCGGACGAATGTTGTGCAGTATAGCGGTTACCTACTCCCTCATTAAGGATGCTGGCGTATTTTCTAACAAAGAAAAGCAGCAGTTTTATGCCCTCATTTCGTATTTGTTAAGGTACATGCTCGATCTTAGAGACCGGACCGAATTATCCCCTTATGACGCTCAGAATGGCTGCACCAATTGGCAGACGGATATGTGTGCAGGAACCGCTTATATGATGCTCGTATTAGAGGATTTTCCGAATCGCAAAGCATGGCTCTACAACGCTCATATGGTGTTGATTTCACAGTTGAGGCTCAATATTAATCCGGATCATTCTTGGCCCGAATCCATTCGTTATCATACAGCTGCTCTTGAGCGTTTCTCCGGCTACGCCAAGGTGGTTAAACATGTTATGGGTGAAAATCTATTTGAGACTACGCCATTAAAGGGAATGTTTGAGTTTATGCTGCAGACGCAAACCCCGCCGTACCGGTATTTCAATCATCGAATTGGGACACCTCCATTTGGGGATCATGCCCTGCGAGACGGCTCGGAGTTTGCTTGCTTTGCGAATCATATGAATGAAATCGAAGTAATCGATAAAGGGCTGGCTGATCGGATGTATCATACGTGGAGGCTGGCTGGCCAACCCATGAAGGGCCTGTGGGGCGAGGCTGTCGTTTTTGAAAATCTGCTTGCTGTCGGAATCGAGTACAAGCCAGATGGGCTGCTTCAATTAGAATCCAGCGCAGCATTCAAACATGCGGGCATTTATATTTTTAGAAACGAAAGGCAAGAGGGGCAAAATTATTTTGCGATTATGTCGAGCCCAGATCCTATTGGGCACGGACATCTTGACCAAGGATCATTTATTTTGTACAAAAACTCGGTTCCGCTTGTTATGGATTCTGGGATTGAAGGTTATTTTGACAGCAGTACGAATTGGCATATAAGTTCCTATTCCCATGCTTGTCTGCAGTTTCAGACGACACAGACTACTAGTGTGAACAATACTTATGAAATGATTAATCTATCTGCTGGTACGTACAGCCTCGAACGGGGCTGGGTGGATGTTCCGAAAACCAGCAGTGTATTGTCATTCAGGCATGAAGAAGATAAAGAATCGATCGCCATCGAGATCATGAATCCGGAAGGAAAGGGAAAGCACATTCGACAAGTAACCTACTTCAAGACTGCTGACTTCTATTTGATTCGAGATTCCATTAAGGAATTTGAAGGGGAAGTCTTATTTAGCCTTCCGGTGGCGGCAGATCACACTGTTATTGAAGGGCAAAGGGTTTATTCAACAGGGGTATATGATGTGGACTTGGAAGTTGTTTTTCTAAATAAAGTGAACCATATTTGGCTGGATAAGGGGCGGTCAACGCCGTTCTTTGAAAGCGGACAATCGAATGTATGTATGATGGATTATATTCGGGCAACCTCAGACGGGCAAGACGGATTCTTAACCCTGCTGTATCCAAAAACAAGAAACCAGCAGCAACTGCGGGTCTCCATGAAAAATAAGGATACGGCTATCGTTAGCCTCGAAAATGAACAAATTGAAATCTGCTTAACACAATAAAGGAAATTCAAAGGAGAATCAGGAACGTAATGAACAATCTGTTATTTAATGCCCATCATTCCCCTATAGGCGCATTTGCAAGCTTTACCTTAGGGTTTCCAGGAGCCAAAGGGGGATTAGGTCTGGAGCTTGGCAAGCCTGCTGATCAGAATATGTATATTGGATTGCAGTCTGAAGACGGGAGCTATTATCAAGCTTTGCCGTTCTTTGACAAAGGCGAGGATGAAAGCAGCCGATACGATGTAGAGAAGCAAAATACGGAGGAAGAAAACAAGCTTATCCTTCCTTTTGGCAAGGATGAGATCTCGCGGGATTTCCGATTGGGCACGGATGAATTTGCAGCCGGAGATTTGACATTTCGTATGTATTCGCTTGTAGCGGAGGTGCCTGATCCTAGAAAATGCCTTGAAGAAGAACTAAAGCGGGTGATTACCCCTTCCGTATGGGTTGAGCTAACGGTTGATAATACGAATGGACAACGGACAAGAAGAGCTTTCTTTGGTATGGAGGGCAATGATCCTTATTATTCTATGAGAATGATGGAGGATACTTGTGAACCAGGGATTACAGGTATTGGACAAGGCAGAAGTACGGCTATTGTCTCCCGAGATCCGAATGTTGTATCTGCTTTGGGATTCACGATGGAGAAGATTCTGTTAAATGGCAATGATTTTAATCGTCATTTTGGATTAGGACGCGTAGGAGCGCTGTTGATGCAAGTTCCCGCAGGGCAAAAGCAGACCTTTCAATTCTCCGTTTGTTTCTATCGCGGCGGAGTGGTTACAGCCGGGCTTGACGCAGCTTATTATTATACCCGTTACTTTCGATCGATTGAGGATGTAGCGGCATACTCCTTGCATCACTTTGATGACATGGCCTCATTGTGTGTCCAATCCAACAGCATCGTTGATCAATCTCGGCTGTCAAAAGATCAGAAATTCATGTTAACGCATGCGATCCGCAGTTATTATGGAAGCACGGAGTTTTTGGAGCATGACGGAGAGCCTCTCTGGGTTGTGAATGAGGGTGAATACCGGATGATGAATACGTTCGATCTGACGGTGGACCAGTTGTTTTACGAGCTGAGGATGAACGCATGGACGGTTCGCAATGAACTTGATTGGTTTACTAAGCGCTATAGCTATACGGATCATGTATTTGATCCAGACAGTGAAACCCTCTATCCGGGGGGCATCAGTTTTACGCATGATATGGGAGTGGCCAATGTATTCTCTCGACCAAAGTATTCATCCTATGAGCAAGCGGGACTACATGGCTGTTTCTCTCATATGACCCACGAGCAGCTTGTGAACTGGGTTCTCTGCGCGGCTGCTTATGTCGAGAGCACAAAGGACTTGGCATGGATGCTGGAAAATAAAGAAATATTCGTGCAATGCATGGCCAGTATGTTGAATAGGGATCATCCGGAGCCGCTTAAGCGTAACGGTATAATGGGGTTAGACAGCTCAAGGACGGAAGGGGGCGCTGAAATCACGACCTATGACAGCTTGGATGAATCACTTGGACAAGCGAGAAATAATCTCTATCTGGCGGGAAAATGCTGGGCGGCTTATGTGGTTCTGGAGAACATCTTCAAGAAACTGGAACAACCCGAACAGGCCATGGAAGCGGGAATTCAAGCGGAAAGAGCAGCTTCCACCATCGTTTCGAATCAAACCGCCGAAGGGTATATTCCGGCAGTCATGCAAGAAAACAATCATTCCAAAATCATTCCGGCAATCGAAGGACTTGTTTTCCCTTATGTTTCGGGCTGCCAAGAAGCGCTGGATCCAGAAGGCCGTTTTGGTTCCTATATTCGCGCACTTAAGCAGCATCTGGAGGCTGTACTTCAACCGGAGGTTTGTTTGTTCCCTGACGGCGGCTGGAAGCTATCCTCTACCAGTAACAATTCATGGTTAAGTAAAGTGTATTTGTGCCAATTCGTTGCACGTCAAATATTGGGCTTGGAATGGGATGAAAGGGAGCGGGCTTCTGACCGTGCGCATGCGGAATGGCTGACTCATCCTGAGCATTCGTATTGGAGCTGGAGCGATCAGATTATTTCCGGGGTTATCCACGGCAGCAAGTATTACCCGCGTGGCGTGACGGCCACCCTATGGTTGCTCGAAGCGCAAGACTAAGCAGATGAATACATAGAGAAGATCGGATATGGGCTGCCGGTCTTCTTTTATTTCATGCTTTATGGGTCCGAGGAATACAGTTGTTTCTTGGTCTATTGGAGTAGGAATTTGCCTCTTCAAGTTGCTGAGTCGTTGCTAGAATAAGGACATAGCGAAAGAAAAACACAAACAAGAGGAGGACTTATGCAGACGTGACAGCAAATACGAGTGTAGAGATTACAAAACAAGCACGCAGCGGAATATTAACGGGTGCTTGGTCCTTATTGAAGAGGGACTGGTTTCTTTATCTCCTGCTGACTCCTTTCATCCTTTGGTATGCCATCTTCATCTTTAAACCTATGTACGGCATCCAGATTGCATTTAAGGATTACAGCGTTTTTAAAGGAATCGAACAAAGTCCTTGGGTGGGATTGGATCATTTTCAACAGTTCTTGCAGAGCGAGTATTTTTGGCGGGTATTAAAAAACACGCTAATTATTAGTTTCTATTCGTTAATCTTTGTGTTTCCTGCGCCGATCGTCTTCGCGCTGCTTCTGAATGAAGTGAAACATGCATTCTTCAAAAAAACCGTTCAAACGCTGACCTACATGCCTCACTTTATTTCGGTCGTTATAATTGCCGGAATAGTGACCAACTTTTTATCTCCAAGCTCAGGTCTGGTCAATTTGCTCATTGAAAAGTTGGGGATGGAGAAAATTTACTTCTTAGCCATACCGGAATACTTCAGGACCATTCTAAACTCAATGACGATTTGGCAAGGTACGGGTTTTGCTGCCATCATCTATATTGCGGCATTGGCAGGAGTGAATACGGAGCTTTACGAGGCAGCTGTCATAGACGGAGCTTCGAAATGGAAACAAGTTGTTCATGTTACGATACCCGGTATTTTGCCGACGATAATGATTATGCTGATCTTGCAGATTGGAAGTCTGCTGGATGTAGGCTACGAAGCTATCATTCTCTTATACCAGCCGGTGACTTATTCTACGGCCGACGTAATCTCGACCTATGTTTATCGAGAAGGCCTTATCAATGGACGATACGACATGGCGACCGCTGTAGGGCTGTTTAATTCGATTGTAAGCTTAATATTAATCGTATTCGCCAATAAGATAAGCAAAAAGTATACCGAATCTGGATTGTGGTAGGTGACAGAAGATGATAGAGAGCCGCGGAGAGAAAATCTTTTATGCATTCAACTATATTTTTCTTGGATTGTTCGCATTTTTGACCTTATATCCTTTTCTTTATGTTTTATCCGCATCAATGAGTTCGCCGAAAGCCGTTGTGTCGGGGGAGGTGTTCATCTATCCCAAAGAAGTCACCTTAGCAGCGTATCATGCTGTATTTGCTGAAAGCGGGCTATGGATGGGTTATGCCAACACGCTCTATTATACGGTTGCGGGAACGCTGGTTAGTATGATTTTAACGATCTGCGGAGCCTATGCGCTTTCGAAAAAGAGGTTAAAGGGCCGTACGTTTTTCAACTTATTAGTTTCTTTTACCCTTATTTTTGGCCCAGGCATGATCCCCATGTATTTGAACTTTAGAGACTTGCATCTATTGGATAATCGAATGGGCATTATTATTGGGTTTGCTGTCAGCACGTTTAACTTTATTATATTGCGGACGTTCTTCCAGGCGATTCCGGAAGAAATTGAAGAGGCGGCACGTATAGACGGGGCGGGAGATGTGAGGGTGTTATTTCGAATTGTCCTGCCACTCTCGAAGGCTTCATTGGCTACAATCTCCTTGTTTTACGCTGTATCAAGATGGAATGGGTATTTCTGGGCGATGGTTCTTCTTCGGGATAAGGACAAATATCCCCTTCAAGTATTGTTGAATCAGCTGGTAGTTCAAATGAAACCATCGGAGAGCATGCTGAGCGACTTCTCCTATACGACAGGTGAGACCATTATTTATGCAACGATCATCGTAGCTATTGTTCCAATCATCCTGGTGTACCCTTTCATTCAAAGACACTTTGTCAAAGGGGTTATGATTGGTTCGTTAAAGGGATGATATCTAGAATGAGGTGTCAACTAGGCGTCTCGTTTTGATATAATAAATTTATTTGGGAGGATCAACATGAACAAGAGAATGGCTGCGATCATGGCCACGGCATTGATTGGTTCAACATTATTGGGGGCTTGCGGCAACAATAGCAACAACACAGAGAATAATAAGAATAACAAAGGTACAGCAACGGCAGCACCTGAAAGTTCTTCGGCGGAATCGCCTGCGAAGGCGAGCAGTCAACCATTGGATTTAAATATTTTCTATTTCGATGGTGGAGGAACGATTGAGATGGATTCGCCTGTTCTTAAACAAGCGGCAGAGCTGACGAACATTAGCTTGAACAATGTCGCACCGGCAGGCGGAGAAGAGAAGCAGGCGTATAACCTGATGCTGGCTTCCGGAACGCTGCCAGACATTATTTCTTATTATGTCAGTGATCTGAACACGATTGGATCTGAGGGCGCATTAACGCCTCTAAACGATTATATCGATCAATTTGCGCCTAATTTCAAGAAATTCCTGGACGCTAATGAAGATGTGAAAAAAGCGATTACGGCAGCTGACGGGAAGATTTACACATTCCCTGCTGTAGCGGACGGATCAGCTACAACAGGCTGGTTCATTCGTCAAGACTGGCTGGACAAGTTGAATCTTCAAGTACCAACGACAGTTGATCAATATTATGAAGTATTGAAAGCGTTCCGTGAACAAGATCCAAACGGCAACCAGAAGAAGGATGAGGTTCCATTCATGCAACGCGATAATGTTATCGGTGTATATTCGTTGCTGCCATTATGGGATGCTTATCATACCTTCTATTTGAAAGACGGTAAGCTCGTGTTCGGCCCTTATGAGGATCAATTCGAGACTGGCATTTCGAATATTGCCAAATGGTATGCAGAAGGTCTAGTCGATAAGGAAATTTACACGCGAGAAAAGGCGCGCGAAACATTGCTGGGCAATAATACAGCAGGTTCTACGCATGACTGGTTCGCCAGCACTTCTAACTTCAATACCTCTCTGAAGGATCAAGTCGCTGGATTGGAGTTAATTCCTTTTGCCCCGCCCGCAAGCGCTTCCGGTAAAGTATTTGAAGTAGGTAAACGAGCGAAATTGTCGGGTTTCGGCTGGGGAATCTCGTCGAGCAGCAAGCATATTGAAGAAGCAGTGAAATATTTCGATTTCTGGTGGACAGAAGAAGGCCGCCGCATGTTTAACTTTGGCATTGAAGGCAAGTCCTACACGATGGTAGACGGGAAACCTATTTTCACAGAAGAGGTCTTAAGCCAACCGGCCGTTAACGGTTATCTGGCGGATGAGTATGGCTCCCAGCTTCCTAAGTTTGGCGCTTGGCAGGACTTCTCTTATGAGGAGCAATGGACGAATGAAATTGCTTTGAAAGGCATCAAAGAGTATCAGGACAATAATATTATTTCGACAGATTATACATTACCTCCTCTGAGCTTTACGGAGGATGAGCAAAAACAAATCGACAGCATTAAAGGACAAATCGATACGTACTTTGCAGAGAAAGCACAGAAGTGGGTAATGGGCGGAGAAGATGTAGCCTCTAACTTCGCGGCGTATAAGAATCAAATGAAAAAACTCGGCGTAGAACAATATATTCAAATCTACAATGATGCTTACACGCGTTATCTGAATATGAAATAGTGGATAGGATAGAGAAGCTGCTTGCAGCTTCTCTATTGTCCATTTCATCATCCGTATGGGAGTGTCTTGACATGAGGAAATGGTTATATACCAGTACATTCAGAAAACGAATTTGGTTGTCCATTAGTTTATTTACCGCTGCCGCACTCATTGTTTCAGGGTTTATATCCTATGCGATTGCCTCAAATATATTAGAGAAGAAGTCATACACCTCAAATCAGGAAATGATTGATAAATCCGCTCAAGGGCTAGAGGAGAAGTTGCGAAAAATCAGATTGGCCGTGCTTACCTTTGTATCCAGTGATCAGTTTAATGAATTAATTTCCAGATCTAATTCCGGGGAAAAACCTAGTTATTATGAGCATTTTGCGATAAACAAGTCGCTGCAAACTCCCATTTTTCAAATGCAGCTTGTTGAGCCTGGGATAACGTCTATTCTGATTAATACGCCTGTCGGAGAATTCTATTCAAACCGGAACGAACGCAAGGATGACGTTCCTTTTGACAGAAGCTTGTTAGCTCCCTTGTTAGACCGCAGACTGCCCGCTTGGGTAGAGTCGCATAAGGATGATTTGTTCAAAGGGGATAAGCAGGTACTAAGTTTATTGTTTGAACCTTATTCACCGAATTCTCATGTCGATATGAAAATGATCGTTAATGTAAGCGAGACGTCCATACGCGATTACGTCATGATGAATGGTGATGATGCACAGCTAATGGTGTTTACGGAAACGGGAAAGCTTGCTTTCGAGACAAATACGCTCTCTAGTCAGCTGTCAAGGGATGAGCATTTCAGAAGCAAATTGGGCGGTAAGACAGGTCATTTTGAATATACGTTTAAGGGAACCCAATATCTGGTTAATTATTCGACGGTTGCTTATCCGGATAATTGGTTAATTGTTCACCTGATGTCTCGGGATACCCTATTAAAGGATGTTAGGTTAATTCAATGGATGACAATAAGCACAATTATACTGTTCGTCTTATTGACGTTATTAATCTCTGGCAAATTAACGAGCAGGCTCCTCCGGCCATTAAATCAATTGCAAGTCGTAATGAAAAAGGTAGAACAGGATGATCTTTCGGTTCGCTTTGTCAGTGAATATGAGGATGAATTTGCGCATGTGGGCATGCGGTTTAATCATATGCTTGACAGAATTGAGCTGTTGATTCAAGAGCGCACGGGAGCGGAGAAAGCTGAACGTTTAGCCGAACTGAAAGCGCTTCAAGCTCAGATCAATCCTCACTTTCTATATAATACGTTAAACACGATTCTTTGGAAGTCCCACTCGAATGAACACCATGAAGTTAGGCAAATGATCATGTCCTTATCGATGCTATTTCGTATGGGCTTAAATAAAGGAGAAGAGCTTACTACTGTCGGACAAGAGGTTGAACATGTCACGCAATATTTGCTTATTCAAAAACTTTGCTATGACCAGCTTTTTGACTATGAAATAACGTGCAGCGATGAGGTTAGGAACATACGAACGTTAAAACTGCTGCTGCAGCCTTTAGTGGAGAATGCGATTCTGCATGGATTTAAGGATGTTCATGAAGGAGGAATTATTCGAATTAAGGTGTATAAAGAGGCAGATAGTCTCATTATGCAGGTAGAGGATAACGGTCATGGCTTGGATGTGGACGAGAAAATGAATCAGTTCTTGGCTGCGAATCATTCCTCCAATAAAGGCTTCGCCTTGCACAATATCTATCAAAGAATCCAGTTATATATTGGGCATAAAGCTTCATTTGAAATGAGCAGCATACCTCACGAGAAAACGGTCATTCGAATTTCGCTACCGATTCGGCCGGAAGGAGAAGATTTGGAATGAATAATGTTTTTTCAATGGTTGTCGTAGATGACATCCCGTCCGTTGTTAATGGGATAACTCGTAATATTCCGTGGAGCGATTATGGCATTGCGGTAGCCGGTACGGCCTTTAACGGGATGGATGGATTAAAGCTGATTGATGAGGTCAATCCCGATATTATCATTACCGATATCAGAATGCCTAAGCTGAATGGCATCGAAATGATTGAGCAGGCAAATCAAACAGGTGCAAAGTTGATTTTTATAAGCGGTTACTCCGATTTTAACTATGCCCAGCAGGTGGTGCAGCTCGGTGGATTTGACTACATCCTAAAACCATTTACACCTGAACAATTAATCGATGTTGTCCTTAAAGCCAAACAAGTGCTGGAAGAGGCTAACCAAACAAAGCGCAACTTGCAGGATATGGAACGGAAGCTTCGAGAGAGTATGCCTCTGCTTAGACAAGAATATTTGAATTTGCTTGTGCAGTATAAATCCCATCCTCAAAAAGTGAATGAAAGATGGGCTTTTTTGAATGTGGATATGGAAGAGCGTATGTTTACCGTTTTTGCGGTAGAAATCGATGATTATTTCGCTTCTGAAGGTAAAACTGCGATTAATGAGATTGAATTGCTCCGATTTGCACTTCAGAACATTCTTGAAGAGACCCTTACACTTTATACCAGGGCAGTCGTATTTCGAGACGGCATGAATCGTTTTATTTGTATCGTCAACGCTCGAGATGAGATCGATTTGCTGCATATAGCCGAGGAATGCCGGGGAAATATCGCAAGATATACCCGCGTAACGGTCTCTATTGGTGTAGGTACTATTGTTGAAAATATTTATGAATTGCCAATTACTTATCAGCAGGCTGTATATGCGCTTTCCTATAACTTCTATTCGGGAGGAAACAGTGTATTTGCCTATCCGCAATATGCAGGTGAGCCGTCCACGCCTATTGCGCTTTCATCAGAAAAGGAAAACGAACTTATCTACATCCTGCGTTCCGGAAGTTCTGACAAGATCGAATTCGTACTTAATGAGATTTTCGGGGAATGGAATCAGATTCAGCCTCTGCCTACTCCAGAGAAGATTAGGGTATTTTGCATTGAACTTATGGTAACCGTTCGTAATGCGATGCTTGAAGATTTGGAAAATGAAGATAGTTTGTTATTGGATAGAAAAATGCAAGAAATTACCTTTCATACATCCACTATCACTGCGTTGAAATCAATTGTCACGGACATTTGTCAGTTGTATTGCGAGCATACCAGAAGCAAGCAAAAGGCTTCAGCGAATATCGTTGTTAATCAGTCGATTGCTTATATCCATAACAATTTGCATAAAAATGAGACGGTTGATGAATATGCGCGTCAGGTCCATTTGAGCACCAGCTATTATTCCAACCTGTTTAAGAAAGTAACCGGCCAATCGGTCCTGCAATATGTCGTGAATGAACGTATGGAAAAAGCCAAGCTGCTTATTTTGCAAGGGACGCCGCTGCAAGAAGTGGCTTCTGCTGTCGGTTATGAGGAACGATCGTACTTTAGCGATGTGTTTAAGAAAAAGACAGGTCTTACCCCTACGGAATTTAGAAAGAGATTCCAAAATTAATTACAAACGTCTGGACTCCGTAGGCGTACATCCAAACGTACGCCTATATAACCGGTTGAAATAGACAGGCTCCATGCCTACCGCAGCAGATGCATGACGGACTGTCATGCCCGGATTGTCAATAAGCATGAGATGCGCGGTTTGCAGGCGAAGCGCCTGCAAATATTGCAACGGAGTTTGACTGGTTTGCTGTTTGAACAAACGGGTCAACTGTTTAGGGGAATAACCTGCCCGGGAAGCCAGTTCGGTGACGGTAATGTTACGATTCAAATGGTCATGGATAAAACGAATGGCGTTGTCCACGATGCTGTCCTGCAGAGTGCCGGATGAGATCGGAACAGGCAAAGGGTTTGAATGATTACTGTGCATTTGCTTAAAAATTTCGATACATAACGAGATTAACCCCTCTGTTGCTGCCCAGGGATCGTACGCTGGACCGGAGTGGAACCAGATTCTCTCTATTAATGAATAAAAAGGAGTGAGGTCGGTCAGCTTGCCGACAAATGATTGATCCTTAAATCCCCAGCTTGACAGGACCCCTCCCTCATTCTCCAAGTAAGTGGCATAGCCGACATGCCAGACCTCATCACCAAGCGGCATATATTCATTAGGCAGGTGGGCCGGAATAAAGAGCAATGAGCCGGGCTCGAGAATCTTCCAAGGTTGGCCGAGCTGGCGGAACTTGCCTGTTCCGCTGAATGTGATTAGAATTTGTGGAGCTGAGAAGCCCTCAAGACGTGTAATGGAGATTTGCCGATCCATTCCAACCGTGTAGACCCGAATGGGCAAGCCGCCCGCAAAGGTTAGGGAAACATTACTCCTCAATGGCAAACCCTTCATTGAGCACACCTCGTTATGTCTTTTTTGTATTATATATGAATTAATCTCTTGAGAGTGTAATAAGTCTTATTAAAAATAATAATTCATATAATAGTCATATTCAAGTGGAGATAGAAATGTCTGTTTTGTACTATTCATTGTCTTTATTGGATTCTATCTGCGAGGGTTCTGTACCGATATAATCAGATTAAACCATGAGCAGAGGAGACTACATATGCTGTCAATCAAGAAATATTGGGAAGATCCAACTACCCTTCATATTAATCGTGAGCCGGCAAGAGCTTATTATATTCCCTATTCAAGCATGGATGAGGCAGCAAGCGGTCGCCGCGGACGATCACCTTTCTATCACACTCTTAACGGTAACTGGAAATTTCAGTATCACTCTAGTGTTAAGGAAGTTAGGGAGCCCTTCTATCTGGCTAATTGGGATACGAGCAGTTGGGATGATTTGCTTGTTCCATCCTGTTGGCAGACGAACGGGTATGACCAAATGCATTATTTGAACTATCATTATCCGATCCCCAATGACCCTCCCTATGTACCGGATGCTAATCCAGCCGGATTATATGTCCGTGACTTTGCAGTGACTGCAAGCGGCGATGGCAAGGAAAGCTTCGTCGTATTTGAAGGCGTTAGTTCTTGTTTCTACTTATGGGTGAATGGTCATTTTGCCGGCTATAGTCAAGGCAGCCGGATGCCCGCTGAATTTAATATTCAGTCCTTCTTGCGTCCAGGGGTTAACCGGATGGCGGTAATGGTTCTTAAGTGGTGTGATGGAACTTACCTTGAGGATCAGGATATGTGGCGTTTTAACGGCATTTTCCGTGATGTGTATATAATTGCGCGGGACAAGCAGTATATTCGCGATGTGTTTAACAAGCAGGTCCATCATGCAGATTTCTCCAAAGCTATCTTACAGTCGGAGATTGAAACGACCGGGGTACTTGAGGTAAGCGCGGAATTGAAGGATTCGAAAGGCATCTCCATCGCTAAGGGCAAGTCTATTATTGAAGGCTCTGGAACGATAGAGCTTGAGGTGGAGCGGCCTGACCTTTGGAGCGCTGAAATGCCCAACCTGTATAAGTTGTTCGTATCGGCAGGCAATGAAACATTAGTATTCCAAGTCGGATTTCGCCAGGTAGAGGTTAAAGACAGTGTATTCCATCTAAATGGAAAAGCGGTAAAGCTTAAAGGAGTCAATCGCCATGATTCGCATCCGGAATTGGGGCACACGGTTCCTATGAAAGCTATGATCGAGGACCTGCTTGTTATGAAGCAGCACAATATCAATACGATTCGTACCTCCCATTACCCGAATGACCCTCGCTTTCTGGAGCTGTGCAACGAGTATGGGTTTTATATTATGGATGAAGCAGATCTTGAGTGTCATGGTACCGGGCAATCCGGAGAATTCAAGAACGGCTCCTTTCATTTTTTATCAGCTGATCCTGATTGGCTCGAAGCGTTTAAGGAACGGGCGGTTCGTATGGTTGAAAGGGATAAGAACCAGCCTTCCGTCGTCATTTGGTCGATGGGAAATGAATCGGGTTATAGCTTGAACCATATCGCAATGGCCAAATGGACAAGGGAAAGAGACACGTCGCGCCTGGTTCATTATGAATGCACGGCACCTGAAATGAAGGGTCATTCGGATATCTCTTGTCTGGACATGGAAAGCAAGATGTATGCGTCCGTAAAGGATCTAGAAACCTATGCCCAAAATGTGAACAACGAGTTGCCGATGTTTCTATGCGAATACAGTCATGCGATGGGGAATAGCTCAGGGGATCTGAAGGACTATTGGGATGTCATTTATAAATATCCCAAGCTGATGGGCGGCTGTGTGTGGGAATGGAGCGACCACGGGATGTTGGCTAAGACGACGGATGGAAGATCTTATTATGCTTACGGCGGAGACCTTGGAGATCATGACCGCCCTCATGACGGCAATTTCTGCATCGATGGACTTGTTTTTCCCGACCGCAGACCGCATACAGGCTTGCTTGAGCTCAAGCAGGTTATTGCACCGATTCGGGTGAGGACTAAGGATTTATCGAAGGGAAGCCTGTTAATCGAAAATCTTTATGATTTTGTTGATTTGTCCCATGTTTCTCTCTTTTGGAAAGTAGAGATTGACGGCAACTTGCAGGAACAAGGACAAGTGTGGCAGCTTGAAGTACAAGCAGGTCAACAACAGGCAATCGTGCTGCCTTACAGCTTACCTAATTCCCATGGGAGCAGCTATCTCTCTTTGTCATTCCGGCTTAATCAGGATACGGCTTGGGGGGCAATCGGACATGAGATCTCCTTTGCGCAATTCGTGCTTCAACAAAAGGCAAAAGATAGCGTCATTTCAAATCTTATCGGCAATAGGGTGGCCAATCCATCTCTAACCGTTGTTGAAGAGAATGGTGAATTAACGGTTACCGGACATGATTTCCGCTATGTCTTCTGTTTAGTTCAAGGAATGCCCATAAGCATTCAGCGAAATGAGCTTGAAATGCTGGATCGTCCCATTTCTTATTCCATTTGGCGAGCTCCGCTGGATAACGATATGCATGCTGTTCGGAAATGGCGAGCAGAAGGATATGACCGTGCGCAGACCAAAGTTTATGAATGCCATTGGAAGCACGTCAGTCCATCCGTTGTTGAGATACAGGTACACTTCGCCTTGGCAGCTTCAAATCGGTATACGATTATGCGAGGATCAACCGTATGGCGTGTAGAAGCGGGGGGAGTGATTACGCTGTCAACGGATACGAAGGTCAGGAACAAAGAAAGCTTTGTCTATTTACCCCGTTTTGGTTTGGAGATCGTCATGCCTCAAGGGAATAACGAAGTAGAATATTTTGGCTTTGGACCGCATGAGAGCTATATCGATAAGAAGCACAGCGTCCGAATGGGACGTTATGTTAAAACGGTGCAAGAGCTCCATGAAACCTATATTATGCCGCAGGAAAATGGGTCCCGTTATGGGACGGAGTGGGCTATCGTATCCAACTGGCTAGGCATGGGGCTTTTATTCAGCTCACAGGATTCGTTCTCGTTTAATGCTTCCAAATACAGTGTAAGCGACTTGGAGCAAGCGGCTCATGATTATGAGCTTCAGGAGCGGGAGCAGACATTTGTTCATGTCGACTATAAAATGAGCGGTGTCGGTTCGGCATCTTGTGGGCCTGAGCTGCTTGAAGCGTATCGGCTTGAGGAAAAGAACATTCAATTCTCCTTGACGATCTTGCCCGTATTTAAAGAAGATGAATTGTTCTAAACACGATTATTAACCTGAGTATTCTATTAGGAGTTGGAGGACTATGAGAGACAAGCACCGTTTCATAAACGCAGGATTCCCATCGAAGTGGGGAGACCAGGGAGATGGCACGTATTGCAATCCGATTCTGCCGGCCGATTATAGTGATCCTGATGTCGTTCGGGTTGGAGAGGATTATTTCATGGCAGTCTCAACTTTTCAACAATCCGGAGGGGTTGATATACTACACTCCAAGGATTTGGTGAATTGGCGAACAGTTAGCCATGCCATTCCTGATGTAGGAATATTAGGGCCTCGATTTCGCTGGGATCATATCAATAATTATGGAGCAGGTGTATTTGCCCCGTCGATTCACTATGTTAATGGGAAGTTCCGGGTTTATGTCAATTGCTACAAAGGAGAGGGGTTCTTTTCAGCTACTGCTGAAGAAGCTGTTGGGCCCTGGGAAGTAAGGCAGCTGGAAGACAAAAATGGCAAGCCGATGCGTGCGGAGCCGTGGACAGATCCGGACGTTTTCTGGGATGATAATGGAGAAGCTTATATGGCAGCGGCTTATTTAGGAACACATTCTCTTTATTTGTTTCGAATGAGCCCAGATGGCACCAGGCTTCTAGATGCAGATGTAGATAATTTACCCCAAAGCGGTACAATTTTCTACCAAATCGAAGGAACGGAAGGGAACAAAATTTTTAAGCGTAACGGCTACTACTATTTGTTTAATGTCGACTTTCAAGGCAGAAGTCCTGCAGGACGTGGGGGGTATGTTAAAAGGGCCAGACATCTCTATGGTATCAAGCAGGATGGCTCTGCTGGCGGTCCGGGTGACCCTGGTGTTTACGAGGTGCGTTTTCTCGGACATCAGTTTCCTTCCCAAGGTGGTTTTATTGATACTCCCCAGGGGGACTGGTACTTCATTGGACAATATGACGATGGCGGTGCGGCAGGTAGAAGGGTTCATCTTGTGCCGGTCGTTTGGATGGAAGATTGGCCATTTATGGGTAGCTCCGAGAAAGGGATTCCTAATGGTTCGATGGTATGGCGGCATCAAAAGCCGAATCAAGGATATCCTGTGGTAATGCCACAGCACAGTGACGACTTTAACGCCTCGACCTTATCTCCCATATGGTTTTGGAATCACTCGCCCCGTGATGAGTATTGGTCGTTAAACGAGAGACAAGGGTATTTGCGATTAAGAGCATTCGGGCGCCTTAAACGAGGGAGCTTCTTCCATGCAGGCAATACGATTGCACAGCGATATTTTCTTGCTTCTGTTGTACAGGCGGATATCAAGTTTGATCTGAAGGGGATGTTTGAAGGACAAGAAGCCGGCCTCTCACACTTCAACGGAGGGACTGACTATTGCAATATTGGGGTTGTTCATTGCGAACTAAGAAGAAAGTTAAAGTATGAATCAAACGGTAACATCGTCGAAGGACCTTGGCTGCCGAACGAGCAGAATACCATATGGCTTCGGACGAGTGTAAACGCATCTTGCGTGAGTCAATTCTATTACAGCTTTGATGGTTGTCGATTCACTTCATTAGGAGATGAATATTCGCTAAGGTGGGGCGGTTATCGAGGAGATAACATTGGGATATATACCTTTAATGACAAAAAGGATGAAGGCTTTATTGATGTTGATTGGTTCCATTATTCGCATTCAGGCCCAGCAAGTGCAGGGGAAATCTGCGTGGAAACAAATGATTTGACAGTGCGAAAAGGCGAATATGATTTCTTCGGGGTATATCGCTCAGATGGCTTCGGTCACAAAGAGGACATCTCTTCTATAGCGCGGTATGAGTGTCATTCTGAGATCATATCCGTGAATAGTGGGAGGGTATACGCTATTAAGGAAGGGAGAACAGAGATCACGGTATTCGTTGGAGAACGTTCGTGGACAATAAGGGTTCGTGTAATTGGGAATGTTATGTGAAGCCATTCGTTATATCTGCTGGAACCGAGAGTAGCATTCAATATTACTGCTATATGGATTTGGTGAGGAAATTGGCCTAACTGGACGTGAATTCAATTTTCGAAATGACAGCAACGCGAAAGACATGTACAATGTTCACTTACAACAAGACAAAAAACGGGTATCAGGCGGGGAGTTTCAGATTTACGTTAGTGAGTCATATTACATCTGATCGTGTTCACAATGTCAAAAAATTCGATAATACGGGCGAGGATCTAGAGGACTTAATTAGTATTGGGACAATTGGCCTCATTAAAGCGATCGAGAGCTTCCAGACCGGCAAAGGAACAAAGTTGGCGACGTTCGCGGCACGTTGTATCGAGAACGAAATACTTATGCATCTTCGTAGTCTGAAGAAGACGCGCAAGGATGTGTCGCTTCACGACCCGATCGGTACGGACAAGGAAGGCAACGAAATTACGCTCATCGACATCCTCGGCACGGAGGCCGATGATGTAGCGGATAAAGTGCAGCTCAAGATCGAGAAATCGAAAATATACAAAAACCTTGATATTCTCGATGACCGGGAGAAGGAAGTCGTCATTGGCCGCTTTGGTCTTATCCACGGCGGCGACGAGCGAACTCAGCGGGAGATCGCGAAGGAGTTGGGCATTAGCCGCAGCTATGTTTCGCGCATTGAGAAACGGGCGTTGATGAAGCTGTATCATGAGTTTTATAAGGCGAAGAAGTAGCATTTAATATGGGGAAGGTTCTAAGGGAGCTAGCACATTGCGTATGTGCCGAGCTTCCATTTCTTTTTATTAATTAATTTCATCTTGTTATTTTCAATAGTAAGAGATTTATTAAGGGGAGGAAATTGTGACCATCCAATTAGAACATATCCGAATACTGATCTTAGTAAACTCGAGGCTAAATATAGCGATGGCTCTAGATTGCATTGTGAAAGCTGATCCGGAGGTCAAGCTCGTAAGAACAGCGGAGGAGTTAAAGCAATTTCTCGATCCTTTGGTGGACGCGGGCGTGGATATATGCTGAGACCGGTGCCTCATTCATCATAAATGAAGCATCGGTCTCCTTTTAGGCTGAAATTAAATATGAAGTAAAGTAAATAGTTAGCAACTAAATGAATGATTTATTAAGGGTTTGCGGCTGAGGAAGGTCAACCCAGGTGCGGTTTTCGCCATTGAACTGGGGCAGCCAAGGTGCTAGTGCATCCAGCATTTCGTCAACCATGCTCCATACCTGCTCGGTGCTGCAAATGGCTGCCGTTAACGGATCGTGCAGAACCGCCTGCTTTACCAGTTCGCGATTGCCGGTTAGAGCAGCTTCTACGGCCATCTCCTGAACGCTGATGCTGGCACGGCAAGTAGCCGCGCAAGCAAGCGGAAGATCTCCAATCCAGGTAGGCGCAATACCGTTCCGGTCTACGTAACACGGAATTTCAATCGTACTATGATCCGGTAGGTTAGTGATCAGTCCCTTATTCTCAATGTTAAAGTTGCCACGGTATACCCGGCCGGTCTCCAGTGCCTCAATAATGTATGAACCGTGTTCCTCCGAGCGCTGGCCGAGCGGAATAGACTCTAATTCCCCGCTTAACCACTTCGGATACATCGCTTTATAATCCTCCAGACGGGTTCGGCAATGCTCCAAATAACCTGCGGTCACTCCGCCGATCCACTCTTTATCGTTTATCCACTTATCCATGTCCGCCGATTTCTTGCGGTACCACGGCAAGTATTCGCTTAAATGCCCGTTTGATTCGGTGGAATAATAGCCGAACCGTCGCAGGACGTCTATACGGCAGGGTTCAGTTTGCGGAAGTGTCGGATGGTTCTCGAACGCTTCGAGTAGTCTTGGCAGCATATCTTGCCCCTTATGGGTAAGTTTGACGAACCATGTCTGATGGTTGATACCTGCGCAAACCTGATCCAATTCCTCCTGCGGCAGCCCCAGGGCTTCGGCGATTTGCTCATGGCCGTGCTGTACGCCATGACATAATCCTACGACTCGTACACCGCCCGCGCGGCGAACGGCCCAGGTGTTCATGGCCATAGGATTCGAATAATTGAGCAGCAGTGCATCGGGAGCTAGCTCTCGCATGTCGCGGGCAATGTCAAGCAGCACCGGAATCGTACGGAGAGCAAAGAAGATGCCTCCCGGCCCTAAGGTATCCCCAACGCATTGTTCGACGCCGTATTTTAAAGGAATTTCAATATCGTGCCGGTAAGCTTCAAGCCCCCCAACGCGTGCTAGGCAAATGACATAATCAGCGTCTTTAATCGCTTCTCTTTGGTCTATCGTAGGCACAAGGGTAACCGACTTCAGTCCATTAATATCAAGCATATGCCGACTGAGCGTGGTCACCATGTCTAGATTTTCCTTATCGATGTCCATTAACCGGAATTCCGTATCACGAAACTCCGGAACGGCCATGAGATCCATAATGAGTCTGCGGGTAAAGCCGATACTGCCTGCGCCAATCATTGCAATTTTTAACATCTGCAAACACCTCCGTATAAAATAATTGCTCTATAATTCCTCTCGGGAATAATCATAGATCCATATAGGGAGGGAGTAAATAGCAATATCTTTTCGCTATAGTATGACAATATTGCTCGTCAGTCATCGGTTGTTCGCCATTTCAATTAATCAATGAAGAGATGGTTAGCCGGAATGTCGTCGTCCGTGTTTTCCCGAAATTGCTGCGGAGAATCCCCCATCATCCTGCGAAATACTTTTCCGAAGTAGCTGCTGTTATCGAACCCGGTGGCGGCGGCAATCGCAGCTACGGACTGATTGGTTTGACGAAGCAGCTTTGAGGCTTCCTCAATGCGAATTTTGGTCAGTTGGTGAATAGGAGTCACGCCGGTGCTTTTGACAAAAAGCCTGCAAAAATGATATTTGGAGGCGCCTGCCGCCTCTGCGATTTCTTCCAGCGTAAGGAATCTATGATATTGGCCTTCCATAAATTTTATTGCTGCGGATACCGAAGCAGGAACGGGTTGACCAGCTTCAGGTTTGCCATCGATGATTCGGTGGCAGGCGACAATCCATTCATAGAGGCGAACGGAGATGTCGTATTTATCCTGCAATGTCTTCTCGTTGGCGCTCTGCATCATCTCCCAAAGCATGGTGATCGGCTGTGCATTCGGTTTTAAGGAAATGATAGGCCCGTTGGTCTCGATGATTTCGTTCCAATGGGCAAAAACATGCGAGCCTGTCGCGGTTAAAAAAATGAATTCCCAAGGCGTTTTGGATTCCGAACTGTAGTAATACTGATGATTACCTGGGATTCGAACAAAAAAACCGTGGTTCTTAGGTACGGTGTAATGTTTGCCGTCGTGTACCAAGTGTCCTTCACCCGAGAGTGTATATTGAAAAACCACAAACTTATCGTCACGCGCCAATCCGTTCCAACTATAGCTTTCGTTCACGGTGCTTTCCCAGCCGATCGTTCGAATAGCCATTAAGGGATTGGATTGATCCGAATATCGAAATCCGTAATTTGTTCTAAGCAAAATAATACTACCTCCTACTCAATATTTTTCTATTGAATTCAGTTATGATATGCCGTAAATTCGGAATGAAGATGAAAGTTGATTGTTAATATTGTACTACACGAAACATATGAATGCGTTTAAAAAATTCCAGAGGTGATGATAGACATGCCGCTTATTGATATGCCGCTCGATCAATTGAAGACTTATGGAGGGAGTAATCCACGCCCTTCGGATTTTAACGAATATTGGGATAAGGCGCTTAAGGAGATGAGAGCGCTGGATCCGCAGCTCGAAATCGTCGAGAGCGATTTTCAGGTACCGTACGCCGATTGCTTTCACCTTTATTTCACGGGTGCGGGAGGGGCTCGGATTCATGCCAAATATGTAAGGCCAAAGCATGCGGTTAAGCCTCATCCTGCGATTTTGCAATTTCACGGCTATGCGCACCATTCCGGCGATTGGGCGGATAAACTAATTTACGCGTCCTTAGGCTTTTCCATCGTAGCTTTGGATTGCAGGGGACAAGGCGGGCTGTCTGAGGATAAAGGGGGCGTGAAGGGAACGACCTATAAGGGACATCTCATTCGCGGATTGGATGATCATCCCGACCGGTTGTTGTTCCGTGATATCTACCTTGATACGGCCCAATTGGCCGGTATCGTCATGGCGCTGCCGGAAGTAGATGCGAGCCGTGTTGGCGCAACTGGAGGATCGCAAGGCGGCGGACTTGCATTGGCATGCGGGGCATTGGAGCCCAGACTGAATAGGATTGCAGCTAGTGTGCCGTTTTTGTGCGATTACAAGAGGGTGTGGGAAATGGATCTGGCAAGGGATGCTTATGAGGAGTTAAGAACCTTTTTCCGTCATCACGACCCTCAGCATCTCAGGGAAGAAGAAATATTTACGAGACTTGGCTACATCGATGTCCAGCATTTGGCGGAGCGAATCCGTGGCGAGGTTATGATGGGCGTCGGTCTGCTGGATACGGTATGCCCTCCTTCTACACAGTTCGCTGCTTACAATAAGATTATTTCAAACAAGCAATTGGTGATTTATCCGGATTTCGTGCATGAGCGGTTACCCGGCTTCGAGGATCAAGTTATCCGTTTTATGCTTGAGATGTAAGAGGGGCTTATTGCCTCTCTTTTTGTTGTCTCCCGGAAGACGGACGAGGTATGATTTAGATAGCGAACTACGAGGGGGGGAATCCTGATGATGAAAATAATGAAATCGCTTACAATTTATCCGAAGCTCGTCTTGTCCTTTTTGCTTATGATCATTCCCATCTACGTTTCCAGCCTCATGATGAATCAATCCGGCCAAGACGTCGTTCAGAAACAAATATCCGAGTCAATGGCCTCTCGCGTCCACTTTTACATGACGTCCCTTGAAACCGAACTAGCTCGGTTGACGAGGCTGAAGCTGGAATATGTGAACGATGATGATCTGTTGACGCTGGGGACGGTATCGGAAAGACTGAATGATTTTGAGCGTTCCCGCACGATACTAGCGGTGAAAAACAAACTTTATTTGCTCAAAAGTTCCAGTCCGTTCGTGAAGAACGTGCAGCTCTATATACCGGCGCTGGGGAGAAGCATAAATGCGAACAATTTCGATGACACGATTCCTGAGGAGGAACTGCGTGCCTTCCTCGATCCGGTCAATATGAACTCTCCGATCTTTAGCCTACAGAACAAACTGCTTCTAAGCGGAGTATATCCGGATGCGGTATACGTGAACCGTCAGCCTGTTTTGGCCATGGAGATCGAGCTTTCCTTGCCGGAGATTGAACGCACGCTCTCTAGTATGGCTAGTGGCGAGCAAGGTGGAGGCGCAGCGTGGGTGAACGCTGATCTACGGTGGCAGGTTTCCTCTGGCATTGAGGGGAAGCTGCTGGAGGAGTTTACCGATACGCTTCGTTCACAACATGAAGAAGCTCTGCTAGAGCCAGGGCAATTCATGTTGAATTTGAATGGCATTTCATATTTCGTCGCGCATGAGTATTCATCCGTGCTGGATACGACGCTTGCTGTATTCGTTCCGGCGAAGACGGTGCTTCAGCCGCTTAACAAGCATCGTGACTGGATATGGATTGTCTCTTTCGTTTCCTTGCTGTTAACCGTTATTTTCTCGTATTGGATACACCGGCTTATTCATAAGCCCATCAAGCGGTTGATCGGATCCTTTCGCAAGGTGGAGAAAGGTGACCTAAGCGTGAGGGTCTATCATCGGAACCAAGACGAGTTTCATTATTTATACAATCAATACAATAATATGCTTGAGCGCATACAAGTGCTGGTTCATGAGGTATATGAGCAGCAAATTCGGTCCCAACAATCCGAGCTCAAGCAGCTGCAATCGCAGATTAACCCTCATTTTTTTTATAATAGTTTCTTTATTCTGCAGGGGCTCGTGAGGATGAGAGAACATGAACTAGCGGATCGGATGTTCCATCATCTAGGCAGCTACTTCCAGTTCATTACCCGCAGTGGGGCGGAAAGCGTTCCGCTCCTAATGGAGATGAAGCATGCCGTTTCCTATGTTGAAATTCAGAAGATCCGCTTCTCCGGTACGGTTGAGGTTGAGCTTGGCGAGGTGCCGGAAGCTTGGGAGAGAGTCATGGTTCCGCGCCTAATCGTGCAGCCATTAATTGAAAATGCCTATATGTATGGGCTCGAGAACAAGATCAGCGGCGGAAAGCTGCGAATTCGGTTTCGCGAAGCCACAGAGATCGAGCTGCATATCGAAGTGGAGGATAACGGCGATTCACTGGATGAGGAACAATTGTTTCGTTTGCAGAAATCGCTGGCTTCATCTGACCGTGCCATGGAGACGACCGGAATACTTAACGTGCATCGCAGGCTGCAATTGAAATTTGGGCAGAATTGCGGTTTAAGCGTTTCGCGAAGCGAGTTGGGCGGACTAAAGACGCAGATCACCATTCGTAGGATGAAGGAGGATTAGATATGATTAGGCTGTTAATTGTCGATAACGAGCGATTGATCGTGGAGAGCCTGCTGGATTTGTTCAGCCAATCAGGCAAGCTGGAAATGGAGGTATTCGGTGCCTATTCCGGCGCGGAGGCTTTGGCTGTGCTCGGCCGAATGAAAGTGGATATCGTTCTTTCTGATATTCGGATGCCGGGAATGGATGGCCTCGAGCTGCAAAAGGAGATTGTCAGGCAATGGCCTTGGTGCAAAATCATATTTTTGAGCGGTTATGACGACTTTGATTATATTCAACAGGTGTTGCGCAACGGCGGCGTGGACTACCTTCTGAAAACGGAAGGCCATGATGCCATTTTGCGGTCGGTAGAGCAGGCTGCTGCTCAATTATTTGAGGCAGTGGAATCCAAGCAGTTGATTCGCAATGCGGAGCGCCAAATTAAACTTGCGAGGCCTTTGCTTCTGAATGGCTACATGCTGGACGTCATTCAAGGAGATCCGGATTCGCTTAGGAAGCTGGAGCAAAGATTCGTAGAACTTCAAGTCCCGCTTAGCTCGAAGGGCAAGGTGCTGCTAGTTATCGGGCGCGTAGACGACTGGCGTGATGAGTTCAGCAACGGGGATAGGGATCTTATGCTGTATGCGATCCAGAACATAGCCGAAGAATATTTCGGGAAATCGACAAATTGCTTAACAGTGAATTACGAGAGAAATAAGCTGCTATTGATTCTTCAACCGCTGGATCGCGGCGAAGCAGAGAACTGGACGGTCCGATTCGTCCAAGGCACAATCGAGACGATTCAAATGGCTTGCAAGCAGCTTCTTAAGCTGTGCGTTTCATTTGCAGCGGCTGGAGAGATGAGGGCGTGGGAACAAGCCCCGGAGCAGTTTAGTGCATTGAAACGATTGCTCGGCCGGGGACTAGGCATGGGCAAAGAGCTGATTTTGTTGGATGGGCAAGGCTCCAAAGGGGGAGCACCGGAAATGGAGGTCCAAACTCATGAAGTCCGCAGCCAGCTGGAGAAGCTCGGTACATTAGCGGTCTATTTGGAAAACGGGCAAAGACAACATTTCCACACAGAGTACAGCAAACTCATGGGAGTGGTTCGAGGCACCATGAAAACGGATGACTCTCTAAAGCTGGAGATTTATTACTCTCTCGTTTCTCTCTTCCTGTCCTATATGAACCGCTGGGGCTTGCATGCCGAAATAAGCACGACGATGGATATGAGCAAGCTGGCAAGGTACGATGCGCATCGCTCCTGGGACGATGCGGATGACTATCTGTCGCTGCTGTCGGAGAGGTTGTTCGAGCAGAAGCATAACGACCAGATTTACCAGGAAGACGATTTAATCAAGCATGTCCAATTATACGTGGAGCATAATCTGGCAGGCGATTTGTCTTTAACCCGCATTGGCGAGGTAGTGGGCTACAATCCTTATTATTTAACGAGGTTATATAAACGAATCACGAACGAATCGCTGACCGATTTCATTACGGACGCCCGGTTGGCCAAGGCCCAGAAGTTGCTTTCGCAAGGGCATATGATCGTTCAGGATATTTCCAAAGCTATCGGCTTCATGACGGAGCAATCCTTCTACCGTTTTTTTAAGAAAGAAACGAATTTGACTCCTCAGGAGTATAGGGATCGTCATGAGATATCCAAAAAGGATAATCGAAAGTGAAAATCGGCGAGTAGAGAGCGCGGATTTGATGAGCCTATAATAAAGCTAGCAGAGCGGGAAGAAGCATCTGTAAATGATCATAGGGGGTAAGTATATGAAACAAAAGAGCTTAAGTATGCTGTTGACCAGCGCGCTGGTTTTTACGCTTGTTCTTACGGCCTGCAGCAACGGAGCGAATGAAAACCCGGCGAATGCGGGCGAAACGTCTCAGCCGGGTGAATCCCAGGGAGAATCATTGGAGAAGGGAGATCCTTTCGAGAAATACGATCCGCCCGTAGAGCTTCATATCGTACGTTCAGTGGATCAGACGTGGACTTATCCGCAAGGAGACAGTATCGACAATAACGTTTGGTACCGGGAGTATGAGAATCTGCTTGGCATTAAGATTGTGCATGATTGGACGGCTCTTGCCAGTGAATATAACCGAAAGCTGAACGTGTCGATCGCTTCGGGAAACTTGCCGGAAGTATTCTCCGTATCAGCGAGCCAACTGAAGCAGCTGGCGGACGCTGGGCAATTGGAAGATTTGACGGGAGCTTATGAGAAGTATGCCTCTGACCATACGAAAGAGCTTCAGATGGGAGATGGGGGCGCTGCGCTCGCTTCTGCTACGTTCGGAGGCAAGCTGCTTGCCATTCCGGTCGTAAATGCCCCGATCTATGAGCCGAACCTGCTGTGGGTGCGAACGGATTGGTTGGAAAAACTGAACTTGCCCGAGCCCAAAACGATTGAAGACGTATTCGCAATATCGGAAGCGTTTACAAATCAGGACCCCGATGGCGATAGCAAGGACGACACGTTTGGCGTAGCGATTAACAATTATTTGTACGGCCCGATTACGTCCATTACCGGGTTCTCGAACGCCTATCATGCTTACCCCCAAACCTGGGTGAAGGACGACAGCGGCAAGGTAATCTATGGCTCCGTTCAGCCGGAGATGAAGCAAGCGCTTGCCAAGCTGCAGGAAATGTATAAAGGCGGGCAGCTGGATAGGGAATTCGGCGTTAAGGACGGCAACAAAGTGGCAGAAGACATTGCCGCCAACAAGTTCGGCATGGCATTTGGAGCCAATTGGAATCCGTATGTGTTCTACGATGCCGTTAAGAAAAACCCGGGCATGGAATGGAAACCGTTTCCCGTGCCATCGATAGATGATACGCCGACTAAGGCAAGCGCAGGATTCTCGGCAAGCGGATATGTCGTCGTACGCAAAGGGTTCAAGCACCCGGAAGCGGTCGTCAAAATGCTGAACCTGCACGAAGAAGTCGTTCATGGCTCGAGAAGGAATGAAGGCCAATTTATTACGGTTGAAGAGGGCGGGGAACGAATCAACACCTCAAGGCTCTCGATCGTTCAATCGGGTGTGTCCAATCAAGGCGTGCTGGATTCATTGGCGCTGCTGCGGGAAGCCATCAAAAACGAGGATGAGAGCCTGCTGAAAGATGCGCTGACGGAAACGGATAAATACGGTCCTACCGTTGATTATCTGAAGACCGGCAATATGGAAAATTGGGCCGTTGCGCACCAATACTTCGGCTTTGAGGCCACTATGGATAACTATACCGGCGATAGACTGCTGATGACGGCTTTCGGAGGGCAGACGCAGACCATGACGGATAAGTGGGCTACGCTCGACAAGCTAGAGAAAGAGACGTTTACCAAAATCATTATGGGAGCTGCATCGGTTGATGAGTTTGATACCTTCGTCGAGGACTGGAACAAGCTTGGCGGAGAGCAGATTCTGCAAGAAATTAATGACTGGTTATCCTCTCAGAAGCAATAAGCATGAGAAATAGATTGAAGTTTGGCGAAGGGGAAGATGAAGGATTGTCATCCTCCCCTTCAAACGTTTGGAAGGGTGGTGCACAGAGAGAAATGAAAGCTGCGAAATGGATGCGGGAGCTGCCGTTGCATCTGCTGCTGTTGCCGGGGCTTGTCCTGGTTCTTATTTATTGTTATGTCCCCATGCTGGGGGTAGTTATCGCTTTCCAAAAGTTTACGATATTCAGCGGTTGGTTTGGTTCTCCTTGGATCGGATTTGACAATTTTAAATTTGTGCTGGATATGCCGAATACAGGGCAAGTGGTTTGGAATACGATTTTCATCGCCTGTATGAAGATCATTGCAGGATTATTCGTACCGATCCTCATTGCGATATTGTTAAATGAAGTTACCCGCTCATCCATTAAACGGGGGGTACAAACGCTAATCTATCTGCCCCATTTCTTATCATGGGTCATTCTCGGAGGCATTCTGATCGATCTGCTGTCTCCGTCAGAAGGGATCGTGAACGCGCTTCTGGGCAAGCTCGGAGTAGAACCTATATTCTTTCTGGCAGATAACCGTTGGTTTCCGGCGGTGCTCATTTTCTCGGACGTTTGGAAGGAGTTTGGCTTCAGCACCATTGTTTATTTAGCGGCGATTACGAGCGTCAATCCAACGCTCTACGAAGCAGCCGTCATGGATGGAGCGAACAGGTGGAAGCAGACCCTGCATATTACGCTTCCCGGCATGATGCCGATTATCGTACTAATGGTGACCTTGAGCCTTGGAAATGTGCTGAATGCGGGGTTTGACCAAGTATTCAATCTTTCCAATCCGCTTGTATACGAGAGCGGTGATATTTTGGATACGATGATCTACCGGATCGCGTTTAACGATGCACAGTACGGAGTAGCAACGGCTGTAGGCTTGTTTAAGTCCGTCGTTTCCTTTCTGCTGATTTCGGTGTCCTACTGGCTGGCTTACCGGTTCGCGAATTACCGAATTTTCTAGAGAGGAGAGACTAACGTGCAGCATATTTCCTGGAGCAGACGCCTGTTCTTGGCCGTAAATTCATCATTTCTGATTTTTTTGGCTTTCCTATGTTTTCTTCCGTTGATTCACGTGATGGCGGTTTCCTTTAGCGACAGCGCTGGAGTAGCTGCCGGACAGGTAACCTTCTGGCCGGTCGACTTCTCGCTTAAGTCTTATGATTTCATAATAAGCCGGCCGGAATTTATCCGTTCGCTTGGAATCACAGTCGAGAGAGTGGTGCTTGGCACCTTTATTAATATGATGCTGACGATCATGATCGCCTATCCCTTGTCCAAGGAAGCGAGGTCGTTTCGCTTCCGCACGGGCTACGTCTGGATTTTCGTATTTACAATTCTATTCAGTGGCGGCTTGGTCCCTTGGTATATGACGATCAAAAATACAGGGCTGCTGGATTCGATCTGGGCGCTCGTCATTCCTAGTGCCGTTCCCGTGTTCAACGTCATTCTGCTGCTCAACTTCTTCCGTGGGCTTCCCAAAGAGCTTGAGGAGTCCTGCTTTATAGACGGAGCGGGTCATGTAAGAACCTTATGGAGCATCTATGTGCCCCTGTCCCTGCCCGGGCTTGCTACTGTTGGGTTGTTTACGATCGTCGGGCATTGGAATGGTTGGTTCGACGGTCTGATTCTCATGAATAAACCGGAGCATTACCCCTTATCGTCCTATTTGCAGACGATCATTATCAATTTCGATTTCTCGCAGGTAAAGCAGGAGGATATCCATATGCTGTCGCAAATATCCACGCGCACATCCAAGGCAGCGCAAATTATTGTGGGAGCGCTGCCGATTTTGCTGGTTTACCCTTTTTTGCAAAAGTATTTTGTCAAAGGAATCGTGTTAGGGAGCGTGAAGGAATAGCATGGGCAATTTCTTTTATAAACCGGAGGATGGCTGGCTGGCTGATGTCATACCGTTTCATGAAGACGGGGAGTTCAAGCTGCTTTATTTGAAGGATTGGCGGGAAAAGGAAACCTTTGGCGAAGGCACGCCGTGGTTTCTGATTGGCACGAAGGATTTTGTAACCTATACGGAGTATGGCGAGGTGCTTCCAAGAGGAGGGGAAACGGAGCAGGACCTTTATATCTATACGGGATGTCTGCTAAAAGTCGGCGAGGTGTACCATATTTTCTATACAGGCAACAATTTTCATTATCCGGCTCAAGGCAAGCAGCAGCAAGCGGTTATGCATGCGGTCAGCAGCGATTTGATTCATTGGGAGAAAATACCCGAAGATGCCTTTTATGCGCCTGCCGACCGGTATGAGGAGCATGATTGGCGAGATCCGTTCGTGTTCTGGAATGAAGAAGCAGGCGAATATTGGATGCTGCTGGCCGCCCGGTTAAAGGAGGGGCCTTCCAAACGCCGCGGATGCGTTGCTTTATGCGCCTCGAAGGATTTGAAGAGCTGGGAGGTCAGGGAGCCGTTCTGGGCTCCTTACCTGTACACGACCCACGAATGCCCGGATCTGTTCAAGATTGGGAAATGGTGGTATCTGGTCTATTCTACATTCTCCGACCGGACGGTGACCCATTACCGTATGAGCGAGTCGCTGCAGGGCCCATGGATTGCGCCAGAGAACGATGTCTTTGACACTCGGGCCTTCTATGCGGCTAAGACGTGGTCCGACAGAGAGCGGCGATACGCATTCGGATGGAATCCGACGAGAGAGGGGGAGCATGATAACGGGACTTGGCAGTGGGGAGGCAGTCTTGTCGTTCATGAACTCGTTCAGCAAGGCGATGGAAGCTTGCTGGTAAAGGTGCCTGAAACCGTAAATGCGGCATGGACCAGTGAGAGGCCATTCTCTTTCACGGAAGCGCTTGGCCGCTGGGAGTTGAATGGGGCAAGAGCCGCTGCTGAGGCTGAGGAGTCCTTTGCCTGTGCCTATGCAGGGATTCTGCCGACGCAATGCAAACTCACGGTAAATGTTGCATTTGGCGCGAACACACGCGGCTGCGGAATTGTTTTGCGAGCGGACGAACAGCTGGAGCAGGGATATATGATTCGGCTGGAGCCGGGAAGGAACCGGATTGTACTGGACCAGTGGCCAAGAAAGGGAGATGTCCCTTACGTCATAGGCATGGAAAGGCCTGTGGAGCTCTTGCCGGGAACCGAATAC
Source organism: Paenibacillus sp. J22P218 (assembly GCF_056269195.1). Classification (NCBI taxonomy): domain Bacteria; kingdom Bacillati; phylum Bacillota; class Bacilli; order Caryophanales; family Paenibacillaceae; genus Paenibacillus; species Paenibacillus sp. J22P218. The sequence continues at coordinate 721,284 of NZ_JBWDNL010000001.1, forward strand.
GAACTCCGCGTGTTTCTTGATGGAACGGTGTGCGTGGTTTACGTGAACGATGCGATTGCTTTGAGTACGCGGCTATATGATTGTCAGAAAGGGGGGTGGGGAGTATTCGTCAGCGAGGGAAGCGCAAGTTTCCAGACGAGGTTGCTTGAGGCTTAACCACGGAGAAGCAGGTATCAGGAGAGGGGATTCATAATGAAATTTCATGTCAAAAGGCAATTGGTGGCATGCATGGCATTGATCCTTGTATTCGGCATGCTTAATGGATTGGCTTCCGCCAGCAGTGCGCTGGTCACTTTGAATTCAAGCACAGGGGTCATAAACTTTACCTATGGCAGCGTCAGCCTGGCACTAGGCAATAGCAGCCCGTTAACGGGCATTCGTCACCTGTCTTTAACGAATCTGTGGAATAACTCCTCTGCTTCCAGCTCGGCTATCAAGAAAGGGCATACGACATTCGGGCAAACCTGGGGAGCCGGCTCCAACAGAGCAGAATTAGAAACGACAGTTGCTACGAAGTATGACGGCACGCTTACCGTCAGCCAACATGCGGATTCGGCCGCGCAGGGGATCTCGGGTATTCAATGGGGACTAATTGTGCCCGATTCGTATGACTTGATTATCCCGGTATTAGGGGGCATTCGCCTTACGGCTGATTCACCCGATGCGGCCTATGGCTTCCAACAGTTTGACTATCCCAACATTTGGGAAGCGCAGATGTTTATCATTCAGGGCGAGGGCGGCGGCCTGCTCGTGCATGCCAACGACGATGCCCGATTTTTCAAGACACTGCACGTCAAGCATGAAAACGGGAATTTCTACGTGGGCATGGAAACGCACAGTCCCGCGCCATTCCAGGAAACGACCCGAGCGGTGTCTACCGATTGGCGGCTTCGGGCTTATGAAGGAGATTGGGTGAATGGCGCAACGAAGTACCGGGAGTGGGCGGACAAGAAGTTTGATCTGTCCAAGCTGGCAAGGCTTCAGCCGGAATGGGCGAAAGACATCGCGTTCACCGTTCTGACGGACTTAGAGGACGGACCGCTGCTAGAGTCTTTGGCGCAGCAGGTAAATGCCGAGCAAACGCTGCTTGTCGTACCAGGCTGGCGTTCCAATCCATACGATGTCAATTTTCCGGATTATTCGCCAAAACCGGATATTGCGGGTAAAATCGATGCCGCACAAGCGCTTGGCTTCAAGGTTATGCTCTATGTCAATATTTTTGGCGTTTCCCCTAGCAATCCTGCGTATGCAGCCATGCAGTCTTATCAGGTTAAGGACCCGTTTACGCTTGATCCGGTTTATTCGGAGTATACGGCGGGCTCGGATCAGATCAAATTCGCCCAGATCAATCCGGCTTCGCAAGCCTGGCGCGATCTGTTTGTCGGAAAAATGGTCGATCTCGTCCAAGAGGTAGGTCCCGATGCGATCCATCTGGATCAATCGCTTCTAATGTATAATGACGCCAACGGCTTGATGGACGGCATGAACATGATGGAAGGGAATATCGCCCTTCATAAGGAATTAAGAGAAGAGCTGCCGACGAGTATTGCGCTGGGTGGGGAGAGCCTGAACGAAATTACTACGCGGTACGAGGCCTTCGCGCAGCGCCATGCTTATGGCATTTTTGCTCCAACGGGTACGTGGGATACGAATAAGATCGACCAAGTCGTCCCGGCGAGCTCGGCAATTTTCGCTCCTTACACAACGATCTATGGTCATCCCGATCATGCAAACCCGTTGACCGAGGACTATTTTATCGCTTGGCACAAGGTTGTCCAGAACCGTCTGGGTGCCATTCCCATGCTTACAAGGCCTAACTACGACCAAGTAGCCCATGCATCGCCACTCATGGAGCAGTTCCTGGATGAGGTTCGCTGGTACCAAGCCGAGAAACCGGCAGCGGATTTTACGAGTTGGTCGGATACCACATTATTTGCGTTCCGAACAGCCGATGGGGAAGCCGCCAAATATGTGAGAGATGCGTACGGTGAGAAGCTTACCGATTACAGCTTGGGAGCTCCCACTGCAGGAGAGGACGTGCTTCGCTATTTATACGGGAACGAAACAGTTGAGCTTCCTGGCCGGATTCCGGATTGGTATCTATATGACACGACGAAGCTGTTCGGCCTGAATCCGGAAAAAACATATCTTTATAGCAAAGAAGCTCGAGACCCCGATGCGTTCCATGTCTATGAATGGCCGTCCGACGTAGCGATGAAGCGGCTATCTCTCAAAACGAGCCATGCCGTATTATCGCTGGAGGACAAACAGCAGCCAGCCACCATCGATTTTCTGAATTATCCGGGCTCGATCCGGGCAGGCGAAAAGCTTGGCGACGGTACTGTTCATGAAACAAGTGCGCCTTTCTCGTCTGAAAACGGGTTTTCCCATACGTTTGCACAAGGCGGAACCGTGCAGCACTGGGGAGATCGAATGCTCGCACATCCTCCTTATTCGGGGCAATGGCAAGGAGGACATACGTGGTTGGAATTCGACGTGCTGCTTCCAGAAGATCGTACGTCCGTATTTAAGACGGGCGTTCAGCTAGGCTCCGAGCAGAATGTGCTAAGCAGCGACGGCGTAACCTTCAAAGCGTTCGCTTGGGAGAAAGCAGCTCCGGCTGCGACGCGTCCCGTTCTAAGCGAGGAACAATTCAGCAGAAGCGCGTCTCCCATATCCGTGGAGCTGGATTTGGCTTCACTCGCAGGCAAGGAAGTGACGATCCGGCTGGAGACGCATCCAGGCACCACCGTTGACAACGACTCGGCCGTATGGGTGGCGCCGCGCGTCGTAATTGGTCCTGTGGCAGGTACTGCACGTACAGTAATTCTGAAGCTGGTGAGCCCGCAGACGATTACATCCGTGGAATCGTTATCCGGCTTGGCTCAGTATACGGATCTTGGCAATCATCGTTATCAGGTTACGGCTCCTGCTACCGATATGCTGTATCTCATTTACGGAACTGCAACACCGGTACAGCTTCCGCTTGCATTGTCCGATGAACCTTTCGATTCGAGTCTCCTGTTCGAGAATGGTACGGAAGGAGCGCCGCAAGGTCCTTTCGGAGGAAGTGCCGGTGAAGGCTCGGTGCTTGGTATCGAAAAGCAGGGACTGGACGCCCATCCGCCTCAGCGGGGGCAGACGCATATCGACTACGCTTTAACGCTTCCGGCAGGCGTTGATACAAAGATTAGCGGATATATCGGAATCAAGGACGGCGCGGATGATTCGCAGGGAGTCGGCTTCCGTATTGCGGTAAACGGGCATGTGCAATGGTCGGAGGACCTTATGCCTGGAGGGGCATGGACGCCGTTTAGCCTTGCATTGGACGATTATGCCGGAAAGTCCGTTGTCATTACCCTGATTACGGACTCCCTTGGGGATTACGGATATGATTGGGCTTTCTGGGGAGAACCAACGCTTAGTCTGAATTAATCGCAGTTTGCATTCTCTACAAAGGCAAGGCGTTACAAGCAGTGATATCAGACTTGCTCTGACATCACTGCTTATTTCGTTACGGGGTAGCACTCAAAAAAAGAAACATTCCCTACATTGCAGCTTGGCTGCAGCATCCTGGAATGTTTCTTTTTCAAACCTATAAGGTGGAAATTGCTCGTGAAAGAGCTTTGTATTTCTCATAGCGCTCCTGATAAAGGGACGTATTAGGCTCACTTGGGTAAAACACGCGAAGCGGTTTGACCAGTACGTTTACGGCTTCCTCATAAGACTGGTAAACGCCGGAAGCTTTTCCTGCAAGAATGATGTTGCCCATCGTTCCAGCTTCGCTAACGTTTAATCTCTCTACTGGACAATTCATGATGTCTGCCTTGATCTGCAGCCACACGTCGGATTTAGCTCCGCCGCCTACCGCACGCAGCGTCTCGATAGGAATGCCTGCTTCCGCAAGGCATTCGAGGTTGTAGCGCATTTCGTACGTAACCCCTTCCATTAATGCCCGGTACAGATGGGTGGAATCTGTATCAAACGTTAATCCATAAATCGTACCCTTGGCTTCGGGATTCATGTAAGGCGTACCCGATCCGGCAAAATGAGGAATTACGAGCAAATCGGTAGGCGAGGCTGCAGATGTTGAATTCAAATAGTCGTAAACGTTAATGCCTAATTTGCGGGCTTCTGCTTCGGCTGTTTGACCGAACTTGTCTCGGTACCACCGAATAAGGGAACCGCCAGTAAAATTGAAGGCATACGTCAAATATAGTCCTTCAATGACATGCGGTGCGCAATTGAATTGATACTGGAGCATCTTGGTATCCAGAATCGGTGAAGTATAGGCAGGCGTAATGCATTCCACGGTTCCAATGCCGTCCACCGCATGATTGTTATGTAGAATACCTGCACCGAGAGCTGCACAGGCTTGATCATGGCCGCCTGCTACGACTAACGTTTCTGAACGAAAACCTAGCGAATGTCTTATTTCATTGCGAACGGGGCCAATGATTTGGCCGGACTGAATGAGATCAGGAAATTTGTCTACTTCAATACCGGCGGCATCAAACATATCGGAGTCCCATTCTTTTTTGGACACATTAAAGGCCATAGTGCGGGAGGCTAAGGTGTAGTCCGTAACGGAAATACCCGTGAGTACAAAAGCGATGAAATCGCCAAACGGCATGAATTTCCATACTTTTTGGTAAATCTCAGGCTGGTATTGTTTGATCCACATGACCTTTGGAAGGGAGAACATCGGATGCAAGGGGACTCCCGTAAGCTCCATCGTCCGTTCCTTGCCGATTTTTTGTTCAATGATTGCAGCTTGCTCAATACCTCTTGGATCCGTATACAAGATGGCATTGCTTAATACATGTCCATCATGGTCAACGGGAACAACCGTCTCGCCCAAGGAAGAAATGCTAAGTGCGCGAACATTGATGCCGGGAACGGCTAAGAGCACATCTGCTATAACCCGTCTGACGGATTCCCAGACTCGTTCTGGATTTAACTCGAAAGCTCCTGGTTTCGGCTGTTCCAAAGGATATTCCATATAGGCGGCTGAAAGAAGAGTTCCTCCCTCATCAAAAAGCGAAGCCTTACATCCAGTCGTTCCGATGTCGAGTCCCATTAGTGACAATTTATTATCCCTCCAATATAAGTATATGTTCATTATAAACAATTTTTGTTCATTTGCATAATATAAATTTAAGAATAATATTTAAAATAAAACGGCTGAAATCTTTAGTTTTAATGGGGTTTTGATTGGAAGTTTCCAATCGGTTGTTATTTCGAAAAAGAGAAACAGCGACTAATATTTTAATTTCGTAGTTGCTTATTACACATCCATTAACTATAATATGTTTGAAACAAACATTTTAAATTAAAGACTGAACAGAAAGGCGGAAGGTAATTTGTCTAAAGTCTCGATGGGTGAAATGCTGCGGGATGCCTCTCGCAGAGGCTATGCCGTTCCTTGCTTTAACGCAATAAATTTAGATATGGTTCGCGGAATCATTGAGGCCGCTGAGGTAGAACAGTCGCCAGTCATTCTGTGCCATGCTGAAATTCATTTTAAGTATACGCCGCTCGAGCAGATTGCACCCATCATGGTAGAAGCGATGAACCGTGCCAAGGTGCCGGTCAGCATCCTTCTGGATCACGGAAAGAGCTTCTCCGCGGTTACGAATGCGATGCATTTAGGCTTTAACGCGATCATGTTCGATGGCTCCGAGTATGAGTACGAAGAAAATGTTCGCAGAACCGCAGAGGTCGTGAAGATTGCTAAAACGCTTGGCGTTTCGGTTGAAGGTGAGCTTGGTTATGTTACTCGGCCCAAGAGCGGAGGGGCGGAAGGCGAGGACGATGATTCCATCATCGACGATACTTCGCTCTATACCGATCCCGAGCAAGCAAGGGAGTTTGTTGAGCGAACCGGTATTGATGCGCTTGCCGCTGCATTCGGTACGGTTCACGGCGTTTATTTGAAAAAACCGGTTCTGGATTTAAAGCGCTTGGAGCAAATTCGGAATACGGCTGGCGTTCCGATTGTGATGCACGGTGGGTCTGGGTTGTCGGAGGAAGACTTCCATATGTCCATCGATCACGGTGCGTCTAAGATCAATTATTACACGGGGATGGCGCTTAAGGTTGTCGACCGGGCCAAAGAACGTTTTATCCAGTCGGAGGAAAAGACGTTTTATCACGAATTTATGATGAATGTCATTCAGGACTTTAAAGAAGACGCGCAACAAATCATGCGTACGTTCCGCAGCAGCAACAAAGCGTAATTACCAATAAAACAATATATGAGGTGTGTCAAATATGTCCGTTACCGCTCGTTTAAATCGTTTATTTAGTGAACAAGGCAAGTGCTTTGATGTCGCGATCGATCATGGCTTTTTCAATGAATATTCATTCTTGGCAGGCATTGAGAATATGAAAGCAGCAATCGAGACGATTGTACGCGCCAATCCCGATGCGATACAGCTTAGCGTTGGTCAAGCAGAGCATCTTCAAGCTATTCCTGGTAAAGGAAAGCCCTCACTCGTGCTGCGCACGGATGTTGCTAACGTATACGGGACGAAGCTTCCCTCACACTTATTCAGTGAACTCATTCATAATCCGGTTGAACAAGCAGTTCGCTTGGACGCAGTTTGCGTCGTTGTAAATCTGCTGCTGCTGCCGGGACAACCAGAGCTTCATCGTCAATGCGTACAAAATATATCGAAGCTGAAAACGGAGTGCGAACGTTATGGCATGCCGCTTATGGTAGAACCGCTTGTTATGCTTCCGAATGAGCAAAAAGGCGGCTATATGGTCGATGGCGACATTACGAAGATCGTTCCGCTTGTTCGTCAAGGTACGGAGCTTGGCGCGGATATAATCAAAGCCGATCCATGCGATAACGTAGAGGATTACCATAAGGTCGTAGAAGCGGCATCAGGCAAGCCGGTATTGCCACGCGGCGGCGGACGGGCTTCGGACGAAGAAATTTTGTCAAGAACTTATGCTCTTATGGAGCAGGGAGCTTCAGGTATTGTATACGGACGCAATGTCGTCCAGCATGATAATCCAGAGGCAATGACTCGCGCATTTATGGCTGTCGTTCACCAAGGCGCGACGCCTGAGCAAGCGATTGCTATTTTGAAAGGGGCGTAATCGGCATGCCGAAAAAAGTCATTCGCTTCGGTGTCATCGGCTGCGGATTAATGGGAAAAGAATTTGCAAGCGCCGCGGCGCGTTGGTGCCACTTGACCAATGTGGATTTTATTCCTGAAATTACACATGTATGCGATGCGCACCTGCCTGCGACAGAATGGTTCAAAAACAACCTGCCTAGCGTGAAGAAATCCACTGCCGATTACCGAGAGCTCATCGCCGATCCGGAAGTGGATGCCGTCTACTGCGCAGTGCCGCATAACCTGCATGAGCAATTATATATAGATATCATTAAAGCCGGGAAACATTTGCTTGGCGAGAAGCCATTTGGCATCGATGCAGAAGCCAATCAGTCAATCATGAAGGCAATCGCTGAGAATCCGGACGTGATCGTTCGCTGCTCCTCTGAATTTCCATTCTTCCCGGGAGCCCAGCGGATTGTCGAATGGGTTAATCAAGAAAAGCTCGGAAAAATTATCGAGGTTGAGGCCGGGTTCTGGCATAGCAGTGACCTCGATCCGAACAAAACCATCAATTGGAAGCGTCGTATCGGAACCAATGGCGAATATGGCTGCATGGGTGATTTGGGGATGCACGTCGCTCATCTGCCGTTCCGTTTCGGTTGGAAGCCGGCGAACGTAAGGTCGCTGCTTAGTAAAATCGTAGAGGAGCGTCCGGATGGAAAAGGCGGCATGGCCGCTTGTGAAACATGGGATAATGCGATTCTGGCATGCGAGGTCAAAACAGATAAGCATGATTTCCCGATGGTGCTTTCCATGAAACGGATTGCTCCAGGTCATGCCAATACTTGGTTTATCCGCATTAACGGCACAAAAGGGTCTGCAGAGTTCACGACCAAGAACCCGAAGCAGGTGGCATTCCTTCCATACGAGCCAGACGGCGAGCAGGCATGGCATATTTCAGATGTTCCTTATAAATCAGCCTATGGAACGATTACTGGAGGTATCTTCGAATTCGGCTTCTCGGACTCGATTTTACAGATGTGGGCGGCATTCTGTGATGAAATCGCAAACGGCAAAGACAATCAATCTTCCTTTCAATGCGCGAAACCGGAAGAAGCGGCAATGAGCCATCAACTATTCACAGCGGCTTTGGAGTCAGAGAAAACAGATCAAACGGTTTCGCTGAACTGGGAATAGCACTGCTGAAGGGGGGAGGAAAACGTGAAGCTTTACGGAAGAGACTGGAAACGTCGCGAGTTGGAAGCGAGAGTCGGCCGCATCGAGCAAATTGGCGGTGTTGAGCGTTTTACCAGAAGCGAAGGGCCTGAAGCGGGAATAGACACGTTCCGAGTGCGAACCGGAGGCGGGTTATCTTACTGGGTCACGCCAAGCAAGGGGATGGACATCTCACTTGCCGAAATGCATGGCGTACCCGTTAGTTGGTCTGCGTGCAACGGAGAGCCTCACCCTTCTTATTACGATCAGCGAGATGCGGAATGGCTGCGAACGGCATCCGGCGGCTTGCTTATGACATGCGGATTATCACAGGTTGGATCGCCGGGGAAAGACAGCGGCGGTGCATACGGTCTTCATGGTCGAATTCATCATACGCCGGCACGTCAAATTTCTTCTTGGTCAGAATGGGAAGGCGATGAGTATATGCTGCGAGTCCGCGGAGTCATAGAGGAGACCTCGATTTTTGGTGAGCATCTACGCCTTACTAGAACAATAACTAGCAATTTAGGTGAAAATCGCATAGCGATCCAGGATTCCGTTCAGAATGTTGGATTCCGTCCTGCGCCTCATATGATGCTATATCATTTCAACTTCGGGTTTCCGCTGCTTGCCGAGGACACGACAGTGGAGCTTCCCAAAGGAGAAATTTCAACGCGCGACAACGATATGGATATGAGAAGGATAGGGGAATGGCAAGCGCCTGATCCTTCCTTTAAGGAACAAGTGTATTATCATAGGCCGGATGAAGGCAAGGATACGGTCCTTGCACGTATTCATAGTCCTTCATTTCCGGCTCGTCCTGCAAACACCAATTCGCATGGCCTATCGGTAGAACTGGAATGGGATGCTGTCACGCTTCCGAAATTCGTTCAGTGGCGCATGCCAGGTTCAGGCGAGCATGTACTTGGACTAGAGCCTTCTAATTGCTGGACGAGAGGAAGGGCGGGCGAGAGGGAGCTAGGATCGCTCCGCATATTAGAGCCGAGTGAAACAGTAGATTATCGATTGGAATTGCGATTTATTTGAACATATTTTAAGGAGGATACAGGAATGCTGCAGACTAAGCCTTATGTATTTTGGTTCGTAACCGGAAGTCAGGGACTATATGGAGAAGATGTTTTGTCAAAAGTGGAGGAAAATGCGAAGGAAATGGTCGCCGGGCTGGATCATGACGATGCTCTTCCTTATCAAATCGTCTTTAAAGCAGTCGTAACGACGCCGGAGGCTATACGTCGTGTCTGTTTGGAAGCGAATTCAGACGATCGTTGCGCGGGAATCATCACTTGGATGCATACTTTCTCGCCAGCAAAAATGTGGATCTCAGGCCTCACCCAACTGCGTAAGCCGCTGCTTCACTTTCATACGCAATTTAATGTAGATATTCCATGGGACAGCATTGACATGGATTTCATGAATTTGAATCAAGCGGCACATGGCGACCGGGAATTCGGATTTATTGGAGCCCGTCTTGGCATAGCCCGTAAAATCATTGCAGGTCACTGGAAAGACGTGCAAGTACGCGGCCGAATCGGTTCTTGGATGAGAACGGCTGCCGGCTTTACGGAAAGCCAAACGATGAAGATCGCTCGTTTCGGAGATAACATGCGTTATGTCGCCGTCACGGAAGGCGATAAAGTAGAAGGACAAATCCGATTCGGGTGGTCGGTAAACGGTTATCCTGCAGGTGATCTGGCGGAACGCGTGCAGGATGTCACGGATGGACAAGTCAAGGAATTAATGGATGAATACGCAGAGCTTTATGACTTTACAGAGAACGGACAACGCGAAGGTACCGAACGTGATGCGATTCGAGAACAAGCACGTATGGAGATTGCATTGAAAGCGTTTCTTCAAGATGGCGGTTACAGTGCATTTGTAACAAGCTTTCAGGATTTACACGGCTTGAAACAGCTGCCTGGACTAGCAGCGCAGCGTCTTATGGCTGCCGGATACGGCTTCGGAGCCGAGGGGGATTGGAAAACGGCCGCTCTTGTTCGCATTATGAAAATAATGGCCGAAAACAAAGGCACGTCCTTTATGGAAGATTATACGTATCACATGCAGGAGGGCAATCAGCTTGTGCTCGGCGCCCATATGTTAGAGATATGTCCGACAGTTGCCGTCAGCAAGCCAAAGATTGAGGTTCATCCGTTGTTCGTCGGCGGTAAAGCCGATCCTGCCCGTCTCACTTTTAATGGTGATAGTGGTAGAGCTGTCAATGCTACCGTAGTTGATCTTGGTGACAGATTTCGTCTGATCGTGAACGAAGTAACGGCTGTGAAGAACGAGAAGGAAATGCCGAACCTGCCGGTAGCGCGGGTTCTGTGGAAGCCTGAGCCGTCGTTGTCGGATGCCGCGGAATCGTGGATTTTGGCTGGCGGCGCGCACCACTTCGGATTCTCTTTCCATGTAACAAGCGAGCAGCTGGCGGACTGGGCTAAGATGGCCGGTATCGAATGCATCATTATTAATCAGACGTCTACGATGACGAGCCTGGAGAACGAGATTCGCTGGAATGATCTATATTACCGTTTGAATCATAAATAATAGATGTTTTATGACGAGAAACCGACGCTCCTTTCTTCTGTACGCTATAAAGAGCCGTTTGTGTTTCTCGTCCATTTTCATTCCGGGGGGACTTGCAATGTTGAGCATCGAAGTTAAGGACGAATTAAAAACGATAGTAGGCAACTCCTATTTTAAAGACGATCCCCAGTCGCTGATTACCCACTCCTATGACGGCACGCCGATGCAGCAAGCTCTGCCTGACGGTGTCATTTATCCGGAAACAACCGAGCAAATCTCTGCAATCATGAAGGTTCTCCATCGTCATCGTATTCCCTTGATCACCCGAGGCTCGGGAACGAACTTATGCGGAGGAACTGTTCCTGTTACTGGCGGCGTTGTTATGGTAATGCACAGAATGAATCGGATACTGGAGATTGATCTTGAAAATTTGACGGCTGTTGTGCAGCCTGGCGTGAACACGAAGCAGTTTATTACTGAGGTCGAAAATCTTGGACTTTTTTACCCGCCTGATCCGAGCAGTATGTCCATTTCCACAATCGGCGGCAATATTGCGGAATGCTCCGGTGGTCTCCGCGGCCTCAAATACGGAACGACCAAAGATTATGTTATCGGACTCGAAGCCGTTTTAGCCAATGGCGATATTTTGCGTTCGGGCGGAAAGTTGATGAAGGATGTGGCTGGTTACGATCTTACGAAGCTGCTTGTCGGCTCAGAGGGGACGCTTGCCGTGATTACGGAGGCAACGCTTAAGCTTATTCCACCTCCAAAAACAAAAAAAACGATGCTGGCGATGTACAAGGATATGAATGGAGCTGCTAGAACGGTATCCAAAATCATTGAAAACCGGATTATTCCCGCAACGCTGGAGTTTATGGACAATCCGACTATTCGGGTAGTTGATGATTATGCGAAGCTCGGATTGCCGAGGGACATGGAAGCAATTTTGCTTATCGAGCAGGATGGCGAAGCGGAGACGGTAGAACGAGACATAGCCATGATTGAAAAAATATGCCGAAGTGAGCAGGCTGATCGCATTGATGTTGCAGAAACCGCAGAGGATGCACTGAAATTAATGACAGCGCGCCGCAGTGCATTCACTGCGCTAGCGAGGCTGAGGCCTACGACGATACTTGAGGATGCGACTGTTCCGCGTTCAAAGATTGCCGATATGGTTCTGGAAATTAACCGTATTGCCAAGAAGCATAATGTTCAGATTTGCACCTTCGGGCATGCGGGCGATGGTAATCTGCATCCCACGGCGACTACGGACGCTCGTGATCATGAAGAGGTGCAACGCGTGGAGGCCGCGTTCGAGGAAATATTCGAAGCAGCCATCCGTTTGGGAGGTACGATAACGGGGGAGCATGGAGTTGGCATCGTGAAGGCTCCTTTCCTGGAATGGAAAGTAGGCAGGTCGGGTATTGAAGTGATGAAAGCGATCAAACTGGCTTTCGATCCGCTGAACATCCTGAATCCCGGAAAAATGTTCGCGAAGGAAACGAGAAAAAGGGTGGTAATCGGACATGGGTGAGCAAAGTATCGACAAAACGAGAAGTCCGATGGCTACGAAACTGGCAGCCAAACTGGACTATGAGCAGCTAACGAATTGCATGCGCTGCGGATTCTGCCTCCCTGCTTGCCCGACATTCAGAGAAACCGGTATTGAAGCTGAGTCGCCAAGAGGGCGAATCGCATTAATGAAAGCGGTTGTTGACGGCATAATGGAGCCCGACCATCAATTCGAAGAGCAAATGGATCATTGTCTTGGCTGCCGAGCGTGCGAACCTGCTTGTCCCGCCGATGTGAAATACGGGCAGCTTATCGAACAAACGCGGGATGCGATTGAAGAGCATACCGATCGGCATCGTTGGTGGGTAAAAGGGATTCGGCAAGCTGTACTAAAGGAAATGTTCCCTCATCAAAAACGGATGCGGCTGCTGGGCGGGGCTCTCAAGGCCTACCAGAAAACAGGACTTCGCAAAGCCGCTCACGCCAGCGGGATGATGAAGCTGTTCCCAACGCATTTGCGGGAGATGGAGAGCATACTGCCAGACACATCATACAAAGGAGTGGCCGAGAAAATCGGGGCCAGACACATGGCAAAAGGAGAAAGAATCGCTACCGTCGCACTATTCCGAGGCTGCCTCATGGATATGATGTTTACGCAAACCAACATCCATACCGTTACATTGTTAACGGAGTCGGGATTTGACGTGATCATACCAGTGACTCAAAATTGCTGCGGCGCTTTGCACGCCCATAGCGGGGAGTCCGAAGAAGCCAAATCCCTGGCGCGGGGGAATATTAGAGCGTTTAAGGATGCGAACGTCGATTATATCGTAACAAACGCGGGAGGCTGTGGAGCAATATTGGTCGAGTATGATCATTTGCTTCAAGATGATGCCAATTGGAAAGCGGATGCCAAGTGGTTTGCCGAGCGGGTCATTGACATATCCGATCTTCTGGTTCGGAGAGGCCGCAAGCTGCAATTCTCGGAACGAGGCGAAAGTAAAGTGGAGGACTCACTCCGTATAACCTATCAGGATTCTTGCCATCTCCGTAATGTCATGCGTGCATCGGATGCACCAAGAAAGCTTATGAGAGAGATTGATGGCGTAACCTACATTGAAATGAAAGAATCAGATCGCTGCTGCGGATCTGCAGGTATTTATAATGTAACGCAACCGGAAATGGCAGGACAAATACTCGAGCATAAGATGGTGCACGCGAACAATACGCAAGCGGAATATGTAGTGACCAGCAATCCCGGCTGCTTGCTGCAAATGAAGCATGGGATCGAAAAACATGGCGCTCCTGAACGAATGAAAGCTGTCCATATCGTGGATTTTCTATATGATCGACTGAAACGTTGATTTCCGAAAATTCATACCATACAATCAGAGTACAACCTATCGGAAATGGAATCGTTTATTGCTTTTGTTTAAAAACCATCTGCTGGAGATATGAGGGAGTGCCATGAAGGACGATTTGAATGACAGACAAAAACAAATTATTCAACAGTTACAGACCAAAGGCGAGGTCAAAATAGCGGACTTGAAGGAATTGTTCGACGTAACCGATATGACCGTGCGAAGAGATCTGGAGAAAATGGAACGCAGCGGCCTGCTTAAAAGAACGTTCGGTGGCGCCATTCTTGCATCGAAAGACGTTGCGCTGAGAGAGCGTTCTATTGTACGAGGAGCAGAGAAAGAGCGAATCGGGCGACTTGCAGCCAGCTTCGTACAACCTGGCGAGTCGATCTTTATTGATGGAGGTTCTACCACGCTTCAGATTGCGAGGCATCTCCCGGAAGAAGCCAATATTACGATTGTTACGAATGCTATTAACGTAGCAGCCGAGCTGTCAGAAAAAAGGATTCCGACGATCGTTCTTGGCGGAATATTAATGGATACGACCAAGTCAATGGTAGGGCCTGTCACGCTGGAGACGATTTCTCGCATGGCATTTGATAAGGTATTCTTAGGAGCAACCGGTCTTCATCCCCAGCACGGATTCAGCAACTCCAATATGCATGAAGCAGAAATCAAGCGTGTTGCCATTCAAAAAGCGAAAGAATCGTATATTGTAATGGATCACTCTAAGTTCGGTACGAGCATGCTTGTTTCTTTCGCGGATTTGAAAGTCGTTACGGGAATTATTACGGACGAAAGCCCGAATCAAGAAATGGTCTCGATTTGCCAAACGGCGGAGACAAGCATTTTTATAGCATAGTAATAGCTAATTAAAATGGATATAGGGGCTTTCTATCAGCATACAGAGAAAAAAACAGCTATCAGCGAAAAAGCGGATGCTGTTTTTTGTGTGTCACAGAATAAGTAAGTACATGAAATTATTATGGACTTAATGATCTCCCTGAATGACATCAGAAAAAACACATAACGGGCCTCGAATAATCGCTTTCACCCAATTCCGTCACACACCTTACATAATCAACACTAACTTCGATTAACTAGCCAGCCAATTAATGAAAACTAAAGTTGGATTCAATTTGTTGAATGTACAATTCGCTTAACGTCTAGGATTGATATGGATTGAGCTTGTTCCATCCGATCGTAAGGGGCGATTCATTGCATTTTGTCGGAAAAGGTGATCGGATCCGTCGCCTTGCGTATAACTGGAAAGCAATCCTCCACGTTAAAATAATAGTTATTAAGAGTTTTAACAGACGACAAGAGAGGGGTTAACGATTATTATGACTCGTGAATTTCCAAAACAATTCCTATGGGGGGCATCAACTGCCGCTCATCAAGTAGAAGGGAATAACCTAAACTCCGATTACTGGTTAATGGAGAATTTGACAGGAAACATGTTTGCCGAGCCATCTGGCAGCGCGGTTGACCATTACAATCTATACAGGGGCGATATTGGTCTTCTGGCAGGGCTCGGGTTAAATGCTTACCGATTCTCTATCGAATGGGCTCGGATTGAACCGGAGGAAGGGCAATTCGATGAATTGGCCATTCAACATTACCAAGACGTACTGAAAGCTTGCAAAGAATACGGGGTGACCCCAATCGTAACGCTTTATCATTTTACGTCTCCGCAGTGGCTTATTAGAGAGGGCGGATGGCAATCGAAAGAGACACCGGCTCGATTCGCCCGTTATTGCGAGTATGTCATGTCCAAACTTGGAGATGAGATCCCGTATGTCTGTACGATTAATGAAGCGAACATGCCCATCGGAATCAAAAAAATCATGGAAAAGTATAAAGAAACAGGGAAGGCGCAGATCGGGATCAATACGGACATGACTAATATACAAGCCTATTATGCCGAACTGGGAAAAGCCTTCGAAGTACCGCCTCTCGAGGTACACACCTTCTTGGCTCCGGCTACCGATCAGGGAATGGATATCATTTACCGCGCGCATACGGAGGCACGGACGGCCATTCGCAAGGTTAGCCCGAACACGCAGATCGGAATTACGATGTCGCTGTTCGACGTCCAATCCGTTCCAGGTGGAGAGGAGCTCGCGGCGGAAGAATTGCATGAGGAATTCCTTCAGTTCCTCCCTTATCTTGAAGACGACGACTTCTTCGGGTTGCAAAATTATTCACGTTCGGTATATGGTCCCGACGGTCTTCTTTCTGTTCCTGAAGGGGCGGAAACGACCCAAATGGGCTATGAATTTTACCCTCAAGGGTTGGAGGCTGTCATTCGTAACGCCCACGAGCATTTGAAGAAGCCAATTATTATAACGGAGAACGGTGTCGGAACGGACGATGACGAGCGGCGGGTCGCTTTCATCGACCGTGCCCTTGAGGGGGTACATGCTTGTGTTTCCGATGGCATTCCCGTGTTAGGATATATGCATTGGTCCCTGTTGGATAACTTTGAATGGCAGCTTGGATTCTCAAAGACATTTGGGTTAATCGCCGTCGATCGCACTACTCAACAGCGTTATCCCAAGAAAAGCGCCTATCATTACGGAAGCATCGCAAGGAACCGAACAATCGAATAGGTATTCAAAACTAAAAAAGCCATTCCTAGGAATGGCTTATTCTTTGTCTTCATGTACAGGTTCCGTATGCTCTGCAAATAAAGCAGGAATCGTGAGCTCGCTTACAGCGCCGTTCCGATTATAAAAACGCCATTTCGCTTGTCCATCGAACAATAAAGCAAGACGCTGCACACTATTTCGGATGCCAATGTGCTCGCCATTGTTACCGACTATGATCTTGCCTTGATTCAACCGTTCCAGTTGGTACTCCGGATAACCGCCGCCGGTGTCGGCAATAACGATCTTGGCGAAGGGGTAGAAGTCGATTTCGAAGGATTCGACCGCTATCGAAATATGGATGCTGCGATCCATACGGATCGCATATTTAATTGAATTCTCCACAAAATTTTGAATGAGCATAGGAGGGACAAGCATGTCCGCAATCAATTGATTGGACTCGATTGAATACGTAAACTTGTTGTTGTAACGGATGGATTGGATTTGCAAATACGTATTGACGTGTTCAATCTCCTCATAAAGCGGGACCAAATCGTTTTCTACTTTGACCATATAACGATAGAAGTCAACGGAATGAACGATCAGCTTTTTGGCTGTCAAGGCATCCCCATTCTCAAGAAGATTATAGACCATATTCAAGGAATTGATTATAAAATGAGGCTGGATTTGCAATTGAAGATTGCGAAGCTGAGATTTCTGAGCTTTAATCTCCTCCTCGTAGACGTTAATTTTCAATTGACGGACATCATCCATCATCTGGTTAAAAGTCTGATTAACAATCGAAAATTCATTCGATACGGGGTAGGAAGGAATGCGGTATTGCAGGTCTCCGCGTTGAATAAGCTTCATCCCTTTATTCAATCTCTGCAAGGGCGTCACCACGACTTGTCTTAGAACAAAAAACGCAAGAGGCAGCAGTAAGGCTACAAGGATGGAGATGACGACCATATATTTTTGCATGAAAGGTAAAGATTTGAGGATGATGCTTGACGGGATGGTTTCCATGAAAGAGATTGGCACGACCGCAGAGGGGACCGCAATCACAATGCTATCTTTCGTAGGATGGAATCGAACGGCTGCCGCATCCTCATTAGATAATATAGACAAGGAAATAGTTCCATCGGTAGGTGTATAATGGCTTACAAGCCTGTCCAGATTGACATACACGCCGGTTAATACGCCATTGTCTCCTTTGCTAAAGTGAATCATACCTAATTGGTTATTCAAATTGACGAGATTCCAGTTCGATTGCATGCCGCTTGTATCATCCATAGTCGAAGCAGCTTCCAAGACGTAGGTCTTAATGGCGTTTCTCTCATCGGGCTTCTGGCTGATCTGCCCGGCTGAGATATAGTCATGATCGGTATACACAAACAAGGAATCGATGACGTTGACGCCGTTCGTGATTTGTTCCGCAAGATCGAGCGCAATTCTTTGTTTGGCCAATGCAGACACGGATTCGTTACTGCTAGAGGCCAGTACGGGGTCGGATTCGAACCAGGCGGTATTGACTGCGAATGTGACCGCATTGTTGAGCTGGTTATCGATTTGAATCCAATAGGACTCCAACATGTTCTTGTGGGTGCTCTGGACTTGATTCTCCAGCGTGATTCGGGTTTGGTAGTTGCTGTAGATAAACATCCCGATGACAGGAATTAGAATCATGAATAGCGCAAGAATTTTAAATAGAATGGAATTGGTAAAGCCTTTATCAGGAAATCGTATCATAAGGGTTAGCTCCGTATCCTTTGTATTCTACCGGGCCAGGGTTAGCCCCATTATACTTGGAAATTGTATGTTGTCAAAGACGTAACAGGAGGGAAAACAACATGAATGTACTTATCGTCGACGACGAATTAAGCGCGATTCAAGCGGTGTCGAACGGGATTGGATGGAATCGGTTAGGGATTGAACACATATATACGGCTACGAATGTAGAGGAAGCAATTCGTAGATTCGACGGGAGTCAAATTGATATTTTGCTTAGCGATATCGAAATGCCGATGGGTTCTGGCCTCGAATTGTTACAATGGACGAACAACCACCATCCGAATGTGAAATGTGTGTTCATGACTTGTCATGCAGAGTTTCACTTGTTGCAGGAGGCCATGCGATTAGGCAGTGTTGATTACATTCTGAAGCCACTGGATTTTTCGAAAGTGGAGCATGTGCTGCAAGAAACGATGGAGAAAATTCGAACGGAGAGAATCTTAAAAGAAAACAGCAACTCATGGCTCCAAAACAAAAACACCGTTGTGAAGCAGTTTTGGAAAGATTTTTTCCTTGGCGAAATATCGCCGAATAAGGATAGTCTGACGAACTATTTTCGCCAGAAAAGATTAAATGTGAATCTCGAGAGTTCATATCTGCCCATCTTAATCGTAACAAAGAAATGGACAGAGGTTATCAGCAAGGAAGACCAGAAACTGCTGCAATACGGACTCCGAAATATAACGGAAGAGCTGCTCGTGATTCCGCAAGCCGAAAGGGAGATCATCTCTTTCTCGGATACATCGATTTTGGTTATGCTGCAGATCGATGGGCGTACGGAAGAACATGATCTTCATCGTCAGATTGAAAAATGTTGCCGACAGGTAATCGATGCGGCAAACGTGTATATCAAAGAAATTGTCTGCTGCTATATTGGCGTCAAAAACACCATCTACGAAATGCCTTCGGTTATTGAATCGTTGCAAGAGAGGGACTTTAATAATGTCATTTACGAGCCCAAATTGTATCTTCTTCGAGACCAAAACAATAAGGAAGGTTATGCGTATTCCGACAATCCCATCGGTCAATGGAGAGAATGGCTGAAGCAAGGCAGATATGCTCAAGTACTGAAAGAAATAGAAGATCGGTTGAGCCCGCAGGGACAGAAGTTCAACATCAACCGCGATTTTTTGCGAAGATTTACGAGTGATTTTTATTATCTTATTTTTGGATTTGCTGCCGATCGCAACATTTTCGTCAATGAACTATTTGCCGATGAGCACTCTAATGGTTTGTTGGAGCAAGCTGCGGATTCATTGGATGGGTTGTTGCAATGGGTTAGTCATGCGATGGATATGATGCAAAATTTCGATCAGGCGAATGCGAACCGCGATAATCCGGTGGAGAGGACGAAGCAATACATTCGCATGCATCTGTCCGAGGAGCTTTCGATGGAACAAATTGCAAACAACGTGCATCTAAATCCGGATTACCTGACTCGAATATTCAAAAAGCAGGTCGGCGTATCGATTAGCAAATATATGATCAACAAAAAAATGGAAGAGGCGAAAGACCTTATGATACTAACAGACAAAAGTATAGGGGAAGTTGCCCTGCTGGTAGGTTACTACAATTACTCGAGCTTTAATCGGATTTTCACCAAAGAAACAGGGATGTCGCCGCAGGAGTTCAAAAAGCAACAGAAGCAATAAGATTGGTGAAGTAGTCGGAATTCGGAATCCTTTTAGTCGGATCATGTATAACGTGGAAGGCCCCCTTCCTCCTATAATTTTCATTAGAAAGAAGAAACGCAAATTAACTTGAGGGGGATCTAAATGAAAAAGAAATTTTTACCTGTGTTATTAGCTTCATCGTTAGTGGCGGTCGGAATCATCGGATGCAGCAACAACAACGGCAACAGCACGGAAAACTCAGCTGCACCAAACAATGCAAACGTTTCCGCGGAAAGCGGGAAAATCGACTTCAACGAGGAGCCTTATACGATCAAAGTCAATTACGCCGTACTAGGACAAGAGCAAGCCGATCTGCCTAAGATCGAGGAGAAGCTGAATGAGATTACCCTAAAGGAGATTAATGCAAAGGTGGATCTTGAGGGAGTCAGCTTATTCAATATGGCGAATGTGTACGCGCTCAAAGCTTCCAGCCGAGAGAAAACGGATATTATGCTTCTTATGCCGGGAAGCTCCTATCTCCCTACTTTTGCTAACAATAAAATGATTCACCCGATTGACGAAGAATTAGCCAAGTGGGGACCGGCCATACAAGAAACGGTCGGCGACCTGCTACCTGCAGGCCAATTCACGGGAAAACAATACGCTATTCCACAAAGAATGGATCAACTACTTACGATAGGTTTTAATATGAACAAAAGTATATTGGATAAGTACAATATCGACATCGCATCGATTAAATCGATCTCTGATATGGATGCCATCTTCGCCAAAGTACATGAGGGTGAACCCAATATGACCATGCTGGCGCCGGAAACGAGTGCGGGCAATATTGCGTCTAACTTGGTTTATTCCGATATGCTCGGTGGCAATTACGGCGTACTAATGGATGGCACAGGAACAAAACTTGTCAACCAGTACGAATCTGATCAAATGATCAATGCGGTCAAAAAAGTCCGGGAATGGTACCAAAAAGGTTATATTTCCAAAGACGTAAGCACCTCGCAAGACGATGGCAAAACGTTATTAGACAATGGGAAGGTATTTGCAACTACTGTTACTTCCGTGGGATTCGAGGGAGGTCAATCCCAACCGATCGAGACGAGAACGGTAGCTATGCACTCGGCGGTTCGCAAGACTACCGATTCCCAGTTGTTCTTGTGGACGGTTGCATCATCCAGTGAACGTCCTGATAAAGCGATACAGTTCCTTAATCTCGTCAATTCCAGCGTGGAGTTAAGCACATTGCTCACTTATGGCATTGAAGGGGAGCATTATGAGGTTAATTCTGATGGTACTATCGATACGACCAAAAGTGCGAATTACTTCAATAACAATTGGCAAATGTTTGGCGATTATAACAAGAATCCGCTTAGCCAAGTTTTAGTTGGGACAACCGGACTTAGTCCGGAAGAGTTTAAAGCGGGAGTGAAAAAATGGAATGAAAATGCAGCGGTGTCGCCAGCGTATGGATTTTTGTTTGACCCGACACCTGTAAAAACAGAAATCGCAGCGCTGGATGCGGTGAACGAACAATATGCGAAGGTCGTCGGCAATGGCGGCGTAGACCCGGATGAAATTTTAAAGAAATTTAACGATGCACTCTATGCTGCCGGATTGCAAAAGGTAATTGATGAGAAACAGCGTCAACTTGATGCTTGGCTAGCCGAACAGAAATAATAAAATCCGTTTGTTTGAAGTGTGATTGTTCATCGTGATGAAGAAGAAGCTGTCCTAGACGGGGACAGCTTCTTTTTTGTTGCGTTAAAGAAGAGACCAGCAAGTCGGAAAAGGAGATCTTTTGCGTCGTCCTAAGTATAACGGCAAATACCATTCCCCGTGTAAGATTACGTTAAGAGTCAATTACATCAAGAAAGACCGAAATAGGAGGCGGAAATGAGTGAAAGCAACTGTAGATTTGAAGTTGCAAAGCGAAAGCAAAAAAACGCGCAAAAAAAAGATAAATTGGAATTCCTATATTCCTTTGTATCTCATGGCTTTGCCGGCGTTGATTTATCTGTTTATTAACAACTATATGCCCCTGTATGGCATGCAGATCGCTTTCAGAGAGCTTGATTTCTCGGGGAGTATCTTCGATGGCAAGTTCGTATGGTTCGACAACTTTAAATTTTTGTTCACGACCGACAATGCATGGATGATGACACGAAATACGATTATGTATAATCTCTTGTTTATCGTGGTGGGGACCGTTTTCTCAATCATTGTCGCGATTCTTTTCAATGAGATTATCAGCCAAAAGCTTGCCAAGGTTTATCAGTCTGCGGTATTGATTCCTTACTTTATCTCGATGGTGGTTGTGGGGTATCTAGGATTCGCGTTTCTAAGCAGCGAGAACGGATTTATCAATAATTCCATCTTGAAACCGCTGGGTATCGAACCTGTCTCCTGGTACTCGGAAACAGAATATTGGCCATTCATTCTATTGTTTATTCATATCTGGAAGGGTATGGGGTACAACTTGCTGTTTTACATGGCGAGAATCATCACGATAAACACTGATTATTACGAGGCTGCCAAAATCGATGGTGCATCGAAGCTGCAGCAAATTATTCATATTACGCTGCCGC
Organism: Paenibacillus sp. J22P218; assembly: GCF_056269195.1. Classification (NCBI taxonomy): domain Bacteria; kingdom Bacillati; phylum Bacillota; class Bacilli; order Caryophanales; family Paenibacillaceae; genus Paenibacillus; species Paenibacillus sp. J22P218. The sequence goes on from NZ_JBWDNL010000001.1 coordinate 743,590, forward strand.
TCCTCAAGCCGGTCGTTATTCTAACGACGATACTGGCTATCGGCAGAATCTTCTACTCCGATTTCGGATTATTTTATCAAGTTCCGATGAATTCAGGTGCGCTATATGACGTAACGACAACGATCGATACGTATTCATTCCGGGCATTAATGAAGCTTGGCGATGTCACGATGTCTACAGCAACAGGGGTTTATCAATCGGTGGTCGGATTTGTATTGATCGTCATTACAAATACAATCATGCGCAAATACAGCAAAGAAGATTCATTATTCTGAGGACGGAGCGATTAATAATGATTGAAAATAAAGATAAAAAATGGTCCATTGCCGGACACATCTGCATGATCATTTTAGCCATTCTGTCTTTAGCACCATTTGTACTTCTTCTCGTATCGTCATTTACGGACGAAGCATCGGCGCTTAAGAACGGGTACAGTTTCTTCCCGGAAAAGTTCTCTCTCGAAGCTTACCGATATATTGCCGAGCAGTGGGAATTAATCGGCAATGGGTATCTGGTATCCATCTCCGTCACCGCCGTCGGTACGTTAGTCGGCGTGATGATTTCGGCGATGCTTGCGTACACCCTCAGCAAGTATGATCTGCCGGGGCGGCGTATTCTCATGTTCGTGTTGACCTTTACGTTGCTCTTTAACGGAGGATTGACTTCGACCTACATTGTCTATACGCAAATCTTCGATATCAAAGATACTATTTTTGGTTTGCTTCTCCCGAATTTGCTGATGAACGCCTATTTCGTCGTCATGTTAAAAAATTACTTTGAGTACACGGTGCCAGGTGCGCTTCTTGAATCCGCTCGAATCGACGGAGCAACGGAATTCCAGCTTTTCTACAAAATATCGATTCCTCTGTCTGTACCGATGCTCGTCACAGTCGGAATGACGGCTGCTCTCACCTATTGGAATGATTGGACGAATGGGATGTATTATCTATCTACCAACAGCAATATACAAAGTATTCAGACGATACTGAATAACATTAATGAGAATATTAGGTTCCTCCAGCAAAACAATGTGGGTACTGCCTTAACAACCGCGGATCTGCCGTCAGCTACCGTGCGAATGGCCGTTGCTTTTGTCGGCATCCTGCCGATGCTTCTAATGTTCCCTGTTTTCCAGAAGTGGTTTGTCAAAGGGGCGACAGCAGGAGCTGTTAAAGAATAATAAAACGATAGGATAGATCTAGGAGGAAATTGGAGTAACCGAAGGGGAAGTATATAAAGCGATTTGACGGAGGGAGATTCATATGACCGAAAAACGATATTCATTGGATTCTACGTTAGGCGAATTATTGGAGAACGCTGAGGCACTTAAATTTATAACAGACACGGTGCCAGAACTGTTAACGGATTCGACTTTGAATTTAATTAAAAGCGTAAGCTTACAAATCCTCATTAGTCAGAGCACCGCTGATAAAGTGTCGCTTTTTAACGCACTAATTGCGGCAGCCAATGGGGAAGAAGTTCATTATGATCCGAATGCCGGGAAGCTTGAACCGGCACGTATCCTCGTACGGGGCGAACTCGAATATCATATTGACGATGTCGACGGCCAATTCTATATGCTGGAGCCGCAATTCTCGGGCTGTTTCGTTGTCACTTTTTCGAAACGGATGGATGAGACCGTGTACGGAACGATTACGTGCAATGGGCAAGAGTTGCCCCAAGGCGTATTGAAGTCTATAGAAATCGCTGGTGGCCTGCAGATGCTAGGTATTCCTGTGCGGGACTATTTCGTAGAGTATGGTCAGGAGTATATCTTGCACGCGGAAGGCTTTGTGGATATAGACGGGAAAATGATGGAATCGCAAGACTTTACGGTAAAGACAATGCCGAAAACCGATCCAGATCCCGCGTATGCCGAACATGAGGAGGTGGCTTTGCAAGCGGCGAGAGAAGGCATCGTCTTGTTGAAAAACGAAAATCAGTTGCTTCCGATTTCTCCGTCCAGCCAAATACAAGTTGTAGGTGCATCTGAGTTTCGCGTCGGGGCGGCAGGAGCGGGAAGAATTAATCCCCGGTATAGCATTCGGCTGCTTCGCGCCATTGATGAGTACAGCCAGTTTGAGTTAACCGAATTTGCAGAGATCGCGGTAATCGTCATCAGCCGAGGTTCAAGCGAAAACCTGGACAATAATCCGATCCCCGGAGGGTATTACCTGACGGAGAAAGAAGAGTCTAGTATCCAAAGCATGACCAGCCGTTATCGTCACGTTATTGCCATTATCAATTCGGGTTATCCCATCGATATGCGCTGGGCGGACAAGTACGGGGTTCAATCGGTATTGTGGTGCGGGTTCCCAGGCATGTTGGGCGGAAGAGCATTGGTTGAACTATTGGATGGACGAGTCAATCCTTCTGGCAAGTTGCCCGACACATGGAGCCTCGACTATTTCGACATTCCGGCTAGCGCGAATTTTTATACAGCTACGGACGGAAGACCCGTTTTATCTACGGACTTCCCTTATTTTATTGATACCGTTTATGAAGAAGACATTTACGTGGGGTATCGCTATTTCGAAACGTTTAACAAGCCGGTTGCCTATTGTTTTGGATACGGACTCTCTTACACGAGCTTTGCATTGTCCTATCAATTAGATGGAATGAAGCTTCATGTTAACGTGCAAAATACAGGTCGATTTGCTGGAAAAGAGGTTGTCCAACTTTATGCATGTATTCCCGAAGGTAAATTGGAGCAACCCGACAAACGGTTAATTGGCTTTGCGAAAACGGCTTTGCTGCAGCCTGGCGAAGCCGATAACCTAATTATCGAGATCAGCAAAGAATCCCTCTCGTCTTATGATGCGGAGAATGCTCAATGGATTATTGAGAAGGGCAGCTACAAATTTTATGCAGGTCAATCGATTCAACTAGCGACTTTGGTTGACGAGTTGGCATTTGAGGATGAAATGTTGGCACAAGTAGAAAATGCGATGCAGCCTCCTGTAGCTATTCAAGTGTTATCCAAGCAAAATCCGGCATTCCCGAGCGGGAAATATTCAGGAGTTAAGGAAGGCGTCACAAAACTATCGACGAAAGCACAAAGAAAGAGCTACCCGGTACCGGATGAAGTCGAAGAGATCGTCCACGGAATGAGCGTGGAAGAACTCGCGCGTTTAAGTGTGTGCGCCTCCCACGGCTGGGGGATGCATGAGAAAGGCGAAGCAGGAAGGATTTACTCGATCGATCAATACGATATGCCTGAATATACCGTTGCCGACGGAAATAACGGCGTCAATATTGTGAAGCCGAATATCGGAATGCCTTGCAGCAATACGGTGTGCGCAACCTTCAATCCGCAATTGGCTTACGACATTGGCCGGGTCATCGCGGAAGAGGCCAAAGAGAACAATATTCATATGATTCTGGCTCCCGGCATGAACATCCACCGGAATCCGCTCAACGGCAGACATCCTGAATATTTCAGTGAAGATCCTTACTTGACAGGCATTATGGCGGGAAATCAAAGCAAGGGTCTTGAGGAAAATGGCGTTTCCAGTTGCCTGAAGCACACCGTAGCCAATAATTGTGAGTCTGCAAGAAAACGGAATAACAGCATCGTAACCGAACGCGCGCTTCGCGAGATTTACCTGAAGGCGTTCGAAGTAGCGATCCGCGTTCATAAACCGGATTCTATCATGACTGGATATAATGCAGTGAACGGAGTATTCACGGCCGAGGATGAGGAAATGATTCAGGGAATTTTCCGCCGGGAGTTCGGCTTCGAAGGATTCGTTATGACCGATTGGAATTCATATGATACGGCAGATGTAGTTGCGGCCATTCAAGCAGGAAACGGCTGGATGACTCCTGGTACTACGGATAACACATTCGTTACACCGATCATAAACGGAGTTCGCGAAGGGAAAATCGACCAGAGGCGACTGCGACATAACGTAAGCTCGATGCTGCGGGTCGTAGAGAAACGTACGGGACGCAAAATCGTGAAGAAGCAATAGCAGTTCAGATTTGAGAACGAGACCCCAAATGGGGTGTCTAATACTATGATGAGAAAGAGGATGCTAAAGATGATTCGAGTTTCTTTTAACGATAACTGGACAGTAGGCAAAAAAAGCGGCTTTTTTTCAGAAATGACGAGTGCGCCGGTGCAGCCAAAGCCTGTTACTTTGCCGCATGACGAGATGATCGAAAGAAAACGTCAGAAGCCTGAGGCTGGAAGCGATCCCGGCAAACATCTGAATGCCGTTGGCTATTTTCCTGAAGGTGAATACGACTACAAAAAGACGTTTTTTGTACCTGCCGAATATATGGAAAAAAGAGTAACGATCGAATTTGAAGGTGTATATGCTAATGCGATGGTATATATCAACGGCGATTTTGCCGGGCAGTGTCCGAATGGCTATACGAATTTTTACATTAAAGCAGACCGTTTTCTCAAATACGGAGTAGACAACGAAATCAAAGTTGTTACGATGAATTATAAAGACTCCCGCTGGTATACAGGTGCCGGTATTTATCGAAATACGAAGCTTATCGTCGGAGATTTGATTCATATCGCCCTTGATGGTGTGAAGGTATCCACCCCGGATATTACGGGTGACCGTGCAGCAGTTGCCGTGGCAACTGTCATCGAGAACGAAGGGATTCACACCCGTACAGTGAATGTTCAGACGGAAATTGTGGATGCAGGCGGGAAAGTTGTGGCCAGTGACGTTGCGCCTATTACGCTATTCGCAGGGGAAAGCGCTACGCTTCGCCAACGTGTCTATGTCAGATCGCCCAAGCTATGGAGCGTGGAGCAGCCGAATTTATATAGCTGCAGGACTCGTCTTGTGGCCGATAAGGAACAGATCGACGAGGAGACGAATACTTTCGGCATTCGCTCGTTATCTATTGATCCCGACAGAGGACTTAGCATTAACGGTGAGGTCGTGAAGCTGCGCGGCGCTTGCATTCATCATGACAATGGCGTAATCGGGGCAGCAACGATTGATCGGGCTGAAGAGCGCCGTGTCGAAATTCTCAAGGAAGCGGGTTTCAATGCCCTGAGAAGCTCGCATAATCCGATAAGCAAAGCGATGCTGGATGCCTGCGACCGCCACGGAATGCTGGTTATGGACGAGAGTTATGATATGTGGACTTCAACGAAGACCGATTACGATTATGCGCTTCATTTTCCGGTATGGTGGGAGAAAGATATCGAAGCGATGGTCAACAAAAATTACAATCACCCATCTGTCATTATGTATTCAATCGGCAATGAAATTCCGGAGACAGGACGTGCGATCGATTCCGTGTGGGGACGGAAGCTGGCGGAGAAGGTTCGGTCGCTAGACAATACCCGCTTTGTAACGAATTCCATTAATTTCATGGTTGCCATTATGGAAGAGTTCAAGAAGATGAAGCAAAATGGTGTCGGCGCTCAGGACAGTAATGAAGGTATTAATACTATGATGAACAATATGAAAGACATCTTGGACGCGATCGCCTCAAGTGACTTAGCTACGGCAAAAACGACAGAATCGTTCGCGTATGTGGACATCGCTGCATATAACTATGCGGACGGACGTTATTTGAATGATATAGAGCTTTTCCCGAACCGTGTGATCGTTGGCGGAGAAACTTATGCATCGAGTATCGATAAGAATTGGAAGCTGGTGAAGGAGAACAGTCACGTTATCGGTGACTTTACTTGGACAGGCTGGGACTATCTTGGGGAAGCTGGGATAGGAAAAGTCACCTATGATCCGAGTGAAATGGCTGGGGGCGTCTTTGGCGCATATCCTTGGCTAGCAGCTTGGGTAGGAGATATTGATATTACCGGGCACCGTCGGCCGGTTTCGTATTATCGCGAAATCGTGTTCGGACTTCGCAAGGATCCATACATTGCGGTACAACGGCCGGAGTATTATGACAAAGAGGCGATTTTGTCGATGTGGAGCTGGAGCGATTCCGTATCGAGCTGGTCGTGGAACGGTTACGAAGGGAAGCCAGTCAAGGTAGAAGTTTATGCCGACGCTGAGGAAGTCGAGCTTCTGGTGAACGGCCAATCGGAAGGAAGAGCGGCCGTTGGCGAAGAGCAACGCTTTAAAGCGGAGTTCGATACGGTATACGAGTCTGGCAAAATCGTAGCGGTAGCCTACGCGAAGGGAGAAGAAATCGGACGGATGACGCTTCGTTCGGCGAGTGGCGCCGTCACTTTGAAAGTTGAGGCGGATCGCACTGAAATTTCTGCTTCTGATAGCGACTTGTCGTTCGTGACGATCAGTTTGGTGGACGAGCATGGACATGTATACAACACCGCTGACCGCAAAGTGGCGATCAAGGTGGAAGGACCAGCTGTCCTGCAAGGCTTCGGCAGCGCTAATCCGAAGTCCGAGGAAAACTTCTTCGATACCGAGCGCACAACGTTCGACGGCAGAGTGCTAGCGGTCATACGTCCAACGGGCGCAGGCCTCATCAAAGTTACGGTAACGGCGGAAGACTGCGCTTCACAATCAACGCAGATTCATGCCATATAAATCGAACGAGCGTCAGGGACAGGGACACTTCCCTGGGTCTGAGGAACACGAACTTCATATAAGGCTTGCGTACGTTGGATGAGACTGCACAACAAGTCGAAGCGAGGCTTTAATAAATGACTTAGGATCTCGAGGATCTGATCTCCATCGGAACGATCGGCCTCATCAAGGCGATCGAAAGCTTCCAGACCGGCAAAGGTACAAAGCTCGCGACGTTCGCGGCACGCTGTATCGAGAACGTAATACTTATGCACCTTCGCAGTCTAAAGAAGACGCGCAAGGACGTGTCGCTCCACGATCCTATCGGTACGGACAAGGAAGGCAACGAAGTTACGCTCATCGACATCCTCGGCACGGAAGCCGACGATGTGGCGGATAAAGTGCAGCTCAAGATCGAGAAATCGAAAATATACAAGAATCTCGATATATTGGGTGACCGGGAGAAAGAGGTCGTCATCGGCCGTTTCGGTCTCATCCACGGCGGAGACGAGCGGACGCAGCGGGAGATCGCGAAGGAGCTGGGCATCTCGCGGAGCTATGTCAGCCGGATTGAGAAACGGGCGTTGATGAAGCTGTATCATGAGTTTTATAAGGCAAAGAAGTGATTGCGGACGCTACCTGTAGAGGTGGCGTCTTTTCTATGAGTACTGCTAAGTAGATCCATTAAGAAGAAGCCGGTGAATAGGAGATGTAAAATTAGGCATGCGTTAAGGAACAAACAGAGCTGCTCTGTTTGTTCCTTGTATTAACGTGATCAATACACCCTACCCATGGTCCATTCGACCATCTGCTAGCCGACGTACCCAATCGTTCCATAGCTCCAGCCATACGGTCTTGAAGTTTGCAACATCGATGAGTTTCCATGTATAGATCAAATAATTGAGAGAGTACGGGGCATCGGTGCATGTTATGAGCGGATTGCCGTTGGGCGAACGCATGCCATTGTCACCTTCTTTCTGAGGAATAAGACGTTCTAAAGTAAAGGAATAACGGTTGGGCTCAGGGAATAGATAAGAGGGAGCAGGTAATCCAAGCTTAAAGGGGTCAGAATAGTGAAGTTTCTGTATATCTTGATGTTTCTCTCCATGTGGTCGCTGGGGATATTTTTCTTATTCCGTCGCACGACCTCGAACTTTTGGATCGCGCAAACCTTTCTTGTAGGAGGGATGGCCAGCTACACGTTCAGCATGCATTTGACCATAATGCCTTATTTCGTAGATGCTGCTTGGCTGCCTGAGCTGTTAAGCCGATTGCTCTATTTATCTACTGTGGTCGCTATGAACTTGTACTTCTATGTATTGCCTTATGTATTCTGCATGAGCGGACTATTGCTGAATGAGAAAATATCGCTTGCATGGAAACGGGGATGGACCATTCTATTGTTCGTTGGGATGGCTGTGTTGTTTGGCAATCATTTGATTAACGAGCCGTGGAACACATTCGAGCTTCATTTATTCCGGTTATGGGACGGTTTGTTTGTCGCTTTCGGCTGTGTGTTCTATATGCTTGCTTATGTGCGTGAGCGCAAGAGTGCGCGCGGCAATAGCCAGAGAAGGACATTAGTTCTTCCTGTCGTGATGCTCTGGGCTTATGTATCCGATTACTTGGGAATGGATTATTTGCAATTGGGCTGGTGGACATTCGAGCTGCGCAGCAATGGGGTGTGGCAGGCGAATGTAGTCATCATATTTGCTTTGTTTGCCGCAATGCTGTTTTTCTCCATCCGTTACGGCATATTCGGCCTCAAGCTGCGAATTGAACGGGAACGGCTTGATTACTCTATCCGAACGCTGACGATGGGAGTTACGATACTGAACCATTCGATTAAGAATGAGATCCAGAAAGTCGATTATTTGGCGGAGAAAAGCGTACAGCTTCTGGCTTCAGGCAAACAGGAGCATGCTGTGCAAACGATTAGCCAGATTCATGGCTTAACCTCGCATTTGCTCCATATGGTGAATCGTATTAAAGAAAAAGCGGAAGATATTGAACTGGATGTAAGCACGCTGGAAATAAGAGAGCTGATTGAAGCAGTAACAGCTTCTTCTCGTCCGCTAACAGAGAGCAGAGCGGTTCGACTAACGACTTCGTATGAAACGTATGGAAAGCTTATTGGCGATGAGGTGCATCTAAAGGAAACGCTGTCGAATCTGATTCGCAATGCGCTGGACTCCATATCGGGCGAGGGCGGAGAAATCAGACTGCACACCTCGTATGCGAGGCGGGAGCTGCGGATTGACGTGATCGACAATGGCGCAGGAATTACGCTTGAGGATTTGTCCCGTATTTTCGAGCCCTTCTACACGACGAAAAAAAACGCCTTGAATTACGGTTTAGGGTTAACCTATTGCCGCGGCGTGATGGCTAAGCATGGAGGCAAGCTTACGGTCGCTGCCAGCGAGCTGGGGAAGGGAACGACATTCCGGCTGCATTTTCCACGCCATAAATTTAAACCGTCAGAACGTATTCAAGTTGCTGAGCTTAATGAACTCAAAGAATCGAATCATGAGCAGACAGCTTGATACAAGTTGCCGAACTAATCCATTTTGAAATTGGTTAGCTTATTCTTAATGCTGCGCAATTGCGATTTAATCGTGTTGGTTGACTTGTGCAGCCGTTCCGAAATTTCACGCTTGCTGAGCCCATTCTGACGGAGATCGAAAACTTCACGCTCCGTTGACGACAGCTCCATAAGCTGAACCTCATTGCGCATGGCGCGGGCAGCGTCAGGATGAATGGAAGCCCGGCCGCAGGTAGCCTCGCGAATGGCCAGCAATATATCCTGATAGCTGGATTTGTTAATATAATTCATTGCGCCAAGCCTGAAGGAACGCAAGATGACTTCAGACTCGGTGATTGAGGTTAGCATTATGACGATGGCAGACCTTGTGCGTTCATCACGCAAAATTTGCTCTGCCGCATCCAGACCGTCAAGATTGTTGCCGGTGAGATTGATATCCATCAGGATGACATCCGGCAATTCTTGAATGGCAAGCGCTACAGCCTCTTCTTTAGTTGCTGCAACTCCGACCATTTGAATGTCTGGCTCGACGGCGAGGTCCATCCCTATATGGCTCCGCCAGAACGGATCATCATCCACCAGCATGACACGGATTGACTCCATACAATTCCTCCGAATCTATCATCAATAAGACTGGTTTTATTATAACAAATAGATATGCCGCGTGAGAAGGATGAACTGTTTTCACCCCCCGGGTGAAGAAAGTTCATCCTTTTCGCTGTTTGCCGCTAAGCCTATAATCCGAAATGTCAACTGATCAAATGTTAGAAGCGAGGGATCAAATGTTCAATGGGTGCCCAACAAGCAAATGAACAATGGTTCACACGGATGGCAGGTGAGTGCAAGGATGTTTGTATCTGGGGAAATCGTAAGGCTAGCGGAGCTGTTACTTGAAATTTTTCCAGCCGCAACGGTTCATCGCTATCAGGAGCCGGAAGCGCCGGCGAGCGGACAGTTTACTGTAAGCTTCAAGCAAGAAACGCGGCGCAATGAAACGAGAAGCTACACGGCAATAGAACGGCAGTTCGAGATTATCACGTATGCGGAGACTGCGGAAACCGTAGTGTTATGGATGGAAGCAGTCAGCAGGTATGTGATGAACGAGCGCCCAAGAGCCGTTAGCGGCGAGCCTGTATGGAATGAACGTGTAGAGTCGATCAGCTTGAATGCTCCGATTAAACTCGAAAGCGGGTTGCGGGCATGCAGCGCCGTACTAACGGTGCGCTCGCGCGAGCCGATTGTGTTCGAGCAGCAGGAGAAGATGGAGAAGGTTGAAATGCGTACAACAATTCGATTGAAGGGTGGCATGAATTAATGGGCGGTACATGGGATCCAATCAGCCTGCCGGTGCGTCCGGGGCTGTACATCAATTTCGTAGAAGCTGCGGCGGCACAAATAAAAGGCGGCGCAAGAGGGGTAGTGGCATTGCCGTTATTCGAGTATGAGGGTACGGCGATTGCAGGACAGTTTTATACGGTTGAAAAGGAGATTGAGGCCATACAGCTGTTTGGCGCAGATGCAGTCGAGCCAATCTCGCTGGTGCTGCAAGGCGGAGCGAAGGAGGTACTGGTGTATACCGTACCGGCGATTGCCGGCGATACCGTATCTGCTGCGGAATATGCTGGCATTCGCGACGCTTTCAGCACGAGACAATTTAACGTATTTGTTTATCCGGAGCTGCTGTCGGCGGATGAACGTTCGGCTGCGCAGCTTTGGTGCAAGGACAGCCGTGAGGACGAGGGCAAGCATTTCATCACTGTATTTGGCGGAAGCCTAACGGATGATTCGTCGATTGACACCGGCAATCAGCGCAGCGTTGATCTGGCCGACGATTATGTCGTGAATTTGGTTACGGGTGCTGTCATTAATGGAGGAACGTACAGCTCCGCAAGTTATGCGCCGTATATTGCCGGCTTGATCGCGGGGACAGCGATCAATAAGTCGATTACCTACAGCCCGGTTCGGGCGAATGACGTGAATAAACGATTGAAGAACAGCGAGATCAACCGCTCGCTTCAGCAAGGCTCGCTTGTGCTTGTGCATGACGGCGAGAAGGTAAAGGTAGAGCAAGGGCTGGTTACCAGCGGCCGCAAAATCCGCGCAATCCGCGCCCGTCAAGCGATTGCGACCGATATTCCGAAAGCGGCTGCCGAGTCCTATATCGGCAAGCTGGACAATAATGCAGACGGTCAAGCGGCGCTGATCGCTGCAGTGAAGGCTTATCTTGAGCGGCTTGAGCTGAACAATGTGCTGACTGACATTGCGGTTACGCTTGATCCGGAACGGAAGTCCGAAGGCGATACCGTGTACTTGCTGATTGGCTTCACCGAGATCGACAGCATGGAGCGGATTCTGTTAACGATTAAAGTTTAACGGAGATTCGATTTTAACTAAATTTAGGAGGGATTTGTTGTGCTGGATTCAACTCGCGTCATTAACGGTACTTACGGCTACGTCTATTACGACGGCAGATGGCTGACAAATGTGAAATCGGCGGAAGCGAATGTGGAAATTACGAAGGAAGAAATCAAGCGTGCCGGAACGCGCTGGACGGCGCATAAGGTGACCGGACTCAGCGGCTCGGGAACGATTACCGGCTATAAGGTGACGTCCGAATTCGTCGAGCTCATCGGGCAAATTGCCGATGACAGCAAAGGCACGTTTACGACAGAGTTGATTCTGAAGCTGGAAGATCCGGAATCGTATGGCGCATACCGCGTTCGACTGAAGGGAGTAACCTTCGACAAGGTGCCGCTGATGCATTTTGAGGTCGGATCGATTGTGGAAGAGGAGCTGCCATTTAATTTCACTGGCTACGAGCTGATGGATAAATTGACGGCGGAATAGACGTTATGCCTATTGCTGGCGCCGGAGTGGAGCTGCCATTCCGGCGCAGTATATAAATCAATTAAGTAGAAGGAGCTGACTATTAATGATTACTACAGACAATAGACAAGGTGTAGTATTGCAGGCGTTGCTTGGAGCGGACAGCAAGCCGAAGAAGGATGTGCCGATGAAGCGTCTTGATGTGGAATTTCAAATTCAGGCGCTTGACGGGAAAACGATTAACCGCATTCAGGAGCAATGCACGCATTATATCGGGAAAGGCCAGAAGCGGGAGAAGGTGCTCGACGAGGAGCAGTTCGGTGCGTTAGTCATTCAGAAAGCATGCTTGATTCCAGATTGGTCGGCAAGAGAGCTGACTGATAAATACGGCACACCAACAGAAGCGATTCTTGGCGTTCTGCTGGCCGGCGAAATCGCCAAGCTGTCTGCGGAAATACTTGAGATCAGCGGCTTCAACAACGATGAGGATGAAATAAAAAACTGATCAAAGCGGGCGGCGAGGCCTTTCTGCTGCATCTTATTTTTCAGCGCCATCATATTCCTCCAGACGCGATGTTCAACAAGGATGAGAATGTGAAGCGTTTCATGTACGCTTCGATGATGCTGCAGCTGGAGGAGGAAGAGAAGGCGCGCAAAGAGGAGCAGCGGGCTGCCCGCAGGATGAAGCCGTGAAGCTGCGGCTTGGAACGGAGGTGAGCAGGTATGAGTTCTCTCTCGATAGGCGGGAATCAGAAAAATATGAGCAAATCAGAGCTTAAGTATTTGGCTAGTTTAACTAGCGGGCTTAAAGATTTGCATAAGGTCATGAAGAAAAGCCAAATATCCGGTGGTTTCACTAGCATAACGAAGCAGTTGGGGGCGCTTTCCGCCAGTAAATCGACGGGAAGTGAGCTGCTAAGCAAAAATTACAATCCGCTAGAGAAAGCAGCACAAAAGCATTTGATTGATGAACGCAAGCATGTTCGCGTGAAGCGCGATCCGGTTGGAGGAATCGCAAGCGCTGCCCAGCAGATGGCATCAGGCGATATTAGCGCCAGACTAAGCCAGAAATGGATGGGAGCAAAGCTGAAAACGGCAGCCGTTGCCTCTTACGCTTCCAACAGGCTTACAAAGCTGCAAACATCTCGGGATAAGGCGGGCATTATGCCGTATCATCAGTTGTCCGATGAAGAGAAGGATCGGACGATATCGATGATTGGCGCAGCCGGAAACGTGTTTGGCTCGCTGAAAGATCAATCACTGGAAGCGGCCAAAACGTTCAGCACAGCGGTGGAAACACTGCGCGCCGCTTCGATGGCTCCGCCAGCGGAAATGGGAGCGATGATCAAGCAGCTGCGCGAGCTCGGGGGAACAACACCGCAATCCTTGAATGAGATCGCAGCCGTGATGGGGAATTTGCGAGGCAATGCGCAACTTACTGGCGATAAATTGCGCGTGATGACCAAAACGGTACTTGATGCTTCCCGGTTAAGCGGCTCGAACAGCGCTCAAGCGGCGGATTCCGTTGCGAAGGTGATGGCCGCTTGGGATATTAAGCCGGAGGCCAGTACGGAATGGATGGATAAGTTTTTTGCCGCGAGCCGGGCGAGCGGCTCGAACATGGGCGATTTGATGAAAAGCATGGGGCTGCTAGGAACGCCAATGAAGCAAATGGGACTCAGCTTCGAACAGTCGATGGAGCTGATGTCGAAATGGCAGAATGAAGGCTTGAACCCGCTGCAGGAAGCGATGAAGAAGGACTTTTACGGCGAGGGCTTTGCTGCGATTGCCGCCAAGATTAGATCGGCTAAAACCGAAACGGATGCCCTATCCATTGCTTCGATGTACTTTGGCGAACGAGTAAGCGCCGATATGGTAAAGGCGCTTGGGGGTAACTCCATTGATTTCAGCGGTGTGATGGGAGCGATGGCTCAGTCGAACGGCGCAATTAGCCAGCAAGCTGCCAGCGTGCAGACGTTTGGCGATAAGTGGACGATGCTGCAGAATCGAATAACAACGGCTCTAGCGCCTATTGGTGAGTTGTTGCTTCCGATTGGCAATGCGATTGCCTGGTTAGCCGAGATGCTGACAGCAAATTCGGAAATTGCAATAGGTGCTCTAGGTGCAGTTGTAGCTTTTCTCATGATTGCATACGGGCCGGCTATGGTCGCTACAGCGATCGCAACCTTAGCTGCCTTCTGGCCCATTATTCTGATAGCCGCTATCATCGGCGCAGCAATCGCTGGCGTGACGTATCTAGTCAAGAAGCACATTGATACGATTATGGGCGTTATCAACACGGTAACGGAGAAGCTGTCAGGATTGTTCAGTCTGTTTGACGACGACAAGAAGGCGCAGCTTGATGCCAATGTAAGTCAAACGGTGACAACGCAAGGGACATATAGCGGGCCAACGATTTCAAGCGCTGGCGGCCCTCCCACAAGCAAATATCATGGCATGGATTACGTGCCGTATGACGGGATGATGGCCCGGCTGCACAAAGGCGAGCGGATAATGACCGCCAGCGAGAATAGACAGTTTTCACAAGGGGGCAGCGGAGGCGGATCGATATCGATTACGGGCAATACATTTAATGTCCGCCATGAATCGGATATCGACGCGATTGCAAGAGCGTTAGCCCGCGAAATTAAGTCGGCGGGAGGGCTGATGGCGTAATGGCGGAGCTGCAATTTTGGCTGAAAACGGCGGATGAGAAGGCGTGGCTGCAGCTGCCGGTTAATCCGGAGCAGGTATCGGTAAAAAGCTCCTATGGCTACGAGGATGTTCAGGTCACGCAGCTTGGCGAGTATACGATTATTGGCGAGCCTTCCTTAAAGGAATATGCTTTTGGCTCTTTTTTCCCGCGAGACTATCACCCCGGCTATTGTGAATATGAGAATCTGCCTCCCCCGTGGGAAGCCGTGGAGCGAATCGAGCTATGGATGGCGACTCGCAAGCCAATTCGTCTCGATATTACCGGAACCGCGATTAAAGGGCTGACAACCATCCGCTCCTTCCAGTACAGCGAGCGCGCCGGCAATCCCGGCGATGTGTATTATGAGCTGGAGCTGAAGGCGTATAAGTCCGTGGAATTTCGCGAGGTGGAGACATCAGGCTCCGGCAAAGCGATGGTGATCGCGGAGGAGAAGCGTCCTGAGCTGCGAACGCCGCCAGCCTCGTATATTGTCGTTCCGGGCGATACATTATGGAAAATCGCTCAGCGCACTTTAGGCAACGGCGACAGATGGCGCGAGGTTTACACAGCGAATCAAGCCGCAATCGGCAAAGATCCGAACCGGCTCATTCCCGGTCAAAAGCTGGTGATCCCGGCATGAGCTGGAGCGTGATCTATAAGGACGCCAAGCAAGAGGCGCATCTGGATCATATCGTGAAGTCCGTGAGCTGGAGCGGCGATGTTATGCAGGCAGCCCGTAAGCTGACGGTGCAGGTCTCCAATACTAGCGATCTGCGCAAGCCGTTGATTGCATTCCAGAAAGGCGCCGAGCTGCGGCTGGTTGAGGATGGGAAGAAGGAGCTATTTCGCGGTGTGCTATTCGCCGATTCCATGGACTCCGGCGGTCAAATGACGTTGACGGCGTACGACGAGAACATTTATTTGACCAAAAACAAGGATACAAAAATTTTTCGCGGGCAAACGGCCGCTGCGATTATCAAGAAGCTGTGTAATGAATTTTCTATACCGCTTGGTGAGGTGCACGACACGAAGTTCGTTATTCCGAAGCTGGTTTTTCGCGACAAAACGCTATTTGAAATGATGGTGACAGCGCTGACGGAATCAGAGAAACAGAATGGCGAGCGGTTTTTTCTTTCTTCAAAGGAAGGAAAGCTGCAATTATTGGCCCGCAAGCAGCAGAAAAAGAAGTGGGTGCTGGAGAATGGCGTCAATTTGTTGACGGCGAGCTACAGTCAGTCGATTGAAGAGACGCGCACGCAAGTGAAGATAGCAGGCGGCGACGAGAAGAAAAAGGAGCTTTCGGCTGTTGCCAAGGACGGCGAGGTTATTAAGCTGTATGGTGTGATGCAGCATTTGGAGAAGCCGGGACAGAATATGACGAAATCGCAAATGGAGCAGCGTGCCAAGCAGCTGTTGAAGGATTTGGCGATGATCAAGGACGAAGCGAGAATCGAGTGCTTAGGCATCCCGGATGTAATCGCCGGCTCCTGCATTTATGTGAAGGAAGAGCTGACGGGAATTGTCGGCGGCTATTATGTATCTGCCGACGAGCACCGCTATGAGAAGAGCAGCCACACGATGTCGCTGACGCTATCGGCAACCGACGATCTGCCGAAGATGGAATACAAGGAACAGAAGGGGGCGCAATAGCATGGAGCGCATTGAAGGCTCGGGAGCAAGCCAGCTCGTTCAGTTGATCCGCGCTATCGGTCATAATACCGATATTACGTTCGAGCTGGCGACGGTGACTGCCGACGCTCCGGAGCTGAAGATTAAAGTGGATCATATGAATATCGAGCTGGAGAAGGATGATTTGATTGTTGCGAAATCGCTGACGAAGCATATACGCAGTGTGACGCTGACGAGCAAGGATAAGGGTAAGATTTCATCGACTAGTGTAAGTA
This sequence comes from Paenibacillus sp. J22P218, assembly GCF_056269195.1. Taxonomy (NCBI): domain Bacteria; kingdom Bacillati; phylum Bacillota; class Bacilli; order Caryophanales; family Paenibacillaceae; genus Paenibacillus; species Paenibacillus sp. J22P218. Next base: position 760,033 of record NZ_JBWDNL010000001.1, read on the forward strand.
TGAACTACAATATGGTTCTTGCTAATGCATCTGTAACAACGTTTGATTTTAATTCCTTCGGTCTTGATACCGCCGAGTTCAAGGTCGAGACAGCGGAACTGGAATTTCTCGACGAACTGAAGAAGGGTGAACGAGTTATCGTTACAGGTATCAATCAGGGGCAAACCTACATTATTTTGGATCGGGCGGTGATGTATTAATGGCATTATCTCCGCTGCAGAGTCGGGAGGAACGGTATGATGCCGTTGCTCCGAAAGCTAGTCCGTCCCGCACTTATCTTCTTAATTTCGATACAGGCGAAGTGGAGGAACGGTTGATCGACGGGGTGGATGCACTGCGTCAGTCGATCCGCAAGGCAATCGAAACGGCTCGTTATCGCTATATGATTTACAACGGCCAATACGGCTGTGAGCTGAATGACCTGCTTGGGCAGGACATATCCCAGCAGCTGCTGAAGAGCGAAATCAAACGTGTTATATCGGAGGCGTTGCTGGCTGATGACCGAATTCAATCCGTCGGGCAATTCCAGATTGAACGAGTCGGCGATAAGCTGTTCGCATCGTTTGCAGTAACAACATCCGAGGGCGTTATGGAGCAGGAGGTGAGCATGTAACATGTTCGAGCAAGAAACGAAGAGATCCATTCTGGATCGGATGCTGGCAGCCTCGCCGGACAGTCTGGACAGACGACAGGGGTCGGTTACCTTTGACCTGTTGTCGCCAGTAGCTATTGAACTGGCGCAAGCCTATATTCAGCTGGATAATGTGCTGCGGTTTGGTTTTGCCGGTTCTCAGCAGCCTTCCGTTTTTTTGGATATGAGAGCTGCTGAGGTTGGCGTATTCCGGCTGGAAAGCGTAAAGGCGGCAGGGATTGTCGTATTCAACGGCAATGAGAATGTGTCGATCCCCGTAGGCACAGCGGTTTCAACCGATGAGGAAACCCCGATTACGTTCATAACGGCTGAGCCGGGAATTATTCAGCAAGGCAAAGCGGCTGTGAAAGCTTATGCGGCCAATGGGGGAGCAGCCGGGAATATTGCAGCCGGGCGGATTAAGCTGATGCTTGGCTCGTTGTCGGGAGTTGTGGCGGTTACGAACCCGGAACCGTTCGATAACGGGACGGATACCGAAAGCGACGAATCGCTGCTTAACCGGTATTACGACCGGGTACGGCGTCCAGCCACAAGCGGCAACGAGTGGCATTACCGCCAGTGGGCGCTAGAGGTAGCTGGCGTTGGCGATGTGAAAGTATTTCCCGTTTGGGCCGGCAATGGAACAGTGAAGCTAACGATACTTTCGAAAGATAAGAAAGCTCCTGATGGCGACATTATTAAACGTGTCTCCGATGCTGTTGGTGCGCGGCGTCCGGTTGGTGCTTCTGTAACGGTCTGGCCGGCTAAGGAAGTTCCTCTTCGGGTTTCGGCTGCGCTTAAGCTAGCCCCGGGAGCTGAAATGGATAAAATTTCCGACTTGTTTCAGCTTCAACTCACGGAGTATTTAGCGGAGCTTGCTTTCCGTCATGATATTGTTCCTTATAACCGGATATTCGGCTTGTTGCTTGATATCAATGAGATTGCGGACTTTAGCGATTTGCGTATTAATGGGGTTAACGGCAATTTATCGCTGGAGGCAGATGAGGTTGCTATAGCTGGGGCGGTGAATTTCGTTGTCTCGTAATATTTTGGCTGACATGTTGGATTATTTGCCTATTTACTATTCCGAGTCAGCGCTTGTTGATAATTTGACCAGCCGTGAAGCAGAGGAATTGCAAATTCTTCATACCCGCATGGAAGACGTGTTGAGGCAGTTCTTTGTCGGAACTGCAACATGGGGATTATCGAAATGGGAAGAGCTTTGCGGCATTCCGACGGACAATGACAAGCCATTCGAACAGCGGCGTTCGGTTATACTGACGAAGCTTCGCGGTGCGGGTACGATTACGCTGGCCACGATTAAAGAGGTGGTTGACTCCTTCGAGAACGGCGTTATTCAACTGGAGGAAAACTTCTCTAGATATGAGGTTATTATTACGTTTATCGGCACGCGAGGTCTGCCGCCGAATTTGGATGATGTCGAGCATGCGTTGCGCGAAGTTGTACCGGCGCATTTGCAGATCAGCTTCCGGTTCACTTATTTGGTCTGGGAGGAGCTGGACTTGGCAGGTCTATCCTGGGCAGAGCTGGAGGGTTTGAATATGACATGGGAGCAGCTTGAGGTTTGGAAACCAATTGAAAGGGAAGAGTATGATGCCTAACAAATTGCCGACAAATCTGCACACCTTTGAGGCTAACGATACAGTCAGTCGCGCTGCGCAGAATGAAAATATCAAAGTGATTGATGCGCTGTTTCACCCGTCAAGCGGACATCGGCATAGCGGAGAACCGGGTGATGCGCCGCCAATAGGGAGTGGGGGCTTAGCAACTGGAGCTGTAATAGCTGCCAAAATAGCAAGCGGAGCAGTTACATCGGAAAAGCTTGCTGCGGCATCTGTAACGAGCGACAAGCTTGCTGCATTCGCGGTTATGAATAGCAATTTGGGACTCGGTGCTGTATCCGCGGATAAGCTTGCTGAAGCTTCAGTTACAGGCAGCAGAATCGCCCCGGCTTCAGTTCATGCCGGGCATATTGTCGATGGCGCAGTAACGGAGAATAAGCTTGCTCCGGCTTCAATCACAAGCAGCAAGCTGACCAATGGCGCGATTACGGCGGATAAAGTAGCCGAAAATGCGATTACGAGCGTGAAAGTTGCGGACAATGCCGTTACAGCTAACAAGCTGGCGAGCAACAGTGTTGAACGCAGACATCTGCGGGGAGGCGGACTAGGCTCCAATATTGCGAAATTCAAACCGGTTAGCGTAACCGGAGGCAATCTTACCGGCAGTCCTACGGTGCATTATGCTGCCGACGGAGAGAACCAGTGGAGCATAAACCGCGTGGTTCAGCTTCCGCAATTTTTAACTATTAATCTTGGTAAAACCTATCATGGAATCGAAGGAATGTCATTTGGAACGGCTAACGGAGCGGATGCAGCTCAAGCTCCTCGCGGTTTTTATATTGAAGCCAGTTTGAATAACGGGACATGGACACGGGTGTACACCCACCCGGGCGGCGGGTATACGCCGTTTACCTACTTACCTTTTATTGGAGCCGCAAGCGCTGCTTATATTCGTCTAGTGATCACCGAACGGAGCGAGGGCGATATAACCTCCGTATCCGCTATAGCCGTATATAGCAGCTATTACGGTGCGATCGAACAAGAAGCATTAAACGATACCCGGCCTTGGGGGCTTAATGCCCGGCTTCAAGGGATGATGGTTATACCGCAAGGAGATATTACGGATGACGGAAACGGTTATATCTATATTAATAATACGATCGCAGTTGTAAACGCAGCTGCAGGTATGAAGTTTACCATATATGGCGGAGGCTATCACCTCCCGTCATGGGGGTATTTGTATGTAGATATTCCAACTGCTATCCCATCCGCTTGGAATAACGTAACTGTAAATCTAGCCGTGGGAGAGTATCCTCTATCTGTGAAACAATATGATAACCCTAATCGGCTTATTATTGCCCAGAGGGGCGAGAACGGTTATGCCTATTTTAATTGTGCATTGCCAGCAAGAGTTGCTGGAACGAGAATATACGCAGACTCTGTCAATGGGATCGAATTCCGTTCGTACTACAATCAATATTTGGAATTCAAACAAGGCAGCGGCTGGCAAATGCTGGAGAATAGATATGGGGCTGGCTTTGCCGCTATGCTGTCATCTGATAAGCAAACCATTACGAATGACGGAGCGGATACGATGACAATAACCGTAACCTTATCCGATGAGCAAGGTCAGATACAATCTGCTTTTAACGAGGAAGTGCAGCTTGAAATGAACGGAATGACGCAAGCGGTTAAGCTGACGGAGGGCGTTGGAACAATCACGGTCAGCAGCGAAGAGCCAGGAGAGTTTGTGCTGCGAACGGTGGGATTTGAACGTAACAGTCAAATGAAGGTGGTGATAACCGATGGCGAAAAAGCGTGACCCGCAACCGCAGCAAGCCCACTTCCACATCCCCGCCGATCCGCAGCGGCTTAAAGCAAAGCAAATTCAAGAACGCCAGCTCGAGCGTCAGTCTCAGCGGCAGGAGCTTAGCAGCTTGAAGGCGGAGTCCGGCTTCACGGTAACGAATGAAATGCTGTACGAGATGTTGTCCGATGTGCTTGAACAGCAAGCCATTATCGAGAGTAGGCTGCAGAAGCTATCCAAGCAGTTGCCGGGCCTGTCAGTTTAATTATGCAAGAATGGCAGAAAGACGTTATACAGGAGCAGCGCGAAGCAGCTCCGGGTTAACGTCTTTTTGATGCTGGCTATTATTTGGTCCGTCCGTATTGCTTGGCGTAGGAGATGATGCGATTGTACATCGTCTTATCTCCCAGCTTCTTCAGCGGATAAAACTGCGGCTTTGTGTTCACTTCGAGAATCCATGGCTTCACTATATTTGTCCGACATATTGAGAAGAAATGATTTAGATCCCAAAAGAGTAAAGTTAATAAGACATTCATTACGAGACAAAACCTTTTTGAAATGTTTTTATAATGGCTTTATGAATGAATATCAAAAAATTCAGAACGAGAATTTCTTTCAAGGATGCGATTACATCCTTACGTTTATAAGTGAGCCAGGAACGAGTGCAAAATTCATGGGTTGTTACAAAGTTGGTCTGGGTGAAGCAGTCAAATCCACAATGATGCCTTTAAATTTCCCGGTTGTTGAAATATAACGGAGCATTAATCCATGATTTAAGTAAGTTCATAAGATTAACTAGAGACAGAGCCAAATTGGACGCCAAAGCAAACGGTACCTACATTGTTTATGAGACACGTGAAGGTGAGTTTGTTAAGGAATATAGTAATAGTGGAAGCGGGAAAAGTACAATTCGGAATCTTATTGTCGATCGACTTGTTGTAAGTGTAAATATTGACCCTGATGCCTTGGCGCGCAGAATTGATAGTGAAAATCCCGAGCGACATCAAATATCAGCTGGGAAAGAAGCAATCAAGTTAGTTAGGGAGTGCAAAGCACATCAGAGGGACTTTACAGTTGAAACTACACTCGCTGGTGGCAATGTTATTCGTCAAATGCATGAAGCAAAAACAAAAATGGATTTGAGATTATTATGTTTTATGTAAGACTTTGTGATGTTCGTCTTAACATTGAACGTGTTGCAGCCCGGGTTCGAAATGGTGGTCATCATATTGAAACAGCAGATATTTTAAGACGTCATCAGACTTCATTGGAAAATTTAATTGAACACTTGGAGCTTATTGATCATTTGATTGTTATAGATAATAGCAGTACCGAAGGCGAAATTTTGCTTGAATCTGATCGGACAACTATAAATTATTATGAGAAGTTGCTTAACGAGTGGGTGCAAAACATCGATCGCCATTTGAAAAAAAGAATTGCTCAAGATTAACCGATTGCTGTCTCTGATGGTAATCGGTTATTTTTTATTAAAAACTACATCGGGTTGTGTTCACAATGTCAAAAAATTCGATAACACGGGCGAGGATCTCGAGGACCTGATCTCGATCGGCACGATTGGTCTCATCAAGGCGATCGAGAGCTTCCAGACCGGCAAAGGCACGAAGCTGTCGACGTTCGCGGCACGTTGTATCGAGAACGAAATACTTATGCACCTTCGCAGTCTAAAGAAGACGCGCAAGGACGTGTCGCTCCACGATCCAATCGGTACGGACAAGGAAGGCAACGAAATTACGCTCATCGACATCCTCGGCACGGAAGCCGACGATGTGGCCGATAAAGTGCAGCTCAAGATCGAGAAATCGAAAATATACAAAAACCTCGATATATTGGATGATCGGGAAAAAGAAGTTGTCATCGGCCGCTTCGGCCTTATCCACGGCGGCGACGAGCGGACACAGCGGGAGATTGCGAAGGAGCTTGGCATCTCGCGGAGTTATGTGTCGCGTATCGAGATGAGGGCTTTGATGAAGCTTTATCATGAGTTTTATAAGGCGAAGAAGTGATAGTGAGACGCCACCCAGCGGAGGTGGCGTCTTTTCTTATGGCAATTTATGAAGTGCGACACCAAGAAAACAAAAATTCCCATGCAGGCTACGTGTAAAATGCAACTTACCATTTTGTTCAGGAGAGACCAACATGAGCTAGGTCTACATCCTTCTACTTTCTCATGTGAACTGGCTCGTAGCGAACGGGACTTATGCTCCTAGCTCTCCCCAAGAAGCGTCCCTAGAGTGGAGATCTTCTAGTATACCTGTCGGCAAATATATCAAGGCACTTGCCGAAGAACTTAATCTGGGCTGCAGAAGATCTGGCCCCTGCCATGGATTGTTAATATCATTGAAGGGAATATGACAAATCGATGGGCTTTGTCAAAAGGGAGCACCTTGGTTGATGGGTTTGCCCAATAGAGACCAACTAATGTAGGTGGTATTTCTAAGGCGTGAAAGGCTGTTTTCCTTCATATACATGACGTATGAGGAGAGGATGAATATGGTTCAATCTTTAGATCCAAAAAAGATTCCTAAATACATAAATCAACTCGGACATACCCCGGTATATATGCCTTCTGTTCTTAGACAACCTGCGACTGGTCAAGTGATCGGACATTCCTATAATATTGTTGCTAGTGAGTTCAAACAGCAAATCTTACCGTCTGGTTTCGGTACAACGAAAGTATTTGGTTATGGTGGTATGGTACAGGAGCCACATACAGGAAGAGCTGTTTACTATAGAAGTGCTCCTGGCCCGACATTTGAAGCCATTCGTGGAACTCCTACGCATGTTCATTGGATAAATAACATAGTAGGCCCCCATTTTCTACCGGTAGATCCTACACTCGATTGGGCAAATCCAAATGCTGTGCCAGTTCCACTACCACCTTTTCCATCTTTTCCACCAGGATTTCCCCAAGCACAAAAAACGGTACCGATTGTCCCTCATTTGCACGGCGGAGAGAATCTATCTTATTACGACGGCTATCCTGATGCTTGGTGGACGGCAGATGGAAAGACAGGTCCAGCATTCACAACGAATAACTACATCTTCCCCAATATACAACAGACTACAACCCTTTGGTATCATGATCATACGATGGGAATAACACGTTTGAATAATTACGCGGGACTTTCAGGGTTATATGTGATCCGCGAACTCGATGACCCCATTGCTCCATTTCTCCCCAACAGAGAAAATGAGATGTCACTCATCATTCAGGACCGGTCCTTTCATGCGGATGGTTCTCTTTACTATGATTCTACTGGTGCTAATCCCAGCATTCATCCTTATGTGCCGCCAGAGTTTTTCGGAAATACGATAATGGTAAATGGAAAGGTGTGGCCGAACCTTGATGTCAAGCCTCAACGATATCGTTTTCGAGTTCTGAATGGATCGAACGCTCGGTTTTATCATTTACAGCTTTCCAATCAACAGACATTTATTCAAATCGGCAGCGACGGAGGTTATTTGCCTCAGCCAGCAGAGCTTTCATCACTGATGATTGCACCGGCAGAAAGAGCGGATATCCTTATCGATTTCTCATCTCTAGTCCCTGGTACGACCGTTATACTAAGGAATGACGCAAATGCCCCTTTCCCAGATGGTACGACGGCAGACCCGGACACCGTTGGTCAAATTATGCAATTTACCGTCATAAATGATACCGTCTTGCCGTCCCCCCAATTGCCTCCTGTTCTGAACAACATTCCGCAATTAAAGCCAACAATAACAAGAACATTGACCTTATTCGAACAGGAAGGGCCAAATGGTCCTCTGAAAGTTACGTTAGATGGCCAACTGTGGAGAAACCCTGTTTCGGAGATGCCGCGTGCAGGAACAACAGAAGATTGGCAAGTAGCGAACCTTACCCCTGACGCGCATCCGATTCATCTTCATCTCATTCAGTTTCTGCTCGTTAGCCGACAGAAATTCCGATCTGACGATTATCTAAGTGACTGGCAGACATTAAATCAAACGACAGCGCCGGGCACCCCGCCTTATTTTGTTCAGCCCAAGACACCGCCGATAGATCCATATTTGCAAGGTCAGCCTATTGCGCCTCCACCGAGTGAGAAAGGCTGGAAGGATACGATACAAATGCATCCTGGAGAAGTAACGACGATAAGAGTTCGGTTTACGTCCCAGAATGGCCGTCCCTTTCCATTCGATCCTAGTCTTGGACCTGGTTACGTATGGCATTGCCATATGCTTGAACATGAGGATAATGAAATGATGAGACCGTTAAAGATATTGCCTTAAAGATTCGTTAGCAGTAATGATAGGAGCTTTATATTGAACTATTATCAGTAAACAATGGGGCCTAGCTGTATTTATGCAGTTGGGTTCTTTGCATTGTCTTGGTCGAATCTTGAATACAGCAAATCCATATTAACAAAGGATAATCGATAAATCCGACCTGATCGAGTAGGTTATAATTAGCTGTATTCATTATTGCACAGGAGATGAATTACTCATGAGTAAGTTACCGAAAGGGTCAACGGGCGAAAGCAGTCATCGAGGGCGAAGCGTCTTCTTTAAGCTGCTGTTGTCTTTTCTATTCGTGTTCATGATTCCGGTTTTGATCGGCAGCATCGTCTATGTGAGGATCGAGCAGATCATGGTAGACAATGCATACCGTTCGAATTCCGCGATGCTAGAACAAGTGAAGCATGTGGCGAACGGGCGAACGCAGGAAGTCGATTATATTATGCGGCAGATTGCCTTTCATCCTAAGCTGCGGCTATTGCTCGAGAAGGGGGATACGTCGGACTCTCCTCGCGACCAATACGAGTTTATTGAATTCATGGACGAACTGACGAGATTTTCCGCCTACAACACTTTTGTTGAAGATTTATATGTGTACTTTGGCAACACCGATACGATTCTTACGCCTACGATGAAAACGGATTCGACCACTTTCTTCAACTATATATACAATGATCGCGATATGAGCTTGGACGAATATAAGAATGAATGGCTGCTCGGGAATCATTACAAATCGTACAAGCGATCCGTGCTGGATGGCGGGAGTTCGAAGGGGCAGTCGTTTATTACTTACGTGCAGTCGCTCCCCTTCGGAGAGATGAACAAGGCTAGCGGTAGTCTAGTCGTGTTAATTAACGAGAATGAAATACGGGACTTATTAAAGGAAGTCGAAGGACTTCATAATGGGACATTATATATTCTAAATCGCGACAAGGAGATTTTGATCGGACCGGAGGAAGGCGGGCAGCTAGATGCTTATCGAGGTTCGCTGAACGGAGATCGGGGTCAGTTCCTTTACGCGGCGGGTGGCGAAGAGCATTATGTTTCGTACGTGACGTCCTCCGAGAACGGCTGGACGTTCCTGTCTGTTTTTCCTAAGAAAGTGGTGCTTGAGCAGGTTAATACCGTGAAAAGGTGGAGTTTATTAACTGTGCTGGCCTGTTTAGTATTTGGCGTATTACTCTGCATCTATCTTACCCGCAAGCATTATTCGCCGATCAAGGATTTGGTAAGTATGATCGTCCGGGGAAGAGCGGATACGGATGGCAGACATCGAAATGAACTGATTCTCATAAGCGATACGATGAAGTCTTTATTCGGCAAGGAACATGAGCTCCAGAAGAAGTTGACTTCACAAATGCCGATTATGCGAACAAGCTTCCTGACTCGTTTGATTCACGGACAAGTCGATTTCCAGTCGATGACGAGTGAAGATATGGAGATGCTCGATGTTCGATTGGCTTATTCGTGGTTCGCGGTCATTGTGCTCGATATCGAGAAAGGTTCAGCCTTCATGAAGGAGGATACGGAGCGTGAATGGATGCTGCTTACGTTCATTCTTCTTAATGTCAGCCATGAGATTTTAGATGGAAGCGGTTATGCGTTCGAGGTTGCGAAGAATCGAATCGTGGTGCTCATGAATACGGAGAATGACTCCGAAGAAGCGGCAGCTCAAATGAACGGCTTCCTGACGAGTCTGATGACTATGATGAGGGAACGCTTTAAGACCCGGATTACGGCGGGCGTTAGCACCTGCCATCAAGGGCTTGAGAGGATCGTTGAATGCTACGACGAGGCTATGATCGCGCTTAGTTACAAACTACTGGAAGGATCAGAAGCGATTATTCGATATGAGAAGGAAAGAATCGTAGACAGCGGGACGTACCGTTTTCCGACCGATCTGGAGGTGCAGCTTACCAACTATGCAAAAAACGGGGATTGGGGCAATACGGAGAGGTTGCTGGATAGCCTTTATTATAAAAATTTTGGCCAAGGGCGTATATCGCCTGCTATGGGGCGTTGGTTCTTCTTGGACCTGCATAGCACTTTGCTGAAGCTGATTGAGGCAGGACGGCAAGATGGCGAGACGATGTTCCCGGGAGAGAACGATCCGGCGAAGTGGATGTCGGAGTCCGCAACAGCCGAGCAGATGTTTGCACGAATTAAAGAGATGTATAAGAAGATTTGTTTTGCCATGCAAGAGGATCGAACGGATCATAGCGAGCTGCTGTATCAGAAGCTTGTGACATTCATTGACGAGCACTATCATGACAACAGTCTGGGGCTGACCATGCTTGCGGAGCAAATGAATTTAAGCCCGATCTATATATCGGCTTTCTTCAAAAAGCATAGCGGTGAGAATATGACCGATTACATCACACGTACGCGAATCCATCATACGAAGAGGCTACTCGCCGAGGACCTCACTGTCCAAGAGATTGCACTGCAAGTCGGGTATGCAAGCAACATTGTTCTGACGAGGGTATTTAAAAAAATTGAAGGCATTACGCCGGGGAAATACAGGGATCAGCAACGGAATCTTAAGCAGGATTAATCCATCTTTAACATAGGCAATGGCCATGCTTAAACAGAGGTAACGAATCTTGAATCCTTATGATTTCACCTCGGAACAGAACGCGATACATTGGCAACAAGGAATCGACATCAGCCAAAAACAATCGATTTCGACCATCAAATCATAGGGAGGTTTATCTATTGAACACGATGAATCGTAAGAAGGGGACGGTTTGGCTGCTTGTCGTCATCATGACGGCAACCTTGATCGCGGGCTGTTCAGGGAACAACAATGCAGGCAATACGAACAATGCACCTAAGAGCACGGACTCGGGCAAAGAGAATGCGGCAAACAGCAGTGAATTCCCGGCATCTTTCTCGTATTGGGTTGAATTAGACGGAGATGCGGCTGTGACGATGACCAACTTCAACGAGAATGCAGCTTACAAAGAATTGGAGAAAATCACCGGTACGAAGGTGGACTTCAAGCATCCAAGCGGCGGCGGAACGCAGATGCAAGAGCAATTCAACTTGATGATCGCTTCCCGTAATTTGCCGGACGTCATTCAGACGAGCTGGTTGGCGGTTCCTAGAGGACCTCAGAACGCAATCGATGATGGTACGATTATTCGTCTCAATGATCTCATCGAGACGCATGCGCCGAACTTTAAGAAGTTTTTGGACGAGAATCCCGATATCGCGAATATGATCAAGACCGATAAAGGCGATATCTACGCGTTTCCATTCATTCGTAGCGATGAGCGAATTAAAGTGTACTATGGACCAGTCGTTCGCAAGGACTGGTTGGACAAGGTTGGAATGGAGCCGCCGACAACCATCGAAGAGTGGGAGAACGTGTTAACTGCTTTCCGTGATAAGGATCCGAATGGCAACGGCAAGAAAGATGAAATTCCTTTCCTGCTCGAAGTCGGAGCGGTGCGAAACGAGCTGCTGAATTCGATGATCGGAGCATGGGGCATTCTATCGAAGTTCTATCAAAAGGACGGTAAAGTACAGTACGGCGAGTTGCAGCCGGAGTACAAGGAGTTTCTGACGGTCATGAACCGGTGGTATAAAGAAGGACTGATCGATAAAGATTTTGCCGCTGTTGACGGCAAGCTGAAAGATGCGAAGACATCGAATAACGAGCTTGGTGTGCTCTACGGATATTCTAGCGGTACGATCGGCAAGTTCACCGATCTGATGAAGGATAGCGTACCTGGCTTTAAAATGATGGCGCTGCCGCATCCGACGCTGATTAAGGGAGATGTACCGGCTGCCGGCATGATCAGTCCGACCTATCCGGGGGAGCATTCCGCTGCGATTACAACGGCTGCCAAAAATCCGGAGCAAATCATCAAATGGCTCGATCTTGCTTACGGAGAGCAAGGACATAATCTATTCAACTTCGGTATTGAAGGCGAAAGCTATGAACTGGTGGACGGCAAACCGGTTTACACGGACGTGATCAAGAATAATCCGGATAAGCTGACGTTCAAGCAGGCGCAAGCCCAATTCATGCGGACGCAGTACGGCGGTCCGTTCGTGCAGGATGTGGAATCCTTCCTGCAACAGATGAAGTACCAGGAGCAATTGGATTCGCTTGATACGTGGTCGAAGGCGAAGAACGAACTGCAACTGCCGCTCATGACGCTGTCGACGGATGAGAGCAGCAAGCTTGCGTCTATCATGAACGACATTAATACGTATTCCGATGAAATGATCATCAAGTTTATCATGGGCGTAGAACCGCTCGATAACTTCGATCAATACGCCAGCAACTTGAAGAGCTTCGGCGTCGAAGAAGCCATCACCATTCAGCAAGCGGCGCTTGACCGTTATAAGAGCCGATAATCCGCAGGTTGGAGGCCGGAACTCGAGCCGATCGATTCCGGCCTTCATGCCTTGGTTGAGTTACGGAGAGGAGGATTGTATGGCATGGCATCATATTTTGGTAGGCTAATTACGGATTTGCGAAGAAACCGAATGGTTTATGTGATGCTGTTGCCCGTCGTCGCCTATTATATCATTTTCCATTATGGGCCGATGTACGGATTGCAGATCGCATTCAAAGATTTTAACCCCGTAAAGGGATTTCTCGGAAGCCCATGGGCAGGCTTTAAGCATTTTGAGGACTTCTTCGGCAGCGTATACTTCGGAAGAATTCTGGGCAACACCTTGCTGCTCAGTCTATATAGTCTTATCTTTTTTTTCCCGATGGGCATTATATTCGCCCTGCTGCTTAACGAGCTAAGAAGCAGCAAGCTTCGCAGAGCCGTGCAGACGATTTCCTATATGCCGCATTTCATTTCGCTAGTGGTTATCGTAGGCATGCTGTTCGATTTTCTGGCCCGTGATGGACTAATTAATAATATACTGGCTTGGTTCGGCATGGAATCGATTCCGTTCATGCGCACGGCAGCTTGGTTTCGGACGGTCTATATCGGTTCGGAGATCTGGCAAAATATCGGCTGGAGCTCCATTGTTTACCTAGCCGCGATAAGCGGCGTCAATCCGACCTTGTACGAGGCGGCCCGAATGGACGGTGCGAACCGCTTTCGTCAGATGTGGCATGTTACGCTTCCAGGCATTATGCCAACCGTCACGATTATGCTGATTCTGTTCATCGGGAAATTCATGACGGTAGGTTTCGAGAAAATCATTCTGATGTACAATCCAGTCATCTACGAAACCGCGGACGTCATTCAGACTTACGTGTATCGCAAGGGCATTCTTGAGGCGAACTTCAGCTATAGCGCTGCCGTCGGCCTATTCAATGCGGCTATCAGCTTCGTTTTGCTGATCGTGGCCAATATGGTAGCGAAGAAGCTTGGAGAGACAAAACTATGGTAAGGAGGGACAGATATGCTCATTAAACGTTCATTAGGCGAGAGAGGGTTTGACGGTGTGAACACGATCTTCATGATCGTCATGTCCCTCGTGACATTATATCCGCTCATTTATGTCCTATTCTCGTCGCTCAGCGACCCCCAATACGTGGTACAGAATCGAGGTCTCGTTCTTTATCCGCATGGCTTTAATTGGGACGCCTATCAGATGGTGTTCAAAAATCCGAATATCGTGAGGTCGTTCGGCAACACGTTATTGTACGTTTCGGCAGGTACGCTGATGAACATTTTGCTGACGTCGCTGGGAGCATATGCTTTATCTCGTAAGAACTTGATGTTGAAAAATCCAGTCATGTTCATGATTGTTTTTACGATGTTCTTCGAAGGCGGTTTGGTTCCACTCTATCTTTTGATGCAAAATCTGCATTTACTAGATACGAGGATGGCTATTATTTTGCCGTCTGCCATTAGCGCCTTTAATCTCATCATTATGCGTACGGCTTTTCAGGCCGTGCCCGAAAGTTTGGAGGAATCGGCGAGGATCGACGGCGCCGGCGACTGGACGATATTGTTCAAAGTGGTGCTGCCGCTATCGATGCCAGTCGTAGCTGTTATGTTGCTATTCTATGGCGTATCGCACTGGAACTCGTGGTTCTATGCAACGATCTTCCTGCAGTCTAGAGAGTTGTTTCCTCTCCAAGTTATTTTAAGGGAAATTCTAATTAGCAATGATACGAATGCGATGTCTGTTGGCGTAGGTACGGGTGACCAGATGGCGATTGGCGAGACGATTAAGTACGCTACCATTGTTATTGCGACGGTGCCGATTCTATTCTTGTACCCGTTCCTGCAGAAGTACTTCGTGCAAGGCGTTATGATTGGAGCCATCAAAGAGTAGCTTGCTTTTAGTTGAACCCTATTGAACTACCATTCCACGGTTGGAGGTCATCATAAATGATGAGATTGTTCGAGACAAACAGAATACGGAAGACCAAGTCTTTAGCAGGAACTTGGGAGTTTGCGCGTATAAATGAAGCGGGGATCGAAGAAGTCGATGTTAAGTTTCGTCTTCCTGTACCCGGCTGTTGGGAGACGAATCCCGAGCTGGCAACGTACCGAGGGAGGGGCGTCTATCGCAAAACGATCCGTACGCACGAGAAAAAATCGCTCCGTTTCGTCTTCAAAGGCGTAAGCCATACAGCGGATGTGTATTTCAACGGAAAGCACATCGCGCATCACTATAATGCCTACACCGCGTTCGACGCGATTGTCCAGGATGTCGAGCAGGGCGAGCATGTACTGGAGGTTCAGGTCGACAACGGGTTCCACGAGGGATCTTCTCTGCATTTGCATAATGATTATTATACCTATGGCGGCTTGATCCGGCCTGCAGGATATGAGGAGCTGAATGCGTTATTTATTGAACGTCTGGAATTTATTCCGAAGCTATCGGATGGAGTCTGGGGTGCGGCTGTACGGGTCATCGTCCGAAATGTATCCCAGGAAGAGCAAGAAGTTTCGCTTCGCGGCAGCGCGGTAGGTTGCAGCTTCGACCTTGGCTCGGTTCGTCTGACGGCGGGGGAGCGACGAATCGTCGAGGGAAACTTTGATTTTCCTGAAGCAAAGCCATGGAGCAATGAGAACCCTCAATTATATGAGGTAGAGATACAGGCAATCGACGTAATCAATGGCCAAGTCATTGATGACCTGATCGAGCGTGTAGGATTCCGTGAGGTAACGACGTTTGGGGGCAAGATCCAAGTTAACGGCCAAGATATCGTTCTGAAAGGCTTTAACCGCCACGAGGATCATGGGGTTGTTGGTGCTTCGTTCCCGTTATCGCTGATGGCAATCGATCTTGACCTTATGAAGGATATGGGCTGCAACAGCGTACGTACGAGCCATTATCCCAATGACGAGCTGTTTCTTGATCTGTGCGACGAATGGGGCTTCTATGTATGGGAGGAGAATCATGCACGCGGACTAAGTCTGGAACAGATGCGCAATCCGAACTTCATTCAGCAGTGCGAGGATGTTAATCGCGAGATGGTCGAGCAGCATATCAATCATCCTTCAATCATTATTTGGGCGATCTTGAATGAATGCGCAAGCTGGTCTGAGGAAGGGCGCATCCACTATAAGCGGCAGCTCGAACAGATTCGTGGACTCGACGGAAGCCGTACGCTAACCTTTGCCTCTCATCATCGCGAGAAGGAGATTTGCTTCGATCTGGCGGACATCGTCTCTTTCAATCTCTATCCGGGCTGGTACGGACCGGAGGATGCAGGCGAGTTGTGCGATACGGCCAGAGGCTGGGCGGACGCCGCTGGCGGACTTGGCAAGCCGATGATTATGAGCGAATTCGGCGGCGATGCCGTCTATGGTTATCGTATGCCAACCCGCGTGAAGGGGACAGAAGAGAGACAAGCCGATATCATCGAAGAAAATCTAAAAGCATACACGGAACGCGACTTTGTATCCGGGATGTATGTATGGCAGTTCTGCGATTGCCGCGTTACCGAGGAGCAGAAAGGTCCGTTATGGCGTGTTACGACGCAAAATATCAAAGGAGTAGTGGACGTATATCGTCGTCCGAAGCTAGCCTATGAGGTCGTGAAGAAATACTACAAGTCAAACAGATAACGGAGGCGAGCAGTTTGGCGCAGCATCGTTTCGTACTGATTGGACATGGCGGCATAGCCAGATCCTATGCCAGAATCATTGCTGGCATGCAGAGTGCAGAGGTGTGTGGTGTCGTCGGGCGCAATCATGCGAAAGTGCAGGCGTTCGCGGACGAACATGGGATTGCTGTATGTGGAACGGACATCGGTGAGGTAGCGTCACGGGCACAAGCGACGGCGGCGCTCGTCTGTAGTCCGAACGGTGCCCATTACGAAGGCGTTATGGCAGCTGCGGCAGCAGGTTTGCACATTCTATGCGAGAAACCGCTGGCTATCGATCCTAAGCATCAAGCGGAAATGATTAAAGCTTGCCACGACCATGGCGTTAAGTTGTCCGTGTCGTATATGCGCCGCTTCACTCCGCATATGCAGTGGCTGAGAGGGGCGATGGATGAAGGGCAGCTCGGTCGAATCACCGTTGTAGACGTGACGATTAAGCACTTCCGTTCCGCTGCCTATTACGATTCCTGGCATGGAACGAAGGCAATGGACGGCGGCGGTCCGTTCATCCAGCAAGGGAGTCACATTATCGATCTAGCGTTATGGTTATGCGGCGGATACGATAAGGTGCTGAATGCTGCTTGTTTCCGCATATTGCATGATAATATCGAGACCGAGGACCATGGTTATGCTGTCCTGAAATATCGTAATGGTGCGGTCGGCATGATAACCGCTTCGACCGCTTGCGTAGGCTTAAGCAAAGAGAGCATTGAAGTGACCGGGACGAAAGGAACGGTGGTCGTTGACTACAATGGCATCATTTCTTGCAGCGTCCCCGAACTTGAAGCGGCTATAGCGAACGTAACGAACCCTGAGTCAGGCGGACAATCGATATTAATGGAGCTTCTGCTAACGGACTTCCTGCATGCCATCGAAGAAGATCGACAGCCGTTCATTACGGGAGAGTCAGCTTCAACGGCAACGGAGCTTGTCATGGCAATTTATGCAGAAACAAAGGATTATAATAATTGAACTTAGAATGGCGCCGGATCGCCTCGAATACGCTCAGGTGACCACTTTAGTCGCACCTTAAGTAAATGATTAAAAGCTCCCTCACTGGAAGTTCAGTAGAGGGGGCTTTTTTAAGCATGCCATATTTATTTGGCTATAAAGAAAAACACGCCTAAAAACATCTTAAAAAACCGTACATATTCATCAATTAACTGCATTTGCTTGTCTGCAGCACCGTGATACCCTTGTGGTGTAGAGATACAAAAGTGGAGGCGAACAAGATGACGCAAGAAAATCCGAGAAAGCAGCTGGAAAAATTGGTCGATAAAGCCCTTCATCTGCTTCAATCGGAAGGCGATTATTATACGGATGGGGCAAAGCTTGCCCTCGCGGATCTGGTGAACGCGGCGGAACTGACATTGCAAGGACACGAACAGGTTCCGTTTGTCCGAAACCGAGAATTTATGGCTCCATCAGCTGAGGGGGCTATTCGTTTTGCCAAAAAAAGATTCACTATGGTCCCTTCTTATAATCCGGGAGCACATATCTACCAATCGTACGGTCTCGAGCCGGCCTTGGCGTGGTTTGAACAGCAGGATATGCGCAGAGAGGAGGAGTATACGCTCGCTGAAAAAGTCGGTTTTGCAGTCGAAAAAGCAAAATCGTTGCTTGCTGATGCGAATATTGGAACCGGGATCGGACAATACGATGCTGCCGCCGGTGAAGCTTTGATTCGGGCTATTCAGCAGGTGAAACAGGCATCCGCTGGCCAGCAGTACGATAAAGATCTGTTGGCAAAAGCAATCGTACATTGCTTTAACCGAATAAGAGAGCTGCGCTACTCTAAGGTACTGCGATCGGATGTCGATATGGAATCCTCTCTTTATCTCACAAAGGAGCAGCTGCTCAAGGTGAAGGAAAATGCCGAACTTGATCCTCTCATTAAGGCACAGGCCGAACAGATTAAACGTATCGCAGACAGTTACAGCCTGGCATATATCGAGAAGGCATCCGAGCTTATTATGCAAGAAGAAAACGACTATAAAGAGATCAATAAGCATTTTTACGTTTGGAGCTCGACCGATAAGATTGTCAATTTCATTGCGCCTGAGAAAGCCGTTACAGCGGAACTTGCCTTTATTCTCTCATCGGTAGAAAACGAGCAGGACGGACTTGGCCATGTGTGGATCGATAATGTAAATATTTTGTCCGCTAGCGGCGGAAGCCTGGACCTTCGCAACAATGGGTTTGACGAGGGAGAAGATGTGCCGGAATATTGGAAGCCGCAAGCCCGGAAAGGCAGCCCTATCATGCAATGGGAGGTTCGTTATCCCTACTGCGGAGGAGGAAGTCGGGCGGGCCAGGATACGGCTAATCCATCTTCGCAAGCGGATTTTACTTATAAAGAAAATACAGCCTTCCATTCCCTCTATCTTTGCAATCCAACGAGGGAGGATGAAGCGGCATGGGTATATGATGGCGAGTTCTCCATTCAAGGGGGAACTGGATATACCCTCACATTCGCCGCAAAGATTGACGGCAAGCTGAAGCAGGGTCTGAAGACGGTTATTATCTTCAAGGATGAGCAGGGCATAGAGCTGGAGCGATTTGAATACTTGTTCAATCGTAAATCAACTCTCGCGAATGGATGCTTTCAGCTGACCATGCAATGCGATGCGATTCAATACGCGTTTACCGAAGATAGGGAATACGCATTGAAGGCAAAGCATGCTCTTCTCTATACGTTGAACGATTTCTGCCAAGGCGCCGAGCATTGGCTGGTTACCAATGAAAGACCGCAGGGGAGCGATTCATATGGTGCGGTTCAGGGGGGACGGTTGCTCTGCAGCGCCGCCGTTGCTTACTCCATGATTAAGGAAGCGGGCGTGTTCAATAGTGATGAAAAAAATCGTATGTACGCGATGGTGGAATATCTGCTGCGGTACATGATTGATTTGCGGGATCGCACGGAGCTGTCTCCTTATACGGCGCAATATGGAAGCGGCAACTGGCAGACTGATATGTGCGCGGGTACGGCGTATATGATGCTGGTGCTGGATGATTTTCCGAATCGGAAAACATGGCTCTATAACGCGCATGCCGTACTTCATGCTCAGTTGGTACAAACCGTAAATCCGGATTCGTCATGGCCGGAGTCCATCCGTTATCATCATGCCGCGCTTGAACGTTTCGCCGGTTATGCGAAGGTGACGGCGCATATGTTGGGGGAAAATTGGTTTGAAGAGACGCCGCTTGCCAGCATGTTCGGCTTCAGCCTGCGGACGCAAACACCGGCCTACCGGTATTTCGATGACCGAATCGGCACGCCGCCATTTGGTGATCATGCGCTGAACGGCGGCTCGGAGTTCGGAAGCTTCGGTACCTATATAGGTGATATTGAACAGGTGGATAAAGAACTGGCCGATCGGATGTACCATACATGGCGGTTGGCAGGCAAACCGTTCAAGAAATTATGGGGTGAAGGTATTGCCCTTGACAATTTGCTTGGTAAAGGCGATTCCTATGTACCGGAGTATCCGCTTCAGCTGGGGTCTATTAATGACCTTGTTCATGCTGGTATTTATATATTCCGAAACCATGTGGACCCAGAGCGGCAGAGCTATTTTGCCATGATGTCGAGTCCGGAGCCCATTGGTCATGGCCATATGGATCAAGGCTCCTTCATTCTGTACAAGGATTCACTACCGCTTGTAATGGATTCGGGGATCGAAGGGTACTTCGACAGCAGTACTAGCTGGCATATAAGCTCCTATTCCCATGCTTGCATGCAATTCGCAACGAAGCGTACGCATGTGGAAAAGAGCGGCGATGGTGCGATTAATCTTTCAGCGGGGACGTACAGTTTGGAACGGGGCTGGGTCGATGTTCCCCGGACGAGCCGTGTTCTCGATTCAAGCATTGGTCAGGATGTCGAGCACATCACGATTGAGATCGCTAATCCGGAAGGAGAAGGCATGCATATCCGCCATGTCCGGTATTACAAGCGTTATGATCTTTATCTGATCGAGGATAAGGTAGAGGGATTTGAAGGGGAATTGTTGTTTAATCTTCCAGTCGCAGCCAAGCAATCCGTAATAGAGCGAAACCGTGTGTACACGAGCGGTATTTACGATGTTGATCTGGAGACGATATTTCTTAGCCCGGTGAAATCCATGCAGGTTGACAAAGGCCGCTCAACACCGTTCTTCGACAGAGGGGATACTTGCATGATGGATTATGTAAGAGCAACGGCTGATGCGAAGGATGGATTTACGGTTCTACTATACCCGAAGCGGACAGATGAGAGTCGCCTTGAAGTATCGATGCAACAAAATGGACGCTTACAGGTAGTCATTCAAAGCAAAGTATTAGAGCTTGATTTAACCAGATAACAACAAATTTACCGCAGGTGAACGATAGGTTTGAAACGGATGGTGGATACGGAAAATGGGCAAAAAACAATTGAATTTTTTAAGCCTATGGGCAATCAACGATAAGCTTGAGACGGTGTCGCTTAAGGCGCAGCTGGATGAACTGCAGGCAGCAGGGTTGGAGGGCGTCATCTTCCACCCTCGGTTTTATCCGGGAATTCCGGTATATATGAGCAAGGAATATTTAGACATCGTATCCGAGGTTATTCTCTACGCGAAGCAGATCGGGATGTCGTTCTGGATATACGATGAGAACGGCTGGCCGTCAGGGACAGCCAGCGGGCAAGTCATTACCCGTAACCCCCATCTTGTCTGCCAGTGGTTGGAGTGGCGGAAGGATGAAGCTTCCGAAGGCGCGGGAACGCAAGGCAGCGTAAGCTTACAATCAAAGCCAGCCGTCTCATCGTTGGACCCTGAGGCGACCGCGATCTTCATCGAGCTCACGCATGACGCATATCGGAAGGGACTTGAGCCTAAGGCGTTTGATTATGTAACGGGCTTTTTCAGCGACGAGGTCGCTTTTTTGGATGGACATGGGATTACGTTTCAAAACGGTGGATTACCGTGGAGCGATCGATTCCCGAAGCAATACGAAGAGCGTTATGGGGAACCTCTGTATCCCCAGCTTCCGCTCCTGTTCGAAGAGGGAGCAGAGGCCTCGTTGATTCGGACGAGATATTGGGAGATGCTGACCGATGCGATCAGAGAGGGCTTTTATAAGCCGATCGCCGACTGGTGCGCCGCGAATGGCAAGCTATTTACCGCACATCTCAAGGCGGAAGAGAATCCTTTCTTCCAGCTGAGTTATAGCGGATCGGGCTTCCAAGTGCTGCAGGACGTATCGGTACCTGCGCTGGATGCGCTGGAACGTTATCCAGGCAACAACTATTACCCGCGAATGGTCCATTCCGTCTCCGTCCAACAAGGAAGAGAGAGCACTCTTGTTGAAGCGATGGGTGGGGCAGGATGGGGGGCATCGCCTGAATCGTTTACGAATTATGTACTGTGGCTGGCAAGCCATGGCGTTGATCAGTTCGTCATGCATCTTAACCAATACAAGCTGAAGATGCAGGCGATGCATGATTGGCCGCCTTCGATTCCTTGCCATCTGACATGGAAGGACGCGTTTCCTTCGATTATCGGCAAAATAAAGGATTCGGCCGCGATGCTGCCGGATCTAAGAGAAGGCAAGCCTGAACTGCTCATTGTGACACCGACACGCGGCGTTATGGGCTCATTCATACCGTTCGATGCGATGGTCATTAACGAGCATGACGGCTCAGGCGTGCCTGATTCGGTTAGCGGATCGATCAGCAATCGATTCATTGAATTAATCGAGCGGTTCTATGCCGCAGGCATCCATTACGAGCTGACGGAAGAACGCGTTCTGGAGGAAACAGCCGTTATGGAGCAAGGTAAAGTGCGGATCGGCCAACGTGAATACGCAAAGGTGCTGTTGCCTAACGGCTGTTTATGGCATACGGGCGGAGAAGATGCACCAAGCTTCGATGTGCGTATGCGCGAGGCAGGGGTCGAGGTATTCGGCGAGCAGGATCTTGCTCAGCTACTGGACCTGGACGGCAGCACATTGGAGAGCTTGATAGACGACTCAGTCACGGAGCTAGCTCTTGTCCAGTCAGCGTGGGAAGTGGAACAGCCTGAGATGAATCAACTATTAATTGAGGTGTTCAAGGCAACGGATACGGGCACGCTGACCGGGACTTTCGTTCTGGAGAACGGGCAGGTGCGGCACGGGCTACAACTCGTCATGCTGGATGAGGTTCGATCGGTTCGCTTGAACGGCAGCATGCTCGCTAGTGCCGAGATCGGCGGGCGATACGAATACCGCATTCCAGAAGCGGCATGGAGCGCTGGGTATAACGGCAACCAACTGATCGAGATCGAGCCATTAGCTGATTTGGAGCAGAATTACGTCATCTTTCTGCAAGGTCGGTTCCATGTACTCAGCAAGTCGGACTACACTTCCAAGGATAACAGACAGACGGCTACGCAAGGGCCATTCATAATAGCTGCCGCGAAACCGCTGCAAGGAGTCGATCTTATCGAGGAAGGCTTGCCGTTCTGCTTCTTACCCGTGAGCGCGACCAAAATAATCGAGTTGGAACATGATCTGCCTTACGCGACGGTGAAGCTGACTGGCGTTGCAGGCGACGCTGTCCAATTGTTCGTCGACGATACGGAAATAGGCTGGGTTTGGGGGCCGGATTACAGCGCAGAGCTTTCAGAAGGGCTTAAGGCCGGCGTTCATCGCGTGACAGCGAAGGTCGTACCAAGCACCTACAACAGCTATGGTCCGCATCGCCATTATGAGGGTGATCGCCATCTGACTAGCCCGAATCAATACAACGGGATCAAAAATTTTGCTGACCGCAAGGATGCGCCTGAAATAACGCTTGGCAAGGAGTGGCATTTCGTAAAGTGGCACATAAACGGTGATATTCGAATATCCAAATAATCGATTTAAATGATGAGATGACGTCGCACAGGTGCGGCGTCTCTTTTTTTGATGAGTATAATAGCTTTACTCTCTTAAATAACTTCATTTCTTTCTATAAAAACCCCATTCTAGTCGAAAACCAGCAGTGTTATGGTGAATGTGAAAGCAACACTTATTGTGCAAAACACAATATTCGAGGTGAGACAATGTTAGTACGGGTAAATCTTTTGGAAGAATGGGGAATAACGGGGGAGTGCGTCGAGTACGGTTATGATCTACAACTGCCGCTAAAGCTTTCGTATCCAGCTCCTGCCAACGCTGTCGGTTGGTATCCAATTGGGTTTGAACGAGGGAATGATAAGGCACTCGATGCCATGGGATGGTTTGGGCTGAAGCTTGCCATTCGTGCTTATGATGAGGAAACGAAGCTGATGGTTAACGCTAGCTTCGCCGATGGACGTAGCGTCTCGGCTTCCGTTTATGTTGCTGGCTTAGGAAAACATGAAATTACCGTTAAGCTGTCGGAGTTTGAAATCGAGGAAGCGAAAAGTAATATTTGGCGTTTCCTGCAAGCTTTCGAATTGCAGGGGAAGGCGGAATTGATATCCGCAACACTGGTACGCGGCGAGAGTATTTACGCTGCTATTGACATAGCAGGCAAGTCGGGCGAAGCCGGTGAGACCGTTACGTATGCTATGAGCATCTATAACTGCACGGAAAGGAAGCAGCATATATCGGTGAAGCAGCTGTTCAAAGGCTGGGAATCGTTAATCGCAGAGGTTACCCCGTCCAGTTTCGTCCTCGAGAGAGATGCTTGCCAAGCGGTAACCGCAGCTGTTAAGGTTCATTCGGCTATGGTAGCAGGAGGGCATGAAGAGACAGTTTTGCGGTTTATTGCAAACGGCGACGGCGGAAGCGCCGTGCAGGTGAAATTAAAGACATTAAAACGATTGGCTCATCCGTACATCTACCACAACGAGCAGCAATGGAAAGAGACCAAGGCTAAAATTGACAGCTATCCGAAATTCAAGCCCGGATTCGACGAGATCATTGCGTGCGCGGACGCGTGGGAGGTAAAGCCCCCCTTACCGATAGACGAAAGAGACTATTGCTATGACACAAAGGAAGAACATAACATCATGTCGGCAGCCTATGCTTATGCGCTTACGAGGGAAATCAAATACGCGGAGAAGGTCGCATCGTTTCTGCGTTTCTTCACGGACGACGAGACCGGCTATCCAAGGAAAAAGAAAGGTTGCAGCCAAAGCTATGTCCAGGAGGGACATTTTTTCCAGCACCTTGCCATCCCGTACGATATCATCCACAGCTCCGGCGTACTTACACCCGAAGATCATCTTGCCGTGGAGAAGACGTTCCGCATTTATATGGATATTCTCGATTATCATCTGCAGCAGGGCCATATTTCGAATTGGCTGCTGTCCGAGATAGCCGGGGCGTTCTACTGCGCTTTGGCCATTGAAGATATTGAACGTGCGCTCCGGTTCGTATACGGCTCGGCCGGCATGATCGAGCATCTGCGCTATGGCTTGTTCAATGACGGCTGGTGGCATGAATGCTCCGTCGGCTATAATACCTGGGTATCGTCCATGTATATCCATACGGCTCACGCACTGCTGCCTTTCGGCATTAATATCGTTCATGAGCACTTCCCGATCCCATTCAACGACGAAGTGAACAGTACCTATAACGGCGAGGAAATCAAAGTCAAGTTCGGCATGTACAATAAAAAATGGGGCGGCAGCCTTAAAAACTACGTCCGCATCAAAGACTTGTTCGATGCGACGATTCCGTTCCTCGATTATCGAGGCGTGCTGTTCGGCATCAGCGATTCGGATGAGAAAAAGCTGGAGGGCGTTCATTTCGGTTCGACCTTCGATCTGGCGTATACATACTACAAGGACCCGGATTACATTCCGGTTATCAATCAGAACGATCGTCCCGATCCGATATTCGGTCACGGGGTGCTGCCCGAGCACGAGGCAACATACACGAAGAGCAACGCATACGCCGATAACATCGGCATTGCGATGCTCAGAAGCCAAGCCGAAGGCAGGGAGCAGAGCGAGCAGATCCAAGCGGTCGTCCGCTACGGTTCGCATGGCTATGCGCACGGTCACTTCGATCGGACGGGCTTATTATCCGTTATGAGATATGGACGAAGCTTCTACAATCCGGAGCATGTGTGGTGGGGCTATGCGCATTTCATGTATAAATTCTATGTGCAAAACTCGATTACGAAAAACATGGTCATCGTGGACGGGAAGATGCAAGTGCCGAGCGATTCCAACCGCTTCTTGTTATACAGCGGCGAAGCGATTCAAGCGGTGGGCATCGAAACGGCATCCCGGTGGTCTTATCCGCCTTATGGGGGCATGATGTACGATCCGGAGGAGTCGCTGGCGCAGCGTTGCGAGCTGAATGCGTCCTCGCTGCCTCACGTGCCGGACGCCCCTCCGCATGGCGAGTTGTCCGGATTCACGGAGCCGATTACGCAGCGAAGAGTCATGGGAGTTACCGACGATTACATCGTGCTGTTCGACTACCTGGAAGGCGAGCGGGAGCATCAGTTTGACAGCCTGCTGCAAATTAAGGGCTTTAAAGGACTTACGGCGGAGAACGAGCAATACGCAAAGCATACGAGCCAGTTGACGGAGGATCCGCTTTCCGACGGACAATTTGTGACGGACTGCCATTGGTACGACGTGTCCGGTCCAAGCACGGCCCGTTTTGAAACGATATTCGGAGAAGGCGAGGATATGCGGGGAACGCGCTCATTCCACAATACCCCTGGCATGCTCAAGATGGATGTCCATACGGCATGGCCGCCTAAGTCCGTCCAAATCGTCGGACGGGCCGCCGAAGACCATGGTTATTGTATTCCGCTAAAGTACCGGGTTGAGGTTGACGGAGAATCGAAAGCCTCGGGCGATATGGGAGCTTGGCTGCTGGGCGAAGGGAAATGCGATATTTCAATCGAAGGGGCGCGGAAGCTGGTTCTCCGCGTCAGGAACGGTACGTTGTATACGGAACAAAAGTATGCCTACCGAAGCAAGCAGGGGATATTCTGGGGTGAGGCTTATATTGAAACGGTTGATGGCTCGAAGATTAACCTGAGCGAGCTTCCGTTGAACTATAACAATGTGGACACGGGCTTCGGAATCGGCAAGGACTATGAAGGCGGTCGGGTAACAATTGTCGGCAACGAGTATCCGGATGCCATTCCGGCAAGTCCTGTCGATCACGATGCGGAGGGTGTCATCAGTCTCGATCTAGACGGCTTAGGGGCCGTGCGCTTCGTCGGGCTAATCGGCGTTGACGCGTTCCCGGGCGACGAAGCGCAGAGACGGATGACATATGCCGTACGAACGCAAGGCAAGCAAGCGAACTATGTCACGGTCATCGAGCCGTACGAAGCGGAAAGTATGATTGCCTCCGTGAGAGGAATCAATGAACATACGGTCGTCATTGAGCTGAAAGACGGGCGTACGCAGCTCATCTCGGTTCGAAGCATGAACGAAGGCGAGTCCACCGTTTATTTGACGGAATACAAAGACGGACGCATTTTGCGAGAAGAAGAGGCAGCCGGGAAGTAGAATGAGTGATTTCTGTAACCGATAATAATAGAAGAGATAGTAGAAGAGCCTGTCCGAGACGGATAGGCTCTTCTATCCGTCCTTCTCTCTATCGCTTAAAAATGTTCATGCCGCTCTATAAAAACCTCATATTCCCGTTCGTGCAAATGAGCTATGATAGAATGGACAGACTATGTATGCCGCAACCGGGAGGGAATCCCATGTCAAAGTGGAAAAAGATATGGCACAGCCTTTTCTTCAAAGTATCGCTTTCCTTTCTCGTTGTCGGAATGATTCCGCTGCTCGTGCTGGGCGGTCTTTCGCTCAATCAATTTACGGGCCAGGTGCAGCGCAATACCGAAAACAATTTCAGCCAATTGGTCATTAATTTAAGCAATAATGTGGACGATATTTTAACGAACTATAACGAAATATCCAAGTCGATGTACTATAACGCGGAAGGGGCGGGAGATCGGTTAAGCACGACACTGCGTGACGAGATTGAGCTGCAAGGAAAAATAAACATGACGCCGATCGAGGATTTCCTGAAATCGGTCGTTTACAGCGACACGCATATTCAAAACGCCTTTTTTGTAAGGGCTTCCGACGGTTTCGTATTTCATCAATCGCGCGAGAGCAAGGTTCTGGACACGAATGTTCCATTTCCTTCGGTCAACTGGACCTACACGTTAACGGCGAATCCGAAGCAGCTTGTTGTCTTTCCGCCGCATTTGGAAAGTTATTATGGCAGGACGGAGCAGGTCATGACGTTCGCCCGCAATCTGATCGATACATCCGGCAATATCGGACCGGAGGTGAAGCTGCTCGGCACGCTTTTCTTCGACGTCGATATGGATATCTTCAGCCGCTTGTTTCGCCAAGTTCATCTTGCCGAACGCGACCAGATGGTCGTCATTGACGGGAACGGCTATACGCTGTACTCGAATCAGCGCGATAAGCTGGGCAAGCGCTTCGACGAGTCGGCCGCGCGAAGGGACGGCAATACGATGGTTTTCGCCGAGCCTATACCGTTCATTGGGGGGCAGGTGATCGGTCTCGTTTCCAAATCCGATCTATATGCTTCGCTTATTCCCATTCGCACAACAGTGATTACTGTTTCTGCCGTTTGCCTTGCCGCGCTGCTTACCCTTGGATTCATGTTCTCGCGTCGCTTCACGGGGCCGATTTTGGATATTATGCGGCTGATGGCGAAGGTCGAATCGGGGCATTTGGAGCCGGGGCCAGAGGTGAAACGCAAAGATGAGCTCGGAAGGCTGACGCACGGCTTTAATCGGATGGTCGAGCGGCTTCAATGGTTTATTAACGACGCCTATGTCAGCGAGATCAAGCGGAAGCAAACGGAGCTTAACGCCTTGAAAAGCCAGATCCGGCCGCATTATTTGTACAATACGCTTGAAGTGATCCGCATGAGCGCCGTATCCAATGACGACGACGAGGTTGCCGATATGATCCATTCGCTGTCCAATCAGCTGCAATACGTGATCGACTATGGCGAAGAATGGGTTTCCTTGGAGCGGGAACTCAAGCATTTGAAGCATTACTTCCATCTGATCGAGGTTCGCTTCGACGGAAGGATCGAGCTGCAGGTGGACGTTAAGGACGAGAAGCTGCTTAGAGCTTCCATTCTGAAGCTGTCCATACAACCGATCGTCGAAAATGCGGTACTGCACGGTCTAAGGCCGCGCGGCAACAAAGGTTCTATTCAGGTTACGGTCGAACGGGAGAATGACGTTGCCATGGCAGTCACGATACTCGACAACGGAGTCGGTATGGGCGAGAGCGCGGTTGCGCAGTTAATGCTTCGCTTGGAACAGAGCGAGACGGCTCCCAGCAAGAGCATCGGCGTGAAAAACGTGCACGATAGGCTTAGGAACGCGTGCGGCGAGCCGTACGGGATATCCGTCGAGAGCAAGCCGGATATCGGAACCTCTGTCCGTTTGCTTATACCTCTGCATAGGGAAGGAGCAAAACTATGAAACCAATTCGCGTCCTATTTGCCGACGATGAGCCGGTTATCTTAAGAGGCTTGCGAAGATTGTTGCCTTGGAGCGACCTTGGTTTCGAGATCGTAGGCGAAGCCTATGATGGCGAAGAGCTGAGAGAATTGCTTGAGACAAGCAATCCGGATGTCGTGATTAGCGACATTAATATGCCGGGCCTGACGGGCATCGATATTATCCGCGAGATCAACGATTCCGGGCGCAATATCAAAATGGTATTTATAAGCGCATATCAAGAGTTTTCCTATGCTCAGGATGCGGTCAAATACGGAGCGGTCGACTATCTGCTCAAGCCCGTCGACAAGGAGCGGCTGGAAGACGTGATGCGGAAGGTGGTCCGCTTGATCAGCGAGCAGTCCGTAAGGACGCGAGAGAAGGAAATGGCCAACCGTTTCGAGACGCAGAAGCAGAAGCGCATGATCGAGGAGCTGTTGGAGAGGCTGGCCGATGGCGACAAGGGAGCAATATTGGAGCTGAATCGTCTGAATATTATCCGGGGAAGCCGTTATATGACTTTCTGTTTTGGCGATATGGACAAAAACGTGCAAGACAATTCGATCCGCTGGCAGGAGCAGGAGCGGAAGCTGATCGATTTTGCGATTGCCAACGTATTGTCGGAGGCTGTGACGCAATCAGGAACAAGCATCTATTTCCGCAAAGGCGAACTGCATGGCATTTTCCTCCAGCATGATTTGCCGGAGGAAGCGCTTGAAGCAGTCGAGGGGCTTCGCGGCCAAATCAACGGCTATTTGAAAATCAGCTTTACTTTCGGACTCGGCATGACTGCCGAATCGCTATCCGAAGCCGTGTTTTCCGCAGAATCGGCGGAGGCGGCTTTGCGGGCCAGGTACTTCGAAGGGATGAATCGGGTCGTCTGCGCCCGTAGGCACGAAGCAGACGCTGAAGCAAAGACGAACATTGAGAAGCTGCAGCAGAAGCTGGCCGCTACGTTAGCCAACCCTTCGGGAGAGGAAGCGAAGGATACGGCGGGGGAATTGGTTCAAACGGTGCGACTCTTCGCGCAGAACAATCGGAGCGCCGCAATTACAGCCGTATTCGCTAGCCTTAGATTGCTGGAGCGGCAGCTCAAGGAGTTAGGCGCGACGTCTGAACGAGCCGATGCCGATGACCATACGCTGCTGGAGCGGCTCAACGGTTTTCATACGTTTGACGAATTATCCGAATACTTCATGTCTTATGCGCTAGAGCTGCATAGCCGGGCGGCAGACAAGCTTGGCAACAAAGAACTGATGCAGCTTGTTCAGGTAAAGGCCTATATCGACGAGAAATACGCGGATAACATTACGCTGGAGTCCATGGCTTCTCTCGTTTACATGAATCCGTATTATTTCAGCAGCTTCTTCAAGAAGCATACGGGGGAAAATTTCAAGCCATATTTGACTTCAGTGAGGATGAAGCATGCGCATAAAATGCTGGTTCAAAGCGACCTCATGGTTTATGAAATAGCGGAGCTCGTCGGTTACAACAATGCGCGTCAATTCAGCGATATGTTCAAAAAGAAATATGGCAAGCTGCCACTCGAGTATAAGCAAAGCTTGAAAGGCAATTAACCCGAAACGAAGCAAGACAAGGAGGTGTGAAAGATGCGCGGAATCTGTTGCATGCTCGTTATCGCGCTCACGCTTGTCGCGTCCGGTTGCGGCATAGGTCCAAATAATGAAGGGCAGGCACTGGAGAAGGCGGCGTCCGAGCAGGATCTGCTATCGTTTACGGTCGTATATCCCGGCGGCGACTTGGCGCATAAGCAGGGCATAGCGGCCGTCATCGCCGACTTCGAGAAATCGCATCCGAATATCGTCATTCATGAAGTCAGCGAATCATGGTCGGGAACCTATGCGGAGTTTCTGAAAATGAAAGATGCAGTCGGAGAATTCCCCGATCTGGTGGAAATGCGCGATACGCAGCTGTTTGCAGACGCCGGCTTGCTTGCGGAGCTTCCTGAAGACATTACAGGCTTGCTTCGGCAGACGCCGGAAGTAAACGGGCGTGTCTATACGGCGCCGCTTGAGCTTCCGGCGCCGGTCGGTATTATATACAACAAGGAGATGTTTCGGCAGGCGGGATTGACGGTGCCGCCCAAGACGTACGGTGAATTTCTGGCTTATTGCGATAAAATTCGCGAGCTTGGCGTAGAACCGATCGTCGTCGGCGGCAAAGATTTATGGCATATGGGCTTTTGGGTGAATAAGTTTTTGATCGACGAGATCTATATGCAGCAGCTGAACTGGAATGCGGATCGCAATGCGGGAAAAGTCAGCTGGACGGATCCCGCGCCGTTGCAGGCGATAACGAAATTAAAGGCGCTATGGGATGATGGCTATGTTGCGCAAGGCTTTCTTGCGACGGCTGACGGACAGACCGCATCGGCGCTCATATCCGGCCAAGCGGCCATGCTTTATTCGGGACCGTGGATGTTCAATCAAATCCGCTCGGCCGATCCTTCGTTTTCGTTCGGCTTCTTCGCGTTGCCCGATTCCGAAGGTCGGGTTAACGTCGGAGGCGCGCCGAATGCGAACGGCTGGTCCATCTCGGCGAGGGCGGAGAGCGATCCGGACAAAAGGAAAGCTATCAAGCAGTTTCTGCATTTCTTCTATAGCGATACTGAATATTCCCATTATCTGCAGGCGGTAAACGGCATATCGGTTAGCCGCAGCGACGTGCAATACCCGGTGTCGGAGCAGATGAAGGAGGTCATCCGGATCATGAATGATCCGGCTACGGGCCAATCGTATTATTTGAACCATTTTACGGGCAGGAATACGATTCCGCCGCAATTCCGGGACTGGTTTTATCGTTTGGTGCAAGACTTGATCAGCGGAAAGCTTACGGTGGAGGAAGCGCTGGCCGAAGCAGACAAGGAATGGGACAGGGAGCTTCAAGCGATGGCTGTGCGATAACCTATTCGAACGCTAGACGGACTAGGGAATGTTCTTAAAAAAGCGCAATTTGTTGTTAAAAAAACGCGATGGCTAGTCTCTGTCTTACGTGATATGGTTATGTTGTAAGCGGTTAACAAGTGGGTTGCCGAGAGGAAGGGGTGGCATAATGACCGCGCTCAAAAAAAGTCTGCTGCTTGTTGTCATCCTTTTAACCGCGATTGCATGCGGCATTTTGTTGCCGGGTCTCGCGGACAGCGGGTCCGAAAGCGGAGACCAGCCTGCTTCTTCTTCTCTGACCTTTATGTTTTTTGGAGATAAGCCGACGGATATGGATAAGATCTTGAAGGAGTTCGAGGACAGGACGCGTCATACGCTGAACCTTTCCATTCATACGGAATGGGATTCGCCCGAGGAGTATAAGCAGAAGGTACGGCTGCGTCTTGCGGCTGGCAATGAAATCGATGCCGTATTCGATGCTTCTTGGATGAATATCGAAAATAATGTGGCCCAGGGTTATTATCAAGTATTAGACCATTATTTTAATAATGACGATTATCCTGGTCTTAAGAAGGCGTTCCCGGCCGAATACCTGGAGGCGAATAAGATCGGCGGCCATATCTATGCGGTGCCGTTCACGCAATTTTTCCACGATATCGAGGTCGTCTTTATCCGTAAAGATTTGCGGGAGAAATTCGGCATGCGGCCCTTGCAAAGCTATGACGATCTGGAACGGTATTTGCAGCATGTCGAGGAGTCTGAGGTTAACATGATTCCGTTCGCTTTGAAAGGCGACCGCGGTTTCTTCCGTTTGTTCGCGAACGAGGATGTGCAAAGTCATATTCGGACTGCTCCGAGCGCTATTGCGGGCACGGGCGTCAACTTTGATGTGATCCTATCCGAGGACGGGAAGAAGGTGCTTGGAGCGGTTACGCTCGGAGACCCGGAGGATTTGTACGCTGGTTTTCCACGGCCGTACAACGATCCCGCTTACTTCAACGGCTCTTTTGACCGCTTTGTCGAATGGAATCGGTACATTCAGAAGGACGTCCTGAACGAGCGCAACGCGTTGCTGCTGTTCCAAGCAGGCAAAACGGCAGCGGTGGAAGGGACGATTACGAATTGGGCCGAGATATCGCAGAAGCTCCAAACTTCTGTTAAGGGAGCAGAAATGGAAGGTTTTGTGTACAAAGCTTGCCAGCGCGCCATGGAGAAGGGGTGCATAGGCACGGATTATCGGGCATGGAACAACCTGGCGATTCCGGTTACGTCGGGGCATGCGGACGAAACGATGAAGTTTCTGGATTGGATCTTCCAGAGCCAAGACAATCACGATCTGTTCGAGCTGGGCATCGAAGGGGAGCATTGGACGAAGGGG
Source organism: Paenibacillus sp. J22P218 (assembly GCF_056269195.1). NCBI lineage: Bacteria > Bacillati > Bacillota > Bacilli > Caryophanales > Paenibacillaceae > Paenibacillus > Paenibacillus sp. J22P218. The sequence continues at coordinate 793,108 of NZ_JBWDNL010000001.1, forward strand.
GAAGGCATGACGTATACGAATACGTCCGATTCACCCAATTACTCCTTTCCGCCTTTCGAGCTGACATGGAATCCGTCGATGTCGCGAATCAATGTGGACAATGACCCCGAGGCGATGAAGCTGCTGCAATATTCGGCCAATCCGGAGTCCTACTATCGATTGCCGATAGCGGGCTTCGCCTTCGATCCGACTCCCGTCAAAAACGAAATTGCCAAAATCCAGCCGCTCGCCAGCCAAATGACCCAAGTATTCAATAGCGGACTCGATCCGAATTGGAGGCAAACGGCAAGTAAAACGAACGGCAAGCTGAAGGCTCTCGGCTTGGACAAAATCCGTGAGGAACTAATTAGACAAGTCCAGCATTATTTGGATTCGAAAAACAGATAATGGTATAAAATTATATATATTTATAATGACGCATGCTGAAGCATGCGTTTTTTTGTTGTTCAATCATATAAATTCATCTTAAAAAACCGCATTTTTGTCTTAAAAAGCAACATTTAAGGGGTTTCATTGCCGTGATACAGTTAATTCACGGACAAACAAGAGACATTTCAGAAGGAAAGAAGGAGGAATATCAAAATGAAATCATCGGTCGCCCTAAAGGCCAAGGCCCCGAATACGAGCTCAACCAACAAATCGGCCTCATTCCTCGCGGAGATTCGCAGGAACGGTCTGCTGTATCTTTTGACGCTGCCGGGCATTCTGCTCATCTTTGTATTCGCTTATCTCCCGATGGGGGGAATTGTTATTGCATTCCAGAACTTCAATGCGATCAAAGGGATTACCGGAAGCGAATTCGTCGGATTCAAAAACTTCGAGTTTTTCGTCCAGTCGAACGAAGTGCTGCATGTTATTTTTAACACCTTGTTCTTGAACGCCTTATTCATTTTGTTCGGCACGGCCGCTTCGGTCGGAATCGCCGTCATGTTCTCGGAGCTCGGCGGCAAATGGTTCAAGCGGATCGTTCAGACGCTCGTCACGCTGCCTAACTTCCTGTCATGGACCGTTATCGCCATGTTCGTTACGGCGCTGTTGTCCAGCGATACCGGGATGATGAACAAATGGCTGGACGCACTCGGCATCGGGCCGATCGCCTTCTTCAACGAGCCTCAAATATGGCCGATCGTGCTGTTGCTTATCAAGATTTGGCAAGGAGCGGGATTCGGCTCCATCGTCTATCTCGCCACGATTACCGGCATCAATCCCGACATCTACGAATCGGCGTCGATCGACGGTGCTAGCAGATGGGAGAAAATCCGCTTTATTACGCTTCCGCTGCTTAAACCGACCGTTATTCTCATGATGCTCTTGGCGATGGGCGGCATATTCTACGGTGATTTCGGCATGATCTATGCCCTAGTAGGACGAAATGTCATGTTGTATTCGACAACGGATGTCATCGACACCTACGTATACCGCGCACTGATGGATCTTGGCGATATGGGCATGGCGGCTGCAGTCGGCGTATTCCAATCGGTTGTCGGATTCATACTCGTCGTCTCTGTTAACCAGCTCGCACGCAAATTCAGCCCGGACTCGGCGCTCTTCTAAAAAATAACGAAAGCAGGTGCAGCCATGATAAAGGAAAGCTACGGGGATCGGCTGTTAAAAGCTGCCATGTACGTCATCCTGATTATTTTCTCGATCTACTGCCTCATCCCATTCATTGCCGTCATAAGCAGCTCGCTCATGACGGAGTCGGCGATACTGAAGGACGGGTATTCGCTGCTGCCGAAGACGTTGTCGTTCGATGCTTATAAGCTTATTTTCAAGGATGATACGATTTACCGGTCGTACGGCGTGACGATATTCGTTACGGTGATAGGTACGTTTCTCGCAATGCTCGTCACTTGTGCGCTTGCTTATCCGCTCTCGATCCGCACGCTCAAATACAAAAACCATATCAACTTCTATGTCTACTTCACGATGCTGTTCCATGGCGGTCTTGTCGCAAGCTACCTGCTCATCTCCAAATACTTGGGTATGAAGGATTCGATATGGGTGCTTATTATTCCAGCGCTCGTCAGTCCTTGGAATATGTTCCTGCTGCGCAACTTCTTCAAGTCGGTCGACGAATCGTTGGCCGAATCGGCAAAGATGGACGGCGCGAACGATATTTATATCTTCTTCAAAATCGTGCTGCCGATCTCGCTGCCCGCACTCGCTACCGTTGGACTATTTTACTCGATGGGCTTCTGGAACAAATGGTTCGAAGCGATGCTGTACATTTCGAACGAAAATTTGTTCCCGCTGCAATATTTGGTCATGCGGATCATGAACAACGCCGAGTTCGCGAATCAGCTTTCCTCGCAAGTTTCGCTGCCGAACTACGTAGTGCCGACGCTTACGACGCGGCTTGCTACGACGGTCGTTACGATCGGGCCGATCATTTTCTTGTACCCGTTCCTGCAAAAGTATTTCGTCAAGGGCTTAATGGTAGGCGCTGTCAAAGGATGACCCCACACCGGGCTGAGCACGCCGCTTGCGGCGGTTTAGTATAAAAAAAGCATAGTGAACGAAAAGGGAGGAGCAACAGAAATGAAAAAAACGTTCAAAGGTATGGCTCTGCTGCTAATGGCGGCATTGCTTGTCTCAACGGTTGCGGCATGCAGCGGCAACAAAGAAAACACGGAAACCAATAAAGGCAATAACGGCAGCTCGGAGGGTACGAACGCTCCGAAATCAACGGACGAGTCGGGGAAAGCGCTTGATCCGGTAACGTTAAAGGTCATGTTGTTCGGCGATAAGCCGATCGAACTGGACAAAGTCTTGGCGGAGTACGAGAGTAAGACGAAGGATACGCTCAATACGAAGCTGGATATCGAATTCAACCCGAATGCCGATCACAAGCAGAAGCTGACGCTTAAGATGACGGCAGGCGAAGCGGTAGACATCGCTTTCGATGCGCCTTGGATGTCGCTTAACACAAACGTATCGCTGGGCTATTATCAAGAGCTCGACAAATATTTCAACAACGATGAATATCCAGGCTTGAAGAAGGCATTCTCGGAAAACTTCTTGAACGCGAACAAAATTAACGGTCATATTTATTCCATTCCGCTTACGAACGCGTTCTATGATATCGACGTGGTATACATCCGCAAGGACCTTCGCGAGAAATACGGCTTGGAGCCGGTTCAAAGTTACGAGGACTTGGAGAAGTATCTCCAAACGGTGCAAGAGAACGATAGAAGCATGATTCCGTTCGCGCTTAAAGGCGATCGCGGTTTCTACAAAATGTTCAATAACGAAGACAAAGTAATGGACGCGAAGCTAATTGCCGGCCCTTCCCCTGGCTTCTATGTGTACTTATCCGAAGACGGCAAGAAGGTCATTGGCGCGACGACGCTCGGCGACGATGCTTCCAAATTCGAAACCTTGCCTGCACCATATAACGATCCGTACTACTTCTTCCAGCAATACGACAAAGCGCTTGAATGGAACAAATATATTCAGAAGGACGTATTGTCCGAGAAAGATCCGCAGGTACTGTTCGTAGGCGGCAAATCCGCGGCGAACGAAGGAACGATCAACGGCGCCGCCCAAATTCGCGAGCGTCTGCAATCAGCTATTCCAGGCGCGGATATCGAAATGTTCGTGTACAACTCGCGTGTCCGCAACTTCGAGGAAGGCGCAATCGGTACGGACTACAAAGCATGGAACGATATCGTCCTTCCGGTTACGTCCAAAAACGCCGACCGCACGATGAAGTTCTTCGACTGGCTGTTCAGCAGCCAAGAGAACCATGACCTGATCGAGCTGGGCATCGAGGGCGAGCACTGGACGAAAGAGGGAGACCGTTATTATAAAATGACGGACAAAACGACCAACTACCTGTTCCCGACTTATGAATTCACTTGGAATCCAACGATGTCGCGCATCAATGGCAGCAATGACGAGGAAACGCTGAAGCTGATGGATTACCAGTCTAAGAACGAAACCTATTATTTGCAGCCGCTTTCGGGCTTCACGTTTAATGCGGAGCCGGTCAAATCGGAAATCGCGAAAATGACGCCTGTCGTTCAACAGCTGGATCCGGTATTGAAAAGCGGTCTGGACAAAAACTGGAAACAATCAGTAGTGAAAATGAACAAGCAGTTGCAGTCGTACGGACTTGAGAAGGTTCGCGAGGAGCTTATTAAGCAAGTTCAAGCGTACCTCGACAGCAGCAACTAATCATTTAAGTCATACGTGCCAGGCCGCAGGAACGTTCGTTCCGGCGGCTTGGTCCGTTTAAATCATTGAATACGGAGGCGTTATAAATGTGGCAGCCCGATGCGTTGCTTGAACGATTGTACGAAGAGACGGTGGAACGCCACCGTACGCAAGCAGCCGGCGAGAGTTTGGAAGAGCGCAGAGAGAGGCTGCGGGGCGTGCTGCAGAAATCAATCGGCTCGTTCGACCGGAAGGAAGGTGCGGTGGTGGCAGAACGGATTGAAAGTGTTGACTGCGGCAGCTACATGCGCGAGCGGGTGATGCTGTCCGTCGTAGAAGGGATAAGCTTTGCTGCATATGTCCTCATCCCGAAGGGAAAGACAGCACCTATGCCCGCCGTGCTTGCGATTCATGGTCATGGCTACGGCAGCCGCGAAATCGTCGGCTTGCTTCCGGACGGTACGCCGGATGAAGGCGAGCCTACTTGCCACAATCACTTTGCCCTTCCGCTTGTAGAACGCGGGCTGATCGTGATCGCCCCGGACGTGTCCGGATTCGGGGAGCGACGGCTGAGCGAGGACATGGATAAGGATCCGCGTGCCAGCAGCTCCTGCTACAAGCTAGCGACGAGCTTACTGATGTATGGCAAGACATTGACCGGATTCCGAACGGCGGAGCTTCTGGGGACGCTGGATTATTTGGCTTCGCGCAGCTATGTCGATGCGGATCGTATCGGGACGATGGGGTTCTCCGGAGGCGCGTTGCTGGCATGGGCATGCGCAACGCTGGACGAGCGGTTGCGCTCGGTCTTTCTGACGGGATTTCCCGGTACGTTCAAAGGCACGATCATGGAAGTTTTTCATTGCGTGGACAATTATACGCCGGGTCTGCTGGCCGAGGCGGAGCTGCCGGAATGGATCGGGCTGATCGCGCCGCGTCCGCTGTTCGTGGAGTCGGGAAGCGGCGATCCGATCTTTCCGGTCGCATCGGCCGAGGAGGCGATTCGCCGCCTGAAGAAGACGTACCGCGATGCCGAAGCCGAGAGCGGCTTCGCGTCGGATGTTTTCCCTGGCGTCCATGAGGTTAGCGGCCGAATCGCGTATGATTGGCTGGCTGGACAGTTGAATAGTTGATCAATAAGTGTTGAGGTGGTGTCCATAAGGGAATGTATGGACACTTCTTTTTTTGCAAAATACGCTTGTATCCCTAAAAAAACGCATTTATTCCTTCAAAAACATCATTTACTCCGCGGTAAGCGCTAAGTAGAATCACGAGTAACCACTTCTGAAAGCGCTGTCAGAAAGTGGGTGAGATAAAAAATATATTTGAAGGAGGCAATATGGATGTTCAAGAAACCAACCGTTAAGATCGTCTTATCAGTGCTAATGACCGTCATGCTCTTAGTCCCTATCGCTTATGCGGACAGTGCATACGTCAATGTCGGTGGCGTTCCTACCTACGTGACTTACAATGGCTACGGGCTTAAGGTGCGGGCGGAAACCTCATCATCCAATGCAGACACGAATATTGCGTTAGCCGAGTCAAGCGGCTTAACGGCTTATCAGCCCGGATATTTGTCTGGCAAGTGGTTATCGTTTACGAGGGATTCTTATCTTGTGCTCGAAGGGAAGGGCTACTACAAGATCAGATGGGAGCCGGAATTCTGGGTGGCGCCGAACCAAGAGCTAATGCTTCCGACATTCACGGTTCTATCGGGAACTCATGTGTACGCTGCGCAAGGCGGACGAATCGGCATCGACAACTCGTGGTTCAATTACTTGGAAACGAATCCGGTTGTCCAATATAACTATGTGGATGGTCTGCACTACAAGGATTCGTCAGGAAACAAACGGAGCATGGAATGGCAGGATAAATATTATTACCTCAACGGCAAGGTAAAAGTTTTAAACAATGAGAGACGTAACGGTACGGGTGCTTACAACATAGCGATTACGCCTGTGCTGCGCTCTAGCATCGTGAATATCCGCTCCTTGTCGAACGGTTATTTGGATGTGAAGGATTTTTAAATTCGGGTTAGTAGAGTAGAGCGAATGTCGGACAACTTTCAGCGGCTAGCACTGAAGGTTGCCCGATTTTGCTTGAACAAATTGAAAATATGCAAAAATATGCAGTTTGTTCTTAAATAACCGCATACCTTGGAATCCTTTTTTTTGCTAAAGTGTTGATTGTCAAGAAAGCGCATACATAAATTCAGGGCAAAAGGAGAGTCATGAATGAAGAAAACAGGGAAGAGAGTTTGGACGGGATTTCTTGCCTTTACAATGTTGTTGTCTGGCCTATCCGCGGGAATCGCTCCGAACAAAGCGAGCGCGGCAACGTCGAGCGTACTGAAAATCACGGCGGAAGCGGACGCTCATGTGCAGGAATCGAGGGCAGGCGATAACTTCGGGGCAAACGCCACCATGATTGTAGGCGCCGGGAGGGAGACTTATTTGCGCTTCGATGTATCTGGGATTGCAGACGCCCGGGAAATCAAATCCGTGACGTTGGATTTCTTCCGCAGCGGCGGCGGCTCTACCAATACGATGGAGGTATATAAAGTATATGACGATTCATGGTCGGAGTCCGCTATTACGTGGAATACGAGACCAACAGCCGCGAATAGCCAAGCCGCCGCAGCGCCTTTTCAATCCTATGTGTTCGGTGCGGTCAGCAATGTGGCCTATGAAGGCGTAATCGATATAACGGCAGCGGTTCGCGAAGAAGCGGAGGCTGGCGACGGCAAGCTTTCGCTTATGCTTACGACGACGGGAAGAACAAGTCCGGGTCTCGATATGTTTTCGAAAGAAAACGTTTCCAGCCGAATCCCTCCAACGCTTTCCGTAACGATTGAACAGTTGGATAACGCGGAAAGAGCCGCAGCGGATGCGGCAGCGCTCTCCGCGTTCGTCAAGGACCAATCGACGGTAACGAACGATATCGTATTGCCTTCCACTGGCTCTGCTTGGGACTCCGATATCGTATGGAGCAGCAGCAACCCAGCCGTGATTTCCGACACCGGCGTAGTGACCCGGCCGACGTACGAGGACGGGGACGCGGTCGTAACTTTAACCGCTTCGGTTACGCAAGCCGATGCGATGGAAACAAGGACCTTTGCGTTGAACGTGCCCGCCAAGGGTCAAATTTCGCAGGTCAGATTGCGTCCGATCGCAGACGCTCATGTGCAGAGCGGTGTGGAAACGAATTTTGGGTCGGCTCATACATTGATCGCTGGAGCGAATGGAGAGACACTGCTTCGATATGATCTATCGGGCTTGCCCGAACCTAGCAAAATCATAACTTCAACGCTCGATTTCTACCAAATCAGCGGCGGATCGGGCAACACGCTGAATGTGTACACATCAGACGACGATACCTGGTCGGAGAGCACGGTCATGTGGAGCAACAAGCCTGCAGCCGATGCAGCGTCTATCGCTTCCTATGAAGCCGTCAACATCAGCAAGGAAAAAGTTGAAGGACAGATTGAAGTGGCGGACGCCGTCCGTTCAGAGAATGACGATTTGCTGTCCATTATCTTAACGGGCGATGCTGCCCGTTCAGGCATCAATATCGCATCGAAGGAAATGTCGGACACCGTTAATCATCCGAACGCCTTTCCTCCGACATTGGTTGTGACCGTCGAGGGGCTAGCGGATACGGACAAAGTGACGCGTGATGCGCAAGAGGTGGACGCTTTGGGTCTTAGCGGCAAAATGATTACGAGCGACCTCCATCTGCCTGCAGTCGGCAGCCAAGGTTCCGATATAGAATGGAGCAGCGACAAACCCGAGTTTATTTCCGATAGCGGCCAAGTAACGAGACCGTTGGCGACCCAGGAGGATGCAGCCGTTAATTTAACGGCTACGATCGCTTCAGGAGAGATATCGGCGACTCGCACGTATACGGTTACGGTATTGAAGAAGGAGCATCTAACGACAGTGAAGCTTGCGCCGGTGGCAGACGCGCATGTCCATAGCGGAAGCACCGGCACGAATTACGGGTCGGCTGCAACGTTAATCGTTGGTGCGGGCAGGGAAACGTTCCTGCGGTACGACTTATCCGGCATCTCGGATTATCGCAATATTCAAGCGGCCACTTTCGATTATTTTCAACGAAATGCCGGCTCGGGAAATACGATGGAGATTTATCGCGTCGAAGACGACGCTTGGCAGGAAAACGCCATTACGTATAACAATAAGCCTGTCAGCGATCCGGATCTAATCAAAACGTATGGCGCGGTAAGTATCTCGGATACGGCCATTCAAGGCGCCATCGACATCGCCGATGCGGTCCGTACGGAAGTGAATGGCGACGGTACGCTATCATTGAAGCTAACGACGCCAAACGGAGCTGCACCGGGCATAAACATCTCCTCGAAGGAAGATACGGCAACGGGCCATTTTGCTCCTACTCTCGTTCTCAGCATTGTGAATTTGACCGACGCGGAGAGAGTAGCGCAGGACATACAGGCTCTTGACGAACTTGATAACATTGCGGTTACGGACAACATGCAATTGCCTCTCGTCGGAAGCAGCTTTTCCGATATTGCGTGGGTCAGCGATACGCCTGAAGTCATTGCCAATGACGGAACCGTAACGAGGCCGCTGGAAAACGAGCTGGACGCGGTCGTTAAACTGACGGCTTCCGTCACTTTCGGAACGGTTACCGATCAACGCGTCATTACGGTCAGAGTGCCGAAGATGCCTTCGGCTTCGCCCTATTTTCACGCGTCGCTGGGCCGGCTAATCGAGCTTGCCGAGGATACGGTGGCAAGCGCCGTTATCGGCAGTAGTCCCGGCGAGCGTCCGCAAGCCGCAAAGGATGCGTTCACGAGCGAGATCGAGCTTGCGCAAGCAGCCTATGCGCTTAACACGCCGGCTGCTAACAAGAGCGCGATCTTCGGACTGACGAACGCCGCCAAAGCGTTCTTGAGCACGGCGGTCCTCTCGGATGCCGTCATTGATGAAACAACGAATTCGCGCGTCTACTCCGCTTATCGGGCAGCTCTCGTGTCGCTCGTATGGGAGGCGAAGGCCGCTCTGCTAACGGAACCGGAAATGTATACAGACGGGGCGAAGGTTGCCTTGCAGGATCAGATCGACCGTGCGGAGGCTGCGCTGAGCGGCGAATATACGGCGCCATTCGATCGCAATCGCGAGTTTTTGAAGCCGAGGCCGGACGAAGATATTCAATTCGCAACCGAGTACTTTTCGAGAGCGCCAAGCTATGGAACATCGACCTATGGTCTAGCGCCCGCGCTCAAATGGTATAAATCGCAGCATGTGTTCTCTAGCACTTATCTGACGGTCGAAATTTTGCCTGAGGCGGATGCTTTCGTCAATAAAGGGAGTGCAGGCACGAACTACGGCTCAAGCGACGGACTGGTCGTGAACAATCCGCCCGGCGTAACGGAACGATCGCCCGTTTTGAGGTTCAATTTGTCCGCTTTGGCGGATTCGATTACGAATGCGACTTTCCGTTTCACGAACAAGAAAGCGGACAATAATCCGATTAATGTCTATTTGCTGGATAATGACAGTTGGGCAGAAAACCAAATTACGTACAACACGTTGGACCGCGATGCAAACAATAATCTCGTTCTTGATACGTTGATCGGGAAAGGCATGCTCGGTACGCAAAACGCGTTCAGCTTGATCGATTTGACGGAAGCTGCCATTGGCGAACAACTGGGCGATAAGCAGTTAAGCATAGCCATTACCCAAATGGAAGGTTCGAGCTTCCCGGGCGAATTTTACTCCAAAGAAGCGTCAGTGACTGATAGAAGGCCGCGGTTAGTGACGAAAGTAAACACGGTCGATCAACAAAAGCTGATTGAAACCTATGCCAAGGTTAACGGTTTAGCGGAAGAGATGGCATCGGGCGCAAATGCGGGCATCGGGGTAGGTCAATATCCGCAATCGGCGATCACCAGATTGAATGACGCAATCACTTCGGCACGGCAGTCCATTGCAAGCAATCTTCAATATGAAATTGGGGCTGCGATCGTCGAATTGCACAATGCCATGAAGCATATGAGAGATTCCCAAGTGCTGCGCAGCGACGTTGAAGGGAGCTCGGACGTCTTCTTCCCTGCAGGCGGTATCGCCGAGCTCCGGAATCGCATCGAGAAGTATCCGCTGCTTGCGGGAGAGTTCGAGAAAATCAAACAAATTTCCGACCAATATAGTCTTGAGGATGTCCAGGATTATGGTTTGATCCTTGATCCATCCGTCACGGTTGACGAGCAGAATGCAAGGTTCAAAATGTGGAGCGACGTAACGAGCCAGAATTTTACGCCGCCGGCTGCGACGGTCAAGGCGAAGTTGGAACTAACGTTGCCTTCGCTTGAGAACAATGCGGATGGACTTGGTCATGTATGGCTGGACGCGCTCCGTATTTATCCTTCCAATGCAACGGAGGACTTAACGATTCTGAATAGCGGATTCGAACAAGCGGACGGAAATACGCCTAAGTATTGGGAGCACAAAGTGATCAAAGGATCGCCGGTATTCCAATGGGAAGACCGCGCCAACTACGTTCGTTCGGGCTTGCGTTCTCTCTACTTGGAAAACCCGACTTCGGGAGACGAAGGCGCATGGGCGTATACGCAAAGCATTCCGATGGAGGGGAGCGTACCCCATACGCTCAATTATTCTTCCAAGATCGATGGAAAGCTCAAGAATGGGGTTCAAATTAAATTAACCTTCTTCGACGCGAATGATGTTCAGGTAGGCTCATATACGAGCACGAACAATATGAAAGCTGCAGTGGGCGGAAACGGCACGAACTTGACTTTCCAAGCCGATGCCATCGTCTATGCGGTTACCGGAGACGTCACATACGCACAGAAATCGAAAATCAACATGCTGTATTTCCTGCAGGATCATGCGCAGGGAATCGAGTCTTGGTTGGTCAATAACGTTAGACCGGATGGTTATGATGCTTATGGCGCCGTACAGACGGGACGCAACGCGGCTTCGCTTGCAACGGCATACTCCTTAATCAAGGACGCAGGCGTATTCAGCGAGGAGGAGAAGGAACAACTCCTTGACCTCGTCGACTACTTGCTCCGCAATATGAGCGATCTTCGCGACCGCTCGGAGTTAACGGCGTATGAAGCGCAAGTGAATACAGGCAACTGGGAGACGGATATGTCGGCCGGCGCTTCTTTCCTCGCGATGGCCTTTCCTGATCTGCCTAACGCTAGGCAATGGCTGCATAACGGCAGAATCGTACTCGAAGGACAGCTTGCCAACACGCTCAAATCGGATGGCTCCTGGCCGGAATCGATTCGTTATCACGTTGCCGCGATTCAACGATTCTCCACTTACGCGAAAGCATTGCGCAACGTAACCGGTGAGGATTGGTTCAGAGACAGCGATCTGAAAAAGATGTTCGGGTTTCTGATGCAGGTGCAGACGACTCCGTACGAGGAGATGAACAACCGAATCAGCACGCCGAACTACGGCGATCATATGCTAACACCGGGGACGGACTTTGCGGTGCTTGGCAACTATTTCAATGAGATTGCCGCAACGAATCCGGAGCTCGGCATCAAGCTGTACCAAACATGGCTGCGAGCAGGCGAGCCTGTCGCGAATTATTGGGGCGAAGCGATTGCGCTCGAAAACTTCTTCAACCCTGTCGAATTCACGAATGCGACGAACACAAGATTGCAATTGCGATCCACGGACGAATTGAATCCGGCAGGACTATACTTATTCCGTAACAATTTCGGACGAAGCAACGAGACGTTCATGTCGCTGATCGCCAACAAAACGGCCATCGGACACGGGCATTACGATGAAGGCTCATTCATCTTGTATGCGAACGGGTCTCCATTGATCATGGATCCGGGTATCGAAAGCTACTTCGATACGAGCAAAAACTGGTATGTCGGCTCGTCAGCGCACAGTACGGTCCAATTTGCATCCGGATCGAGCTATGTGAACACGCCGCTAACGGCCGAGCAGCTGGCATTCCACGCATCACACGCACTGGACGTTGCAAAGGTGAAAGTGAATCATCCGTCAGGCGCACCTTCAGGCACGCAGACGAGAACGATTGCTTACGTGAAGAATGGCATTAACGCCTTTATCGTTTGGGATCAAATGAAAGGCACTGCGGCGGGCTCGCGCTTGAATTTTCCGATTGCCGCAACCGAAACGACGATAGAAGGCAATAAGGCAATATCCACCGGTTATTATGGCACCGATCTAGAGACAACGGTGCTTCAACCGGCAGCAGCGGCAATCGAGCAGGAAGTTGCTCGGGCGCATCCGGATATTTTGCCTGATTCGGCCGGACTGAACTACTTGCGAGTAACGGCATCGGCAGGCCAAAACTATTTAACGGTGTTGTATCCGAAGCAATCAGGCCAAGAAGGACTTAGCACAGAGCAACTGACCGTAACGAGCCCGGGCGTAGACGGTTACAGTCTGACGACGGCGGATCAACAATCGTTGATCGTGCTTGCGAATAACGGGGATCAAGATCAGACCGTTACGTTAGCTTCCGATGAAGCTCTAATCGACATCCAGGAAGGCGTTAGCTATGAATCGGCAGGCGGAACAGTCAACGTCATCGTCAAAGCGAACAGCTTGAACCTATTCAAGCAAGCATCGCTGGAGGATGGCAAGCCGGCGATAATTGAGCTGAAGGGCGAAGGCAGCACCTATACGATTCCTGATTCGGGCAGTCGAGAATACAGGTTTACGGCTGACGTTATCGATCAGTATAACGACTTAATGATAGACGAAACGATAGCGTGGTCGGTTAGGAACGCTCCAGCGGGCGTATCCATTGACCAAAGGGGCATCCTGACGATTGCTTCGTCAGCGAAGGGCGCTACCTTCAGCGTGGTCGCTGCTAGCGGTGAGTCGGAGTCTTTTTTAACGATCGCATTACCAGGCGATGGTACAGTAGACCCGACTAATCCTGCGAATCCGTCTGTTCCGGTTGAGCCTGATATGGGACGCATCGTTCGGAATGAAGACGGTTCGGTGACAGTCAAATTGTCACAGATCGACGCGCAGCAAGGGGAGAGAGCGAAATTCGTTCTGACAGAAAAGCTGTTAATTGAAGCGTTGGATATGGCTGCAGATGGAACAAGCGGGATGAAAACGATCAAACTAGCAGTTCAATCAGCAATTTCAACTACATCTATCGGCTTACAGATACCAAAATCGTTATTCAATAAGTCAAAGCAAGGGATAACGTTCTTGCTCAACACGCCGGCTGGCACCATCAGCTTCACCGATACGATGCTGAATACGATGTCCTTGACCGACGATTCTACGGTCGAGCTCGTAGTCGGCCGTGTGGATGCAAGCGCGGTAGATACAAACATCAGAGAACAAATCGGCAATAGACCGATCGTTGAGCTGTATGTGCTCGTGAACAATCAGCGGGTAGATTGGAGCAATCCTAGCTCCCCGGTCACCGTATCCGTTCCTTACGCACCAACCGAGCAAGAACGGGGCGACAGCGAGAAGCTGACGGTTTGGAATTTGAACGGCAACGGAGCTTCGATCCCCGTTCCGAATGGCAAATACGATGAGAAAGCGGGGGCGGTAACCTTCAGAACCGATCACTTCAGCGCCTATGCCGTCGTATTCGTGCCAAAAACATTTAAGGATATGGGCAAACATATTTGGGCACGCCATTCCGTGGAGGTGCTTGCTTCCAAAGGCATAGTGAACGGAACTTCTGATACTACTTACCAACCTGCTGCTCAAGTGACTCGAGCAGACTTCTTGAAGCTCTTAATTAACACTTTAGAGCTAAGTTCAGTGGATATCCAAGATTTTGCCGATGTGAAAAAAAGCGATTACTACTACAACGAAGTAATGACCGCCAGAGCGTTAGGGATTGTTTTCGGAGAAGGCGATAATCTGTTCAATCCGAAGAAATCCATCACTCGTCAAGAGATGATGGTTATGACTGCCCGCGCGTTGAAATCGGTAGGCAAGCTTGAGGTTAGTTCGTCTGCCGGAATGGCAGATCGGTTTATGGATTGGGAGAAGCTCTCTCCTTATGCCGTAGATTCAGCGGCAGCATTGATTAATCAAGGAATTATCAAGGGCGATGGTCAATCGTTGAATCCGAAAGGGATGTCAACAAGAGCGGAAGCCGCAGTACTGATTTATAGTTTATATCAACTTTATTGAGGTTAATTAATGAATTGAATCCTTTGCCGGGCAGGCGCGCGACCGCGAACCTGCCCGTTTTTTTATACTCATAAGGCTGGCCGAGTATATGGCGCCTGTAAAGGCGGCGTCTGGCTGTCGAGAAAATCAAAAGAACCATCTCTCAATTATAAAGGGAGATGGTTCTTTTTTGCATCTTGGCTGAAAAGTCTCGGTCCAGCTAGGTGTTCCATTTATTAATATTTATCTTTTGTCCTGAACAAATTGAAAGCGATAACAAAATAGAAAACGGAACAGGCGAACTAGTTCTTTGGAATGAATGAAAAGCGCTTTCGAGCTAAGATCAATATTAATAACTGGAATGAACAAAAGGAACGGCAACAATTCAGTAGGGGGAAGGGATATGAATACAGTAATCGAAACGACTGATTCGGCTCGTACAGCCTCTGGCAAGACGATCGAAGGGCGTATCGGATTTGGAGAAAAGCTGGGGTATGGCGTTGGAGATCTGGCGAGTAATCTCGTTTTTGCGGCGATGACAACGTTTTTAACCTACTTCTATACGGACGTCGCAGGCATAGCGGCAGCTACGGTCGGTACCATTATTTTGATCTCACGGGTGCTTGATGGCTTCGCTGACATCGGTATGGGCATTATTATTGATAAGACGAAATCCAAGCATGGCAAGACGAGACCATGGATTTTATGGATGTCCGTCCCGTTCTCCATATCGGGTGTACTGCTGTTTACGATGCCGGACTTTGGAATGACCGGCAAAATCATTTGGATTATCGTCACTTACAATCTTGTAAACATTCTCTATACGGCAATTAACGTTCCTTACGGAGCGTTGAATTCATTAATTACGCAAGACCAGTACCAACGATCGTTGCTGAATATTTTCCGCATGATGATGGCGATGGTAGGTGCCGTGCTCGTATCGGTCATTACGACGCCGATTGTAGAGGCATTGGGAGATGGACCGCGTGGCTGGCAGATGACATTCGGTATCTACGGCGCGATTGCCGCGATTCTGTTCTATGTCACATTCCGCTCTACTAAAGAGAGGGTAAAGCCAGTCGCTCAACATTCGACGCCGATTGACGTTCCGGTGAAGGTCGGAGTAAAGGCGCTGTTCCGCAATAAGTATTGGGCGATCATGGTTGTTGTCATGACACTGATGTTCATCATTCAAGGCACGAGCGGGGCGAACATCTACTACGCCGAATATGTGCTCGGAAATAAGGATCTGGTTGGCACATTGACTATGACTTCGTTTTTACCCTTGCTGCTTGGTATGATTGTACTAGCGCCGGTGGTTAAGAAGCTAGGGAAACGCAACGCCATGCTTATCGGAATTGTTATTGGTATAGTTGGATCGTTCATTATGATGATCAATCCGGAGAGTCTAACAATCGTCATTGCAGGCTCCGTTATTAAAGGCTTCGGTATGGCACCGATCGCAGCATCCGGGTTCGCCATGCTTGCAGATACGATCGAATATGGGGAATGGAAGTCCGGTGTACGCACCGAGGGGCTTGTCTATAGTGCTGGCAGCTTTGGCACTAAGGTGGGATCAGGACTTGGAGCTGGTGTCCTCGGATGGGCACTTGCGCTCGGTGGATACGTCGGTGGTCAGACCGCCCAGTCTGCAGCAGCATTATCATCGATTAAAGCGCTGTACATCTATATCCCGCTCTTGTTGTTTGCGCTTCAGTTTGTATTGCTTCTGTATTACAAGCTGGATAAGGAATATCCGGGAATCATCCGGGACTTGCAGGAAAGAGCCCAGAAAAAGTCTTAAACGCATAGTTATCCAAATAGGGCCTCCATTAGCGAGGTTCTTTTTGCGCATTATTAGACAATGTCCTATGATAAAGGTAACATTGTGAATTCGTCGAAGGGGCAGTGGATATGCAGTTTCATTACGAAACGATCAAGCAGGAAGGCCATATTCCGATTAAAATCTTTACCCAATTAGTTGAGTTTTTTCCATACCACTGGCACGAAGAAACGGAAATTCTGTTCATTCTGAAGGGCTCTATTGAAATCATGATAGATAAGCAAGGAACGATTCTGAACGTCGGAGACATCTTCCTTGTGAACCGCAACGAGATCCATTTTATCCGCTCGCTTGATCAGCAGGAAGGGACTCATCTATTGATTCTTCAGTTCAATCTTCAGCAGTTTCGAAGATTTGGCGTCGAGACGGGCGTCATGAGATTCCGGCTTAATTCGGGAGATCACGACCTGGCTCGAGAGAAGGAATACGACAGAATCCGTACGCTGCTAGCTTCTCTTATGAAAGTTGTCATTAACCGTGAAGAGCCTCAGAGGCTGCTTGTCGAGCGTCATTTGCTTGATCTTCTTATTATTCTAACCTCTCGGTTCTCCATGCCGGAGCAGAACGATGACATGCATGTGCGTGAAGATGATCAGAGGCTGCTTGAGATATTGAAATACATTAATGCCCATTCTGCCGATTCGTCTTTAAGCTTGAATCAGATTGCTGAACGGTTCTTTTTGACGCCTCCGTATTTGTCGACTTATTTTAAGACCAATATGGGAATTTCGGTGAAGAAGTTTATTGAGAATATTAGGCTGAACAAGTCTCTAAGACCGCTCAAGCTGACGGATCGGACGATCGTGGAAATCGCGCTTGAGTACGGGTTTCCCGATGCAAAATCTTACTATCGTGTCTTCCGAGAAGTGCTCGGTACGACACCGACTGTATTTCGCGAGTTGCAAAGCGTAGATGTGAGCTCTGAAAGACCAAAAGACTATTTCAGCATTAACAGCAAGGAGACATTGGCCGAGCTGTTCAAGTATGCAGATCTTAACGAAGTCGATCAACGACAGTTCCATGAGGTTATGCCGGCCCGTTCAGTCGTTTATGAAGCTCGCACAGACATCCCGGGAGCGGACAAGCTGCGCCATTCGTGGACGCGCCTTATGACTTTCGGATATGCATTGCACGGCCTGCGCTCGGATTTCCGAGATCAGCTTCGTATTCTGCAAAGGGATATTGGTTTTGAATACGTGAGATTTCATGGTATTTTCGCAGATGAGCTGCTCATTTATAATGAGCGGTCAGACGGAAGCGTGTATTATAACTTTAACCATATCGACACACTGCTCGATAACTTGATCAGCGAAGGTGTGAGGCCCTTCCTAGAGCTGGGCTTTATGCCGACGCAGCTTGCATCTTCGGAAGGTGAAATCTTCTGGTGGAAGGCAAACGTAACGCCACCGAAAGATATGGCTCGTTGGCTTGATTTGATTGAAGCGTTTATTCGGCATCTCCTTAACCGTTTTGGTAGTGCAGAGGTAACTTCTTGGTACTTTGAGTTTTGGAATGAACCCGATATTGAAGGCGTCTTTTGGAAAGGGACACGCGAGCAGTTTTTTGAGTTTTTCCGTGCAAGCTTCGAGCGCTTGAAAGCAATTGATTCCAGATTGAGGATCGGCGGCTTCGGCAACCTAAGCATGGTTGGTGACGGAGAGTGGCTTCGTGATTTTGCCAAATACGCGCGTAAGCATGATTTGAAGCTGGATTTTTACTCGTTTCACGTCTATCATCTATCTCGCTTTACGAATGTGGGAGAAACGTCGCTAACCGCTACGGAGTTGCTGGCAGATTCGAATTTTGACGATCATTTTCACTCTGAATTACTGAATAGGCTTACCGATGTTCGTCTCGGTGACGCCAATACGATCCCATTAGCTGTCGAACAAGAGCTTGCAGGGTCAAGCATCCTGCCGATGACGACGTCAGAGAGGTGGATTACCGAATGGAATGCGAATACCGATTGTCGTGACCTTGTTCACGATACCTGTTATATGGCAGCATTCATTGTCCGTACGGCGCTGCGGATTGGTCAGAATGTCGAAGGGCTGGGCTTCTGGACGGCGACGGATCTTCACGAAGAGTTTCGTCTGCCTCAGCCGTTGTTTCACGGCGGCTTTGGTCTTATGACGTACAACGGAATTAAGAAAGCAGGGTTTCATGCCTTTACTTTCCTTGCTAAGCTCGGCGATGAAATCGTCCTGCAGAAGGAAGGCGTTATTGTAACGCGGAGAGGGGATGAGTATCAGGTTCTCTTCTATCATTATTGTCATTATAACGAGCTGTATGACCAATTCGATTATTCTCAGCTTTCGGAGACCTCGCGTTATGGCGTTTTTCTGAATACCGACGTGAAAGAAGCGGGTTTACGTTTGCATGGTATGAATGGCAAATTTGTCATAGAAGAGCAATGGGTCAATCGTAATCAAGGCTCGTCTTACGACGCCTGGGTCGAGATGGGGGGACCGGACATGTTGTCCGCAGCTGGGTACCAGCACTTACATCGGAGGGCGGAACCGGGCTACCGGACACGAATAGAATTGGCTCAAAATATTCTCGAGCTGAAAGCGACTCTGGAGCCTCATGAGATACGGCTTTTGACTATAAATCGCAAATATTAATAGAGTGCAAGGCAGTTCAAGGGACGTTCGCGGGAAGCGGGTGTTCCTTTTCTTTATGTCCGTTTTGATCTCGGATGAAAAAGTAAGCGCTAACGAAATAGAAAACGGAACAGGCGAACGAGTGGTTTGGAATGAATAAAAAGGACAGCTGAGCTATTATCAACATTAATAATTGGAATTTGTATGTATCAATTTGATCAAATCTAACAGCAGGGGGAATTAATTTGAACCGAGACGCAAGAAAACTAGTAGCTCAAATGACGTTGGAGGAAAAAGCAGGGATGTGCTCCGGCTTGGATGTGTGGCATCTGAAAGGTGTCGAACGGCTTGATATCCCCTCGATAATGGTTGCGAACGGTCCGAATGGCCTTCATAAACAAGCCGGTTCGTCAGAAGGATTAAATATGGGCAACGGCATTCCCTCCACTTGCTTTCCGTCTGCATCAGCACTAGCCAGCTCGTGGAATCGTGAATTGCTCCATGAGGTAGGAGTCGCACTCGGCGAGGTTTGTCAAGCGGAAGACGTTGCCGTACTTCTTGGGCCTGGTACCAATATTAAACGGTCTCCCCTTGGCGGCAGAAATTTTGAATATTTCTCCGAAGACCCCTATTTATCGTCTGAATTAGCAGCAAGTCAAATCCAAGGCGTGCAAAGTCAAGGAGTTGGCACCTCATTGAAACACTTTGCCGTGAACAATCAAGAGCATCGCCGGATGAGCTATGACGCCAGCATTGATCAGCGTACTTTGCATGAAATCTATTTGACCAGCTTCGAGGGTGCCGTGAAGAAGGGGCAGCCTTGGACCGTAATGACGGCTTACAACAAGATTAATGGCCAATATGCCTCGCAAAATGAATATCTGATAGGCGACGTTTTACGAAAGGAATGGGGGTTCGATGGAGTAGTCGTATCCGACTGGGGCGCCGTGGATCAGATTGCAGATGCAATAGCTGCCGGCCTTGAGCTTGAAATGCCTGGAAACAACGGCCTTAGCGAGAAAAAAATCATTCAGGCCGTTCAGAATGAAACCTTGCCGGTTGAGGTACTGGACCTTGCTGTTGAACGGGTCGTTCAGCTCATCTTCAGGCATGTAGACAACAAGAAGGAGCATGTTTCATTCAATCAAGACGATTCCCATCGGTTTGCACGTAAAGCAGCGGGTGAAAGCATCGTGCTTTTGAAAAATTCGAACGGCGTACTCCCTCTGGAGAAAAGAAGCAAAGTCGCAATCATCGGCGCTATGGCTCAAAATCCTAAATTCCAAGGCAGCGGAAGTGCGATTGTTGTTCCGACCCAAGTTGACATTCCGCTTCATGAGATGAAGCAGCTTGCTTCAAACACGGCTAACCTCTCCTATGCACCAGGCTATATTCTTGATACTGAAGAGGTAGACAATAGGCTAATGGAAGAGGCTAAGCGAGCAGCGGAGGAAGCGGATATTGCGGTTATTTTTGCGGGGATACCTGATGGGTTTGAATCCGAGCTATCTGACCGCAGGCATCTGCGTCTTCCTTACAATCAAGAACAGCTTATTGAAGCCGTAGCGTCCGTTCATAACAAGGTTGTCGTCGTGCTTATGAACGGCTCCGCATTGGAAATGCCATGGGTATCGTCGGTAAGCGCGATCGTTGAAGCCTATTTAGGCGGGCAAGCAATAGGAGGAGCCCTGGCGGATATCCTTTACGGCGAGGTAAACCCGAGCGGCAAGCTTGCGGAAACATTCCCGGAGAAGCTGGAAGACAATCCTTCTTTCCTAAGCTTCCCAGGGGAAGGCGATCGAGTGGAATACAAGGAAGGCATCTTCGTTGGTTATCGTTATTATGATACGAAGAAAATGACTCCCCTCTTCCCATTCGGGCATGGGCTCAGCTATACAACCTTCGAATACTCGAATCTTACGCTCAGCCGTTCGCATATGAACGATACGGAAACGGTTGAAGTTCAGGTGACCGTTACGAATACAGGGACTCGTTCCGGGAAAGAGACTGTGCAGGTATATGTGAAAGATATGGAGAGCACGGTGATACGGCCGGATAAAGAGTTAAGAGAGTTTGCCAAGGTTGATCTGGAGCCGGGCGAACAAACGACAGTTACCTTTAATCTAGATAAAAGAGCCTTTGCCTATTACAATGTAGAACTGAAGGATTGGCATGTAGAGAGCGGTGAATTTGCAGTCATGGTTGGCTGTTCATCGAGAGATATCTTCCAACAAGCTTTGCTTGAAGTAGAATCGACGGTGCCACTCCGCCAAACGTACTCGCGGAACTCTTTGCTGGGCGAGCTAATGAGCAACCCTGCTGCAGCACCTATGATCCAGGCTTTGACACAAAATTTCCAAACGTCTATGGGGATTGCCGAGGGGGATGAAAAAATGTCAAAGATCATGCAAGCGGCTTTGGGTGCAATGCCGCTCCGGAGTCTCGTTTCCTTCAGCCAAGGTGCGTTTTCAGATGAAATGTTGGAGCATCTGCTCTCCCAATTGAACGCTCCCGCAACTCGCAACTGAGGTAATGATAAGGATTTCTATTCTCGTCAAATCAATGTACAAGTCCGCCATTCGCATCGTGGACTTGTACTTTCGAATGGCGTGTAAACGCTTACTATGGAGGGGTCGTTATGCAAACAAAAG
This sequence comes from Paenibacillus sp. J22P218, assembly GCF_056269195.1. Classification (NCBI taxonomy): domain Bacteria; kingdom Bacillati; phylum Bacillota; class Bacilli; order Caryophanales; family Paenibacillaceae; genus Paenibacillus; species Paenibacillus sp. J22P218. Next base: position 814,511 of record NZ_JBWDNL010000001.1, read on the forward strand.
GTTCAAAACGATTTATGCTTGGTTTATTTCTCGGATGGGCAGCGTTAATGCTTGTCTTTAGTTTTGCTGATATGAGCTTGTCTAAAGCCGTGTACAACGAGACGCATTCCCAATTTGGAGCTTTTTTCGAAAACTTTGGAGAGCATCCCGCTTTTATGATCTTCTTCATAGCCGGAAATATCTTATTCAGAAACGCAAGGGATAAACCATTCGGCAGGAAGCTCGCCATTCGAATTGCAAGTGTTTTTTTTATGGGACTTGGCGGCATCGGGATGATCTTTATCGGAGTCTCGCGTCAATTCGGTTGGGATGGCGGAAGCGTTTTGCTGACAAGTGTTGTTGCAGACATTATTGTATCGGTCATCGTACAGCTGCTGATTAATCGGGTTTCAGATGAGAAGATTAAGGTTTATAATATGGCTGCTTGGGCTGGTATCGGCATTGTTTTCACGGAGATGATCGTGGTCAACGTTCTCAAGATTTTCTGGGGGCGAATGCGGTTCCGTAATATGAATGGTGATTATTCGCAATTTACCAATTGGTTTCTCCCTAATGGCATTCAGAAGAACGGCGTTACCGCAGAGGTGTTCAAATCGTTTCCATCGGGTCATTCAGCTAACGGATGGACAATGCTAGTCTGGATGTTATTCATGCCTTTCGTGAAAATATGGCGCAACACCATGCTTATCATTGCGATTGCATGGGGGCTCTGTACTTCGTATAGCAGAATCGTGATGGGCGATCATTTTGCTACCGATGTGTTGTTTGGCGCGTTCATTACGGCTTGCAGCATGATTGTATGGTGCAAATGGCTGAAAATCGAGCTTTATGCGGATTTACAAGCCGGCTCAAGTCGACACTTTCCAAAAGACGTGACTCATAGCTGATGCGATGACAAAATGATGAACCCTGATGCATTTAACAGCGATCGAGAGCTTCCAGACCGGCAAAGTCACGAAGCTGGCGACGTTCGCGGCACGCTGTATCGAGAATGAAATACTTATGGACTTTCGTAGTCCGAAGAAAACGCGCATGGATGTGTCGTTGCATGATTCGATCGGTACTGACAAGGAAGGCAATGAAATTATTTTGATAGATATCCTTGGTAGAGAAGCCGACGATGTGGCGGATAAAGTGCAACTCAGAATTTAGATGACCGGGAGAAGGAAGTCGTGATTGACCGCTTTGGCCTCATCCACGGCGGCGACGAGCGGACGCAGCGGGGATCGCGAAGGAGCTGGGCATCAGCCGCAGCTATGTGTCGCGGATTGAGAAGCGGTCACTCATGAAGCTGTATCATGAGTTTTATAAGGCGAAGAAGTAGTATTCAGTAGTGTAGAAGAGCCGGCGATGCCGGCTTTTTTTACGTTACGGGGAAGGTAGATGCTATAAACAATTTTGCGAATAAGATATAATTATGAAAAAAAACTGAATGAAAATACATATTGAGGGATGAAATGATAGGGCAGCCACAATTAATCTACTAGACTTTCACTAGAATGGGTTTTAATATCTCTTGAAGTTGATAATTAAACAATAAATTAATCAGTGATTGCTTCTCTGAATACCACAGGTGAGCGATAAATGGAGCGAAGTTATGAAGAAAGCGATAATTATTATATTGTCATTTATAATCGGTGTAGTTTGTTTTTTGTTGCTAGTTGGTTTTGGTTTGGCGATAACTGGCGGATTTAGACCAAAGCCCAACTATTTAGAAGCGGGTTTATATTTAGGTTCTCTGCTGTTACTATCTATTTCTTATCTTTTATTTATTAAAAGAATGGTTAAAGAATCTGTGCTTATGAATTTCGTTGTAATTGTTTTATCGATGTTGATCACATATTTGATGATTAATGAATTAGGAATATATTGAGTAAACAATTAGGCTAGATTATCTAAAATAATTAAACAAATTCTCTAGAATATTTTATTAGGGGCTGTCTAACGATATGGGTAAAAGAATTGAATTTAAATTGTATGATGTTATCCTTATACCGATTGTTGAACAACGGGCTATACACTGGTGGCGAGATAAAGAGAATCACAGCGGAAGAAAGTTATAATTTATTTTCCATACGGACTGACAAATAATTATGATTTTCCACTACGTATCAAAGACCTACTTGGTCTGACATAGGGAAATAATTAGATCAGGGATGATCAAATGGGAGCTTGGGGAGTAGGAATATTTGAAAATGATGATGTGCTTGATTGGAAGTCGGAGCTGCTTGAAGAAGGAGGTATCAGCTTTCTAAAGGAGACACTGGAGGCGACGCTGGAGGATGATGAGCTGGAAGCGGAAAGTGCATCGAATGCTCTCGGCGCAGCAGAGCTACTTGTCGCGATTCAAGGTCGCATTGGAAAAGAGATCCAGAAGGTAACTGGAGAAGAGGAAGAACTGCAGAAGTGAACACTAAGTACTATGGTAAAGGGAAAAAGCTGATTCCTATTGCAAGGAAAGCCGTAACGAAAATTAAAACGAACTCAGAACTCCAGCAACTTTGGGAGGAGTCGGACGATTATGAGAAATGGCTAATGGTTGTCACTGACTTAGAGTCCAGGCTTGCGAAAATGTAGAACAATGAACAGGCCTTGAGGATTACGATCCTCAAGGCCTGTTTTATATTTCTGCTGCTTTACTTTATGGTTTTAGACAAAGTCTCAATTTACATCGGGTTGTGTTCACAATGTCAAGAAATTCGATAAATGGGAAGGTTCTAAGGAAGCCAGCACATTGCGAATGTGTTGAGCTTCCTTTTTGCAGCTTCAGCTAGCAAAGTTACTTGGACGGTGTCTTGCTGCTTATATTTTCTTTATTTTTCTCGATTAAAGGTGTTATTATTTGGCTCGCCTTTACGGATGTATAGACAATTTTGTTCCGCTATTACCTCGGTCTCCACACTGTAACTGCCAGAGTTCCGATCTGTTAGAATAAACGACATTAGTTCCAACAGCCTTGGTGATACTAAGTATTTAAGACTATTCTTTTTTGAAACCTATAGGCAACAGAGGAAGTATATAGTAATATTGGACTAATATATAATGAATGGGAGAGTTGAAAAGTGGGATTTTTAAAAGTGTTAGGTTGGATTTTTGTACCCTTCATCATGATATTTGTATCATGGAAGAAATTAAAAGGTGCCGGGAAAGCTTTTGGAGTAATATGGGCAGCTATCATCGGATTAGGTCTTATCTCCAATATAATAAATGGCGGTGCGGAACAACCGACAACTGCTCCAGTATCTGAGACGGAAGTCGCAGCAGATGAAAAAAAGGACGATGATGTGAAAGTCACTGCAGCAAATGCAGAAAAGCCGAATGTTGAAGAGATGGAGAAACACAAAGATGCTGTATTAGAATTCGAGAAACAAATGTATGCTTATGAAGAGGAAATTAAACCACATTTCGATTCTTACACTCAGTGGATGGAGGCATTAGGAAATGGTCAAGCAAGCATAAATGATGTATATTCCGCTGCAAACTCCGCAAAGGAAGCAGCCAATTACGCTAGTCTTGCCCTAAACAAGTTGCCAATCGATAAAGAACTGCCGAAAGATGTGAAAGAACTGTTACAAGAATCTAGAACTCAATTATCGACGGCATACTACGAAAAAGAAAAAGCACTGAAATATGTATTGGAATATCTTGATGAACAGAAACCGAGCACTATGCAAAAGTACAAGGATACTATTGAGTTGTCGGAAACATTTATCCTTAGTGGTGTAAATAAACTTTTCCAGGCAAAAAATGCAGTAGGTCTTGAACTAACTGAAAAAGCTGAATAACGCAAACGATTGAATTGTGCTCGCTAACCTTACGGTCGGCGGGCTTTATAATTTCATGACAAACTAATTTTCGGGTTTTAACCAAAACAAAAAACGCCCACCGACCTTAAGGTCGACGAGCGTTTATCATATTACTATTGATCTACGACTTCATATTCATTAACTTCAAATGTCAGGATCTTATCAAAGATCACATACTCAGTACGCTTTTCAAATGGACCTTGATTCCATGTTTTATTAAAAGCATACTTTGCTGAACCTGTTCCTGCATCCTTCAAATCATACCAATCAATGAACTCATTAACCTCTGTTATTGATAAATCATATTCTTTTACAACCTCATTAATCATTGTAATAACTAATATTGCCCTACCGGAATCATTTGGAACTGGTGTTTCAGATGGTTCTGGAGTTGAAGTTGGGACTGGTGTTTCTGGCCCAGTTGTTTCTGTTGGTTCTGGTGTTGGCACTGGTGATGGTGTCGGTGTTGGTTCTAATGTTGGATCAACAAGTGTACCAGTAGCATCAATGTCGATTGCGTCAAGAATCATGTCGTAAGTATACGTTCCACTAGTTTTCTTTTTCATCTCAACATAATGAGTCCCTTGAGCAAGACCCGTTTTTTCATAGACCAATGTAATATTCTGATCTTTAGTAGCCGTCTGCGAAAGCGTCTCTGTTACACCATCAATTGTTATTTCAATATTATTTGAATAATTTGGAAACGCGGAACTGATAATACGAATTTTCGTGCCAACGAAATTAATTCTTATCGTATCCGTTTTTGAGTTTTTGGAGGAATTATGACGAGAGTCTCCCCAATATGCCGTTCTCTTTAATTGAGTCCAACCTCCACCAATGTAACTAATATTTGAATCAGTATCGTCGATCCTTTGCCAACCGGCTTCTGGTTCTAACAGTATTGAGCCAACTGCAGCCGCTTCGGTATTGGTATTAAAAGTGAAAAACGAAACGATAATTGCAAGTACCAATAGTAAGGATAATAAATAACTCTTTCTTTTCAAAAAAACATCTCCTCTTCTGTCATCCTCAAATTTAATTACATACTATTACAAACATAAAAACAGTATATCTAAACTATTAACAGGAAAACAGTCTTTAATTTTACCAAATATATAAGTATGATTAAGGGTTTTGCTATTTTTCAGATGTTTTCTGTTAAACAATTGCACCGTCTTTGTGCCCTCGTCCTACTTTATAATGTGAACAAGAGCAACCATGAGTGGTCTAACATTCTCCTGCAGCTGCATTGCTATTGGTTAGGAACGAGCTAAATGGTCCGATAAAAACAGTACAATAGCAGAGACCCTCGATGGGTTCTTGGCGAGGTATATAATAGAAGATAATAAAGAGTGAACCACAGACCCTGTTTGAAGGTTGCGCTGTGAATGCTGGTTTAGAGGTAGCGGTCTGGAGGGGCTATATTGCCTGATGAAAGTAGATATAATCTTAGAAGCCCTTTAATTTCTGCTCAAAAGAAAATTCTGAAGATCATGCATGACTCGAGATTTTGACCATTCCCGATAAGCTTGATACAATAAGACGACGTTAACAACATTTATTCTCGGGGTGGTTGAATCTTGCAAAACAACAACGAACGTCTGGATCTATGGCTGGCTGTATCCCAGATCCATTCCAGCGTCAACGATAAGTTGGAACAAGCGCTGCTCAAGCAATATGATATTTCCTTAAAGGAATTTTGCGTACTTAAATTCGTATCCAGCTCGCCGTGCAAAGAACTGCGATTGCAACAGCTCCAAGAACTGGTGGGGTTAAGCCAAAGCGCAACGTCTCGCCTTGTAGATCGCATGGGAGCGTCCAATGTCGGGGCACTGGAACGGCACTCATGCGCCGATGATCGACGCGGCATCTATACCCGTATTACGGAGTCGGGCGAACATAAGTACCAACAAGCGCTTGAAACGGTTAATCAGGTTTTGAATGCAGAGCTTAAACGCGATGGCATCTTGACCGAGCTGGAAATTCTTATTCAAAAACTGTTGAAATAAGAGCAACTTGACAGAATTCTTTTATTTCGGTAATTTATATGCATGCGCATGCTTTTAAAAATAAGATTTAATGGAGGGTAACCATGACTAACACGCAAACGGTGCAATCCCTATTCCGTCCTTTTTCTATAGGGCAGCTATCCTTGTCCAACCGAACGGTAATGGCGCCAATGACGCGCCAAAAATCGCCTAACGGCGTTCCCGGGCAGGATGTCGCGGCTTATTATCGTCGCAGGGCAGAGAACGGTGTCGGGCTAATCATAACGGAGGGCACGGTCATTAACCATGCCGATTCGAGCAACCAGAAGGATGTCCCGTTCTTCTACGGGGAAGAAGCTTTGAAAGGCTGGTCGAATGTCGTGTCCGAAGTACACGATGCGGGAGGCAAGATCGTTCCTCAAATTTGGCATATGGGCGCTCGCGGCAACGTGAATGAGTACACTGAAGAAGAAATCGGCCGTATCGTGCAGGAATTCGCAAAAGCAGCTGCTGAAGCCAAACGTCTAGGGTTTGACGGCATCGAGCTGCACGGCGCGCACGGTTATTTAATCGATCAATTTTTCTGGGAGAAAACGAACCAGAGGACGGACCGCTACGGAAACAGTTTCATCGCGCGTACGACCTTTGCCGCGGAAGTCGTAAAAGCTTGCCGCGAAGCCGTTGGCCCCGATTTCCCAATCATCCTGCGTATCTCTCAATGGAAGGGTTCTGATTACTCGGCTAAGCTCGTAAATACAGTGGAGGAGTTAAAGCAATTTCTCGAACCATTGGTGGACGCAGGCGTGGATATATTCCATTGTTCGACGCGACGCTTCTGGGAACCGGAATTCGAAGGTTCCGAGCTGAACTTCGCGGGCTGGGTGAAGCAGTTGACAGGCAAACCGACCATCACGGTGGGCTCCGTCGGCTTGGAAGGGGACGTGTCGACCTTCTTCACTAAAGGAAGCGGCTCGGGGATCGCAAGCTTGGATAGTTTAATACCGAAGCTGGAGAATCAGGAGTTCGATCTAGTCGCCATCGGCCGGGCGCTGCTTTCGGATCCGGCTTGGGTAAGTAAGATTAGAGAAGGCAAGCTGGAGGAACTCATTCCCTTCACGCCTCAATCGCTCCAAACCTTATATTGATTCCATACGAATACTCGTCATATATAACGAGGGTGCCGTCCTTTTGAAGGAATGGCACCTTCGTTATTTGCTCGAAAAAGAACCAATCATTGATTACCTCAATGATTGGTTCTTTTTTCTTTTGCCGTATGCTCCACCTTGAAAAAGGACATCATTTTATGCGAAATGAACCGTTTTCATGAAATGTATGCGCTTTTATAATGAGAAACAAGAGGTCGCAGCGCAGCTAGCTAGCACGAAACAGACCGAAAGGAGAGGCGAATCCCATTCAGAAAACTTTATTTCTAAAGCAGTTCAAAAGACAGTTGCCCTTCCAAATATTCGTATGGATTGGATTGTTGTTCCTGCTCGTGTTCAGTTATATTCCGATGTTCGGAATTATCATCGCCTTCAAAAATTATAAAATATCAACCGGCATCGACGGGATATTCAGCAGTTCCTGGGCAGGCTTGTCACACTTTAAGGAGCTCATCAACGACTATAACTTTCCGATGCTGGTTCGCAATACCTTGGTGCTCAGCCTGTTGAAGATTATTTTTTCGTATCCGATTCCAATCCTGTTCGCCATCATCTTAAGCGAAGTCAGGCATGTATTCGTGAAACGGTTCGTACAAACGGTCAGCTATTTGCCTCATTTCATCTCATGGGTTGTCGTTACCGGCATATCGTTTGCTTTCTTCTCGTCAAGCTTCGGCATCGTCAACGATTTTCTGCTGTCGCTTCATCTGATCAAGGAGCCGCTCGCCATCCTAACCGATCCAGATGCTTTCTGGGGACTAGCAGTTTCGACAGCCATATGGAAGGAAGCGGGCTGGTGGACGATTATATTCCTTGCAGCGCTTGCCGGCATTGATCCATCGCTATACGAGGCAGCCGAGATGGATGGCGCGGGTCGTCTTAAGCGAATTATTCACATTACGCTGCCTGGTTTGAAGGGGGCAAGCATCGTTGTCTTAATCCTAACGATCGGCAGCATGCTTGGCGGAGGATTAGTCGGATCAAACTTCGAGCAATCGATGCTGCTTGGGAATACGATTAACAGCGAGAAGTCGCAAATCATTCAAACCTATGCCTTCACGATCGGTCTGGCCCAAGGAAGATTCTCGTTCGCTACGGCAATCGATCTTATGCAATCGGTTATTTCCGTGATCCTGATATTCAGCAGCAACGCTATAGCCAAACGCGTGTCGGGCAACGGATTGTTCTGATTCAATAAGTAACAAGAGAGTGGTGAATTCATCATGCGCAGAAGAAAAACGCTAGAGGATCGGATACTAGACACGATCATTACGATTATCCTCGTCGTTGTTGTCTTCGGAACGCTATATCCGTTTTACTATATTTTGTTGATTACCTTTAATGCCGGCACCGACACCGCGGCCGGAGGTATGTACTTGTGGCCTAGGCAGTTCACATTTGGCAACTATCTCTATTTTCTCGAGGATCCGAAGTGGATAAGCGCCTTCGGCATATCGCTGCTAAGGACCATCGTGGGCACCGTTCTAGGCGTCTTGTTCACCGGGCTTGTTGCATATGGCCTTGCGAAGAGGGATCTCATTTTCCGCAAGAGCTACTTTACGATTGTTGTAGTAGCAATGAATTTCTCCGGCGGCATTATTGCTTTCTACATCGTGCTGAAGAGCCTTGGGCTCATCAATACATTCGGCGTTTATGTTATCCCGGGTATGCTGAATTTATTTTTCCTATTGATCGCGATCTCTTTCTTTACTGACATTCCCGAGGAGCTGGGGGAGTCGGCAAGAATCGACGGAGCCTCCGAGGTGCGTATTTTTGCCAAAATTATTCTTCCGGTCTCGATGCCGCTACTTGCCACGATGAGTTTGTTCATCGGCTCCGGTCAATGGAATGCATGGCTGGATTCGGCTTACTTCGTACAGGACGAGGGCCTTCGTACGCTGACCTACCGGATGATGCAAGTTATTAACCAATCCATGGTCCCGTCGGGAGATGCGCAAGCGGCAGCGATGTCGCGTTCCAGCGTTACGCCTTTCTCTGTCCAAGCGACAGCAATGGTCGTATCAATCGTTCCTATTCTCGGTGTCTATCCGTTTTTACAGAAGTATTTTGTATCCGGCATGATGTTAGGTTCAGTCAAAGGTTAATGCGGTTTTTCGGCCGCCTCTTTCATAATCGGACTTGCGGCCTTAAAATAAGACTATTATAGACGGGGGTATGGGAATGAATAAGAGCTATAAACTGATTATTGTCATGTTCGCAGCATTATTATTGGTAGGAGGAGCACTATCGGCTTGCAGCAACAACAGCGGCAATAACGGATCGGCGAACACGAACAATGGTAAAACGGAAGGAGAAGCTTCCGCCAATAACGGGACAGAGGAACCGGTCGAGCTGACGATGTTCGTCGATGCAACATGGTATCCGTTCCAGGATTGGAAGGGTGAAATACCAGAGGCGATTACGAAAGCGACAGGCGTTAAGCCGAAAATTACGGTAGCTACGGATGACAAACAGCTTGCCCTGATGGTCGCATCGGGAGATTTGCCCGATATCGTTGTTTCCTTCAACTTCAAGCTCATGTCGGATGGCAACATCAGCCTTCCTTACAATGAAATTTTTCCGAAATATGCCCCAAGCGTGAAGTTTGACCCGGTCAAGGAGCTCGTCAATACGGTGAGCGATGGAAATTATTATGCCATTAGAAATGATTTCTCTTCTGAATCAGAGTGGAAAGCGAGTCCATATGCCCATATGATGGTACCGGGGCTAACGCTTCGCAAAGATATTTTGGAGGGAATCGGCAATCCGACAATTAACACGATTGAAGATTTGGATAAGGCATTTGCAGCCGTAAAGGAGAAATATCCGGACATGACGCCGCTTATTCTTAATCCGAACTGGCAACGTCCTTACTTTGATACGCAATATGGAGCAGTAGGCGGATTTGCAGATAAAGACGGAAAGATTGAATATTATCTCAGACAAGATGCCACTCGTAAATCGATTCTGTATATGAACAGCTTATACCGCAACGGTTATGTTACATCGGAAAATTTTGCCTATAAGAATGAATCGGAGACTGAGCAAATGATGGTTTCCGGCAAAGGCTTTGCTTACACGTGGACCTACTCTGGCGCGGATCGCCTCAATGCTTCCAGTAAAGACTCAGGCTTAGAATTCATCCAGCTCGCCGAGCCTCTCGGAGCTGATGCCTCGGTTGTTAATACCGGAACCGGAGGACTTGGCATGTATGTGTCGAAGGATAACAAAAATGTAGAAGCGACAGTGAAGTTCCTTGAATATTTGTATTCGGAAGAGGGCTGGCGTACGGCGGAATGGGGAATTGAAGGGAAAGATTGGACATGGAATGAAGAAGGATATCCTGAGTTTAACTACAATGTCCAAGATCTAGAGACACTAAAACAAAAAGGCGTATACTGGTGGGGAGTACCAACTGAGACGGGAGTTGGCATGGCATTAAGCTCTTATAAGAAAGGTTCGGAAACAACTCGTCAAGGGGAAGCCTATTCCAAAATAACAACCTTTAATCCAGCAATCGGCATGATTAATCCGGATACGGATTCTCCTGAACAGATTATTCGAACCAATATTGATAATATGGTGAAAACGGAGGTTACGAAGGTGTATTTGGCGCCAACGGAAGCCGAAGCTTTGCAAGCGTACGAAGATATGATAGAGAAAGCCGAGAAGATCGGAATGTCGAAGCTGGAGGCTTGGGCAAGCGAGCAATACGGACCTTTAAAGGAAAAGTATGATAGCTTGACGAAATAAGAGGCTGCTTATAAGCTCATATGGAAGGTTAGCCCGTAAGGGCGGCTTTCCGTATGAGCTCGCTTGCTTTCCGTTAATCGAGGAGATCTGATACTATGCGTATTAGCACAAAAATGGTCGTTGGCTATATTTTTCTTATTGTTCTCCCGTTCCTTATTTTTTCGGCGTTTGTCTATAACCAGCTCTATGGGCGATTGATTACGCAGTATCAACTGACCAATCAGCAAAATATCGAACAGCAGGGCGCTAATTTGGAGGCCAGTCTGTCTAAGATCGAATCTTTGTATTCCATCTACCAAAACAATACCGCCTTGCTTGACTTCTTGCGGGGGGATTACGTGTATGACAGAGATCTGATTTACTCGTATTTAAAGGAGATCAGTCCCGCATTTGCATTCGCGTCTCTTGGCGAGCCGATGGTCGAGCAGCTTGTCGTGTACCCGAAAACGCAGAAAAGGCTGTTGTCATTCCCGGAATTCGCGGACTATTCGGAGATAGGGAGCAAGCTGAGCAGCGAGGAGAAGAGGAAGTTGCTTCCGGCGAAAGGGTTGTGGAAGAAATCAATCGACGCCGGGTCGGAACCTTCCTTGGTGTACTATCACAAGCTTTATAGTGAAACATATACCAGCGAGCTTGGCATTGTTGAAATCAAGGTGAAATCGGCTTTACTAGAGGAGTTTATGAAAGCGCTTAGCACCATTCATCCGCAAAATACGATTCTGCTGATGGATTCGGAGGGCACTGTCTTCAGCTCGAGTAGGGAAACGGTCATCCGTACCGGGCTGCTTGCGAGGATCAAATCATCCGTGCTGAGCAGAGAGGACAATACGTTCCTTGTTGACGGAGAGAGACTGATGGTTAATTCCGTACAAGTGCCGCGCCTCGGTTTAACCGTTGTTGAAGTAAACAAACAAGACGCCTTGTTCCAATTTTTATGGACGAAGCTTTGGCTCGCAGGAGCTGGAATTGTCCTGCTTGGTTTGCTTTCGGTATTTTATTACGTTTTATTGTCATCGCTTACAAAGCGTATTTTGCTTCTGTCCCGCCATATGCGTAAAGTCGGCTTGGATGATATTGGAACCCCGTATGCGGGAAAGCTGGGCAAGGATGAGATCGGCTTCCTCCTATCCAATTACAACGCCATGATCGGGCGCATCGATGAACTCGTCAATCACGTGCAAAAGGTTGAGCTGCTGAAGAAGGATGCGGATTTCAAAATGCTGCAAGCTCAAATCCAACCTCATTTTTTGTACAACACGCTGGAGACAATGCGAATGCTTGCAAGGTCGAACAAGGATTATACGGTAGCTGAGATGGCATATTCCTTAGGCAATCTCCTTCGCTATAGTTTATCGCAATCGGATGATACGACGCTTCAGGAGGAGCTGGAGCATGTCAAGGCCTATATCGCCATTCATCAGATTCGGATGAGGGATCTTCTGTTCGAGCTTGAAACGGATGATGAGCTGCTCAAGGTTCGTTGTCCGAGATTTATATTGCAGCCGCTGGTAGAGAATAGCATGATTCACGGACTGTCGAACATACGGGGGACGAAGAGGATTGCTATCCATTTCAAGAGAGCACAAGATGCTATTGAAATCCATGTTACGGATAACGGAGCGGGTATTCCAGAACCGAAGCTTTCGAATCTGCGAGTAAGACTTCATGGCGGTATAGCAGATCTCGCTTTATCGTCAGGAACGGGCATTGGCCTCGGCAATGTAACAGAACGCGTGAAGGCGTATTTCGGTAAGGAATCGAAGATGCTTGTTACAAGCGGGGATGGACAGGGGACTACGTTTACTCTTATTTTGCAAACGGGGGAGATCAAGCATGTTGAGGCTGATGATCGTGGATGACGAACCCATAATACTAGAGGGCATTCGCGATATGATCGAGGAAGAAAACACGCCGTTCGGCAAAATCATATTGGCTAACGATGGGATAGAAGCATTGGAGAAAATCGACTATTTTCACCCCGACCTTATCATTACGGATATCCATATGCCGGGGATTAATGGTCTCGAGTTCATTAAACAGGCTCAGCAGAAGAAGGTGAAACGGTTCATCATTCTAACCGGACACGATGTCTTCGAATATGCCCGCAAAGCGGTTCAACTGCAGGTCTTGGATTATATGCTCAAGCCCGTCAATCAGCAGGAGCTCGCAGAGCTGCTGAAGCGAATCGCCTTGGCGCTGCTGGAGGAAAAACAGCACATAACGGAGCCATTATCGTTGAATACATTAGTGGCTTCTACGCAAAACGAGAATATTTCGCTCATGAAGGCCTTTATTGAAACCAATTATATGAAGGATATTTCCTTGCCTGATATAGCCGCAAACCTAAACCTTCATCCAAGCTATGTCGGACAAATGTTCAAAAGAGAAACGGGCGACACCTTTGTCAAATATTTGAATCAAGTACGAATTAAGAAAGCGAAGCAACTGCTCGAGGGCACCAAAGATATGCCGCTGGACAAAATCGCCAAATGCGTCGGTTACGACAACAGCCGCACGTTCTATAAGGTTTTTCGGAATACAGTAGGCGTTACTCCTGGAGAGTATAGGAAATCCGTTTGTTATTGATGGAGGCTCCTGAACTGACGCGGCGTCATATCCGTAGAGGCTAGGAACAAGCGAGAGAAATGGGAACGTTCCATGCCAAGCTCGCCCGCAATGCGGGCTGTTGTCCAATCGGTAGTCAGCAGGAGCTGCTTAGCCTTCTCCATGCGTTTTTGGATAATATACTGGTGCGGGCTGATGCCAAACGCTGATTTGAAATAACGAAAAAAATAGTTTGGACTGTAATTGAAGTTGTCCGCAATTTGGTCGATCGTCAGTGGGCCGTCGGCGTGTTTGTCAATATAGCTCAAGATTTCATTCCAACGCTCAGCGGCCGGTGAGACGGCTGCTGACGGTTTTTGCGGCTCCTGCTCCCAAATAAATTGCAGCAGCTCGAATATGGCCGCTTTCACTGCAAGTCCAGCGAAGGGGTTACCGCTATGAAAACGCTCGATAAGCCTTCCGAACAGTGTTTCTGCTTGTAATTGATCGCTTAGAGAGATATGTAGTGGCGTATCTATGAGTTGAAAGAGCGGGATTTGCCCAACGGTCGCGTCGAAGTGACAAAACATTTGGCGATACGGATTGTCTGGAGACGTGGAATAAGAAATAAGAGCGCCTGCAGGCAGCACGAACAAGTCGCCAGCCCGGGGACTGAAGGACGAATTGCGAATTTGAAGCGTCCCCTCCCCTTCCAAAAAATAATAAAGGCAGTTATTCGCCGTGATGTGATTGTGATGCTTCCAATGGGAAGGCACACGGACATGTCCGGCCATTGTCACGTTCACCTGAAGATCCTCGAAATACTTCTTAAGCCGCAATTGATTCACGCCGTACGCCTCCTCTTTCTATAGATATTATCATATTATGAGTACAAAAGCAGGTTAGTTTTATACACATAAAGGTTACGTCTTCCTCTCTTCGAAAGCGCTACTTTCCGATATGATCGAATCGATGGAGCTTATCATCACTTAGTTCGATTTATGAAGGGGTGTATCGCATGCATAACGAAGAGGACGTTGCGTTAGCAGGGTTTCCTAGCCGAAATCAAGAGCTTGATGTGTATCCGGGTTTCGTTGCCCCGCCGGCAGGTTACGGTGAGGTTGCGTTCTATTGGTGGGTCGGCGAACCGCTTACCAAGGAAAGGTTGACCTGGCAGCTGGAGCGGTTAAAGGAACATCATATAACGGGATTGCAGATCAACTATGCGCATAGCGACGAAGGCGGAGACGCCTGGGGATTGACGTATGCGAGCGACCCTCCGTTATTTTCTGAAGCATGGTGGGAACTGTTTGCCTGGTTTGCGGCGAAGGCCGGTACATACGGCATCGCGGTCAGCCTGAGCGACTATACGTTATGCGCTCCTGGACAGGGGTGGTATACGGATGAGATTCGGGCGCAAAGACCGGATATTGCCGGATCGAACCTTGCGCACCTGGATTGGATAGCAGAGGGGCAGAGCGAATGGATCGAGAGGGAGCTTCCCGCTGGCTTGATCTCAGCCTCTGCATTGTTGGAGGATGATAACGGCGGGTCGCCGAAGAGATTGATGAATCTCATGTCCTTTATCAAGGGTGGAAAGCTGCTGTGGGAGAAGCCGGAGGGTAAATGGCATCTATCCATCGTTTATGAAGAGCCCAAGCCGCGATCCATCGATCCGATGCACCCGGACAGCGGGGTTATGGTCATTCAGCATTTTTTTGGACGGTTCGAGGAGCGGCTGTCCGGGATAAGCGGCGCCAAGCTGGGATTCTTTTTCTCGGACGAGCTGGATTTCGGCATCCGGGGGCTGCTTTGGAACAAGTGCTTCAGGGAAGCCTTTATTAATCGCAAAGGCTACGACATCGTGCAGGAGCTATCGGCCTTGTTCATCGATATTGGCCCGCGAACGTCTAAGATCCGACTGGATTACGGGGATGTCATGGTTGCATTATCCGAGGAGCATTATTTCATTCCGGTATTCGAGTGGCATCAGGAACGCGGCATGATTTACGGCTGCGATCACGGCGGCAGAGGGAAGGACATCACCGAATTCGGCGATTATTTCCGCACGCAGCGCTGGAATCAAGGACCGGGCTGCGACCAGCCCGACTTCCAAAGCGACCTGATTAAAAATAAAGTAGCTAGCTCGATTGCCCATCTGTATGAGCGTCCTCGGACTTGGCTGGAAGGATTTTACGGCACCGGCTGGGGCACGACGACGGCGGATGTAGCGGATGCGGTGTTTCGCAATTTCGTTACCGGACACAATTTGCTGACTCTGCACGGTTTGTATTACACGACATTCGGCGGATGGTGGGAATGGGCGCCTCCTTGCAATCATTTCCGCATGCCATATTGGGAGCATATGAAGACGTTCATGGCATGCACGGAGCGGCTCAGCTATTTGCTCAGCCAAGGGGTTCATGCCTGCGACGTTGCCATTGTTTATCCCGTTGCGGCTATGGAAGCGGGACTTGACGGGGAAGCGTCGGTGAAGTCAGCCTTCGAAATGGGCGAGTATTTGTATAAAAGAGGCATTGATTTTGATTTTATCGATTTTCAGTCGCTAGAGAGGGCAACAATGGAGGAGCGCAAGTTCCATGTGGCAGGTGAAGCCTATCGCGTCTTAATTTTGCCTTCCATGCGCGCTTTGCGTTATTCGACGCTTAAGAAGGCTCAGTTGTTTCACGAAGCAGGCGGCGTTGTTATCGCGCTCGACCGGCTGCCGGAGGCAAGTGATCGAATCGGTGCAATTGACCCGACGTTAGACGGTATTGTACGAGCCTTGTTCGGCTGGTCGGCAGCAGAGGCTGCTGACCAAGGGGGAAGCCGAACTCAGATGAGCCGGTCAGGAGGGGCCGCCTATACGTTGCATTCATACGAGGAAGCAGAGGAGGCCATTAGCCAGGCTTTCCCGCGTGATTTTGCTTGTCTCATTGAAGAGGATGAGTCGCCTATGCCTTATGTGATGCATCGCAGAATCGGCTTTCGGGATATATATGCCGTATATGGAGGATCGAGTGGGACCGAATGCTTCTTCCGTTGTCATGGCGCAATCGAGCTGTGGAATCCGTGGGATGGATCGGCTTCTAGCCTTCAAGCGGAACGGGTTACGGCTGAGGGCACGTATATCAAGCTGCCGCTGGGCAGGACGGAAATCCAATTGATTGTGTTCGCTGACGAGAAGCGGGTTCAAGCTTCTGAGAGAATGCATTCGGAGCAGGGGGGAATACGGTCCCGCGCAGTGCTGCAATCGCTGAGCTTGGACGGAAAATGGGCGTTCGAACTAAGGCCGACGATGGACAATCGGTTCGGAGATTTCCGACAGCCGCCCGAGGAAGGGGTTATCGGAGCGGAAGCACGCCAGTTCCGGTTCGCGTATGAGCTGGATAGTGGATCGCCACATGAGAATGAGAGACATCATCCTGAATTCGACGATTCCTCCTGGGAGAAGGCGACCTGCGGGTACGGACCTTTTATGCGGCAATTGGGACCGCTTCCTGTTGCTGCTTGTTGTGATGAATTAGAATGCAGATTCGTTCAAATGACGACACCACCCCGAGGACATTTGGTTGAGGCGAGCGGCAAGGTTTACGAATGGGATTCATATGCGTATTCGACGAGGTACGGCATAGAAGGAGACCCGGGTCATCAGGGCTACCATGGACTGAAAGGCGAGATAACGGATCATTTTATCGCAATTGGCCATTCAGAATTTGACTTAACGGGCACAAGGTATGAAATAGAAGAAGGGAGCCTTACTTACTTGTGGACATCGTTTGATGGTGACGGCAGAACGGGCGTGAGAATGCGAACCGGTGGCGTTACTCCGGAGAAGATATGGCTGAACGGCGAGTTGATTGAAGGAGAGCGGGAGCAGCTCAAGGTTAAGGAAGGCGTAAATACGGTGCTGCTTCGTTATGGTCGCGCCGGTCGCGGGCATGTCGTATTCGAGCGTACGGATACTCCCGGAGATTGGAGCCAGTCGCTGCCGCTTGCTATGTCCTGGCATAACAACCCGGCTGTCTTGGCTTATGACGCTTATCCCGGCGCAAGCAAGCCGGCTGCAGGCTGGCATCGCTTCACGGCTCCTCCCGGGCTTGAAGCGATGCAGATTGTCTCCGCGCATGGGTATATTCGCGTGTGGGTGAACGGGAAGGAATGGGCGGTTGACCGTGATCCCGCCCAAGTGGGCGGCTGCTACTCGTTCCGAGCGTCATCCACAGTGAAAGAAAACAGGGTTAGTCTCGTGGCCGTTCGCATCACGTACGATAAACCACTTTATGGAGGGGCGGCGCTGCCTGAGCCCATACGATTACAGTGCGGAGCGGGATTCATGGAGCTTGGCGATTGGTCGGCAATCGACGGCCTAACCTGTTACTCCGGCGGAGCGGCATATCGCCGTGATATCGAATGGCCGACTGGCGATGAACTTCAGGACAACATGGCCATGCTCGATCTAGGGGCCGTGTCATCAACCGCCGAAATCCGCGTGAACGGTCAGCATGTCCGAACAATTGTACAGGCGCCATGGACCGCGAATATTGCCCCGTGGCTTCATCCAGGCGTCAACACGCTGGAAGTGCTGGTGTACAACACGCTCGCCAATCATTATGTGACGATTCCGACTCGTTATCGGGGCGATCTGACCTCGGGGCTGCTGGGTCCGGTCAGACTGGACATCCTTGGACAGTTATAACATCGAATGCGACTTGCATGAAACCATGTTATTTTTTTAGTGACCTGTATTGGGTAGCCGTCATTCCATAATATTGTTTGAAAGAATGACTGAATTGTTCCAAGGTTGCAAATCCGATCCTTGCAGCAATGGTACTAATAGACAAGTCGGTTTCTGCAAGAAGCTGGACTGCAGCGCTCATTCGGGATTGCTGTTTTTTATCCATAAAGGAAACGCCGTATTGCTTTTGTACGGTCCTCTCTGTCTGGCGGGTGCTCAGACCCAGCTTGTCCGCAAGCTGCTTTAGCGTAATGGAAGAGTACTCATATAAGAAGCAGTTCTCGATGGTAAGCAGTCTGCTGTCATCCAACGTTTTCACCGGAACGTCCATGAGAGAGGAGCGGCGCTCCGTATACTGCCTAACCATTCGGGTAACGATCATTTCTAATATATTCGTTGCCATGTGATGAAAGCCGAGGCGCTTCGAAGACAGCTCGTCTGCAAGCATCTGGAACAGTGGCATCATATTTTCGTTGTCCGGACCGATCCAGAACGGCGTGTTGACCAGCAATTCCGACAGGAGATTATCCTTATGGGTGCTGTTTTTATTTGCAGTTAGCTGGGAATCACCAGAGAGAACCTCGAAGAAGACACAGTATTCAGCCATAGGATCGCTCTGATCCGGAATCTGCTCATGCGCGACATCAGGTCCGGTCATAAACAACGTTCCAGGCATTAGGGGATAACGCTCCCCATCTGCCACCAGTATACCTTGACCGCTAGGGATGTAATGAAGCTCATAGCTGCCGTGGCTATGACTGTGTTCGCGCATCGAGCTATGGAAATAGCCGAACTTCACATACAAGACATTGAGTGCAAATCCGCCGAGAGCAAGCTTAATATCCATATTGCCGATGTTAATGGGGGGGAGGTTCATATCCTTGTTCTCCTCTGCCAAAATGCGACACCACGAGGATGCCTTTGGTCATCTCTATCAATAACGTTTTCATGCTTGTATCGATATAATTATAACGAAATGCTAGGAGCTTAGGGAAGCGGGGAAATAAGACGATGACAACTTCGACTGCGCGTTTGTTCAAAAAAGGAAATTATACTTGCACATATACCGAGGTGCCGGTGTCCAACCCCGGATACGCTTGGCGGGACGGCATGGTCAGCGGCAACGGCGAGAACGGTTATATTACGTCAGGTTCGCCATATTCGGACAGCTTCATCTTTCAGTATATGTGGTTCAACTATCCGTCGAGAGATCCGAGATTCATTCCTGATGAATTAACGGAGCAGCTTGGTGATGCGAGACGGAATGTGTTTAACCTAAACGATCAATGGAAGATTAAGGACGAGAACGGTTCGACGCGAATCAGAACGTTCTTCTACAGCTATCATCCCGGGCATCAGCTTAGGTTGAATGCAACCAATAGAGGAAGCGTATCCGGCTATGAGCGGTGGACGAATTATGAGACGGCGGAGACGGGCGTGCGTTACACCGATGAGTTCGGCAGGTGGACGAGAACCTCTTTCACTTCCAGAGCAGACAATGTTTCCATTACCAAGATCGAACAATCTGCCAACGGTACCAAAATCAATATGACGATCTCCATTGATGATATTTCGAATATGAGCCGTGCCCGAAACGGCACCTCTGAGGTAACGGCACTTCAGTATAAGAAGCTGGTAGATCCGAAGGCTGAATATATTGCACAGGTCGCGCATTACCCGTCCTATGAGGGCAGCGAGCTTCGGCATGCAGGATATGCGGGATTAACGCAAGTACTTGTGGTAAACGGTACGAAGAAAAGAATACTGCTCGAAGAAACGAATGAAGCAATGAACGTTGGCAGCGATCAGAATCCGGCGATTCAAATTATAGATGCCGATACCGTGTATCTCATTACGCAATCAAATCGAACTTATGAGATGGGCAGTATCGAAGATTTTGCCGGACAGACGGAATACGCTCTCGTAGAGCAGTTGTTCCGGCATACGAATACCGTCGCGCAGAAGTATAGTGATGTTCAAGGCTGTTTTGATTATTACGGTGCCCTTGCTCCCCATACTGAGCAGCATGCTGCTGAATTCAATGCCGTCCGTTTCTCGTTAGCTGGCGATGGGATGGACAAGCAGGCGGATAATCTAACGTTGATTCATAACCAACAAGCAACGGTATCGAGAATCAACCATGCCTTTATGGAGCAGGTTTACAACCAGGGGAGGTATGCGATGATATGCTGCGGCGGCTCAAGCGCGCCTCGCTTGTACGGCATGTGGACCGGCGAATGGAATCCGGGTTGGCGCGGCATCTACACCCTGGACGCAAATGTGAATTTACAAGTTGCGGCCATGAATACGGGGCATCTGACGCAGGCGCAGTTAGGATATATCGCATTTTTCCTGCGAAACGTGCCGGACTTTGCATACAATGCCCGCATGGCTTACGGGATGCATGATACGCTACAGGTATCCGTCAACTCTGACGGCGACCGAGGCATGCATGTGGAATACGACAACGATTATCCGTTTGAGTATTGGAATGCCGGGGCAAGCTGGTGTCTGCTGCCGATCTACGAATACTGGCAATGCTACGGCAATAAGCAAATCGCGATTGTTGACGCGATGAGAATCCATGAGTTGCAGCCGCTGCTCAGCGTCCATGACGGGGGACTTTCCGATGAGGAGTTCGCTGAGCTATTGCGAGAGGGATATCTGGAATTGGAGAAAGATATTTTGCTTCCTCTCCTGACGAAGCAGGCTAACTTCTGGGAACAGATTTGTACGCCGGAATATTACACGGATATGAACGGCAATGCTTGCCATCAAAGCGGCAAAGAAACGTTAAATCCAGGAGAGAAGTATATGATTATCCCGACCTATTCGCCGGAAAATAATCCGATTGGCTATAACAGCACGATTACGGCTAATGCTACCATGGACATTTCGGCTGCGCGAGATGGTCTGTTAATGGTTATAACGATGGAAAAAGCCGTCAAGCGCGAAGGCTATGAAGCCGCTGTTGCCAAATGGGAAGCGCTCTTAAATCTGTTGCCTGAATATAAATATGATGTGGACGGCGCTTTGCGTGAATGGGCTATGAGTGAATACACGGAAAATAATAACCACCGCCATCTGAGCCATCTGTACGTTGCTTGGCCTGCTTATGAAACGCAAAACAATAAAGCTCTCTCTACAGCAGCGAAGATCGCACTTGAGAACAGAGACAAGTACAATACGAAGGACGCGACGGCGGGGCACGGATGGATGCACAAGGCGCTAGTTAGCGCACGGCTCAAACAAGGCGAAGGCGTACTTTCTTCGCTGCTGCCCATGATGACGGATGCCGGTTATTACCCGTCTTTAATGACAGACCATGATACGAATCGCAGAAATCATTGCTATTGCACCGATACGTCATTTGGCGTCGTTGCTTCAATAAACGAGACGTTGCTATTTTCGAACACGGGTGAAATCGAGCTGCTTCCGGCTTTGCCTTCTGATTGGCAATCGGGATCTATGGATGGACTTATGGCAAGAACTCAAGTAGAGGTGAAACAGCTATCTTGGGATCTATCGACCGGAACTGCCAAAGCTACATTGCATTCAAGAGTTGACGATAATACCATCCACTTAAGCGCAGGCGTTCCTTGGACGAGAGTCATCGTTGAGGGAGAGGAAACTCGGGTGCATGAAGGGGAAACGAGCAAATATGTTAGGCTAACGTTAAGTAAAGGAAAAGACGTATCAGTTGAATTTATTTAGAGCCTCTCCTTATATAGAAGCAACCCGGCTGCAAACGCAGTCGGGTTGTTTGTTTTAACGGGGATATATTTGTTAAGAACGATTATCGAATAGAACGGCATGAATCGGAGTCCATTGCTATGCAAGATAGTCATTTTTCCAAGTAAATTGCAATTTTCATAATATACATCTAGGGCTTATTTATCTACAGTTAGGTTATCGCAAACGCAATCGTTACAGGCACTCCAACAAGAAGGGGGTTTGACGATAACAGGCTTCGCGTTCGCGAAGAACGCAAGCAGCTTCAAATTGGAAATCGTTGAACGATTGCAGCAGGAAGGGGATGCGAATCTCCACTTCTTCGATGGTGCAGATTTGTTAGGCGCGGACTATCAGGAATGCACCACGGATGGCATCCATCCTTCTGATTTAGGTTATTTCCATATAGCGGAAACGCTTAGCCCTATTGTTCTTAAACTGATTTTCTAACAGCGTTTATGTTGTGAAGTCCATGCCTCTTGTTCAGGGGTGTGGGCTTTTTTGAATGGATTTCATACAATCAAAAGCCAAGAATGAGAAAATTTCGTCCCTTCTTAGGCGCTTTGGACCAATTAGCCTGCATGAAATACAGGCAAAAGTAACTGTAGCAAGTGTTTGAAGTGACCAATCTTTAATCGACGTCTCTAATAGGCTATCAAAAAAATGCGGTAACAACCCGAGAAATAGCTCGCTATTTCTATTTCAAAGTGACAAGTAAAATATGGTATGAAAGCGCTATCGGAAAAAGAGGAGGTGCGTTTTGAGCAGTAAACCGAGGCGTGTGGTCAAGTAGTCACTTAAGTACAAGAGGGGAAGGTTGATCGGTTATGAAGGTATTCGGTTATCGGACTTGGAGCAAGAAAGCAATGCCGGTTGTTCTTGCATGTTCGCTCTCGATTGGACTGCTAACAGGAACCATGCCAACAGGAGTCGTCAACGCGGCTGAGGAGGACCTAGTTGCCTTCAAGACGCAAGTGGGCGGCGTTTTTGATGGTATGCCGCTCTTTGACGGAGTGCCCGAGCATTTGGATGCATTTGTAGACGCTTACTTTCAGTACACGGGGTTAGAAGGTCCAGCCGTCTATGCGACTGGATCCCGTAATCATTATACATTGCAGCAGGGAGAGAACGCGGGTCATAAGATTCCGGGGGCACTATCAGCCGCTGATAACGTACAAGGCATATCGACTGATTTTCCGGCATTGGTAGGGATGGGGCAAACCTGGAATAAAGAGCTGCTTGCCGATATCGGACAAGTCATCGGCGCCGAGAAAATCAGCCAGCTGAAGGTTAAGCAAGGCGTTTCGAATATCCATGGCGGAAGCGAGTCTTCGGCTTCCGTCGCTTTCACGGTCGTAAGCGATCTAAGAATTAACCCGCTCAGCGGCCGGTTTGACGAAGGGTTCGCGGAGGACGCATATCTCGCAGGCACGATGATTGACGAAATGGCGGCGGGCCTCAGCGGTACGGATCAGGATGTAAGCGAAGACGGATTTTGGATGCGGGCTGCCGTAGGCACGAAGCATTACTCCGTATATAACGCGCAATGGTTCCGACAGTCGGCAAGTAACAGCGCGGGAGCAAGAGCCATTTACGAGTATCAGACTCGCGCTCCGCTGCAAGCCTTTGAAAGCGGATCGGTAGCGGGAGTTATGACATCGTTCGGCCGCACGAACGGCATACCGAACATATTCTCGCCTATCCAGCTTCACGCGAACAATTTCTCCAAGTACGGTGTGTACAGCTCTCCCGATTTCAACGGAGACTCGCTCGTGTTCGGGGCTAACACGATGGGTAACGGCTATGACACGAAGTATGCGCAAGATCGCACGCTTGCGAATTTGCTTATGATTTTGGCCGAAGCGAATGCGGGACGCCCATCCCCGAACGCAAATGACGCGCTAGCCGACGTGCTCGCAGTCGTAAGCGCTGTCGAGCAAGGGAAATATGACGTCACTGCCGAGGATTTGATCGAAGCGGCTCGCCCGCACGTTAATCAGATGGTCCGCATCGGCATTTTCAACGAAACGGACGAGAACGGTATCCCGAAATATTACCCGTTCGCACAAGATGCCAAGGACGTGCGTACGGAAGCGCCGGCTACTTATGCGCTGCAAGAGCATCAAGACGTTGCGCTTCGTGCAGCACAGGAAAGCATCGTATTGCTTAAGAACGATGGAGTTCTGCCTCTGGCAAAGGAACAGAAAGCTGCAGTATCCGGACCTTATGCGGATGCAAGGTTCAAGACTGTTTATTCCGTAGGGACGACACCTAGCATTCCAAACTCCGGCGATTCGCCGCTGCTTGCCATTATTAAGCAGAATGGAAGCGACAACGTTAGCTATGATGAAGGCGGCAAATTAATAGCGCTTCAATCGATCCTTAACGGTCAGACCGTTACGGCGAGCACCTACGGCGGAGAAGCTGGCGCAGGGCTAATCACGACAGAAGATCCGTTGGATGTTGAGAACAACGCACATTTGTTCAGAGTGTACGATTGGGGTCAGGAAGGCGTAAGCTTGCAGTCTCTGCTTAACGGCAAATGGGTTACCTCGCCGTCCGCCGCCAATGCGGTCGTCGGAAATACCGACGCAACGCAGCTGAACCTTACGAACAATGACTGGAATTTGGCCGAGATGCTTGGAAGCACGAGCACCATACCTGCAAGGCTTCGAATGGAAACGAACGGAGATGACACCGTCTCGATCGTGTCCAACGGCTATCGTACCGGATTCAGCGGCGATTTCTCGAACTGGTATTATACGAACGGCCGATTCATCCGCACCGCGGAGGACAACACGCTGAAGACGGCAGCGACGACGCTTACGAACGCGACGGTTGCAGCAAGCCGAGGCGATGATGTGAAGTTCGAGCAGACGGTCGTCAAGGATGTTGGCGAAGAAGCAGCTGCCAGAGCGGCAACGGACGATTATGCAATCGTATTCGTAGGCGCGATTCCTCGCCACAGCGCCGGCGAGGGCAACGACCGTTCCTCCCTCTATATGGGGAATGACGATTACGAGCTTGTCGAGAAGGTTTCGGCAGCGTTCGCGGCAGAAGGCAAGAAAACGGTTGTTGTAGTGAAATCCAGCTTCCCGGTTGTTATGGAAGACATTCAGAACAATCCGAACGTATCCGCAATCGTGTACCAGCCGTATGGAGGACAATACGATTCCCAGGCGCTTGCACAAGTGCTTTATGGCGATTATTCGCCAACAGGCCGCCTGACATCCACATGGTACTCGGATATGTCGGCTTTCCCGTCGATTAACCATTACGCGATACCGGAGGGCAATACGACCCAGACGATCGAAGCCAATACCGATCCTAGATTTACGGTTGATATGACGAATGCCGATCCTATCGAATCCAAATTGACGTATATGTATACCGACGCTCCGGTCACATACAGCTTCGGTTACGGTTTATCTTACAGTGATTTCACCTATAGCAACTTGGCCGTTCCTTCTTCAGTCAGCGGCAGCGAACCGTTCACCGTATCCGTCACCGTAGAAAATGCGGGTGCTGTGGACACCTCCGAGGTCGTCCAGCTCTACGCGAACAACAATGATGCTGCGTATGGCGAGTATGCGCCTGTTAAGCAGCTCGTATCTTATGAGAAAATCGAGCTGGAAGCCGGCGAATCGAAGACGGTCGAGTTGACCGTGAATCCGAAAGACTTTGCCGTGTGGGACGTCAATAAAGGCGACTTCCAGGTCGAGAGCGGCTCCTATTCATTCATGGCAGGATCTGCATCGGACGATATCCGTCTGGAAGCTTCGGTTGAAATAGTCGGAACCCCGCTTGCGCAGCTCGATATTTACGAGCAGTTCAACGTCTTCGACCATTCCTTCGCTTCGGACGAAGTCATTTATCATGAGGTATCGAAGGCTCGTACGGCTAGCAGTTTGAAGGAAAAGAAAGTCGTTGGCGAATATTATTCGGTCAGATCCAAGCAAAACGGCTCTTGGACAGCAATCCCGAAAGTGGATCTAACGGGAGCGAAGCGGGTAACAGCTAGCGTGGCAAGCGATTCGGAAGGCGGATTCATTACGCTTCATGCGGATTCTCCGTATAGCGCGCCGATCGCTTTCCTGGAGGTAGGTTACACGGGTCCGACTTCTTACACGATCGAAACTGCGGGTGTAGCCGTGAGCGAGCTGGGTTATACCGATGTAACGGTTGATTTGAGCAATACGGCGATTACGGGGACGCATGATCTATACGTTGTATTCCGTTCACCGGATCTGCGTATCGACAGCTTATCCTTCCAGACCGATGCCGTCATTAGCGTATCCGGTAAAATTAAAGGTTCTGAGCGAAACCCATCCCTGAACGTACAAGCGGACCAGACTCCATTCGGTCTCGATGCGGTCAATACGGATAATTGGAGCTTCGACGGCGGAGACAGCGGCTTGACTCTATCCACTGTCACGTTGAACGAAGATCAAACGGTAGCGAAGCTTCAACTTGCGGGCACGGCAAAGGCCAAATCAACCTTGCAAATTTCGGCTCTTTCAGAAGCTTTCGCAGGAAGCACCACGGGCAGCAACATCGTTACGGTGACCGTCGGAAGCAATAGCGGTTCCGGCACCGTTACGCCATCTCCTGATCCTGAGCCGGAGCCGGGAACGGAACAACCGGAAGAGCCAGAAGCTGAATCCGTTAAGGTAAGTGCATTGACGGAGGCTGATCTTGCTCTTGTGAATGAGTTGAAAATACCGGGAATCTCGGTGGCTGGAACACCTGTGAGATTAAGCGTCATTTCCAAGAAAGGACTGTACGCTCATGGGAAACTTGCTGGCAGCCCTGCCGCATTCACGGTATTGGCTCGATTGAATGATGACGGCACCTTAACACCTGTGCCAACTCGCGTCGTAACGAACGCGGACGGTACAAGAACCATTCAGGCACTCGTGCTTTCGGACGGCATTTACGTCCCGATTAACGTCGAACGCCAGTTCATCGACGTACCGGCCGATGCGTGGTATGCCGAAGAGATCCAGCAAGCAAGCAGCTTACTTCTGCTGAACGGCGTGTCTGCTGATCGGATGCAGCCTACAACATTGACAACTTACTATCAAACGTTGATGGTTGCTCTTAACGTACTCGGAGTAACTCCATCCAAAGAAGCGCAGGATACGAAGTGGTACGATGCCGTCTTGAGAGAAGCGGCTCTTCTCCAACTGTCGGAGACAGCAGTGCCTTCGGCTGATTCTTCGATTAATCGTGAACAAACGGCAGCCATTCTGACTAAAGCATTAAGCACCGCCGGCCTTGATGTCACGATGACCGCTGAAGAAGCAAACGAGCTGCTTAAACCATTTGCAGATGCTTCGACCATCACGTCAGAATACCGTATGTCCTTGGCTGTCATGGTCAAATACGGCATCCTGAAAGGAACGGCTTCAGGCAAGCTGCTACCGTCCGACGGACTTACTAGAGCAGAGCTGGCTGCAGTGGCGCTTCGTGCGCGCACGGCCATCGACAGCATCCTTTCAATAGAATAGTTGAATTTCTACCCGCTTGGTGGTACCTTTGCACAAGGAGCCGCCAGCGGGTCTCTTTACCACATTAGAATGTTTAAGTGCTTTACAGCGATAAAGCGTAAAGAAGATCATTCAGATTGGCGATAAAAACTTCCTCTTAAACGCGGTCGCTCATCCTCGATTTACTCCGATAGGAGTTTTTCTCACTTTTTGAATGAAACGGACGTGCAGCTATGAAAGCTACAAAAGGGTGTTCTGGCTATGGCAAATGGGTCGTGATGCTGTTACTTCCCGCATTGCTTGCCTCATGCGGCGGGGTTCAGAGTACCCGTACACAAGAGCCTGAGCCGGATGAAATACCTATTTCCTACATAACCTCAGGCGGGAATGCCCAAACCACCTCTATTATAGAGGAATTGACGGCCAAGTATGCGACTGATCAACGTAATGTTGCATTTGAATACGAAGAGCTTGGCAGCACCGAGCTCCCTTCTAAATTGCAATTGCTGGCCGCTAGCAACGATCTTCCGGTCATGTTCAGCTATCCCTCGGGCAAGCCGCTGCTTCAATTCATTGAAAGCGGAGCGGTGCTTGATCTGTCCGAGCTGTTTGACGAGCTGGGCATTCGGAATATGCTGCTGCCATCGGCTGTCGATTTGTTGACCGCGCTGGTGGATGGGAAAGGCTTATATGCGTTGCCTTTGGAAATGAATATAGAAGGATTTTGGTATAATAAAAAGCTATTTGCCGAGCTGAATATTCCCGAGCCGACAACGTGGTCCGATATGACGAAAGCGGCTGACCGCTTTCTGGAAGCGGGCATCCAGCCGTTCGCGCTTGCCGGGAAAGAGAAATGGCCGATCACGCGGATGATTAATGCTTATCTTATTCGGAAGATAGGGCCGGATGCCATGCAGAGGGTCGATCAGGGACAAGTTAAGCTTACTTCTCCCGAATTTGTCGAGGCGGCCGAGGAGATTAAGCGCATGTCGTTCAAAGGCTACTTTGGGCAAGAAGCGAGCAAGGTTGATTTCAAGCAAGCAACGGACTTGTTTCTGAATGGAAAAGCCGCTATGTTTTATTCCGGCAGCTGGTCGCTTCGGGACTTCGATAATGAGGAACGGAATAATATCGGAGCGGACCAAATCGGATTTTTCAGCATCCCTTTGGTTCAGGGCGGCCAAGGAAAGAAGAGCGAATATCCGGTCAATGCGGGACTGACGGCTTCTTTCTCTAAGGAAGCGTATAACGAGCAAGTCGGACAATGGATCAAATTCGTATTCGAGAACTATGGCGACTATGCAAGCGGCAAGGGCATGATTACGGGTTTCCGCGTAACGGAGGCAGGCGATGCTACGCCGCTTAACCGGATGATTCAGCAAAAGCTGGATTCGGTTACGAAAGGGGCGCTTTGGTTCGAAGCGTTGTTCACGACGAACGAACAACGGACCGCGTGGGATAACGCGCAATTGCTCATTGCGGGGCCCGAATATTCCGCCGTGCAATATATGAGCGATTTGCAAACGACTATCGATGAGCAAAGCGAATAATTCGGGGACAATCCGATAAATGCGGAGTTGACCTGATAAATGCGCCGAACCGCGGCGCGGGCTCCTCTGCTATACTGATGTTAAATACGGCTCTAGACAATAGGCCGGTTCATTCCCTGTACTGCCGGAAGAACTTCTCTCTCGCAGGCGGGGAATGTTTTGTTTACGCAGGCATAACCAAATTTGTTTAAAGGAAGATCGTCGTGAAATCACGGATTCGCTTTGCATTGCAGCTGTTCCGCCAGCCGAGGATTAGAAGACGTTTTTTTGCGGCTATGATTCTGGTTTCGCTCCCTCCGTTGTTTGTGCTAGGTTACGTCTCCTTCAATATTGCGAAGGAAACCTTGATCGAGAACCATATGGAAACAAACCGGGGTTATTTGAAGACGTCGAGCGAAGTGGCGGATTTGCTGCTTCGAAACATCATTAATATGAATCGGATCATTCTCTCTAACGACGAGCTTAGGAAGGAACTGCTGTTAAGCGGGGCCAGCAACGGCAACGATCAAGCCGTCATCGACGTTCGCACGGCAAATAAGCTGCAAAATATCGTCGTTTCCAATCTGTTCGATACGCAGTATATCGAGTCGATCTGCATCTTCGACCGCAATTATCGTTCGGTCTGCTATGGCAGGTCGGAGCAGGCCGGGCGTTACGGCACGGACGATACGCGCAGGCAGATTCCTTTGACGGATTGGTATGTGACGGCGCAGGAGGCCAGAGGAAAAGAAATTTTCTTCGGGTATAACGTGTTGGAGGACGCAGCAGGAAGCTCCTTCTCGAGCGTAAAAGTACTGCGCGACCCGAATGAATTGACGGGCGGTCAGATCGGACTATTAGTCATCAATATTAAGAAGACGATCTTCGAGCAAACGCTGAACGAGAGCGGCAAAAGCGGCTTCCTTGTGCTTGATACGGCGACTAGTCAGCCAACGATCGTCTACGATTACCGGCCGGAGGAGACGGAAAGCATCGGGCTGTCAGGCAATTACGATGCCATGATGGACAAGCTTAGGCAAGCCGGATATATTTTCAGCGTCTACAAAAACGCGACGAGCGGCTGGATGTTCGTCCATTTCGTCGAGACGAAGTCGCTGCTTAGGCAGTCCGATCGGATCGGCGACATTACGATGCTACTTGCCGCTTTCATGGCCGGCATTGCGCTGCTAGTGTCTTATTTTGTTTCGGGAACCATTACGAAACCTTTGCTGCAGCTCAAAAAAATGATCGTGGATTGGGCGAAGGGCAGTCAGCCGATCGATGGAAACGAGACGTTCGCGGCCGACGAAGTCGGCGTCATCAACCAAACCTTTAGGCGGTTAGCCATTGTTAACCAGCAATTGAGCGAAAGCTTATTGCAATCCCAGCTTAAAGAGAGAGAAGCAGAGCTTCGCTCGCTTCAAGCGCAGATCAAACCGCATTTTCTATACAATACGCTGGATTCCATTTATTTCATGGCACTGCTAGAGGAGAAGGCTGACATTGCGCAAATGGCGCTTTCGCTGTCCGAGAGCTTTAAGCTTAGCCTGAATAAGGGGCGGGAGCTCATACCGGTGTTCAAGGAAATTTTGCATATCCGTCATTATATGATTATTCAAAACATGCGCTACGACAATCGGTTTCACTATGAAGAAACGATCGAGGAGGAGATCAAGAGCTTCGAAATTATGAAGCTCCTGCTTCAGCCGCTCGTCGAAAACGCGATTTATCATGGCTTGGAGCCCAAAGTAGGCGAGGGCAGAATTCGGCTGACCGGTCGGAAGGACGGCGAATTTCTTGTCTTCACGGTCGAGGATGACGGCGTCGGGATGGAAGACCTGACGAAGACAGAGCAAGGATACGGCATGCTGAATGTAAGGGAGAGACTGAGTCTATTTTATGGCCCTACAAGCGCCTTTACGATAGACAGCAAAGTCGGAGAGGGTACCAAAGTGCAGCTGCGCTTTCCATATAGGCAAATGACGGGGGAGGCATAAACGATGCTGAAGGCTGTTTTGTTCGATGACGAATTTATCGTTCTGAAGGGCTTGATTAAACTGATCGATTGGGCGGAATGCGGAGTTGAGCTGATCGGAACCGCTAAGGACGGCCTGTCGGCTCTGGAGACATTCAGACGGCATCGTCCGGATATCGTTATTACGGACATACGGATGCCGGGCATGGATGGGCTGGAGCTGATCGAAACGATCCGATCCGAAGCCCCCGAGACGATGTGTATCGTATTCAGCGGATACAATGAATTCGAATATGTGAAGAAGGCGATTCATCTGGGTGTCATCGACTACCTGGAGAAGCCGATCACCTTGGAGAAAATCAAGGATGGCATTCGCAAGGCGGTCGCGCGAATCCATGAGCATTCGGAGATGTCGGCGCTTAAGCATGAAAGCAAACAACAGTTGCTAATGCAGAGCACACTCGGGTTGATACAAAGAGGCGATGAGGCGATCAAGGACTGGGCAGAGCATTTCGGTCCGGAAGCTTCCGAGGTGAAAGGGATAACGGTGCTGGCGCTTTCGGAAGAGCATGTACAATTGGCAAGCGGATCCGGCTATAGGATCGTACGCATTCGCAACGGAGGCGAATATCTCGCTGCTGTCTTTCACTTTGATCAAGCGTTTGCCGGATGGACGGACATCATGGAGAGCATCGCAGATGCAACGGTAGGATCAGGCAATACGTACGAGACGCTTGGCCAAGCCCCGAACAGCTATAAGGAAGCGCTAAGGGCGCTGCGATACGGCAAGTACTTAGAGGGGAAGGGCTGGATTCGCTTCAGCGAGCTTGGCGTTTCCGAGTCTGTCGATCCGCATCTGTCCGAGATCGAGGAAGAAGTGCTATTCGATATGCGGATCGGGGACAAAGACGCTTTGATGGCAAAGCTAGACAACTATCTCGGCGAATTTCGCAAAATGAAGCCGGACCCCGAGGTTGCCGAGATCGAGCTGATGCGTATGTTGTTCCACGGTCTCGAGGTAGCGAAGGAGACAGGCGAAAGCTTGACCGACCTGAAACCTCCGGGTCATATGCCCGAGCGCAAGTTGCTAGGCATGCAGACTTTGGAGCAAATGACCTCTTGGCTGCGCGAGGAAATGGAACGAATTATGGATTGGATCATCGACATTCGTACGAGGTCAAAACATGTTTCCGTCGAGAAAGCCGTGCGATATATGAACGATCATCTTGGACGGGATCTAACCCAGCAGGAAGTTGCCGATCATGTCGGGATGAACGTAACTTACTTCAGTCTTCTGTTCAAAGAGGAGATGGGTGTGTCCTACATTAAGCATCTGACGAAAGTCCGCATGGAGAAAGCGAAAAGGTTACTCAACGAGGATTTGTCGATTCAGGATATTAGCGAGCGGGTAGGCTATTATCATGCTCGGCATTTCTCCGAGGTGTTCAAGAAACATACGGGCATGACTCCCGGTCAATTCCGTACGAAGGGGAAAGGAATATGAGAAGCAGTAGGCTGTTCATCGCTTCGCGGCTAGCTCTTGCGATCTTATCGCTCAGCGTGCTTCATGCCTGCAGTGGCGATAAGGACCCCGAAGCCGAACCCGGCGCGAGTCCGACGACGATCTTTTATTTAAGCTCCAACAAAGAAAACGAAGGAAGCGCGCGCATTATCGGCGAATTAGCGCAGGAATATGCAGCGGAGCATCCCGAGGTACGCTATAAATTCGAGAACGTGGCAGAGAGCGATCTGAACCAGCGCGTGCAGCTGCTTGCTGCGAGCAACGATCTTCCAACGATGTTCAGCTATCAATCGGGCAAGCCCTTGCAGGATCTCATCAACAGCGATGCTGCTCTTAACGTAGAGGAAGCGTTCACCGAGCTTGGCCTTATGTCTACTATGAATCCCGCCGCAGCAGAATTACTGAAATCGTATGCGGATGGCGGACTGTTCGCAATCCCGCTGGAGCTTAATATCGAAGGCTTCTGGTATAACAAAAAAATCTTCTCCGAATACGGGCTGAGCGAGCCGCAAACCTGGAAGGAAATGCTGGACATTGCCGCGGATTTGAAGGAGCATGACATACAGCCCTTCTCTGTCGCTGGCAAGGATAAATGGCCGATAACAAGGCTTATTAATGCCTACGCCATTCGTATGTACGGAGCAGACGTCATGGAGCGGGTCGATAGAGGCGAAATAGCGTTGACGAGTCCGGGCTTCGTGGAGGCGGCGCAAGTCGTTCAAAGCATGGGACTCGGCGGTTACTTTGGGCCGCGAGTCAACACCATTGATATGAGCACCTCCGTCGATATGTTCCTGCATGGAAAGGCGGCCATGTTCTATATGGGAAGCTGGCAGCTGCGCGCCTTTAACGACGAGCTGCGGAATCAGATCGGGGCGGATAATATCGGTTTCTTCAGCATACCTCTCGTAGAGGGCGGCAGCGGAACGTTGGACGAATATCCGGTTAATGCCGGGCTTACGACGTCGTTCTCCAAGTCGGCCTATACGCCGGAAGTCGGGGAATGGATCAAATACGTGTTCGAGCGTTACGGGGACCGAGCAATGAACGAGCTTGGTATGGTAACTGGCTTTAATGTAAGCGACATGCCGGAGGATCTGCCCCCGTTAACGAAACAAATACAGCAAAAAATAGGCGAGGTCACGAAAGGAGCGCTTTGGTTCGAAGCTAGATTCGACACGAACGCGCAATTAATGGCATGGAATAACGCACAGCTGCTAGTCACTAACGATGATTACTCTCCGCTCGATTACATGACGGCATTACAAGAAGAAATATCCAATTAGTTTCATAAATGGATGAAAGGGCCCTAAAGGGTCCTTTTTTTTATCCATCCATTCCGAAAAATACGGAGTGATAACAAAAAATGGCGCGCTTATAAACAACAGAAAAACATATTAAAATGACAAATGTAACAAGAAAACATTACTGTACGGGGGGAATATCGGATGAAGTTTTGGAAGAAAAAAACGCTGGGCATTGCACTGGCGTCGATGATGGTTGTGGCTCTGAGCGCCTGCGGAAACAGCAATTCGGCCAATAACGGAGGCAATGCGCAATCGACCAACACGCCGGGGGAAAGTACAAGCGAGAAACAGGTTACGCTGACGATGCTCGTATCGGGCGCCAAAGCGGCGGAAGGCGCGGATTTTGAGCTGGAGACGCTTCCGAAGCTTGTCAAAGAGAAATTTCCAAACGTAACGCTTGAAGTGCAGAAGCTTCCGGATGAACAGTATTACACGACAGTGAAAACGAAGCTGTCAGCAGGCGAAGGTCCCGACATTTTCCTCGTGTTTCCGAAGCTAGCCAACATGGGCGCCATAGAGGTGGCGAAAGCAGGTTATGCCGCCGATCTGTCCGGCCTATCCTTCTGGGATAATGTCAGTCAGGCAGCTAAGAACGATATGAGCTATGAAGAAAAACCATATGCCGTAGCCAAAGGAATGGACATTCTTGGAACGTATTACAACAAGGATTTGTTCGAACAGGCTGGGATTACAGAATTGCCGAAGGATTGGCCAAGCTTCCTCGCAGCGGCGGATAAGCTGAAAGCGGCTGGCATCACTCCGATCGTAATGGGAGACAAGGATCCATGGGTCATTCAGTTCGGCATGTATCAGCTCGCGGCTAACACGGTCTACCCTTCAGATGCGGAGTTCGATACGAAACTCCAAACGGGTGAAACGGCACTGACCGACGAGAAATGGGTCAACACGGTGAACCAATACAAGGAGCTGTACGACAAAGGATATGTGGCGACAGGTTCGCTTGGCATGGCTAGCTCGCAAGCCGTTCAACAGTTCGTCGACGGCAAAGCGGCGATGATCTTCACGGGCACATGGGATTTGCCGGGCGTTACGGCAAGCGGAGCAGCTCAGTTCGAACGCGGTTTCTTCTCGCTCCCTGGCAACGAAGCTGGTCAACCTGTCTACGCATCGGCTTCGACAGCGGCTGGTTATGCTTTGAACGCGGCTTCCCCGAATCTGGAGGTTGGCAAGCAAATCTTCGAATACCTGTTCGACGGACAGTCGCCATTGTTCGAAGCGTGGGTTGCTTCTAATCCTTCGATCAGCGTATTCAACGGAGTCGAGCTGACGAACGATATTTTCAAGGACGCACTGACGGATATTCAGACGACTGGAAACGCTTTCTATTTCTCTAACCAAATGTGGCCCGCAGGCGTGAGCGATGTAATGCAGTCCAAGTTCTCCGAAATTATCGGCGGTAAGAAAACGACCGCGGAAGATGTTACGAAAGCGATGCAGGACAAGTACAAAGAGCTTTTCAAAGGCTAATGCAGACAGTCAGCGGCGAGGGGCTTCCCGCCCCTCGCCGCGATTTTGACCGGGAAAGGAAAGAATCAACATGAATAGTGCCGTAATGAAAAAAACGATGTATTTCTTTGTTTTGCCGGCTCTCCTCTTTTACTGTGTTTTTTGGATATTTCCGATTACTCGGCTGTTCCAGTACAGCCTGACGGATTACAACGGTTACGTTCAGCAGTTCGATTACGTCGGCTTCTCCAATTTCAAGACGCTCTTCAAGGAAGAGATCCTTGCCGAATCGATTAAGAACACGCTTCTATACACAGTCCTCACTGTCGTTTTGGGCAATTTAATTGCTTTATTAATCGCTCTTTTACTAAATGCGAACATAAGAGCCAAAGGGTTTTACCGTTCGGCTTTTTACATTCCTACATTGTTCAGCGCGATCGTAGTAGGATTTATATGGAGCTACGTCTATATGCCGGAAGAGGGGCTGATCGCCGCCTTTCTTGATCGAATTGGCATTTCGGGCTTAGATACCAATTTTCTCGGCAGCTATACGAAAGCCTTGTACGCCATCATTACTGTCGACATTTGGAAAAATCTTGGCGTAAGCACGATCATATTTTTGGCTGGTCTTCAGTCTTTGCCGCATGATCTGCTGGAGGCGGGAAGAATCGACGGGGCAGGCAGATGGAAGTTGTTCCGTTTCATTACTCTTCCTTTGCTGGCAACTTCCGTTACGATTAATATTACGCTAAGCGTCATTAACGGCTTGAAGGCGTTCGATTATCCGTTTGTTATGACGAACGGGGGGCCTGGCACATCGACCAATACACTCATTTACGCCATGTATAAGATGGCGTTTACGGATCAATTGTTCGGCAAAGCCTCCGCGCTTGGTATTATTTCTTTCGCCATCATTATTCTCATTACAATGGTATGCGTGTTTACGCTGAACAGACGGGAGGTATCGGCATGAGAAACGGTTCTCCTATTGGAAAGCTGCTAACGCATCTAGCGATTCTGGTGCTCGTATTTATTAACCTGATTCCGCTCCTGATCGTTCTCTCGAGCTCGTTGCGCTCGCCGCGCAACATGACGAATCCGTTGAATTGGTTCAACGAGTTTACTTTGGACAGCTTTCAATCGGCGTTCACCCGCATGCATTTCCCGACAGCGCTCTGGAACAGCGTCGTCCTTACTTCGGTATCCGTATTTTTTGTCGTCGTGCTTGCAGCGATGGCGGCCTACCCGATTGCTAGAATTAGAAGCCGATTCAGCAAGTTTCTATATGTCTTCTTCTTATCCGGTCTCGTCATCCCCGGACAGATGGTATTGATTCCGATCCTCCAGATGATCAAAGGCCTTGGAATTCCAATGAATCAATATACGCCTATATTGTTGTTCATTACATGCAGTCTTCCATTCTCTACCTTCCTGTATACCGGCTTCATCCGCAGCGGTGTGCCGGAGGAAATCGAGGAGGCTGCCCACATCGATGGAGCGGGATTGTTCCGACGTTTTTGGCAGATTGTATTTCCGCTTATTATGCCGGTTACGGTATCCGTCATCATTACGCAGGGCGTCTGGATTTGGAACGATTACTTCTTCAACATGGTCTTTATTACAAAATCGCTTGATGCGCCGCTCCCCGTTGCCATGCTCGGTTTCCTAGGCGACCAGCAGAATCCGGCCCAATGGAACGTTCTATTCGCCGCATGCATTCTATGCGCATTGCCGTTGCTGCTCGCCTTCCTGGCCTTGCAAAAATATTTTGTCGGCGGCTTAACAATGGGTTCGGTTAAAGGGTAACTTGCCCTACGCTTGCCGCATCTCCCGACTTCGGGGGTGCGGTTTTTTTTAGCTGTAAAAGAAGGGGCCGGTTCCTCTGTCCGTAACGCGGACTAGAGAAATCGACCCCATTTTAAAATTACAAATTATATTTTCGAATTAGATAAGTCGGTGTACAGCTCCAGGCGTGGCAATAGCTGTTGATCAATGGATTGCCATATGGCGAGAACGATTTATTGCTCGGATCGTACAGTTCCCAGAACGTATCGGCTCCGTCCTTGATCATTTCTCCCCAATAAGCTTTCATTTGGGCAATGGCAACTGAGGGTTCGCCTACAAGGATCAGTGCTTCAACCAAATGGTGGTACAGGTAAGGCGTCGTTACTCCGACTACGGGTTTCGCTTCCAATAAGCGATTTAGCAGCTCTTTATTTTGCTGAGGCTCCCACACTTCCGCGAGAACCATCCAGATTTGGCTTGCCCATGACACTTGGCGCTCCGCGCCGCTTACGAAGAAGCCTGCTGCTTCATCCCATAGATGCTCTTTGGCCGACTCCACAGTGAGATCAAGCTGTTGCTTCAGCATATTAACGGTAGCGCCGTCTACAATCTCAGCTATTTTTATGGCTCTTCTGATCGCGTAGATCAGCACGCCTTGTGTCGGCGCTTGCTTATTCAAATCCTGATTCCAATCGATGAAGGAATACCATGAATTCGAATCGCGGATGAGATGTCTTTCGTCCAAGTACCCCAAGGCAATCTCAATCTGCTTGAGAGCTAACGGCCATAGCTCCGTCAACGTATCCAAATCTTGCGACTCCAGATAATAGTCGTATAGGGTCGTGACGAAGAAAATCGAATAGTCGAGAAGATACGTATCATCGGCGATCAGATCCGCAAACGTGAACACATTGGCTGTAATCTGACCTTTGTCATTAGGGACGCCGGCAAACAAATACAGATTTCGTTTGACCAGATCGTAATTTTTGAAGGTTTCATAGTTCGCCAATGCTTGAAGCCGCAGATCTCCCAGCCATAGACGGCGGTCACGCTTAGGACCGTCCTCGAAGACGAGCTGCATGCAGTCCTGCAGGGTCTTAATACTAACCTCATCGATTTTCTTGATGAGCTCGTCCGTGTGCTCCAAAGGCGTGACCTTGCTGACATCCGCTGAAGTAACGGTTCGGCAAACGATCTCGTCGAAAGAGACACGGTATTTTTGGGAAGCGGCGAGCACTTCGAACTTCACATAACGGAAGCTATACCGACGCGGAAGAGATAGAACCCCTGGCAGGACATCCATGTGAATGACTTCTTCTTGAAGCCAGGAGCTGCTGATCCAGCCCTCATAAGAGCTGAACGGCTCTGCCATCTCGATTGGCATCTCGCCGAACGTAATCTTAAGATGAAGGGGCGCATCGGGAGGGCTTCCCACTGGTTTAATATGAATATGGCCCAGATAGCCGACAAGATGCGTTCCGAAATCGAGAATGAAGTGATCGCCTTTGCCAAAGCTTTTGTCTGCGAGCGCTTCGGCCGATTCCAGAACGTTCACTCTCCAGCCGTGAACAACGGATTCGTCGGATACGACCTCAATAAGATGAACCGGAGAGACCTCCGTACAGTTTAGCTCCGGCTTTAGCTGCTCGGCTTTTGCGATAAATTGTTCATTTCTAATAATCGTATGATCCTTAACGACTTGGATGTTAGCCACGTATATTTCCCCTTTCAGAAATGAGTATCACTATACTTATTTAAATATTTTCCGTTGCCTGCAACAATGATGGCAGTACAGGAATTACTATTCGTTTTACAGATTACTCGCTTTTCCTAACTATGATTGATCTTTACCGAGGAATTGGATTTTCGCAAGGTAGAGGGCTATGATAAAGTAGAAGCTGAGGGAATATATGGGGATAGAGGGGGAGAGAGCATGGATCATTTGCAGCTAGATCAATATTTGAGGGAGCTCGATCCCATTGAGAAAATTCAGTCGAATACCCGTGCCAACGTCAATGAGTTCGATGGAAATGAGTTAAAGCCGGAAAACGGAGGTTCCGTCTTCCGCATGCAAGAGGATTATTTTTTTGACCAAGGTTCGATTTTTATTAGCAAGCATCACCGATTTGCCCCAATGCCGTTGCATAATCATACGTTTATCGAACTCAATTACATGTACTCCGGAGAATGCACGCAGGAGATTAACGGGAAATTGGTGCATATCAAACAGGGTCAAGTTTGTATGCTTGACAAGGATGTCCTTCATCGCATCTATCCCCTTGGCGAAAACGATATCCTTATCAATATTATTATGAAAAGGGATTCGCTTTTGTCCGGCATGCTAAGCCGGTTGAATCGTACCGGAATTGTTTCCAATTTTTTAGCCAATGCCCTGTCAGAGGATCAGAGCCATGATCGTTTTGTTTTGTTCCACTCCGAAAACCAACGCCAATTGCATAATCTTGTTCAGAATATGATGTGCGAATATTTCGAGACCGATGAACTGTCGATGGACATGGTAGGATACTACATCCCTTTGATTTTTACCGAACTAATGAGAGTATACCGAACGGATAAAAATTTTGAACTTCACCTGACGAACGGCAAGGCCAGCATTATAGATATCCTGCGCTATATCGAACAGAACTATCGTGATTGCACACTAACAGGCTTAGCCGATGCCTTTGGATTTAATGCGAATTACTTAGGGAATATGTTGAAAGAACGGACGGGGAATACCTTTCTTTCTTTGGTTCAAACCCAG
The DNA here is from genome assembly GCF_056269195.1 of Paenibacillus sp. J22P218. Lineage (NCBI taxonomy): Bacteria > Bacillati > Bacillota > Bacilli > Caryophanales > Paenibacillaceae > Paenibacillus > Paenibacillus sp. J22P218. The sequence continues at coordinate 854,073 of NZ_JBWDNL010000001.1, forward strand.
CGCATGCTGCAGGCCGTCCATTTGTTAAAGCATTCCCGGAAAAGCATTGACGAGATTGCTTATGATATTGGGTATGAATCACCTGGCTTTTTTTATCGGAAATTCAAGGAGTATTATGGACAAACCCCAAGAAGTTATCGCAGTTCGATGGAAATCACTAAGTTCAAAGAATGAAGCCATTACCCCGCTTTTTGAAAAATACATACATTATGGAACAGCTCAACCACGGGCGGCAGCGATATTACCGCAATGGGCAGCGGCTATTCCCGGGAGAAGGAATCGCACCGAGCAGAGAGCTCGCAGCCATTCTATACAATGCCGGCTATAGGGGCTACTTGTCGCTTGCGTTATTTATGGAGGACTATGGCGGCATGCACGCAAAAGAGGTTGCGGAGAAAGGGGTGCAATCATTGAAGAAAGCGTATGCGATTTAACAGGGGGAACCCCGACTTTGTCTTGTAGACGAAGCCAGGGTTTATTTTTGTTTGGCATGGTTACAAGCTTTGGAACAATCCAACCGGCAGCTTGCCCTCCCAAGTAGCAGGGGCTTCCAGTCCGAGCGCATGAGCAACAACTGCGGCCGTGTCGGAGATCTCGACATGCCCAAGCTTGTTGCCAGGTGCGATGCCAGGTCCCGTGCAGCCCCAGAAGATGGTTTTATCCATAGGATGATCACTTCCGTGATCAAAAGCATTCTCGCCTCCGCCGCCGTGATCGGTGACAGCGATAATGAGGCTATCCTTTAGCAGATCAGCCTCCTCAAGTGCTTCTAGAATGACGCCCGTGTGATGGTCCGTCTCTTCGATAACACGATGCTGCGCAGGCGTGTTGTACCCATGCTTATGACCTGCAGCGTCGGGCAAATCCAATTGTACATATAATAGCTTGAAATCAGGGTTTTCTTTGATGTAAGCAGCAATAGCTGGAACAAGCTCGCCATCAGGCATCGTTACTTTATGTACTCCGATCGATGGTTCAATGATGCCGGAATTAATGGGCTGCCAAGCACTATAAGCAGCTAGTTTGGCATGGGGGAAGGCTTGTCTAGCAACACGAAAAATGGATGGATAGGGCGAGTTGACAGGAAATGGTTCCTTATCGGCCTTCGTATTGGTGAGACCATGTTTCGCAGGTGAAACCCCATGAAGCAGTGATCCCCAGCATTCGGCGCTGATGGTAGGCGATGCGGTTTGCGCTTCGAGCGTGGAAGCTCCTGTGGCAAACAAACGGTCTAAATTCGGCGTATGTGCCCCGCGAACAAAATCGCCGGCGCCATCCCACCCAATGATAATGACACGGTTACAAGTAGTCATTGATGTACCTGCCTTTTAAAGTTGTTTTAGCCCCAAAAACTAATTGTGAGAATGCCTATTAAAATAAGAACCGAACACAATATGCGTAAAGTGCCTTGCTTCTCCTTGAGGACGACAATGCCTAAAATCGTGGCAAATACGGTGCCAATTTCACGCACGGGGGAGATATGGGCAACAGGTGCATACGTCATGGCGAATAGGAACAATAAATAAGAGCCGGGATTGAGAATCGCTCCGAGTAAAATGATTCTGCTGTTCAATTTCCATTCCATGCGCAGTTGTTTAGAGGCGATAACGGTAGGCGTCAAGGCCGCGACGAACCCGATATTGGTCACTTCAAGCAAAGAAATCGCTGAGATATGTTCAAGATTAAGCTTATCGACGAAGACGTAACATGTCGTGCATAAGCCAACACTAAGCGCCATTAGGAAAGGTTTAACAGACCCGTTGGAAGCTGATCTTGATCTTGCTCTGGTGAAAAAGCCGCTGAGCGATACGAAACCAATGACCATGCAAAGCAATCCCATCCATCCGTATATCGATAAGGATTCACGAAGGAACAGGACACCAATAATAGGAATGAATAAGGTACTGGTGCCTCTCATAATCGGATAGATTTGCGATAGATCCCCCATATTGTAGGTACGTGCTAATAAAAGCGCATAAATGGCCTGCAAACAGGCGGATAACAATAGGAGGCCGTAGGACGATAAGGATAAGGGATGAAGCCATAATTCTCTTATTAAGTAAGGAAGAAGGACGATGGTGGTTACCATAAGGATGGTCCATAAGAAGACACTCTTGTTATGACTGCGTTTCGTGAATAAACTCCAAACGGCATGCGCCATGCCAGAGGCGATGACTAGCAGCGTTGCGACGATAATCAAACAATGACCTCCAAGCTTCCTGGATTAAGTACCGGGTTGGTGTTCAGGTTGCCGGGTAATGACGGTGCCGTCAGCAAGTCGCAGCCATGTCTCGAAGCTGCGCTCGCCTTCTCGGAGTCTAATCATTCTTGCGCCGCGCCCGAAGCCCTCTTTGCCATACGTGTTATAGCCGCTGGCTCTGCCGTAACATAGACGAATTCCGTACAGCTCCCCCCAATAATCGTTGATATGATCATGACCTACGAAGGTTCCTACGATATCGCCCATCTCTAGCATGGCCGCAAATAGGCCGGAGTTCACGCGGCTGCTGCAGACGCTAGCCTCATAAAAATTTCCGTAACAGGTCTTGCTGTCCCACACCTCTTGATATTCGGGTAAAGGGATATGGAAGAAAGCGAGAGCAGGCAAAGGCCGTTCAGCAAAAGGTTCTCGAATCTGCAAGGATTCTTTCTTGTACCATTCGATTTGATCGCTGCGAATCCAATCATACCCATCAATATGGGGAACGGGTGAATAAGCGCCTGAATCAAAGAAGTAAAGGTTGAATCTGCTTTGCCCGGCAGCATCTTGAATAGACAAACGGTAATTCCCTTCTCCGTTAATCTCTTTCGGTCCCCGCTGGGCAACCGTATATGGAAACTCCAGCACCGAATGGATGAGGTCTTCTCTTGAAATGATCGATTCCGTGTCATGATTGCCGAACACGATCGCCCATGGAATCCCGCGAACTTCCACGGATTGGACAGCTTCTCGCAATGCTCCTATTGGATCTTCACAAGGGGGATCACCTGGAGCTACCTCGCCGGTATAGATGACATCACCTGTAAAAACAACAAGATCCGGCTGTTCAGCGTCGAGGATATCTTCCATGAGACGGCGTGTCATCTGATCCAGAACACCGTTATCTTTCCAATGTAAATCAGTGAATTGCGCAATCGTAAAGGTGTGATCCTCACGAAAGACGAGCGAATGTGGCATGATAAGCCCTCCATTTTTGCATTGAATGTTGTAATCATGTGGTTTCATGTTGTTATCATGTTGTTTATTGACAATTGTAGCGCCGCTAGATCAGGGTGTCAACCAGCAATTCTTATGACTCACGCTGAATAATTGACATCATGTACCCTTAACCCTACAATGATAAAAAACAACATAAAACAACATCAATTATATGAAATCAGTCAAGTAGGAGGTCTCTGATGTCATTAACCTATGAAGATCGCAGGATGACAATTCTGAATCATTTGGAAATGGAAGGAAAAGTTCAGGTGCATCACTTGTCTGAGCAGCTTAACGTTTCAACGGAAACGGTGCGGCGTGATTTGGATCGCCTGGAGAAGGAAGGTAAGCTTCGCAAGGTGTACGGAGGCGCGGTCAAAATGCGCATTGAGCTTGTAGAGCCGCCTTTTCTGAAGCGGACCCAAATGATGAAGGCAGAGAAAGCGTCCATTGGCAAGCTGGCGGCTTCATTAATCGAAGACGGTGAAACGATCATGGTGGATAACGGAACGACGACCATTGAAATTTTGCCTTACTTAAGGGATCGAACGGACATTACCTTGATCACCCACTCGATTCCGGTACTTAATTTAGCGATGGAAACGTTTCGCGGAACCATTATTTTTGCGGGCGGGGAAGTAAATCCAGAGTATCAAGCGACAACGGGCTCCCTCACCGATCAGATGCTCGATCAATTTAAAGTGAACAAGGCGTTTATTTCCGTGGGCGGCATTTCACTTGTGGACGGCATTACCGACTACCATTTAGCTGAAGCGAACATTTCCCGGAAAATGATGCAGCGGGCGGAGGAGTCTATTTTAGTCGCGGATCACTCCAAGTTTGGAATGTCCACATTCGCCAGAGTATCGAGGCTGGAGGAGATTTCTATGCTGATCACGGACGCGGGCTGCCCCAAAGAGTGGATAGATACGATGGAAGCGCTTGGTATCGAGGTGCGAATTAGCGAGTAGGCAGCAAACGAGAAAAAGTGGCAACGAATAATGTCCGTTGCCACTTTCCCTTAAGAGTTTGAAACTAAACGATCAAGGAACTTTTCAGCGTCACAATTAAACTTCCAAACAACTCCAAATTGATCAACCAACATTCCGAAGCAGGAAGACCAAGGCATTTCTGATAACGGCATGATAACATAGCCACCTACGGACAAGTTAGAAAAGTAATTTTCTAGTAGCTGTTTATCATCCATTACGATACTAATCAGTATATTGTTGCCTTTAACCAACTCACCCGTTACGTTCTTCATCGAAGGCAGAATATCCGACATCATTATTTTGCCGCCCGCGAACTCTAACGATGACTCCATAATCATATTCAACTCGTTATCAGGCAAAGGGTAGCTCGGATCTTGCGGGAAATCTTTGAATTTCACTTTTTTTACTTTGCTTGCATGTAGAGCTTCTGAATAGAACGCTATGACCTGCTCTGTGTTCCCATCAAAGTTCAAATACGTAATAACGGACATGTTAAAACCTCCTTCTTGTCATACATGAAGTATAAGCTATAATAGGTGACAGCTTTGTTGTCACCTTTTTATAGCTTTTTTTATTTTTTTTTAAGTTCAGACGGGAGGCTCAATATGAATAAAATTGAAAGATTAATATCTATAGTAATGATCTTGCTGCAAAAGAATGTCGTTTCAGCAACCGAGTTCGCCCAATTATTCAACATGTCCAAAAGAACGATTCTACGTGATATGGAAACACTCAGTTTGTCTAATATACCTATTTATTCTATCAATGGCGTTAACGGCGGATACGGGATTATAGATGAATATAAGTTAGACAAACGACTATTAAGCAGTAAAGACTTGGAAAACATATTAACCGCACTGGGCGGACTAGGACAAATTCTATTCAGTGACGAAGTAGAAGTAACGATTAAAAAAATGGAATCGATGATCGGCTCAGCATCTTCGAAAGGTTCAATTCACCTATCATTTTATGATTGGGACGGTCGGTCTGAAATGGTCCAAATCTTAAAGACTTGTCAAGAATCAATCGTGCAAGGAAGGATACTAACCTTCGATTATGTAGATCGAAGCGGAGTCAAGACGGATAGACGGATCGAGCCGTACCAGCTTCATTTTAGCGAAACGAGTTGGTATTTGAAGGGTTTTTGTTTAAATCGAATGGAATATCGAACTTTCAAATTGTCCAGAATGGATAATCTTGATATCGATATCCAAACATTCGTTGCTAGAGATTTTATGACTGAACAAAAGGCCGAACAACCTTATCAGCCGAAATTAATAACAATTAAAGCATTGATCTCCCATCAAATTAAAGATCACTTTATTGAAAGATACGGTCAAAAAAGGATTGAAGCCTATAATTCCGAATTCTGTACCGCCAAGATTGATGTGCCGCAAAACGATATTGGATTCCGTTTTTTAGCTAGTTTTGGATCGGATTTAGAAATCATAGAACCTAAAGCATATGTTGACGATTTTCGAGAGTTTCTAAATGTCATGATAAAGAAATATGCCTAGCGACATAGTGACAGTTGATAACCAGTATCATCCATGGTATATTGTTAACTGGTAAACAATATTGGAATTATATCTTGTTTCTATGTTATCCTTTAAGCAATTTTGAATGTTTACTTATTAACAAGGGGCGATTGAGGGATGGATGCAGAAGAGCGAACCAAACAGCTGCTATATGAGCAGTATATCCGGTTTATACATGTCTATGAGAGTTATAAGGTTACGGAAATCGAACATTTTCAAAGTATCGCCCAAAGGGAAGCCATCGAGAAATTCCCCCAAAATTTGACCGCGGTTCATGTGATTGATTGCATCGGGAGGCATGAACCGATTAACAATACGGGGATTGCCGAGGCGATGAATTTGTCTAAGGCGAGTATTACGAAGATCGGCAGCAAACTGCTGGAAGAAGGATTCGTCAAACGCACGCAAATGAATGACAACAAGAAGGAAAGTTATTTCCGTTTGTCGCAGCAAGGCAAAAAAATCTTCGAACTGCACGAACGTCTTCATGAGCTTGAAGCAGAACGTTTTTACCGATTCTTGGACAGATATTCAGAAATGGAACTGAAGGTGATCCATAAATTTCTTCAGGATACGAGTATAGACATCGAATCCAGATGATCCGAAGGAGGATGATAGGTATGAATTTGGCTGAATTGATCATGGAACGCAGAAGTATCCGTAAATGTAATTCCAGGCCGGTGGGGCAAGAGCTGGTAGTTGAATTGCTGAGCAGCGCAGCCCGGCTGCAACCGGCCATAGACACTGGATCCTGGCGCGTGGTCTATGCCGGAACTCCCGAAGCAAACAAAAGGCTGGCCGATTATATGCTTGCGCAGATGACCCAGAGCAAGCTGGGTAAGCTGATTCCGGGCAAACTATTGGATGTATTCAAAAAGAGATTTACCGATATCCCCGCCCATGTCATTGTCATGTCCTCTGTAGGGCCGGACCGTCTGACTAACGACCGTAACTATTCGGCCGTATGCGGGATTATGCAGAGCTTTCAACTGCTGGGCTGGGAACGGGGATTAGGCATGCTGTGGGATACGGAGTCTATGATTCAGCATGAAGGTTTCTTCAAAGGAATCGGCCTGCATGAGGATGAAAGATTCGTTGGCATTCTCCATCTGGGTTACTTTGATAAAGCACCTAGGAGCCGCAAAAGAACGCCAGCCGAGCAGAAGTGGACCGTATATCAAGGATATGCGAATTGATGGGGGGAGTCGTGAAAATGAAACTAGCCGATTTATGCGGAGAAATGAACAGTCCCGTAAATTTTTTAGATCGTCCAGTGCCTAGGCAGCTCATGCTGGAGCTGCTTAATTATGCGGTTTGGGCGCCGAACGATGGGCTTCGCGAGCCATGGAGATTTATTTTTGCCGATAACCCGAATGGGGGGCTCCTGCAGGGCTTACAGGAACGGGCTCCAGCATATCTGCTAGTCGTGATGAGAGAAGAAGCAGACCGCTTTAAGCAGGAGGAGGACTTTGCAGCCGTCTCCTGCCTGATTCAAAATTTCCGCCTGCTGGCCTATGAGCAGGGCTTAGGTGTGCGCTTCACCCTGCATGACTGGATGTATGACCGGAGCCGCGCCGAAACTTTTGGGGTACTGGGCAACGAGCGTATCGCTGGGGTACTGGAATTAGGATACTGCGAGGCTCACCTGGAAGAGAGATCCGAGGCTCCCGAGCCTCAACTGCGGTTCGAGCTGCTGTAGGTGCGATGGCACGGTAATATTCATAAAAACAGCTAGCAAAGGAATGACCTTCGCTAGCTGTTGCCCTATAGCTTCCTAGCATGTGACCGAAACATTAAGAATAGAAAATAAGGTGCTCCTATCAATGTGATTAATAGTCCTGATGGAATTTCGATCGGAGCAAGTATCGTTCGACCGATGGCGTCAGCCAAAACAAGCAGCAAAGCACCGAGCAAGCTCGATAATACGATGGATTGACGCGTGTTATGCCCAATTAAGCTTCTTATCATATGAGGGACGATTAAACCGAGAAAGCCTACCGTTCCTACGGTTGCGACAGCACCGGCAGAGAGAAGAACACCTACAGTCATTGCAATGAATCGTGTTCTACGCACCGATAAACCGAATCCTATAGCGCTATCATCAGTGAATGCGAGCAAATCAAACCTGCGACCTAGCCACCATGCCAGGGGAAGAAGAGCAACAAGGAATATACAGATGATAAGGAATTGATCCCACGTACGACCGTAAGTCGAGCCAGTCAACCATATATAGCTTTCGCTTCCCCATAATGGCCCCAGTACGATTAAGGCTTGAATACCTGCGGAGCCGACTGCAGATACCGCGATCCCCAGAAGAATAAGTACCGAGGGATTCAGCGACTTTCGCCATGCGAATAGAAAAATGATGGCTGCAGCAGTTATAGCTCCGACAACAGCAGCAATCGGAAGAAATATAATCGATACTTGCGGCATGGCAATGAGCACAAGCAATGCTCCGAATCCAGCTCCCGAGGTTACCCCCAGAATTGAAGCATCGGCCAATGGATTGCGAACGGAAGCTTGAATAAGAACACCGCTTACGCTCAGTGCTATTCCTGCGCATGCGGCTACAAGAGTTCGCGGTAAACGTAAATTCAAGAGAATGGAATAGGACTCTGCTTCGTCGGCCCCAATTAAGCTCGCGAATAACTGACTTAGCGGAATACGCGTGCCGCCCATTGTCATGCTTATAAGAATGAATGAAACAACTAAGAAAAGCATGATGAACGCGACAATCGGGAATCGAATCCGAACCCGATTTCTCCCAATAGACATGGATGAGGTTGAATAAGTACCTGAAATACCTTTCATTTTCCTAAGTATGAGCCAGATTAGCCACGGCGCTCCGATTATCGCCATCATCGCACCTACGGGCATTTCACCTATGCTGCTACGAACCATTCGCGTAAGAACATCAGCCGCAGTTAGCAATACGGCTCCCCAAAGGGCAGTGGCGGGAATAAGCCAATTATGCTTGCGCAATCCGCTTAGACGTACTAAATGCGGCGCGACAAGACCAACGAATCCAATAGGTCCGACTACGCTGACGACAACAGAAGCAACAAGCACTGCAAGCGCGAGTCCAGCGAACCGAGTGAGATTAACCTTCTGACCTAATGATTGAGCAGTGGACTCATCCAAGTTCAATACATCGAATTGCTTGCCCATAAAAAAAGCGACGATAATCACAATGCTGACTCCAGGCCATGCATACGTAACACCTTTCCAGTCGAGCTGGGAGAGCGAGCCTGAGCCCCATAAAAATAACGATTGTGTTTCCGTAGCGTGGAATATATGTAGCGCGCTTGTAAATGAACCTATCACCATAGCTATTATCATGCCGGAAAGCGCTAATCGGATGGGGCTTGTTGATCGACCGCCACCGAGGACGTAAGCGCACATCGCAGCAATGCCTCCGCCAGCGGCTGCAAACAGAAACGGTGACTGGTGAAGCAGGGTGGGAAAATAAATCGTTCCAACAACAACCATAAAATATGCACCGGCATTAATACCGAGTGTATCAGTGGAAGCCAGCGGATTTTTCGTAACCGTCTGCAGCAGGACACCGGCTACTGCAAGTCCTGCACCGGAGAAAACTCCTAATATCGCACGCGGCATACGCATATCCCATATTACATTATGCGAGAGTAGATCCTCGCGATGAAATAGGGCTTCAAAGACGACTTTGAAAGAGATCTGTGCTTCTCCAAAGCACAAACTAGCTATCAACAGTAAGAAGAGGGCGGCTAAGCCGCCCACGTATAAACTAACCGTTCTCATTTTGTTATAGCTTCTACTACACGATCAACTAATACTTTGGAGGAGAGGGGGCCGCCGAAAGTCCATGTGTCTCCGCCTATACCATAAGTCCGATTTTCTTTTACGAAATTCAATCCGTTCCAAACCGTATTATCCTTCACAGAGTCACCGAAAACGTTATCCTCTTCTTGGACAATGTATATGAAATTGGAGTCGCTCACTGCCGGCAGGGATTCGAAGGTGGCGTCCGTAAATCCATACTTCTCAAACTTCTCTGATTTCCAATCGCTGGTTAAACCGATTCGGTTGAGCGTTTGAACGACTGTCGAGGTATCCGTAAACATCCTCAACGTTGCAGCATTCTGGCTAGTGAATGCTTGGGTAATGACATAATTGAATTTGTCCTTGCCGGCAGCTGCAAGTTTTTCTTTGGCTGCTGCATAATGCTCATCAAGATCTGCGAGAACTTTATCTGCTTCTTCTGATTTTCCTACCGCCGTAGCAATGGTTTTAAAATCGTTAACCATTCCTGTGTAGGCGTCACCTTCGTTCGGATAGGGGTCGTATTCAATCGTGGGAGCTATAGCATTTAGCTGCTTGTAAATCGCATCGTTATTGTCTGTATTTGAGATGATCAGATCAGGCTTTAAGGAAGCAATCGTTTCCAGGTTGGGCTCCCAACGCAATCCGACATCCGTAACGCTATCTGCGAGTGCCGCTTCATCCGTTACCCAAAGCGAATATTCGGCATTGTCCGCGTTACCTACTGGCTGAATACCAAGTGCGATTAATTCCTCTGTATAGATCCACTCCAAGGCGACGACGCGAACTGCAGGCTTGTCTAGCGTAGTTTCGCCTTTGGCATGTTTAATAATGATAGGACCATCCGCGTTGGAATTATTCGAGGCAACGTTGTTAGCGTCATCCGAATTGTTCGAGCCACAGGCCGAAGCGATAAATAGGATAGATAATAGTAGGCTGCTAAGTTGTAATAGTCGTTTCATTGTATTTCCCCCGATACTTGTTTTTTGATCTGACCAATAATGAGAATCAATATCATTATTTTGGCAAAATAAGACTATCATTGATCAATAGATGCTGTCAATAATTAATTATTTTTATAACTTCTGCAAATGAATGTGCGATAGCTTGATCGAGAAGAGGGCGTTTATGAAACTATTTCAGGAGTTTTATTAGCGAAGAGGTTATAGTGAGACGCCACCCTGCAGAGGCGGCGTCTTTTCATATGAAGAATTGCAATATTAAATGGTACTCCCCTTCAATTAAGGCTCGTAAGTTTACCACGGAATCGAAAACCTCTGGAGCTTGTTTTTCCAATTCAACGTACCCGTCAATACGAGTGTAACGAAATAGAGAAGCAAGGAACAAACGATGGAAGCTATGACGCTCCATATCAGCGATAAGCCTTGATCGATAAGATAGTCAAAGGTCCAGTGACCGCATATCGCCATTAGCATCATACAGATCCCAACTTTGATATAAGGACGAATGCTCAAATACAATCCGATCGAGCCTGAAATCGAAAAGAAGTTTAACAGGGTTTGCATGACAATTCCGATGCCGATGCCGTACGCGATGCCATTAATGCCGAATTGGCTGCCGAACACGAAGATCGCGACAGCCTTGACGATCGTCGCGGCCACGTAGTTCCACAGTGTAGCTTTTGCGCGGCCAAGTCCGAGAAGAATGGCATGCAGCGGTGCGTCGAAATAATGCAAGAAAAACATCGGCGCCAATATTTTCAGCAGCAATCCAGCTTCCGGTGCGTTATAGACAAGCGTCGTAAGCGGAGTTGCCCACTCGAACAGAATGACGGTCGCCGGGGCGCCGATCAGAAGTCCCAAGCTCAGCGCCTGATTCATCCTCTCATGCATAAGCAGACTGTTCTTGTTCGCCGCTGCTTCGCCGATCGCAGGAATGAGAGCGGTGGACAAGGATTGCGTGATAAAGCTTGGCATGAACAGCAGCGGAAAGACATAGCCGGCCAACAAGCCGAATTGCTTCGTGGCTAACGCCGTGCCAATGCCGGCCAGTGCCAGGCTGGATGTAATGAGAAGCGGTTGGAAGGTGCTGTATAACGAGTGAATAACGCCGTGACCGGTCGTTGGCAGTCCAATCTGCAGCAGCTCGCCAAGCGTGCTTCTTCCTTGCTTCACGTTACTCGCCCATGTCTCGCCCTGCACCTTCGATTCTCCGTACAGCTTGTAGCTTGCCACTAGAAATAAGAGGCTGATCGCTTCGCTGACGACGGATGCAGCCATTGCGCCCGCAGCCGCATACGCGATGCCGAAAGGCAGCAATAGGTGTACCAATGCAAGGACGCAAGCGATCTGCACCGTATGTTCAAGTACGTCAGAGGCGGCGATAGTCTTCATCTGCTGCATGCCGCGGAAGTATCCTTTCAACACCGCGGAGATGGCGATAATTGGCGCGATTGGCGTAATCGCGAGCATCGCATAATAGGCTCGTTGATCGCTCAGCAAGATGGATGCGATCCATTCGGATCCTAATAGTGAAACGGTCGTAAGCGCTATGCTTAAAACGCTGGTGACAGCTAGCGAGACGTGCAGGATACGTCTCACTTTCCCTCGTTCTCCACGAGCGTGGGCCTCTGCGACCAACTTTGAAATGGCCACTGGCAATCCAAGCTCCGTAATCGTAATGACGAGCGGGAGAAGAGGAGCCGCCATCATCAAGAGGCCGATTCCCTCCGCGCCCAGTACGCGAGCAACATACATGCCGCTGATAAATCCGAGAATACGGTTAATGAAAGCAGCGACAGATAACACTAACGTACCTCTCATGAACGATTGCCCGTGTTGCGTCATAGCTTGTTTCCTCCTGTTCATCGAATACTTACATATGTATTCAACATTTGGAAAAGCATGCGAACGAGCTTGTGTTAGGCATATGATCCTAACCTAAATGGTTACTTTTTTTGTTCAATTGATTAGTGAGTTCGGAGAAAGTAAAAAATAGATTGAATAAGGTTCGGAAAGCTTTGCTTTAATATCCTAGTTAAAGCCAACTGCAGTCCCTATACTTTAAAGAGTAACCAATACTAAATTTGGGGGTAGTTAGAATGAAAGGCGGTATTAAAAAGAAGTTATTTCTTACAATGCTTGCGCTGTTTGTTATGGCGAGCATGATCGGTTGTGCTTCAAAAGAAAATAATTCACCGAATAACACAGTGAAAAATACGGATCCTGCTGGCGAAGAAGGAGTAAGTGAGTCGAAGTACAAGGATAAATATGATCCGCCTGTTACGATATCGACTGTATGGGGGGTAGATCCGACTCTAGCATTTAAAAATGGAGAGACGATCGAGAATAATGTGGCTACAAAATGGGCAAAGGAAAGATTAGGTATTGAAGTGAAAACCCTTTGGTCTGTCACCGATACGAATGGCGCATTTAATACGAAATTAAGGCTGGCGATGACCTCTGGCCAAGAAATGCCTGATATTGTAACCGTAAGAGATAAGCTGCTAGCATCCGAACTGATAGAATCCGGGATGTTCAGAGAAGTGGGAAGCCTATTCGATGAATATGCCAACGACAAATGGAAAGCAGCTATGAATTTAGATCCGGGTGTATGGACTGCATATTCGCGTAATGGCGAAAGAATGGGTATTCCTCTTCTAGACGCTGCTTATAACTCGGATTATCTGTTGTGGATCAGGCAGGATTGGCTGGATAAGCTTGGTTTGCAATTGCCCAAAACGATTGATGAACTTGAAGTCGTGATGGAAGCTTTTAAGAACAACAATCCTGATGGATTGGCTCCTGAAGAAGTGACACCATTAAGCGTTGGTTGGAAGACTTCCATGAAGACGTGGCGGGGTGATCCGTCCTGGATTTTCGGGGCGTACGGTACGATTCCGAAACAATGGAACGAAGCTGAAGATGGTTCTTTAGAATACGGATCCATTCATTCGGGAATGAAGGATGGTTTAGTGAAGTTAAAAGAATGGCATGAGAAAGGCTACATTCCTAATGAAGCGGCATTGTGGGACGAGAATAAGGTCCCCGAACCGGCAGTGGCAGGAACAGCGGGGATCATCCCGGGACCTTTTTGGATGATTGGCTCGACTCTTAGACCAACAGTTGAGAATGTACCGCATGCTGTATGGAAGCCTCTATCTATTCCTACAGGTCCAGACGGAACGGCCATGCGTCATGGTACGCATTTTGTTACTGATGTTACGCTTATCAATAAGAACATGAAAAATCCTGAAGCATTCTTTACGTATCAAAACTATTTGTTTGAACATTTTGCTGATCCGCAGGCGGGTGGAGAGTTTGAATTTGGTGCTTTTGAAGGTTATGACTATGTATTAGACGCTGATGGAAAGGTGCTTACTGGAGATGATGTTCCCGGTGGTGGGGTAAATGCAGTGAGGTATTTCCTGGTACGTGACGGAGCGAGAATTCCCGATCTATTTGTAAATTCGGTGTTGGGTATGTCTGGCGGCAAAGAGCCTACCAATAAAGCCGGCAGAGAGGCCGTTCAATTTTATACCAAAGAAGTTGTTAATATTGTTGAGAAGTTAATGGAGCAGGCAGACATTTCGAAGAAGGACATGTTTGTAGGGCCTACAACGGAGACAATGAAGTCAAGGCTTGATTATTTAAATAAACTTGAGGAAACCGTCTTCAACGAAATCATATATGGCAAGAAGGGTCCCGAAGCTTTTGATGAATTTGTAGCAACTTGGAAATCCTCGGGCGGGGATGATATTACACGAGAAGTTAACGAATGGTATCAAAGCACGAAATAGAGGTTAGGTCGGAGGGGGAGTCCAACAAGGGTGGGACTCCCCCTCTCCCTTACCAAATAAATGAAAAAGACTGGAGGATGAAGCGAAGTGATGCATAACATCAAGAAATACTGGTATTTTCATCTCATGATATTACCGTCCCTTATCTTTTTGATCATTTTTGCTTACTTACCTATGGCTGGCTTGGTTATAGCCTTTCAGGACTTTAAACCATGGAATGGCATTTTGGGATCGGAATGGATTGGTTTTAAGAACTTTGCTTACTTATTTGAACGTGAAGACAGTGTTCAGGTCATTTGGAATACGCTTATTATTGCGGTCATGAAGATGTTCTTTAATCTGCTGGCACCGTTTACTTTCGCTATATTTTTGAATGAGGTTCGCAAGCAAGGGCTTAAAAGATCGATCCAGACACTCGTCTACCTTCCCCATTTTTTGTCATGGGTCATTCTTGGGGGCATTCTCACAGATATATTATCTACCGATGGCGGCATTGTGAATCAACTGCTCACCAATTTATTCGGCATCAAACCCGTTTTCTTCCTTGGCGATGGCGATTGGTTCCGATTCACGGTCATTGCTACAGATGTTTGGAAGGAGTTCGGATTTGCGACAGTAGTCTTTCTCGCAGCGCTTTCTAATGTGAATCCTTCTTTGTACGAAGCCGCTGTTTGTGATGGAGCCAATCGCTTCAAACAAACGATTTATATTACGATTCCAGCTATGATTCCTATTACGGTTGTTGTAGGGGTACTGTCGCTTGGCAGCGTTTTAAACGCAGGTTTTGATCAAATATTCAACTTGTATAATCCTCTCGTATATCAAAAAGGCGATATTATCGATACCTTCGTGTATAGAATGGGAATATTAAGCGGCCAGATGGGGTTTGGAACGGCCATCGGATTGTTTAAGTCGGTTGTTGGCATGATTCTAATCGTTATCTCATACCGTTTGGCAGATAAATTGGCAAATTATAGAATATTCTAGAATGGAGGAAGCGGGAAATGTACTACAAAAGTGCATCTTACAGAATCTTTACGATTATTAATAATTCAGCGTTGCTTGCAATTGCAATCATGTGTATTATCCCATTACTCCATGTACTTGCTGTTTCTTTAAGCTCGAAGGCCGCGGCAGACGGTAACATGGTTGTTTTATGGCCAGTTGATTTTGGGCTTGAAGCTTATAAGAAAACGATAAACAATCCTGTGTTTCTTAACTCTATTCTGGTTTCTATTCAAAGAACCGTAATTGGAACGGGATTGACGCTTTTCTTGGCATTCCTGGCCGCTTATCCTCTCTCCAAGGAAGAAACCGCATTTAAAGGAAGGAACGTCTATTCGTGGATTTTTGTATTTACGATGGTTTTCAGCGGCGGTCTTGTCCCGTTCTATATTGTTATTCAAAAAATGGGATTAATGGATTCGTTCTGGGTTATGGTGCTGCCTCATGCAGTGAATGTGTGGCTAACGATCCTGCTTTTAAACTTTTTCAGGGGAGTACCCAAGGAATTAGAGGAAGCGGCGCTGATTGACGGAGCAAGTCAGTTCCGAACCATGTACAGTATATACTTGCCCGTTTCATTGCCGGCGATCGCAACATTAGCTTTGTTCAGCATCGTCTATCATTGGAATTCCTGGTTTGACGGTCTGTTGTATTTGTCGAATGCTACGGATTATCCGTTAGCAACCTTCCTGCAAACCGTCATTATTCAACGCGATATGAGCACGATGAGCATCGATCCCAAAGAACTCGATTTGATCTCTCAGAGGACGATCAAAGCAGCTCAAATTTTCATCGGTGCGCTGCCTGTTATTGTGGTATACCCCTTCCTGCAGAAGTATTTTGTGAAAGGGCTAGTGGTAGGTTCGGTTAAAGAGTGAGTGAAAGCCTTACGAGGATAAAAGATAAGGAGAGAGCCGACTTGAAATTCGATATGGCGTTTAGAAGGCAACTTGAGCAAAAAGTGGATGCAATGATCGAAAGCATAGGCGACAAATCGCCGCATTTCGCAGGTGGAGACGGGAAATACGATGAAATGCCGACGGATTGGTGGACATCCGGGTTTTGGCCGGGCATTCTTTGGATTCTTTATGATCTTACAGGGAAAGAGCATTACAAGAAGGCGGCTTGGCATTGGGATGAAGTTCTGGAGCCATGGTTTATCAATCTTACGGATGATATCCATCACGATGTAGGCTTTCAGTTTTTACCGACAGCGGTTATTAAGCATACGATCACGAATGACAAGGACGCTTACCGTCGAGGAATTGAGGCGGCGAATTTTTTGGCCGGCCGATATAATGCAGCGGGACAGTTTATTCGAGCATGGAACGGAAATTTGAACGGATGGACCATTATTGATTGCATGATGAATATTTCTTTGTTGTTCTGGGCGAGCCGGGAGACGGGTGACCCTCGTTATAAGCATATTGCGGTCCGTCATGCGGATACGGCGTTGAAACATTTTATTAGAGAAGACGGATCGTCCCGCCATATCGTCAGCTTCGATCCGGAAACGGGCGAATTTATAGAAGGTCTTGGCGGTCAAGGAGCAGGACCGGAGTCTGCATGGAGCCGAGGGACAGGCTGGGCATTATACGGATTTGTCAACGCCTATAAGAATACGGGAGATGCCCGTTATTTACAGGCTTCCAAGAGGGTTGCTCACTTTTTCTTGTCGAATCTGCCGGAAGATCGGGTCCCGTATTGGGATTTCAGATTGCCTTCCAGGGAGGGACAGCCGCGAGATAGCTCTGCGGCGGCGATCGCAGCATCCGGGTTGTTGGAATTGGCAGAGGCAGTGCCTGAAGTCGAACGCGGTTTGTACCGGGATGGCGCAATTGGCATCTTAACGTCGTTGACGGAAAAGTATTCATCCGTATACGATTTGTCGCGTGACTCGATCTTGAATGGAGCCACGGGACATAAGCCGGCGGATATGTATGTGGACGGATCTCTTATCTATGGCGATTACTATTATGTCGAGGCGATCGCCAAGCTGCTTGGCTGGAAAAATCGTATTTTTTAAAAAGAAAACATGATAAGGGAGGATAGGCGAGCATGAAAGGAACAGTATGGAACGAATCGCAATTATACAATGACCCTGTTACCTTAAGAAAAGTAAGGCAAATTACTACAAAAGGAATGATCAATACAATTCCTTCCTATCATACCGGGCAATCCTTTACTGATGATGGTGAATATGTCATATTCATTTCGGTCAGAGAAGGAAAGAGTGCATTATACAAGGCTCATTTGCCGACAGGAGATATCACATGCCTTATAGAGCCAATAAACGGTATGGGAAGTCTTGAGGAGATGGGGAAGTTCGGCAATGGAAAGGGTATACCCATTGGGCCGGTTATAGCACCCAAGAGCAGGTGGGCTTATTATCTTGTGGAAAGACAAATAAGAGCTGTTCATATTGATACATTGGAAGAAGAGATCATTGTTGACGGTTTAGATGAAAAATATTATATAGAATCTATAGCCGTGTCGCCGGACGAGGAAAATATGGTGTACTTAGTCAATGTGCTGCATCCGGAAAAACATGGAGGTCAAAGTTATCGATTATTTATAAAACCGATAGGTGGCCAATCTGAAGTATTGTTTGCTGAAGATGGATTGAAGGCAGGACATCTCATGTACAATCCCATTGACCCTGATCTATTGATGTTTTGCCGCGATACGGGTCCGAGTCCTAGCCATAGGGTAGGAGAGAATGGAAGAGTCTGGATTTATAAGATATCGGAAGGAAGCTTGACAGAAGTAAAAACAATCGAGAAACAGAATTTCCAGACTCATAACGCATGGACCTGGGATGGGAAAGGAATCGTGTATCACGGAATCATAAACGACGTGGGATGGAAAAATAATACGACTGAGGGCGGATGGTACATCGGCCTGGCTGGGTTGGATGGTAATCCGATTAGAGAATACAGTTTTAAAGACGCGAAGTATTACGGTCATGTTTCCGCGATGCAAGGTAGAAATGCGGCTATTATTGACGGGAATATTCTGGATGGCCTGTTGATGTGGGTTTATTTCGATCAGGAAAACCCTAAAATCGAGATCATCGCACAACATGGCACAGACTTTACAACAATGACTGGTCAGTATTCGCATCCTCATGCTATTTGTGATCCTACCGGCAGGTGGATCGTGTACAATAGCGCGCCGGGGATTATATTTACTGGTGCAAGAAGCGATATATACTCGGTTGAAGTATAACAATCGAATTTCTACTGTCAGGAGCGCCATATGGCGCTTCTTTTTAAAATATAGGAAAGTATAAGTTTCACTCTTATCCTTATGCCTATATTTCTCCGGAATGAAACGCACTTCCCCGCAAAGGACGGCGTTAGTCGTTTCACCTTGTCAGAATATAATACATGTCATGAGAATATCATGCATTGCTCAACATTTCGCCAAGGGTTACTCTTATAGTATCGCAGCGATTTATCCAATTCTATAAGAACAGGTGAATCTATATGCCCAAATTTAATTTGTTTAGAAAAATTGTATTATTGCTTACCATTATTTTAATTCCAATATTGAGCTTGTACTATTACAACAATAAAACGAGCATGAAAATATTGGAATCCGAATTGAATTCAGTAAATAATAACCAGCTCGTATTTTTTCAAAATCAAATGAATACGCAAATTAATTCACTCTCTTTATGGCCGCAATTGCTAATGTTCGATCCTGCAATATCAGAGCTTAAAAATATGATTAGCGCAAATCCTAAATTAGAATTGGACGTCATTAATTTAATTAAGGATATACAAGTGAAATTAGGAATCCATGAAAACTCCTCCAATTGGAGCAGCAATATATATGTATATAGTCCGGTTCTGGGAAGAGTAATTTCGACGGCACGAGTTGATAACTATCAATTTAATAAGGATATCGAGCAAGAAAACTATGTTTGGCAAGTTCAAGAAACGGTCGACGAGAGATTGCAATTCTCTATAAAAGTTTCATCCCCTTATCCAATTGATTATGATACGACGATACCTAATATCATACTGGAAGTTGCCTTCGATAGCTCCAATATTATCAATATATTGGATAAATTCAAAAGTGACGGCAGAAGCGATCCGTTTTTTTATAAACCCGGAGATCATGTCATTCGGAACAGTACAGCCAATGCTGAATTAATTGATCAGCTCATTCAAGCACTGGATGGGCAAGAGAATAAGATGACTAACAATCAGATCGAGCTAAATGGCGAGACGTACTGGATTGGCTCCGTTCCGTCTTCATTGAATGGATGGTATTTAATTGACTACGTGCCTCTGTCAGAAATTATGCGGCCGATTGATCATAATAATCGTCTGTTTTTATTCACGGTCGGCGGGTTATTATTTATGAGCTTTGTAGTCGCCTATGTTTTATATTCGCAGGTGCAGGTGCCAATAAGAGAGCTCGTTAAAAGCTTCCAAAAAATAAAAAATGCCCACTACGAAGTGCGTATTAAACCGAAAGGGAATAATGAATTTACTTATTTATTTCATAGATTTAACGGAATGGCAGAGCAAATTCAAGATTTATTCGGCAGGGTTTACTTGGAGCAATTGCATGTAAAAGAAGCGAGGCTAAAGCAGCTTCAGTCACAGATTAATCCGCACTTTTTTTATAACTGCTTTACGTTCATAACAAGTATGGCCAAGTTTAATGATGTGCGGGCTGTAGTGGCCATGACCGAAAACCTGGCAAGCTATTATCGCTATACAACGAGACAAGAAAAAGAATATGTCCTCCTCAGGGAAGAGCTTGAATTTGTTAAGGTGTATATGGAAATTCAAAATTTAAGATTAAAGCGCTTGTCCTATCACATCGATATTCCTCTCTATATTCAAAAAATGGAAATTCCGCTATTGCTTATACAGCCAATTGTAGAAAATGCAGTGCTGCATGGCTTGGAGCCGAGGACGGATGAAGGCATCATCAAAATTACGGGCGAAATCAATGATGATGAGATTCGGCTTATCGTTGAAGATAATGGCATCGGAATGAGTCTGGACGAGCGGGCTAAGCTTCAAGCCAAGCTGAATTACCCGATGGAGGAAACGATGGGCTGCGGTTTGTGGAACGTTCATCAGCGGCTTGTTCTGCGATATGGCGAACAGACGGGGGTGCAATTGAAAGCCTCAGCGCTGGGTGGCTTGCGAGTAGAGCTGATTTGGAAGCATACAACAACGTAGAAAGCGGGGAAAAGCTATGTTTGAAATTCTGCTCATTGACGATGAGTCACACATTACGGCAAGCATTAAAAAAACGATTCCGTGGCATGAAATTGAAGTGCAACACGTATATGAAGCGCATAGTGCTGAACAAGCGATTGAGCTGCTGGAAAATCAATCAATAGATATTGTTATTACCGATATTCAAATGCCTGGAATGAATGGCCTTCAGTTGGTGGAATTACTGCGCAGCCGTTGGCCCCAAATTCGTTATATCTTTGTAACGGGCTATGCGGATTTTGAATATGCACAAAAAGCGTTAAAGCTGCAAGCCTTTGATTATTTACTAAAGCCTGTCAAAGATGAAGATATGATTAGAAGCATATCTAATGCCATTGACGTATTGAAGGATGAATGGAACGAAGAAGAAAAAAATCATAAAATCAGCTATAATTTCAAATCCAATTATAATGTGCTCATTACGAATCTGTTCCATGATTTATTGCTGGGCAGAACGATGACCAT
This sequence comes from Paenibacillus sp. J22P218, assembly GCF_056269195.1. Lineage (NCBI taxonomy): Bacteria > Bacillati > Bacillota > Bacilli > Caryophanales > Paenibacillaceae > Paenibacillus > Paenibacillus sp. J22P218. The sequence continues at coordinate 875,078 of NZ_JBWDNL010000001.1, forward strand.
TGCAAGCGTGGAAGAGAAATTCAAGCAATATGAGGTGGCGCTAAATACGGATGAGGAAACGATTCTGTTGCTGTTCCAATTAAACAATGTCTCGTATGATGCGCAATCATTGAAATTAATCGAATATGCGGTTGGCAATATTGCTCTGGAAACGTTTCAGGACGCCTTTCATGTGCTGCACAGTAAAACGCCGCATCATTGCTCTATGCTATTAATACAAGTTAAGCAAGACGGAGTCAATCGCAGCTATATGTCCCCTCAGCAAAGATCAGAGTTGTTTAAAGAGCGGATTAATAGCTTTCAGAAAAGCGTGAGCAGCTATTTGAATATGAATATTTCGATTGTCGTGTCAGGATGGTTTGTTTTTCCTGATGATTTATCTCAAGAGTATCGTTCTATATTAAGCAACTATTATTTGTTGAATAGCCAACATCAGCCGGCTGTAACCTATAAGGATTCTTCTCAATCCATGAGCGAGAAGACCATTTATTCCTTGGAAAGTCTGTATAAGCCGCCTACATTAATCAATTTGTTGGAGTCCAAGCAGTGGCTGACGGCACGCAGCAAATTAGAGGATATTTTCCAGGAGTTGCGAACGGCATGCAGTATTGAAACCTTGTACGAGGTTTACTTCTCCGTGACGAATACCTTTCTATATGTTGCGCATAAGCAAGGACAAGGAATATCCCAAATCGATCAATTAAACGATGATTTGTTAATGGATCGCGGGATGCTGAACTCCGTTGCTAAATTAAAGGAATGGACGTTCTCAACGTTGAACGCGTTAGAAGATACAATGGCGGAAAACGATCAATACACGAAAGGTTTTATCGTCTCGAAGGTACAAGCTTTATTATCAAAAAGTTTAGGAGCTGACGTTTCCGTTAAATCCATCGCAGATTCCGTGAATTTGCATCCCGTATACTTGTCGAAAATTTATAAGCTGGAAACAGGTGAAGGCTTAAGCGACTATATCATTCGCATGAAAATGGAAAGAGCGCTGTACATGCTCAAAAATACGACGAAAAAAATATATGAAATTACGGAAGAGCTTGGTTATCAAAACTCGCAATCGTTTAGGAAGATGTTCAAAAAGTATTTTAATATGAGCCCTAATGAGTTTAGAGAGAGTTGAGTTGGCAACAAGACATGGAGCAAGAACGAAGAATAGGTTTCAAAAGATTCGGAAACCTTGATTTTAGTATCCTAGTTGAAGCCAAATGCAGTCCCTATAATTGAAAGAGTAGCCGTAGCTCTGTCCGATAATACGTTTATGGAGGAACATTCATGATTCGCAATTTTTCGCAACATGTTAAACGAGAGTGTATGCTGCTCGACGGGCACTGGGATTTTGCTGTGGACGCGCACAACACCGGAATTCAAGAACAATGGTTTATCCAGTTTCCCGAGCAATCTCGCAAAATGTATGTTCCGGGATGCTGGAATAATGAAATGGGATTGTACGATTATGAAGGGGCAGCCTGGTACCGGACTTCATTTACGATCAGGTCTTCCGGACATGCGAAGCTTATATTTCATGCGGTTAGCGGTCAGGCGGATATTTACGTTGATGGCTTGCATGTTGGTGAGCATTATGGCGGTTTTACAGCCTTTGATGTGATTTTGCCCGAGCTGGCGGCAGGTGAGCATTCGCTCGTTGTCCGCACGGACAATACGCATAACGAGCAGACGATTCCGCTTACGCGCGTGGATTGGTATCATTACGGAGGTATCCTGCGCCCGGTAGAATTGCAAATGTTGCCGGACTTGTACATCGATAAGGTGAGCATCAAATATGTACTCAACGGAAATGATGCGAATGTTGATATTTCCGTGCGACTTCATAGACTCGCAGGCACAAGTGAAAATATACCGGTTACGATTTCTCTGAATAGTGAAAATGTACATACGGCTGAAGAAGCTTGGCCAGAAGGACAGGACTATTTAGAGGTTCATGTTGGGCAACAGTGGAGAAATATGCGTCTGTGGGAGCTTGAGAAACCTGAGCTGTATACCGTTCGCGTGATTGCGGGGAACGACGATTATGCCGACCGCATCGGGTTTCGGACTGTAGCGGTAAAGGATAAGCAAATTTTGCTGAACGGGAAGCCCTTGTATATTCAAGGGGTTAACCGACATGAAGAGCACCCCGAATGGGGCTTTGCTTTCCCGCCAAAATTGATGGATAAAGATTTGGATATTATCGAACAATTGGGCTGCAACAGCATAAGAGGTTCCCATTATCCTCAGAGCGCCTATTGGCTTGATCTGCTTGACGAGAGAGGAATAGTTTTCTGGAGCGAGATTCCGCTCTGGCAGTATCATGTCCCGCATATGACAGATCCGCTAGTCTGTGAGCGAGCTATGCACATGCTGGAAGAAATGATCTCGCAGAACTTCCATCATCCAAGTGTGTTATTCTGGTCCGTTCATAATGAATGCGATACGAATACGGCAGAAGGTCTTGCGTTCACCAAGCTGCTCACCGATCGCGTCCGCGAGATGGATGACAGCAGGCTCGTCACCTATGCTACGCATCAGGCTTTGGATGATCGTACGCTGGCTTTGTTCGATGTCATCGGAATCAACAAGTATTATGGCTGGTACGATGGCGAAGTCGAGGAATTTGCCCAATTCATGAGTGACTACCATGCGTATGCAGAAAGCGTAGGCGCGGGCCACATCCCTGTCATTCTTGCTGAATTCGGCGGTGCCGGCGTGTTCGGAGACACGGGATGGGAAGAACGCAGATTGTTCAGTGAAGATTATCAGGCAGATATTTTGAAGAAGTCGCTGACGATTTTCAGGGAAGATCGTCATATCGTCGGAACGTATATCTGGCAATTTGCCGACATACGAAGCGATGCGCGCATGTTCCGCGACCGTGCCCGCAGTTTTAATAATAAAGGACTGGTGAACGAATATCGCAAGCCTAAGCTTGCATATCGGGAAGTGCGCCGTATTTATCGCCAAGGATTGGACACTTGATATGACAGTACAATACGAGGGTTATTTATTCGCTTATTTCAAAGGCGAATTTCATCCCGATGGCGAACAGATCCATTTCGCGCTTAGCGTGGGTAATGACCCTCTTCACTGGCAGGAGCTGAATGGCGGACGACCGATTCTTTACTCCACGCTGGGAGAGCGAGGTGTTCGGGATCCGTTCATCGTCCGAACGCCATCGGGAGATGGATTTTATTTGGTTGCAACCGACCTGAAAATATACGGCAACGGGGATTGGATGCGTGCTAAGCATGCAGGAAGCCGCTCTATTATGGTCTGGAAGTCAGCAGATTTAGTTCATTGGTCAGAGCAAACAATGATTGAAATTGCACCGCCGGATGCCGGTAACGCATGGGCGCCTGAAGTGCTTTGCGGAGAGAAGGGTGAATTTCAAGTATATTGGTCATCCTTCTTGAAGGAGCAGGCAGGCTCGCGTGACAAAGAGCCGTACCATAAAGTGCTGGTTGCGACAACGAAGGACTTCTCTACTTTTAGCGAACCGACTCTATTCATGGATTACGGCCAGTCCGTAATCGATACAACCATGATCCGGCATAATGGGCGGATCTACCGATTCAGCAAAGGAGATCATGTCTTTCAGGAGTCGGGAGGTCATTTCCATGACCGCGATTTTACAATGATCAATCCTAATGTGGAAGAAAAATTTATGGTTAAAGGTGAAGGGCCGATTATTTTCAAGTCAAACTTGGAGGATAAGTGGTACTTATTTATCGACGAATTTGGTTTAAGAGGATACTTGCCGTTAGAGACAAATGATCTTGATACGGGCAAATGGACGATGCCGGAGACGTTCAAGCTGCCGGAAGTGCCGCGACACGGTTCCGTCATTCCGATAACGAAAGCTGAACATGATCGATTGCTTCACCTTTACGGAATGTGATAAGTAAATATCAAACATAAGTGAAGATATTCGCGATAACAATTAAAAGATAGCGAATTGCGATCTATTTCGAAATCCGCTATCTTTCCGCGATATCACCCGCACTCTTTCTTTCTCCCAATACGCTAACTTAAACCCCTCTGAGCTCGATTCCGTCATACCTTTCTCTTAGAACGTACACTTGTTGGTGAAAAACGATAGAAGCGTTTAAATAATTTACTGAACGTGTAGATGTCGGAATACGCGAGTGCTTCAGACACCTCTGTAACCGTCATGGTTGTCTCAGCCAATAGATGCATAGCCCTTTCCATCCTCAGCTTAGTGATTGTTTCCTTCAAAGATAGCCCCGAAAACCGCTTCAAAATCGAACTTAGATAACGCGGGGTCAATTCTACGGTTGCAGCCAGTACATGATAATCGATTGGCTCCGACATCCTAATCCGAATCTCATTAAGAACTTGCTGAACGATATGCTCATAATGATAACTCAGCGTAGTCTCATGCTGCCGATTCCGTTCTCTCTCCCACCAAGTGAGAATCAATTTGAGCAATAGATCGAATTCTTCTTCTTCCCGCTGACTCTTCCAGGCAGCAAGGTCAACCAAAAGATGCAGCAACGGCTCCAAACGATACGTATCCTTAACGGAAACGCAACGATCCTCTCCCAAAGGGAGCTCAGTAATTAATTCATCCTCTATGTGATAAGACTGAAAATGGCAATAGATTACTGTAATCGGATTTTGGGGATCATGCACTGCCCGCAGGTTATCACCTGGCCGCAAAATGAAGAAAACACCTTGTTGCACAGAATAATGCGTTTCGTTGATCCACATATCTCCTCTGCCCGAGATGCAATACCAAAGATCGTAGTCATTAAAAGGCGCGGGCTGCCATGACCAGTTAGGTTCGCATCTCACCTTGCCGCTGATGCCGCTTAATGCAAAAAAACAGTTGTACAAGGGTGATTCCTTTGCCATGTAAATGCCTCCGTTAGATCAGGTCACAAGTATTTATGTCCAAATATTAATTCGTTGTGTCTATCCAAGTCTCCTGCTTATTTCGGTATGATAATGACATAAAATCATAGGGGGTAATGATTATGCCGAGACTGGAATTAAGTGCAGAAGAAATTAATAAGGCTTTGTATCGCTATGAAAGTGTGCATGTGAGTCTAAATGGTTTAGATGAAATTACGGATGATGTTATTCGCGAGTACAAGCAACTGGGTTTCATCTCCGCAAACAACATTTTAAATGATAAAGAAGTGGCGCAAAGCATTGATGCCATCATGGAACTGGGAATGGTCGATTCCAAGGGAGCAAAACTACAGTTTGTGAAGACGGAAAGCGAACTGATAACAAGTGAGGAAAGAGAGCTTGCCTTGCGCAAGATTTACGAGTTTGTGAACGTAGAGGAACGATTAAGCGAGATTGCCTACCATCCGGCTATTATTGATACCGTTACAAAAATTTTTGGAGAAGAGCCTAGGCTGATTCAAGATATGGCTCTGCTCAAGCCCCCGCATGGTGGAGGTGAGAAACCTTGGCACCAGGATATGGCTTATGGCAACATTTCGTACACTAAAGCTGCTGTAGGCGTATGGATTGCCCTAGATGAAGCATCGGTAGACAATGGCTGCATGCATGTCATTCCAGGCTCGCAGCAAGAAGGGGCCACCCCTCATTATGCCATAAGGGATTGGCAGTTATGCGATTCCCAAGTGCCTGTAGAGCGAGATGTTGCGGTGCCAATACAGCCCGGAGGCGTGTTGTTCTTTCATGGCATGCTCTATCACGGGACGCCTTCGAACTTTTCTCATCTGCGCCGGAGAGCTTTGCAATTCCATTACGTTCCACAATCAGCAGAGAAGATGGGACCTAAAGAGTACAAACGCATGTTCACAAATGAGATGTCGGGGGCAGAATGTTAGAAGCATTGAAGTCCGGGAAAGGCAGCAGCAAAAAAGGTAATGCACGAAGTCTTGATGTCCAAATGTCGTGGTGGGCGATGTCGGGCTTGTCACCTAACGAGAGTGCGGAGGGAAAATTCGAACGCATCGCTCAAGCGGGTTATAACGGAGTGTTCGCTCGCTTACCGCAACAAGGATACGCCAATGAGTGGATAAAACTTCTTGAGCAGTATTCCTTGAGCTATGGGGTACAATCATTCCCGACTAGCCCAGATGAAATGGTTAGTATTATTCAGAATGCAAAAGCACTAGGGGCAACCTATGTGAATGCCCAAGTTAGAGACTACTATATGTCGGATAACCAAGCTATTACACTCTTGAATCAATTGACTGAAGTAGCCGCTGCTGCTCATTTTCCTTGTTTCATTGAAACGCATAGAGGTACCGTCACCCAAGACTTGCTTCGTACCCTTGATTATTTAAATGTGATGCCAAACTTAAAGCTAACGATTGATTTATCGCATTACGTGACAGCTGGTGAAATGGTTTCGCAGGCAGATTGGGATCAAGCTGAGCCTTACTTTGAGCAATTACTCAGAAGAACCGGCAGCATTCATGCGCGGATCTCGGGAGGAGAACAAATCCAAACAAAAATTGGCGGTGACAATGGAAGTCCATTCCATCTCGCCGTAGACGTATACGTTCGATGGTGGGCAACAGGCATGCGGAATTGGATTGCGAACGCATCAACGGATCACTCATCTTTGCCTGTTGTATGTGAATTAGGCCCACCCGATTATGCTATAACTTACTTTGACAATAACAGCCATCGGGAAATTTCTGACAGATGGAAGGAATCCCTGCAATTAAGAGATCTGCTAAAGGAAGCTTGGGAGTTAGCTCAATAGAAGAGACAATCAGACGGATATCCTATAATAATCACAATGGATGTAGAGATGTTGCCAAGAGCAGCATCTCTATTTTGCGATTTCTGATTTTAGAACAACGTTTTTTTTGCGGAATTCACTTGGAGAAACGCCGTTCATTTGTTTAAACATCGTACTAAAATACAGTTCGTCGGCGTATCCGCACTCGGCAGCAACTTCTTTAATCGTTTCTTTAGAATGCAGCAATAAACGGAGTGCATGTTCATTCCGAAGTTGGTTTAAATAAGCTTTTGGGGAAACGCCTGCATACCTAACAAATAGTTTTCTAAGATAGGAAGGAGAAACAGCATGACTTTTAGATAACTCGCCGATTTTAATGTCCATATGGAAGAACATTTCGAGCTGATTTTTAACTTTTCCATAAATGTACATTCCATTGTTATCCTCGATTATCGCTTCATCCGATTGAATAAGTTTGGAGAGCAGGGAGAGGAGATAGTACTTGCACTCGATTTCAATGCTAGGTATATCTGGAATGAATCGATTATTTAATTGAACGAAGAGATTGTCGATTTGACTTGCTGCTGGTTTTTCAAACCTTTCTAGGAATGAAAGCCCTAATGTAGGGAGATGATAGGGTTCCTCCCAATGATTGTCTTTATAAGGTACTGCAATGCAATCAAACAGTACCATAATTATATGAAATGGAAATTCATTATTTGCAATCATGCGCACTTTTTGGCCAGGAGGGAGATAAGCAAGCATGCCCGATTCGACCTCGAATGAGCCTGCCTCCGTAATAAATTGACCTTTTCCCTTGTGAATCCAATAGAAGCTGTGGATGGATGTATTGATACGAGGTCCGTTCCAACCCTGATAGGTGGGTTTGTCATATACCCATAGTATTTTCAATGCAATATTGTTCAAGTTAATAGTCATAGATCGATCTTCCCCTTGAGCGTTTTCTCGTGGTAATTGATGATGATGCAATCATAGCAATCCCTTTTAAAAAACACAATCATCGAATACTTATGCTTTGAAAGTGGAGCGATTTATCGATGAAATAAATGTTTTTATCCATCCTCTGAAGAGACGAGAAACCTTACAATGGATAAAAGGCAGATCAAGGTGACGAAGGGAGTTTCAAAGTATGAAGACGATATCTAACAGTTTTGAACTGCGATATTTCAGTCAGGACGCTAAAGCAAACGGAGAAACTGATTTTAAAGGAGAAACATCGGTACTTGATACAAAGCAGCGAATATCATTTCTAAATGAATATGCCAATCAATTGGAGAAGAATCTTAAGGATGTAGATTTATATAACCCGATAGTTACTGCAAATGAAGTGAATGCCGTCTTAGGAAAAATAAAATCCCAGCCCTTGCCTGAACATAGAAAAAGAATCGTTTTGGATGAATGGACCTGGGTTGGATATGGATTTGGGAAAGAGAAAAGACATACTGAGCTAATTCAAGAATGGAAAGAAAATAAAAATATTAACATTAATTTACCCATACAGGATTGGAGATGCTTTTTCGAGTGGACGCTTAAAGCCGATTGTTCTATTGATGATTCTGTTTTCTCGCTTGGTGAAGCTGTGACCATCGGTTTTGATTCTGACAAAAAGCCGTACTATATAACGGATGACCAGAAAATAGTATTACCTTCGATCCATGATGAGATTACATGTAAAATTGAACTCGATTTTGTAAATCGAAAATATAATCTCTATTTAAATGATAACTTAGCAGCTGATTTTGTTGCCTTTTCCGACGTAACCAAAGATAACTTTACAGAATGGACAGTATCCGGCAAAAAAGGATTGAAAATAGAACGTGTATGGGGTGTAAGCTATAAACGGCTTACAGAGAATGAATTTGAACCGTTTAGTATTGAGACCTTTATTGATGAGGACTTTACAACACCTATCCCAATAGACGGGTGGAATCAAGCGGATTATGACAATTCCGGATGGTCAAACGGAACATTACCGATCGTTCATGGCGGTGAGCGATATGCGGGTCAAGATATTCTCATGCGCAAGAACGTATACATGGATAAAGTACCTCCTTATGCAGAGTTATATATTGAAAGTCTGACGCCTGGCGGCGAACTTTATATAAACGGTGAACTTGCAGCATTAATCAAAGATGAATATATGCGTAGGCTGGATATCACGTCATTCCTAAAGGAAGGCGAAAATCTCATTGCCGTAAAAGTATACAGCGATAAAATTATAGATTCAGAAAAGATGACGCATTCTCATACTGATTTGCATACGGGTTGGTTTGCAGGCCGTATGCATTTGGATCTTCTTCCTAGTATTTATATTGAAGATGTATTCACATGGACAGATTCTATCAATCCTAATTCTGCAATCCAAAAAGTGAAGGTTTCTGTAAAAACGCAAAAAGGGCTAAGCTCTTCAAAAGTCACTGATCATAACGTATGTGTGAAAATGATGCCATGGTTTCCTGAGGATGGACCTGTATGCGCACAAGCCAATTGGACCACCATTACCCATGCTAATTTGACAGAAATAACGGAAGGGGAATTGGAAATTGTCACTCCGAACTTATGGACAAGCGATCATCCGAATTTATATAAGGTAGTCGTTGAATTATATGATAGCGAAAATAGGAAGTGCGACGATTATGTCGTTACGACAGGAATACGGACTGTAAGCCAGGAAGGCGGGATTTTCAGGATTAACGGAAAGCCCGAGCTTTTGCGCGCTCCTCTATTGTTCGGAGCAAGACCCCCTTTGGCTACCATTGCGGCATGGGAAAAGTGTCCGCCAGCGGAGTATTATATTGAAGAAATGCTTATGGTACGTAAAATGAACGGAAATGGTTTTAGAATGAGCGTACATGACGAGAGAATGGGAGGTATCAATGATCCGCGAGTTTGTGATTATGCAGATCAATTAGGAATCATGTTAGTTTGGCAAACATCTGCCTGGCTGAGACTTACTTCAGCAACAAACTTGGACCTTGATGGCATGGCAACCTGCATCAAGCAAGTACGCAATCATTGTTCAATTGTCATATGGCAACCCTCCAATCATCCATCATGGAAAAATTGGAATACGGTAATGAAGATGTATCGCAAGATTTACGATACCATCATTCCTTTGGATACGAGCAGGTTGATATCTCCTTCAGCAGATAGCCGCCGATTAAATCCATATAATGATAGCGGCACCATCGACTATGAAGGAAATCCAGTCGATCATTGCGATCCAATCTGGACGGCTCCATTAATCTGCAGAGGCAATATGGATTATATTCTGGGGTATGGAAATGAATGGCCAGCGCTTCGTCAATGGCCAAATGTCGAGAAACAAAACTTGCCTGCCTATATGGATACAACATCGTATATTCAAAGTTTTATTGACAGTAAATATAGAGCCTATTTTAATTTTGAACACGACGAAACAGCGGGCCAACCCAATTGGGATCTCCACAAGGGCAAGCCTACCTATGAGGTTAAAAGTTATGAGTGGCGATATGAAGAAGGTTCCATAGGACGCACTCTGGATTTTAGTGAATGGAAGACAAGTCAAGCATGGCAAGCATTCGAAGCCTATGAAGTAATCCGTAAAAGTCGTTGGCTGGATTATGACGGCTTTTCCTGGTGTTGCCTGCGCGGCGGCCCAAACACGGGAACCTATCAAAAACCTTTGATTGATTACTACGGGCAGCCTAAGTTGGTATACTATGCGCATCGCATGGTGTTTCAAAATATTTTAGCCGGCAGCGGAAATGTAGATATTGTGTATGGACCCGATGATGAGATACCTGTCATCGTATTTAACTTAGGGGATAACAAGACTGTAGATGTGACTGTTGAAGTATTGTCGACAACAGATGATGTTATTGAGACTAAAATATATCAAAATGTGATTCTTCCCGAAGGACGTACAGTTACTCACTTAGAATCTTATAAGCCATCGATCAGATTAGAAGGTTTATATAGTATTCGTTATATTGTTCATGAACGAGTTTAGAGTATTACAGGAAATGTAAGTAAAAGAATATAAGAGGCCATCCCTTCGCAGGATGGCCTCTCTTCTTGGCGAGGAAAAGTAAAAGTATTATTCTTCATCCTCGGCGATGACAGTTACCGACGCACTTGCTTCTCGAGTCGGTCCGTTGTCCGATACGAGTATCACTGGGCTTACGATTAGAGTATCTTCCTCAACGTCCGGAAGAATGAATGGTATACGCAACGTTTCGATCGCTCCAACGTCGAACCGTACAATAAGCAGCTGTATGTGGAGCAGCGGGGCGCTCAGTCGCGCGTTCAACAGCGGAACATTTCCCGTGTTACGGGCTTGAATGGTGAATATCACCGTTTCTCCCGATCTCCCGACCGCGCGGTCTACCGTTTCGACGAGCGACGCATCCGGGAATATCTGCGTCTGGACGATGACATCCTGCTGCTGCAACGGCGTCTCGTCGGAGAAGACCGTAACGACGTTCCGGAACTCCGTGCCGCCTTCCGTTCCGGGTGGAATCGCCAACTGCGGCGTGAATATGCGGCTCTCTCCGGGCGCGAGCGAGGGAATAGTTGTGCGGAAGTTGAGCAGTTGATCGAATACTCGCACATTGGTAAGCGTGTTGCCCGTTACGTTCGTCACCGTGATGGTCTTGCGCACTATCTCACCCGGTTTCGGCGATTCCGGCTGCGCTTCGACCTCTACTTCCGGCAGTTCGGCGGGCACGGCAACGATTATTCTCGCCTCATCTTGTACGGGCAGAGAACCAAGGGGTTGCGCCGGCCAAGTGACCGTGACGCGGTTAGCGATAACTTCTCCTTGCGCTGTTCCTGCCGGCACCGTGAACATGATAGTCACCCTTGCCAATTCGCCCGGCGCAATTACCGGAATCGTGAATTGCTCACCGGTCAACGAGTCGAGTACGACGACGTCTGTTGCTGCATTTGCACCCGTGTTCGTGACTTCGACGGTATATCGGATAATGTCGCCCGGCGCTGCAGCACTTCGATCTGGGCGCTTCTGAACCGTGAGCGTCGTTTCGATGGCAGGCGCAGCATTCACGATAACCTCGGCAATCGTCTCGACCAGCGGCGATTGATCGGATACGGCTGTGAACGTATTTCGGATGATGCTTCCGGGCACTGCGTCCGCGGGAACGGTGAACGTCACCGTTCGGGTAATTGTTTCATTCGCCGCCAGGATGGGTATCGTCTCGCTCATCCCCAGCAATTCATCGATCAGTACGACATTCGTCTGATCAACACCAAGTAAATTCGTCACCGTCAGTAAGTAGAAGACAGTCTCGCCAGGCCCAGCCGTATTGCGGTCTGGAGTCTTCTGGATCAGCAACGACGGGCCCGGGGGCAATTGCACGACAACCTCGGCAATCGTCTCCAACGGCGGCGATTGATCCGAGACGGCTGTAAAGGTATTTCGGATAATGCTGCCAATCTCTGCGTCCGCAGGAACGGTAAACGTCTCCGTTCGGGTAATCGTTTCATTCGGGAGCAGGGTGGCCACCGTCTCGCTTAGCCCCAACAACGCGTCGGTCAGCATGACATTCGTCTGAAGAACATCCAGCAGATTCGTTACGGTGAGCGTGTAAGTGATCGTCTCCCCCGGTGCGGCCGAATTGCGATCAGGAAGCTTGGTGATCACTAGTCCAGGACCTGGGGGCTCCAACACTACAACTTCGGCATTCGTCTCCTGAGAAGGCGTTTGATCCGAGCTGACTACAAACGTATTTAGAATGACGCTGTTAGGCTCAGCGTCCGCTGGAATTGTGAACGGCACTGTTCGGGTAATCGTAGTATTGGAGGGGAGAACGGCGATTGTTTCGCTCAGCCCCAGCATCGCATCGGTCAGCACAACATTCGTCTGAGGAACGTCCAGTAAATTGGTCACGGTCAGCGTGTAGACAATCGTCTCGCCTGGGACAGCTACCGCTAGGTTCGACTCCTTCAGCAGCAACAGCCCGAGGCCCGTTACCGTAACGACCGATTCGACCTCCTGCAGCCCGATCTCATTCTTTTGAACGCCAAGAATATTGACGATATTCGATCCGATCGGTTCTGGCGGGACGGTGAACGTGAATACAAACTCGCGAACCTCACCTACCTGCAAATCGGCTTCGAACTGATCGATTCCGAGCACCGGATCGAGAACTCGAATGTTGGTCAGCGGCACATTGCCGATATTCTCCAGCAGGACCGTGTAACGGATCGTCTGTCCAGGCACGACGCTGGTCGTCTCCGGAATCTTGCTGATCCCAAGACGCGGCTCGGCGGCCACCGTCACCTCCGTGCTGGCGAACACGGGTTCCGTCTGATCGCTAAAGGCAACGGCCGTATTGATAAAAGTTAGCGGCGGAGTTTCCAGCTGGACGAAGAACGACACGACGAAACTTTCACTTTGTCCAACAAAGAGAACAGGGATAAAGGTTTGGAATCCGGTGAGATCATCCGTTACGTTGACGTTGAAAAGGTCCGAATTTCCGGTATTGATAACCTCGATCGTAAAATTCACCAATTCGCCCGGAATAACGAAATTACGATCGGTCGTCTTAATGATTTCCAATCTAGGAACCGGCAGCACCTCGACTACCGTACCCAATTCCTCCGGTTGAGGCAGATTGTCGGCGGTAATCGTCACGATATTGGCAATCGTCAGCCCTGCCTGCGCATCTGGAGGAATGACGAACGGCCAATCGATGATGAAGATCGCTCCGACGGGAATGTCGCCGATAAACTCATCCAGACCAATTAGCGGATCGAAGATGCGGACATTGATCAAGTCGGCATCGCCGTGATTCTCAAGTACAATTGTAAAGATGACCGTATCATCAGGAGCAGCTGCAGGCGGATTTACGGTCTTAGATGCCACCAATAGAGGCGTTCCCGTCACCAGAATTTCCGACTCCGCGACAAGCGGCTCGGTGAATTGATCGGCCCTTACAAACACTGTATTTCTGAGTATTCCAAGCGGCGCTTCGAATGGAACGGTGAATATGAATTGGGAAATATGGCTTGAAAAGGGAGGGATCTCGGGAATGAACTCGAAAAGACCGAGCAACGGATCATCAATGATTACATTCGTAAGCGTAGCTCCGCTTGGGTTTTGGATCTCGATATAGTAGGTCACTTGTTCGCCGCGATTGACCTCGAATCGGTCCGGAAACTTATTGACTATTGTCCCCAAGCTCAAACAGATCCTCAAGACGTAGGCATCGCTGACTCCTTGCAAAAACGGCTGAAACGCGCCGGGCGTAACCGGGAAGTTGGGGGAGAATGTCTGACCGGTCACGAAAATACAGCCTGAACGGTCAACCGCGATAGCATTGCCGTTGTCGCTCGAGCTGCCGCCGATGAACGTGGAAAAGACAAGCTCGTTGCCCATTATGTTTAATTGCGAAATGAAGCCGTCCCCGCCTCCCTCAGGAAATGGCTGAAACGCATCGGGAGAGGTGGGGAAATTAAACGATCCGGTGCTTCCTGTCACATAGGCGAAGCCTGTGCGCACCGCAATGCCGCTGCCAGCATCCGTCTCGCTCCCGCCAAGATAGGTGGAATACACCAAATAGTCGCCGCCCGAACTAAGTTTCGTTACAAAGGCGTCAGATGCCCCGCCTCCATAGAAGGGCTGGAATGATCCTCCCGTTACCGGAAAATCCCCGGAAGTCGTTTTCCCCGTCACATAAGCTTGACCGAACTCATCGATGGCAATGCCTTGAGCCTCATCGTCGCCACTTCCGCCAAGGTAGGTGGAGTACATGAGCGAAGTCCCAGAGCCATCTAGTTTTGATACAAAAGCGGTTATGACTCCAAACAGGAAAATTTGGAATGCTCCTGGCGTAGTTGGAAAGTCCTCGGAGGTGGTAAAACCAGTTACGTAAGCATTGCCGGAACGATCAACCGTGATGCCATGCGCTTCATCAAGACCATGGCCTCCAAGTAAAGTGGAATACTCAAGAGCACTGCCGTCGGAGTTCAATTTCGTAACGAAAACATGTTCATTCGCGATGAACTCTTGAATGGTGTTGAAGAGGGGGAAATTAAGGGAAGATGTACCTCCCGTAACATAAGCACTGCCTACACCATCAACAGCGATTGCATATCCAGTGTCCACACCGTCTCCGCCAAGAAAAGTAGAGTAGACCAGAAAGCTGCCGTCCGGGCTTAATTTGGTTACGAACGCATCTTGATTTCCACCCGTAAAGTTCTGGAAAGCTCCCGGCGTGGTTGGAAAATCGGGGGAGAGGGTCTGACCCGTCACGTAGGCATTGCCAAATTCATCAACGGCAATCCCGCGTCCCATATCAACGCTGCTGCCGCCAAGAAAAGTAGAATATTCTAGGCCTGTGCCTCCGGGATTCACTTTCGTGACGAACACACTGGAAGAACCATCGATTCCGGGTTGGAATACTCCGGGGGTGATCGGAAAATTCAAGGATAAGGTTTGCCCCGTTACATAGGCATTGTCGAAATTGTCTACTGCGATGCTAAGTCCGGAATCAGTATCGGTCCCGCCGAGATAAGTGGAATAGGTAAGCGTCGGGTCGATAACTAACTCATGGTGCGGGTCATAGCTGTCGCCAACTTCAAAGCCATAAACGCCGGACTCTTGGTTGTCAGGCAGTATAAATCGGCTGTCCACCGGGACCCTGAGACCATCAATTATTTGATAGCTGACGGGTCTTTCCTCCATCAAGACGCCAAGCGTAGTGTGGATGTGAAGATTTCCTTCCTGGCTCAGCGACAATCCATCTGCGCCGTCATAGACGAACCGGATATCTTCGAGTCTTGCGCCGGGCTTAACAACGACATCGTATTTGAATTTCCCGTTGTTGCCATAGAAGACCAAGTCGACTCCTTGCCATAGGTCTCGATAAACAATCTCGCGGTAGGTCGAAATGTCGGTATGCCATTTCGCCGGATCGTTACCGACGAAATAATGGACTCTTTCCGAGTCTTGGCGATTCCCATCCATTCGAACAGCGGCGTTCGCTCCGCAGAAGCGCAGAGAGAGCGCCATGCCCTCCTGCCGGTCCGACCTATTCCCGGTAAATATAAACTGAACCGCATTTGGAGAGAAACCAATTGTGCATCCAGGCTTACTGGAGTAATAACGAATATCTTCGCGAGTCTGCCCGACATTTTTCGCGAAAGCCAGCGGAGCATTCCGATAGCCCGCTAAAGGGTTCTGTTGCTTAGTACCGTTTGGCAACATGTTCACTTCCTGTATTCAGAGTTTTGGGTCCGATTAAACGATCATTAATAAGATTATGACCCAAACCTAAGTAAGGTGCTTGCCGTAACATGCAGCAGCTATTAAATTTAACTGGATAGGATTGAAACGGAGTATGGATGAGATATAGGGTTTTGGAGCTGAACAGATGATTCTGTTCAGCTTTTTTTTGCATAAGTCATGGCTGATAAAACTGTTGGATGAAGGAGGAAGGCGGCTCGCCAAATGTTTTCTTGAACACTCTTGTGAAGTAGAACGGGTTCTGATACCCAAGCTGTTCACTAATTTCCGTAATCGTTCGCGAACTTGTGCGCAGCAGCTCGACGGCTTTGTTCATTTTGAGCCGCGTATGCGTCTCTACAATGCTTTGGCCTGTCGTCTTGCGGAACGTTGCCGAGATGTGGCTGTAGTTCATGTTCAAGTGCTTCCCAATATCGTTGGCGTTGAAGGGCTCTTCCAAGTGAGCTGACAAATAGTTCAATACGCGATCTGCCAGTTCGGCTGCGGTCCCGCGTTTACTGGAGGATATAGCTTTCATTGAAGCAAGATCTAGAAGAAACCGGTAGGCGCTAAGGCTGATTCGGGTTAGCCGATAGCTGTCGCGCTGCTCGGATTCTATAACAATCGCGGATAAGCGCTCCTCAGTTCCAGGCGGTGCCAGCCCGTGCTTGGGCAGATAAATCCGGTGTTCGTAATGTTCGGGAGCGTAATAATCCGGTTCGGGTAGCGGCGCCTGATCTTTGTAATCGAGATGCAGATCATCAGCAGGATAGAAGTGAATCCAATACCAGGTCGTCCCGGCAGTCGTCTCCGGTCGCCCCCAATGATGCAACCCCTTTTCCAAAAACATAAATTCGCGTTCGCCTACGATATAGGGCTCGCCATCCTCAATCAATTGCATGCTGCCTTTCGACACATAGAGAAAGACATGGTAATCCAATATCCTGTCCGGGTGGGTATAGGTGTGGCTGGTGACGTTCCAACCCATGTCCCGTACGAGCGGAAACCGGTCCGCGGTGATATGGAGCGAAGACTTCATGAATGATGCCTCCTGAATGGTTAATGTGAAAACACAAAAAAAGTATAGGGATAACAAATTATTCTGCATGTTATTAGAATTCATACATGATTAGAATAAATAATAACACAAATAAAATGAAGGTGGTATTGAGTATGGAAAGCCGATTGAAGGAGCTCCCATTAGGTAAGATCAAGCTAAGCGATGGTCCTATCAAATCTAGATTTGAATTAAATAAAAGCTATCTAATGAGTCTGACTAACGATAATTTACTCCGTAATTTCTATTTGGAGGCTGGGCTTTGGAGCTACAGCGGAAACGGCGGTACTACAAGCGCGACGACAAACAATATGGATGGTCCTGATCATTGGCACTGGGGCTGGGAGTCGCCGACCTGCGAGCTGCGCGGTCATATTATGGGGCACTGGCTATCGGCCGCGGCTAAAATCTACGCACAAACGCAAGACCCGCTTATTAAGGGGAAAGCCGACTATATCGTAAATGAGCTTGCGAGATGCCAGGAGGGGAACGGAGGCGAATGGCTGGCTGCTTTTCCGCAAACGTATATGCATCGGATTGCCGCGGGCAAATTCGTCTGGGCGCCGCACTATACGATCCATAAATTGCTCATGGGCCTTTACGATATGTACACGGCAGCCGGCAATGCGCAGTCTTTAAGGATCATGTCCGGAATAGCGGACTGGTTCTACCGATGGTCAGGCCAATTCTCTGTAGAACAGATGGATGAGCTGCTTGATCTGGAAACAGGCGGCATGCTCGAGATATGGGCGGATCTGTACGGTGAGACACGCGATGAGAAACATCTGGCGCTTATTCGGCGATACGATCGGAGACGTTTTTTTGATGCTCTTCTTGCAGGAGAGGATTGTCTGACGAACAAACATGCCAATACGCAAATCCCTGAGATATTGGGTGCCGCAAGAGTATGGGAAGTAACAGGTGAGGAGCGTTACCGTAATATTGTGGAGGCGTTCTGGCGCTGCGCCGTAACCGAAAGGGGTTACGTTGCTACGGGGGCGGGCGATAACGGGGAGTTGTGGATGCCCAAAATGGATATGGCCGCACGCCTTGGAGTCGGTCAGGAACATTGCTGCAATTATAATATGATGAGACTTGCCCATGTACTGCTGCGCTGGACAGGCGACGCTTCTTACGGGGATTACTGGGAACGCCGATTTTACAATGGCGTCCTGTCTCATCAGCACGGGAGTACCGGGATGATCTCCTATTTTCTTGGCGTAGGTCCTGGCAGCCAAAAAACATGGGGATCCGAGACACAGCATTTCTGGTGCTGTCACGGTACCTTGCTGCAGGCGAACGCGTCATACGAACCGCAAATATTCATGGAGAACAAGGATGGCATTTCCATCTGCCAGTGGATTCCTTCCGAGCTTCATCATCGACGAGCAGATTCCAATCTGACCATTCGGATCGAGCAGGATGGCCAATACGGAGTTTACCCTTTAAACAACTGGTCCGTAAGCGGGATGACAGCCATTACGAAAGTCGATATGCCTCCGATTCCGGTCCATCGTCCGGACCATTTCGTCTATAACATAACGATCAGTCTCGACAGCCCATCAACCTTTGATCTGAACCTTCGTCTTCCGTGGTGGATAAGCGGTACGCCGGTTATCCGTGTTAACGGTGAAGGCCCAATGGATGTCTCTGTGGAACCCTCCTCCTTCGTTCAAGTGAGAAGAGAATGGAAGGATGGTGACGTTGTAAAGGTTGAGCTTCCGAAGACGTTGAGAACCGAGCCGCTGCCAGGCGATTCGGGGATGTTCGCCTTCATGGATGGCCCGATCGTGCTTGCGGGGTTAACGCATGAGGAGCGAATCTTGGTTGGAGATCCATCGCGGCCAGAAGAGCTGCTCCAGCCGGATCGTGAACGAAATCACTCTTGGTGGAACCCGGGATATTTCCGGACGAAGGGGATTGATCGCGGATTCCGATTCATCCCGTTATATGAAGTAAAGGACGAGATGTATTCCGTCTACTTCTCGCATAAAAGCGTAGGAGACAGGATGGAGTAAAAACACGGCATTTTGAAAATAGTCTACGAATCTCATAGTTGCACAAAAAACAGGCAGAGCTGACAACGGAAAATGACCGTAGTCAGCTTTTTTTGCATTAACATCTTGCAAGAAACGGTTATAACCGCTATTATGATAATGATTATCATTATTGATGTAATACATCAGCAGACAGGAGTAGAAAAATGAAAAAATCAATACTGCTTGTAATGGGAACGCTGCTTTTTACCATGCTTATTTCGGCGTGCGGAGCTTCGAATTCCGCTGAGCCTTCCGCGACAATGGAGCCGACTCAGTCGGCAAACGTGACGGCTTCGAATGAGGAGAACGGCACGACGCGAATGTATACCGATTATAAAGACCGCCAAGTTGAAGTGCCCGTCGATCCGCAAAAAATCGTCTACATCGGAAGCAATCCTGGCGACTTGCTAGCGATCGGTGTCAAGCCGGCAGGTGCTTCTCTCAGCGTAATCGCAAGTCAAGTCGCTTATCCGGATTTGCTGGACGGCATCGAAGACGTCGGCTATCCGTTCTCGCCCGAGAAGGTGCTTGCCCTTCAACCCGATCTTATTCTGTTCGACGACTGGGATGAAGCGGGCATCGAGCAACTCAGCCTCATCGCGCCGACTGTCGTAATCGGACTTGACGGTACTTTTCCGACGAAGGAGCGTGTAACTCGAATTGCCGAACTGCTCGGCCGTACCGATCAAGCGACGGAATGGTTCGATCAATATCAGGCCAAAGTCGAGAGCACCAAAACCAAACTGAATTTGAAAGGCGACGAGACGACCGCTTCGCTGCTGCTTTTGGGCAAGGACATGTATATTATGGGCAATAAAGGTCTTAACACGACCTTGTATGGCCAACTCGGCTTCCATCCTTCAGCTAAAGCTCAACAATTGATCGATGCGAATGAACGGTTTATCGACATATCGGAAGAAGTGCTGCCAGAATACATGGGGACTCATATTTTTGTATTAACCGATACTACGGGGGAAACGGTAGAGCGCCAGACGTCGCTGACGGAAAGCGGTTTGTGGAAAAACATACCTGCCGTTAAGGAGAACCGCGTCTATTGGTTGAATAGCAAATTCAACTATGATGATCCGATTACGCTTGACCGGCTTCTGGACGAAATCGTAACGATCATGAACGCCTCGGCCCAATAACGGCCGATAGAATCGAAGTAAAGCCGGCGATGCCGGCTTTTACGTTTTATTTAAAGCTTCCTGTGATGTTTATCACAGTTGCCCGTACCGTTAGATTGCTATAATGCAATCAACGGAAGCTTATGCAGCAACGGGGAGGCGAACCAATGAAATCAAGCCTGATTACGAAAATTGTGGTAGGCATTTCAATAGTAGCTACAACGACGTATGGAACGAGCGCCTTTTTTATTTTCGTGTTAAAGGATTATTTGGCTCCGAACATGGAGTCGTGGATTTTTATGCTGCTAACCTTCGCATTAGGCGTGTTTTGGACAGGGCTGCTCGGATGGCTGACGGCAAGGTGGCTGGTGAAGCCGCTTAACGACCTGCACCGGGCAGCGGGACTAGCGGCAGGAGGGGACTTGAAGGCGGGCGTTGCCATTCCGAAATCCAAGGATGAACTGAAGCAGCTTGCGACTTCGTTCAACCAGATGATTGCCAGCCTGCGCGGTATCGTTGTCGATATCGACGCGCATTCGAAAGCGACAGGCACGGAAGTGGAGCAGCTGCGAATGGCGGCCGAGCAAGCGGCTACGCTGCTGACAGCCATATCGGAACAGGTGGACGAAATATCGGGCAATACCGATACGCAGGCGCATCTTTCTCGAACGATGTACGCTTCCATTGAAGAGATAGCCGGCATTTCCGCCGATGCGGCGGCATATACGGTGGAGGCTCAGCAGGATGCTGCGCGGATGGAGAACTCGATGGCCAGCAGCAACGATGCGATCGATTCGTTATCGGCTGCGATGCAGCGACTTGCCGAAGAAGGCAATGAAACGTTCGGCATCGTCAATAAGCTCGAAAAGCATGCGGAGCAAATTCAAGGTATTATCCGCGTCGTGGAGGACATTTCGGACCGGACTCATCTGCTGGCGCTGAACGCTTCAATAGAAGCGGCCCATGCCGGCGAACATGGTCAAGGGTTTCAGGTGGTAGCGGTGGAAATTAGGAAGCTGGCCAACCATAGCTCGATGGAGGTCAAGCATATCGGCGGATTAATTGAAGCGATACAGACCGACCTGACGGTAGCCGTCGGCCGAATGGAGACGCAAGCGCAGCTCATCCATAATGAATCGTCCAAAACAACCGAAACGATCAGCCATTTGCATTTGATTGCGCAATCGGTGAACCGTACGGTTGAAGCCATCCATAAAATTGCCGCTTTAATGCAAATTCAGTCTGTGAAAATGGCGGCGATGCTGGAGGGCGCGCAGCAGGTTGCCGATGTGGCGGAGGAAAACGCGGACAAGCTCAGTACGATAGCGTCTTCCGTACAAGAGCAAAACGCGATGGTCCAAGAGGTGGCCGCAGCCTCCAACGAGCTGCAGAATATGACGCTCGAATTGCAAAGCGGGATTGGAAAGTTTCGTTTCAAGTAAATGAAATATAGTAGGACGTCTACAAGTCTCCTGATTGAATCAGGAGACTTTTTCGCCGTTATAAGAATGATAGAGTTCCGAATATAGCGGTGCTGGTTTTTGTATTGTTACGACCTGTTCGATACTCGTATAATAAGAGCAATTAAGCGTTTACTTTGGCGAGTATACATCACAATTTCGAGGCATTACATCCTTCCGTTCGCCAAGCAACTACTCTAGTATGATAGTAATAGGTCAGGTGTCTAGCTTTCAGTGGGAAGCGGGGGAGCGATCGGTGAAAATATTGGTTGTGGACGATGAGCCGCGCGTAAGCGCAGGGATCAAACAGTTTTTGCTCGATTCCGATCTTAACGTTACTTTTGTTGAAACGGCGCTGAATGGATTCGAGGCGATCGATTATTTGCGCATGGACCATTTCGACCTCGTGCTGACCGATATCCAGATGAGCCGGATGAGCGGCATCGAGCTGATGGAGACGATTTCTATGGAGCAGCCGGAGCTGCCGTTCGTCGTGATCTCCGCGCACGAGAAGTTCGATTTCGCCGCGAAATCGCTGCGGCTTGGCGCCCAGGATTATTTGGTGAAGCCGGTTGAGCGGGACGAACTGCTTCGTGTCGTCCGCCGGGTGTTGCGGGAGAAGGAAGAACACGGCAAGCAATCGCTCGCCCAGATCGAGCGGACGGATAAGATGGGCGTGAACGAAATGCTGCTGGAGCTGGTGACGGACCGGAATTTGACCCGGCAAGATTACGAGCTGTTGGCATCCGAGCTGGGCGACCGTTTTCAAGGCCGCTGCTTCGGAGTTTTAGCTTTAGGCCTTGATTTGCGGCATGGCGGATTTAGCAACAAGGAGATTACGCTGACGGACCGGAAGCTGCTGAAGTACGCATCGGTCAACATTATGGAAGAAAGCTTATCCGAATGGAGCGGGCTGACGTTCAATGGGTACGGCAACGAATTGATCGTCATTATTCAACTGCAGGATCGGGAGGTCGACGGTCAGCCGTATCCGCTGAAATCGCAGTTGCAATTGATCGGGCAAATCGTTCATATGAACCTGAAGCAATATTTGAACGTTGACGCGACGGTCGGCATGAGCACGCTGCATCCGGACGTGTTCATGCTGCCGAAGTTGATGGAAGAAGCGAATACGGCAGCGGAGTGGAAGAATCTGCATCCGAATCACAAAGTGTTGTATTACGAAGATGTGATCCGGCATGAAGGTATAGGCGTCGTCGAATGGATCGGTGTCGTGGACCGATACGTGCAGCTGTTGAAATCAAAGCTCGAAGACGGCAGCACCGTCGATACGCGTGCTATCGTGGTTCCGTTGTCGGAGCTGACGGCGACTGAAGAGTTGTTCAACAGCCATTTCGGCATGCTGGTGTATCGCGTCTTCGCGCTGATGCTGGAGTTCGGACATTCGGGCGGCGTTCCGCTGCACCGCTTCGATCCAGACCAGTTCTTCCGCGGCGTGCCGACCTTGGAGAAGCCGAACCGCCTTCACGGTTACATCCAGGAGGTCGTCGAGGCGATGCGGGCGATGGCGCGGGATCGTGATCAGACGATTATCGCGCGCATCGTCGGCTACATTCGGGAGCATTACCGCAATCCGGCGCTGAAGATCCAGGATATCGCCGGCGAAGTGCATTTCAGCACGGCGTACTTAAGCTATCTATTCAAACGGGAAATGAAGAAAAACATCTGGGACTACGTCACGGAGCTGCGGATTGATGCCGCCAAACAGTTGCTCACCACGACAGACAAGAAGCGATACGAAATTTCCTACGAGATCGGTTATGAGTCTCCGGAGCATTTCGGCCGCATGTTCAAGAGGTATGCGGGCGTCAGCCCGGCGGAATATCGCAAGGATAACGGGGGGGGAGCGGGCTGAAACTCAGAGTCAAGGTCTCCCTTGCGTTCGCATTGTTCATCGTGGGGCCTTTCCTTGTTGTCGGTTGGATTTCGGCCTACAAAGGTTCGGAATCGATGAGCAACGAAGTGGGCCGCACGACATTGCAGCTCGTGAAGCAACATCACGTTACGCTCGAAAAAACGCTGTCGTCGGTTAACGCCCGGATGATCACGCTGTTGGACAATTATTTTTTCAGCGACACGGAGCAATTTGAATTTTGGACCCGCATCGAGACGCTCGGCGAAATGACGGAGGCGGACGCCATCTTGGAGCGCTGGGCATCGGACGGCACCGAGTTTACGTTGTTCATGGCGAACGAGGCGGGCAATCGCACGCCTTTCGACTTGTCCAATAAGACCAAAGGGTTCAAGTACTTCGACGAGAATCGCGACGGCACGCTCGAATGGGTTGAGCAGACGATGCGCGAGGGCGGCGCCGCGACGTTGGGGTTGACGGCAGCGGGCGGCGAGAGAACGACGGTCAGTCTCATGCGGAGCATTCTGAATCCGAAATCTTATGACGAATTAATCGGGTTCTTGATTGTATCGAAGCTGGAGGTGGTATTGAACCGCGACCTCGTAACGGTACAATTGCCGGAACATGCCAGCATCTTCCTGTATAACGGACGCAACGAGCTGCTGATGAGGACCGGCACGGAAGAGCTTGACCAAGCGAAGTTGTCCGATGTGGTGAATCGCAAGACGGACGGCTTTTATTACGCAAGCGAAGGCGGCCAGAAGTGGCTATACGCCTATTCCAGCCGATCCTCCTTCGACACGAGGCTGATCTACAAGATTCCTTTCAAGTCGATAACGGCAAGTCAGTCGGAGTTCCAATGGATTCTCATGATAGCATCCGCCATCTATTTGGTATTCGTACTCTTATTCGTCCTGTATTTGCTGCGGATGATCGTGAAGCCGCTCGTGAAGCTCGTCTCCCTGACGAAAATCTACGAGCCCGGCAAAAAGCTCGATTGGGACCAAGACCAATTGCGCAAGGACGAATTCGGCATTTTGTACGGCGCGTTCAAAAAGATGACGACCCGGTTGGACCATTCCATCGAGGAAAATTACGGCATGAAGATCAAGCAGAAGGAAATCGAGCTCGCTACGCTTCATTCCCAAATTACGCCGCATCTGCTGTACAATACGCTCGATTCAATCTATTGGTATGCGCTCTCCAGCGGCAATACCAATGTTGGCGATATGGTCAAGGATTTGTCCAAGCTGCTGCGCATCGGACTTAGCAAGGGCAAGACCGTTATTACGATCGGCGAGGAGCTCGAACATGTGCAAGCGTACAGCCGGCTGCAGATGAAGCGATACCCGAATACGTTCCAGATGCATTGGGACGTCGATGAGACGCTGCTGGCGTTCATGTCGCCGAAGGTGATCATCCAGCCGCTTGTCGAAAATGCGGTTTTCCACGGAGTCAGCGGTATGGACGGCGAGGGGGAGATCTGGGTGCGGGTCGTCCGGGACGAAGGGGAAATCCTTGTAACCGTCGAGGATAACGGCTTCCTGCCGATCGACATGAAGCGGCTGGACAGCATCCTTGCAGGCGAGACGAGCGACAAAGGTTACGGCATCCGCAACGTTCATCAGCGCATCCGGCTGCACTTCGGCGAGGCGTACGGTCTAAGGTACGAATGCCGCGAAGGAGGCGGGCTGAGGGCGGTTATCAACATGCCGCTGAGGTCGTCCGCGCCATAAGAGGCTTCATCCGGGGCTTGTTTCATCAGCATCAGAGCCATGCTTTTCAAATACCGTCAGGCCTAGTATGCCTGACGGTATTTTTGCGTCTACCTCGCTAATTACAGTTCATTTTACATCACACTCATGCCGGAATATATCCTCGTCTTCCAGGGGTTGCCCCCGATATACTGAGTACATAGAAAGGATGTGGACTTACTTGACGGCGTTCCTCCGTGCTTTGTGGAAATATCGGGTGCTTACGTTCATGATGATCCCCACGTTGCTTGTTGTCGTTCTAAACAACTACTTGCCGATGTTCGGCGTGTTCATCGCCTTCAAGAATATCAACTACACCGACGGTATATGGGGCAGTCCTTGGATCGGCTTCGACAATTTTGAATTTTTGTTCACCTCGCAATCTATCTGGCGTATTACGCGCAACACGGTGCTGTACAGTCTGGCTTTCATGGGCGTCAACCTGATCCTGTCGGTTGCGATTGCCGTGGCGATCAGCGAGCTGCGCGGAAGGCTGTTGGCAAAGGGTTACCAGACGCTGCTGATCATGCCGTACTTCCTGTCGATGGTCGTCGTCAGTTATCTGGTGTACGCCTTCCTAAGTCCCGACCGCGGATTCGTGAACAGTCTGCTGGAAGGCTTCGGTGTGGACAAAATCTTCTGGTACTCAGAGACGGCATACTGGCCGTACATCCTGTCGCTGGTTAACGCATGGAAAGGCGTCGGCATCGGCGCGGTCATCTACATCGCTGCCATTGCCGGAATCGATCCGGAATATTACGAAGCAGCGGTCATCGACGGCGCATCGAAGTGGCGGCAAATCTTCCACATTACGCTGCCTTCGATCCAGCCGATCATTATCATCATGACCATCCTGTCGATGGGCCACGTGTTCAACTCCGATTTCGGCCTTTTCTATCAGGTGCCTATGGACGCGGGGGCGCTGTATCCCGTCACCGATACGGTAGACACTTATGTGTACAGGGTGCTGATGGAGCTCAACGACATTGGCATGTCGTCCGCCGCGGCGCTCGTGCAGTCCGTGCTTGGGTTCGTCCTGGTGCTGGCGACGAATTCGGCGGTCCGCAAAATCAATCGCGAGCAAGCGCTGTTCTAGCGCGAGGTCTGGGGAGAATGACGATGATTATGAAAAGAAACAGACGGGATAATACGATATCCAAGACGGCGAATGCCTTGTTGAATATAGGTTTTATATTGTTGTCGCTCGCTTGCGTGCTGCCGGTCGTGCTGGTCGCCATCGTGTCCGTGACGCATAACGATTCGCTGCTGAACCGGGGCTACAGCTTCTTCCCGGAGAAGCTGAGCGGGGTCGCATACGAGAGCTTGTTCAAGGATTACGGAACGATAGTGGATGCATACGGAGTCAGCATCGGCATTACGGTGATAGGCACGTTGCTTAGCGTCATGCTGATGGCGTTGTACGCGTATCCGATTTCTCGCAGCGATTATCCGTTCCGGACGTTCTTCACCTTCTTCATCTTCTTCACGATGCTGTTCAGCGGAGGGGTTGTCAGCAAGTACATCGTGTTCACGCAGGCGATCGGGCTGCTCGATTCGTATATGGCACTTATTCTTCCGCTGCTGATCGTACCGTTCAACGTGATCATCATGCGCACGTTCTTCCAGACTACGATCCATCCCGCGCTAATCGAGTCGAGCCGGATCGACGGCGCGGGGGAGTGGCTCATCTTCTTCCGTATCGTGCTTCCGCTGTCGCTTCCTGTCATGGCGACGATGGGGTTGTTCAGTACGATACACTACTGGAATGACTGGTTCAATTCGCTGCTGTTCATCCGGAGCGAGGAGAAGTATCCGCTGCAATTTCTCATGATGCGCGTGCTGAACGACATCCAGTATCTTCGCAACAACGTTCAGCTGGCGGCGCAAGATCCGCAGCTGATGAGCGAGCTGCCCAACGAATCGCTGCAGATGGCTATGGCGGTTGTCGGCATAGGACCGATCCTGCTCGTGTATCCGTTCTTCCAGAAATATTTCGTCAAAGGATTGACGGTGGGCGCCATCAAGGGCTGATCCGAAGGCATAGATAGGACCAGCCTGAGGGCTATACCCCTAAGCTGTACTATATATATATATTATTCAAGGGAGGGTTTTTCGCAATGATTCGAGGTCATGTGGGGAAACGTAACAAGCTGCTTGGAGTTGTCATGGTGCTGATACTGGCGTTGTTCGCTCAAGCATGCTCATCCGGCGGAAATAAAGGGAATCCGGAGGCTTCCGTAACAACGGCGCCGTCTGCGACGGAGTCTGCTACCGATGCGCCAAGCGCATCGACGGAGCCGGAGCTTGAGCCGTACGAGGTGTCCATCGTCTACTTTGGTAAACCGCAGCAGGACGATGCCTTAGTCGAAGAGAAGCTGAACGAATATTTCAAGGACAAAATCAATGCGACGGTGTCGCTCCAGCCGATTGCTTCAAGCGATTACAAAAATCGCACGGAGCTGATGATGAACGCCGGGGAGAAAATGGACCTCGTGTTCACGGCATCGTGGCTGAACTTCTTCGGCAATGTGACGAAGGGGGCGTTCCTCGAGCTTGACGATCTGCTAGAGAAGCACGGGCAAGGAATCAAGGAGGAGCTCAATCCGCTCTATTTGGAAGCTCCTCGCATGAACGGCAAGCTGTACGCCATTCCGACGAACAAGGAGATTACCCAAGGCAAGGCGATCACGTACCGCAAAGATTTCGTAGAGAAATACAATATTCCGATTGATGCGATCAACTCGATGGCAGACCTGGAACCATGGTTCGAGAAGATCAAGGCGGACAATCCCGAGGTGACCAACTTCTATCTGGCCGGCGGCAGCGGCAATTTCACGAGCGGGTTCCTTATGTACGAGGGCAAGTCGAACTGGCGTCCGATCGGTCCGGTTCCCGCGAAGACGCCGATGTTCCTGCTGGACTACAAGGCGACTGACATGAAGGTTAAGTCTGTGCTCGATCCGGAGATTGCGGACCTGAACAAAAAAGAGCTCGAGCTGTATCGCAAATATTATGAAAAAGGCTATATCAATTCCGATTCCGGCACGAGCACGACGGCGATCGACGATTACCGCAAGCAAGGGAAAATTTGGACGCAAACGTCGACGTGGAAGCCAGGCTCGGACATCGAACTGCAGAACGCCGACAACAACCAATTCGAGTACGTGTCGCATGTCGTGGAAGAGCCGATCGTAACGACAGATCTTGCTGCAGGCTCGATGTTCTCGATCTCTCGCACGTCCAAAGATCCAGATCGCGCCATGATGGTACTCAACTACTTGCACACCGACCCATACGTGATCAACCTATTCGTCAACGGTATCGAAGATAAGCACTACAAGAAAGTCGGCGACAACCGCATCGAGCCGATCGCCGATTCCGGCTACTCGCCGGGCATCTTCTGGGTTGTCGGCAATCAACTGCTCAACTATCTGAAGCCGGGTCAGCCGGACGACCTGTATACGAACTGGAAGAAGTTCAACGAGGAAGCGACACGGTTCCCGCTCATGGGTTTTGTGTTCGACGACACGAACGTAAAGAACGAGATCACGCTAATGACGGCAGTCGTCAACGAGTACAAAGTGATTTTCACCGGGGCGGTCAAGGATCCGTCGAAGCAGCTCGACGAGCGGAACGCGAAGCTGAAGGAAGCGGGTATCGAGAAGGTGCAGGCAGAGCTGCAAGCGCAGATCGACGCCTGGTTAGCGGCAAACAAGAAGTAACCTGAAGCGGTTATTGGGGCAAAGAGTCTCCGCAAGGAGGCTTTTTGTCTTGTATGAGGAGGGGGGAGGCGTCACATGAGACCGGAAAATTTGATTTATACTTTCGTCAGTTATGCATCGCATTACGATACGGACTGGGGACATGGGACGGCGACGGACGGCGTTGACCTGACGGCACGCATCGCCCACAAGCACGGCATCCCGGTTACATGGATCGTGAACGGGGGTTCGGTCCCCGTACTGGCGGACCGAATAAGGGAGTGGCATGACCGATACGGAGACGATGTCATTGTGCAATGTCCGCTGTTCTTCGAGGAAGCCGGAGCGAATAAGGAGCGGCTCAAGGAGAAGCTGGAGCAGGATTGGCGGATTGTGGAGCAGGCATTCCCCTGGGTGACGACAAAGGTAGCGGGTCGAGGCAAAATCTATAATGAAACGATCGAAGTGCTGGAGGAGCTTGGCTTCCAAGGCATGTGGGGTTATTGTTGGGAGCAGGTCTGGTGGGACGGAATTACGCATCGGGGCATACCGTGGGGTTCGTGGTATGTGGACAGCAGCCGCTGCAAGGCGCCAAGTCCGGGCAAAGGAAAAATCGTCGCTTGCGAGTGGACGGCTCGGGATTTGAACCTTACTTACCACTCGGGCAGTCCGTGCATCTACTCAACCGATCCGAACGACGTGTTGCGGGCAGGGCTATGCGAAGAGGACAACATTGAATATTGGAAAAATGTGTTTCACGATTATCTCGACAATACGGCTCACAATGATCAAGTGTATTTTTTGCAGCAACAGGAAGCGCATGAGATGGAATTCACCGACCGGTTCCAAGTGTTCCCCGCCTCTCATGTCAAAGCATGCGAAGGCATGCTGGACCAGTTCTTCGACTATATCACGAAATATCCGATCACGCTGACGACGCTGCCCAAGGCGGTCGAGCTTTATCACCTTGCTAATGAGGTGACAGCGCCCGTGTACATGCTAACCCGTGACACACAGGTCCGGCCTGCCGTCAACGATTATACGATGACGCTCGGCGGCGTCGGAGCAGGGCCTTGGCCAACGACGCTGCTCTATTACGACCATGAGTGCCAGATGGCGTTCGTCGAAGGCGAGTGTACGCCCCGAATGCTGCGCAGCTACATCGGCAAAGGCGAGATGAGCGACGACTTTGAGGAGCCGGTTCCGCGCGTGTTCGTTACCCGTCATGTGCGCACCGCGGATACCATCGAGGTCGAGTTTGCGATCGGGCATTGGCCGCCGAAGCCCTTCGGCCTGGCTTATTGGGACGACCTCGCAGGCTTTGAGGTCGAATGGTGCTCGGAAGGCGCGACGGCGATGCCGGAGCCGATCCGGGATCAGGTCGTCATGCTGCGGCTGAGCTTAACCGGGGAACGGAGCAACGTCGGACTCCGGCTGCGCAAGAAAGGGGAGCGATCGGAGTAATTCGATTGTTCGAGCAGCGTGCCGATCATCCTCGACCACAGCGAAGTATGCGGGACACTCATTTGGCACGTTGATAGAGCCGTTCCGGCAGCAATTTCGAATTGACCTATGCGCGCGGCATAGGTCAATTTCGTGTCTTTACTTCATGAATTGCACGCCTTGTGACGCGAGTCTCTCGTGTAAGGCCTGAAGCGGGATTGACGATAATGTAGACTCGGTTTCAATCGCTAGGGAAGCGGCGATGCCCGCTGCTTGGCCGAGCGCGTAACAAGTCGCTTGCACGCGCATTGACGACATGGCCACGTGTGTGGCGGATATACAGCGCCCGGCGACGATTAATCCTTCGACGACTACCGGCAGCATGCAGCGGTAAGGGATATCATAGCCGCTTAACTTGCGTTCGTCCGTCGTCGCACCGCCGGTAGGATTGTGGATATCGATCTCGTAATTCGTTTGCGCGACGACGTCGTCGAAGCGGCGCCCTTGCGTCAGATCATCTTCCGTCAACGTATACAACCCGACGATTTGGTTGGTCTCCCGGACGCCGACCTGACCCGGAACATGCGACAGGATGTAATTCTCGAAGCCGTTGCGCTGCAAGTAATGGACGACGGACATGACTTGACGCATCGCTTCTTTCTCCGCGTCATTGATGTCCTTGATCTTGGCTCCGTTCCCCCTGACGCGCGTCATGTTGACGAGGAGCATGCCGTCATCGGTCTCCCAAAATAAGTGGCGCCCTTGCGGCAAGTCGGACATGGATTCATACCGGTAACCATCGTCAGGCAAATAAGGCGTTACGGGCTTTCCCGTATCCTGCATCATGAACATCAGCGTCATCGGCTGGGTCAATCCATCCTCGTCCCGTCCGGAACGCAGCGGAACGCCTGCTTCGGATGCGACGCGCGCGTCTCCCGTGCAATCGATAAATACGGTCCCTTCGAATGCCGTTAATCCTTCCCGCGTATTCGCCACGAGTGTCGTCACACGCTCATCCTGCTTGATCGCGGCGACGACGCTCGTATGATAATAGACGACGACTCCTTCCTGCTCGAGCTTCTGGTTCAAGTAATGACGAAGTTCGAAAGGCGAATATTGTGCCCTAGTGGTGGATTGATGGTGCGAGCTCGGCAGCGACTTAGGAAGAAACTCCGAGATGAACTCTCTATAGATCCCCGTCACGTTGCCTACTCCCATGAACACGCTAACGTTACCTAACGTCCCCATGCCTCCCAATTGCCCGGAATGCTCCAATAGAATCGTTTTTCTTCCGCATCGGGCAGCACTTATGGCCGCCGCCGTCCCGGCCGGTCCGCCGCCAATGACGACGACTTCCGCCGTTTCGTAGACCGCCACGGTTCGTTGTAACGTAATTTCCCGCGTTGACATAAATGAAATTCTCCCTTCGCAGTCGCCTCTTCAACCTCATTATAAGAATTTAAATGGCTGTAAAATAGTTTCATTTTTACTTCATTCATACAAGAGGGGAGAGATCGCCATGCCGCGAAAAAAGACGGTGACTTTGCGAACGATCGCAAGCGAACTGGGTTTAACGGTGCATACCGTATCGAAAGCGCTGCGGGGGCTGCCGGGTATGTCGGAGACGACGAGAAGGACGGTAACGGAGCGGGCGCGCAAGCTCGGTTACTTGACGAAGGAGCAGGAAGCGGGCATTTTCGCGGAACGGATCCCCTGGACGAGCGGCAAGCCTAGGCGGTTCACCATGCTGCTCGGCGGCGACTTCCCCTTTCATAGACAACAGCTCGAAGGGGTGCAGCGCCGACTGAACGAGCTGGGCCATACGCTGTCCCCGATGCTGATCCCAAGCGCGCTTTCTCGTCCGGGGGAGCTGGAAGCGTGGCTTGACCAAATAGGAATGCGCCATACGGATGGTCTTTTCCTGACCGCGGGAATCCCCGAACCGGTTGAAGCGGCTTTTCTCAAGCTAGCCATGCCTAAAGTGTTAATCAATTATCCGTCCGATTTGGCTGAAGTTGACAGCGTGGTGTGGGATGTGGAATACGGAATTCACCAGTCCATGGAGGCGCTGCATGCGTATGGTCATCGCCATGTGCTATACGTCGGCGACATCGAGCCGCTCCGGGGGTTTAGGCTGAGGTGGAGTGCTTTCGTCGCGGCGGGCATACGGGAAGGCATGTCGGCAGCGGATCCAGAAGAGCACATGACCGGTCAAGCGGCTGACCGCGTTCATTGGATGGAGAAGCTGCGTTCAAAGTTAAGCTCCGGCCGGTTCACCGCCGTACTCAGCGCGATTCCGGGAGAGGCCGAATGGGTATACGCCGCTGCGGCTTCACTAGGATTGAATATCCCCGTCGATCTGTCCTTGGTTGGAATGGAGCACGAGGAGCATCCGTATCTTCCGGATTTGTCGCGACCGGAGCTTATCGTTCGAGAAGCAGGCGAGAGAGCGGCGGAGCTTATGCTTAGGAGAATCGCGAATCCGATGCTGCCCTATGAGCATGTCCGGCTCAAGGGGCAGTTCCTTGAGGGGAGGACAATTAAATCCTTGTTGACACGACACTGAAAGGGGTTCTATAATCAAAACGACACCAAATGGTGTCTTTTTTAACTGTTACAATTTCCAATTGGCCGTACAGCGGTATCCTTAGAAGAGAAAGACGAATGAATATAACATTGATGAGGAGCGTTCCTGTATGACAACCAGTAAAATGAATCCTAAGGTTGACGGATTTATGAGAAAGGCGAAAAATTGGAAGGAAGAATTCGAGGCCTTGAGAAGTATCGTTCTTGACTGCGAGCTTACTGAAGATATGAAGTGGATGCATCCTTGTTACCTGTTCGAGGGTAAAAACATCGTTTTGATCCATGGGTTTAAAGAGTATTGCGCGCTTCTGTTTCACAAAGGCGCCTTGTTAAAGGATCCTCACGGAATTCTGGTCCAACAAACGGAGAATGTACAGGCGGCGCGCCAAATTCGGTTCACCAGCGCCAAACAAATAGACGAGATGCAGCTCATCCTGAAAGCTTATATTGATGAAGCCATTGAAGTTGAAAAAGCCGGCTTGCAAGTGGAATATAAAAAGAATACGGAATACATCATTCCCGAAGAGTTGGAAAATAAATTCGTTGAAATCCCTGATTTGAAAACGGCTTTCGAAGCATTGACGCCGGGACGGCAAAGAGCGTACATTTTCTATTTCTCGGAGCCCAAACAATCCAAAACGCGTGATTCAAGGGTTGAAAAGTATTTGCCTCATATTTTGGACGGTAAGGGATTAAATGATTAACCATTCTTCTCACCAAGAAGGATAACCACGCCAAGCGGCGAATATTGCTCCATACTCGTTGTGAGGTGGTGGAGGTGCTCAGCAATCGCCAGGTAAAGTCTAATCGAACGGAACGTAGGAAGACAAGCTTCTTGAATATGCTTCGCAACCGGTTTCAATTCTCCTCTCTTCGCAAACGAATTATGGTGTTTCTGACTGTTGGCTTTGTGGGATGCGCCGTCTTAATGGCGTCTGTTTCCTACAATGCGATCTACACGATGCAGCGCGATAAAATCAAGACCTCTATGGCTTTTGATCTGTACCAGCAAACATCAAAGTTGAATCAGATGTACAATAACCTGCTTCAGGTTACGCAGCAGATGACGCCGGAAGGCACGGTGGGTCACTTGATGGAGACGTATATCTCTACCGCGGACCCCTATAGTCAACGTCTTCTCTCACGCGATATTTCCTATAATATTG
Organism: Paenibacillus sp. J22P218; assembly: GCF_056269195.1. Classification (NCBI taxonomy): domain Bacteria; kingdom Bacillati; phylum Bacillota; class Bacilli; order Caryophanales; family Paenibacillaceae; genus Paenibacillus; species Paenibacillus sp. J22P218. The sequence goes on from NZ_JBWDNL010000001.1 coordinate 909,234, forward strand.
GATTAATTACGTTTTCGAATCCGGCTATGCAGCTGGTGATGTATTTTAACCCCGCAAGCGGGAAAGCTTATCAATCCAATTTGCCGCTGCGCGGTGACTTTACGCTGGAATCCTTGCCTAGTGTCGCCGGTATCGGGGAGCTGAAATACCAGTCTCCGCATAAGTCTTTATGCCGATTCAGCGATGATCTGGTTGTGTCGGTGACACGGGAGGTTACCTTTTCAGACGGAACGCAGCTAGTCGTTTATGTGGAAGCCAAGTCGGATATTACCACAGATATGAATTCGCTTGCGGAAAACTTGTACATGCCCTATACGCTTGTTTTCACCGATACGGCTGGTATGGTCACCTATAGCAGCAATCGGGCTGCTTTTGCGGCCGGCGGGTCTCTCGAGCTAAGCGGGCAATCGGGTGTGACGGGCGATTATGTATGGAATCGGATGACAGGCGATTACGGTTACGGCATCACGCTGCTGCTTCCCGTCTCCTACTACAATCACGAGCTCTATACGTGGAAAAACCATATGTATTGGATTCTCGCCGTTGCCCTTCTAATGATGTTCATGCTCACTCTATTATTGCGGAGGCTTATTAACAGGCCATTTCGATTGATAGAGAAGGAAATGAGGACGTTTGGCAAGGGGTATATGGGCACTAGCATATACCATACGGGGATCGATGAATTTGACCGGATATTCCATCAGTTTAATATTATGAAGCGGCAAATTCAGCAGCTGATTATGGATGTGGAGCAGAAGGAAAAGCGCCGCCATCAGCTGGAGATCGAGAAGCTAGCCTACCAAATCAACCCGCATTTTCTAATGAATACGCTCAATTCGGTGCGTTGGCTGGCGGTTATGCATAAGCAGGCGGAGATTGAGAAGTTTGTTTCCTCATTGATTTTTTTGTTGAGCTATAACTTGGGCAAATCAGAGGGAACGGCTACTTTCAGATCGGAAATAGACGTCATGCGAACGTATCTGGAGCTGCAGCAGATGCGGCATGATTTCGAGGTGAAGCTGGATATTGCCGAAGGAACCTATCTCGATAGTCCTGTCGCAAGGTTCATCCTGCAGCCCATCGTGGAAAATGCCGTTTGTCATGGCCTTGACGATCACGGCAAGCTGGAAATCTGCATTTCGCCTGACGAAACCTCGCAGATGGTGCGCATTATGATTCGCGATGACGGCAAAGGGCTAAGTCATGAGACGCTTGCCTTATTGCAGCGCGATACGCCCGATCAGCAGCAGACAGGCTGGGGGATTGGACTTCGTTATGTCCGATCGATGCTTGAATCCTTTTATGGCTATAAAGCTCGTATGGGTATAGAAAGCACTCCGAATCATGGCACAACCGTTACGTTAACCCTTCCTATTCAGCAGTATAGAAAGGAGAGAGCGATTTGATTCGTGTATTAATCGTTGACGATGACAAGCTTGCCCGCAAAGGCTTCATTTCGATTATGCCTTGGACCAATCACGATATGATTGTAGTCGGCGAAGCGGCGAACGGCGCGAAGGCGCTCGAATTTATGGAAAGGCATGAGGTGGATCTCATGTTCGTCGATCTTTCGATGCCCGTCATGTCGGGAATGGAGCTGCTTCAAGTCGCGCGGCAAAGATTTCCCGGGCTGCGCTCCGTTATTTTATCTTTTCACGAAGAGTTCGAGAACGTGCAAACGGCTTATCGCATGGGGGTGCTCGATTATATATCGAAGGTGCGTCTGGAATCGGAGGACGACGAGCAAATATTGAAACGAATCCAGCAGCAAATGACAGGAGAAAGGCCTCATCACTCAGCCAAACCTCCCGCGGTATCCGCGCCTGCGGCTGCTTCCGAGCAAGACGTCTGCCTACAGGAGGAAGAAGAATGGAGCGGACTGGAGCAGGAGTGGCGGTCGCACTATTGGCTTTATAATGAATCGGTCTTCCAGCGCTTATGCAAAAGGACCGTAGAAGCCAAGGTTTCTTTTCGCCGTCTGGAAGGTCTGTTCATGCGCGTGTTGTCACAAATGGAGACCGTTATCATAATGGATGCCGAGCTCCGGTCAGATGCCAATGACGTCCGGTCGGCGGTTGAATGGCTGCGCGATTACAGGAAACGCGTGTATGCGCACGTTGCGGCATCTTCCGATTTCACCAATACGACGACTAGCATTTTAAAGGCTGTGTTGTTCATTCGCGAGCAGGCTTCGAATACGCTGCATGCCGAGGACGTCGCCGATCATGTGCACATGAGCCGAAGCTATTTTAGCCAATGCTTTAAGAAGCTGACGGGCACGACGTTCAATGATTACTTAAGACAAGAGCGGATAAGAGCGGCCGAGCGTCTGCTGTGCGAAACGAATCAGTCGATCGCGTGGGTTGCTCATGCCGTAGGCTACAACGACTCCAAGTATTTTTCCCATCTCTTCTATGAACAGACTCGCCTCTTGCCCTCCGAATTTCGGGCTCAATTCCACAGGGGGGAAGAATGATTTCATCTTATCGAACAAACATCTACCTCGGCCCCTTATTCGTCGCAAAACACGGCACAACCGTCCGACTTTTTTTCTCCGCTTCCCATGTACAATGAGAAGGCAAGAAACGAAGCAACCGCTTACAAAACAAGAATTGCTTCGCCATTCTCTTAGGGAGGGATTAGATGAAAAAGAATATGGCAATGCTGCTTTCCGTCGTATTGCTTGGCCTAACCTTGACAGCATGTACGTCTTCCAACGATTCATCGAATAATTTGAAAGCGTCTTCACAACCGGACTCGAGCTCCCAGCTTTCGGGAGACGATTTGGCCTTCTCCAAATTTGACAAGCCTGTTGACGTTCACATCGGCATGGTGGTCGATCCGACGGACAAAACGCTGCCGGAAGGGGACAGCGTAAGCAATAACCAATACACGCGCTACCTCAAGGAGAAGTACAACATCAACGTCATCGTGGATTGGACCGCGGCTACCGGCAACGATTTCAAGCAGAAGGTCAGCTTGACGATCGCATCGGGCAAGCTGCCGGACGGCATGGTCGTCGACGACCGCTCGTTTATGACCAAAGCGGCCAGCTCGGGATTGCTCTATGACATCACCGATATATTCCAGCAATATCAGTCCTCGCAGGTGAAGGACATTATGGCGAGCACCGAAGGCCGCGCATTGGAAAATGCCAGCTACAAGGGCAAGATGGTTGCGCTTCCGAACATTACGGTGGATACCGACGGCGTTCACGTCTTATGGATTCGCAAGGATTGGCTCGATAAGCTGCAGCTGCCCGTGCCGAAGACGGTGTCGGATGTTGAAAAGGCGGCGAAAGCTTTTATCGATAATAAGCTTGGCGGGGACAAAACGATCGGTATTGCCGGTCCTTCCAAAAATACGTTCCCGTATTCCACGTTCCTTGTTTCCTCTAACAATATGGGCGGATTCGATCCGATTTTTGGCGCGATGGATGCGTATCCGGGCTACTGGCTTGACAATGGCGACGGATCGGTATCGTACGGAACGATATCGGACAATACAAGAAAATCATTGGCTTTGCTGGCTGATTGGTACAAAAAAGGGCTTATCGATCCCGAGGTAGGCACACGCGACAACGTAGGGGATCCGATCAATGCCAATCAGACGGGAATATTCTTCGGTCCATGGTGGAATGGCGGCTACGGCAACGGAGACTCCTTCAAGAACGATCCGACGGCGAACTGGCAGGCCTATCCGGTCTATTCCGACGATAACAAGTGGAATGCGCATATGAAGACGACGGGCAGCACCTACACCATTATAAGCAAAAACGCCAAGCCGGATGTCGTCAAAGCGATCATGATCATGAATAATGCTCTTGTGCGCGATGAAGCGACCTTTGATTTATCGGTTGCCGTGGGCTGGTATCCGCTTCGCAACGTTATGGCTGCAGCCAACGAGACGGAATACGAGTATGTCGAGCTTCTGAAAGTGCTGAAAGGCGAGACCGATCCAGAGGATTACAATAAGCCGAACAGCTTGTACAAATTGATGTATGCGGATGCGAAAAAGGTGAGGGACGTCATTAAGCCTCCGTACGACGATCTGAATGTGAGCAACTTCAGCACGGCTAACTTCGGCGATTTCCAGCGTTTGTACTCCATCATGATCGGCGATCGTCCGTTCACGACGATTCCTATCGACAAGAAGGTATTTAGCGTCACCTACAACCAGACGCCGACGATGGAAACGAAATGGGCCAACCTGAAGAAGATGGAGGACGAAACCGTGATGAAGATCATCCTTGGCCAAGCGTCCATCGACTCCTTCGACAAGTTCGTGAAGGACTGGAAGTCTCAAGGCGGAGACGAGATCACGGCGGAAGTGGCGGAGCTCTTGAAGAAATAAACGTGCGGAAGCTTGCGGAAGGCACTGCGGTTCCTAAGTGCACTCCGCAAGCTTTGTTATACGGATAGGAAGAAGGGAGGTTAGACGCATTGAGGAAATTAGGCCATCAGAAACATTATTATTTGATGCTGCTGCCGGGCATGGTCTGGCTAGTGATGTTCAGTATCGTGCCTATGACCGGAATCGTGATGGCTTTTCAGAATTTTAACCCGGGAGCGGGGATGTTCAAATCCGAGTGGGTGGGACTCGAAAACTTCAGGTATATGTTTCAGCTGAACGACAGCAAGACGGTCATCATCAATACGTTTATTATCGCTGTCGGCAAAATCGCGCTTAACTTGCTTGTTCCGCTCGTCTTTGCCATTTTGCTGAACGAACTTCGCAGCTTGCGCTACAAAAAGCTGGTGCAGACCGTCGTTTACCTGCCGCACTTTCTGTCGTGGGTTATTATGTCAACGATTGTCATCGGGATCTTCGGCTATTACGGCGTCGTCAATACGGTTATCGGGATGTTCGGTTTCGATCCTAAGCTATTCATGGCGGATGCGGGTATATTCCGGCAGCTCGTCATCGGCACCGACGTGTGGAAGGAATTCGGATTTAACGCCATTATTTATCTTGCGGCGTTAACGGGCATTAATCTCAATCTGTATGAAGCGGCCGCCATTGACGGGGCCAATCGTTGGAAGATGATCCGGCACGTTACGCTGCCTGCGTTGTCGACCACGGTTGTGTTGCTGGGCGTCTTAAGTCTGGGCAACGTGCTGAATGCCGGATTCGACCAAGTGTATAACCTGTATAACCCGCTAGTGTATTCAACCGGAGATATTTTGGACACGTGGGTGTACAGGCTGGGCTTGCAAAATCTGCAATACTCGCTCGCGACGGCTGCCGGGTTGTTCAAGTCGGTCATTAGCTTTGTGCTCATATTCATATCCTATCGTCTGGCGTATCGCTATGCCGATTACACGGTATTCTGAAGGAGGGAGCTGCATTGGTCAGAAATATAACGGTAGGCTCGCGGACGTTTGAAATTGCCAATATCGTCGTCCTCGGTCTTCTGCTCGTCAGCTGCGTATACCCGCTTTGGTACACCTTCTGTGTATCGATCTCCGAGAAAGCGGCCGCCAATGCGGGCTTGGTTACGATATTTCCTATCGGTTTCTCCTTGTCGTCGTATAAGGAGATTATTAGCGACAGCCTGTTCTTTAACGCGTTCTGGATTTCCATCCAACGCACCGTGCTCGGTACGGGATTCGCCTTGCTGATGACGGTATTAATGGCTTATCCGCTGGCAAGGCCCAAGAAGGATTTCAAAATGCGCAATACGTTCATGTGGGTGCTCGTCTTCTGCATGCTCTTTAACGGGGGATTGATCCCTTGGTATCTTACCATTCAAAACTATCATTTGATCGATACGATCTGGGCGTTGGTGCTTGGCGGAGGGGTACCGGTATTCGACGTCATTCTGATCATGAACTTCTTCCGCAATTTGCCGAAGGAGCTGCATGAGGCGGCCGTAGTCGACGGCGCCGGTCCTTGGTCAGTCCTGTTCCGGGTGTATATTCCATGCTCTATTCCGGTACTTGCCGCAGTGGCGTTGTTCCTTAGCGTATATCACTGGAACGAGTTTTTTAACGGATTGGTACTCATGAACACTTCCGCTAAATATCCGCTCCAAACCTATATTCAGCAGCTTGTCGTCAACATTCCGGTTGGCACCAATCTAACCCCCGAACAATACAAGAAGCTGTCGGAGCTGTCTAACCGGACGCTGAATTCGGCTAAAGTATTCATCGCCATGGTGCCAATGCTGATCGTATATCCGTTCCTGCAAAAGTATTTCGTATCGGGTATTATGCTAGGCGCCGTGAAGGAGTAAAACAAAAAGACCGCCATAACGGGCGGTCTTTTTGTTTTATCTGGAAACTGATTTTCTATTTGCGGCGTTTTTTCATCATACGGGTATAGATGATAAGTGCGACAGCAATCATTGCGATGAATCCTAAGTTGGACGCTATTTCCTGCTCTAAACCAAACAACATGCAAAGGTTAGTAATCAGACTTTTCGTCAGCAGCGCGGTTACTATCAATATTAGCGGTCTTATAAAATTGTATCTTCTCATCCCTTGCCCCCTGTTTCTGGACGATATAGGCCTGTCTACTCCGGCAAGTATATCAATTGCCGGCCTGTTCGTCCAGATGAACGTTTAAAAGTAGGTTTTGTTGAATTTTCGCGAAAAATATCAAGTTATTTCAGCCGATTGACAGATGTATGGCTCCACTGTATACTAGCCAGCATAAGTGATGTTAGTATATATGACATAGAATGATGCGGCTCGTTCCGGTTGGGCCCAAACGATTAGATCCCCTTACTTCATCGTGCAAACACTCTGTAACCAGATCGTGTGCATGTCTGCAGAAGGGGATTTTTGTTGTCGCATCTGAACAAATGTTCATATTTACTAGAACTTAATTTCATTTTGATGCTTTGATTACAAATGAGAACTACTCTATTAAGGATGTAATGCTAGTTATTGTGAAATTTTTGGTAGGAGAGAGGAGAGAAAGAAACATGTTGCATTGGATTTCTCGTATCAAGAGACAGACAGGTATGATGCTAGCGGCGGTTATGGTAGTCGGCAGTATGCTAGGAAGCATTGGCGCGCCAGTAATGGCAGCGTCGGCTAATCATGTTGTCATTTCGCAGGTGTACGGGGGCGGAGGCAACAGCGGAGCAGAGTACAAAAATGACTTTATCGAGCTTTACAATCCGACCGATTCTCCGATCACGATGACGAATTGGAAGGTGCGTTATGCAAGTGCTTCTAATCCGTTTGATGCTGCTAATGTTACGGCTATAAATGGCACAATTAATGCGAAAGGCTACTTTCTAATTAAGCAATCGGCAGGCACGGGCGGGACGAAGGATTTGCCTGCTCCCGATGCATCTGGAACGTTAACCTTGAGCGGCACGAACGGGAAAGTAGATTTGGTTGACGGTTCTAATACTACAATCGATTTGGTAGGCTTCGGGTCGGCAAACTTATCGGAGACGAGTCCGACCCCTGTTTTATCGAACACGACCGCTGCTATTCGGAAGGCTGCTGCAGGCGCAGCGGAAAGCAGTCGCGGAGAGGATACGGATAATAACTCGGCCGATTTTGAAGTTAAAACGCCGGATCCTCGCAACAGCAGCTATAATGAGCTTGCCGTAAGTCCCGTTACAGCCTCGCCTAAGCCCAATGCTTGGCCTGCAGGTACGGAGATCACTTTGGTCTCTACAACGGTAGGTGCCTCTGTATATGCTTCCGTGTACGGTTCGGGCGGAACGGAAGATTTCGAGCCGTATACAGGACCGATCGCAATAAGCGAAGCGACAACGATCAAAGCTTACGCGCAGGCGCAAGGCATGGCGGACAGCCCGGAATCGACTTTCGACTATACGATATTGGAGAAGTCGGACGTTGCAGCGGCGCGCACGACCGCCAAGGCGCAAAATGTGTGGACCGAAGGCGTCGTGACGCACATTGACGGAGCCGAAATGTACATTCAGGACGAAACGGGCGGTATCGTGTTGTACGGATTCTCGTCGTTTGCGCAGGTCGGAGACCTTGTCGAGGTCGGCGGCGTTATGGATATTTACAGTAATTTAGAGGAAATTAAGCCTCAATCCGGGCTAACTTATGAGGTCGCCCAGCAGGATGCCGGCGTACCGGAACCAAAGCTGTTAACGGGCGCGGATTTGTCGGCGGCTAACGGCGAGGCTCACGAGGCGGAGCTCGTTACGCTTGAGGATGTGACTATCCTCAGCGTAGAAGGAAGCAAAGTGACGGCAAGCCAAGGCGGAAGCAACTTTACGATCTACTCCAACCTTTCGAAATTAAAAGCAAACGTTACTTTTGAGAAAATTACCGGTGTTATTAAACAGTTTAACGCGGATTATCAGTTTATTCCGCTGAATGATGCCGCGCTGGTAGAGAATATGCTTTCGGTCAATGCAAATCCGGGAGCAGGCCGAATTATTATCGGAAGCTTGGTAACTCTCTCGAGCCCGACTAGCGGAGCTGCGATTTATTATACGCTGGATGGCACTAGCCCTACGGCGGCAAGCGAGCTTTATGACGAACCGATTACGGTAAGCGAAGACGTTGTCATTAAAGCGATTGCCGTTGCCGGCGGACAGACTAGCGATGTCTATACGTTCGAATACGAGGCTTCGGTGGCCCCGCGCATCCACGATATTCAGGGCGAATCCCATTCGTCGGAATATGTGAACCAGACGGTCACGGACGTTGAAGGCGTCGTAACGCAGTATGGTTACACTTTTGCTACTGGCGGTTACAAAGGGTTCTTCATGCAGGATCCGAATCCGGATGCCAACATCAACACTTCCGAAGGTATCTTTGTATACAGTACGAACGAATCGCTGAAGCCTGCAATCGGGAGCCTGGTTGCGGTGACGGGCGCGGTATCCGAGTACAATGAAGGAAGCACAAGCAATTTAACGTCCACGCAAATTACGATGACGGCAAGAGCAATCCTATCTCCGACCGGCGCGATGCCTGTACCCGTCACGCTTGGCAAGAACGGCAGAGTGATTCCGTCATCCATCATCGACAATGACGCCGTTCCGATGACGCAGTTCCAGCCAGCGGAGGATGCCATCGACTTCTACGAATCGTTGGAAGGCATGCTTGTTAAGCTTCCGACGCCTACGATCCTTAGTCCGTATTGGACAAGCGGAAGCGGCAATTCCGAGCTATACAATATTCCGACTAGAATTGAAAATGATGCAAACGACGTCGTTACAGCAGCAGGAGGCCTTGTTCTGAAAGAGTTGAACAACCTGAATCCGCAGCGTCTCTTGATCGCGTATGGCAATCCGGGTCAGGAAGTCAGCACAGGCGACAAATTCAAGAGCGATGTAACAGGCGTTATCGGCTACAACAACGGTAACTTCAAAGTGATTCCGGCTTTGAACGGCTTGCCGGCTATTACCCAAGTCACGTTCCAGAGGGAAACGACTACGCTTGAAGTTAACGAAGATAAATTATTGATTGCTTCCTATAACATTGAAAATTATTATCCGGGAGTAGGGGCGACCAAAACGGAGAAGCTGGCGGAATCCATCGTATCCAACATGAAGAAGCCGGATATTATCGGCGTCGTCGAGATGCAGGACGGCAACGGTGAAACGAACAACGGCACGGTCGAAGCGGATGCTTCTGCTTTGATTCAAGCCATTGTTGCTGCCGGCGGTCCCGACTATGCATACACGGATATCGTTCCTCAGAACAACCAGGATGGCGGCGCGCCAGGAGGAAATATTCGCGTAGGCTTCCTCTACAATCCGGATCGCGTAAGCCTCTCTAGCAGCGCGAACAACCGGAAAGGTTCTGCTACAGAAGCTGTCGGATATACAGCCGATAGCGATGAATTGACCTACAATCCGGGTCGAATCGACCCTACCAACGCTGCATTCAATAGCTCACGCAAGCCGCTGGCGGCTCAGTTTGAATTTAACGGCGAGAAAGTAATCATGATCGCCAACCACTTTAATTCAAAAGGGGGCGACAACGGGCCCTTCGGCGTCGTTCAACCTCCGGTGCTGTCGAGCGAAGCGCAGCGTCATCAAATCGCGGCAATCGTGAACGGCTTCGTGAAGGATGTGCTTACGAAAAATCCGGAAGCCAATATTGTCGCTCTAGGCGACTTGAACGACTTCCAATTCACTCCAACGGCGCAGCTATTGAAAGGAAGCGAGCTCGACAATCTGATCGACGAGCTTCCGTTGAACGAACGGTACACGTATACGTTCGACGGCAATTCGCAGGTGCTTGACCATATTTTGGTCAGCAAGAACCTGACTGCAAGCGCCGAGGTGGACGTTGTCCACTTGAACGCGGACTTCTCGCCGTCGGACGGCCGGGTATCCGATCACGACGCCGTTATGGCGCAGCTCGACCTGAAGAAGTCGTCTGGCTTCCCGCTTACGGTACTGCATACGAACGACACGCATGCGAATTTGGATACAACCAGCTCGCCGAACAGCGTCCTTCGCCGCGTGACGGCGATTAAGGATGCAAAAGCGGGCGCGACGAATCCGATTCTCGTCGATGCGGGCGATGTATTCTCCGGTACGCTGTATTTCAATAAGTACCTGGGCCAAGCGGATCTAGAATTCATGAACCTGGTCGGTTACGATGCGATGACGTTCGGCAACCATGAGTTTGACAAAAACTCGCGAGTGCTTGCCGACTTTATCGGCAATGCCGAGTTTCCATTCGTTTCCTCTAACGTGAACTTCTCGGATGATGCGATTCTGAAAGAGATGTTCAAGAGTGAAATCGGAAATCCAGGCAGCGACAAAACGATTTATCCGGCGATTATTATGGACGTTGACGGCGAGAAGGTCGGAATCATCGGCTTGACGACGGAGGATACGGCGAATATTGCTTCGCCAGGCGACGTCAAGTTCGAGGACGCGGAGGCTAAGGCAGCGGCTGCCGTTTCCTTGTTGGAGGGGCAAGGCATTAATAAAATCATCGTGCTTTCCCACCTGGGCTACGATGCCGACGTTGAGCTTGCCAAAGCGGTTGACGGTATCGACATTATCGTCGGCGGTCACAGCCACACCAAGCTGGACGAAGCGGTTGTCGACAATACCGACCCGAACGCGCCGAAGCTTATCGTGCAAACCGGCGAGAAGGGCCAATTCCTTGGCAGACTCGAAGTTATGTTTAACGATGAAGGCGTTCTGACGGAATGGGACGAAGAGCTGATCTCCATTGACGCGAAGAACGGCACGGCGTATGTCGTGGCCGAGGACGCGGAAGCGAAAGAAATTCTCGATTCGAAGTATAAACCGGGTATTGTCGAGCTTTCGGGCACGGAGGTCGGCAATACGGAAGTCATACTGAACGGCGTAAGAGCGGACGTGCGTTCGAAGGAGACGAATCTCGGCAATCTGATTGCCGACGGCATGCTGGCCGCAGCCAAAGCGGCCGGCACGAATGCGGTCATCGCGCTGCAGAACGGCGGCGGCATCCGCGACTCGATCAATGCAGGAACGATTACTCAAGGCGAAGTGCTTACGGTTCTTCCGTTCAATAATGATCTGGTTACCATTTCGTTAACGGGTCAAGAAATCAAGGATGCCATGGAAAACGGCGTCTCCACCATTACGACGACGAAGGACGGCCGCTTCCCGCATATTGCGGGCATGCGATTCGACTATGATTCGACCAAGCCGGTGAACGAGCGAGTCGTGCGCATAGAGGTGAAGAACGGTAGCAGCTATGTTCCTCTTGATCTGAACGCAACCTATGAAGTGGCAACGAATGCGTTCACGGCCAAAGGCGGAGACTTCTACGCTTCGCTGGAGAAGGCCTATAAAGAAGGACGCGTCAATCTGCTGTATTTGCCGGATTACGAAGTATTCACGAATTATATTCAGAAGGTTGGAACGATTACGGCGTCTACGTCCGCTGTCGAAGGAAGGATCGTCGATCTGAACGGCAGTCCGCTGCCGACACCGACACCGACGCCGACACCGACACCGACACCAAAGCCGACATCAAAGCCGCCGGTAACAACACCGGAACCAACACCGACACCAACACCAACGACGGAACCAACAACGCCAGCACCGACACCAACGCCTACTCCGGAGGCGCCGGAAGTTTCGTTTACGGATGTGGGCAACCACTGGGCCGCGGAGTCGATTGAATCTGCTATCGAAGCGGGCTTTATTAGCGGTTACGGGGACGGTACGTTCCGTCCTGATGGCCAAACGACAAGAGCGGAGTTTGTTACGATGATAGGCAGAGCGCTTAAGCTTGAGGTATCATCGAGCGGCGAACTGAACTTTGCGGATGCCGATCAAGTGCCGGCATGGGCGCAGTCCTTTTTCGCCCAGTTGGTCAAGGATCAAGTCATCGCTGGTTATGAGGACAATACGCTGCGTCCGTCCAATCCGTTGACACGGACGGAGATGACCGTCATTCTAGTGCGGGCGCTGGGCATTGAGGTCGATCCCGATGCAGTGCCAACGTTCACCGATGCCGATGACATCAAGCTGTGGGCTCGTCCGTATATTGCGGCTGCTTATGCAGAGGGCTTAATTGAAGGCATGGGAGGCAACCGGTTCGAGCCGGAATTAAACGCTACGAGGGCTGAGGTCGTTACCTTGCTGCTTTCCGTTCTGGAGTATTTGAAGAACAAGCAATAAGGAGACCATAAGCCAACCAGATTGTGCAAGAGTCCCGGTTCACTGCATTCGCGAGTGGGCCGGGGCTCTTTTGCATACGCGGCAGTCATTGTCAACAGGACGGCCATTTGGTATAGTCTTGAAGAAAATAATGATTCATGTTGAGAAGAGTTGGGTGCTAATGGCGGATGAGCGAGCGGAAGATAAGCTTAGCAAAATGATAGATGCGGCAAGACTGTATTATGAACTCAATCACAATCAAGAGGAAATCGCCCAGAAGCTTGGCGTCTCGCGTCCCACGATCTCGAGATTCTTGCAGCAGGCGAAGGACGAAGGGTACGTGCAAATCAAGATAATCCATCCAGGAGAGAACAACGGTGCTCTTGCGGTAAGATTGGAGACGAAGTTCGGGCTGAAGAAAGCGGTAGTCGCATCGGTGCCGCATTACGAGGACGGCGTTGTCAAAAAGTATATCGGCGAGGCAGCGGCCCACTATCTATATGATACGGTCAAGAACGGCGACATAATCGCCGCCACTTGGGGGACGACGCTGTATCAAGTGGCGCTTCATCTGAAGGACAAGCCTGTCCGCGACGTCAAGGTTGTACAGTTGAACGGCGGCGTCAGCCACTCGGAGACGAATACATATGCGTATGAAGTTGTACATTTGTTCGGCAAAGCATTCCACACCATGCCGTATTTCATCCCGTTGCCGGCGCTGGTCGATCATAAGATCGTGAAGCAGACGATCGAGAAAGACCGGCATATCCACAATATTTTGGAGCTGGGCAAGCAGTCTAATATCGCCGTGGTGACAGTAGGAGCGCCGTCCGAGGATTCGGTGCTGATTCGGGCGAACTATTTTACCGAGGAAGAACTGGCTATAATTCGGGCGAAAGGGGCGGGCGACATCTGCTCCCGTTATATCGACACGGCAGGCGATATTTGCTCGGAGGAGCTTGATCAACGAACGATCGGCATCAGCCTGGCCGAACTAAAGCGGAAGGAACAGTCCATTCTAGTTGCCGGCGGGGCAAAGAAGGTAGACGGTATATTCGGCGCGCTGATCGGCGGGTACACGAACGTACTAATTACGGACCAATTTACGGCCCGATATTTGCTGGAGCGGGAGACGTAACGAGACGATGTAAATCCACAACCGTATGAGGTTGTGGATTTTTGATGTGAGGAGAATGATGGATTCGATGGTACTTGAATTGTCTTGGCATTATAGAACATTTTTGATTCTAACTATGAATGTTGATACAAAATCAAAAATGACAAGGACAATCAATAGTCATCATATACGAAGAAGTCGGCGATGGATTATACTGCAGACACATTCTTGCCACTGTAAAAACATCTATATTCGGTTGAGTATATCCCTACAGAAGCGAGGTGAGAACACGAAGTTTGAAAGCGCTTTATTTAAAAGGGGACCGGAGAATGACTTTATGCGGCAGGACTGGCAACTCTATGCATGGCTAGGAGGAGTGAAGTGAATGAAGAGAAGGCTTAAGAAGTACATGTCTGTTCTGCTCGTCGTTTCCATGGCATTTATGCTTATGCCCGCGGTGGTTTTGGGCGCGGAAGAAGACGGGGGCTCCACATCTACCGCTTTGATAGAAGTGGGCAATGTATTGGATTTTGAGGATGGCGAGCTGGCAGGGACCGTAACCGGCGCTCCGGCAGCCAGTGGCTCCGGGTCAATTACGGTAGCGGATTTTGATTCCAAAGTACTTCGCGTTCAACCTCCATCCGATACCGATTCGAGCACGGCCAAACAAGCAAGCTATTGGTGGACGCTTCCTCTTGATAGCGGCGAATATGACCTTACCGGCAAAGATCAGGTTGAAGTCGCTTTTGACTGGTGGGTTGACATTACCCGTCCTAGCGCGAACTCGCTCGATGTCCGCCTTAACGACGGTGCGGATCAAGTCGTAACGCTTCGAACTGCCGGAGGCGGAACTAATGCGAACTCACCTGCAACCGTATCCTACTACACAGGAAATATGGCAGCCAATAACGCTCCGGCAATAGGAAGTGCCACTAACGCGCTAACAGGCGTGCCGCGCTTGACCAAACTTTCGGCAACTATATACGTTGATCTTCTGGCACAAGTGGCATCAATCAGCGTTACCGACGGCGGTTCACTGGCATACACCACGCCTCAGCCAATCGCGATAGGCTCCGACGAGCTGACCAGCATGAGCATAGGAGCGAGCCGGGCAAGCGGACAAACCTGGGCAAGGTTTAACGCGGTTACGGGCGTTGACTGGGATGAAAGCACCTATGGAATGCGCGTTGATAATATCCAATTCAAGGCCGCTTCGTCCGGTGGAGTAAAACCGATCATCAACCCGAGCGAAATAACCATATCCCCAACCTCCACCGCTAATTTGGAATATGGAGAAGGTTCGCTTGCCGACAAACATTCAGCCACATTCAGCGCGGTTGTCATGCCTATCAATGCAACCGACAGAACGTTTACATGGTCGATCAGCGACGATACCATTGCCGCTATCGTTGTAAACGATGATGACAGCGTAACCGTTACTGCGATCGGCGAAGGCGCGGCCACTCTAACGGCTGTGTCCAATATGGACGGTTCCATTACGAACAGCGTGCAAATCAATGTAACTTATGTCCCGTCGATTACGGAGTCTACTCCGGACTTTTCCGCCTTATTAGCGGAAGGGTACACGCAGCAATTCGGGAGCAATTTTGCCGGTGACGCTGCAACCCCGCTATGGATATTCGCTGGTGGTACATACCATACCCTTGCCAGAGAAGACGCTCCGCAAGTCAATAATTATTTCGGATTTGCCGCGTCTGGTTCCGGAAATCGCGGCGGTAAGGGAGATTTGCCGTACGCCGTTTCCGGCAGCAAGGTATATGCTAATTTGGACTGGAAGGTTCCAGCGGTTACCACCGCGCAGAATACGTTTAATTTAAGTTTCCAGGATGGAGCCAATGTTCTGCTCAGTTTAAGAACAGGCACCTATAACGGCGCAAGGACAATAGGCGCGTTTGCAGGGGCTTTACCGGGACCGACCGGCTCTAACCCGGCTAATTTTTGGAGCAGCAACCGTTACCAAGCGTTTACTTATAACGAGGTTAATATATGGTATACGGTAGGCATAGAGTTTGATTTTGATACGATGATCGCTACGGTTTCCCTTGTTCCGAGGGATAATGCCGCGGCGGAGCCGTCGGTGCTGACGGTTCCTTTTGAGGGAAGCCAGATAAGCTCGTTCGTTCTTACTGGCGAGCGCGCTGGAGGAAACAACCTCGGCGTTGTAGATAATGGCGTCGATAACTTGTACTTCTTTACAAAACCTCTTTCATCGGACACGATTACAGAAGTGCTGCCCTATGACTTCTTGCCGGAGCGTCCCGGGGCGGCGGACAATAATACATGGCAGAGCTGGTTTAAGACGGTTTACATCGGGGATTTGGCTGATGAGGCAGGGCTTAACCTGCCGGCAACCGTTAATGTTAAGGTGGCGGGCGGCACTACCGAATCGGTAGGCGTAACCTGGGAATTAACGGAAGCCCCATGGTCTGCAACAGCCGCGGAGTTGGTTTATGACCCGAATAAGCAGGGCGTATTCTCCTATGTAGGAACGCTTGCGGATGTTCCTGGCGTAGCGGTCAACAGAATGGGAGTTTCAGCGAAGCTTTACATTGAGAACCGCCATGAAGACAAAATTTCATCCGAGCCATACTCTATGGAGTGGTTGGACAGAGGAGTAGTAGCCATTCCGGTAAACAGCGGAGAAGGCATACTTGTCACATGGCGATTGCTCGCTTCGGAGTATAACAAGGGCTTAACATTTAACGTGTACAGAAACGGCGATAAGGTCAACACGTCACCGGTTGCTGTGCTGGATTATGTTGACGCAGGCGGTACAGCCGGTGACGTCTACGTGATAGAGACGGTAACTACCGGGGCAACAAGCAATCCTGCAACCGCATGGGCGAACAATTATATCGACATTCCCATGCAGAGGCCGGCGGATCGTCCCAACCCGGCGCTTGCTTACGGCGCGACATCCAGTGCGGATCCTATTACCTACACAGCCAACGACACTTCCGTAGCGGATGTTAATGGCGATGGGCAGTATGAGATTCTTGTAAAATGGTATCCGTCTCAGGCTCAAGACCCGGGCCTCGCAAACAGGCACACCGGCGAGACGATATTCGACTTGTATACCCTTGAGGGTAAACTGCTTTGGAGAATCAATCTGGGTATCAATATCGTGTCCAGCGCGCATCACAGCGCGTTTAACTTCTATGATCTGAATCAGGACGGAAAAGCCGAGTTCTCGGTTAAAACAGCAGACGGAACTAGGGGTTATCTTCCTAAAGCGGATGGTACGATCGATGACCTGTCAGACACTCCGGCTTGGGTACTGGGCGACCCCGAAGCGGTATGGGTAGGCGGACTTCAAAACCCGGCAAATGATAACCAGGTTAACAATACGGCGCTTGGCAGAGTGGCGTCCGGCCCGGAAACCTTAACGGTATTCAACGGCGAAACAGGCACGCCGGCTGATACGGTCGATTATTTTGCGCCGTACAACATAACCTCCAACTGGGGCGACACCAACAATAACCGCAGCGATCGCTTCAACGGAGCGGTGGCCTATATGCCTAAGAATGGCGAGCATGGCGCGGAGCCTTATCCTACGGTTATCGAGGTGCGAGGTCACTACGGTCCGCATTTTGCGGCTGCTTATCAGTTCATAGACGGCAACATTGTGGAACTCTGGACGTTTACGCTAGCGAATTGGAACGCCGGCAGTAATCAAGGCAATCATAACTTACAGATTGCCGATGTGGATTTTGACGGTTATACCGAGGTGGTGCTGGGCGGCGTCACGATCGACCAAGACGGAACGCTCCTGTGGAGCACCAATGGAACTAGGGGTACAGCAGCTGCGGGTCACGGTGACGCCCTGCACGTAGCCGCAATGGTTCCGGGCAGCAACGAGATCTATGTGTTCCAGCCGCATGAAGCCGGACCTCCGAACAATGTAACCTTGGTTCGCGGTTCCACAGGGGAGCCTGTGTGGACGTATGCGGCAAACCTAGGCGATGTTGGGCGCGGCGTTGCGGCGAATGTAACTCCTTTGCCGGGATTCGAGGTTTGGGGAATATCGACGCCTATGTACAATGTTGTGAGCGGCGAGGTTATTACAACCGATGTCGGAGGCATTGGCGTAGCTAACAAGGCTCCCGTTAACTTCATCCTGTATTGGGACGGAGACCTGCTTAGCGAGTTCTTTGACGGGCCGGATAATTCGACCACAACAGGCGCGCCATCCATCACGAAGTTTAATTATGAGATTGAAACCGGGAACAGCGAGCTTACAACGCTTCAGACTTTGACCGGAACCTATTCCAACAACGGAACAAAGGCGAATCCAAGCCTGATCGCCGATATCCTCGGAGACTGGCGCGATGAGGTTCTTGTTCGCACTAGCGACAACAATTCTTTAAGAATCTACACGACGGATATTCCGACGGACAATGTGATTTTCACGCTGATGCATGATCCGCAGTATCGTTTGGCGGCGAACTCGCAGAACGCTATGTACAACCAGCCGGAGCATTTGAGCTTCTACCTGGGTGAAGACATACGAGACGAAGTTCAGGCGATGCAGCTTCCGGCGCCCAACCTCTATTATACGGATGCGCCAGCAGTGAATTCTACGCTTTCGGCGACGACGGCAACGTTCTATAAGAATGCTAGAGCTGACATCACGGTGACGGTTATATTAAAAGGAAACACGCTCACGGGAATCAAGAAGGGTGATACTGTACTTGCTGACACCGACTACAGCCTCGCCGCTGCAACTTCGGACGGCAAGCAAGCGGTTACGATCAAGAAGAGCTACTTGGCAACGCTATCGAATGATGATGTCCTGACCTTCGTATTCAGCGCAGGCGAGCCAGCGGAACTGAAGATTAAGGTGACGACGAAGCAGACGCCAAATCCGACACCGAATCCGGAAACTCCGACGGATCCTGACTCGTCAACGGATTCCGGTACCGCGGAACAGAAGCCCACTCCGGAGAAGCCGGTACTGAACAAAGCCATCGCGAACGCAGAGCAGATAAAGGCTAAAATACAGCAAGCGCTGCAAGCGAATCCGCCGATCAACTTCTCTGACGTACCGGGGACGCATTGGGCTGCAAAAGCAATCGAATATGCTTCGCAGCTTGGCATTGTCGAAGGCGATCCTAACGGTGAGTTCAAAGGTTCGGATCATGTAACTCGAGCTGAATTCGCTGCGATGATCGTTCGCGCGTTAGGTATGGATACGACAGGAGAGGACGGTTCCTTCTCCGACACGGATGGTCACTGGGCGGATGCCTCCATTAGAGCATTGCATCGCGCAGGTATCGTATATGGTGCAGGCAATGGCGCGTTCAATCCTAACCAAGGGATCACTCGCGCCGAGATGGCTGCAATGCTAGCTCGTGTGCTGAACATGAGCGAGGCTAACGGAGTATCAAAGTTCTCCGATATTAGCGGCCATTGGGCTGCAGACCATATCGATCAGCTTAGCCGAGCGGGCATCGTGAACGGTGTCGGCGACGGCAAGTTCACACCGGAGGATACCGCTTCCCGTAATCAGTCGGTGGTGATCATCATGCGGATGCTGAACATCGTACTTGATCTAGGTCTCGATCTGTAAAACGACTATATTTTAGAAATAATGAGGCTGTGGAAAAATATCTGGCAGAGGAGGATGACGATTCAATCTATGGATGCGATCTTGAGTGTCGCAGAGGAGAGCTCCTCAACTACTCAAAATAACGAGAAGTTTACGGTGTAATATTAGTTGAAAAAACGCACCCTGAGGGATGCGTTTTTTTGTTTGCTGATTTTTTCTAATTAAATTATAATCAATAAATTTCCTTCAAAAGCTCAAACACTTCCTCTACAGAAAGCCCGAAGGATTTGTAATAAGAGGTGTCGATGACCATTTGCTTCAGGATTATATCATTGCGTCTTTGAAGCATTTCATCGGGGGAGAGCTCGGTAACAAAACAACCTTTGCCGGTTACGGTGTAGATCAAACCAAGCCGCTCGAGCTCCTCCCATGCTTTTTTGACGGTAATGATACTGACGCGAAGCTCCGTGGCCGCTTGGCGTATGGGAGGCAAGCTATATCCGTTTTCTAGTTCGCCCTTCAGGATTTGTGCGCTGATTTGTTCAAAAAGCTGCTGATATATAGGCTTCTCAGAGGTGTTCGATATAGCTATGTTCATTAGATTTCCACTTTCTCAAACCGTTTAATGGCAATACGATAAGCGATATACGTACAAATCGCGAATATGACGATGCCCGTGATCAGGATTCCAAACTGAAGAGCGAGATTATCGGCACCGGTTCCTTTGAAAAGATCATGCACGAACGAATTCTGTATGCCGAGCCATTCCGCCCCAATGGCGAACAAAATGGCAGCCGTTATGGAAACAATCGACGCAGCGCCGTATTTGTAGGCTGTTTTATAATACATGGATATAAAGATGATGTTGAAGATCGCAACCATGACGAAGCATAGTCCCCAGAATCCTAACGAGGGCTGGAAGAAATAGTAGATCAAATTCGGATATAAGCGGATACTGATGAAGCCAAAGATCATGGCGACTACAAGGTGCAGCAATTCCATAATGACAATAACGGATACCCTTGCTTTGACCATGTCATTTTTGGTTACAGGCAGTATGCTCGTAAATATGAGATCGTTTTGCGTTTTATAGCCTGCGAACATATTCGGTATCGTAATGAAGCAAAAGTAAAGGATGACTAGGAAATACAACCATGAGGGAATAAACATTAAGGCGCCCGTCAAGAAAGGCATCACATAAAAGAAGGGACTTATGCCTAACTTCATTTCTTTCATCAGTAAGTTATACATCATTATCCTCCTTTTTCGAGAAGTAGATCATGATCTCTTCGAGATTAGGCGCGGTTGATTTGATATCCGAAGAGAAATCGAAATCGCTCGTATGGATCAAGCCAGTAAAGCCGAATGAATTTTTCTTATAGGAAATCAACTTGTCCTTGATCGAATCCAATTGCTCTTTGCTCCCGTTCACCAGACGATAGGTGTCGATGAATTGTTCTTTTTCGGAGCTGTTTATAATTTGTCCGTTATGGATGTAAGTAATATAGTCCGCGCACTTTTCCAAGTCGGAAGTAATATGGGTGGAGAACAGGATAGTGATTTCGCCATCTTCGACCAGCTCTTGAAAAATATCCAGCAGATTATCTCTCGCAACCGGATCAAGTCCGCTCGTAGGCTCATCCAGGATAAGGATTTTTGCGCCATGCGATAAAGCTAAGGCCAAGTTGTATTTTACTTTCATTCCGGTGGATAGCTCGGCAATTTTTTTATTCTCATTCAAGTTAAATTTTTTTAGATAATTATGATAGGCTTGATCATCCCAATTGCGATAGAACTTTTTGATTACGTTCGTTAAGGTCTTGATTTTGCTGCGCGTGTAGAAATCGATATCCCCAAACGCCGAGCCGATATTTTGTTTTAGTTCGACTTCGTGTTTGATCAAATCTTTTCCAAAAATACGAATCTCGCCGCTATCCATTCGAGTCAAGTTAAGGATGGATTTGATAGTGGTAGTTTTTCCTGCGCCATTGGCTCCAATAAAGCCCATAATATAACCTTTTTCCAGTTGAAAAGACACGTCTTTCAATTGAAAATGCTCATACTTTTTGTTTAAAGCTCTAATCTCTAAGGCCAGCATATCGTACCTCCGCTCCATAATTGTGTATGTTGTGTATGCACAATATAACATTGAAGCGGCGCCGATGTCAAATAATTACTTTTGAAATGCTCATATTATATTTAGACCGGTCGGGATCGTTCTTTTCGATACGTACGGGGAGATAGGCCAGACAGCTTTTTGAACACTCTGCCGAAGTGGGAGAAGTTCTCGAATCCGCAGTGTTCCGACACTTGAGTAATGCTCCAGTTTGTTTCGCGCAGCAAGTTTTCGGCTTCTTTGACCCTGGTAATGTTGATGTATTGGGTAAAGCCAAAGCCTGTAACTTCCTTGAAGACACGGCACAAGTGGCCTTTGCTAATATAAAAATGGTTGGCGATATCGTCCAAATGGAGCGGTTCACGGTAGTGCAGATTAATGTGGCGTATAATATCCGTTACTTTCTGCTGGACGGGTGTAAGCTCCATATTAGGCAATGTCTTGCGCTTCCGAATGTGGCGAGCGGTGAACAGCATTAATTCAATAGCCATGTTCCGGATATGCAGTTGATAACCTGGAGGCTCCTCGTTTAGTTCGGTCAACAGAGAACCAAGCAGCTCTTCCACGTGCATCCGTTCTTGCAGGTTCAGTCTGATTAGCGGATGACCAACATGGAAGGGGGCCAAAAGCAGATCTATATCCTCCTGCGAAATGCCCTTAAAGAAGGCTTCACCGAAATGAAGAACGACCCGTACGTGATTGGGCTCGCTGAGCCCTGACGTTTTGTGGACGACGTCGGAGTCGATGAGCACCATATCGCCAGGGTGAACATGGTGGACGGAGTCTCCGATAAAGAAGTTCCTCTCTCCGCTGTATAAATAATAAATTTCGTACGACTTATGGTAGTGGGTGTTCGTCATGGAATGATGGCCGAATCTCCGGTCGAATTCAATCCACAAGGGTTCGTTTATTGAGCCGAGAAGCAGTGTGTCGGGAAGTGATTGAACAGTCATATGGAAAGCTCCTTTCACTGACGTTAGACTGTTTTTATTATATCAATATTTGCGGGGTTTGGAGAATAGATGTGTATAAATGCGGAGAAATCACTCCTATCTTCATGTTAATCTTGAAGCATGAGAATCGTTTCTTTGGACAAGAGAAAGGATATGGAGGAATAGATGATATGCGCAAATTCGAATGCAACGAAGCGGAAGTAAAAGAACTTATTGACCGAGTAGTTCGCCGAACCATGAACATGGATTTCACTTGGAATTGGTCATGCGGGGTAGCTTATTACGGGATTTGCAAAGCATGGGAAGTAACGGGTAATCAAGAATACATCGATTTTCTAGTCAAATGGGTGGATGAATATTTGGAGCTCGGTCTGCCGCCAATGATGGTTAATGCTTGTGCCATGGGCCATACGATGCTGACCCTGCATGAAGCCACGGGAGACAAGAAGTATCTGGATTTGGCTTTGATGAAAGCTGAATATTTAAGCAAGGAAGCGATCCGATTCGGGAATGGCGTGTTTCAGCATACGGTATCGTCCAAAAATGATTTTCCGGAGCAGGCGTGGGCGGACACGTTGTTCATGGCAGCTTATTTCCTGCTTCGCCTTGGATTCAAACTAGACAAAAAGGAATACATCGACGATGCGCTTAATCAATTTTACTGGCATGAAGAATATTTGCAGGATACCAAGACGAACTTATTCTATCACGCCTGGGATAATGTGAGGCAAGATCATCTGTCCGGCATTTACTGGGGCAGAGCTAATGCGTGGGCCGCTTATACGATGGCACAATCTTACAAAATGCTGAATCCCTTCATGCCGATGTGGATGCAAATCGGCGGTGCGCTTGGCGATCAATTAAGCTCTCTAGCGAGGCTGCAATCACCGGACGGTCTGTGGCGCACGGTATTGAATGATGACACTTCCTATGAGGAAACGTCTGCCTCCGCAGGTATTGCTGCCGCGCTGGTATCCTATGCGCATCCCCTTCATCAAGACTATATGGCCAAAGCTTATAAAGGGATATTGGCCAACATTGATGAAGACGGTTCGGTTCGCAATGTATCTGCAGGTACGGCGGTCATGTATAGTTCAGAGGATTATAAAGTCATCTCCAAGAAGAGAGTGCAAGGCTGGGGGCAAGGATTGACATTGGCTTACCTGGTAGCCTTGCTTCAGAATAGGGAAGTAGTCAGCAAGATTTAGTACAATCTAACAACAAGAGGGTGTCCCCAAAGGGCACCCTCTTGTTGTCGTTAATTCAAAGTCGGACATCGCTGGAAGGACCATTGCTTTCGTTTCGCCGCGCTTCGTCCAGCTCATGCGCCCACGTCAAATGCTGATAAGGAGCAGCGGCAGTGTCCGTATCAAACCATTGCATGAAATCTTGCCACATGGCAGTCGTCCAGGCTGCATCGATTTGCGCCGTCGTGTAGATATTGGCGTTAAGACGCGCAAAGCCGAATACGTCGCGCACCTGCGATTTCTCCGCATTAGCTGCGGTGAGCTCCGCCAAGTGGGCAGGGATGAAGATAACGCCCGCCGGCGTGCCGAGCACGACGTCGCCCGGGAGACAGATTGCGCGCCCGATGCGGGCCGGAACATTCATGCCGACCATCGTTACGTCGGCGATCGCGGTCGGGTCGCTGCCTCGATAGTAGACATTGATGTTTTCGATTTGCGTAATTTGCTGATTATCTCGAATGCCGCCCCAAATAACCGCGCCGCCCGTTTTTGTACGGGTAGATATAGCAGTGGACAGGTTGCCTCCTACATAAGTACCTTGATAGATTTTGTCGAACATATCGATGACGACGACGTCCTCTTCTTCCAGCGAATCGATGACCCATTGGTTGAAAAAGCCTCTGCGTCCCTCTTGCTCGTGGCCGTAATTCATCAGCGTATCATGCAAGTCCGGCCGCTTAGGCACCATGACGGCTGTCACCGCGCGGCCGACCATTACTTTGTTCGGATGAATGATCTTGAAATCACCCTCGAATTGATAGTGATACCCTCGAGACCAGAGCGGTCCCCAAGCTTCCTCGAGCGTAATGCGGCTTAAACGTTCCAGCACGTTGGACGGCACTTTGGGACGGCCGTCCGGGAAGCGTTCGCCTTGCCATAGCGGTGACAGCTGTATTGTATCTTCTGCATTATTGAATTTCATAGTGGACACCTCGATCTATTGTATTGTGCTTTGATTAGCACCAATTTAACTCCAAAGCCGGTCATTGGACCAATAGCCGTTCCATTCGTCGGTAGGTTGCCATTGTCCGGGAATTTCCGGATGCAGATGCGCAGCGATGACCTCGTCGTTAAGCTCCTCGATGCCTAGACCAGGCGCATCTGGCACGTGGATGAATCCGTTCTGGACAAGCGGCTTCGGCAGCTTGCTGACAATGAGATCATCCCACCATTCGACATCGACGGAATGGTATTCCAGCGCCAGGAAATTTTCGGTGGCGGCTGCGACGTGAACAGCCGCTAGGCAGGCGATCGGGCTTTCCGCCATATGGATGGCCATTGCGACGCCGTATTCCTGAGCCATGTCGCCGATCTTTTTCGTTTCCAATATGCCGCCGGTCGTCAGCACGTCAGGGTGAATGACGGATACGCCGCCGGCTTCCAGTAGAGGCCTAAAGTTTTCCTTCAAGTAAATGTCCTCGCCGGTACAGATGGGAGTCGTCACCGCGCTTGCGAGCTGCGCGTATTGATTCGTGTACTGCCAAGGAATCATGTCCTCCATCCAAGCCAGATTGTATTTGTCGATGCGGCGACCCAGCTTGATGCAGTCCTGCAAGCCGATATGTCCGAAATGGTCGATGGCAAGCGGAACCTCATAGCCGATGACCGCGCGTACTTCGGCAACGTATTGCTCCAGCATGTCGAGGCCTTTCTCGGTAACATGAATGCCTGTGAAGGGATGCGCGATGTTGTATATATCGTAGTGGCGGTTGCGCGCTTCCCGCAGCTCATGCTCCGGTAGATTCGAACCTTTGCGGGAATACCAAGCCTTGGACAACGCCTTCATTTCATCCAGAAATCCAAGCGGCGCGCTCAGCGTTCCTGGCTCATGAATAATTTGATTGATGCCGAGATCCATTTTGAGGAACGTGTAGCCTTTTTCCATCCTTTTTTGCAAGGCCAAGCCCATTGCCGTGCCGGTAGCTTTGCCGTCTACGTCGGTATCGCAGTACATGCGGATCCGATCCCGGAATTTGCCGCCAAGCATTTGATAGATTGGCATGCCATAGGCTTTGCCGGCGATGTCCCAAAGGGCGATCTCGATGCCGCTTACGCCGCCGCCTTGCCTTGAATGCCCGCCGAATTGCTTGATTCTGCGGAATAGCTTGTCGATATTGCACGGATTTTCGCCGAGAAGTCTGCTCTTGAGCTGCAGGGCAAACTGTTTGTCGGCTCCGTCCCGCACTTCGCCGAAACCGACGATGCCTTGGTTCGTGAACACTTTGATCAGGCTGCAGTGCATAGGTGCGCCGGCAATATCGGCAAAACGAATGTCGGTAATGCGAAGCTCCGACGGCCCCGAGTAGGTGTTGACGTAGGACAATGTGCTTTCATAGGTTTCCGGTTGAGTCATGGAAATAGCTCCTTTGCGGATTATAGGTATTTGGCATAATCATGCGATTACATCAACATGCCGGCACCGTCCACGCGAACGGTGGCGCCTGTCATAAACGAGGTTTCGTCCGAAGCGATATAACAGGCGAGCGAAGCGACATCCTTCGGCAGTCCGACACGTCCGAGCGGGAATTTTCTGCGGCTCGGCTCCTTGTGCGATTTGAACTTGCCGACGTCGATCGCGCCGGGAGCAATCGTATTGACTGTAATGCCATAACGCGCTAGCTCTATGGCGCTTTCCCTGCCGAGCATCTTGATGCCGCCTTTCGACATACAGTAAACGGCGTCGAAATCGGTCGGTCGTTTGCCATGAACAGAGGAGATGTTAATGATACGGCCAAAATTTCTTTGTTTCATATAAGGAATAACCGCCTGCATGCATTGCCAGTATCCTTTCAGATTAACGTTCATCACTCGGTCGTACAGCTCTTCCGTATATTCGAACCAGTTGATATTAAGCTGCAGCGCGGCATTGTTGACCAATATGTCGATGCCGCCAAGCGCTGTCGCAGCCGTATCGACCATTCGAACGATCTGCTCCCGATCGGCGATGTCGGCTTGCACGAGCATGCACTGGCCGCCGAGCTCCTCGATGCGTTGCTGCGTATCCTTGGCTCCGGTATCGCTGGAGTTGTAGTGGATGGCAACCTTCGCGCCGCGCCGCGCAAGCTCGCAAGCTATGCCTTTGCCGATGCCCGTTCCCGCGCCGGTGACGAGTGCCGATTTTCCAATCAAGCTTTGGCTCATTGCGATTTCGTCCCCCCTTCGGCAGGCTTATTCATTCGAATGTCCATGTAATGCAAGAGGAAACCTCCGTCCAGCCTAATATCGGCTCCGTTCAAATAAGCCGATCCATCCCCCGCAAGGAAGAAAACCAGCTCGGCCAAGTCGGCCTCCGTGACGAGCTTGGTCCCGGGAACCTTGTACCGGTAATCGTCGTAAAGCCCGGATAGATCGCTTTGAAACGTAACGTCAGCCCCTTCGATTGGACCCATCTCGATGACGTTGACGCGAATGCCGTGCCTCCCAAGAAACAACGCCGCCTCATGGGCAAGCATTTTCACCGCGCCTTGCGAGGCGCTGTAAGCGAAGGAGGCACCGGTCGGCTTCTCGCTATGAATAGAGCTGACGAAGATGATGCTGCCGCTCCCTCTGGCTGCCATCCGCTTGCCGATCGCCTGCGTACAGAAGAAGGCCGATTTTGCATTTGCCTCCATCATTTCGACAAATATCGATTCTTCGCCGCTTTCGACATGAACCGGTTTTATGACGCTGCAATTGTGAATCATGACGTCTACCGGACCAAGCAGCTTATCAGCTTCG
Organism: Paenibacillus sp. J22P218; assembly: GCF_056269195.1. NCBI lineage: Bacteria > Bacillati > Bacillota > Bacilli > Caryophanales > Paenibacillaceae > Paenibacillus > Paenibacillus sp. J22P218. The sequence goes on from NZ_JBWDNL010000001.1 coordinate 936,518, forward strand.
TCCAACATGTCCGTTAGCCCGCGGCTGCTGCATAGGTCGGCGTGGGTAACGAGTACTCTGGAGCCGGCGGCTTCGCAGGAAACGAGTACATTGTCCCATTCCTTATCGTCTTGAAGACTGTTCAGAATCAGATCCGCTCCGCCTTGGCCGAACCGCTCGATTAGCGCCTTGCCGGACAGGCTGTCGGCATCCGCTATGAAGACCACTTTCCTTGGCACCCGTGTATACCTCCTTAAAAATCATGGACTCCGTTTGCGCTTTGATTCTCGTTACATGACCATCTTACCGATGTGCATAAGCGAAAAGCGATGCTGTAAAATTATCATTTTGTTTGTTTTTTTACGGTTAATGAGGGGGAATACAGGCTTATAATTATGATCTTGACTTTCTTGTTGTAAGCGCTTAGCATCATATTATCGATTATCGATAATTTACGAAAAATACCAACTTTTAAGGTGGTGGAAGCCTGTGTCCATCGAAACAGCCAGTTCGTTGCAAAGTCCAATCTCTCTTAGCGAGCATGTCTATAGCACGTTAAAGAGGCAGATTATGAAGGGTGAGCTGCTGCCCGGACACCGAATGATCGTAATGGATATCGCCAAGCAATTCAGCGTCAGCCAAGCGCCCGTCAGAGAAGCGCTGGAGCGGCTGAAGCAGGAAGGGCTCATTGTCGGCAAAGCGAACAAAGGGTCGTCCGTATCCGAGATTACAGCCCAGGAAATCCGCGACATTTACGAGCTTCGGATGCTGGTCGAGGGACACGCGCTTCGCGCCACGATGAAGGTGTTGGAGCCGAAGGATATCGCTTATCTGGAGGACGTTATAGCGGGTATGCGGGAAGCGATCGATAAAGGGGATCCGTATCGGCTGGTCGAATTGGATATGGGCTTTCACGGCTATTTTTATTTGCGGAGCGGAAACGCGTTGCTATACGACATTTGGAACAGCATCAAATCAAAGATTATGCGTTTTATTACGGTAACGAACAAGGATCACCAAGGCTACTCGATTCCTGACTCGCATAGCGAAATTTTGCACCTCATCAAGTCGGGCGACGTCGAGCTTACGGAAAAGAAGCTGATCAGGGGATTAGGTTTCTACAAAAATTACACCGGAGACTAGCAAGCATGCGCAATCGATTCATTATCCTTTCTCAGAGAGAGGAGTGCCGATTATGAAGCAAGGGGCAATCGTTTCCGTATTCGCCCGAACTCTGAATGACCTGCTTCCCGGTAAAGGCTTTGCTGCCGGAGATGTGAAGAGGAGACTGGAAGAGAGCGGGCTCCACGCTTATTACGCATACCCTGCTCTGGCTTTGTTCAGCGTGAGCACCGCGGAAACGGATTTATGGTCTCGTAGATGCGACTCGGATGAACTGTATGCCGTCATCAAGCGGCTAGGACCCGGGAACACTGCTGTCGTTCCTGATGACAAGGGGCATATCGGAGTCGTATTCTCTTGGGACGATCGCGAATCCATAGCAGAGCTGTACGACCGCATTTGCAACCAAGAGCATAATATCAATCTTCCATCGATTTCGCTTGGCATTAGTAATCCTAATCCGAATCTATCGGATTTACATGATTGTTACGAGCAAGCACTCTTCGCAATGAAACACCGATTCTATCAAACCCATTCACAGCCTATCTACTATAACAGCATTGTTAAATATGCAAGCGACGCGGAATATCCCTTAGTGAAGGAGGATGAGCTTCTACAGCTACTGACTAGAGACTCCCTATCAGAGTCAGCAACGAGACGAGCCGTGGATGACTTCTACTATACGTTGACTCGAAACGGTCCGCTTCAGGTCAATAAAGTCGTAGACGCGACGCTTCAACTTCTAATTAGCTTGCAGCTTCGGGTCAAATCCGCACTCGGTCAACCGAATCTATGCAGCACGCCGAATATTACGGCGCTCATGCAGCTGCAGACGTTGGAGGAGATGAAAGATGCGGTTCTCGAGGCGATCAAAGGAATGAGGGGGATATCCTGCGCCGCCGACAGCATCGATCGCACGATCATTAAAAAAGCAGTTACCCTAATGGAGGAGGAATATAGCCGGGCATCGCTGCATTACGTAGCCGATAAAGTGTTCATTACTCCCGCCTATTTAAGCGCCTTATTCAAATCAAAAATGGGTGTCACTTTTATAGAGTATCTGACCCGCATTCGCATATCCAACGCCAAAAAACTGCTCAAGCAAACGCATCTAAAAAACTATGAGGTAGCGGAAAGGGTCGGCTATCACGACTCCCGTTACTTCAGTCAAATTTTCAAAAAGAAGGTAGGATTGTCGCCAAGCGAATTCCGGGATGCCAAGTAGGGATTAAGTAGTGACCAAGCAGAGATACAAACAACCATTGATGCGGCCGTGCGATTTTCGGCTTTCTATTTTCATAGACAAAAAGCGCTCGAGTCAGAAGATTGTACGAGTAATCGTATAAGACATGGCCGGAAACAACAAAGAAAGGTGCCCCGAGGGGCACCTTTCTTATTCATCCGAATTTTCAATGTAAATGACGTAACCGTTGGAGTTGACTTCTCCATGATGATAGATTTCGTTCAGCTCATACGAATAGTGAGCTGTGACAATCCCTCGTAGGACATGACTCGTTACAAGCGGGCTCACAAAAATCTGATAGCTGATTTGAACGGCGCTTCCCGGCGACACATACCCCAAAGAAATGGAGCCGGAGGCATCCGGATCTGCGGCAGGCACCCCATTTATGCGGATCGATCCGCGTATCAGGGAGGTTTGCCTGATCGTAAGGCGATTCAGAGTAACATCCGCTGCCCAATTCCCGGTATTCGTCAGCACGACGTTATAATCGACAACCGCCTCTGGTTCTACGACGAGAGGATTCGTCGTTACTTCAAGCTGAAAGTGCGGATAACAGACCTCTGTTGAAACAGTTCCGGAAAACGAAGGATCCAGTCGTGCAACGGTTCCGCCCGTACTTCTGTAAGTGCCTTCCGTGCTGGCTTGGTTAACTAAAACTTGAGCCGGCGACACAATATTGCTGCCTGTAATCATCACCTCGAAGGTGACGACAGACTGCTTTCTAGGGGCAACCGTTCCTAGCGCGATACCTGTCGTCACCAATTCCCCGCTTTGCATAACGCCGTTCAAGGTAATGCTGTTACGAACGAATAGCGTGCCGCCCGGTATGACGGCGAACAGAATCACATCAGCGGCGACATCCCCATTGTTCGATACACGTGCGGTATACCGAAGGGTTTCCCCCGGACTTGCGAGGGTTTTGTTCACCGTAAGGGTAATCGTTACATCCGGTTTATTCATTCGGATGACCGGAAGCGTGACGGTATTGGAAAAAACACTGTCCTCCACTAACCGCCCTCCAGCCGCGAGGAACGTATAATCTGCCCGGACTTGATTACCAAGCTGCTCGCTCGTTATCTGCATGGAGGTCATAAGTTGGAAAGTAATTCTCACGGCTTGATTCAGTCCGAGTCTGCCTAGATACAGTCCGGTCACGGGATTGGCGCCCGGAAGAGGCGCGCCATCCAGGTGTACGCTGTTGGGGACGAATTCCGTTCCTTCCTGCAGCAGGTCATAGATGGTGATATCCGCTTCCCGGTTGCCCGTATTCGTGATGTTGACGGCGAATATGACCGGCAAGCCGGGAAAGGCTTGAGTCGATTCCGAGCTTTTGACCAAGGTGATGACAGGGCCAACGATAGGCGTGCTCACCGTGTTGGAATACGTAACGAATGCAGTACCGCCTGCGTTATAAAGAATCCGCGATTGGTTCAGCAGAATTTCTTCCTTGGCCATATCGGGTGTCATGACACAAGCACCTTGAAGGTTACGGTTGATGTGGCTCCTGCTAATATGGAGCCTATGGCGATGCCGACCGAAGGATTCGCCGTCGGAACCGATACGGTATCCACGGTGACGCTGCCCGCGACAAAGGTGCTGCCGACCGGAATCGGGTCAATGACCACGACATTGTTGACGGTGGAAATGCCGTTATTCGTAACAAGAATCGAGTAAGTAATCTCATCTCCGGAAACAGCGTCAACAGCGAGCGTACTCTTGACCACGCTGACATCCGGAGAAGATACCGGAATGACAACGGTATTGGACGGCGCCGAGCCGATGCCCGTTCTTCCGTCGGGAAGCAAGAAGGAGAAGTTAGCCACGGCCGAGTTGACCAGCTGCTGCGGAGACGGCAGCGTCTCGATGGTTACTTGAAGGGAAACCGTAACCGTAATCGTTCCTCCAGGCGCAACGGTACCGACTACGATGCCCATGTCGGGATCCACGCCTGGCTGAGGCACGCCGTTGATAATGACGCTGTTGGGAACAAACTCCGCTCCGGCTGGAACCGGATCCGTGAGCGTAACCGTAGCTGTCGTATTTCCGGTATTGGTGACGTTCAAGTAGTAGACGACGGTATCGCCTACTGTCGCGACAGGTACACTGGAGCTCTTGACAACGCCGATAATCGCCTGCGCTACAGGCAGCGTAACCGTGTTGGACAGAGATGTTCCCGAGAACGCGCCGGACGTGAAGCTGACGGTAGCTTGGTTGCTGAAGGAGCCGGAAGTCGGCAAGGACGTGACGGTGATGTTGAAGGTGACCACAACGCTGCCGCCAGGCGCAATCGTTCCAAGCTGGATACCGGATGCCGGATTGCTGCCGGAACGAGGGACGCCGTCTACGCTGACACTGCCTGGAACAAACGCCGTATTGGCAGGGATTGGGTCAAACAGAGTAGCGTCTGTAACGTTTTGAATTCCGGCGTTGGTTACGGTAACGGAGAAAGGAACAATGTCGCCTATCGTTGTTGCTGTAAAGGTTGTGCTCTTGACCGTAGTCACATTTGGCGAAGAAACGGTCGAGGTGACTGTGTTCGACTGGGCCGATCCCGTAAAGACGCGTCCATCCGGCAACGTGTAGCTGAAGCCCGCCGTAGACTGATTCACCAGCTGCTGGGTTGGCGGCAAAGATGTGATGATGACAGAGAACATTAACGTAACGGGGCTTCCAGGCGCAACCACGCCAAGCGGTATGCCTGCGGCAGGGTCTGCACCGGGCAAGCTGGCGCCGTTCAACAGTACGCTGTTCGGTACCAAAGTGGTTCCGGCCGGAATCGGATCGGTCAGCGTAGTCGGTGCTCCGATATTTCCGCCGTTCGTAATCGTTGACGAGTACACAATAGTATCTCCGACAGTGGCGTTCGTGCTGCTGACTGTTTTGTTGACGGTCAGAGATGGCTGGAACACCGGCGTAGCTATAATTTCCGAGAATGCCGTTGCCGAGAGGGCGCCGGAAGTAAAGCTGACGAACGACTGGTTATTGACGACAGCCGGATTCGGAATCGAAGTAACCGTGACGCTGAAGGTGACCGGGACGGAGGCTCCCGCCGCTATATCGCCGAGCTGTATGCCTGCTGCCGGATTTGCAGATGGCTGAGTTACGCCGTTGACGGTCACGCTGCCCGGAACTAGAGCAGTGCCTGCAGGAAGCGGATCGGTTAACAGTGTATTGCTAATTGCCGCAATTCCGTTATTCGTTACATTAATGTTGTACGCGATAGTGTCGCCAACGGTGGAGGCGGTAGTGAGCGTTGTCTTGACTACAGAAACGTTCGGTGCGGTTACGCCGACCGTAACTGTATTGGACGTAATCGAGCCGTTGAACGGACGTCCGTCAGGCAGCGTGTACGCGAAGCTGACCGAGGCTTGATTGAGAAGCTGCTGCGGCGTAGGCAGGAAATCGATCAAGACGGAGAAGGTAACCTGAATGGTTGCTCCCGGTGCAACGGAGCCGACAGCGATTCCCGTTACGGGCGATTCTGCGGCATGAGGCACGCCATTCACGATAACGCTGTTCGGAATAAAAGAGGTTCCCGTCGGAATGGTGTCTGTTACGGTTGCCGTAGCGGCGTAGTTACCGGAATTCGTAACGGCAATGGTGTAATTCAGCGTATCCCCAACCGTTGCGGCCGTGACCCCCGCTGATTTCAAAGCTGTCACAATCGGTTGGTTAACCGGTGTGACGTTCGTGTTGGAGAAGGCTGTCCCCGAGAAGGCACCGGAAGTAAAGGTTGCAGACGATTGGTTGATGAGAGAGCCGGAAGGAGGAAGGGATTCCACCAGGACGTTGAAGGCGACTGTGATCACTGCTCCCGGCGCGATCGGACCTAGCGAAATGCCCGCGGCCGGTATTGCGGCCGTGTTAGGCACGCCGTTGATCGTAACCGATCCGGCCACGAAGGACGAGCCGGGAGCAATAGGGTCGGTAAATATCGTGTTAGTTATTGCCGCAATGCCTGTATTGGTGACGCTAACGGAATAGGGAACGATATCTCCGATTGTCGTATTGCTCCTCGTGGAGCTCTTAACGATTGAAATATTGGGGGCGGACACGGAAATAGTCAGTATATTGGACTGAGCAATGCCTGACAGCGTACGTCCATCCGGCGGTACAAAGGTATAGTCTGCCGTAGCTTGGTTGGCAAGCTGCTGAGGACTCGGCAGAGAAGCGACCAGCACGCTGAAGGTTACGAGCACGGTTGCCCCTGCAGCCACGGACCCGACCGGAATACCCGTAGCCGGATCGGCACCAGCTACAGGCAAGCCTCCAACGACCACGCTGTTCGGAATAAACGTTGTGCCGGCGGGAATGGCATCGGTCAATATAACCTGTGCTGCCAGATTGCCTGTGTTGGATACAGCTACGGAATATGTAACCGAGCTTCCAACCGAAGCGTTGGTCGTATCCGAAGACTTCACCAGCGTAATGACAGGCTGCGTAACGGGGGTATTGACGTTGTTGGACTGGGACGCCGACGAGAAAGCGCCCGAAGTAAAGCTGACCGTAGATTGGTTCGAAATTACGGATGGAGTGGGCATGTTGACCATCACCTCGAAAGTTACGGTAGCAGAAGCGCTGGGGGCTAATGTACCGATTGGAATGCCGATAGCTGGATTTGCAAGCGGCACGGAATCACCGTTTACAAACACGCTTCCGGTAATAAAGCTGGTGCCCTGCGGCATCATGTCGCTTACGACCGCGTTGTTGATCGGAGCCGCCCCGTTGTTTGTGACCAATACGGTATACTTGACCGTATCTCCGCTGGCCACGGATAAGCTGCTGTTGCTGCTTTTGATTGTGGAGACATTGGGTGCGGATACGGAGACGACGACCGTGTTGGAAGCGGAACTGCTCTCAAACATTCTTCCGTCTGGCAAGGTATAGCTGTATATCGCATTGGATTGGTTAGAGAGCTGCTGCGGATTGGGCAGGGACAGGACCGTAACCGAGAAGCTTACGACATTAATTTCGCCTGCGGATACCGTGTCCAGCGGGATGCCTGTAGTCGGATCGACGCCTGGATTCGGGAAGCCGTTAATAATTACGCTATTCGGCACGAAAGCAACCTCAGGCGGCAAGATATCCTCCAAGCGAACTTCAGCCGGGTAATTGCCGGCATTACTGACAGTCAGTGAATACGTAAAGGTATCGCCTACGGTCAATGTGCTGACGCTGCTGCTCTTGATTATGTCAATGACAGGTAAGTAGGCGGCCGTTGTGATCACCGCTGAAGAGGAGGAGCCGGTAAAACTTCCCGAAGTAAAGCCCACATTGGCCCGATTACTTAATTGTGCCGGAATGGTCGGCGCAACGGCCGCTACACGGACGTTGAAGGTAATCGGCACGGTTGCCCCTGCGGTAATGGTTCCAAGCGAGATGCCCCCGCTAGGGTCGGCGTTTGGCAAGGGTATGCCGTTCACGACGGTACTGCCGGTTACAAAAACCGTATCGGCTGGAAGGGTATCCGAGAATACGGCATTGGTAACGGCTGCAACGCCGTTGTTGGTGACGGCGATCGAATATGTCAAAATGTCGTTTATCGTGGCAATCGTGCTGTTAACCGCTTTGGTGACGGTCAGATTTGGCGAGGTAGCCGGAATGTTGACCACATTGGATGGCGACGTAAAACCTGTAAATGGGCGCCCGCTCGGCAATTGATACGAATACGCAGCCGTTGCTTGATTCACGAGCCGCGGCGGTGAGGGCAGCGTGTTCAGGACGAATTGAAACGTGACAGGAACAGAGCTTCCTGGCGCAATGGAGCCGAGAGATATGCCGGCAATCGGCGAAGCGCCTGGGATGGAGACCGTGTTGACCGTCACGCTTCCAGGTACAAAGGAGGTGCCTGCCGGAAGCGTATCGGTTAAGGTTGCTTGCGCGGCCAAATTACCGGTATTCGAGACGAATACCGTATAGGTCAGCGTATCTCCGACGGTGGCGACGCTCTGGTTCACCGATTTCGCTGTAGCGATAATCGGCTGATAGACCGGGACGGTGACGGTATTGGACAACGATACGCCGCTGAACGTTCCGGAGCTATACGCCACGGAAGCTCGGTTGACAAATTGCGCGGGCGTGGGGAGCGATGAAGACGTTACTTGGAAAGCGACGGTTGCAGAACTGCCCGCAGTTAATGTGCCGATAGTTATGCCGCTTGCAGGATTGGCTGACGGCTGGGGCGTTCCGTTCAGGGTCACGCTGCCCGCAACAAGAACAGAACCGCTTGGCATGGCATCGGTCAGAGTCACATTCGTGACGGCAACGGTGCCGTTGTTGGCTATCACCGCGGTGTAGGTGTAAGCCTCCCCGACAGAAGCGTCCGGTACGCTGGCGCTTTTGACGACAGTTACATTCGGAAGGGCAACAGGCAAGGTCACGGTGTTCGATGCTGCCGAGCCGGATGAGGTTCGGCCGTCGGGAACGGTGAACGTATACGCGGCCTTAGCTTGGTTCACCAACTGCGGCGGAGAAGGCAGACTTTGAACCAATACTTGAAAGGTAACGGTGGCAGAGCCGCCCGCCGGAATGGACCCTGCCGAAACGCCGGTAGCAATATTGGCTCCCGGCACCGTCACGCCGTTCACGGTCACGCTGTTCGGCACGAATGAAGTGCCGGCGGGAATCGGGTCCGTTACGGTCGTCGTGCCTGCAATATTGCCGGAGTTGGCGACAACAATGGTGTAAGTTACCGTGCTGCCTACAGTTGCATTAGCCGTACTTGCCGTTTTGTTCATGGCCAGAATCGGCGAATAGACCGGGACGGTTACCCCGTTGGATGGAATCACGGCAGGGGTGATCGGGCCGCCGGCAACGCTTTGGAAGTTGAAGGAGGCATTAGCTGTATTGACGAGCAACTGCGATCCGGGCATGGACGTTACCCGCGTGCTGTAAGCTACCGCGATGGAAGCACCCGGTACCAGCGTACCGACCGGAACGCCAGCCGTAATATCGCCCGTCGGTCTGGCAACACCAGCAACCGTGACGCTTCCCGCAACAAAGGTTAACCCGGCTGGGAGGCTGTCGGTTACGATCATGTCGGTCGCATTGGCCGTTCCGGTATTGGTGACGGTAACCGTATATCGGATCGTATCGCCGGTCAAGGAGCCGGAGACATTAGCGGATTTGGTCACGCCGACCCTAGGCGCGTTAATATCGATTTGCAGGGCATTGGCGTTCAGCACGTAGGCATCGCCCGATGTTGTTAACCTAAGTACGGCGGAGGTCTGATTATTGACCAAACGCGCCGAGACATCCACATTGGTAATATCCCAGCCTTGTCTTCCTCCCACAATATTGCTGCCAGGAGCGCCGTTGGTCTGGTTGCGGCTCCCGAAGGTGCCTGAAGTATCCAACGCTCCGGTATCGTTGTTAATCTGGGAGGCAAAGAAGTTGTTGGCAAAATTGTTCGTACCCGACAAAGCGACCAAGGTTGATGTGGTAGGACCGAACAGCGCCTGATCGCCGGTACGGTTGGCATCCCCCTCTTGGGCGCTGAATAAGGCGCGCCCTCCTAGTACCCCCGATACCGGTGTAGAAAATCCGGTAAGCGTAGTCGTAACAGCCGACGAGGTGCTCTGAACAAGAACCGCTCCTGCCCGCAGAGACATATTGCGGAAAGGAAGCGAGGCATTCTGATAGATGACGCCGAGCGTCCATCCGGCATTGTTGGCGGTTGGATCATTGCTGATGATCAGTGTGCCTACAACCCGTCCCGTCGTATAGGTTCCGCCACCGCCCTGCTGCACCAGCGAGGTCACATTTGCCGTTCGCACATAACCAAGGGCCCCTCCGCCCAGGTCGAAAATATTGCTCGTAGCCGAGTCTGGCGATACATCGGACGTCCCGGCGGGTGTCGTGAAGGATACCGGATTATTAATGGCTGCCGTCAGATTGGTGGTGCCATTAACGTAAGTACCGCCCCAGATCAGCTCTGCGTAAAGCACAGAGCTGCCCACGGGAAGATTCAGGACGGCCGATGAGCTGTTAAGCAAGTAGTTATCCGTGGTGCCAAAAGGATAGGTGCCGTATCGCAAGGCGGTATTGGTTGTAACGAATGCGCCGATGCTATCGGAAGTTCCGGGAACGCCGGACACCTCGGAACGACTGAGACCCAAAGTGTTTCCCGTAAAGGTAATGGCGCCTGTTGCATTAACAGTTGCCCGCACGATGAGTGGAATGTTGATTCACCTCCATTTCCGAAAGACAACTCCATAAAAGTTTCTACCAACTCATAACTATGAGCCTAAACTTTTGATTTTGTCTGTCCAAATGGGGGGAAGGCAATTAAATTATCGAGAATAGCGGAATCGTTTCTTGGGGCTGCTTGAAATTCGCGGAGCCTTTTTGTGATAGCGTCTTTGTGCCAAGGAACGTTTCGGGGGTATTTGCGGTAAGATTTCGCTCTCTTTTGGAAGATGCGGCTCGGCTTCTTCCATTAATTCCGGTGGATCTTCGATTTTGCGCAGCGATTGTACGCAGGAGGGTTCCATATGGGATTGGCGTGACAATTGGTCAAGCTCGAATGGGGAGATGTCCTCCTTTACAACGACAAAATGATACATGATTTCGTCCACGATATTGTTCTGAAGCCGCCCAAGTTCGTCCAGTTCTTCGGATTCATAAATAGGCGAGTGGAAGATATCGTTGTAAAAGCATTCCATCCGAATCAAGCGGAAATCGAATGGGAGATCGCCTAGGTCGAGATAATGCGGGACGGCCGGAGATTCGGGTCCGTGCGGCGGCTGATAAAAATGTTTTGTGAAATAACGCGGGGTGTGCTCGTCGAAACGATGCCGGAGCATGGGGTTGGTCACGTTCTTGAAGCTGTGGGCGTAGGGAGCCAGTATGCATACGATCGATTTATGAATGGAAATGCGATAGATTTCGGACAACACTGCAAATAAATCTTGTACATAAGGCAGACTGCGGCAAGCCATAACCCATTCTACCGAATCATCGGGCAGAGGAATGCCGTTGTTCATATCCCCTACTAAATCCACGCCATCCAGCGGATAGCGGTCAATTCCGTAAAAATCAGGGTGCTTGTTCGTGCCGCAGCCCAAATCCAGCTTCATCATCGATCCCTCCCGGGTAGGTGTGAATGTATTGATTTTCATCCTATAAGGTATCCCATAGATGGTCAAGATGTGACTGAAAGCAACCTATGCCAACATTTTAATAGTTTTTTGTCAGGTGAAAACCAGTTATAATTGTGGTGAGACTATAGACAACGATAGGACACTTAACGATGAGCGCACAATTCATGGACTTCTTAACCATTTTGCTGCCTACCTATTTTTTCTTTTATATGGCCATTACACTGATTCATCGTAACAGAAGGAGTATGTTGAACCGAATTGCAGCTTTTCTTATGCTTGCTTTTTTATTTTATTTCCTTGGCGAATATGTGAAAACGTCTTTGCTGACCGAATATCAAATGCAGATCGTTCTTTATGGGAACGCCCCGATGCTTTTGTTTGTCATTTGTTTCTTAGTCCATCTTAGCATACTCATTGGAAGCTCTATAACAGCTTCTTTGAAACGATGGCTGCCGTTGATCTATTCGGCACCATTTCTATTATGGGCTGTTTTCTTAATAATGAAGGATCATCGGGAGTTGTATAATGCGGCCGTTACAGATGGACGGAGTCCGCTTGATCCGTTGTTTATGCTGCTTACCCTTATTTTTGTCGCGGGGTATATTCTGATTTCAGTCATTATTTTGGCCGTATGCCGATATCGTGCGCGGGAAGCGAAACTAAAAATAATTTCGCAGTCTCTGCTGCTTAGTTTATTTTCGCTGTTTGCTTGGTTTGTCATCGTCACGCTTCTCCTGCAATCGGAGATCTTCACGTCGCGCAACGCAATGATTTTTTATTTCATCGGTTATTTGCTCTGGTCTGTCGTTCTTCGTCATTTGATCGGAAAGCATAACATCATGCCGGATTACCGCAAGCTGTTTCATATCCTCTTCAAGTCCGCCCCGACGGCCATTTTTTTATTGGACCGGAAGGGATCCATTATAGAAATGAACCCACGGGCCAATCAATGGTTCGAAGGAGTTCCCGTTCAGCAAATTACGAGCCATTTTGAATGTAATGGCGGGCTGGATTTTAACGAATTGTTATCTCTAAATGCTCAAGGAAAAGAAAAGGCAGCCAACATGGAGATTCGGATGAACAATCCTAATCCTAATCAGGGACATATGGATTTAATGATGGGCCTTGAGTTAATCGACGGCGGCAACGAGCAACTATTCGTGATGCATCTTACTGACGTAACCTCCTTAAAGGATACGGAACGGAGATTATTGGAATCCGAAAGAGGTTATAAGCATCTCGCGCATCACGATTCGTTGACCGATCTATATAATCGGACTGCTATTCGGGAGCAATTGGAGCTAAAGATAGCAGGTAACGAATGGTTTGCTCTTGCATTAATTGATTTGGATAACTTCAAGCAGGTTAACGATACGTACGGCCATTATGTTGGCGATCTGTATCTCAGGCATATCGCCGATACAATTAAATTGGGTGCAAAGCCTAGCGATCTAATTGGCCGGATCGGAGGAGATGAGTTCGTTCTGATCGTTCCATGTTCCCAAGAAAGCGATGTTGACGAGCTGATCAACAGCCGGCTAGGGCTATTATCCAAAAACGCGTTCACTCATGAGTCGACGGCAATTCCGATATCGTTTTCAATAGGGGTCAGCGTATATCCTAGAGATACGACGGACGTTACGAAGTTAATAAAATACGCGGATGAAGCCATGTATAAGGTTAAACGGTCGGGGAAAAATGGTAGCTTGATTTATACAAGTAACTAACTTTACAAAGAGCGCTGTCCCAGTCTGGGGCGGCGCTTTTTACGATCCTTCTATATCCTGAACCCAATGAATATATTTTGTTGTAGGAATTCGGATGCAGATTGAAGGAGGAAGCGGGCAAAATGGACGTTTATTCTAACGGTTCTATTCTACATACAAGCACGGAGCCAAGGGTGCAAATGATTAACAGCTTTATTGCCTTTATACGTGAAGCGAATGAACTTCTACAGGAGGAAACCGATCTGTCGCCTGCTAATCAATTGGTTACGAATCTGATTAGCCAGCTCTCGCTTCAGTTGCGATACCCTTATTTTCCGGAAGAGGTACAAGCCGTTCTAAGCAACGAATACGTTCGAATGAACCAACGAAAACTGCAGGATAAGTTGTCCGAAGCCGAGTTTTTAGTAGAGCTGAGCGATTCTCGCGACATTTCCAATTTGGAGGGCACGGTCTTGGATATCGTGACTAGGCTGCCTAATTGGAATGTTTACATGGCCTTGGTTAGTCAGGAGCTGTCCACGCTTCGTCAGTTCACCCCGCAGGATAGTCTGACAGAGAAGTCTCCGATTGTTTTTGTTGGCAGCGGGCCGTTGCCGCTAAGTCCTATTATTTTGCACTTATTCGGTGATGTGGAGGTTATCTGCGTGGAAATGGATGCGGTGGCCTATGAGGCATCCAGCGCTTTGCTAGAGCACATGGGCTTGGGGGATAAGGTGACTGTCGTGTTGGGTAATGGATCAGATTTCGATTATCGTTCTTACAGCCGGATCTTTGTTGCTAGTCTAGTGAGGAATAAGCGGGAGGTGCTTGAACAAATCCGTCATTCGTCCCCGGATTCTCTAGTAGCTGTTCGCACAGCGGAGGGAATGAGGCAAATGATGTACGAGGCGATTGATGAATCGCAGTTGAGTCAGGAGGGGTGGAACATTCTAGGGCGAACTCGTCCTGATCAAAATCTGGTCATTAATTCGACTTTGTTTCTTGCCTTTAAAGCCGCCCCGTAATGGGACGGCTTTTTTGACGGTTACGAAACATTAGTTAAAAATGTAGGGGTACTTCTATAATTTGATAAGTTGTTATGTATACGCTTACCTTCTACAATTTAGTTGCACATGACAAAAAATGGTCTTGTTGCTAAAGTTAATAAATTTGTTCTTAGCCAGGAGGTGGCAGTTAGAGGTTCGCGTAAAACGGTCGTAAATAAAAATTCTAGGAGGCGGAATATGTTCAAATTCAAGAAGAAAGTATTTACGGTATTGATGGCAGCAACAATGAGTTTCAGCTTGTTTGCAGCAACTACAAATGCAGCGACAGACTACTGGCAGAATTGGACCGACGGCGGCGGGACCGTAAATGCGACCAATGGAGCTGGCGGCAACTACAGCGTCAGCTGGTCGAATACCGGCAATTTTGTTGTCGGCAAAGGCTGGAATACCGGATCGCCAACTCGGACCGTTAATTACAATGCCGGTGTATGGGCGCCGTCCGGCAATGGGTATTTGACTCTTTATGGATGGACGAGAAACTCGCTCATTGAATACTACGTTGTAGACAGCTGGGGTACTTATAGACCTACCGGAACACATAAAGGCACAGTGAACAGCGATGGCGGCACCTATGATATTTACACGACTCAGCGAGTGAACGCCCCTTCCATTGACGGCACCAAAACATTCACCCAGTTCTGGAGCGTCCGTCAGTCCAAGCGACCGACCGGCAGCAACGTTGCGATCACATTCAGCAACCACGTTAACGCTTGGAAGAGTAAAGGAATGAATCTGGGCAGCAGCTGGTCTTATCAGGTGTTGGCGACAGAGGGATATCAAAGCAGCGGCAGCTCTAACGTAACGGTGTGGTAATGGTCATCTGAAGATGGGCAACTGACGAGCCCATTCTTATAGAAGAATGAAGGGGCGCGGCCGAGGCAGCCTTCACGGCAGAATGGCCGAAGGTCGTTCCCCTTTCATTTGATCCGTCAGTCCGTTTAAAGGAGATATATCCATGAGAAAGATGATTCTTTTCCTTTTCATAGTCACAACATTTGTAGTCGGCGCTTGTTCGCAACAAGAGCCCGACCGTAAGCCAGAACCTATGCCTGATAATTTTGTATTCGTCAAAGGCGGAGCTTTCGTGAACAAGAAGTCCAACTATTATGGGCAAAACGTAACCTTATCTAGCTTTTACATCGGAAAATACGAGGTCACTCAAAAAGAGTGGTCGGATGTTATGGGAAGCAATCCTTCGGCCTTCAAAGGCAATGATTTGCCGGTTGAAACGGTAAGCTGGTACGACGTGGTGGAGTACTGCAATAAGAGGAGTATAAGGGAAGGGTTAACACCGTATTACCATATAGATAAAAATAATAAAGATCCAAAAAATAAAAGCGAAACCGATCATTTAAGATGGACAGTAACGATCAATGATGGTGCAAATGGATACCGATTGCCGACAGAAGCGGAGTGGCAATATGCCGCGGGCGGAGGTCAGATGAGCAAGAGCTACATCTATAGCGGGAGCGATCAAGCAGACGAAGTAGCATGGTATTGGAAAAATGCCGGAGACAAAATGTTAACAGGGGAATGGAACTGGCCAATCGTAGAAAACAACCATAATAAGACACAACCGATCGGAGCCAAGAAATCCAACGAGTTAGGAATTTACGATATGTCCGGCAATGTGAGGGAATGGTGCTGGAACGGGTATGGAGATTCGGACAGCACTAGCAACTCTACTCGGGTTGTGAAGGGCGGCGGATGGATGGGCGATGTCGGTGAACTATCCTATCTGAGCAATTTCGAAGCGAATGGCATAGGTCCTGATCAAGGTTTCCGGGTGAGTCGCGGCGAGTAGCGGATAAGCGAGCTTTGTTTAAAGAGACGTCGGCTTAGGGCCGGCGTCTTCGTAGTTTAAATAGTTAAAAGGCTGTTCACGCTTATTTCCTAATCAGATTCAAGAGAAGCGCTTGCTGCTCCGTTAATATAAATTCCTCCTGGGGCCAAAATTCTTCTTCCTCGTCTCTGCCGAACAGGCGAAGCAGCTCCTTCCAAACCCCTTTCTCCATTGCTTCCGAGGCGGAAATCATGATCTTCAAAGTAATCACCTCCTGCTTTCTGTATACATGATTACACTTATCTTTGTTAGTATAAACATCGCAGGGTTCATTGATTTCTTATTTGGGGGATGATAGCATATGCGTTAGCTATTCAATGAAGGAGTTGACCAAATATGAAGATCATTTATCATGGACATTCTGCCGTGCAGATTATTACAGGGGACAAGTCGTTGATTATCGACCCATTCCTTAGCGGTAATCCGCTAGCCGTCACGAAGCCGGAGGATATTAAAGCGGATGCCGTCCTATTGACGCATGCGCATGGGGATCACATTCTGGATGCCGCTCCGATCGCGAAGGCTAATCAAGCACCGGTTGTCGCCAATGTTGAATTGGCCGCTTACATGTCATGGAAAGGCGTCGAGACGATCGGCATGAATATTGGGGGTACTTTAGACCTCGGATTCGCAAAAGCGAAGATGGTACAGGCCATCCACACGTCCGGTATCGTCGATGAAGAGACCAAGACGGTCATCTATGGCGGCGTGGCTGCGGGCTATATTGTGCGTGTCGAAGGAAAGACGATTCTACATACTGGCGACACGGCTTTATTCAGCGATATGAAGCTATTAGGCGACCGCGAAAATATCGATGTCGTGTTGTTGCCGATCGGCGATCATTTTACGATGGGTCCCGAGGATGCGCTTAAGGCTGCGGAGTGGTACCGGGCGAAGCTGGTCATTCCCGTCCATTACAACTCGTTCCCCGTCATTAAGCAGGATGCTGACCAGTTCGTAAGCCAGTTAGAGGCCCGCGGCATTAATGGCAAAGTGCTCGCGCCGGGTGAGGCAATCGAGCTGTAGACAAGTTATTGCGGCGTCGTGGCCGACATCTTATATTGACGTAGAAAGTCTCGCCAATATAGAATAGTAAACAATGAAATATACCTACTCGCGTTCTGATGTTGACTAGACAGCTAGAGACATAGCAGATTTTTTCTGCTATGTCTCTTTTTTTATTCCTTTATAGCGATAAATGGTAAGTATCACGCGTGAGGTGAAAAAGAAATGAAAGATTACGGCCATGAATATGCGGACATTTACTATTACACACCAAACGAATTCGAGAAGCTTGGCGGGCTTTGGCCGCTGCGAACCGGGCATAACGTGGCGAATGCAAATTACAGCGTAGGGCCGAGGGTCATTGAATGTTTTTCCTTCCATTTCGTGCTTGAAGGCGCAGTGACGTTGTCCGGCATGGGAGAGACGGTGACGTTAACGAAAGATAGCCTGTTTTGCCTCTTTCCCGACGTGAAGCACAGCTACTGGGTAGAGCAGTACGATCCGGATTGTCCGCTCCGATTGCACTGGCTGGCGTTTAACGGATCGCAGGCAGAATCGCTTGTCAGAAGACTCGGGCTATCGGAGCAAAGGCCGTATTTGCGCAACAAGCTCACGGCAGACCTATCCGGGCTACTGAAGGCTAGCATGAAGCAGATGGGAGATTGGCAGAAGGATGGAGATTTGCAGTTGCAAATTATGTTATACCGTCTGTTCGAATTGCTTGCGCGTCCGCTCCCCGATGTGCCGGAAGACAAAGACTGGTTGAATGCCTGCCTGCAATATATGGAGACGCACTATGCCGAGGGCATCACCGTCGCGGATCTTGCGCGATTCACCGGCATGCACCGTTCCCATTTGTCCAGTAGATTCAAGAATCATTTCGGGATGAGCCCACGCGAATATTTAATCAAGTTGAAGATGGAGCGGGCGGGGGAAATGCTGCGCAATCGGACGTTATCCGTTACGGACATCTCTATGTCTCTTGGCTATACGGATTTATATACATTCTCCAGAGCTTTCTGCACGTACTACGGAAAGTCGCCTACGGCTTACCGAAATCAATTGCTTACACACAACAAAATGCCAAATGAATGACAACGAAATGTCATTTCTATTTGATGTTTGTTACTTTATGCTAAATGCAAGGTATAAAACCTACTAAATTAATTAGAATAGTGTGATTTGGAGGAGGAAGATGTAATGAAACGCAAACATTTGGGAAAAGCAACGATAAGCACGATGATCGCTTTCAGTCTGGTAGCGGCGGGATGCCAATCCGGGTCCGGCACGAATAAGGAGTCCGCACCTGAGGGGAGTCCAGAAACGGTCGTGAGCAAGGACGGGTACCCGATCGTGCAACAGCCGATCAAGCTCAAGATGTTCTCCCGGATCGCTCCGGTGAACGGACCTTTCAAGGATATGCCGGTGTTTCAGGATTACGAGAAAACGAGCAATGTGCAGGTGGAATTCACCGAGGTGCCCACGGACGGCTTCCAAGAGAAGAAAAATTTACTGTTCGCGTCGAATGAGCTCCCGGACGCTTTGTTCCGCTCAGGTCTTACGCCGCTCGAGACGATTCGTTACGGAACGGCCGGCCAGCTGATTCCGCTGGAAAACCTGATTGATGACTACGCTCCGAATTTCAAAGGGCTGATGGACCAATATCCGGAGATTCGGTCGGCGATAACGACACCGGAAGGCCATATTTACGCGCTTCCCGCCGTCGTTACGCTCGGCGCGGCGCGGACGGACAAAAAATGGATCAATCAAGCATGGCTGAAAAAGCTGAATCTAAATGAACCGGAGACGACCGAGGATCTATACAACGTCCTTGTTGCTTTCCGGGACAAAGATCCGAACGGCAACGGCAAACAGGATGAAATTCCGATGACCGCCCGCGCAAGCAGCGGACCGGGTCTGGGCTTGCCGGTCGTATCGATGATGAGCGGGTCATTCGGGCTCGATCTGCAGCTTGGTTACAATATCAACTTGGAAAATAACAAAGTGGATATTTGGATGGGCAGCGAGCGCAATAAAGAGCTGTTGATCTACCTGAACAAGCTGTACAACGAGAAGCTGCTGGATCCCGAGGTATTCTCGCACAAGGAAGCGCAATATCTCGCCAAGCAAGCGTCGGGCACGGCAGGTTTCTTCTTCGATCAGACGAACAATCCGTTTCTGGAAATCGCGGACCAGTATACGGGAATAGCGCCGCTGGAAGGTCCGCACGGGGATCGTCTGCAAAGTCAAGGCGCGCCGGTTCCGCGGGATTTTGGTGCTTTTGCCATTACTTCGGTCAATAAAAATCCCGAAGCGACGCTGCGTTGGGTCGATTATTTCTATGGCGATGAGGGCTCGACGCTGCTCCGATTCGGAAGAGAAGGGGAGCATTATGAGCTGAAGGACGGCATCCCGTATTACAAGGAGGAGTTCTTGAAATCAGGCAATCAGGCGAAGATTACCCCTTACGCCGGCGGCGGAGCGCCGCATCTGATCAGCGATAAGGTGGCCTCCTATATCAATCCGCCTCAGGTTCAGGAAGCGCAGAGCAAGCTGGATCCGTTCATGCCCGAGATTCGTTACGCGGCTCCGATGTTCGACGAGGAAACCGCGCGCAAAGTCGACGTGCTGCGCAATGACATCGACAAATACTACGAGGAGCAGAGCACGAAATTTATCGCAGGCTCGCTCAGCTTCGACAAATGGGACGAATTCCAGGCTACGCTCCAGAAAATGAACATCGACGAATTGGAGAAGCTCTACCAAGACGCTTACGATGCGATAAATAAATAAGGCGACCGTAACATGAAAATTCCAATTGGTTGAAGAAAGGAGGGAGCGCATGAAAACGGCGCAGGCCAATTCGCAATATGATTCTCCCGAGAGCCGCGCAGGCCGCGGCTCTCGGTTGCTCAAGCAGATAGCCAGACGGTACGATCTATACTTAATGCTTCTTCTGCCGATTATTTGGTATGCGATCTTTCATTACGGCCCGCTGTACGGACTGCAAATCGCGTTCAAAAACTTCAATCCGGCAAAAGGAATACTCGGCAGCGAATGGGTGGGCTTTGAGCATTTCGAACGGTTTTTCGATTCCTATTACTTCCAAAGACTTCTCTGGAACACGGTGTCCATCAATCTGTTCTCGCTGCTGATTGCGTTCCCGATCCCTATTTTGCTGGCGCTCATTGTTAATGAAATCCCGAGTAAAGCTTTCGGCAAATGGCTGCAAAACATTACCTACATTCCGCACTTTATATCTGTCGTCGTCATGGTCGGCTTGATCACGTTGCTCCTTGATCCGAGAAGCGGTCCGATCAATCATCTGATCGAGGCGTTCGGCGGCGAGCCGATCCGTTTCATGGAGGAAGCGGGATGGTTCAAGACGATTTTTATCGGATCGAACATTTGGCAAAACATGGGGTGGCAGTCGATTATCTACATTGCGGCGCTAAGCGGAGTTAATCCGCACTTGTACGAAGCGGCCAAGATGGACGGCGCATCCCGTATGAGACGCATTTGGCATGTTTCCTTGCCCGGCATCGTTCCCGTTATCGTTATCCTGCTTATCTTGGATATCGGCCATTTCATGAACATCGGCTTCGAGAAAGTGCTGCTGATGCAGAACAATTTGAATCTCGAGTCTAGCGACGTCATCTCCACGTTCGTGTACACGACGGGCATCCTCAAGGGAGAGTATGGCTACACGGCCGCGATCGGACTGTTTAATTCGGTCATTAATCTGGCGCTGCTGCTGCTCGTAAATCGATTTGCGCGCAAAACAGCGGAGACGAGCTTATGGTGAGGGGGAAATGCATATGTTCATAAAGGGCGTTGCCGAGGAACGGTTGTTTAACGTGACCATATACGCGATTGCGGCAGTGATTATCGCCCTCGTGATGTATCCTCTCTTATTCGTGGTGAGCGCTTCGGTCAGCGATCCGGCGCGGGTGCTGAACGGGGAAATGTGGCTGCTGCCGAAAGGCTTGACGCTGGAAGCTTACGCGAATATTTTGCATAACGAACGAATTTGGATCGGATACCGCAATTCGATTATGTACGCCGCGGCCGGCACGGCAATCAACATTGTCATGACAGTGTTGGCGGCATATCCGCTATCAAGGCCGGATCTTCCGGGGCGCAAAATGCTGATGCTGATCATCACGCTCACGCTGTTCTTTGGGGGAGGACTTATACCGACGTATTTGCTCGTCAAAGAATTAGGGATGGTCAACACCATGTGGTCGTTGATCGTTCCAGGGGCGATCTCTACGTACAACTTAATCGTGATGAGAACGTACTTCCAATCCAGCATTCCATGGGAGCTGCAGGAAGCGGCCCATATAGACGGGTGTTCGAACTGGCGGTTGCTGCAAAGCATCATCCTGCCGTTGTCGAAGCCGATATTGGCGGTGATGGTGCTGTTCTATGCGGTTGGCCATTGGAATTCGTTTTTTAACGCTCTTATCTATATTCGCAACGAGGAGCTTTATCCGCTTCAACTGATTTTGCGCGAAATTTTGATGATTAGCCAATCCGATGCCATCGACGGCAACGTCGGTCTGGAGGATAAGATTTTGCTGGCCGAGAGCATCAAGTATGCGGTTATTATCGTCTCCAGTTTGCCCGTGTGGATCATGTATCCTCTCGTGCAGCGGCATTTCGTCAAGGGCGTAATGGTCGGGTCGATCAAAGGTTAAGGATTACAGGTAAATCCGAACGGAGGTTTAATGTTGAAACCGAACGCAACGATAACAGTCAACTGCATCGGCAGGAGCGAGCATACGATCTCCCCTTATTTATTCGGTCATTTCGTAGAGGATATCCGGGATCATATGGATGCGATGCTTGCCTATCCGCTCAAGGATATGGATTTCGAAAGCGAGGCCGAGACGAGGACGGCGGTGTCGGGAAGCTGGTTCGCCTATACGAACGGACGCAATACGAAGTACGCGCTGGAGTCGCCGGCGCCGGGGCATTCGGGCCGTGCCCAGCGCATTCGCATAGGGAGCGACGACGAGTCTTATGCCGGCATTGCGCAGAAGGCCGCATTGAAAGGGCCGATGACCTATTCGGTCAAGCTGGTGGCGCGGGCGTCCGTCGAGCTTCGTTATTTGTTCGTCGAAGCGGTAGACCGTCGATCCGGGGAAAGGATAGGCGTCGTGCGCATTGAGCTGGAAAGCCATAACTGGCGGCAATATGAAGCCGAGCTGAACATAACCCGCGCTTGCCAAGACGCGGAGATTCGACTGTACGTGCCGGACAGCCATCCGAGATGGCTCGATCATGTGTCCACCGGCATGCTGTGGCTCGATCATGTCTCATTGCTACCGGTTGACAGCGTCGGAGAGGTGAAGCGCGAGGTCGTGGAAATGACCAGATCGCTTAACGCGGGGATGATGAGGCTGGCGGGCAACTATATCAGCGCTTACCACTGGGAGCATGGCGTTGGTCCCGTGCTGAAGCGGCCCGTCATGTACAACGAAGCATGGGGAGGCTGGGCAAGCAAATATTTCGGCACGGATGAATATATAAGGTTCTGCCGAGAGCTTGGCGTCGAGCCGCTCATCTGCGTGAACGACGGCTCCGGCACGCCGGAGGAAGCCGCGAGATGGGTGGAATATTGCAACGGGGATATCGATACGCCAATGGGAGCGATGCGCGCGGCGAACGGATATCCCGACCCGTACGATGTCCGGTATTGGGAGGTCGGCAACGAAGTATGGGGAGAGTGGCAGGTCGGTTACTGTTCCGCGGAACAGTTCGCGCAGCGCTATATCGCCTATGCCGAGGCCATGAAGGCGATCGATCCTTCCCTCGTCTTATTGGCATGCGGGCATACGGATCAGGAATGGAACCAAACGGTGCTCGATATCGCCGGCGAACATCTCGATTATTTGACCCTGCATCTGTATCATGGCTATGGGCGGTTCGGGATGAACCGCGACACGCCGGCGGAGGAACGTTATAAGGCAATAGCCTCCTTCCCTGAATGGACGCGCGACAGCATCCGCCGGACAGCGGAGTTGATCGGAGCGAACGCCAAGCATCGCCATGTGAAGCTGGCAATCACCGAATACAATACGATGTATTATCCGAACACGATTAGAAAAGGGCTCCCGAACGAGCATACGCTGGGAGCTGCCGTAGCCAACGCTGCCAACCTAAATGAGATGCTGCGCTGCAGCGACATGGTGCACATCGGCAGCTTCTCGGACCTCGTGAACGGTTGGCTGGGGGGTTGCATCCGGGTCGGCGACTATTATGCCGATCAATACTGTGGCAAATCGCCGGGGTGGAGCGGCCATCCTCTCACGGTATACGGAACGCCGACCTATGAAGTGTTGAAGCTGTATGCAAGCCGGGACATCCGGCATATCGTTCAAGCCGATGTCGCGTGCGGCACCTTCGGGGTCCGCTCGGCTAAGCCGGCTCCCGTCAGTCTCGACGCGCTTCCGGATTTGGATGTCACGGCTTGCGTCAACGAAGACGGAAGCTCGGTCACCGTGTTTATCGTGAACCGCAGCCTGCAGGAGGTTAAAGCCGAGCTGCGCTTAGACGGTTTCGAACCCGGCGAAGAAACGGTTGTGCATGAAATTACGGGCGAATCCCCTGAAGATATCAATTCCGTCTTCGAGCCGGACCGCATTATTAGCGAGAGCCGAATCGTGCCGGCCGCCGAATGGGAACGAGGTTATCCGCTACGCCCGGCATCCGTGTACTGTCTCGAAATGAAGGCGAAGCATCGAAGAGGAGACCTGAAATGACAACGAGAGCATACGTCAAGGATTATCCGAGACCTCAATTCGTACGGGATCAGTGGGTTAACTTGAACGGCGAGTGGAGCTTCCGCTTTGATGATTCGAATGCCGGAGAGCGGGAGAGATGGCAGGAGAAGTTCGAGGCAACCGACCGCATTACCGTCCCCTTTACTTATGAAACGAAAGCGAGCGGGATCGGCATCGAATCGTTTCATGCCAAGGTTTGGTATGACAGAACGGTCCAGATTCCGAAGGATGCCGAAGGCAAAGCGGTCATCCTGCATTTTCAGGCTGTAGACTATGATGCCAAGGTGTGGGTGAACGGCATGCTGGCGGGCAGTCACCGGGGAGGGTATGCGGCTTTTTCCTTCGATATTACCCCATATCTAGTCTTTGGCGCCGACAACCGGATTACCGTGAAGGCGGAGGACGGCAACGATACGACGCAGCCGCGGGGCAAGCAGCGCTGGACCAAAGATAGCTTCGAATGCTTCTATGTGCAGACGACGGGAATATGGCAGACGGTATGGTTGGAATATGTGGAGGAAAAACGGCTTGAAGCGGTCAAAATATCGCCGGATATCGACCGTTCCGTCGTTCGTTTCGAATATGAGGTGTTAGGAACGGAATCGGCTTCCGAGCTGCGATTGGAGGCTGTCATTACGTTGAAGGGCCGGACCGTCAAACGGGTAAGCCTCGCGGCGGACCGTCCCTACTTGACCGTTGAGGTCGATCTCGTACATGAAGCGAACGGACCGTGGAAGAGATGTCACTGGTCGCCTATGCATCCGAATTTGTATGATGTCGAATTTATTCTTTATTCGGGCGGCGAAATCGCGGACAGGGTGTTTTCTTATTATGGCATGAGGAAGGTTTCCATCGAGAAAGGAAAGGTACTGCTGAACAATTCGCCGTTGTATCAACGGCTTATATTGGACCAAGGGTATTGGCCGGAAAGCCATTTGACGCCGCCGAGCGAAGAAGCGATCATAGCCGATATCGACAGCATATTGGAAATGGGCTACAACGGCGTGCGCAAGCATATGAAAATCGAAGATGCCCGTTTTCTCTATTGGTGCGACGTGAAAGGACTGCTGGTTTGGTCCGAGATGGCAGCTACGTTCGAATATCATGACCGTGCGGTAGAAGCGTTTACGAAGGAATGGCTGGAAATCGTCCGTCAGCAGTATAATCATCCCAGCATTATAACCTGGGTCCCGTTCAATGAGTCGTGGGGAGTGCCATCCATTCTTCGAGATCAGAGGCAGCAGAAGTTTACGGAAGGCATCTATCATTTGACCAAATCGATCGATCCTTACCGTCCGGTCGTCGCGAACGACGGCTGGGAGCATACGGTCTCCGATATATTGACCTTGCATAATTACGTGGAGACAGGCGATGGATTCTTGAAGCGATACGCGAACAAAGAGGCGATCGTGAACAAGGAGACGACGTGCAACCAATGGAAGTATGCATTGGCGGAAGGTTACGACTACCGGGGACAGCCGATCATCATAAGCGAATACGGCGGAATCGCGTTCCGGACGGACAAAGGCTGGGGCTACGGGGATTCGGTAACGACCGAAGAGCAGTTTCTGGAACGGTTCGGCGGCTTGACCGGGGCGATCAAAAGCCTTGATTATATATGCGGGTACTGCTACACGCAAGTAACCGACGTGCAGCAGGAAGTAAACGGCCTGCTCACCGAAAACCGCATTCCGAAAATTCCGCTTGCCAAAATCAAAGACATTAATTTGGCCTGAACTTAGGCATCGATGCACGAGGGAGGCGCAGCATGGACAAACCGAATATTTTGTTAATTACGAGCGATCAGCAGCATTGGAATACGATCGGGGCATTCAATCCCGAGATTCGGACGCCTAATCTCGACCGCTTGGTCCGGGAGGGGACGACTTTCGGCAGAGCTTATTGTCCGAGTCCGGTCTGCACGCCGAGCAGATCGTCGGTTATTACGGGAAAATATCCTAGCCAGCATGGCGCTTGGACGCTTGGAACAAAACTGCTGGAGGACCGCCATACGGTAGGGGAGGATTTCCAGGCAAACGGGTACGGGACGGCGCTTATAGGAAAAGCGCATTTTCAGCCATTGAAGGGAACCGACGAATATCCTTCACTCGAAGCGTATCCAATCTTGCAGGATCTGGACTTCTGGGCATCGTTCAACGGTCCTTTCTACGGCTTCGATCATGTGGAGCTGGCGCGCAACCATACGAACGAAGCGCATGTCGGACAGCATTACGTGAATTGGTTGGAGGCGAAGGGCTGCGCGAACTGGCGGGAGTATTTCCTGCCGCCGACCGGCACGATGGATCCCTCCGTTACGCATAAATGGGCGATTCCGGAACAATATCATTACAACAATTGGATCGCGGAACGCACGAACGCAAGGCTTGAGCATTACCGGGAGCAGGAGCAGCCCTTCTTCTTATGGTCGAGCTTCTTCGACCCGCATCCCGATTATTTGGCCCCCGAGCCTTGGGATACGGCCTATGACCCGGAGTCGCTGACGATTCCCGGCGCGGCTTCCGGTGAGCATGACCGCAATCCGCCGCATTTTCGGAAGACGCAGGAGAGCGACCCCGATTTCTCGCATCTATGGGAAACCGGCCATGAAATTCATGGCTACCGTTCGCATCTCGTTCCCGAAGGAGAGCGCAAACGGCTCGTCGCTACTTATTACGGCATGATCAGTCTCATGGACAAGTATATCGGCCAAATTCTGAATAGGCTAGATGAGCTTGGGCTGTCCGACAATACGATCGTCGTCTTTACGACCGATCACGGCCATTTCTTCGGACAGCACGGGCTTCAATATAAAGGCGGTTTTCATTACGAAGATTTGATCAAGCTTCCCTTCCTCGTACGGTATCCGGGCAAAGTGGCTGCAGGGGCGCAGAATCCGGCCATTCAATCGCTGGTTGATCTTGCGCCTACGTTTTTGTCTTTATGCGGCATTCCGATTCCGCCGGCAATGACCGGCGTTGATCAAAGCGAGGTGTGGCTCGGGCTGCGCCCCGAGGCTCGCGACCATGCGCTGTGCGAATTCCGTCACGAACCGACGACGATTCATCAGAAAACGTATGTCGACGCCCGCTATAAGCTGACGGTATACTACCGTCAAACCTATGGCGAATTATTCGATTTGCGGGAGGATCCCGGCGAGCTTAACAATTT
The DNA here is from genome assembly GCF_056269195.1 of Paenibacillus sp. J22P218. NCBI lineage: Bacteria > Bacillati > Bacillota > Bacilli > Caryophanales > Paenibacillaceae > Paenibacillus > Paenibacillus sp. J22P218. The sequence goes on from NZ_JBWDNL010000001.1 coordinate 963,540, forward strand.
ATGGGACGATCCGGGTTCCGCCGGACTGAAGACGGAGCTTCTGCTCAAATACGCATGGGCGGAGCTCGGCAAGGAAGCGATGCCGATGCCTCGCATTTGGCATGCTTAATCAGGCGGGAGGCATAGAGTAACTCGCAAGCGAAACAATGTGCCCATACAAAAGGAGATACCCCTAAAAAAGCGAAAGCTTTGGGGGTATCTCCTTTTATAATGGATGGCCTAAAAATCTGATGGATTGGTTGGTTACATCCTTCCCAATCACTTTTAAGATAGTCGTAAGTATTTCGCCTTATCTAACAAGGAAGGAGGATGGACCAATGTCATCTTGGATATGTTTTATCGTGCTTTGTTTAACGTTTGTCGCAGGTCCTTTGCTTATCGTCATAGGGGGAGCTCATGCCATCCGCGAAGATGAGCGAAACCATCGTTCCATCATAGAATCGTAATAAGAATAGGAGGTACAACTATGAATGTTCCGGTAGGCGTATGGATTGCCGCTGCCCTCATTATTATCGTGCTTTCCTGGATGACTTTCTGGGTTACGAACAAAGCCTACTCCAGAAGATGGGAAGACCACGGCCATGAAAACAAAGACGAAACCTAACATCATTTCATTAACGCCCGAAGCGCTGAAGCAAATCGGGCTATCCCCGGACCGATGTCCTCTGGCCTCGGTCTTGCGAATGTGAAACGCACGTAGCCTTTACTGGAGCCGTAGACGCTGCCCGGCACAAAAACGGTTCCTGCTTTAATCGATTCCTCCAGCAGCTTGCCTTCTGGGATATCCGGTTTTAATTTGCACCATAGATGCAACCCGCCGTCCGGCATATGAAAGTCGATAAGGTCAGGCAATTCCTTCTGCAACGATTCGATAAGCAAATCCCGTTTAAACTGCAGTTGAGCACGAAGACGATCCAGTTGCGGAGCGAAATAGGACGATTGAAGAAATTGTCCCGCCACCAGCTGAGGGATGATGCTTAATCCAAAATCCATCTGCTGCCTAGCATCCGCAAGACGATCCACGATGGAGCTAGGCGCTACCATCCACCCGATCCGCAAGCCGGAAGCGGCGATTTTGGAGAACGAGCCGATATAAATTACGGAGCCCATCGTGTCGATTGCTTTCAAAGGCTGAGGTGGCTCGCCTCCATACGAGGTTAGGCTGAATGGATCGTCTTCTACAATAGGCAGGCCAAGCTCGCTTGCCAGATCCAGAACTTGCTTGCGCCTCTCCGTACTTAGTACCGTTCCTGTCGGATTCTGGTAATTCGGATTCAGAAACACCATCTTGATGCGGTGTTTTTTGTGCAAATCGCGAATATCTTCCGGCTGTACGCCTTCATTGTCGACGGGGAGGCGGAATAAACGAAGTCCAGCCGACTGGAACAAAGGCAGCGAATAGCAGTAGGATGGATCTTCTATCGCAACGGCATCGCCGGGAGACAGCAGGCATTGCGTAATTAAATATAACGATTGTTGAGAACCAGATGTGATCAGGATGGACGATTCCGTTGCCTTGATCCCGCGATATCGGTGAAGATAATCAACTAAAGACTGTCTTAATAACATCGAGCCTTGAGGATTGTCGTAACCCAAATAAGCGGTATAATCATGTTTGCTCATTAACGCGGCGATTTCAGCTGTAGGCGCTAAATCAGCCGACAGTTCACCGCTCGCAAAATCGATTAGCGAAGGCTGTTGAGCCAGAGCTTCGCGGATTCTTCGCATAAACGGCAAATTAGGAAGGAAGCTTCCTCCTTCGGCGAATCGGCTCCAGTTAGGCGTATGTTTGGGGGTCGCTCCCCATTTGGACGTACTAACCCGTGTTCCGCTGCCGATCTGGCTTTCGATAATGCCCAAAGCCCGAAGCTCGGCGAAAGCCGATATGATCGTGCTGCGGTTCACTTGAAGCTGCTCGGCCAGCTTCCGTTCCGAGGGAAGCAAGCTGCCGGGAGGGAATTCGCCATAAGCTATCCGTTGCTCCAAATGGTCGGCAATTTGCTCGTAAAGTGCTTTTGTACTGCTCCGATCAAGCTTCCACATCTTATAATCCCCTTGAATAATCAGATCATATAACCCGTTTGTATGATTTCTATCATAACACTTATGTATGAATACTTGGAGGTGGGCGGCATGGGAGCGAAAACGATAATGACCGGCTTTATGTCTGCTTTGCTCGCCTGCACGGGCGGAGCTATCATGATCGTTCAAGCTGCACATACGGCTGGGTTATCTAAGCCCGAGCTCGTCTCGTGGTTCACCTCCGCGTATGTCATCGGAGGACTATTGAATCTGCTGTTGACCTTGAAATATAGAATCCCGTTTGCCGGAGCGCATTCGATTACGGCCACGGCGTTCTTAGGTACGGCTGCTGCGGGCTTCTCCTATTCTGAGCTGGCAGCCGCATTTGTAATGTCGGGAATGCTTATTTTAGCGGCGGGAGTATCCGGATTATTTTCGAAAGTGCTGAACCTTATTCCTAAACCATTAATCGACGCTTTGCTGGCAGGCATTCTGCTCACTTATGTTATTGGAATCGTTCCGGCTGCCGCCAGCTTTCCTTATGCCGGACTGTTGGCCGGAGTCGGCTATTTCTTAATGCCTAGATTGTCCAAAAGACTGCCACCGGTATTATGGTCACTTCTGCTCGGTCTCGTCGGACTCAGCTTCGAATATCATTATCCCGCCTTACCGTATGCCGAGTATATCCCTCCATTATTCGTGATTCCGCACTTCACCATGGAAGGGTTACTGTCGATAGCGGTTCCGATGTCCGTGTTAATCTTGAGCAACGATCTTGCCGTAGCGCTTGCATCGCTCAGAAGCAATCAGTATGATCCCCCCGTGAATAAAGTGTTAACGGCATCCGGATCGGCAAGCATTGTAGCGGGTTTGTTCGGGGGGAACGCTGCTAACGTCGGAGGTTTGATGAGCGCTCTCTGCAGCAGCGCGGAAGCGGGAGTTAAGGAGCATAGATACAAAGCGGCACTCGTGTCGAGCCTGATTGTGATAGGCTTTGGAGCATTGTCATGGAAAGTGATTGATATGATCAATGTCTTGCCGTCTGCATTCGTAACGATAATGACAGGCTTCTCCTTATTAGGCTTGTTTCTTGCGGGGTTAAAAAACGCTTTTTCGGATAAAATGCTGCGTATTCCCGTAATTGTGACCTTCACGATAGCTGTGCTCCATATTCATTTGCTAGGTATCTCAACACCGGTCTGGGCGTTATTGGCCGGCATGGGTATGATGAAGGTGCTCAAGCGATCAAATTCGAAGGAGATCGAAGAGAAGCGAGGTACCGAGGCGTAAAAAAACGTAGTCATAATTTTGAAGGGTCTGCCATTCGGCAGGCCTTTTCTTTATGGATGAAGCTGCAAAAGCAACCAATGACAACGAGCGCAACTAATGACAATGTCTTGCAAATCCTCGCTGGAATGGCATTCCGACGCGATTCTGATCAAGCAGGGACTATCGACGGCAATCAAGGCGCACTCGTATGATGAAGCTGCGGACGAGGAAACGAAAGGATGGAAACAGCATGCTAAAAAGAAATATAACGACAATGCGCGTCAATGCGCCGCGAGCCTCCATGTCGTCGACATTGGCCCGCAGGCTATTGAAGAACCGTTGGCTCTATTTGATGGTTCTTCCGGGTTTATTGTACTTTCTTATTTTCAAATATTGGCCGATGTACGGCATCTTTATCGCTTTTCAAGACTTTCAGCCGTTTCTCGGCTTCTGGGACAGCCCGTTTGTAGGCGTTAAACATTTCGAACGGCTTTTCAGCGATTCCAACTTCATGCTCCTGTTCCGGAATACGCTTCTATTGGCAACGTACAACATCCTGTTTTTTTTCCCGCTGCCGATTATCATCGCGCTTATGCTCAATGAGCTGAGGCAGGAATTCACGAAGCGGATCGTACAAACGCTGGTGTACATCCCGCACTTTATGTCTTGGGTCGTCGTCGTGGGCATTGCCTACATGTTCCTGACGACGGAGGGCGGCATCATGAACGAGCTGTTGGTCCGCTTCGGCGGGGAGAAGATCAACTTTCTCGTAAGCAACGAATGGTTCAGGACGATCATAACGGCCGAGGTCATGTGGAAAGAGACGGGCTGGGGAACGATCATATTCCTTGCGGCTTTGTCAGGCGTAGATCCCCAGCTGTACGAAGCGGCGCGTATGGACGGCGCGAATCGGATCCGTCAATTGTGGCATATTACGCTGCCTGCGATTCGCAGCACCATCGTTATTTTGCTCATCCTGCGTCTGGGCCACTTTCTCGATACGGGCTTCGAACAAATTTTCCTCATGCTTAACGCGATGAACCGAGAGGTCGGAGAAGTGTTCGACACCTATGTCTACTCCGTCGGGATCAGCCAGGGGCAATACAGCTTCAGTACGGCGGTCGGCGTGTTCAAGTCGCTAGTCGGTTTGATCCTCGTCGTCGTTGCGAACCGACTCGCCAAGCGATTCGGCGAAGAAGGCATCTATTAGAAGAAGGAGCGTTGAACAGCCATGCCGATCAAGCAAAGCTGGGGAAGCCGGATATTCGATAGCGTGAACATTACATTGCTGCTTGCATTCGCTTTGATTACCGTCATCCCGTTCATTTATGTCATTGCCGGTTCTTTCGCCACGCAGAAAGAATTGTTGATGCGCGGGTTTATTTTATTCCCTACCGAGTTTTCCTTTGATGCGTACAAGTATATTTTCTCCACCAGAACGCTTGTCAGAAGCTTGCTGGTAACCGTCTACATTACAGTAGCGGGTACGCTGATCAACCTGTTTTTCACTTGCTTAATGGCCTATCCGTTAGCGCGCAAGGACATGGACTTCCGCAAGCCTATCTTGATGCTGATCGTGTTCACGATGCTGTTCAGCGGCGGCATGATCCCGACGTTCCTCGTCGTGAAGGAGCTGGGCATGATCGATTCCTATTGGTCGTTGCTCATCCCGGGCGCGATCAGCGCTTTTAACCTGATTATTATCCGAAACTTCTTCCAACAGTTGCCCGAAAGTTTGGAGGAATCGGCCAAAATCGACGGTTGCAACGATCTCGGCATTTTTATTAGAATCGTGCTTCCGCTCTCCATGCCCGCCATCGCGACGTTCTCGCTCTTTTACGCGGTCGGCCATTGGAATACGTTCTTTAATGCGGTGCTCTACATCAACGACAATACCAAATGGCCGATTCAAGTGCTGCTGCGGCAGATTGTCATCTTGGCTTCGGGAGGCATCGGAGATTCCGCCGCGATGGAATCGGATTATGTCGCTCCGCCGGACCAAGCGGTGAAAATGGCGGTAATCGTGGTATCTACTCTTCCGATCTTGCTTGTATACCCGTTCTTGCAGAAACACTTCGCCAAAGGGGTATTGCTGGGCTCGGTTAAGGGATGAAGATATAATAGAGAAATGGACAAAGGGAGGATGTACGTATGAACAGAAAACATCAGAAAAGAAGATTGGCGAAAGCCGGGGCTTTGCTTGCCGCAATTGCCTTGACCGTAACCGCTTGCGGAGGGAACGAAGAGGGCAATTCGCAAACCGGCGGAAACTCAGGGGGCACGCAAGGGCCGCTTCAATTGACGATGATGCTTCCGACCTACAGTCCGGAGCAAATGCCGGCAGACAGCTCCGTGCTGAAAATGCTGGAGGAAAAGACGGGCGCGAAGCTTAGCGTCTCCTGGGTGCCTTCCTCGACCTACACGGATAAGCTAAGCGCTACCGTGGCCTCCGGCGAGCTGCCGAAAACGTTCGTGGCGCTGGAACCGAAAGCCTCCTATATCGTCAACGCCGCCCGTTCCGGCATGTTTTGGGAGGTAGGGCCGTATCTGGAAAACTACCCGAATCTCAGTAAAATGTCGGAGCTCGTCTTGAACAACGTTTCAATCGACGGGAAAGTGTACGGCTTGTACCGCGAGCGTGATCTCGCGCGCTTCGGGCTGATGATCCGCCAAGACTGGCTGGGCAATCTGGGGATCGAGGCGCCAAAAACCGTAGACGAGCTATACGATACGCTGAAAGCCTTTGCAACGGGAGATCCGGACAAAAACGGCAAACACGACACGATCGGCCTCGCTGTCGGCATGCAAGGAAACAACATTGCCGGCTTCAAAGACATTCTCGTTTATTACGGCGGTCCGAACGAATGGGAGCTTCGGGACGGGAAGCTCGTTCCGTCCCATATGACGCAAGCTTACCTCGATACGATGAAGTTCTATAAGAAGCTGTATGACGAGAAGATCATTAACCAGGACTTCGCGATCGTTCAGGACGGCCGCTCGGTCATGAACAAAGGCCAAGCCGGACTCTGGATCGATAATATGCTCGACGGCAAAAACATCGAGGATAACATCAAGAAAGTAGATCCGAACGCCAAGATCAACTTGCTTAATCGCATCGCGGGCCCTTCCGGCGACAGAACGCGCGCAGGTTCCGGTTATCTGGGCATGTACATGATCCCGAAAACAAGCGTGAAGACGGAAGCCGAACTTCAGCAAATATTGGCTTACTTCGATAAAGTGTCCGAGAAGGACAATCAGAATCTGATGAAATACGGCATTGAAGGGACGCAATATACGCTGGAGAACGGCGCGTATACGCCGAATGCCGATCCGAAGGTCAGAGCCGAAATCACGGACGGCAACCAGTTCATGATTTTGCAGGACGGGGTCGTCAACTACGGGACCGAGCTGGAGCAGCTAAGCACGAAGCTGTTCCAAGACAATGCGACGTTCGCCGTGCCTAACCCGGCCGCGCCGTTTATTTCCAATACGGATATCGAGAAGGGCAAGGAGCTCTCCAAGATCATAGCCGACGCTACCGTGAAATTCATCATGGGCTCGGTCAATGAGGACGATTGGAGCAGCATCGTCGATCAATGGCTGCAAAGCGGCGGCAGCAAAGTAATCGAGGAAATGAACGCCGAATACGCCAAGCTGGCAGGGAAATAAACAACGCCGCCTTGAGATGAGGCGCCAGAATCCGCGTCATGGCTAAATACGGAGTTTTCAAGTACACTTGATTTACTTGTAAGGAAACTACCCATTGGAGGCATTATGAGATTCCGGTCCTCGTCTTATTTATTGAAGCTGATGTTGATGTCTATCTTGATCGGCACGCTTCCGGTCATCGTACTGGGCACGTTCGCCTATTACAACGCATCCCGAACGGTACAGGAGAAAGTAGACGAGAGCAATAAGCTGCTGCTGCAGCAAATGCAAATGCGTGCCGAGCAAACGCTCAGAACGATCGATAATTCGGCTACGCAGCTGCTGCAGTCGCCGATTGTTACAAGCGCTTTCAACCGGGATTTGTCCAATCATGATTTCCAAATGGTTCATGAGCTCTACAAGGGCATCTCGCAGATTCAAACCTATGAGCTTGGGATCAAGGACGTGTTTCTATTCAGCCTGAACAACGATTGGATCGTATCGAGCAACGGCGTTAACGAGTACAGCGATCCGGCGTTCAGACCGGCGCTCGAAGCCTTTTCCCTGAACGCGGCAGGCTCCTTCTGGAGCAGCGGTTCGTCACAGGCCCCGAATTCGTTCCAGTCCGTCTATTTCGTCAAGAAGTATCCGTTCAACTCGCTTCATCCTTCCGGGATCATCTGCGTCGTATTGTCTTCCGATGTAATGAAGGAGCTTGACGCGTTTCTGAACAGCAAATTCGGCAGCGCGTTCATCGTGGACCAGAACGCCAATATTATCGTTCACCGCGACCGCAACCAGCTTGGAAGCAGCACGCGGGATGAGGCTTACCTGAAGTCCTTCGCTGATTCGAAGGAGACGTTAGGGCAATATGCAGCGAAGCGCGACGGAGAGGACGTGACGGTCACCTACCGGAAGTCGGCGTATAACGGCTGGAGCTACGTTTCGGTCATATCCAACGATCAAGTGAACGAACAGAATCAAATAATCGGATGGATTACTTTGCTTGTATGTCTGGTCATTCTGCTGGTGACGCTGGCCGTTGCCTGGTTCGGCACCAAGAAAATGTACAGTCCGATTCAATCGCTGAATTCCAGGCTTACCGGTATTCCTTTCCTGAATGATAGGGAGAAGCCGAGCGGCGAGCTTCAGGTGATCGGCGAACGCGTCGACTACTTGATCCGCAGTCAGTCTCTTATCATGAACAAGCTCAAGGGGCAGCAAATCCAGCTTAAGGAATTTTTTATGCAAAAATTGTTCGGCGGCACGATTCAGCCGGCGGATTTCGTGGAGAAGCTGAGTCTGTACGGCCTGGAGAAGCCATGGCCTTCCATGTGCGTCGTAGCCATACAAATCGATACGCTGAAGGATACGAGATACGAGGAAGGCAATCGGGATTTGCTCATGTTTGCCATCAGCAATATCGTCGGCGAGCTCGTCGTATCCGAGCAGAGGCTGGTGCCGATCGTCAAATCGGATTGCCAAGTGACGCTTATCGGCTCCTCGAAGACGGGAGAGCCCTTCAAAGAGCAGATTTTCAACCTATCGGATGAAATTCAGAAGGCGATTCATCAGTACTTGGATATTAAAGTAAGCATCGGAATCAGCCGTCGGTTCGAATCGTTCGCGGAAACCCAGCAGGCGCTCCATGAAGCGATGACATCGCTTAAAGTCAGAGTAGGACTCGGTCAGGAATCGATTTTGTTCATCGAGGACGTGCAGCCGCAGAAGAGCAGTCCGAGCCGATTCCCGATAGCGGGAGAGCAAGCACTGCTCGATGCGATCCGCGCCGGGAACGCGGAGCAAGCGGAGACTGCTTTGAGGCAGTTGATCGGAGAGCTGTTCCAGCCGCATGCGCAGCATCGGGATTACCAGCTGTCCCTCCTGCGGCTCCTGATCGATCTTCTTAAGTTCGGGCAGGAATTGTCCATCCCGATGGACCGTATTCCGGAAGATGAAGCCTCGTTGATTCAATCGTTGTTCAGGCTACGGAACTTGCGGGAGATGGAGCAGTGGTTCTTGTCGATATTCGTACTTCCTTACATTCAAGAATTGGATACCCGCCGCGATTCCCAGTTTAAGCTTATTTCCGAGGCGGTCATCGATATGATTACGCGGGAATTCGATTCCGGACTGACGCTGGAGGAATGCGCTGCGCGCATCAGTTACCACCCGCATTATGTGAGCAGAGTGTTTCGGCAGGAGACCGGTATAAATTTCGGTGACTATTTATCGAAGCACAGGATCGACATGGCTAAGAAATGGCTAAAGGAGTCCGACCTAAAGATTGTAGAGATCGCCGAGCGGCTGCAGTATAACAACTCCGCAAACTTTATTCGCTCCTTCCGGAAGATGGTAGGCATGACACCGGGGCAGTATCGCGAAGAGGCTTAAGGAGCTTGCTGCCTGTTGGCGGAGCGGGATTACCGAAAGAAGCGCACCTTACTGCCTCATTGTAAGGTGCTCTTCTGCGTTCAATTCCTATCTTATTTCGCCTTTCATATTGGCAGACAAGGCGGCTTCCCTTGCGGCATTGTGGGCAAGTCTATGCAAGTAGTTGTTTTTCTTGTGTTTGCCCATATACTTGATTCGAATGTCGACCTCGGGGAACAGGCGATTGAGATGGGCTAGATAGGCAAGCAATTCGTTTCTGCCTTGCTCGTCATGCGGATGCGCGAAGCGGTCCTGTGCAAGGATACGCAAAATACGGCTGCAATCGGTAAAAACGACAGCCGTTTTCGGCCGAAGCTCCAATAAGGCCTCGGATAGGGTTTCAAGGCTTAGCACGATGGCCTGCATTTCGCCGTAGTTCGAACCTTGATCCCGCACGAATGGCAGCTTTTTAGACGATATCATTACGGTTCGGCTATATACCGCGCAGCAAGCTGCTCCGTAATCGTTTCGCGCAGCGAAACCTGCATAATCGCAGTAAAGGAACATCGTTCCTTTATTCACGATATGTTGCCGCAGACTAGGGCTCGCGAGAGCTTTTTTGATCAACCGGTCCTTGTTTGCATCCATGAGCGCATCTCCTATACATAGTCGGTACAGAGCGTTATTGAATATGCGATCAGGATAAACCGAAAGGCTGACATTTAAACCGCAAGAAATCATTTATGTTCAAAGCACCAGGTGAATAGGGAGGAATATGACCGCTTATTCGTGAATACTTCGTAATATGGAAAATGCGAAAAGGTGAATGGATATGATGGAATTTGATAAAGCGGCGTCCGAGACGCATCAGGCGGAAGGACTGCTGAGAACGAAGCTCTATTTGCCCGATAGTTCCCCTTCACATATAGCGCGCGACAGATTGAATCAACAGCTTGAACGTTCACGGGGTGCTCGTCTTACAACGGTTGTCGCACCGCCCGGGTTCGGCAAGTCGACGCTTGTAAGCAGCTGGATTCGGCAAACCGGGCTGAGGAACGGTTGGGTGTCCCTGGATGCCAGGGACAATGATCCGCTGCGATTTTGGCGTTATTTGCGTGCCGCAGTGGAGCAGACGCTCCATATTAATCTATCTGGGGACCTCGGAGGGATCGAATCTCCTGAGAGGCTATCGGCACAACTGCTGAATACGTTAATAGAATTATCGCAACAAGACGAGCCTTTGATGTTAGTCCTCGATGATTATCATGTGATTACAACCGAATACATACACGAGTCGATGTACGATTGGCTGATCAACTTGCCCTCATCGGTGCACCTGATGTTAATCAGCCGGCATGAAATCCCAATTCCGCTAGGCGCTTTGCGGGTCAATGGAAGACTGAATGAGCTTAGTCTATCGGATCTGCGTTTCACTGATGCAGAGATAGATTCTTATTGGAACAAACAGACTGGTGCCCCTCCGGATCGCATGACCCATGGCCATCTCGTTCGTAATACGGAAGGGTGGGCAGCGATGCTGCAGCTTTCGGCACTGTCCTATTCTAGTGGATCATTAGGCGGCGTGATCAAGCCGCTGACCGGACGCAATCGGCATGTGGCCGATTATTTAATGGAAGAAGTATTCAGTCATATGACTGAAGAGACGAAGCGATTCTTGTTCCAGACTTCGATACTTGATCGATTATGCCCTTCTTTGTGCAGTGCTGTTATGAATGAACCCGATACGAGAGACAAAATGCAGCAGCTCGTGCGCCGGGGTTTGTTTCTGATTCCCCTTGATGATGAACGAGAGTGGTATCGGTATCATCATCTGTTCGCGGATTTCCTGCGCGTCAAACTTCAGGACGAAGACCAAGCAGCGATCGCGTTGTTGCACGGCCGAGCGGCTGCATGGTATGAACGACACGGCTTCCTGGAGGAAGCCATTGAGCATGCGCTATCTGCTAATGAGGAGAGCAGGGCGTCCACATGGATCCAGCAGCATGCCCATGTCTGGTTGAAGGGAAGAGAGACGGCCATGCTTCGCCGCTGGCTGGAGCGGTTGTCTGCGGATACCGTGAATGAGCCGGGCAATCTGCTGCTTTCGCTCTGGATTGATCTGATGGATGGAAGGACGGCATTGGCCGAGGTCCTGCTCCGCCAGCTTAATACGGCATTAGAGAGTATGAAAGCAGATCCGCTCACCTCGGGATTCGTCCGCATGCGGGAAGAGGTCCGTATTATCGAGAACTTTCATTCGGTCATGAGCGGCAACTTCGATCGGGCGCTTGCCCTTATTCAAGAGTACGGGGAGAGAGAAGACTTGCCTGATCCCGAGACCCCGCTGCTGCTTAGTCTAGGACTTGAACTTAACGAAGGAACGGTACCCTTTATTCGAGGTAAATTCGGATTTAACGGCCGGATTGATTATGCGGAGAGCTATCATCGCGCCTACGGTGAATTTATCGAGAAGAACGGTATGCATGAAAGTACCTTTACATCCTACCAGCAGACGGCAATGGCCGAGATTTGTTATTTGAACAACGAGCTGCCGCTCGCGCGAAGTTATGCAGAAGAAGGACTACGGTTGGGCAAAAAATTCGGTGTAGTCGGTTCTTACGTTCCATCTGTACTCCTATTATCGAATATTCTGATCGCGGAACGGCGTATTCAAGCATCGCTTGATCTCATAATCGATGCGATGGAGCATTTGCGCACTCAACATCAGCAAACTTCGACCTGGTATAACATGCTTGCAGCAAAGACGGCTCTGCTTGAGCTTCAATTAGGGAACACGCAATTTGCGCGTAATTGGGCCGATGAGCGCAAACGGAAATCGGCAAGAGGGACTGTTTCTAGCAGTGACTTGTTCCCTAACGATGAAGATTTCATTTATATTCAGATCTTAATAGGATTAGGAGATTGGGAAGAAGCCTATGAACGAGCGCTTGATGCAAGGACTTTCGCAGCCAAACGAGACAATCCATTAAGCGAGCTCCAGGCGCTTCTCCAGCTTAGCGAGCTGCACGCGAACCGGAACCATTCGGTTGAGAGCGGACGTCTGCTGTTTTCAGCGGTTCGGGTTGGTTGCCGGCATGATTGCATCCGGCCGTTTCTGGACGCGGGACCTGCTATTATGCAGCGTCTGGGCAAATATGAGACGGTTTCTTCACTTACCTCCGTGTGGTCCGACAAAGAACGGGCTTTTATCCAAATGCTCGGTCGTCATTCGGGAACTGCCGGACAGGGGGATATGCAGGCCGTCACCAAAGTGTCCATAGATGCCCTAACTGCGAGAGAGAGGGAGGTATTGCTCCTCATGGCGCAGGGGTTATCGAATAAAGCCATTGCAGCGGAACTTGTTCTGACGGAAGGTACCGTGAAGCTTCATCTTCACCGGGTGTATAGCAAGCTTCAGGCGCAGGGCCGGGTACAAGCTATCCGTATTGCGGAGAATAGCGGGCTGCTCGGCAAGTTATAACCTTCTTCTATATCTTTCGATAGACGCTGACCATACATATACGGAGGTATGATGGGGGCATAGCGAAAGCGAGGAGGAGAAATGACGTTGAGAACGGATTACGATATCATTATTGTCGGCGCTCGAATTGCGGGAGCGACGCTAGCGTATGAGCTGGGGCGTGCCGGTTATGATGTGCTGCTCGTCGATAAAGGACATTTTCCAAGTGACGTGTTGTCCACCCATAATGTATTCAATAATTCACTCGCGATATTAAGAGAGATGGGGGTATTGGATAAGCTGCTCGCCACGGGGACTCCGACTTATAAGCGGGCCTATGTACAGCTAGAGGATGCCGTCATTGAAGGGACTTTTCCCGAGGTGAATGGAGAATTAGAATGCCTATGCATTCGTCGGACCCATTTGGACCATATATTATTCGAGCATGCTTGTTCGCTGGATCGCGTCCATGCTCTGCAACAGTTTCGGGTGACCGGGCTGCTGCGCGATGGTGAGATTGTGAATGGTATCGAGGGCGTGCATCCCAGTGGAGATGCCGTGCAATACAGGGCCAAGCTTGTCGTAGGCGCGGACGGCAGACGGTCAACGATACGCGCATTGGCTGGGAGCAAATGCTTGACGTCAACGCCTACCGACTTTGCTTCTTATGTCGGTTACTTCAAAGGATTTCGTCAAGATGATGGTCCTTGTTCGGAATTTTATAAGCTAGGGGAATATATCGCGATCATGTTCCCGACGAGTGATCAGCTTCATGTTGTCGGATTGATGTTTCCGTTTACGAACACGGACTTGCTCAGCCGTATGAAGGAAAATGCGGAGACGGGCTTCCAAGAAGCCATTCAGACCGGTTTCGGAGAAACATCCTTTGCCCAGAGACTGGGGGAAGCCGAGGCTGCGGGGCCGATTCGGGGGTTGCTCGGTTATGACAACGATTGGCATGAAGCAATGGGCAAAGGGTGGGCTTTGATAGGCGATGCCCTTACGTTCAAGGATCCTGCGGTCGGGCAGGGCATGCATGATGCCATGTATAGCGCCCGAATGCTGAAGGAGGTTCTTGTCCGGCACGGGCTGGAGAACTTCGAATGGGAAAAGATGGCGTCGCATTATGAAAGCGAGCTGACGAGCAAGTTTCAACCAATGTTCGGATTAGCTTGCGAAATGACTCGCAATGTTCCATATACGCATGAGCAAAATGCAGTCAATCGTATCATCGCCGCTCATCCCAAGGCAACAAGCGTTTTCCTCGGCATGTATAATCATGCGAACGAGCCTGCTGAGCTTGGAAGACTGATTGGTGAAATGCTGTCAAATCCTATTGTACAGGAGTAACTGTAATTCTGGGAAACGATGACATTAGCGATACAGATGAGGAAAGCCCCGAGATCCTGCTAGAAACAGGAGCTTGGGGCTTTCCTCGTTGTTCAAGAGTGCTCGCCTACTTGGCTGTGGAGCTTGTCGGCGGCTTGCTGCTGCCGGTACTGCCCCGGGGTGAGACCTGTGCGGGTTTTGAATATTTTATTGAAGTAGCTTACGTTCGCATAGCCGATTTCCTTGCATATCTCCTCGATGGAAAGTCCTAACTGCTGGAGCAGCTCCATGGCCCGTTTGATGCGGAGCTGGATCAAATAATCGCCGACGGTCATTCCCGTGGATTCCTTGAAAATGCGGCTCAGATAGGAGGAACTGCGCTGCACATGTTCGGCTACCGTATCCACGGAAATGTTTTTGTTGAAGTTCGCATCCATATAATCGGTCGCCAACTGCAAGGTCACGTCGGTCATCTTGGAGCGTTTCTCCCGATGATAGTCGATAATCCGGTCGCACATTTCCACGAGGCAATGCTCCATATCGTACAGCGTCTCGGCGCGTGCCAGCACTTCCGTATAAGCCGCCCGGTCGCCGAATACGGCGGACATATCGCCCCTTGTCTGAACGAGCGTTTTCACGATTTCTCCGCTCAGCTGGAAGAACAACTGCTGGATGTTCGCCTTGCCCAGCTTCTTGTCGATCGCGGTCTGCGTGATTTGGCGGATCGTCTTGAAGCATTCCTCCTTATCCGTCTGCAGCAGCGCTTGCTGCAGCTTCGTCTCCAGCTCATACGGATAATAATAAGCCTCTTCCTCCGCCTTCCAATCTTCAATGATAGCGTACGGAAGTATTTCGCCTTTGCCGATGTACATTTTCAAATTCAGCGCTTCAATCGTATCCCCATAAGCCGAGCGGACCGACTGTTCCCCCGTGTAGATCCGGCTGACGGCGATCGTAACGGATATGCCATACCGGGAAAGCACATGCTGCTTCAGCTTCTTGGCCTGCTCCAGCGGATATTCGTCTGCCTCCATGGGAACGGTGAGAAGTATGACCGTCCGCTTGTCGTCCTTGGCGAACACCTCTCCATCGATATCCGCGCCAAGCTCATCCATAAGCCCGTATCGCAAAAGATGAAAATGGAAGATGCCTTCGCTGCCCTTCACCGGATAAGGCTCCTCAAGCTCGAGCGTCAGCATGGCATACCGGTCCCAATCAAGTCGCAGTCCCAGCAATTCCGCCGCCTGATTTGCTGCGCCTTCGGGACTGCGTTCACCGTCGTTTCCGCTTTGAATGAGATCGTTCAGGTATTTCTCTTTAATGGCCGTGCGGTTATCGGTAAGCAGGGAATCGACCTGCCGCTTCTCCTTCATCAGCGTCTCCCAATTGCGGATCATCTGGTCGAAGCGATGACGGATGAAGCCTGCTTCGTCGCCCGCCGGAACAGACGAGCCGGTCTCGTCGCGCCGGCTGTCTTCGGAAGCGCCGATATAAGAGATGACGCTTTGAAGCGGCCGGTACAATCTTCTGGATAAATAGAAGGAAATCGCGATAGCGGCAATCAAGTAAACCGCCGCAACGGTGGCGACGATGGTTTTGATCCGGTCCATCCCTTGCAGCAGAACGGAACGCTCCGTAATGTCGACGAACCGCCAGCCGGTCAGCTCCGAGGTCGTATAGGAGACGATTCGGTCGGAATCGTCGATGTAGGAGCCGCTTTCGGCGCTTAGCTTGCCGAGGTCAATCCGTTGATGCAGAGACTCGCCGGCAGCGGGCTCCGCATCGGAATAGAGCAGCTCGGAGTCCGGCCCCAAGACGAGGGTCGTACCTTTTTTGTTATGGTAGTGGCTTAAGTAGTCGTCGAACAGCAAATCCAGCTTCAAATTGATGACGATGGCGCCGTTCACTTGACCGATCAGAGGCATTTTCTGAAGCAAGGTGGCGGCGGGATGATCCGGCGCGAAGCCGTTCGGCCGACCCGTGATCCACGTCGTTCGGCTTTCCGATTGCTTGCTCCATATATCCAGCCAAGAGCGGTCCGCGAAGGTGGATATGGGAGACGTCTTGATTTCGGGACGGGACGTCAGGACAAGCTCCAGCGGAGCGTAATATAAATAGATGGAGTCGATGTAAGGACTTATTTTTTTCTGCTCTTCCACGAACCCAGTCAAATCAATTAGGGAGCTGACGCTTAATTTGCTCCCTTTCGTCTGGTACAGGTACGACTGGGTCGCGATCATGCCGGTCGCATTATATTTAATAGCGGTCAGCTCCTTGTGAATGAGCTCCTGCTGCTGCGTCAGGATGGATTCATTGTACGCGATGGCGTTCTGGATGCTGTTGTCCGCCGAGATCGAATAGGTGACCGTGGCAATGAGCGCGACGGTGATGACGGCAATGGCGGTCAAGGTAAGAAGCAGCTTGACGAACATCGTGTTATGCTTGATCGAACGGTTTCCCGGCATCGCATTCACTCTCCTGTGATCTCGGTTGGTTGCGCTTACATTTTCGAAAGTCATTTAGTGGCGCCAATAGGGGAATTATAGCACAGATGCGCGGAGCGGGAAGCGGATGCCCGAAAAACATACGAAAAACGGAAAAACATAATTCGGTTAAATCAGCCGATAACGCCAAAAACATAAAAAAGGAGCGAAAGAAAGGATTGTGAACGCCGCCGGAGAAGGCTATCGTAAATATTGTAACCGCTCCCATTACCCGGCCGGGAGCAAGAGCGAGGATGCGGTCATCATACCGAATGCATAGGGGGAGATTCTTTTGCAATTTAGACGGAACAAATTAAGCAGTGCCTTAATGGCAGCTATCGTGGCGGTCGGCTTATTGGCAGGCTGCAGCTCCAACGCAAACGACACTACTAATAATACGAACAATCCAAATGTGAGCCCGAACCCAAGCAGCACAGACGAAGCAGCGGCGGAGCCGGTGGAAATTACATGGGGCATCCACTTTCAAGCTGTCGGAGTCGTAGAGAACTCCCAGGTTCAGAAGTGGCTGGAAGAGAAGTTCAACGTGAAGATCAAGCCCGTGAAGGTGACGGATGCGAGCATCGCTTCCGGCGACATACCCGACATCTTCATGCTGGGCGACCCGGCCAACGTGGCGGCGTACCAGAATCAAGGCGTGCTCATGAGCATCGATCCGAACATGTTAAAGGAGAAAATGCCCGAGTATTACACCGATATCGAGAAAAACAGCAAGCTGTTCCAAACCGTTACGTTCAATAACGAGCTATGGGCGATTCCGATGTTCATCGATCTGAAGCCTTATGACCTGGCGATGCTCTGGCGCAAGGATTGGCTGGATCAAGTCGGCATCACGAAAGTACCGGAGACGCTCGACGAGTTCGAGCAGGCGGTGTACGCATTCGCGCAGAAAGACCCTGACAACAATGGCCAAAAAGATACGTACGGTTTGACCGGTACGGCAACGTCCACCTGGTCTTCCGGCTTCTATTCGATCTTCGGGGCGTTCGGCGTGGAGCCCACGATGTGGCATGAGAAGAACGGAGAGATCGTCAACGGCTCCGTCATGCCGGAGACGAAGGAAGCATTGGCTAAGCTGCGTCAATGGTATGCGGACGGCGTCATCGACCCTGAATTCATTACGGATACGCAGGATTCGTACCGCAAGAAGCTGTACAATAACCGGATCGGCGTCATCGAGGAGCAGATTGCCAAAGGCGCGCTTCCGGAATCCGGTACCGTGACGGAGATGAAGTCCTTGAATCCGGAATCGGAGCTCGTATTCGCGAAAAATCCGGTAGGCCCCGGCGGCGACGGCTCATGGGATTGGGGAGTGAAGAGCAACTTTGTCGTCATCGGCAATAAGGTGAAGGACCAGCCGGAGAAGCTCGCGAAGCTGTTCGAAATCTTGCGCGCGCAAAGCAGCGACGAAGAAACGATCAATATGACGACCCTTGGATTGAAGGGGACGCATTGGGATTTCGCGGAGAGCGGAGCGACTTCCGGCGCTACCAAGTTCTTGTCCAGCTTCGAGAAGCAGGAGCAGCGCGACCAAGAAGGCATCCGTCTGTTCTCCCTCGGCAACATTACGACGCAAGCGTACCGCCAGAAGTATTCCAATCCGAAGCTGAATGAAGCGATCGGGACGTATTCGTCCGCGCCGGGGCATACCGATGCGCTGTTGTTCTCGGCATTGCCGTCCGACGGGAAATACAAGAGCGATCTGACCTCGCTGATGCAGAAATATTTTGCCCAAATTATTAGCGGCGAAATTGCGCTCGAAGAATTCGATAAGTTCGTCACGGAATGGAAGGCAAGAGGCGGCGACGAGCTGACGAAGGAAGCGAACGAGATGTACCAGGCGCAATTCAAAAAATAACCGATTCCGCCGACCCGCAAGGGCTGGTTAAGGCTTACGGCTCTTGCGGATAAGGCGGCGAAGGTTCAAGGAAGTGTAGCATGAAAACCATACGCAAGCATGGAGAGCTTTTTACGCTGTTTCTGTTTTCCTTTCTGTTTTTCTTCATTTTCAAATACGGTCCGTTGTACGGCGTCATCATAGCATTCAAGGATTTTCGGGTCGTAGACGGGGTATTGGGAAGCGCGTGGGTGGGGCTTCAGCATTTTCAAGAGCTGTTTCAAAACAGCGACTTCTACCGGCTGCTCAAAAACACGCTGCTCCTCAATTTGTACCTGCTGCTCTTCGCTTTCCCGGCTCCGATCGTATTGGCGCTGCTGCTTAACGAGGTTCGATCCCGGTATTTCCAACGATTCATTCAGACGACGATGTATTTGCCCCACTTCGTTTCTTGGGTCATTATGTCGGGTCTGATCATCTATTTTCTATCGCCGACGACCGGCGTCGTAGGCGATATCGTAGGATGGTTCGGCGGAGAGCCGGTCTTTTACATGGGAAAGAAGGAGTACTTCCGGTCTATCGTCGTCGTCTCCGCCATCCTGAAGGATCTCGGCTGGGGCTCGATCATCTATTTCGCGGCATTGTCGGGAATCAACCCGGAGCTGCAGGAATCGGCCATCATTGACGGCGCGAACCGCTGGCAGCGGATCATTAAGATTAATATACCGTCGATCATGCCAACCGTGGCGATCATGTTCATCTTGAGCTTGGGCGGCTTCTTAAGCGCGAACTTCGAACAAATCATCAATATGCTTAACCCGGTTACTTATGAAACCGGCGATGTTATCGACACTTACGTATATCGGGTCGGTCTGCAGCAGTTCCAGTACAGCTACACGGCGGCGATTGGCTTGTTCAAGTCGCTGGTCGGTCTTCTGCTCATACTAGGCGCCAATCTGACCGTAAGGAAACTGAGCCGAGGGGAGAACGGGTTATGGTAGAAGCAGGAGGAAAGTCAGTCATGAAGGCAAAAAAATGGCAGGATCGCATAGCGCCTGCTATGATCTACGTCGTATTAACGATGCTTGCGCTTGTCGTCGTATATCCGTTCATCCATGTGATCGCGGTTTCTTTCAGCGGCCGCGGAGAGGCGCTTCGGAGCGGATTCCATTTCTTCCCCCGAGACTTCGAGTGGACGGCTTACCGGGAGCTGCTGGACTATCCGTTCATCTGGTCGGGCTACGCGAATACGCTGTTCCGCATGGGCGTGGGCACCTTACTGACACTGCTCGTCACCGTCTGCGCGGCGTATCCGCTGTCGCGGCCCGATTTTCCGATGAAGCGAGCTTTGGTGCTGCTCCTGCTGTTCACCATGATCTTCGACGGGGGCATCGTACCGAATTACTTGTTAATCAAAGAGCTTCATCTGTTGAATTCGCTGTGGGTCTATGTATTGCCAACGGCGGCTAACGCCTTCCAAGTGCTGGTGATGCTTTCGTTCTTCCGTTCGATTCCGGACGCCTTGATCGAAGCGGCCCGCATCGACGGGGCAAGGGATATGAAGATTTTGTTCCGCATCGTGCTGCCGCTATCGATCCCGTCGCTGGTGACGATCGGACTTTGGTCGCTCGTTCATCATATCAACGCCTTCATGGACAATCTGCTGTACGTGACCGACCAATCGAAGTACGTGCTGCAGCAAGTCATACGGCAAATTCTTATCGAGAACAAGCTGGACCCGTTCACGACGGCAACGAACCTGGTGCCGCCTGCGCCGGAGAGTCTGAAGATGGCATCCGTCATCGTGTGCTCCCTGCCCGTGCTCGTGATATACCCGTTCTTGCTGAAATACTTCGAGAAAGGGACGATGATCGGATCGGTGAAAGGTTAAGATGCGGGAACCGAAAGGTTCCCTCTTCGGATATTCCATCTCTAAGGAGGCATGAATGAAGGATGAAAAGAAAATGGAAATGGATGAGCGTTATATGGATTATGGTCTTGATGCTGGGCAGTTTCCCCGCTGCGGGCGTGCAAGCCGAAGAGTCCCCAAGTTCCGGAGCCGTATTTTACGTATCCCAAAATGGAAGCGATTCCAATTCCGGGTCGGAGGCCTCTCCTTTCCTTACGCTGGAGAAAGCCAGAGATGCGATCCGCGGACTGAAGCAAAGCCCGGCGGGGCTGCCCGACGGCGGCGTAACGGTTTTTCTAAGGGGCGGTGTATATAACCGGATCGAGAGCTTTCTGCTGGAAGAGCAGGACTCGGGGACGGCGGACAAACCGATTACCTACCGCGCTTATCCCGGCGAGTCCGTTTCGCTGAACGGCGGTCAATTGTTGGACAAAAGCTGGTTCGTCCCGGTAACGGACGCCTCGGTTCTTAAGCGAATCATCAGCACCGATGCCAGGTCGAAGGTCGTGCAGGTTGACCTGACGGCGCACGGCATTATCGACTTCGGCGTTATGAGCCGTCACGGCTATTACAAAGCCAACGACGTCAGCCAAACCCCGCCGATGGAGCTGTACGTCGAGGGTCAAGGCATGACACTCGCAAGATGGCCCAACAACGGAACGGTCCAGATGGGCAACATCCTCGATCCGGGTCCTACCCGCAAGGATCCTGATCTTCAGACACGGGGAGGGACCTTCACGTACACGTATGATCGGCCGGAGCTGTGGACCGAAGCGGACGATATATGGCTGGACGGGATTTTCGGCTACAGCTGGGAATGGTCGTACAACCGGATCGCGTCCATCGACACGGCGAATAAATCCATTACGTTGGCTTACGGCGAGATGAGCGGCCTGTTCAAAAACTGGTATCCCGACTTCCATTTTGCCCAGAACTTATTGGAAGAGATCGACATGCCGGGGGAGTATTATATCGACCGAAGCCAAGGCATTCTGTATTTCTTGCCGACGGCCGCCTTTCAATCGGAAGCCCCCGAAATTACCGTAAGCATGCTGAAGACTCCCATGATCAATGCCGTGAATACGTCTTACGTGACCTTCGAGGATCTGATCCTGGAGAACGGCCGCGATTCGGCGGCGGTCATCATGGGCGGCAGCCATGTCCGGCTGGTGCATTGCGAGATCCGCAACTTCACCGAAGGCGGCGTACGGATCAATACGCAGAGCCGATGGCTGTATGACGATTTTGCCAAAGCATCAGGCGTGAACCATGCGATCATCAGCACCCATATCCACCATGTCGGCGGTACGGGGGTCATTCTGAACGGCGGCGACAGGCTGACGCTGGAGCCGGGCAATAACGTGGTGGAGAACAGCCATATTCATGATTTTGCATACTATCATAAAGCGTATAACCCTGCCGTCATCCTGACCGGGGCGGGAAACCGCATCTCCCACAATGAAATCCACGACGCGCCTCACCCGGGTATCCTCATCTTTGGCAACGACCATCTCGTGGAATACAACAATATTTATGACGTGTGCAAAACGTTCTCGGACCTTGGCGCCATCTATATGAATTTGGGCGCAGCACCGCAGGAACGGGGAACGGTCATCCGACGCAATTATTTCCATCACATCGGGGAGGGCAAAGCCGGCGTACAGGGTGTGTATCCGGATAACTTCACGATGGGCATTTCCATAGAAGAAAATATATTTTACCGGATGGGCAATTCCGCCATTCTGAACAACGGCGGCGCTCATATCCGCACGCGCAACAACCTCTTTATCGACGCCAAAGTTCCATATGATTATGCGGATCTGTACTTGGGGGACGGACCGGAACAGCAAATTTCCAAAAACTATATGGGTCCGTGGCACGCGCTGTTCGATCGATTCAACGATTTCATCGGAACGCCTCACTTGACGAAATATCCAGAGCTGGCGAATTTCTTCACGGAAAACCGCTATTATCCGGACACGAATACGTTCCAGAGCAACGTCATCTACAATCCGACGAAGCCGAGAAGCAGCACGACGAACGCGAACGGAGCCTACGATAATTTCAACCTCGTGCAATACGCGAACAACTGGATCACGAATCAGGATCCGGGCTTCGTCGACTTGGCGGGCGGCGACTTGAATCTGAAGGCTGATGCGGCGGTGTTCCAGCAAATACCGGGCTTTCAAGATGTCCCGTTCAGCGACATGGGGATTGTAGGCAAGGCCGGGCCTTATCTGGCTCCGGACGTCATTCCCGTCACGGATATCGAGCTGTATGACGATACGATTACGATCGGCATCGGGAAAAGCTATTCCCTGTATTCGGAGGTGCTTCCTTGGAACGCTACCAACGATACGCTGCTGTATACCTCCAGCGACCCAATGGTCGTGAAGGTCGATGCGGACGGCAAGCTGAAGGGGGTTAGTCTAGGGGAAGCTACCGTAACGGCGGTTTCCGCCGACAATCCGCTCCTCCGGGACGAGGTTCAGGTCACCGTCGAAGTCGGAGACGGCATTATGGACTTTACGAATTTCGAGAACGGCCGTAATAGCTGGCCGAGCGACCCGAACCGAAGCATCGTCGAAGGGGTAGGCGGCAACCACGCGTATAAGCTGCTTAAAGGCGCGACCGCGCTGAACGAGAACGACTTCAGCCATTACGAGCTGACCTTCAAGCTGAAGACGCCGCCGGTCATCCCGGAACTGGCTACGTTCTACGTGTTCGACAGGCTGAACCCGGCCGGCAGCGGGGGCCGAATCGGTTACCGGAAGTATGCGGACGGCACTTCCTCTTGGCTGCTCTACAACTCGGCTTGGGCAACCGTCAAGCAGAATACGCTTGCTTCTCAGGATCTGCTGCCGGATACCGAATACGATATGAAAATCATCGTCAAGGGAGCCGAGATCAGCGTCTATGCCGATGGTGCGCTTAAACTGAAAGCCGTCGATCCGACATTTAACTCTTCGGGCAAGGTCGGGTTCTATGCGGGCGGCTTCGACTATCTTCTGTTCGACGATATCAGATTCAGCGTACCGACGACGGATGTAGCCGGCTTGCTGCTGGATAAGAGCAGCGTCAATATGGTGGTGGACGAACAGCAGCAGCTGCAGGTTCAATTCGATCCGTCGGATGCCGCCGACCGTTCCGTCGTATGGCAATCCGCAGATCCGGACATCGCCTCTGTCGATGAGAACGGTACGGTTACGGCTTTAGCGAAAGGGGAGACGACGGTTACCGTTACGTCCGTCGCCAACCCGGCAGCTTCGGCCTCGGCCCGGATTACGGTATCGGACATCCTTCATTTCACGGATTTCGATTCGGGCGCGAACGGCTGGCCGGTCGATCCGAACCGAAGCATCGCGACAGTCGGCGGCAACAAGCTGTATAAGATCGTGAAGGGCGCTTCGGCGCTTCATCCGAAGTTGTTCACGAATTACGATTTGGCCTTCAAGCTGACTATGCCTGCTGAAACGCCGGCTCAGGGGACGTTCTACGTGTATGACCGCAACGCCTCCGGCACCTCTGGCAAGATCGGTTACCGCAAGCTGGCCGACGGCACCTCGCAGTGGATCCTGTACGATCCGACGTGGGCCGTGCTTCAAACGAACAACGTTGCCGCGGAGGACTTGCTGCCGAATACGGAATACAACGTTCGAGTCGTTGCCGATGGCGCGAGCATCCGCGTGTATGTGAACGGGGAGCTGAAGCTGAACGGTTCCGATCCCAAGCACCATGCGTCGGGAACGGTAGGATTCTATGTAGGCGGGTTCAACGAGATGCGGTTCGACGATATCACGTTTACGTTGATCGATCGGATTGCACCCGTAACGACAGCCGTTGTTACCCCGGAACTGCCCGAAGAGACGGATGGCTGGCATGCGGGACCCGTGACGATCGAGCTGCATGCGGCGGATGAAAGCTCCGGCGTGTCGGTCACGGAATACACCGCCGATGGCGGAGTGACGTGGCAGCCTTACGGGGAACCGCTGATTTTCAGCCAGGACGGCAATCATACTTTGAGCTATCGCTCGGTCGACAACGAAGGGAATAGGGAAGTCGCCAAAACGTTGAGCTTTAAGCTGGATGCCAGCGGTCCCGAGCTGACCGTCTTGGGATCAGAGGAGAGAGCTTATGCGGGAACGGAAACGATGACTCTGTCCTGGGATGCCGTCGATGCGTTGTCCGGAGTGGATTCCGGCAGTGCTGCCGCTTTGCTGGATGGTCAGCCTGTCGTGTATGGAGCGGCGATTTCGCTGTATACGCTGGCTTTAGGCTCGCACACGTTTACGGTATCCGTTAGCGACGAGGCGGGAAATACGGGGGAAAGCACGGTAACCTTCTCCACCTATACCGACGTAAACACATTGAAGGCGCTTGTCGGCCAGTTCAAGGAGATGTCGTGGATAGACAATCACGGTATCGCGAACAGTCTGATCCAGAAGTTGGATCATGGCCAATTGGAAGCGTTCATCCATCATGTCGAAGCCCAGAGCGGCAAGCATATCGAGGCAGAAGCGGCTGCTTATCTGTTGCGGGATGCTAATCATATCTTGGCCGGTATGGAGCCGGAAGAATAAAGTAAAGGAGGCGCCCTGATAGCCGATGGCTTGGGGCGCCTCCTTTATCTCGTTCAAGTGAGGTGATAATTTATATGATTTTTCACAGAAGACCAGTTAATCGAGATGTGAATTGTCAAAACTTATACGATTTATCGTACAAAAGTGATTAATTCATCGACGCAGCCGATGATTTTGTACGATTTTTCGATCAAGTACCATGATTGAACCTATCTGTAAGGTCGGTTTGTACGATTTATCGTACAACTATTGGTTAGACATCGTTAACCGACAGCCTCTGTTCTCTAAATCAAGGGTCTTGTTTACTCTACTGAAGGCTGTTAGGTTGGATGCTTTCCGCTCAAAACCAAATGCAGCTCCGGGAACACCCACGCGTAGGATTGAAAATAGCCGCTGTTCCTATTCCGATTGCCGATGATCGGACGATAGGGAGAGACGAATCGATCGTATTCGGAATCCTCGTACACCGCGGACATCGCCTCGAACAAATCGAGCGGCCATGTATCGGAGGCGAGCGGTGCGGGAACGCTCTGCTCCTTGTCGTACGGCCATTCCTCGGCGCGGCCGTCCGCGTAATAGAGCAGGGTGTCGAGCGCTTTCTTGATGGTTTTGCCGCTTGGCGACGTCCAGCGAAACAAATCTTCGCCGGTATAGTCCAGAATCTGCTTACACGCAGCCGTGAGGGGAGCGAGGGCGAAATAATGGTACCAGATGGCCTTCGTTCCTCTTGTTGTTTCTTCCGGGATAAATCCCGAAAGCGCAATCGAAGCATCGATGTGCTCCTTGAAATGGTCGACTTGCTCGGCGAAGCGATCTTTGTCGCCGAGGAAGCGGAACAGAGAGAGCTGGGCATATAAGCTCCAGCTCCACCAATTGTTCCGGAGCGGGATGCGATCCCACTCCGGCAAGCAAACCTCGGTCATCCAACGGACGAAGAGGTCGCGTTGCTCCTTGCGCCAGCCCTCATATTCGCTGATAAGCAGCGCCGCTTGTATAAGTCCTGTTCCCAAATAGGCGGACACAAGCGGGCCGTCATCGCCCGCCAGTTGCTGATTGACAGCCGCCCAGCCGCAGATTAGCTCTATCGCTTTGTCGGCGTAGGCATTGACGCCCGTCAGCCTGTACGCCATCGCTGTCATAAAGGCTCCCTGAGCGTCCGCTTCCATAAGCCGCTTGGCAGCCTGATGTCCAGCCGCATCGAAATAAAAGCCGGGAATGGTCCATACGGGAACGGCATGGCAGCGAGCCGACAGACTTTCGTCGGCAAGCCGGAGCAGCGCGTCCGAAGCAGTCGAGTTATTCATAAGCGCGTGTGTTCCTTTCCCTAAACATGATTATGGAGTTCCGACACCCTTATTTGGGTTCCACTTCATCAATCGTCAGGCGGTACTGTAGATTTCTCATATAGGTACCGTCCGTATTTCGAAATACGAGGCCGAAGCGAATATCTTCTTCTGAACCCGACACGATGGCGATAAGGCGGTTAATGCCGGCTTGCAGCTCCAATCGATTCTCGGGATCGGAGACGAGGCTGCCGTTTATATAAATCTCGTAATGGCAGTTCGCATTCACTTGCAGTTTGCCGATACGCGTTTCGTCAGCAGGATGGTTTTCCGATTCCAGCACATGCACGAAGCAGCTCAGAAACCATTTCTCGCCTCCCGGATTATAGATGCGGAAGACTCCGTCATCGCGGCCGCGCTCCTTCTTCTGCATCCAGCCGTATAATCCTTCTCCCAAATTGTTAAGCGAAAATTCGGGATCGGTATAATAAGCTTTCATTGCTTCGAAATCCATATACGGCCGGCAGGGGAGCGCCATCACCTTCTCAACGGCCCACGCCGCATCCCCTTTCGAACGCGTTAGAAGCTCGTCTTCGAACGCCGCGCCAAGATTGGCGAGCAGCCTCGTATACAGGCGGATGGACTTATCGCTCTCCGGCTCCAGAAGGAGCTGGGATAACAGAATGCGACCTGCGCCCGATTCCGTCAGCAGCACATAATGTCCCGAAGGCTGCGCCTTGTCGCGATTCAGCTCCACGAGAGCCAATCTGCTATATTCATCCGTATGCTGTCCCGCAAAATAATCCTTCCACGCCGTTCCTTCCACGCTCACGCAAAGCGCGGTCGTACCGGCTGCCGCCAAGCTGTGCGAAGCGAGCGGACGGTTCACGACTTCCCGGGGGGACAGAAATACTTTGTCGAAGCCGAACAAGTCGACCGGGCTTAATCCTAGCGATTCCGGCAAGTTGTAATCGGCCTCCAAGTGATACGTTTCCTGCTTGCGAAGCGTGACAGGACGCTCCAGCAGAGCAGTCAAAGCGGTTTCCTGACCGGCCTCCGCAGGAAGGATCATAACGTTGCCGCCCTTTGCGGCATATTCCCGTAATGCGCTAGCCGATTCCGGCTTCTCGAGCAAATGAGGCTCGGCCAGAAGGAGGCTGTATACCTCAAGATAAGCAAGCGTCGGATCCGGCAGCACGTCGAATGTCAGGTTAAGCTTGCGAAGGAAATCATCCGCTTGTCCGCCCGGTTCTACGATAGCTCCCGTACGTACCTCGTTCGTGGCAGCGTTCCCCGCATACTCAAGCAGATTGCGCAGCAGGAGGCAGGCTTGAGGCACTTCATGGAAGCCCGCCGTAAGCTCCAGCTGATTGGCGATGAAAAGCCCCATGCCGCTCCGGTATTCGATAAGAGGCGACCACAGATCGCCGCCGTCGCCGAAATCGCCCGCGCTGCATTCCAGAATCATCGTGAAGTTGCCTTGGACGGGCTTCTCGAACGCAGCATGAACAATCGGAAGAGGGCCATCCTCGCGGAGCGCTTCGTGCCAGAACATCAGGTCATCGTTGTCCAGCCCCTGAAGGACGGGATGAACATAGCTGCCGGAGTGGGCTCTTATAAAGTCTTGCCTGGACATCGCCAGATTGCCGAGGGACAGATGGAGCTGCTCCAGCAATATAACCCGACCGCCTCCGTAGACAAAACGATTGAGCGCCTGCTCAAGCTGGCCGTCTGCATCCTCAAGCTTGCTTCCCGCAATCAGCAGATGATCCGGCGAAAGCTCCACGATGCTCGAAGGTTCAAGACGCTTGCTCTCCGGAAGAAGCTTGCTGATTATGCCGTAATCCTGTTCGCCTCCCAAGTATATGACCGGTCTCCCTACCTGTACCGGATCGGACTTAAGACGTGAAGGATAGAGCTTGTAGCTTATATCAAGCTCATGAACGGGTACGTCATCGTGCTTCATCACGGCGTGTAGCTGCATTACCGATACCGCGCCAACAGGCTCCGGCTTCCATAAGACGGTTGCGATCGAGCGATCAGTTGGCGCTTGCGCGAATTCGAGCAGTTCCTCATGAATGAGCTTGCCGCCTTGCCGTACTTCGAAAGCAATGCGCGTCCGGCGCGGTTGAAGCGTATCATTGTATACGTCGAAGCTTCTGACAATCGGCTTGTCGTCGAAGAAGGAGCGGTTATACTCAATAGCAATCATAGTGGCGGGCTTGAAGGAAGCAGCCAGCATGTCAAACGACGGGTTTTTCACATATAACGGATAGGATTTCGGAAGCATGCCATTGTTCAGCGATAAGGAATACCGCGGGATGACAGTCGGCTTCGGTCCCGGAGTATCCAGGCTGCCTACAGGAAGCGGAATATCCATCTCGGGCATGGCGCGCATGAAGTAATGGGCAAAGTTGAAGGTGGATATCCCGGATATGCCTTGCCGTCTCGCATATTCGATGAACAGCCGTTCTTTCTCGGCCAGTCCTTTTACGCATTCATCGGTGTTCCTATACGCTGCATGTCCTACGTACATACTGCTGTTCTGAGGACATACATACCACCAGCCGCCATGCTCTCCGAATACGAGAGGCGACTTCCGCTCCCATTGCGCGATCGTGCCGTCAATGTTGTAGTGCAAGCTCTCGACCTCGGTAAGCTCCTTGGGAAGGAGTCGGTTGTCGCCTTCAAGAATGATAGGCCGTGTACCATCGAGCTCGCGAATGATGTCCATCATGGATGGGATTTGCTGCTTGAAGCCGTCGCGTCCGTCTACCCAGCGCATCTCGTTCTGCAGGCTCCACAGGATAACGGAGGGATGATTCCGATCCCGTTCCACCAATCTTCGGATATGGTCCTTGCAGTTGGCGATAAAATCGGGATGATCGGCCTGCATCGACTTGCTGGAGCCGTATATAGCGGTTTCGTCGACGATCAGCATCCCTTCTTCGTCGGCAATATCCAGATAGTAGGAAGGGTGGGGCTCGGCGTGGAGCCTAACGCTATTGACTCCGGCTTCTCTGCACATGCGATACCAATTACGCACATAAGCCTCCGTTTGCTGCAGGGCACCTTGAAAATGCCATGAATCGCCGCGCAGATTGATGGGCGTACCATTAAGAATGAAACGGGGGCCTTCCGTCCACATTTCGCGGAAGCCGAACCGCTCCGACACTGCATCTACGACCCTATCGCCGTCCAGAAGCTCGAGCTCCAGCCGACAGAGGAACGGTTGATCCGGATTCCATAGCTTGGGGTTCGTCCAGTCGAGCCGGAAGGTGACCAGGCCGTGCTGGGCGAGATCGATGCCATTCGGGATGCTAGTTTCGGCGCAGAGAACGGGAGCAGAAGTTGGCTTAGCGGCTTCCCTGACATTGAGCCGTACTTTGAGCGGCGGTTCGTGTGATAACGCAAGCTGACCACAAACCGAAACTCTAGCATCCACTTCCAACCGCTTCTCCCGGACTGACGTGCGAATGGCGATATCCGACAACGTAACGGCAGGTCTGCTCTCCACGTATACATCTTGCCAAATTCCTCTAGCCATGGCGCCGAACCAAGAACCGACGAGGCCGGTAAGCTTGGTTTGTCCGGAAGGCAGCGTCACTTTGTCGAAATTCCCGCAGACGACATGCAGCTGGTGCGTGGTTCCCGCCTGCACGTTTTCCGTCACATCCGCCAGAAGCGGCAGATAGCCGTCTTCCCCTATCGCGATCAATTTGCGGTCCAAGTAAACGGCTGCTTTTTGCATAATGCCGTCAAACCGCAAGAAGATACGTTTTGTGCCGCCCGTCATCGTATCCGGCAGCTGGAACTCCCGATGAAGAACGCCTGCATCGGCCCGCGTCCATTCCTTCGGATAACCGTGCAAATCATAAGGGGCATACCGGTGCTCGGGTATTTCCCCGAAGCTTTTTCCCGAAGCCCGAACGTAGGAAGCCCTCCAGCTGGAGGGCACCTGTATTTTTCGATCGTCATAATCAAGCTCCGTTGGGAGGCCAAAGCCCGAGCTGTTCTCATACAAGGGCATGAAATCCCATTCGCCGTTCAAGCATATCGATGTTCTCATCACTGTACGCTCCTCTTCCTTCGCAGTCCGTCACTCCGTCGTCGTTAAGCTTGAATCACCAAGGGAATTTCCAGCCAAATGTGAGAGCCATCCGTCTCTTCGTCCCACATGATGAAATGCGGCTCCATCGCCGCTGCCCAGTCCGAGGGCGTGCCCGAGGTGGAGAGCTTGCCTTCGTAAGGAGGAGGTTCGATGGTGGCCGGAAATTCGGAATAAAAAAAAATCAGATTCTCATGAAGGGCGATCATTCCATATTTGTCCCCGTCGCCGGGGCGTTCCTCTTGGTATTGGTAATGGTAGAAAATATAACTGGCTACCTGCTCCGGCTTCAGCCGGGCGATGCGGGCAAAAGGCTTGGACGCAGTCTCGTTCCGACGCCATAGCTCCTCGCTCACAGGCTGCTGATAGTGAAAGATGTCCATCATCGGCACCCATTTTCTGGCGATGTCCGTTCCCGGCCAGTCCACCAGCTCCGCTTCGCAATCGAGGAAGAGACGAAGGGGATCGACATGTTCCGCCGTGCTTTCGAAATATAGAAACAGGTGGGAACCCCAGCGGAACAAACTAAGCTGTCGAACGCTTAGGTCTTCCATTCGGCTCTTAAGCTCGGGCAGTGTATTGCGGAAATACGATTCAGGATCGATGGCATTACGGCATTGCGCCCGGTAGTGATAACGCTGCATAAGTCGCCTCCGATTATTATTCGCCACTCTGTCCTCGTTGCCGCTCATACCAATAGCCGGGTACTCCGCGCTCCAGCCTCATTAAAGCTTCCAGGTAAAAATAGTCGCCCCAGATGACATAATCATCCGGAGAAATATCAAGCCGGACGGCGTAAGAGCCTCGATTCAGAAGTCCTTGGGCATCTTGTTCTCCCTTCGTGGAATAGCTCTCGGCAAGCGCCGCGACCATTCGTTCGGCCGCGCTTGTCAGCCAATCCCGATCGGCGTCTCCCTCCGGTAGCAACTCGGCTATTTCGAGCATGCCGGCTGCGGCGATGGCGGCAGCGGAGCTGTCCCGCTTGGTGTCAGGCACCTGAGGTACGTCAAAATCCCAATACACGACGCCGTCCTCGGGAAGCCGATCGATAAAATAACGAGCCAATCGCTTGGCCGTATCCAGCAAATCCGGTTGCCGCATATAGCGATAGGCAAGCGCAAAACCGTAGATGCCCCAGGCTTGCCCCCTTGTCCAAGTCGATCCGTCCTGGCTGCCCTGATGAGTGCCGCCGCGGATCGAATCTCCGGTCGACAGATTGAAGTAGAACGTATGGTAGGTGGAGTCATCGCCGCGAACGAGGAAGCGACGGCTTATAGCCGTTTGCTTGGCGGCGGCTTGCCGGTAGCGCTCGTCGCCGGTTTGCTCGTAGGCCCAATGCAGCAGGGGCAAATTCATCAGGCAGTCCACGATGATTCGGCCGCCGTTTTGCGGATCGTCCTTAGGTCCCCATGCTTGCAGAATGCCCGGCACCACGCGCCATCTCTCCAGCAGTACATCGGCAGCTCGCAAGGTAATCGCGCGGGATTGTTCGTCCTTTTCCACAATCCAATGGGCTTTGGTAGAGAGGGAATATAGAAATCCGATGTCATGATGATCCAGATTGACCCGATTCTCGAGACGTTCGCGGAAGCTGGCTACCGTGTTCATAGCGGCATTTCTATAACGGGAATCGTTAGTGTATTCATAAGACAGCCAGAGAAGTCCGCTCCAGAAGCCTTCGGTCCAATCATTGTTCGGAGTCAATCGGTAAATTCGGTCTCCTTGGGAGCTCGTAAGGGGAAACTGGTCTTCGAACCGTTCGATATTTTGGGAAACGACAGTAAGCGCGTCTTCGATCGCTTGTGCCCACATGGCGGCAACCTCCATTTCTATTGTGAAAAGCTGCCTTCATTATATAACCGGACGAATGATTCTAGGTTGTGCTAAAATATAGCTGAATTGCGATTCTCGTAACGTAGGGGGCGATAGAATTGGCTTCTCGCATCGAGCACGTGGACCTAGGTCACAGCAGCTTTCACTTTGCGTTCCGGGATGAGTGGAATGATGATCATTTTCTCAAATTCCATGCGCATCAAGGTTTGGAATTGTTATTTATTCACGAGGGCCAAGGTCTCGTGGAGGTAGAGGGCGCCAGCTATGAATTGGAGGGCGGCGTGTTATTCTGCTTCCAGCCTTACCAGCTGCACCGGGTTGAAATTCCGAGCCGTAAAGCTGCCAAGTATGTACGAAGCAATCTTACCTTTGATCCGCGGTACTTGGAGCCTTACCTCGCTCCTTATCCGAAGCTGCAATCCTTTCTTCATTTGCTGGCCAAAGGTGCTTTGCCCACGCCGAAGTTCGCTTTTGCGGAAAGCCGTATGTGTGGACTGATGGAGGGACATGCAGGGGCTATTCGGGAAGCGGGGGAGGATCAGGAAGAGGCGCGCATCTTGTTCATGATTGCTTTGTTGCGCCATCTCCAGTTGTCGGTCATCACCCATGCGGAGCTGCCGCCGGAAGGCTGGTCCGTGAAGAAAACCGGTCATATCGAAGCCATTATGGACTGGATCGAGGAACATTTCAGGGAGCCCTTCAGTTTGGAACAACTAGCCGGAGAGCTGCACCTGTCCTCCTACTATGTATCCCATCTGTTCAAGCAATACACCGGCGTATCCATTACGGATTACGTCACGGCTAGAAGAATTCGCGAAGCGTGCGTTTTATTGGGGAACTCGGACAAATCGGTGGGACAGATCGCCCGCGAGGTAGGGAGACTAAGCGCCCCATACTTTTGCAAGCTGTTCAAAAAACATAAAAACATGACGCCGCTGGACTACCGTTCGGCGCTGCATCATCCCGCCAAATAGTTACTTGCCTATGCTCTGCCTATTCGTGCAGAACGGTATTGTCCGGGCGTCATTCCCGTTTGTTTGCGAAACAAGCGAATGAAATAGTTGGCGTTCTCGATGCCGATGCGTTGGCCGATCTCGGATACGGAAAGCTCCGTGCCCTCCAGCAGCGATTTGGCTTGCTTGATTTGCAGGTCATGCAAGTATTGAAGCGGGCTCATGCCCGTATATTTCTTGAGACATCTGGCGAGATAATCGAAATGAAAATGCAGACTCTGCTCCATATGCTTCGCGTCGAAGGGTCTGGTCAGATGCTGCTGCAGGTAGGCAATCGTTTGATCGCAGAGCAGTCTGGAGCGTGGAACATACCTGTTATGCACGGCCGTTTGCAGCGCTACGAACAAGCCGGCCAGCTGCGTCTGCAGCGGCAAGGAGCTTGCGGGCGATAACGTATGATGCAGCTCCAGCATCCGCTGGAGGAACGGGAGGATGTCAGGAACGTGCACGCTTGTGAACTTCGGAATATACATGACCTGCCGGTGCGGTTCAACATCGTGATTCGTACCTTTGGCAGAAGGAAGCGACCACGGGATGTGACTGCTGTCGATCGTTCGAACTGGCTCTGGATGAACAAAATGAATCCAAATGATTTCGGTTGTCTCTTCGCACGGGCGATGCCCGACATGCGTCCGGTTCGGTTCGAGCACAAGCATGGAGCCTTCTTTGATTTCATAGGGTACGTCATCTTCCGTTATATACAAAGTACCTTTCAATACGAACAGCATGTCGTATACATCGAATGACCGGACAAAGTGCTGTTGACCCGGCGGCCAGAAGGCATGGCCAATCAGTAATAGCTGCGGCAGCGGAGGAATCGTCAGTTCCAGGCATTGCATGGCCAGCCATCTCCTTTACATCAGGAATCTTTATCTTATTCTAGCATGCCTTACGATCCGGAAGGTAGAAATCGTGCTATAAAAAGTCGCTTATGAACCTGTGCGCTGAGCCGCTGAGCTTATATAGTTAAGCTATACGAACCGGAAAGGGAGATATAGCTTATGCGATTCCGTCAAGTCCATCTCGATTTTCACACCTCCGAGGCGATTGCGCCGATCGGAGCACGTTTTGACAAAAAGCAGTTTCAGGACATGCTGCGGCTGGGCCGCGTCGATTCGATTACCTTGTTCTCCAAATGCCATCATGGCTGGGCTTATCATCCAACGGAAGCGAACGAGATTCATCCGGGACTTGGCTTCGATCTGCTTGCGGCAACGATTGAGGCGGCACATGAGATTGACGTCAAGACGCCCGTATACTTATCGGCCGGCCTTGACGAGAAGCTAGCGAGACGCCATCCGGAATGGCTCATTCGCGACGAGAATGACCATACAAATTGGGTCAAAGGCTTTATGGAGCCGGGTTATCACCAGTTTTGCATGAATTCGCCTTACCTGGACATCCTGCTGGATCAGATCCGCGAGACGTTGTCGCGCTATGAGGCCGACGGCTTGTTCCTCGATATCGTCGGGGTGCGCAAATGCTACTGCCATAATTGCGTTCAGAGCGCGCAGCAGCAAGGGATCGATCCGCGCGATGCGAAGGCGATGCGGCAACTATGGGAGAACACGTATGCGGGCTATACGGCAAAGGTGAAGGAAACGGTCGAATCGGTCAAGCCGGGTCTGCCGATCTTCCATAACGGCGGGCATATCGCGCGCGGCCGCCGCGACTTGGCAGCCATGAACAGCCACTTGGAGCTGGAATCGCTGCCGACGGGCGGCTGGGGCTACGATCACTTCCCGCTGTCGGCCCGGTATGCGCAGACGCTTGGCGTCGATTTTCTCGGCATGACGGGGAAATTCCATACGTCTTGGGGGGAATTCGGCGGCTATAAGCACCCGAACGCGCTCCGTTACGAAGCGGCGCTTAGCATAGCCAATGGCGCAAGATGCTCGATCGGAGATCAGCTGCATCCGGACGGCCATATGGACGAAGCGACCTATGCCTTGATCGGAGCGGCTTATCGCGAGGTCGAGAGCAAGGAAGCTTGGTGCGTGAAGGCGACGAACGTCGCCGATGTAGCCCTGCTATCGCTTGAAGCGACCGGCATGCATTCGAAGTCGGAGGAGCGCAAGTCGAATTCGGATGCTGGCGCTGTACGCATGCTGCTTGAAGGGAAAATGCTGTTCGACGTTATCGATACGGAACATGAATTTTCGGCTTATAAAGTGTTGATATTACCGGATTACGTAGAAGTTGGCGATGAGCTGCGGGGGAAATTGCAGTCTTACTTGCAGCAGGGCGGCAAAGTTCTCGCAACGGGCTGGTCCGGACTGAATCCGGAGGGCCATGCATTCGCGATCGACCTTGGTGTGCGGTATCTAGGCACGAACCCGTATCGTCCCAATTATTTCCGCCCTCTCTTCCAGCCGGGGAGCTTGGGGGAGGCGTCCTACATCTTCTACGCGCAGGGACAGAAGATCGAGCTGGACGGCGGGGTAGAGCTTGGACGGCGCGAGGATCCGTATTTCAACCGCGACGCGTTCACGTTCTGTTCGCATCAGCATACGCCTAGCAGTTACGAGTACGGCGGGCCGGGCATGGTAGAGAGCGGCAGCGGAATCTATATCGCGTGGAACGTATTCGAGGATTATGCGACCAAAGGCAGTCTGATCTTGAAGGAAGCGGTGCTGCATGCATTGAATCGTCTGCTGCCCGGCAAGACGCTGCAAACAAGTCTTCCTGCGCAAGGCATTGTCACGCTCCAAGAGCAGAAGGAAGAGAAGCGGCTGGTCAATCACCTGCTGTATGCGTCTCCGGTTCGCCGCGGCGAAGGTATCGAAGTCATTGAGGATATCGTTCCGCTTTACGATGTAAGGGCTTCCGTTCGGACGGCCAGTCCCGTCAGCCGGGTGTACTTGGCGCCTCAGATGACGCCGTTGCCGTTCAGCTACGAGGACGGGACCGTTACGTACACGGTTCCCGTGCTGGAGTGCCATCAAATGGTCGTGATCGATTATATTTGAACGAATGAGCGACATTTTCTAGACGACTACATTATACAAAAAGGATGAACGATATGGACTTCAAACCGTTAGCTTCATTTATTGACCGCATGACCGCTTGGCGTATCCCTTGGGCGGAGGTGCTGGTTATGCACCGCAACGAAACGGTATTCCGTTACCGGAGCGGCTTCGCCAACCTGGAAGAGGAAACGCCAATCCTGGACGGAAGGATCTTCAATATTTATTCGATGACGAAAATCATGACCTGCGTGGCGGCGCTTCGTCTCGTTGAGAAGGGTGCCATCCACCTGAATGACCCCCTGTCGGTCTACCTGCCGGAATACGCCGAGATGAACGTAAAGAAGAGGCTTCCTGGAGGCGAAGTCGTGCTCGAGAGAGCGGAGAAGCCGATTCGGGTTCGTGATCTGTTCACGATGACGGCTGGCTTCTCTTATGATCTCGGCGCTCCTTCTATCCAGCAGGCTGTTGAACGAACAGAAGGCAAATTGCCGACGCGAGCCCTCGCGGAGGCGATCGCGAAGGAGCCGCTGCTGTTCGAGCCGGGCACCCGCTGGAGTTACAGCGTATGCCATGATGTGCTCGGAGCACTCATCGAGGTTGTAGACGGGCGAAGCTTCGGCGCGTATATCCGAGACGAGATTACAGGTCCGCTCGGCATGCGAGATACGGGCTTCGATCTGTCGGATGAGCAACGGAGTCGTCTCGCTCCGCAATATGAGTATAACGACGAGCTGGGCAAGCCCGTGCGCAAGGACGGCAACGGGTTCCGCATCGGAACGGAGTTCGAGAGCGGAGGGGCGGGGCTGTTGTCCACCGTGAGCGACTACGCGCTGTTCCTGAATGCATTGACCAATCAAGGAACCAGCCCGGACGGCGTACGCATCCTATCGCCGGCGATGGTGGATCTGATGCGAACGGATCATTTGACCGAGGGCATGCGAGGCGATTACGCTTGGGATCAGCTGAAGGGATACGGCTACGGTCTAGGCGTTCGTACGCATATCGCCAAAGCGGACAGCGGTTCGCTGAGTCCGATCGGCGAATTCGGCTGGAGCGGCGCCGCCGGCTGCATGGCCATCATCGATCCGGAATCGCAGCTGACCGTCATGTACGCCCAGCATCTGCTGAACAATCAGGAGCCGTACGTGCATCCTCGGTTAAGAAATGTCGTGTATAGCTGTTTGTAATCGTAAGTAAAGAGCCTATCAAATGCCGGTCGCGGCTTTTGATAGGCTCTTTCGTTATTAGTCCCCCCAGACGCTGGCATACGCATAGTTGCGGATGGTGCCGTGCCAGCGGTACCATGGCGATCCGCCTTCTTGCTGCGCATAGAACAGCGTGATTTCCGCCTCGGGATCAATGACCACATAACAACCGCGGGCACCGTCCCAGCCGAACTCGCCGTTTTGGCTCAACGCGTTGTTTTCCTCGCGGTCCACCAGCGTTCGTACACCAAGACCATAGCTGTAGCCGCTCTTGCTCACTCCTCCGAAATTGGCGAAATCCTGCTGCGCCTCTTGGAACAAACGCCTGGTCCTCATCGTATTAACCGTTTCTTTACTAAGGATGCGCTCGCCGTTCAACGCTACGCCATAATTGCACAATGCCTCAGCGAACAATATGTAATCGGATACGGTTGAGTAGAGTCCGCCGCCGCCGCTTTCATAAGCGCTGCCGGGATGGATCACGAAGGTCTCGCCAATGCTCTCGGCCGAATGCGTCTTCCCGTTGAAGTTGTTGTATAGCTTGCAGAAACGCTTCTCATCCTTCAGGTCGAATGACGTTTCGCTCATACCGATCCTATCAAAAATATTCTCCTTGAAATAGCGCCCCAGCGTTTTGCCCGACAGCACCTCGATAAGCGCGCCCAGCACCTCATGACTTGCACCGTATTTAAAATGCGTGCCCGGCTCGAAGATCAACGGCTCCTTCGCGAGCGCCCGGATGACATCCAGCGTTTTGCCTTCGCCGCCTGACGCCTCGATCACTTTCTTCGTTTCTTCGGTATCTCGCTGGTCGAGGCCCGCCGTCATGCTGAACAAATGCTCAATCGTGATATCGTTATTCGCAGGGCGAACTTCCTCCGATCCATCCTTCCGAATATGCCGAACGTTCATGTTCTTGTATTCAGGAATATAAGCGTGGAGCGGATCGCTCAATTTAAACTGTCCAGCCTCGAATAGCTGGAGAAGGGCCGTACAGGTGATAACCTTCGTTGCGGAGTAAAGCCGGAAAAGCGTATTGGGTCCGAAACGGACTTGATTTTCGACATCCGAAAATCCTGCGTAATGCTCAAACACAGGCTCGTGCTTGTAGTACATGGCAAATCCTAAGCCTGGAATGTTTTTTTCCGTATAAAAACGATCCAGATAAGCTTCCAGCTTCGAAAAGTTCATTATAGTCCTCCTAAAAGGTTGTTAGATTGTCCTGCCGATAATCACAACTCTATTATGTAAGGCTTATTCTTCCTTATCAAGTAGCTTTTCGAAAAATACTATCGCGCTTAATCAGCTGTTGCGGCAAATTTGAATGATCGTATAACCTGAATATATTAAACAAAAGGATGAAAAAAATGAACGGTATTCTTTTTCGCAGTAAGATAATGTAGTAGGATAACTAGATGCTCTAGCGAAGGACAGTGAAGCTATGAAATCCAAACGGATTCAATTGAAAATATTTTTGGCGATGCTGATTTCAACCGCCTTGCCTTTATCCATTACGTCGGGCATTATCTTGTATCAGGTGTCGCAGACGATAAAAGACGACCGTGATTTCGCTCGCGTGCGGGTAGAAGAGGATTTGAAAGAAGCAATCGATGAGTACGCCCGCAATTTAAATGAAACCGCTTACCAAATCTACTCCAATCCAGATCTGATTCGCAGTATTGCGCGAGACGAGGAGTTTCTGACCGACAGTAGAACCTATGATACGGTCAAAGACATCAGAGAGTTTTTTCTAAGCGTTTATAATCAGTCCCGGTTAACGGACATCATCGGCATGAGTCTGCAACGGAATGACGGCGTGGAGTTGGGAAGCTTCTATCCTACGCTGTATCCGCATCTCGAGCAGCCTTATATTCAGTCGCTGCTTGCGATTTCTCGCTCCAAGGACGATCGGCCTACGACGATTCTAAGATATGAAAGCGTTTATAATGAACCGATTATTCAATATTTGTTTCCCGTTCGTTCGCTCGGGAAGCCGGTGGGCTTGCTCGTCATTGATATGAAGGAGCAGAACTTCCGCAAGTTGGTTGAACGGTACAACAGCTTTTACAAGGGACAAATCTCGATTATCGAAAATAACAATCGGGTTTCCTATCATACGCTGCAATCGCTGACAGGAACGGAATTCCGCGACAATGCGGGCAATCGCAATGTCATTCATATGTCTGTGCCGCTGGAGAGCAGCGGTCTCGCCTTGAATTACACGTACGAAATTAATCCGAAGCTGCTATGGTACAGAACGCTCGCTATTATCGCGGTTGGCATCTCTGTAGTGCTGGCGCTAGTGATTTCATTCTTTCTTAGCTTCGGGATCACGAAACCTATCGTCAATATGCATCGGAAAATGACCCGGATCCAGATCGGCGATTACGATGCGAGAGTCGAGGTTCATTCCCAAGATGAAATCGGATTTCTAGGCAATCAATTCAATCGAATGGCCGAAACGATTCAGCAAATGATCGAACATGATTTGAAGCTGAGGCTTATGAATCAAGAATCGCAAATTATGGCTCTTCAAGCGCAAATATCGCCCCATTTCTTATTTAATACGCTGCAGATGATGTCGGGCATTGCGGATATGAACCGTGTTCCGGATTTGAAGCTGATCTGCCAAAGCCTGAGCAACATGTACAGGTACAATATGGGGCTGGCTAGCGAATGGGTTACCGTCAAGGAAGAAACGATGCATGTTCGCAATTATTTGGTTATCATCGGCAAACGGTTTGCGGGCCGTATCTCTTTCAACTTGGCGATAACTCCGGAAATTCGCCAATACGCCGTTCCCAAGCTAATCTTGCAGCCGCTGGTGGAGAACGCGGTGGAGCATGGGATTAACCCGAGCGTAAGACATAAAGGCTTCATTCGGATTGGCGGACGCGTGGACAAGGAGCGCGGCAGCTTGTATTTGTACGTGGCGGATAACGGGGTTGGAATGACAGAGGAAGAGCTTGATGGCGTTCGCGACCGACTCGCCGGCCATACGGCGCAGGACCTGACGAGAAGAACCTCGATCGGGCTCTACAATGTAAATCAGCGTATCCGGTTAATATGCGGTGAAGCATATGGCGTTTCTGTCGTTAGCCGGGCTGCCAAAGGAACGCTTATCGTATGTGAACTTCCGCTGCACAAAGGAGGCATTAACGAACATGAGAGTATTGATAGTGGACGATGAATCTGCCGTATATGATCACCTCAAGGCGATCATTCCTTGGGAGCAGCTGGGATGGACGATTGTCGGTCATGCCTTGAACGGCAAAGAGGCGATACAGCTTGTCAATGCGCATAACCCCCAAATGATAATGACGGACATTCGAATGCCGATTATGGACGGTCTCCAATTCATGGAATGGCTGAGGAGAACCGGCAATACGGCGGAAGTAATTGTGTTAAGCGGTTACGGTGATTTCGAATATTCGCGATCGGCGTTCCTTCATGGCGCCTTCGATTACGTATTAAAGCCGGTGCAAGAGGCGGAACTGCTGCAAGTGCTCGACAAGGTGGTTGAGAAAATTCATATCAATTCGGCTGCCAAAACCGAGCAAATCCGGCAAAAGGCGGTCCTTCGCTCAGGGTTGACCGTGCTGACGGACGAGTTGTTCACGCATGCGGTCAGCTCGGGCGAGATCGACGAGAATGAACTGTTCGTTCGATCCGAGAAGCTGCAAATTGAGCTGCCCGAGGACGGTTATTACTTAACCGTATTGAGGCTGCTGAATCAAGATGAGAAAGTACAGGCCAGATACAAGGGCGATCGAGACGTTTT
Organism: Paenibacillus sp. J22P218; assembly: GCF_056269195.1. Taxonomy (NCBI): domain Bacteria; kingdom Bacillati; phylum Bacillota; class Bacilli; order Caryophanales; family Paenibacillaceae; genus Paenibacillus; species Paenibacillus sp. J22P218. The sequence continues at coordinate 1,004,660 of NZ_JBWDNL010000001.1, forward strand.
TCATTTTGCGATCCGCAATATATTGAGCGAATCGTTCGGGTTATCCGCGAAGCTCATTATTTATAGACAGTTGACCAAATCGAACGAAATCGTTCTGATCTATTCGTCCCATGAGAAGCAGGATAACAGGCTGGCCGTTCAGCTCCAAAAGCTGATCCAGTCGCTGCGGACGTATGTTCAAGTGGAAGCCAAGATTGGAGTCAGCATGCACAAAACGCGGCTGTCCAAGCTGTCATCCGCGTATCGGGAAGCTTCCCATGCGCTTGACTCGATGGCTTTGGATGATCATGAGCCGATCGTTTGTTACGGTGCTGCTCAAGCGGGAGAACTAGGTGCGGCGTATGCCAAAGCCTTTTTGGATCTATGGAGACGTATGTCTCTGCTCGTCGAAACACAGCTGGAAACCGGCATTTTGCGTGACGAGAAGAGCTTGATGGCAAGATTGAACGAAGCATTCGAGGACAAAGCGCTGGCCGGCATTAGAGGGATCGAGTTGAAAAAATCGGCATCCGACCTGCTGGAGAAAATCGAGACGAAGAGCAGGGATGAGCAAGTTTTGGTGTGGGTAAGCGAAGGCAGAAGCAAGCTGCAGGAAATGAACGTGATGCAGGTGAAGGAGCTACTGGCGAAAATATTCGAGCGTCTGTTGGCGTTATCCGCCAAAGATGCGCGCATGAAAAACGGCAAGCCGCTGATTGAGGTCATATGCCGTTATATCGAGGAAAATTATAAAACCGTCACGTTAGACGATATTTCGCAGCGGTTTTTCCTGAACAAAAACTATTTCTGCACGCTCTTTAAACAATCGACGAATAAAAGCTTCATGGAGTTCGTAACCGACATACGCATTACGCATGCTAAGCGTCTTCTGAGGGAGACGGGTCTGAAAACCTACGAGATCGCCGAGCAGGTCGGTTACTTGGATCAACGCTATTTCAGCCAAGTGTTCAAAAAGATCGTTGGGCAGCAGCCTTCCCAATATAGGCAGTCCCAGCCATCCTAATATATTCAACATTGCTGCGAAGATTGTCGCATAGGATCCGTGATGCCCACAGGCTAGAATGATACATGTAAGGAATAACAAACGAGAGGGGATCCATGCATGAAAGCTAACAAGAGTATCGCTATTATGATGGTTACGATGGTATTCGCTTTATTGGTTTCGGCTTGCGGAGGCAATGAGGGCAATAACGGCAGCAACGGCAACAACGGTGCGGATGCAGCCAATACAGGCGGCAATGAAAGCGCGGCGACCGAGAAGCCTGCGGCGGAGAAAGTGAATCTGAAGTTTTGGGCGGCGCTGGACCCAAGCACGGATGAGGGAAAAGCGATTCAGTCGAAAGTGAAGGAATTCGACGATTCGCATGAAAACATCACCGTCGACCTTCAAGTCATTACGTATGACATCCTGCATGATAAGCTGGTTGCCTCCATCAATGCCGGCGATGCGCCGGATATTAGCTGGGGACTTGCCGAATGGTTCGGCGAATTCAACAACTTCGGCGCATTGGCGGACCTGACGCCTTACGTTGATCAATGGGCGGACAAAGGCAAAGTGTACGATAATGTGTGGGATGCGCTTAAAGTAAACGGCAAAGTGATGGCGTTACCTAACTACTTGGGCATTCGCGCGCTTCTGTATCATGAGCAGCTGCTCAAAGACGCAGGCTACGACGCGCCGCCGAAGACATGGGATGAACTGCTGGCTATGGGCCCGGTCGTGAAAGAAAAGACTGGCAAAGAAGCTTACGGCATTGCCGGTGCAGGCGTGCGCTCGCCGCAAGAGCTGATTATGTATCTTGCGCAAAACGACGTTCAGCTAGCGAAGAAAATGGATGACGGCAAATTCAAGAATACGTGGTTGGACAATGCGGATGAGCTGGCTAAAGCCGCCGAAGTGTTCAAGTTCTATCAAGATCTGCAAGCAAGTAAGACGATTACGGCCGATGCCAAAACATGGGGTTGGGAAGAAGAGGATCAAAACTTCGTTCTCGGTCAATACGCGATGGTCGTAAACGGTCCTTGGATCGAAGGCCGCAGCACTGAAAATCCTGAAGGCATGAAAGACGTGAAGGTAGCTGCGCCGCCATACAAAAACACGCCGGCGACATTCATGGAAATCGCGCCGCTCTACGTATACAATTCCGACCACCTCGATGCAACGTGGGAATTTGCTCAATTCCTGATGAGCGCAGATTACCAAGCAACGGTTAACCCGTCGAAGGCTCCGCGCAGCGACGTTGTCAGTGAAACCGGCTGGGGCAAAGACTTTATGGCGCTTGCCGATCAAGGGATCGTATTCCCGACCGTATCGCTTGGAGGCATTACGAAAGCGATGGAGGATGCGCTTGCCAGAGCGATGCTGAAAAACGATTCGCCAGAGACGGTAGCCCAGTGGCTGGCCGAAGCGATCAACAAAAGTCTTGAATCGACGAATGAGCTAAGCGGCAAATAGGATACGGACAGAACCTCATAAGCGTATGACCGGGCAGGCTTCGCCTGCCCTTTCCATTCCAACAGAATGCGGTGAGAGACATGAGTAACCAGACTGAAATGCCCAAGGCTGCCCAAGCTCGGCAAGGAGCGGCACGCCAGACGAGAATGACACTTCGAGAGAGAAAGTTGAGGAAGGCAGCTTATTGGTTTATCCTGCCTGCCGCTTTGTTTTTTGTTCTGCTGAATGCCTATCCGTTATTAACGGTGTTGTGGGATAGCATTCATTTTAAAAACTTGCTGAATAAAACGTTAAGCGGATTTTCGGGCTTAAGCAATTTCAAGGAAGTCGTTCATAACGAATATTTCTTGAAGGCGCTGTGGAATACCGTTGTGTGGACCGTACTCTCGGTCGCGGGCGAATATGCGATGGGGCTTCTATCGGCTGTGGCGCTGAACCAGCAGGTGAAGGGGCGAGCGCTATTCAGAGCGATTATTATTATTCCTTGGGTGGTTCCCATTGTTATCGCGGGGATGACTTGGACTTGGATGCTGACGCCGGATTACGGCATTATTAATTTGTGGTTGACGAAGCTCGGCATTATTGACCAGCCGTATTATTGGCTCGGCGAACTCGATACCGCGTTACTGACCGTTGTTTTCGTTAACGTATGGAGAAGCTTCCCGTTCTTCACCATCAGCCTGCTGGCAGGTCTTCAATCGGTGTCGCGCGATATGCTTGAGGCTGCTGCGATCGACGGTGCAGGCGTGCGTACCCGGTTTTTCCGAATCGTCATGCCACAGCTGAAGACTGTATCGATTACCATTATTTTCATTCATGTCATTTGGACGGCAGTCAATTTCGATTTCATTTGGGTGATGACGGAGGGCGGTCCGCTGTATGCTTCAGAAACGCTGCCTATCATGATTTACCGTTATGCGATGGAATCCTACAATTTCGGAAATGCTTCCGCGTTGGCGTCTATGATGCTCGGATTCATGATCAGCGGGTTCATTCTATATTATATGTTCAGCCAAAGGAGAAATCGGACATAGTCAGGTCCGGATGGGAGTGATAGCAACGATGTTAATGAGCCGTCGAAAACAACGATTAATGACCGTGATAACCTATGTCGTTCTATTAGGTTTTGCATTTTATTGTTTGTTTCCTTTCCTATGGATGTTTGTAACATCCTTGAAGCCGGATACTGAAATAAGAACGTTGAATCCGAGCTTCTTTATTTCCAAGCCTACGCTCAAGCATTTTGATAATGTATTGAACGGATCGGCCTTCATAACCTTCTTTAAAAATAGCGTGTTTATCGCAGTCGTAACGACAGCCGCATCCTTAATGATCTCCATATTCGCCGGTTACGCGTTAAGCCGCTTTATCCGATTTAAAGGGGTTAAAGTATTCAGCGTCGCCATGCTGCTGTCGCAGATGATACCCGGCGTGCTGCTGCTCATTCCGCTTTATCTCGTGATGAAAAATTTGCATCTTATTGATTCCTATTGGTCGCTTATATTAGCGTATACGACGTTTACGGTTCCGCTGTGCACCTTCATGATGAAAGGATTCTTCGATACGATTCCTTATGAAATGGAGGAATCCGCGGAGATCGACGGATGCTCGCGGATCGGCATTATTTTCAGAATACTGCTTCCCGTATCGTTGCCAAGCTTGGTCGCGACTTCGTTATTCGCCTTCTTGAATTCATGGAACGAGTTTATGTTCGGCTTTGTGTTCATTAATGACGAGGCACATCGTACGCTGACGCCCGGCGTCAGTTTATTCAAAGGATTGTATCAGACGGATTGGGGCAGCATGATGGCGGCATCGGTATTAAGCGTGCTTCCGGTCGTCATTATATTCGTATTTTTGCAGCGCTTCCTCATTGAAGGTATGACGGCTGGCGCGGTGAAAGGATAGGGCACGATGTCACCATTTCAACTCATAGTTTTGCAAATCATGTATCGTAACGCAGGCCTCGAGGCTTGCGTTTTTTTCATTGTCGGCTGCACATGAATCCCCTTCTAAATGAATACTGCCACTTGGAACAATGGCCGGTTGTCTATATAATGGGGTTCACAAAGCGATATGTCCGGTCCTGCTGCCGATGCATGCGGGATGGAGAGGGGGAAAACGGTGTTTTATTCGCTTCGCAACCGCTTGATCGCAATCTTCGTGCTGCTGTTTGTGCTCGCTTTCTGCACGATGTCCATCCTTATCTTCAACCAATCGCGGTCGATGATCCGCGACCATATCGAATCGTCCGCACTTGAGAAGATGGATGAATACGGCTCTTATATCAGCATGGTACAGACGCAGGTATACGACCTTGCATCCATCGTCTTTAATAGCGACACGACCAAGAACTGGGATGCCTTGATTTCCGATCCGGACGCCAGCTCCGGGGAGAAAAATTCCGCCCATTACCGCATGAGCCAATTTCTGACGCAAACAACCAACAGTTATAGCAGCGTTTCTTCGGTTACGGTATACCGCCGCGAAGGGATGTGGGTGAGCAGCGGCAATCAGGTCGTCTTCGATCAAACGCTCGTGGACAAGCCTTGGTATCAAGATTTCATTCATGACTACGAATATTGGGTGCCTGCCGGGCAGGATGCCGCCGAGCTGCGCAACAATAACCCGAATCCGGTTATCGGCATGCTGATGCCGATCGGCGCGTTCGAGCCCGGCAACGCGAAGAGCATCATGAAAGTGAACGTAACGGCCGATTACTTTCTCGATCCGCTGGAGAGAATCCATCTGGGTACGGGCGGCAGCATTTATTTGCTCGATCAAGACGGTCAGCCGATGCTGAGCCAGTCGGAGTATGTGGCGCATGCGAATATGAAGAAAGCCGTGGATGCCATCCGGACGGGAACCGGCAAGCAAGGCGTCGTGTACGTGAAGAGCGAACAAGGAGCCAAGGAGATTCTCGTGTACAAAAAGCTCGCCAAGACGAACTGGATGCTCATCGGGTTCGTATCCGAGAAGGATCTCTATGCGCCGCTAATGAAGCTTCGCAATACGATCTTCATTCTTGCGCTAGTGTTGATCGTTCTCTCGATCTTGCTTGCCACGTGGCTGTCGCACGGGATTACGAAACCGCTTTCCAGGCTCATTACCGCCATGCGCTACGTGGAGCGCGGCGACTTCGAAGTCGCCGAAAGCCGCGTGCCTCCGGCGAAGTTCATTCGCAACGAGATCGATTATGCCAGCTCGACGTTCAGGCAGATGGTCGTCAGGCTGAGGCGCCATATCAAAGACGAATTCGAGCTCAAGCTGCTGCGCCAGCAAGCGGAATACAAAACATTGCTCATGCAGATCAATCCGCATTTTCTGTTCAATACGCTGGAGCTCATGAGCAGCCTTGCCATTCAGAAACGAACGGACGATACGGTGGAGGTCATCGAATCGCTTGGCAAAATGATGCGTTTCTCGCTTCGGATCAACGAGGATTTGATACGGCTTGACGAAGAGCTCAAGTATGTTCGCTATTATGTATCCATTTTGCGAATTCGGTTCGGAGATAAACTGCACATCGAGATCGACGAGGAGGATGTCGGCCAACTCGTTATCATTAAGTTCATCCTGCAGCCGCTGATCGAAAATGCCGTGAAGTACAGCTATTCAGGCGACACCGAAGCTTATGTGCATATCGGGGTGAGACGCAGATTAGGCCGCGTTCATCTAACCGTATCCGACAGGGGCCCGGGTATCCCGGAAGCACTGCGGCGCAAGCTGGTCGAACAATCGGCCAGCGCCCAGCTTGATTATATTTTGAATTCCAGCGGGGGACAGGTTGGACTTGGCAATGTGCTCGCGCGGTGCCGTCTCTATTACGGCTCGCTATTCGATGTACAGATCGAAGCCGGCCAAGACGGACGCGGTACGACGATTGAACTGATCTTGCCCGAACAGGAGGAGCAACGCCATGTATAAAGTATTGATCGTAGACGATGAACAGGAAATTCGCCAAGGTCTGCGTCTTAAGATTGATTGGCAAAGCCTTGGTTTCCAAATAGCCGGAGAGGCGTCGAACGGGAAAGAGGCGCTGGATTGTTTGGCTCATGAAGCGATTGATGTCGTTCTGACCGATATGAATATGCCCGCCATGGACGGCATGGCCTTTCTCGATGCGTGCCGTGAGCAATATCCAACGCTACGTACGATTGTTATTACCGGCTATGAAGACTTCCACTATGCAAAGTCGGCAGTACGCAACCATGCACGCGATTATTTGTTGAAGCCGGTGGCAAGGGATGAGCTGGCGAATGCCGTGACGAAAGTAAAGCAGGAGCTGGATAACGAGCGGCGCAGCCAGGATCAGGAATCGGTGACTCGTTGGCGCCTGTCGCAATATTACAAAGAAATGAAGGAGCATTACATCGTACAGCTCGTCAAAGAACAGCCGGAGCTGGACAGCTTCATGCGGCATCGCTCGCGATTATTCGAGCTCGATTCGTGGCATACGCGCGAGGTGCGGTTCATGGCGGCAGGCTTGCGGCCTAAGCTGGCATCGGATGGAGAACAGGCGCGTACGCCCGACAAGTTTCGTTTGCCCTTTGATATTCTGTGCCGCGAGATCGCCGACCAGTTCGAAGGCCGTGTTCACGCCTTTCGGGATGCCATATACCCCGGCTTCATGTTTTTTGCCGTTGCGGCCGAGGATGGGGTGCTTGCTTCCATCTCGCAGGCGCTTCGGGATAACGTTGCGGCGTTTATGGATTTTGAAATCAAGCTTGGCGAAGGCCAGCCCGTGACGGGCTTCGAGAACTGGAAGAGCGGATTCTTGTCTGCTCTCGCAGCTTGGAATATGCCCGATACGATCAAGCAGCTGGATGCCAAGTCAGCATCCGGCCAAAGCCTGCTATCGGAAAATACCGTAAAGCTCATAGAGAGGTATGTGGTTCGAGGAGAAATGGAGACGTTCAAGCGTGAGGTCGAACGGGAGCTTGAGGAAGCTTTCCGATCCTCGCAGCCGGCCTTTGTGAAGACGGTATTCCAGCTGTATCTCATGCTCGAGCCGATCGCCGGCGAAGCGGGGCTCTCTCTCGAAGCGGACGAGCAGCTATGGCTAAGACCCGACATGGTGCTAAGCTTGGACACGCCGGACAAGGCGCTTCGTTTCCTTAGCCGGATTGCCGACAAAGTCATTCGGCTATCGGCCGATGAATCGGGAGGCGAGGAAACCAGATTCATCGAGGCTGCGTGCCATTTTATCGAAGAAAACTATATGTACGACCTGAATTTGACGATGATTGCGGAGAAATTCAACTACAACCCGTCTTATTTCTCGGAAATGTTCAAAAACAAAGTAGGGAAGACGTTCATCCAGTATTTGAACGAAACGCGCATGGCGCACGCCGTTCGCCTGCTGGAGGATACCGCTCTTGGGTTGTGGGACATTGCTGAGCTGACGGGTTTCTCCAATGCCAGCTACTTCAGTTCCAGGTTCAAGCGGATGTTCGGGACAAGTCCTTCCGAGTACCGGCAGCGAAAACCGGCATCTGTAAAAATCGATAGCGACATCCCGAATAAATAGCATTCATCGGCCTTCTTCCGTCGCCTATAATGGGCGTACAACAGGAAAGGAGGCCGCTTCCATGCGAGCTACGCGAAAAATAAAACCACAGCAGCATAACCTGACCGCTTACGGATTTTTACTGCCGTGGCTGATCGGTTTTTTCTGCCTTACGCTCGGTCCCATGTTAGGCTCGCTTTATTTGTCCCTAACGAAATACAACTTGCTGACCGCACCGAAGTGGGTCGGGTTGTCCAACTATGTGACGATTTTTACCGATGACCAAACGTTCACGAACTCCTTGTGGCTTACCTTCAAATACGTGTTTCTATCCGTGCCGCTCCGGCTCGCGTTCGCGCTGCTCGTGGCGATGGCGCTGAACAAAGGCATTAAGGCGCTGGGCATTTACCGCACCGTGTATTATGTGCCTTCATTGCTTGGCGGAAGCGTCGCGATTGCGATCGTCTGGCGGCAGATCTTCGATGGCAGCGGATTGGTTAACCGTTTCCTAGGCTGGTTCGGCATCGAAGGACCATCATGGATTTCGCATCCGGACTACATCGTCTATACGATCATTACATTATCGATATGGCAGTTCGGATCGGCGATGGTCATCTTTCTAGCCGGCTTGAAGCAAATTCCTGCCGATCTGTACGAGGCTGCCCAGGTAGACGGCGCCGGCAAAGCGCGAAGCTTCTTCCGCATTACGCTGCCGATGCTGACGCCGGTCATTTTCTTCAACCTGGTCATGAGCATCATCAATTCATTCCAGGCGTTCACGCCAGCCTTCGTAATCGGCGACGGACGAGGCGGACCGCTCGACGCAACGATGTTCTATACGCTGTACCTGTACATGAAAGGCTTCTCGTTCTTCGAGATGGGCTATGCTTCCGCGCTTGCATGGATCATGGTGCTTATCGTAGGGGGCTTTACGGCGATCGTATTTATGACGTCCAAATTTTGGGTATTCTATGGCGATAGCAAGGATGGGAGATGAAGCAGATGCAGATGAAAGCAATAGGACTCTCGAAACACATGCTGATCATCCTCTTTGGTATTGCCATGCTCTACCCCGTGCTTTGGCTGATCAGCAGCTCCTTTAAGCCGAACGACATGATATTCACGCAAACCGGTCTGTGGCCGAAGGAGTTTACGCTCGACAATTACCGTAATGGCTGGCAAGGTCTGCAGGACGTTTCATTCGGAACCTTTTTCGCGAACTCTTGGATGATTTCGGTGCTTAGCGTCCTTGGCAATGTCGTCACATGTTCTTTCGCGGCGTTTGCATTCGGGCGGTTGAGCTTTAAATTTCAGAAGGTATGGTTTGCGCTGATGCTCGTTACGATCATGCTGCCTTACCATGTCACGCTCATCCCGCAATACATTATTTATAACGAGCTGCATTGGATCAATACGTACTTTCCGCTCGTTCTGCCGAAGTGGCTGGCGCATGATTCGTTCTTCATTCTCATGATGGTGCAATTCATACGCGGCATTCCGAGAGAGCTTGACGAGAGCGCGACGATCGACGGCTGCAGCCAGCGCCAAATCTACTTCAAGATCATCATGCCGCTGCTTACGCCGGCGCTAATCTCCGCGGCCATCTTCACTTTTATTTGGTCGTGGGACGATTTCTTCAGCCAAATGATCTATCTGAGCGACATTAAATTGTTTACGGTACAGCTGGGCATTCGTTCATTGTTCGATCCTTCCGGCCAATCCGACTGGGGCGCGCTGCTTGCGATGTCAACTTTGTCCCTGGTGCCGATTACGCTGATCTTCTTGATCTTCCAGCGGTACTTCATGGAGGGGATCGCGACGACCGGTTTGAAATAAATCGGCTATCGATCGTACGCAACCCGAAAAAAAGACAAGCGATGACCTAAAGAAATCAAATTCCAAGATGGTCGCTTTGCGATTAACCTTAGTCATGTAAACGGATTCAACAAAAATCGGGAGGTTGGTCAGAATGAAGAGAAAGAGCGTATGGATCGGCATATTGGCTTTAATGATGGTGGCGCTAACCGCTTGCTCGGGCGGAACCGGTAGCCCGGGCGCTTCGAACTCCGGCAATACGAAGGATAACGGGACAGGAAATTCATCTGGAAGCGACGAGCAAGTCGAGCTTCGCGTCATGTGGTGGGGGGACCAGAAGCGGGCGGACATTACGAACCAAGCGCTTAAGCTGTTCGAAGACAAGCATCCGAGTATTAAGATCATCGGCGAGTTTTCTCCTTCTACCGGCTACTTCGACAAGCTGAACACGCAGCTGGCCTCGGGTACGGCGCCGGACGTTTTCTTCCTCGGCGGCAACGTCGTGGACTATGCGATTAAGGACGTGCTGCTGGATTTGACGCCGTACGTTGGGCAAGAGCTGGATTTGTCGGATATGGATCAGACGATGGTCCAATACGGCACGCTGAGCGATAAGCTCGTCCATATCTCTGCAGGGGCGAACGCGCGCGGCGTTATCGTGAACAAATCGATGTTCGAGCGTGCCGGCATTCCCGTTCCGCAGGACGGCTGGAACTGGGAAGAATATGCGGCGATCAGCAAACAAATTTCCGATAAACTCGGCAGCGGCTTCTATGGAACATACAACTTGACCGTCGATGGCATGGACATCGGATTGAAGCAATCTGGTAAGCAGTTATACGACATGGCCAATAGCACATTGGGCTTCGAAGAGGCGGATGCGCTTAAATGGTTCCAGTATTGGGATGTTACTTCGAAAGCCGGCGGCGTTGTACCGGCTGAGCTGCAAGTGTCCAATCCGCCAGGAGATACGAGCAAATCATTGATCATTACAGGCAAAGTCGCGATGAGTCTCATTCCTTCCAACCAATTCGCCGCGCATCAAAGCTTGACCCAGGATGAGCTCATTATGGTGCAGCTGCCTCGCGGCGACAAAGGTACCGGCGTCGTCTTCGAGTCCAGCCAAGGCTTGTCGGGGTACGCGAAGACTAAGCATCCGAAAGAGGTTGCGCAGCTGATGAGCTTCTTCATTAACGATCCGGAAGTAGCGAAGATCCTCCGCAGCGACCGCGGCGTGCCCGTAACCGCAGCCAACCGCGCTTTGCTCGAAGGCGAAGCTAGCGATGCCGACAAAATCGTCTACGATTATACAAGCCGCGTATCCAAAGCAACGGAAAGCGAGCCGTTCGCGGTCAGCTACAATCCTCCGGGGAATACGGAGTATTCGAAGCTCGCGGAATCGACCATGTACGAAATCGGTTTCGGCCGCAAGAGCGTGGAGGAAGCGGTCAAGTCGTTCTATAACGGTACGGTGAAAATTTTCAACAACAATCAGGAGTAACCGGTAAGACGGGCTGCCCATGCGGCAGCTCGTTTCGCTATGCATACGTGAAGGAGACGATCTAAGATGAGTGAATCGATGTTGCTGGACAAATTAAGGAGCTTGTCCGTCGATGAACGGATCGGCGAGCCGAACAAGGAATCCGACGGCAGCGTTATGGCGGAATGGAAGCGGGCAGGGGTGAAATTCGCGTCCTCGCAAGGCCGGCTTGAGCAGGTTTATTATGCCGCTTTGCGCTCGCTGCTTGCTTGCATCGTGCCGACGGGCGGAGAGAAGCCGATCTTGCACGAAGGTGGCATTTACCTCGGCTGTTGGCTGGAGAGCACCGGCACGATTAACGCCGAGCTGCTCTCGCGCTTCGTGCCTTCGGTATCCGAAGAGACGTATTTGTCGTTCGCCAAGCATCAAAGGGAGGACGGGATGCTTCCTTATAAAATAACGGAGCATGGCCCGTCCTATAGGCAAATCCAGCTCGTCACGCCGCTCGCCAGGTCCGTCTGGAACCACTATTCCCTGCACGGCCGGGATCAATCATTTCTGAAGACGATGTACGGGGCAATGACCCGATATGACGAATGGCTTGCGAAATATCGCGATACGTTCGGTACTGGCTGCGTGGAGGCTTTCAGCGCTTTCGATACCGGACATGATCTATCGCCCAGGTTCTGGCATGTGCCGGACACGCCGCATCTCGGCGATGCGACGCGGGTCAATCCGGACTCGCCGATCTTGCCGTTTCTAGCTCCCGATCTTACCGCCAACGTTTACTGCCAAAGGCTGTATTTGGCGCGGATGGCCGAGGAGCTGGGAGAATCGGGCGATGAATGGAGAGCGAAGGCGGAGCAATCGCTAGATAGCTTGTACCGGTATTGCTTCGATGAAACGGATCATTTCTTCTACGATAGAGACCAGAATGGACAGTTCGTGCGCGTGCAGTCGGACGTGCTTCTGCGAGTTATGGCCTGCGAGGTCGGCGACCGGCCGTTTTTTGATTCGATGCTGCGTCGTTATTTGCTCAATACGCGCAAGTTTTTCGCTAAATATCCGTTTACGTCGCTGGCGATGGACGATCCACGGTTCGATCCTTTCTCCAGCTATAACAGCTGGGCGGGGCCATCCAATTTCTTAAGCCTGATTCGCGCGCCGCATGCATTCGAACATCATGGCCGCCACGTCGAGCTGACCTGGGTGCTGCAGTCGATCCTCTCAGCCGCAACCGGTTTTACCCGTTTCGCGCAAGCCGTTAGTCCGTGGACGGGGGAAGAGGGCTTCACCGAAGCGTATTCGCCATCGATTCTATGCGTGCTTGATTATGTGGAGCGGCTATGCGGCATCATGCCGCGCCCATCCGGCGAACTGTGGTTCACGGGTCTTCGTCCTTATGCGATGGATCATGGCGAAGAGCCGACAGGCGATACCGCATACAGCCGAACGGTGGCGGAGAACGTATTCGAGCTGCTTAACGGGGAGGGAGAATCGGTTATTTACCGAAACGGAGAGCGCTGGATCGCATTCCCGAGCGGAATACGCGTCATTACCGATCGAAGCGGCAAGCTGCTTGGTCTAGTCGGCATGACTCCGAGGAAGGTCGAAGGGATGATCGAATGGAGCGGCTCGAATATCCCGTTCAGCGTTTCCGGCAATGAGCAAGTCGTTCTCGCGGGAAGCCGGTTCAGGGCGGAAGAGCCTGGAATCGGCATCGTTCCGCCTACTTACAGATAAGATGCAAAGGGGTGCTTCAGTTGTCGCTGGAAAGCAAGGATATTCAAATACGCGATCCTTTCGTGCTGCCGATGCCGGTGGAAGGCAAATACTATATGTTCGGAAGCACGGATAAAAATATATGGGGTACAGGAACGGGCTTCGATGCCTATGTGAGCAAGGATTTGGTTTCTTGGGAAGGACCGCATACGGTATTCCGTCCCGAGGAGGATTTCTTCTCGGATACGAACTTCTGGGCGCCGGAAGTGTACGCTTACGGAGGGCGGTATTATATGTTCGCCACGTTCCGCAGAAGGGACAACGCTCTGCTTGGCACCGCGGTGCTTGCGGCCGATCAGCCGCTCGGGCCGTTCATTCCCCATAGCGACGGGCCTCTGACCCCCGCTGGCTGGAGCTCGCTCGACGGCAGCTTGTTCGTGGATGAAGACAGCGTGCCGTGGATGGTCTTCTGCCATGAATGGCAGCAGGTCGGCGACGGCGAGGTTTGCGCGATACGGTTGAGCAGCGATCTTAGACGCGCGGCTTCGGAGCCAGTCTTGCTATTCCGCGCTTCGGAAGCCAAGTGGGCAACGCCTTACGTATCGCCCCGCTATCCGGATACAGCCAATTATGTGACGGACGGCCCTTATCTCTTCAGAGGCGAGGAAGGTCATCTCTATATGCTGTGGGCAAGCTTTATTGACAACCAGTACGCCTTGGGCGTGGCGCGATCGGAATCGGGCCAAGTGACTGGTCCTTGGGTGCAGCAGACGGAACCGCTGTTCCGCAACGACGGCGGACACGGCATGGTGTTCCACGCTTTCGATGGCCGTCAAATGCTAACGATACACGCCCCGAACCGGACGCCGGACGAGCGGCCGATCTTCCTGGAGCTTCTCGAGCAAGAGGGTGTTGTGCGAGTAAAGGATTCCGATTAATTGCAACAAAAAAAACCGCAATTCATCATGAATTGCGGTTTTACCGCGTTTAATGGCCATACAGAGACAGTTCAGTGCACTCGCTATCTCTAATTAATTTGAACCAGCTGCCATTGCTGATTGAGATCGCCGCGGTACAGATTTTGCTGAATCTTCGCTCCATCGGCCGTGGAGGATCCGACAACCTCGACCGCTTTGTTGCTGTTCACGTTCAGAATGCTCCAATAGCCGTTGCTCATTTTGATCAATCGGAACTGCTGCGCGGTATTGGAGAGATCCTGCATAAGTTGAATCGCTTCCCCGTTGTTTTTCGTTCCGTTACGAACATCCATGACCTTGTTATCGGAGGAACTAACGCTTCGCAATTCGTAATAGTTATTGTAGGTGCCTTGATCCGTAACGACCCAGCGCTGCGCGTTCGCATTATTGTCCGTCCATTGTTGAAGCTGCAGCGCGCTCGTGTTCTGCCCGCCCGGAACCTCGAGTATTTTGCCCGAAGCACGGTTGACGAGCTTATAAGTGGCACCGTTCGTGACTCCATTCCATATGCCATTCCAAGGATTAAACTGCGCGCGTTCATAGTACCATTCGAAAATAAATCGGGCCATGCCATCCCTGGCCGTATTGCCGTCATACATCAAACCGCCTGTCGGGTCTGCGAATGAGCTTCGCGTGCCTGGATCCAGCAAAAATCCGTTCATATGGACGGCAATGCTCACATTGCCCGCAGCCGTAAAGATCGCTTTGGTATTTTTGCCGAAGCCCGCATTCGAGCCGTTGAACAGATCCCAATAGGAGGAGTCTCCCGGCTGGGTCTTGAACCAGGTTGTCTCCGTAATATTGATTGGATAATTATCGGCGCATGGCTTGATATTGGTGTCCCATTGCTGCTGCAAAGTCGTGTAATTGTCATTGGCTCCGTAGCCCGGGTACCAATGGACCGAATAACCGACATTGCCTAGCGGATCCGTCAGCGGATATGCAGCGCACAGCTGATAGTATTGATCCCAACCAAGTCCGGACGCCCATATGACGTTATCCGCACCTTTGCCGCGAATCGTGGAGATCATGGAATTTTGGAAATTTTTGAGCGAATTCCAGTACGCAACGAAGTTGGATTGGGATGGATGACCGCCCCAAACGCCGTTGACATCGGATAGTACCGGCTCGTTAACGAGCTCGAACATCACGTTATCCGCGCTCTTGATGCCCGGCTGATCAGCGAGGTAACCCCAAATCTGATTGAATTTGGCGAGATTGTCCGGCGTTGTTGCTTGGTTGTTGCTTAATGTGAAATCGAGGCCGAGCGTGACGTAAAGCCCCTTGGTCTTAGCGTAGTTGATATATGGAATGATTACGTTCTGTGTAACGGCCTGCAGTCCGGCAAAATTGTATGTGCCCGCCGCAACGTCGCCCATGTCTTCCCGGTCAATGAATAGACGTACTTGATTCATGTACCACCCGTGATTGTTGCCGTATTTGGCCGAGGTGCTCGTAAAGGTGTCGGTAATATCCTTCAAATACGCCAAGATGGCCGCATGCCGGTTCCCGCCATTCTGATTCAGGTAGTAATTGCTGTTCTGGTACGTCCAGTATGCGCCCGAGGGTTGATGCCACCCGCTCAGCAGCACGGGCTGTCCGCTGCTGTTCACCAACTGGTTGCCGCTTACATGGAGCTTGGACATCGGCATGCCGACCCACGCTTCTGCTTTCTTGCCGCTCAGCAGCATCGGCGATATCACTAGCGCCATAAGCAACAGAAGCTTTACTGCTAAGCTAACTTTCTTCTTGATCATTCATACTCATCTCCTTTTTTTTGGAATTGTATGCGCTTGCAAAAACGAGTGTACTATTCGGGAGTTAAGGTCCACAACCTTTCTAATAATGGTATTATGCCCCTCCTAACTCTATCTTTGGCGTACGAGTGAGATGTATCCATTGACAGGTTGTTTGCTCAGTGTGGAAAGGTTTATACTTTTCGACAGTAAATCCAGTGTCATTAGGAAGGGGAATGAAACACGATGAGTTCGATTGACCATGATTCGATTAGAAATGCCGCTCCGCCAAGGTTTGACCAGATCAGAGAGGACATTGCCCGAGGTAAAATAGAATCGATTAAATATTTCTCGAAGACGGTAGGCTGCAAGCGCAAAGCGATGATTTACTTACCTCCCGGTTATTCCGAAGATTTAAGCTATAACGTTCTTTACTTATTGCACGGTATTGGCGGCGATGAGCAGGAATGGTACAAACATGCGGGGCCGCAGGTGATCCTTGATAATTTGTATGCGGAACGCAAGCTTGCGCCCATGATTGTGGTATTGCCCAACGGTCGTGCCATGGCGAACGACCGGGCGGAAGGAAATCTATTCGACCCGAACAAATTAAAGGCGTTCGAAGATTTTGAACTTGATTTGCTGCAGGATCTCATCCCTTATATAGAGTCCAACTATTCGGTTCAAGTAGGGCGAGAGAGTCGTGCTCTGGCCGGTTTATCGATGGGAGGAGGGCAATCGCTCAATATCGGTTTAGGCAATCTGGATCGATTCGCTTGGATTGGCGGTTTTTCTTCCGCGCCTAACACGAAGGAGCCCGAGCTGCTAGTCCCGAATCCGGAAGAAGCGTCGGCTAAGCTCAGTCTACTCTGGCTGTCATGCGGGGTTCTGGACAATCTTAAGCATGTCAGCGATAGGACTCATGCTTATTTGGAGCACAATAATGTGCCGCACATTTGGTACGAGGAGAGCGGAGACCATGATTGGCCGGTATGGAAAAACGATTTATACCATTTTTCCCAGCTTATTTTTAGATAAACGCAAGAGACAATCTATGGTTCGTGATCATTGGCTGTTCACGGTGAAATAACGAAAGAAATGGAGAGATGATTCGATGGCTATGATGCAAATCAGCCTTTTTTTCGGAATGCATGAAGAGGGAGGTAACTTTTAATGCATTGCATTGCTGCCGCTCGATCAACCCATTTCTTCTGGGCAAGAAGAAGCGGCCTGTATGCCTCTTAAGGCGCTGTATCTGCTTCATAGGAGGTTTTTCTATGGGCGGATATGGGGCCACGGGCTGATCGATATTAAAACACGCCAATATACGGCGTGTTTTTTTGTATGCAGTCGGCAATCAGATTCCATATTAGACAAGCTCCTATCTTAACTCGAAGTCAATATTAGATAACATTATCAATAATTGTACCTTGATTTTTTTGCTGCTAATCAGGGAGAATAATAATTATGCATAAATATTGCGTTGCCGGGAAATGGGGTTGTAATCGTGCCTAAGCGAATAGGGAACAAGGCTGCAATCATGCTTGCCGTATTAATGTTTGTGCAGACGATTGCGGCATGCGAGCATCAGCGCCCGACTGAGGAGCCGGATAAGAGAGGCTCGGAAGAAGCGATCTATTCGGATCCGGGCTTAACCAAATACAATCCACCGATCGAGATTTCGCTCGTTCGGAATGTAAATGAAGATTTCAGCGACTTGATCAGCAATTTTCCGGGAGAGACTCTCGAGGATAATCGATGGAGCCGGCTTTACGAGGATGTGCTGGGCATTCGGGTAAAATACGAATGGACGGCCAAAGACGATCTCTATCATCAGAAGTTAGGCTCGGCATTGGCATCGGGCAATATTCCCGATATCGTAAGAGTGAATGCGCAGCAGCTGCGGCAGCTCGCGAACGAAGGTTTAATTCAGGATTTGACCGACGTGTATGAACAGTATGCGGCGCCGTTCACCAAGGACGTGCTAAGTCAGGAAGGAACCGGACCGTTCGAAGCGGCAACGATAGAAGGAAAGCTGATGGCTATTCCGGAAACAGCGGCATCGATTGAGGCTGTCCAATTTTTATGGATACGAACCGATTGGCTGGATCGGCTAAAGCTTAAGCCTCCGAAGACGATGAACGATTTGCTCGCGATTTCGAAAGCGTTTACAGAGAACGATCCTGACGGCAACGGCAAGGATGATACGTACGGGTTGGCACTGACGCAATATTTATGGGATCCCGTTATGGGGGCGTTGGACTTTATGGCCGGTTACGGCGCATATCCGAATATTTGGCTCGAGGACGATACCGGCAAGCTCGTGAACGGAGCCGTACAGCCTGAAGTGAAGCAAGCGCTAACCGTACTTCAAGGCATGTACCAAGACGGTCAGATCGATCCGGAATTCGGCTTGAAGGACGGCCGCAAAGAAAAGGCGCTGATCGCGGAAGGGAAGATAGGCATCATGTACGGCGAGCAATGGGGCAGCTTCGTCGTTCAATCGAACTATGAGAAAAACTCAAAGGCGGATTGGCAGCCGTACCCGATTGTGTCGGCTACGGGCAAGCCTGCCATGGTACCGCTTCGTTTTGCGACTAATCAATTTTTGGCCGTCAAGAAGGGCGTTCAGCATCCTGAAGCGATCGTAAAGATGATCAACTTGCATCTGGAGAAAAATTGGGGCGTTACCGCGGAATACGAAACGTATTATAGCACGCCATATCCGGCGTGGCAGCTCTCGCCCGTTACTCCGGCCCCTTTGCTCAAAAATTACGAGGCGTTCCTGCAATTGGAGGAGTTCCGCGCGACACAAGACGAAGCCGTTCTCCACGATGAAGCCAAAGCGATTTACAAAAATATTGATTCTTATCTGACGAAAAACGATGTAACCGGATGGGGCTGGGAACGTACCTATGGTCCGCAGGGAGCGTTCTCGATATTCAGACAATATGAAAAAAACAATCAACTGTTGTTCGAGAGCTTCGTAGGCGTTCCGACGGAAGCGATCATTGAGAAGCAATCGATCTTGGACGAGTTGAAAAACAAAACGTTCATGAACATTATTCTCGGACGGCCAATCGAAGAATTCGACCTTTTCGTCGAGGAGTGGCATCGGTTAGGCGGGACGGAGATGACGGCCGAGGTTAACGAATGGTACGCGGAGAAGGGCCGAAAGAGGCAGTAAGCGCGAGGCTTCGATTGCCTTACTCACCTATTCGCTCCGCGGACAAAGCTGCTTGCGAGGAGTTGTATAAGATTGCTCAAGATACCTGTCAATTCCATGCGCCACGCCTTGTTTCTTAGGCTTGTCATCATGCATCTCGTTGTCATTCTGCCCATTATTATATTAGGGGTTTATTTGTATAATTGGAGCTATACCAACGCGAGCCAGGACATTTCAAGGAACACCTTGGCGCAGTTGTCCTCTTATCTAGATGACATGAACCGTGAGGTTGAATGGCTGGAGGTCCAGCAGTTCGATATGCTGCAGGAGGGAGAGCTTACGAAGGTCGCGGTAACGTGGGAGATGATGGACAGCGTCGAAAAGAAGGAGAGCATGGACTATTTGGTTCATCGGCTCACTTCCATTAAGAATAGCAGCGTGTATATGAAGGATATATACATTCATATCCCCTCGATTGGCAAAACGTTATCGTTCGGCAATGCCGTTCACGATCTGGAACAAGGAAGGTATGACCAAATTCGGGCTTTGTCGGAACGAAGCGGAGCCAAACGTTTGATCAGGCAGGGCGATTCGCTTCATCTTAGCGCCTCCAAGTACGGAGGGAAGAAGGGAGATGAGCCGCTCTTCATCGTTCAGATCGAGCTTGATACGGCAAAGCTGAAGGAATCGCTGAACCAATTGAGCGTTTATCCCGAAAGCGGCTCTTTTCTTATCGCTGAGGAGGCGAATTTCACCCTGCTCGGCAGCGATAAATCCCCTCCTATTTTGAACGAATATTTGAAAGCGCAGCGACTTTCGGAGGAAAGTTCCTTGCTATTGAAAGCAGATGGACGATCCTACCATATCGACAAAGCGGAATCATCCGAATTGGGCCTTGCGGTAGTGACCTATTTGCCGGAGGAGACGGTGAAGAGGCCACTGAACAAGTTCAATAAATGGGCTTGGCTGTTCACGGCAACCTCGATTCTTGCGATCGTTGTCTATTCTCTCTCGACTTACCGTCTCGTTCATCGGCCGCTGCTGCTGCTTGTTCAGAGCTTCCGCAGAATGGAAGGCGGGACGCTTGATATCCAGATCGAACACGAGAACAAAGACGAATTCGGTTATTTGTACGATCGATTCAATCAGATGCTGAACAAATTGCAACTGCTGATTGACCAGGATTTCAAGCAGAAGCTCATGATGCAGAAGGCCGAGCTGAAGCAGCTTCAGTCTCAGATTAACCCGCATTTCCTATATAACAGCTTTTTCATACTTAATTCATTAGCCAAGACGGGCGATACGGATCGTATCGAGCTGTTCACCAATATGCTCGGCGAATATTTCAGGTTCATTACGCGCAACGGCGAAGACAATGTCTACTTATCCGAAGAAATCAAGCATGCCAGGATGTATACGGAGATCCAGAAGCTTCGGTTCTCCAGGCGTATCAGCGTGCAATTCGACGAACTTCCGAAGGAAATGGAGCGAATTCGCGTACCAAGGCTTATTGTTCAACCGATCATCGAGAATGCATACGAGCATAGCCTCGAGAAAATGTCGGAGGAAGGATTTCTTCGCGTTTCGTTCGAGAGGCATGAGTCGGATTGGCTGATCGTCGTCGAGGACAACGGAAGTCAGATTGACGATGCAACGATCCAAGCGTTGAACGACCAAATGACGAACAACGGCGAAGCGCATGAAATGACGGGCATCATTAATATTCATCGCCGCATTACGTTGACTTACGGAGAAGGCAGCGGTTTATTTTTGTCCAAAAGCAAGTTGAACGGCCTGCGAGTCGAAATACGGATCAATCCAAAGGAGGCGGATGGAGATGCACCGACTGCTGATCGTCGATGACGAGGAAATTATTACAGACGGCCTCTACGAAGTGTTAAGCAATCTCATGCCGGATCAATTGGATGTATGCAAAGCTTATTCGGCTAAGGAAGCGCTCGCTTGGATGGCGCGCACGCGGATTGATATCGTCATGACCGATATCGCGATGCCGGGCAAGAACGGTCTGGAATTGTCGGAAGAAATATTGACGTATTGGCCGAGGTGCAAAGTTGTTTTTCTTACCGGTCATAGCGAATTTGACTATGCGTATAGAGCTTTCCAGATGCCTGATGTCCGTTATTTGCTGAAGACGGAAGGCTATGCGAAAGTGACGGAGGCCGTACGGGGCGCATTGCTCGACATTCAGCGCAGCAATCTCGAGAGCACGCTGCTGGAGCAGTCGCGCGAGCAGAAGTACGCTTACGAATTCATGGCGCAAGGGGATTACATGAGGCAACTGCTGCAAGAAAGCGACGCTCTTTGCGCAGAGCAAGCGCGAGTCATCGAGGAATTCGGCCATCTGAATATTGGCTTGGATCCGATGAATCCGGTTATGCTGGTGCTTGCTCGTCTGTCTTACCCTCCCGGGATGACGTACACGGAGAGAAGCAAGCTCCTTGTATCGGCAAGAACGGTATGGGATTCCTATCTGAAGGACCACGCCGATAGCATCGGAATCGTCGATAGGCATGGAGACCTGATGTGGTTTATTCAGCCGTCCAAAGAGTCAAGCGGATTCCATGGCGGTGACTTTATCCGCTATATGGAAGGTGTGCTCGAGCTTATCCAGGAAGCTTGCCTGACGTCGCTCGGATTAGAGATTACATTGACTATAAGCGGCGCAAGCTGCGATTGGATAACGGTTACCCACCAATATGAAAGGCTGCGCCAGCTGCAGCAGTTGAAGATCGGCGACGGCATTTCCATGATATTGCGGGATCGCGACGAGAATATGAACGGCTTCGGAGGCAAGGAAACATTCGTGCCGGGCCGCAAGGCGGAAATTATGGCAGCGCATTTGGAAGCGGGCCGGGCGGACGAATTTTATGCGGATTGGGATCAGTTGGCGATGGCAGCGCTGCAATATAACGAGCATGCGCAGCGATCGATTGAAGCGTATTATTCCGTTGCCTTGATGCTGTATTCTTGCTTGAACCGTCTGGGACTGCAAAATCGCCTCGACGACCACTCGAAGCTGATGCGGCTCGATTGCCATGCCTCCATGAAGGATGGTTTTGTTTATTTGAAGCAAACGGCGGATGCGATCTTCCGCTACAAGCAGAGCGACGATCGGGATCGAACATCGCAAGTGATCGACCGGATCAGCCAGTATATCGACGAGCACTTAAGCGATGATTTATCCTTGGTGCGACTGGCGGAAATTCATTACTTCAATCCTTCCTATCTATCGCGTTTCTTCAAGCAGGAACGAGGCATTAATCTATCCGAATATATCGATACTTGCCGGGCCAGAAAGGCGAAGGAGCTTTTGCGCGACAACGATCTAAAGGTCAGGGAGGTCGCCGTGTCAGTCGGGTATGAAGCGGCCCATTCGTTCACGCGGTTCTTCAAGAAGGTAACGGGCATGACGCCCCAGGAGTATCGTGATTCTCTTACTATCAATTAATAGAGACCAAAGAAAAAGAAAGCGGCGATCGCCCCCTTATGTTAGCAAGGGAGTCGATCGCCGCTTTCTGTATTTATATCTAGCAGTCGGTTAATAGATACGGTAGTTTCCGCTTAATGCCAGAAGGCTGAAGAAGTACAGGCAATTGTCGTAATAACGCCGATCGCCGGTACGCAATGGCGTGTTCCAGAACAAATGGACAAAATGAGCGGCATCCGGTCCGTCCGCGGCAAGCGATGCCATTGCATTCGTCGCCAGTAGCCCGATCGGATGCAGAGAAGATTCTTCGAATGCTTTCCCGTCAATCGTGTAACGGCGATAGTCGGATACGTCGATTTCGCGGAAGAACGCTTGAATACGATTCGATTGTTCGACTTGCCACGGGTCCTTGCGGAACCATTCATAATCAAGTCCGATGTTCGCCGCTACGCGGTAGGCATCGCTGAAAAAATGCCGGTAGTCGCCGTGAGGCTGCGGTACGGCAGGCGTCCCGTCGTAGTTCGCGTACTCGGGCGACAGTCCGGTTACCGGATGGCAGGCGGTTCGCAGATAAGCGCGGCTTGCCTCGGCGGCTTCCCTCCAGAAGCGTCTATCCTGCTCGTCCGCATGTAGCGCGAACAAGTCGTAGAAATGGGGCAAATGATAGGAAGGGTCGCTGAACGGCGATTCCGGTATGAACTTGATCAGCTTGGTAGCGGGATCCCACATCGGATCGCCTTCGCCGTTCTCTCCCTGATGTATGCACGCTCGAAGTATCGTCTTCGCTTGCTCGGAATAGTCGAACGGCTCCGGTCCGTCACCCCAGCGATTCGAAGCGAAGATCAAAGCCATGGCGAAAAACTCTTCCCCGTCCGGTGCCGGTCCCTGGGAGATGCGGGTACCGTCAGGCTTGCAGTGCCAAGCGAAATAGTGCTTGTAGCGGCCTTCCGTATGCTGCATGAACGTCTTTGCATAGTTCCAGAGACGGTCGAATTCTTCCTTCTTGTTCATTTGCACGGCCATCATCATGCCGTACGACATCCCTTCGGATCGAACGTCCGAATTGCCTGTATCGAGGAGATAACCTTTATCGTCACCCATAGGATAATAGATTCGCAAGTCGGCACGGCCATTAAATAATTCGTTCCAAGCCTGCTCTAGTCTGGCGTGTATTTCCTGTTCGGAATATCCGAGCTCTTTGAACAAATTCCTGTAATCGGCTGTATGGAAAGCCCCTTTAGTTGTATCTGACACGATCGTAACCTCCATTATTATCGTATTAAATCCCATCATAACATGGCCGCTGGTTAAGGAATTAAAGCGTTTTCTTAAAAAACTATAGCATTTCTAGAGGAGCTAAACCGAAATCATTTCATAGTAGGATACATCAATGAAATAGTCGCATACGTCATTGTCTGATAAGGGCTCGTATTATACTATTTTGTTCCAAGACAGTGTAAACACAACACTTAAGGTTTGAGGAGACATCGTTTATGCAAAATCAGATGAAGTTCCGTTTGCCCCGCATGTTCAGTGACGGAATGGTGTTGCAACGAAATACGAATGTGAAAATATGGGGATACGCGCCTGCGGAAGAAGCCGTCACCGTCCGATTCAAAAATCAGGTTTGCAACGGCACCGCGGACAAGAATGGACAATGGATGGTCAGTCTTCGGACAGATGAAGCGGGCGGGCCTTTTGAGATGATAATCGAGACTGGAGACGGTGGCGAACGCGTCACGCTTCGCAACATTTTGCTGGGTGACGTTTGGTTATGCTCTGGCCAATCCAATATGGAAATGAAAATGTTATCCCTTCGGCAAACGTTTCCTGAGGAAATCGCTCAAGCGGAGAACGATGCCATTCGGCAGTTTCTGGTTCCGGTCAGCTATGATTTTGAACAGCCGCATACCGACTTCGAATTCGGCGGCTGGGAGGCTGCCGATCCCGCAAGCGTCCTGAACTTCACTGCCGCAGGCTATTTCTTTGCGGCTAAGCTGTATGAAAAGGATCGCGTACCGATCGGTCTGATCCATGCCAGTTTGGGCGGGGCTCCCGTTCAAGCCTTTATGAGCGAGCACTCCCTTGCGCCTTTTGCGGAATACACGGAAGAATTGCAGAGGTTAAAGGATAAGGAGTATCTGGATGCATTGGCGCAAAAGGATCAAATCAACCGAGAGCAATGGTACACCTATATCAATCAAAACGACGCGGGTATGCCAGCTAACGGAACAAAGTGTTATGAACCGGGTTTCGACGCTTCCGCTTGGCCGGCCATTTCGGTTCCTTCCTATTGGGAAGATAGCGGCTTGGGATCCTTCAACGGCGTCGTCTGGTTTCGGAAGGAAATCGAGGTTCCTTCTTCCTGGCTTGGCTATCCGGCGACGCTTGAGCTCGGCAATGTGGTGGACGAGGACACCGTTTACCTTAACGGTACTCAAATAGGAACGCTGCCGAACCAGTATATTTCGAGAAAGTACAATATTCCGGAAGGTCTGCTGCGGGAAGGCAAAAATACGCTTGTCGTTAGAGTCGTTAATTTCTCCGGTAAAGGCGGATTTTACAAGGATAAGCCCTATTGTCTTCATATCGGAGATCGGAGCCTAGATATAAGCGGAGAATGGCAGTATATGATCGGGGTCAAGAGCGGTCCGATGCCCGAGCCTTCCTTTGTCCAGTGGCGTCCAGCGGGCTTGTACAATGGTATGATTGCGCCGATTGTCCCTTATGCGATCAAAGGCGTTATCTGGTATCAAGGGGAGTCCAACTTGAATAGGCCCGAAGCATACGAAAGCCTGTTCCAGGCGCTTATTGGTGATTGGAGAGGCAAATGGGGCTTGGGCGACTTCCCCTTCCTCTATGTGCAGTTACCTAACTTTGGTGTGCCTTCGGATAGACCTGCCGAAAGCCAATGGGCAGTGCTTAGAGAGGCGCAGCGGAAGACGCTTGCCTTACCGATGACAGGAATGGCCGTGACTATCGATATTGGCGAATGGAACGATATTCACCCGGTCAACAAGATGGATGTCGGATATCGGTTAGCCCTCGCAGCTCGGAAAGTAGCTTACGGAGATGAGGAGACAGCGACTTCCGGCCCCATGTTTCAATTCGCGGAGAAAAAGGGTGATCGAATCGTTCTGCACTTCAGCGATGCAGGCGGTGGATTAGTCGCTAGAGACGGCGGCAAGCTTAGGCATTTCGCCATTGCCGGAGCCAATCAACGGTTCGTCTGGGCAGACGCCAGAATTGAAGAAGATCGTGTTGTCGTGTGGCATGATCAAGTTCCCGATCCCGCCAGGGTGAGATATGCATGGGCTGACAATCCGGACGGTGCCAACCTGTATAGCCGGGAAGGCTTGCCTGCATCGCCTTTTGCTACGGATTAACCGTTGCTGCCTTAATTGCAGGGGACATCACGTTTTGGCCGCCTTTTGAAAATTTCTTGGCGTATATCCTGTCAGCTTTTTGAATTGCCGGCAAAAGTGTTCCACATTTTGATATCCGCATCGGGAAGCGATCTCCACAATGCTTTGGGTGCTATGAATCAAATATTCTTTCGCTAATCGGATTCGATATTGGATGACGTCATCCATGCAGGAAATTCCAAACGTTTTCTTGTAGAGGCTCTGAAGATAGCCCGGACTTATTTGGAGATAATCCGCCATTTTCGAAACCGTCCAGCAGTCTCCCGGATCGTTTTGAATCGCTGTGCGAATCTTTAATAGATTGTAGTAATGAGGCGTAATGACATCATGAGAATAGGATTCCAATAGCTTGTTAAACAGCGTCCGGAGCAAATAGTCGATGGAAGATTCCTTGTAATCGCGATTATAGTTATGCTCGATGACTAGCAGTTCAAACAGCTTATGGCAATAGTCAGGATCGTTGATGGAAAAAGGAACGCCGAGCGGAAGTGAGGATTTCGCAATATAAGATTCATTGGATTCGAAGCGGATCCAGTCATTGACGAAATAATCGGAACTGGCTTGGTAATAAACTTTTTGCTTTGGGCGGTAGAGGACGGCGCTGTGAGCGGGGTATTCCTTAAGATCGCCATTGACCCAAAACTCCGCAGGGGTCTTCGTGATCACAAGGAGCCAGTGATAACCTACGGGAACATCAATAACAAAATTGCTTGCGTGTGTAGTATTGCTTTCAACATAGTAAATATGAGCCATCCGTACCCCTCCATGTTAGCATTTCTACATTATATCATAGCGAGGTAGTTAGGCATAAGTTTAGGCGCTAACCTAGCAAGAAGTTCTGATAGTCGTAGAAACTAGAATTAGAGAGGTAATTATACAGAGTTTGTCGGGTTGTGCACTTGTCTTGAAGTCGATAAATTGATGTAAGAGAGAGGCCGAACGATTATTCGCAATGCAATTAAGAAATAAAAGTGTTTTCCGATGAAGAAAGCGGCGGTCGTCCCTCGAGTTCAATAAGGGAGAGAACGCCGCTTTTGTTTTTCCAAAGCGATTCCTATTTTTCGAAGAGAGAGGGTTGCCTGCATGCATAGCGTAATTATTGTCGACGATGAAATATATTTCCGTAAAGGCTTTATAAGGATGATTGATTGGGAAGGAAACGGATATCAGGTCATTGGCGAGGCCGACAATGGAGAGGATGCGCTTGAGATGATCCGGGATAAAATGCCCGATCTGGTCATCACCGACATTCGGATGCCCGTTCTGGACGGTCTAGCCTTAATCCAGGCGGCAGAGGAAGAGAAGCTTGATACGGAATTTGTCATTATTAGCGGACATAACGATTTCACCTATGCGCAGCAGGCCGTTCGTTTCGGCGTGCTCGATTACGTGCTTAAGCCGGTAGACGAGGAGGACATTACTCAAGCGCTGGACAAGCTGCGGGACAAGCTGGCGAAGAAACGACAGCTTCAAGAGCGACGGAGCAAGCTGCTGAGCGAGAAGCAGATCGAAGCGCTCATACGCGGAGAATCCGCAGATGACGCAGCGGATGCTTGGATGAAGTATGAGACGGCAATTGGTTCTCGAACGTTTACATACACGCTGATCGAGCTGAACAATGTTCACCCATGGAGCGACAAGAAGCAACCGTCGACGGATGAGCTGCGGGCAAGTATTCGGGCTGCGGTGCGGCAGCTGGCTCCAAGCGCTTCCGAGCCGATTCTCTATGAGCATCGCCGAACATATGGGTTGATCGTTACGAGTATGCATCTCTCCGAAGCCGGAGGCAGCGTACATGCGTTTATGGAGCTTCTGTTATTGCGGTTGAACGAGCAATTAGGACTCGAACACCGCGCCTATGCGGGAGCAACCGTCCAACATTTGAGTGGTATCAAGGATTCGTATACAAGTGCCAAGGAAGCAATGAACTGCAAATATTACAGAAGCGCCGATCGCGTCATTGCCTCTTCGGACGTGAGCGGAACGCAACTTATTTACAGTCAATTGGACGACGACATTTGCCGAAGGCTGGTAGAGGCGGTTGAAGAGAACGATTCGTACGAGATGAAACAGGTTATCGACTCGTTATTTTCGGAGTTTCGCAGTAAACGCTATTCTCCTGAAGCAATCAAGACCGGCATTGTCCAATGCGTGCTTGCGATTTGCAAATCGATTAGGGGCATGGAGGGGGACGAAACCGAGCTTGCTTCCTTCGAGCCGGTCATTAATTGGCATGATCATAATGTTACGTTGGAGGAAATCAAACGCTTGCTTACCGCATTTGTCATTGAGGCCGGCGTTATGGTAAGCGAGCTGTATCGCTCCTATGGCAAGGGCACCATGCACAAAATCAAAACGTACGTGGATCAGAATTACAACAAAAATATTAGCTTGAAAATGATAGCCAGCCAATTCTACATGAACCCCGCTTATTTGGGTCAGCTCTTCAAAAGAAATTACGGCTTGTACTTTAACGATTATTTGCAAAAGCTGCGGATCGCGGAAGCCAAAAAACTGCTTCGTATAAAGGACATGCGAATCTATGAGGTGGCTGAACGGGTAGGCTTCAACAATCCCGATTATTTCGTTACCCAATTCGATAAGCTGGAGCGAATGACGCCGTCCGAATATCGAAATAAATTAGAACTGCAATAGATTATTCGGGGTGAAATCAATAATTAGTGAGGAATTCGATGCAGTTAGGCGGGTAAACGAACGCTGTAATCGCTTTTATACTTAGGTTGTACGTACATTTAGATGAGAGAGGGGTAAGAAGAATAGTGAAGAAAAACAAAGTATTGCTTCTCAGCCTGGCAGCAGCCTTGACACTGTCCGCCGTGACGGCCTGCTCCGGCAACAACAACAACAAAAGCACAGACAAGCCATCTGCAACGAACGCCGCAACCGGCGACAATAGCGGATCGGAGCCGACGAAGGAAAAGGTAACGTACACGATCTATAACGGCGTGGCCGGATCCAAGGACGGCAACACAAACGAGACGACGATCGGCAAAAAGCTCGAGGACCAAACCGGAGTCAACTTCAAGCTGGAGTTTCTCGTAGGCGATTTGAACACGAAGATCGGCACGATGATCGCGGCGAACGAATATCCGGACGTGCTTATTCCGGACGCGGCGATGGAAGAAGTAATTAATGCCGGCGCATTCATTCCGCTTGACGATTTGATCGAGAAGCACGGTCCGAACATCAAGCGGGTATACGGGGATAAGCTTGATCAAATGAGATCGGCTGACGGTGAGCTTTACATTCTTCCGATCTCCGCCCAGGTCGGCGAGTTCATTCCCGATCCGGAAGCGGGCTCAGGATTCTGGATTCAGCGCCGCGTGCTCGAGGAAGCGGGCTATCCGGTCGTTAAGACGCTTGACCAATACATCAAGCTGATTGAGGACTATGAAGCGAAGCATAAGGACGAGAAGCTGACAGGCCTCATTTCGCTTACGCATGACTGGAGATTCTTCGCAACGTCCAATGTGCCGATGCACTTGATGGGTTACCCGAACGACGGCAACGTCATGATCAACGCGGATACGCTGGAAGCGAAGACGTACGCAGGAGACGAAGGCACGAAGAAATGGCTGCAGACGCTCAATGATTTGAACGCGAAGGGCTTATTCGATAAAGCTTCGTTCGTAGATAACTACGACCAATACATCGCGAAGTTGACGTCGCATAACGTGCTTGGCTTCTTTGATTACAAATGGCAAGTGGACAACGCGCTTAACGTGCTGAAGGATGATGCGCGCAAGGATCCTTCCCTGGATAAGTACAGATACTTCCCTCTGCCGATTACGTTCGACGAGAGCATTACTGACGCTTACATCGATGCGGAAGCAGGCGTTGTTACTAACCGCGGTATCGGCATTACGGTCAGCGCCAAAGATCCGGTCCGCATTATCGAATATTTCGACAACTTGTTGAAAGAAGAGAACCAAATCCTGACGTCGTGGGGGATTAAAGGAGAAACGTACGAGGTTAACGAAGAAGGTCGCTTCTACCGTACGAAGGAGCAGATCGACAAAATCAACGAAGCGTTCAACGAGACATTCGGCTTTAAATATTATAGCTGGAACTGGCCAATGTACAGCGCCAACTCTACGCTTTCCGACGGTAACGCCAAGGGCGTAAACGTTCAGCCTGAATATTTCCAAGCGAGCTTGACGGATGCGGATAAAGCAATTTTGGACAAATACGGCGCTCAAACGTATTCGCAAATGTTTGCAAAGCCTGTATTCCGCCCATGGTATCCGGCATGGGGCTTCGCGAAGGAGCAAAACTCGCCGGAAATCATGTGGGAAACGAAAAAGGACGAGTTGACGAAAAAGTACTTCCCTAAGCTTGTCCTGGCTGATCCCGGCAAATTCGACTCGATATGGGAAGAGTATATGAAAGAATTCGGCAAGCTTGATACGGCCGGCTATGAGAAGTGGACGACGGAGAAAGCCAAGGCAAAGGTTGAAGCTCTTAAATAAAGGATGACGGAGATAGGCCGGGCTTAACATATCGATTTTTATTCGATCCGTGTCCGGCCTATTCCTATTGTTAGGGCAAGATGCTTCGGTACCGGAAGGAGAGAAAATAATGGAGTCCAATACGATACAGACAACGAGCCGGCCGCCAATAAACAAGAAGCCGAAGGGAATCAAGCTGTTCTTTACGAAGCTGCTTCACCAGCGTGCGCTCGTCATTATGACTGTGCCATTTTTGTTATGGCTAATTCTATTCAAGTACGTTCCGATTTGGGGCTGGACGATCGCTTTCCAAGATTTCAAGCCTGCACTCGGGTTTTGGGAGCAGAAGTGGATCGGCTTTCACCATTTCGAATTTTTATTCGGGGACGAAAGGTTCCTTCGGGTACTTCGCAATACGCTTGCGATGAGCACCATTAACCTTGTTTTTGGTTTCTTGACGGCGATTACGCTTGCGCTGCTGCTGAACGAGTTAAGGAAGGCTGCTTTTAAGAGGGTCGTACAGACGGTTAGTTATTTACCGCATTTTATTTCTTGGGTCGTGGCGGCCAGCATCATCCAAACGACGTTGTCGCCGGACGGTATCATCAATGAACTGTTGGTTTGGCTCGGATTTGTGAACGAAGGAAATGAAATCTTATTTTTGGGCATTCCAGAATACTTCTGGACGATCTTCGGAGCAAGCTCGATATGGAAGGATATCGGCTGGAACACAATCGTTTACTTGGCCGCTATGACAACCATAGACCCCGCACAGTACGAAGCGGCAGAGATTGATGGCGCGAACCGGCTGCAGAAGATGACGTACATTACGCTGCCTGGCATTAAATCAGTCGTCGTCGTATTGTTAATTATGAATATCGGATATTTGCTGGATTCGGGATTTGAGCCGCAATATTTGCTGGGCAACGGCATGAATGTGGACTATTCCGAGAACATTGATATATTTGTCTTGAAATACGGCATCGCGCAAAGCAACTTCGCCCTTTCCACCGCGGCAGGCATGTTTAAGACAGTGGTCAGCTTCATCCTGTTGTTCGCAGTGAACCATATTGCGAGGCGCATGGGCGAGGCAAGACTATTCTAGAACAGGAGGAAAATCAGATGGCTTCAAGCGATGTGAAACGGAACAAGAAATACAAAATCAAAGCCCCGATGGGCGACCGTATATTCGACATCTGCAACTATACTTTTATGATTTTGCTGATGGTCGTTACGCTTTATCCATTCCTTAACGTATTGGCCGTATCGCTTAATAGCTCACAGGACTCGCTTAAAGGCGGTATTTACATGCTTCCAAGGGTGTGGACGCTGGACAACTATCAATACATTTTCAAGGAAGCGACGATTTTCCATGCCACGTTGATCTCGATTTTGCGTACGGTCATCGGAACGGGCTTGACGGTGATATGCTCCGCGATGGTCGCCTATGCGATCAGCCGACAGGATTTTGTGCTGCGGAAGTTTATTACGCTTGCCTTTATATTGACCATGTATTTTAGCGGCGGCCTGATTCCTACTTTCTTGTTGATGAGAGATTTGCATCTGGTAGGCAGCTTCTGGGTTTATATTTGGCCAGGCTTAATTGGAGTCTTCAATCTGATTATTATCCGTTCCTTCATCGAAAACTTGCCGGACAGCATTCTCGAATCGGGAAAGATCGACGGTGCCGGTGAATTCCGGACATTCTTCAGCATCGTGCTGCCGCTGACGACTCCCGTACTTGCTACTGTCGCCTTGTTCTCGGGCGTCTATCAATGGAATTCCTGGTTCGACGTCTTCTTATACAACTCTTCACATATCGACTTAAGCACGCTTCAATATGAGCTGCAGAAGATTTTGCAGAACTCCAACACGACTGCCGGTACAACGGGTATTGACGGCATGATAAGCGGCGCGAGCGGAGCTCAGCAAAATAGAGTCACGCCGCTAGCCGTACGGGCAACGATGACGATCGTCGCTTCCGTACCGATTATCATGGTGTATCCGTTCTTGCAAAAATACTTTGTCAAAGGCATGATGGTGGGTGGCGTAAAAGGCTGAATATATATTCATCATGAGCGCGGGGCACCCAAATGGGGTGTCCCGCGCTGTTATTGCGCGACGAAACCTAGAAATTGACGGGTAATGACTAAGTAATAGGCAGGTTGTTCCTATCCCTGGTTGACATTACTATGTTCTTTAATAGGGAAAGAGGTGACATCTTGCTGACCGTTAAGAAGCGTCTTGGACTCGCAGTTGCGATTCTTGCTGCGGGCACGGCAATATTTCTTTTCTACCAATCACATATTGACCGGGACGAATCGGAGCGACAGCCGTCTGAGGTTGTGTTGTCGGCTTACCTGAAGGAAGAGACGGTAGAATTAAGCAGGGAGAAGGACACAACCTATGAAGTGAAATTATTGATGGACGATTTTCCGGTTGAGCAAGAAGTTGTGCAAATTCGCTCACTGCTGAACATTCCAGCCGCGTTCGAAGTCGATGCAATCGTCCTGAACCCGAGCAACGTTTCGACGGCAGCCGTCGCGTTCCAGCCTACGGAGGAAGGGGTGGAGCTTCGAATCGGCAATGATGACGGCTCGGTTATTACATTCGCCAACCTGGATGGCAGCAAAGAGCTGGCCACGATTACATTTATACAAAAAAGGGAGTTGATTGTGCAAATGAGTAAGGAATTTAAAGTAAACAGTCTGGATATTGTGGATTCAGGTAATAAAAGCACGGCATATAACGTTAGCGGAGCGTCCGCCGAGATGAGCTATCAGCCGCCCGCAAGCGCGATCGGCAAGCTTCTTCAGAACGGCAATCCGATTGTGTCGCATAAATTCGGCGCCGATCCTTACGCGATCGTATACAATGACCGCGTCTACATCTATAGCACTTACGACGTGCTGGAGTACGACGAGGCAGGTGAAGTGAAGGATAACACTTACGGGTCAATTAACCGGTTGTCTATCGTCTCATCCTCGGATTTGATGAACTGGACGGATCATGGCTTCGTAGTCGCTGCTGGTCCCGAAGGCGAGGCGAAGTGGGCAACGCAATCTTGGGCCCCGGCTGCGGCACATAAGGTGATTGACGGCCAGGACAAGTTCTTCCTGTACTTCGCGAACAACGCGAGCGGGATTGGAGTACTGACGAGCGATAGCCCGACCGGTCCCTGGATTGATCCGATCGGCAAGCCGCTGATTTCGAGATCGGCGCCGGCAGCGCAAGGTGTAACTTGGCTGTTCGATCCGGCCGTATTGGTTGACGACGATGGTACGGGATATATCTATTTCGGAGGAGGCATCCCGGAAGGGAAGGAAGAGAAGCCGGACACGGCTCGCGTTATGCAGCTTGGCGACGATATGATCAGCGTTGTCGGCGAAGCCGCGGTCATTCCTGCGCCGTTCATGTTCGAAGACGCCGGCATCAATAAGGTTGGAGACGTTTATTACTACACGTATTGCTCGAATTTCTACGGAGGCGATCGACCGGAAGGAAGCCCGGCGGCAGGTGAAATCGCCTATATGACCAGCGAAAGTCCAATGGGTCCATGGACGTATCAAGGTTCCATTCTGAAAAATCCCGGCCACTTCTTCGGCGTAGGCGGCAACAATCACCACGCGATGTTTCAGTTCCACGGCGAGTGGTATATCGCCTATCACGCGCAGACGTTGTCCAAGGCGATGGGCGTACCGAAAGGCTATCGTTCGACGCATCTGAACAAAGTAAGCTTCGGCGCGGATGGTGCCATTCAGGAGATTGAAGCCGATCTGAAAGGTGTTCCTCAGTTGAATAAGCTTAATCCGTTCGTTCGCGTGGAAGCGGAGACGCTTGCGTGGAGCGCTGGCGTCGATGCGCTGCCCCAGAAAAGAGATGATAGAGGAACGGCAGTCGCAGAACTTGCGATTGCGGACATTCATAACGGCGATTGGACGGCTGTAGCAGGAGTGGACTTTGGGGATGGCGCATCCACCTTCTCGGCGTTCGTAGTTGGCGGAATGGACGATGCTATCATCGAGCTGCATCTGGATAGTCCGGAAGGTGTCAAGATTGGCTCGCTTGCCATACCGAAGGGAGAGGGCTCTACTAGCTGGACAGAAGTGAAGACGGCGGTCGCGGGCGCCGAAGGCGTTCACGATCTGTATTTCGTGTTCAAAGGCAAGGCCGATGTAGAGTTATTCACTTTCAATGCATGGCAGTTCGGCAAATAAGTTAATGGAAGAGGTTTGTGCAGCGCCAGTCGGGGGAGTCCGGCTGGCGCTGCTTTTTTTTATTATTACTATCCGCCTTCGTCCTTCGTGTAAGCGCATATTTGCTCTTACAGAGCGAAGGAGGGTTTGTGACTGTGTCCGTAAGTGCATATAGGCTCTTGTGGAGCAAATCCGGAAGCTCGAGCCCACCAGCCGCACCTTCGTGTTAGAGCGTATTTGAGCTTACAACCCGGAAACCTATCGTTTATAAGGTGAACGAACAAGAAACGAACAGGTACTTCTCAAGAAATGAAAACGTTAAAATTAATAGTGATAATGAGATAAAACAAGGAGGTTAGCGATGTCGGCGAAGAGAGAGTCACCGAGTGCAGCAAGCGGCGAGACGATATTAAAGGCGATCGGCCTTAAGCGGATATTCGGCAAAGGCAATGGCGCCGTCACCGCGTTATCGGACGTTCATTTGGATATACCGGCCGGATCGATGGTGGCGCTCAAAGGCAGATCCGGCTCAGGCAAGACGACTTTGCTGAATATGCTTAGCGCGCTTGACGAGCCCACGGAAGGACAGGTGTTCTTTCAAGGCAGAGAAATTACGCGCATGCCCAGCAAGGCGAGAAGCGCTATACGTCGCAAGGAAATCGGTCTCGTGTTCCAATCCTTTGGTCTCATTCCGCTTATGAATGCTTACGAGAACGTTGAATTCGGACTGCGCGTGGCGGGTACGCCGTTCAAGGGCAATCGCGAGGCGGCCGAGCGGGCGCTGGAGCAGGTCGGGATGAAGGAGCGGATGAAGCATCGTCCGGCCGAGCTGTCGGGAGGCGAGCAGCAGCGCGTAGCGATCGCGCGGGCGATTGCCCATGAACCCGTGCTGCTTATCGCTGACGAGCCGACGGCCGAGCTCGATAGCCGGATGGGCATTCAAGTGATGAGGGTTTTCCGTGAGCTCGTTAATCGTTCCGGGATGACGGTCGTTCTAACGACGCATGACCCTGGCATCATGGAGCTTGTTGATCATGTCATTTCATTGGAGGATGGAACAATTGTATCGCATACGAACATCGAATAACGGATACGGACGGGTGTTGACGGCAACGCGGCGATCTGCAATCGCACTAGCCGCGATGCTGGCGCTGTCCGGATGCGGACTGCTCCCTGCCGAACAGCAAGCCTTGCAGCCTCCGCTCATACAGCCTGCGCAAGAGCAGCTGGATATTGTGGAGGCAAGCCGTGGAACTATTCAGACGTATCTCAAAGGAACAGCCCATTTCGTTTCCTCGAGCTCGGAGAACTTGTCGTTCAAGGAGTCGGGAGGCCGGCTTAAATCAATCAATGTGACGATCGGTCAAGAAGTGAAGGCCGGTGATCTGCTCGCGGAGCAAGAAACGGGAGATCTTGAGCTGCAATATAATCTGCAGAAGCTTAACTTGGAGAGAGCGCAGCTGATGTATAAGCAAGCCCGCGACTCTGACGCAACGCCGATCGATCTTCGTCTGCGCGAAATCGATCTTGAACGAGAGAATATTTCGCTGCAATCGATGGAGACACGGCTTGCGAAATCGAGGATATATGCAACGATTTCCGGGACGGTAACATTCTTGGAAACGTTGAATGCGGGGGACTTTGTGAATGCGTACCAATCCATCGTATCGATTGCGGATACGTCTCGCATCCAACTCACGTATGTCGCAGGTGAAATGAAGGAAGTACAGCCGGTCGAAGCGGGTATGCCCGTCAGTCTGAAGTACAAGGGCAAGGCTTACACGGGCAAAGTGCTGCAATCGCCTTCCAATGTTCCGATCGGAGCGGATGGGGCCAAAGCCGAGCGTAACGCAGTAACCCTGTATATGAGTATGGACAATGCGCCGGACGGCATCCATATCGGCGACAGCGCCGAGCTTACGATTGAGCTGCAGAAACGCGAGAACGTCATTGTTCTGCCTCGCTCGGCCATTCGCTCTTATATGGGACGTTATTACGTGCAGGTGGCGGAAGGCGAACGACGCAAGGAGGTCGACGTTGAGGTAGGGCTGATAACATCGACCGAAGCGGAAATCGTCAAAGGACTCGAGGAAGGCCAGCAGGTCATTCTGAATAACTAACATGAAGACCAGTTACAGGTATGTAACTGGCGCAAGGATGGGGTGTACGTATGGCCTTATGGACGATGATCCTCCGCAAGATGGCAAACAACAAGTGGCTGCAGCTGAATCTATGGATCGGCCTCACCGTATGCGTGGCCTTATTCAGCTCCATGCCGCTTTACTCCGAAGCCATCCTGCAGCGAACGCTGCAAAAGGAGCTGCAATCGGTGCAGCTTCAGGAAGGCGTGTATCCGGGTTATATTCGCATCGGTACGACCGTATCCGCGTCGGCAATGGACGCGAAGACGATCGAGGCTATCAAGCGGGCGGACCGATTCGTGCAAACAATACCGGGCAGGGCGGGACTTGAAGCTTTATCTTTCTATCAGCAGCGTTTCACGCAGCGCATGAAGGTGTACGGTGCTGACGCAACGGATCAGGAGAAGCAGTCGCAGAAGACAGCGGGCAGCATCAGATCACTCTCCGGACTTGAGAAACGCGTTCGCTTGATCGATGGCGCAATGCCGACCGTTCGCGCCGACGGTATATACGAGGCGCTCGTAACGCAGAAGTTTCTAATCGCGACGAAACGCGATCTGGGGGACGAACTGATTGCCGAAGCGCCGGACAAAACGAAGTTTCGCGTCATCCCGGTTGGGATTATGGAGACCAACCCAACGGCAGATCCTTACTTGCCTTTTCTTACTTCCGAGGATAGCGACGGCTTCATTATTCCTTTCGAGCAGTTTGAGAGCGATTTCATACTTGGCGGCATGACGAAGCTGGCAAGCTTGGATTGGCGCCTAGCACTTAATTACGAGGAGTTAACGATCGATAATATTGATGCATTCATGCAAGCCGACAAGGATATTAGACGATACTTCCGCGGCCGAATCGGTGTCGACGAGGTTAACATTCCTGCCGTATCAACGGTTAATGACTATCAGGGCAAGCAAGAGAAGCTTGATGTTATGATGCTGTCACTCTATTCGCCGGTTATGCTCTTGCTTGCCTTCTATCTCTATATGGCCGCCAATCTCATTATTGAGCGGCAGAAGACGGAAATATCCGTTTTGCGAAGCCGCGGGGCAAGCCGTTTGCAGATTATGACGGCTTATACGCTCGAAAGTCTGTTTCTTGGTATAAGCGCGCTTGCCGTTGGTCCGTTTCTCGGCATTTGGTTCACGAAAGTGCTTGGCGCATCGAACGGTTTCCTGGAGTTCGTCGATCGCTCGGCGCTTGAGGTCAGTCTGACCAGCAGCGCTTACATGGTGTCATCTGTGGCGGTAGCCGCCGCATTGGCTTTGATCCTGATTCCGGCGTTCATGGCGACTAGAGTCAGTATCGTCAGTCATAAGCAGCAAAACGCCCGCCATAACAAGCTGTCGTTCTGGCATAAGACGGGTCTTGATTTTATCCTTGTCGGCATAGCCGTATATCTGCTCTACAATTTCAACAAGCGCCAGGAGGACTTGCAGCGGTTAGGGCTCGACTCGGATGCCTTTCAGCTCGATCCGATGCTCTTCCTCATGCCTTCGTTATTCGCGCTCGGAGGCGGCTTGCTGCTGCTGCGGGTATATCCATGGTTCATTCGACTCGTCTATTTGGCAGGTCGCCGGTGGTGGTCGCCTGCGCTGTACAATACGCTGGTTCAAATCAGCCGGTCGTCCGGACAATACCAGACGATTAAGCTGTTCCTCATCATGACCGTCGCAACGGGACTCTTCAGCGCGAATGCGGCCCGTACCATTAACGACAACATGGAGAGCAAGATTCAGTACAATATCGGAGCCGATATGACGATTATGACCCGCTGGGAAAGCGATGCGCGGCCATCGACCTATATGTCGTCCGCTCCGCAAACGCAAGCCGAGACGACAGCTTCGAGCTCGAACCGGGTTCAATACACCGAGCCGCCGTTCCAGCCTTTCGAAGAGCTGGAAGGCTTCCTCGCGAGCGCCAAAGTGTTCAAGAAAGAGAAGGCGCGATTCGTAACGCCTGCAAGCGGAGCGAGCGGGGCGACTACTCTGATCGGCATCGACACGATGGACTTCGGCCGGACGGCTTGGATGAAGGATGGTCTGCTCGAACACCCCATTAACGGGTACCTTAATCTGCTCGCGCCCAATACGAAGGCGGTTCTCATTTCCCGCTCGATCGCGGACAAGGCAAAGACGAAGCT
Source organism: Paenibacillus sp. J22P218 (assembly GCF_056269195.1). Lineage (NCBI taxonomy): Bacteria > Bacillati > Bacillota > Bacilli > Caryophanales > Paenibacillaceae > Paenibacillus > Paenibacillus sp. J22P218. Next base: position 1,043,342 of record NZ_JBWDNL010000001.1, read on the forward strand.
GGGCGATACGATTTCACTATCTTGGGATGGGCTCGATCAAGCACAATTCGTCGTTTATGGCATTATCGACTATTGGCCGAGCTGGAATCCGCTTCCGACCGGCAATGCCGATAACGAGAAGGCTGCGCAGCCGAACTTGATCGTGGGCCACCTCGGCACGATTCAGAACAGGCTTGCCGTAGAGCCTTATGAGGTATGGCTGAAGCTAAAGGACGGTGTTTCTAGCCAAGCCGTCTATGACCAGCTAGCGGAGAAGAAGCTAAGAATCATTAATCTTCAAGACGCTACGCAAGAGTTGATTCAATCGAAAAACGATCCGTTCAGACTTGCGATCAATGGCGTCATGACGCTAGGCTTCGTCATCTCGATGTTGATCAGCTTCTTCGGCTTCCTGCTGTTTTGGGTGCTTACGCTGTCGGGCAGAACGCTTCAATACGGCGTGCTGCGGGCAATGGGCATTCCATTCGGGCAAATAATCGGCATGCTCGTCAGCGAGCAAATGTTGACTTCCGGAGCGGCGGTTCTGCTAGGCGTCGTCATCGGCAACACGATAAGCGAGCTGTTCGTGCCGTTATTCGAGATGTCATTTGCGACGAAGGATCAAGTGCCGCCTTTCGAAATGATTCAACAGCTTAGCGATTATCTACAGCTGTATAGCATTATCGGCATTACATTGACACTAGGCCTTCTAATCCTCGGTTACCGCTTATCGAGAATTCGGATTGCGCAAGCTCTCAAGCTTGGAGAGGAGTAAACGATGATTAAAAGCGAAGGGCTCGTCAAAATTTACAAAATGGCGGATCTTGAGGTGTTCGCCTTGCAAGGTCTTGATCTGCAGGTCGAAAACGGAGAGCTGATGGCGATTATCGGCAATTCCGGCAGCGGGAAGTCGACGCTCCTGAATATGCTTGGTGGCCTCGATAAGCCATCAGCCGGCAAGCTGTTCGTTGACGGCCAAGACTTGCTGAAGTTCGGCGAGAAAGAGCTGGTAACCTACAAGCGCGATACGGTCGGCTTCGTATGGCAGAACAATGCGCGCAACTTGATTCCTTACTTGACCGCGCTGGCCAATGTAGAGCTTCCGATGCTGCTGCGCGGGAAGCGGCGAAGGGCACGGGCGATGGAGCTGCTGGAGGCGGTGGGGCTTGGCCATCGAATGAAAAACAGGCTGAGCGAGCTTTCGGGCGGCGAGCAGCAACGGGTGGCGATCGCGATCGCGCTGGCCAACGATCCGAAGCTGCTGCTCGCCGACGAACCGACGGGCTCGCTTGATACGAAAACATCAAACCAGGTTCTCGATTTGTTTCGAACGCTCAACCGATCGATCGGCATTACGATCGTGATCGTAACACATGATCCTTCGCTAGCGCGGAAGGTAGATCGGGTCGTCCAAATCCGGGACGGCAAGACGTCGGCGGAAATGATCCGCAAAGTGTCGTACGCCGATGAGCTGGCGATGCTGGACGCGGAGAGCGCCATGCTTGAAGCGGAGAGCCACACGGAATACGCCGTGCTTGACAAGGCAGGACGGCTGCAAATTCCTTCCGGATTCCTTGATATGGACGGTTTCAAAGACAACAACAAGGTACGCGTGGAAATGGAGGACGGCCGTATCGTTCTCTATCCCCAGTCAGCGAAGCAGACAGGCTAACCAAGCGCCATTTCCACTCCCCGCAAGAGGAGTTTGATATGGATAAATGATTGGAGAGAGAGGTGTTGTTCGCAAGATGAAACGGTTAAAAAGGTTGATGGTATTGGGACTGGCCGCAGCGCTGATGTTAAGCGCCGCGACGATGGGCTCGATCACGTCCAGGACGAAAGTGTATGCGGAGGCAAATGATGAGACATCCTCCGAGCTGCAGCGTATCGCAACGGACTTTGAGGACGGAACGGTACAAGGCTGGCAGCCGCGGGGCGGCGGCGTCATTTTGTCGGCATCGTCTGATGCGGCTTATTCGGGCGAGTATGGGCTTAAAGTGGAAGGAAGATCTCAAGGCTGGAACGGCCCAACGTTTAACGTGACTTCGTTCATGGAAGTCGGCAAGACATACGGCATTACGGCATGGGTTCGTCTTCCGGCGGGCTCGAGCGCCTCGTCCGTCGCCATGCTCGTCGAGCGGACGACGGAAAGCACGCCCTATTACGAATCTGTCACGGCCAAAACAGCGACGGATAGCGGATGGGTGAAGCTGTCGGGCGAATATACGCTCAAAAATCCCGTTTCCAATGCCGGTGTTTACTTGGAATCGTTCGACAATCCGACGTTATCCTTCTATGTTGATGAATTTATAATTGAACGCGTACCCGATCCGATTCCGATCGAAATCGAGCAAGACATACCGAGCTTGAAGGATGTGTTCGCTGACGATTTTCTTCTTGGTTCAGCCTTGCTCGTTAACGAAATAGCAGATTCGGAGGGGCCGGACGCTGAGCTGCTCAAAAAACATTTCAACAGCCTTACCGCAGGCAATGAGATGAAATGGGATGCGACCGAGCCGGTCGAAGGGCAGTTTACTTTCGCCAATGCGGATAAAATCGTAGAATTTGGGGAGGAAAACGGCATTGCGGTACGCGGTCATACGCTGATTTGGCATTCGCAGACACCGAACTGGGTGTTCTATGACGACAATGGCAATCTAGCCAGCAAGGAATTGCTGTTCGCGCGCATGAAGAGCCACATCGACGAAGTTGTCGGCCGCTATAAAGGGAAAATCTATGCCTGGGACGTCGTGAACGAGGTCATTGAGCCGGGAGATCGTAAGCCAGGCGGCTTAAGGAACAGCTTATGGTATCAAATCGCAGGCGAGGAGTACATCGAGAAGGCGTTCGAATACGCCCATGCTGCGGATCCGGATGCCGTGTTATACATTAATGATTACAACACGCATTTTACGGATAAACGGCAATTTATATATGACCTGATCAAGCGCCTCCAAAACAAGGGCATCCCGGTCCAAGGTGTCGGCCATCAGACGCATATCGGCATCGCGAGTCCTTCCATTCAGGAGCTCGACGACATGCTCGCGGCCTTCCGCGACCTTGGCATCGAGCAGCAAGTTACAGAGCTGGATATGAGCGTTTATACGAATGACGCCGAGTCTTACGAGACCTTCCCGCTGGAGTTGCAAATCACACAGGCGAGACGATACCAGGCGATCTTCGACGTTTTCAAGAAGCATGCGGATCAGCTTACAGCCGTCATCTTCTGGGGCAAGGACGATTTGAATACTTGGCTGCGAACGTTCCCGGTCGATCGGAACAATTGGCCGCTGCTGTTCGATGAACGTCTTCAAGCGAAGTATGCGTACTGGGCGCTTGTTGATCCAAGCAAACTGCCGGTTGAGATCCACAAGACATCCGCAGTTGCCGGCACCGTGAAGGTAGACGGCAAGCTGGATGATTCATGGAAGGCAGCAAGGCCGATAACGATTCAATCAGAGGGTAATACGGCAGCCACCTACCGATCGCAATGGGCATCCGGAAAGCTTCATGTTTGGGTCGATGTGCTGGACTCGTCGGTTAACGGAAACGATTCGGTTGACGTATTCATTGACGGAAACAACGGCAAGACAACCTCCTACGAGCCGGACGACAAGAAGTATACGTTCCGCAGGAGCGGGGCGAATCCGCATAGTCCAGCAGAATACAAGGCGGTCAAAACCGCGACCGGCTACGTTATCGAAGCGTCAATTCCGCTCGCGGGGGCAGCTCTTGGCCAAACGATCGGCTTTGACGTACGAATCAATAATCGTTCAGGCAGCGCTACCTCGTTGACGTCGTGGAACGATATTCATCATGAGCAGGATGCGGATACGTCGGGCTTCGGCGAGCTAGAGCTAATTGAAGGCCCTCAATTGACGAAGGCTGTGCGTGGAACGCCGATTATTGACGGCCATATCGACGGCATCTGGACGTCAGCGTCCGCTATTACGACAGACCGGTGGGTGCAAGGAACATCCGGTTCAACAGCGAAGGTCAGAACGCTCTGGGATGGCAGCCGCCTGTATATCTTGGCGGAAGTAACCGATTCGCTGCTTACAAAACGAAGCACGAACGTATGGGAGCAGGATTCGGTAGAAATATTCCTCGATCAAAACGATGCAAGAACCAATCCGTATGATGCGGACGACGGGCAATACCGGATCAACTTCGACAACGAGCAGTCCGTTAGCCCGGGTTCTTCGAGCGGACGTCTTGTATCCGCAGCGAAGCTTACTGCTAACGGCTATATCGTCGAAGCTTCCATCGCGTGGACAGGAACGGCACCTGCGGCCGGCAGCTTGGTTGGTTTCGACGTACAGGTCAACAACGACCAAAACGATGACGGCGTTCGCGACAGCATCGCGATCTGGAATGATACGACAGGAATGACGTGGCAGAACTTGTCCGAGATCGGACTGCTGGAGCTTAAGAAATAATCGAAGTAGCTGAATATTAATGAAAGAAAAGACTCGCAGCGAACATGCTGCGAGTCTTTTAGCTTACTGGAGCTGAGTGGAGTACCGACAACGACCGGATCGGATGAAGGGCTGTCACTGCGACAAGACAACCCTTTTGATTGATGTAAGCGGTTACGCAGTAATGAAAAACATTTTTCGATATTCATTGGCGCTTACGCCCGTATACGCTTTGAATTTCTTGTAGAACCAATCCATTTCCGTATAACCGATCTCATTCGCGATTTCATACACTTTCATGTCCGTATTCTCAAGCAGCAGCTTCGCCTTCTCCATACGCTGTTGCAGCAAATATTCATTGAAGGTCATATTTTCCTGGAACTTAAACTTTTGACCCAAATAAGAGCAATTGAAATGAAGGCTGTTGGAAATTTCCTTTAAGGTGATGTTTTGATGCAGCGCCTCATCCACATATTCCTTAACCTTCTCGATAATATTCGGTTGAGATTGGGATTCCTTTTCCGTCGGCGTCCATGACAGCGCTTTATTTTTGTCGATAGCGCAATCGAGCTCGGCTTTGACGGCCAGCAAGCTTGACTTTAGCTCGACTGAGGAAACAGGATCAGGCAAATAATCGCTTACTTGGTAATAGAGCGCCTTCCGGGCAAGCTGGAAATCGTTGCTTCCGCCAATCAGAACAATCGGTACGCGGCTCTTCTGGCGAATGTAATCGCAAAGATACAAGCCGTCGTTATGAGAGCCGTTCATACTTATCAGGATTAGTGAAAAGTGGTTTCGGTCGAGAAAATCGATCGCGTCCGCAGAGCTGTTCGCATAAGCGTCCATTTCAAACTCGATCCGATTCCATTCCGGCATATGTTGCAACATCTCCATCGACGATGAGGAGTCAAAGTCGACAAGCAGCACTTTATACACGATGATTACCTCCTATTTGTACTTAGGGGTTTTCCTTATGGGAGAATGACTACGCTTTAATTATGTGAACTGGGCGCAAACGAAACAACGTGCTTTTCTTTGCATAGCCCACAGGTTTTTACTTCTTGCTCAAAAAACAAATTTTCGTGAAATGAAATGATTTCCAATCTAGAATTTGACGGGTGACAGACCTGTATTCGCACAGGTTGTTGCCTGCCTTATGAAAGCGCTACACTTTCGGTGTAGTTCAATATGTTAAGGGGGATTCGCAATGAAGATTCGCAAATTAATGGTGCTGCTATGCGCGTTCGTTCTCGTACTTTCCGCATGCAGCGGCGGTTCGGGCAACGGCAACAGCACGAACAACGGATCAAACCAAGCTACAAACAACGGCGCTGGCAACACGGCCACAGCTGCGCCGGAGGGTGAAGAAGAAGTAGATACCGGCTCGCCGGAGATGGACTTCGACTTAGGCGGCAAAACGATCAAAGTCGTATCCTGGTGGGATATGACGATTCCTGAGGACAATCCGGACAATATTCAAAAGAAGAAAAATTTGGATGAATTGATGAAGAAGCATAACTTCAAAATCGAGTACGTTGCAGTTGACTTCGGCGAGTATCAGCAAAAGGTTACAGCCTCCTTGCTGGCTGGAGAGCCGCTTGGCGACATCGTCCGTCTTGGCAGAAACTATACGGTTCCGACGCTGGTGAAGCAAGATTTGCTATGGCCGGTTGACGAATATACGAAAAACGCGAAAGTCTTCCATCAGAAAACAACTAGCGAATTTTTCACTTATGAAGGCAAAGGGTATGCATTCACAGAAGACCAAGGCGGCCTTATCCAAGGTATTTTCTACAATCGGACGCTTATGAGTCAGCTCGGCATCAAAGCGCTTCAAGATTATGTGAACGAAGACAATTGGAACTGGGATACGTTCATTCAAGTTGCGAAAGAAGCTAACAAAGACACGAATAACGACGGCAAGCTGGATACTTGGGGACTTGCAAACTCTCAAGTCGCAGAGCACGCGCTATACTCCAACGGAGCTTACCTGACCAAGGGCGACAAACAAAACTTGGAGGATCCAGCTACGCAAGAAGCATTGAATTTCTTATCGAAAATGGCAACGGAGCAAGTGTACAGACCGACAGAGGGCGGGGACTGGACAGAGCCGGGACAATTCTTCCGTCAAGGCAACACGCTTATGTATGCAGGCGCTATGTACGAATTGAACGGCTTCAAAACGGATATGCCAGATGCGGACATTGGCTTCTTGCCGTTTCCGAAAGGCCCAAGCGCGACCGAATATCATTCCGGTGAAGGCGCATTCCAAGCGCTTACAATTCCGAAGTCGGTCGAGAATCCGGAGCAGCTCCTCTACATCTGGGAGAAAATCAACGATATCGATTCCGAATACGATTATCCAGGCCAAGCAAGCCTAGAATCGTCATTCAGCAACGAAGACGACATTAACAATGCGCGGAGCGCGCTTGCAGGCTTGCAAGTATTCGATCATGGCACGTACGGCGATGCCTTGAAGTATTGGGACTTCATCGGAGAGATCAACAGCGGAGTATCGGTGTCCACTGTTGTTGAGAAATACAAACCGGTGTTCCAATCGGCGATTGATGCGGTGTACGGTTCGTAATCTATTGTAACGAGTGACCGACAGTCCCCATTAGAAGTCATTCTAAGGGGACTGTTATTGAATTTAACTTCTTGCTGCAGGAGGGAGAAAAGTTGAACTTCAGAAAGAAGAACTACGTCGCGATTATACTCGTTCTCGCCGTACTGGCAACGTCTATATGGGCGTTCTACCCTTCGGATTCATCCGATAGCGGACGCGCCATGGCAATGGCGGACTTCAGCGCCGTTACGGCATCAGCAGGAGAAGACAGCTACGATATGTATTTGGATAGCTACTCGGCTGCTGAAAGACCGGAAGAGATCATCCGTATTGAAGGTGAGAGCTTCTCGGAATCGACCGGTGACGGGTTTGAAACAACGGATCAATTGGACGGATTGGACGGCAAGGCGGTTGTCACACCGGAGTCAGGCACCATTCAGTGGAATGTGCAAGTAAAGCAAGCGGGTATGTACAATGTGAGAATCCATTATTTGCCGATCGAGGGTAAGAGCTCTGCGATCGAAAGACAGTTTGCCATAAACGATAAAGTCCCTTTTAAAGGCGCGGAGATTCTATTATTTGATCGGGTTTGGGGTAATCGACAGGACGAAATCGGACGAGACGATCGCGGCAACGAAATCAGGCCACGGCAAGTAGAGAAGCCGGCATGGCAGCTCGGAAGCTTCAATGATCGCAATGGATATTATGATGAGCCTTACTCCTTTTACTTTGAGAGCGGGCAGCAATCGATTTCCTTGACGGCCTTAAGGGAACCGATGGCGATTGATTATATTGAACTTTACCAGAACCAAGCTTTGATGACTTACGAGGACTTAAAGAAGAAGTATGAGACCGAGGGCATCAAGCCCGCCGTCGACCAATACATCGAAATTCAAGCCGAGGACGCGGTCGCCAAGTCATCGCCTACGTTGTATCCTCTGTCGGACCGGTCGAGCCCGACTGTCGTTCCGTACAATGTGTCTAAGCTGCGAATCAATACGATCGGCGGGACAAATTGGAAGCTCCCCGGGCAGTGGATCGAATGGGAGTTCGAGGCGCCTGAGGACGGCTTATACCAAATTGCGTTGAAGCAGAAGCAGGATCAGCTGCGGGGCGTGTATGCCACTCGAAGCTTGACGATCGATGGACAGATGCCGTTTCAGGAAATGAAGCGCCTGCGGTTTAACTTCGATATGGAATGGAAGATGAACGTGCTTGGCGGCGATGAGCCGTATTTGTTCCATTTGACGAAGGGAACGCATCGTATTCGCATGATGGTGTCGCTCGGCGATATCGCGCCGCTTATTCGTACGATCGAATCGAGCGTGCTGCAGTTGAATGAGATGTATCGCAAAATATTGATGATTACGTCGAATACTCCCGATCCGTTCCGCGATTACCAGCTGGAGAAGCGGATTCCGGATATGGTAACGACGTTTGAGGAGCAAGTCGACATCATCCAAAGCGTAGCTGATTATTTGGAGCAATCGACTGGCGAACGCAGCGACAAGGTGGCTGTTCTTCATACGATGGTCGGGCAATTGAAGGAAATGATCGAGAATCCGGAGACAGTCGGCAATCGCTTAAGCGCGTTCAAAACGAATGTCGGCGGACTTGGCACATGGATTCTTACGGTGCGTGAGCAGCCGGTTGCACTAGATTATTTGATCGTATCCTCGCCGGGCAAGAAGCTTCCAAGAGCGGAAGCAACGATGTTCGAGGAGGTCAAGCATGAGCTTGGCGCTTACATTGCTTCTTATACCGAGGATTATGACAGCATCGGAAATACGAGCGAAGAGCAAGACAGCAGGATTACAGTCTGGGTAACGACAGGCAGGGATCAGGCGCAGGTGCTTAAGAGCTTGATCGACGACTCCTTCACGCCGGATTCGAAAGTCGCGGTAGACTTAAGGCTCGTTCCAGGCAACATATTGCTGCCGGCAACGCTTGCTGACGAAGGTCCGGATGTTGCGATGCAGATTGGAGAAGACGTTCCCGTGAACTACGCCATGAGGGGGGCGGCTGCAGACTTGACGCAGTTCGATGATTTCGAGGAAGTCGCAGCTCGTTTCCAAGACAGCGGACTTACGCCGTATAAGTATGACAGCGGCGTGTATGCCTTGCCGGAGCAGCAATCGTTCCCGATGCTCTTCTATCGCAAGGATATTCTCGAAGAGCTGGATCTTGCTCCACCGCAGACTTGGCAGGATATTTACAACATGATCTCGGTCCTCCAAAAGCATAATATGGAATTTTGGCTTCCGATCGAGGCGTCAAATGCGAGTCTCGTGCCGAATGCGACATTCTCCGCGCTGCTTTATCAAAATGGCGGCGAGTTCTACCAGGATGAAGACAAAAAGACTGCGCTCGATACAGACATCTCCATGGAAATGTTTAAAAAGTGGACGCAATTTTATACCAACTACAAATTTCCTGTCATTGCTGACTTCCCGAACCGCTTCCGTACAGGAGAAATGCCGATCGGCATAGCGGATTACACGACCTATAATATGCTGACGGTATTGGCTCCGGAAATTAAAGGGCTATGGGATTTCACGCTCGTTCCGGGTACGGAGCAGGCAGACGGCACCGTCAATCATCAGGTAGCCAGCCATACGACGGGCGTCATGCTGATGGAAAACGCCGATAACAAAGAAGCTTCGTGGGAGTTCATGAAATGGTGGACCAGCAAGGAAACCCAAATTGCGTACGGACGCGAGATGGAAGGCCTCATGGGCGAAGCCGCGCGTTATCCGACGGCTAATGCCGAAGCGCTTGAGGAATTGCCATGGCCGGTCAAGGATTACAACAATTTGGCAAGTCAGTGGGAATGGGTAAGAGGCATTCCGCAAGTGCCGGGCGGCTACTTTACAGGGCGCCATCTGGACAACGCCTTCCGCAGAGTAGTCAATGCGAGCGAGAACCCTCGAGAAGCCTTAAACGATTACGTCCTGTATATTAACGACGAAATCGAAATCAAGCGCAAAGAATTCAATTTACCGTATTAGTTTGGGGGTGGAATCCATTGCAAGCCGAAACAACCAGTCAAGCCGTGCCTAACCTTATCCATCCGAAGAAGAAATCGAGATTGGCCAATGTATGGACGGAATTGAAGAAAAACAAACATTATTATTTTTTGATGAGTCCGTACATGTTGATTTTCTTCACGTTTACGGTCATTCCGGTCGTGTTTTCTTTAATTCTTAGTTTCTTTTATTTCAACATGCTCGAATTTCCGCGTTTCGTCGGATGGCAGAACTATTCCAGGCTGTTTCTGAACGACGATATCTTTATGATCGCAGTGAAGAACACCTTCCTCTTCGCGATTATTACCGGACCGGTCAGCTATATCGCGTGCTTCTTCTTTGCATGGATTATCAACGAGCTGTCGCCTAAGGTGCGGTCGGTCATGACTTTGATCTTCTACGCGCCGGCTATTTCCGGCAACGTATTTTTCATTTGGCTGATCGTATTTTCGGGCGACCGCTACGGCTATTTGAACGGATTCCTGATTAAGTTCGGATTTATACTGGAACCGATTCAATGGCTGACCAATGAACAATACATTCTTATGATTGTTATGATCGTACAGCTGTGGCTCAGCCTGGGCACTAGCTTCCTCGCCTTTATCGCAGGTTTGCAGACGATCGACCGGACGCTGATCGAGGCGGGCGTCGTAGACGGAATCAAGAACCGCTGGCAGGAGCTATGGTTCATTACGCTTCCTTCGATGAGACCGCAGCTGATGTTCGGCGCCGTCATGCAAATTACGGGATCGCTCGCAGTCGCCGATATTACCGTGGCGCTGGCAGGCTTTCCGAGCGTTAACTATGCAGCGCATACAATCGTTACGCACTTGATGGACTACGGCACCATTCGTTTCGAAATGGGTTATGCGTCCGCCATTGCGACCGTACTATTCTGCATCATGATCGGAACGAATAAGTTGACGCAAAAATTGCTCAGAAAGGTAGGTGAGTAACGTTGGTCGTTAAAATGATGGCCGCATTCCGAACGCCTAAGAGGCTTAACCGTTCGTTTGCCGTCAGCTTTATCTTATTCGCGTTTCTCGCCGTGTTCGGTGCGTTCATGGCGCTTCCGCTGCTTTATGCGGTGAATAACGCCTTCAAGCCGCTGGACGAATTGTTCATTTTCCCGCCGCGCTTCTTCGTGAACAATCCGACATTGGATAACTTTTACGATTTGGTCGCCTTGATGGGCAATTCCTGGGTACCGTTGTCCCGTTATATCGCCAATACGCTGCTTATCACGCTAATCGGCACAGCCGGACATATATTGCTTGCTTCCGCTGCGGCATACCCATTGGCGAAATACAACTTTCTTGGTTCTAAAGGGCTGTTCTCGATCGTCGTCCTATCGCTTATGTTCTCGGGACATGTAACGGCCATTCCGAACTACATGGTGATGTCTTGGCTGGGCTGGATCAATTCCCATGCTTCGATTATCGTTCCATCGCTCGCGTTTCCGCTCGGGCTGTTCCTGATGAAGCAGTTCATCGAGCAGCTTCCGACGGCTCTGCTGGAAGCGGCCAAAATCGATGGCGCGAGCGAATACCGGATATATTGGAGCATCGTCATGCCGAACGTAAAGCCGGCTTGGCTGACTCTTATGATCCTGCAGTTTCCTGCGTTATGGGGAACCGATGGGGGCAACTTCATTTACAGCGAAAATTTGAAGACGCTCCATTACGCGCTCGGTCAGATCACTTTGGGAGGCATCGCTCGTGCAGGCGTCGGCGCTGCCGTCGCTCTTATCCTGATGGTCGTTCCGATATCGCTCTTCATCATCTCTCAGAGCAGCGTCATTCAGACGATGGCCACCTCCGGGATGAAAGATTAGAAGGGAGACTTGCACGATGTTGAAGAGCAAGACAAAACTAAGAGCTTATCTTCTTGCGGCAATGTGCTGCGTATTCGGCTTAAGCGCGGGTGGTTCTCTTGCGCATGCGGCGGATGGAGGGGCCTCCTATAACTATTCCGTTTGGGGCGATACGGTTGTATCTCCTTCCGCTTATGAAGCGACGGAATTGTTGACGGGCGATAAGCTAGGTGTCGGGGTATTCAAAGATCCGAGCGATCTTCATGTAACGCCGGACAACGAAATATACGTTCTCGATTCCGGCAACAATCGTATCGTTGTGTTGGATGAGGAATACGGCGAGGCGGCGGTGATCGACTCCTTCGAGCGCGAAGGCCAGACCGAAACGTTCCTGAACCCGCAGGGGATCTTCGTCTCGGATGAGAAGCATCTGCTGATCGCCGATACAGGGAACAAGCGCGTCGTACATCTCGATGAAGAGGGCCGCTTGGTGAACATTGTCGAGAAGCCCTCGTCCGAGCTGCTGAAGGAAAATTTCGACTTTCAGCCTGTCCGCGTCATCATGGACAAAGCACAGCGCATCTATGTGATGGCGACGGGCGTGTTCGACGGACTAATGGAATTTAGCGCGGAAGGATCGTTTACATCGTTCATCGGAGCGAACCGCGTATGGGTCGATCCGGTGGAGCTGTTCTGGAAGCGGCTGTCGACGAAAGCGCAGCGCAGCCAAATGGTCATGTTCACGCCAACCGAATTTACGAACATGGATATTAACGATGAAGGCTTCATCTACGCGACGAGCGGCGATATGGGCGACTCGATTCGGAAGCTGAACGCGCAAGGCAGCGATATATTGCGGAGAACGGGCTATTTCAATCCGATAGGCGACATTAATTATAGGCCAGCGGACGGGCGTTCCCGGCTAATTGATGTCGATGTTACAGACAGCGAGATCTATTCTGTTCTTGACTCGAAGAAAGGCCGAATCTTTACGTACAACGGCGATGGACACTTCATGTACGTGTTCGGCGGCATGGGCAACCGGATCGGCGAATTCAATACGCCGGTAGCGATAGAACGTGTCGGGGATGATTTCCTCGTACTAGACAAGGCGTTCGGCGAGATAACCGTGTTCCGTACGACCGAATACGGGCGGACTTTGAACGAAGCGGTCAGAAGCTACTACCGCGGCGAGGAAGAGAAGTCGTTCGAGCTCTACGAACAAACGATTAATATGAACGCAAATCTGGATTTCGCTTATTCCGGTATTGGTAAGTCGATTCTAAGGCAAGGCGATTACGACGATGCAATGCGTTATTTCAAGCAGAGTTTGGACCAGCGCAATTATTCGAAGGCGTTCCTCCTTCACCGAAAGGAAGTGCTGAGGGAACATTTCGGCATCATTATGACCGTGATCTTCGGTTTGATCGCCATCGTCCTGCTCACAAGGGCATACCGGAAAATGTTGGATAGAAAGAGGGGCGTTTCGGTTGAATAAAGAGCTTATTAAATTTCCGTTGTATGTGATCACGCATCCCTTTAACGGTTATTGGGAGCTGAAATACGAACAGAGCAAGAAGCTGAATCTTATCATGTCGTTCGGTATTCTGCTGTTGCTCATCCTGACCAATGTCCTAGGCAGCCAGTACAGCGGTTTTCTGGTCCATATTTACAATCCGGACCAAATGAACAGCCTGATGGAAATTACGTACGTGATCGTTCCTGTCTTGTTCTGGTGCGTGGCCAATTGGTCGCTTACCACACTGATGGATGGAGAAGGGAAGTTTGTTGATATTTTCACGTCGACCTGCTTTGCGCTCGTGCCGATGGTCATTATCAACTTCCCATGGATATGGCTGAGCAACGTAATTTCCTTGCAGGAGACGACGTTCTATTATTTCTGCAACAGCTTTGCCGTTTTATGGTCGATGTACCTGTTGTTTGTTGGAAACATGACCGTGCACCAATTTACGCCCAGCAAAACAATCCTAACGATTGCGCTGTCGCTTGTGGCGATCGGCTTCATGGCGTTCTTGTGTTTATTGTTCTTTAGCTTGCTTCAACAAATAGTGTCTTTCGTCACTATTATTTATCAAGAAATCACCTTGAGGAACTGAGGAAGGAGGAACGAAAGATGCGTATGGCCAGAAATGCCGTCTTGTCTGCGGTTCTTGCTGCAGGGCTGCTGGTCGCCGGTTGTTCCGGCGCGGGCAACGCCAATCAAACGAACGATGAGCAGCAGTTGGAGGCTGCATTCGAGCAAGGCAAGGCGCTTAACGCTTCGTTCACGGATACGCGTATCGCGGGAATGAAGGGGATCGTCGAGAATGACCTGCTTCGGCTGTTCATTAACGACGAGACTGGCGCTATAGCTGTGCTTAACAAAAGCAGCGGCGAGATATGGCATAGCAATCCGATCGAGGCCGAAGCCGATCCGATCGCGACCGGAGTTAACAAGGGCTTACTGTCCTCGCAATTGAAGATCGATTACTATAACAGCTTTGGACAGGTTAATTCAATTAACACGTTCCTAGACAGCGTCGCATATAAGCAGGTTAAATACGAAGCGATTGACAGCGGAGTTAAAGTAACCTATAAATTCGGCAAAGCGGAAAAAACGGCGATGGATCTGCCTCTCATGCTGAGCGCTGCGCGACTCGAGGAGCTGTCCGGCAAGCTGGATAAAGCGGGACAGCGCGCTTTGCGCATCGGCTATAAAGAGGATCCCAATTCAGGAGCCTATGTTCGGAACGACCAAGCACTGAACGGTCTTCAACTCGAGCGCGCATTCAAGGCGTTCGAGGAAGCCGGCTATACGGAAGAGGATTTGCAGAAGGATATGGCTGAGCTGAACTTCACGCAGGAATCGCCGGCGCCGAGAATTTTTATGGCTTCTATCGATTATAAGCTGGACGGCGACAGTCTCGTCGTCAAGGTTCCCGTGGAGGAGATTAAAGCTCCGACTGAATATCCGGTCAGCACCGTCACGTTGCTCAGCTTCTTCGGAGCTGGGGGGACGGATGAAGAGGGCTCGCTATTCGTACCGGACGGCTCAGGCGCACTCATCACCTTTAATAACGGCAAAACCAAATATCCGGCTTATCAGCAGACGGTTTACGGATCCGACCAAGCATTGGAAGTGGTCGAAAATGCCGTTAACGAGCAGCCGGTCAGACTGCCCGTATTCGGCATCATTAGGAAAGAAGGCGCGTTCCTAGGCATGATTGAAGAAGGCGCTTCGGCCGCTAGCATCAATGCCGATATCAGCGGTAAGTTGAACAGTTATAACTATGTGTACCCTACCTTTAACGTCACGAGCAAAGGGGAGCTTACGCTCCAAGCGAACGGTTCGGAGCGGACGCTGCCGAAATTCCAAGAGCGTCCGACGAACAGCGATTTTACGGTGCGGTACGCTTTCCTTAGCGGAGAAGACGCTACGTATCAAGGAATGGCCGCCTATTACAGGCAGCACTTGGAGCAAAGCGGCGGACTGCCGGAGCCAAAGGCGGAGAACGGGGATAAAAATCTTCCTTTCTACCTTCAAGTTGTTGGAAGCATTGCGAAGCAGAAGCATTTCGTAGGCGTTCCATACAAAACGTTAGAGCCTCTAACGACGTTCAAGCAGACGGAGCAAATGATCGGCGAGATGAAGGAGCTTGGCATCAACCATATCAAGCTTCGTTATTCCGGATGGTTCAACGGCGGACTCGACCACAAAGTGCCGGACGACCTATCGGTAGACAAGGGGATCGGCGGCGCTAAAGGCTTGCGCGGCTTGGTGTCTTTTGCGAAGGAGCAGGATGTGGAGCTGTATCCGGACGTTGCTATCTTGACCGCTCATACGGGCAAAGGGTTTGACGAGAAGAATGACGCTTCACGGACGCTGCGCTCCGTTCCTGCGGAATTTTACCCGCTTGATCTGGCGCTCAATCGCCGGGATCGGACCAAATTGCCTTCCTATGTCGTCTCGCCAAAACTCGTCGGATCGTACGTAGATACCCTTTTGAAAGGAATGAAGGGCTACGAGACGGGCGGCATCTCGCTAAGGGATATGGCTGATCAGTTAAATAGCGACTTCCGCAAAAACAATCTGATTGACCGTACGGAATCCGAGGCTATTTCGGTTGAAGCTCTGAACGACATTCGCGAGGGGAATCTGAACATTATGGCAGAGGGAGGCAACGCATACGCCCTTCCATACTTGTCGGATGTGACAAACGCGCCGATGTCGAATAGCAACTTTAAGCTCGAAGACGAAGCGATACCCTTCTACCAAATGGTCGTTCGCGGCCATATCGGATATACGGGCTCGCCTTACAATTTGACGGCTTATACGAACGTTCGGCAATACATTTTGAGAAGTTTGGAATACGGAGCCGGCGTTTACTTCGAATGGATTCATGAGCCTAATTACAAGGTGAAGGATACGGAATCCAATGAATTGTATGCCGTTAATTACAAGCAGTGGCTAGAGCAGGCAGCCGTGATTTACGAAGAAGTAAACGGCGTGCTGAAGGACGTGCAGAATGAGCGTATCACCCTGCACGAGAAGCTTGGCGAAGGTGTGTTCAAGACCGTCTATGAAAGCGGGAAGTACGTCATCGTCAATTATAACGACACTGGAGCTACGGTGAACGGGTTGACGATAGAAGCCGAGAGTTATGTGACGGGTGGTGAACAATCTTGAGAACGATAACGAAGCGTGTATTTCGATCAAGAACGTACAATGAACAGAAAGCATTATGGGGATTTCTGTATGTGCTGCCTTGGCTGCTTGGATTTTTGTTTTTCTTCTTGATTCCTTTATTGTATTCGTTGCAATACAGCCTGAGCGAGATTGAAGCGAATTCCAAAGGGATGACGATTACATTCATCGGTTTTGACAATTTTATTGAAGCCTTAACGGTGAATACAAGCTTTAACCGTACATTGACCGACGCGGTCGTCAATATGGTCGTTAACGTACCGCTTATCGTCATCTTCAGCTTGTTCCTGGCCGTATTGCTGAACCAAAAATTCGTCGGCAGAGGTATTGCAAGATCGATCTTCTTTCTTCCGGTCATACTCGCCTCGGGCGTCATTGCAAATTTGGAAGCAGAGAGCCTTGTACAAGCGATTAATGAGCAGAACGCCACCGGAGGCGTATTCACTACCGGTACGATGGAACTGATGAGAATTATGCTGAATTCCGGCATGAACGAAGATATCGTCACGTATTTGATGGGTGCGGTCGAGAGGATTTACCAAATCGTGAGTCAATCGGGCGTACAGATTCTCATATTCTTAGCTGGCATCCAGACGATTTCGCCGCAGCTGTATGAAGCGTCCAAGATTGAAGGCGCGACTGGATACGAGGCGTTCTGGAAGATTACGTTCCCGATGGTCAGCCCGCTTATACTCGTTAACGTCATCTATACGATTATCGATTCGTTCTCGAGGAACGATATGACGACGCTCATCAGAGAAACCGGCTTTACGAGCTTTAACTTCGGTCTCAGCTCGGCCATGGCTTGGATCTATTTCCTGGTCATCATGATCATCCTGTTGATCAGTACGTACATCATATCCAAACGGGTCTTCTACCAGGAATAGAAGGAGAGTGAGAACGTTGCTTATGGAGCGATTGTTATCGTTGGAAAGCTGGAAGCGAGGACTGTGGACGATTGTTCGGCTAGTGCTGATCATCGGCTTGTCATTCGTTATCCTGTATCCAATCATTCAAAAAATATCTACATCGATCAAGGATAAAGCCGACATGTATTCACCTATCGTCGTATTTATCCCCGAGCATTTTACGCTCGATAATTTCAAGCAGGCGATTTCGATTATGGATTATTGGAAAACGCTGGTGAACACGATCGGGCTGTCGACCATGACGACCATATTGACCGCCGTATCATGCGCCTTTGCGGGTTATGCGTTCGCCCGGCTGAAGTTCAAAGGAAGCAACTTGCTGTTCGCGGGAGTCATTCTAACGATTCTAGTTCCGCCTACGACCATATTAATTCCGATCTATATGAACTTGAAGGATTTTACGTTGCTCGGCTTGGTACCGCTGCTAACCGGAGGCAAATCGATTAATCTGCTAGATTCGTACTGGCCGTTCATTCTGACGTCGATAACGGCGAACTCGCTGAAGGCGGGACTGTACATTTTCATCTTCCGGCAGTTTTTCCGGGGCATTCCGAAGGAGGTCGAGGAAGCGGCCTACATCGACGGCGCAGGCATAGGTTCGACGTTTCTGCGGATTATGCTTCCGAACGCTACACCGTCGATCATTACGGTATTGCTGTTCTCGTTCGTGTGGCAGTGGAACGACAGCTTCTTCACGACGACTTATTTGACCTCAAGCAAGGTCATGTCTACGCAATTAACGTCTCTGCCATACAATTTGCAGATTATGCTCGAAGGCGGCGCGACGACCAATAAGGATCCGTTCTTCATGAGCATGGTGCAGGATACTGGCATTCTGCTTGCCATTCTGCCGCTCGTTATTCTTTATTTGTTCGTTCAAAGGTACTTTGTCGAAAGTATCGAACGTACGGGCATCGTCGGATAAGGGCAGTTGCGTCGCATTAAGCCAAGCGCCTTGCGGGGGCGGCCACTTCGGCCGGCTCGCAGGGCGCTTGTTGCTGTTGTGCAACTAGCGGCGAGTTAGTCTTTGTTGGATTTTTGCAGTAACTTTGGGTAAAAAATGTGGAATTTTGGAGCTATGTTGGAAATTTGCAGTAACTTCACCCTCGAAATCGCTTATAGCTCGGTTTGAGGTGATCTATGTTGCAAATATCCAATATAGCTGCATTACAGCATCAAAACTACGAAAAGTTGCTGCAATTATCCAATATAGCCTCAAAGGGTAGTAGTCTATTCTTGAATAAATGTTTTTTGTATGTCGGATATGCCTAAATGAGAGGTGGAGTGAAATGACTCGAGTGAACAATAAATTCGTTTATATCGCAATATCGGTTATCGCAATAATTGCAGTCATGACGGTACTTCTATTGAACCGGCATCAACCTGAAACAGAAGGTGACTTGAATGAAGCGGTTGCACAGCAGACGGAAGCCTCGAATAGCGAAAATGCAGAGGAGGGGGGGCAAACGGCTGCTGCACTAGAAAGCGGAACGCCGCAGCCTGCATCGGAGCCGACTCCAGAGCCGACACCGACGCCGGAGCCGTCGGCCGAACAAGATATTCCGTCGCTTGCGCAGACGTTCGCCGATTACTTCCCGATCGGAGCGGCCATCGAGCCTTCTCAGACGGAGGGGCTGAAGGCGGAGCTGCTTAAGAAGCATGTGAATTGGCTCGTAGCGGAAAACGTGATGAAGCCTGATGCAATTCAACCCACGGAAGGAAGTTTCAATTGGACGAATGCGGATCGTCTTATCGCTTTTGCGAAGGAGAGCGGTATGGAGGTTCGTTTCCATACGCTTGTCTGGCATAGTCAGACCGGCGCCTGGTTCTTTAAGGACGCCGAGGGCAAACCGATGGTTGACGAAACCGATGAGGCGAAGCGGGATGCCAATAAGAAGCTGCTGCTGAAGCGGCTCGATACGCATGTCAAGACGATCGTTGAGCGATATAAGGATGATATTCATTCGTGGGACGTCGTGAATGAAGTGATTGAGCCGGCCGATCCGGATGGCATGCGCGCCAGCGAATGGTATAAGATAGCGGGTACTGACTTTATCGAGACGGCGTTCCGCGCAGCTCGCGAAGCAGGCGGATCTGAAGCGAAGCTGTACGTTAATGATTACGGTACAGATAATCCTGCCAAACGGGACAGGTTGTACGAGCTAGTGAAAGAGTTGCTGGACAAAGGCGTGCCGATCGACGGTGTCGGCCACCAGACGCATATCGATGTATTCGGGCCGACGGTCGATTCCATCATCGAATCGATGAAGAAGTTCGCGGAACTCGGCCTTGATAATCTCGTAACCGAGCTTGATATGAGCATGTATGCTTGGAATGACCGTACTGATCTAGGAAATGACATTCCCGAAGATCTGCTGCAGAAACAAGCGGAGCGTTATCGCGAGCTGTTCGAGGCGTTCAGGACGAACAAGGATATAATTGGCGGTGTTGTGTTCTGGGGCATTGCGGACGATCACACTTGGCTGAATGGCTTCCCAGTGAAGCGTACCAACGCACCGTTCCTGTTCGACAAGCAGTTGCATGCGAAGCCGGCATTCTGGGCTGTTGTCGATCCGGCTGGAACAGAGAAGTCCGGATAATATGGAAGAGCGATTAATAACAGGTGAACCCCTATAAATAAACGGGTTGTTGCCTAAGCGTATGTTGGCTAGACTGGTTGGGTGATGGACAATTCAGGTATACGAAGGAGAGCTGGAAATGGACAGGACGACAATTACGAATCCGATTATCTGGGCAGACGTTCCGGATCCGAGCGTAATCCGTGTGGGGAGCACGTACTATATGGTGAGCACGAGCATGCATTCGATGCCCGGCTGCCCGATTATGAAGTCTGAAGACTTATTGAACTGGGAGCTCGTCAATTACGTCTATGATACTTTCGAGGATAACGACGCTCATCGTTTGCTAGACGGCAAAGGCATCTATGGCAAAGGCTCATGGGCTGCCAGTCTACGATATAACGATGGCAAATTCTATGTCTGCTTCTCGAGTCTGGATATGAATCAATTTTATATTTATACGACGAGTGACATTGAGAACGGCAAGTGGGAGCGCAACGTCATTCAAGGACTGCATCATGATCCAAGCATGCTTTTCGACGATGACGGCCGTGTATTCGTCTTCCACGGCAATGGGGATATACGCATTACGGAGCTGACTGCGGATGCAACGGCGATTAAGCCTGACGGGGTTAATCAACTGCTGCTTGAGACGGAGCGAGCAGGAATTATGCTTCGTGCCGAGGGCTGCCATGCGTACAAAATAAACGGCTACTATTATTTGTTCTTCATCGATTGGCCGAGCGAAGGCAATAAGCGCCGCAGGCAGCTGTGCTACCGGTCGCTAAATCTGCTTGGTCCTTATGAGCACAAATTAATGCTCGATGATCATATGGATTACCGCAATAACGGCATTGCGCAAGGCGGCATCATCGATACGCAAGATGGAGATTGGTATACGGTGCTGTTCCAGGACCACGGAGCCGTTGGCCGTATTCCTTGCGTTGTGCCGGTTGCTTGGGAGAACGGTTGGCCAGTCTTGGGTCAAGACGGCAGAGCGCCGCAGACGTACGAAGTGAAGCTCCCGAGCACGTTGCCAAAGCCTATTATCATCAGCGATGAGTTCGATTACGATGCCAATCGGCTGGAACTTAATTGGCAATGGAATCATAATCCTGATCCGGACAATTGGTCGGTCACGGATCGTTCGGGTTATTTGCGCCTCACGACAGGACATCTTGCCAATAGCGTAGAGTTTGCCCGCAATACATTGACGCAACGAACAGAAGGTCCAGCTTGCATCGGAACTACGGTACTGGACGTAGCCAACATGCAGCCGGGCGACCGTGCAGGATTAGCGGCGCTGCAATTCGTCTTCGGCTCAGTCGGTATTCAGGTTGACGATAACGGCGACCGTTACGTAGCGATGAGCGTCAATGGAAGAGCGGATGGCAGTGAAGGCGAGATAACGGTCGAGCGGACAAGATACGAGGGAACTCGGATCTATTTGCAAATCGAGTTCCAATTCGATGATGGCGATCGCGAGGACATTGCACACTTCCGGTACTCTTCGGACGGTGAGAACTGGCATTCAATTGGCGGGCCGCTGCAGTTGCATTACAAGCTGGAGCATTTCATGGGCTACCGCTTCGGGCTCTATAATTACGCTACGAAGCAAATCGGTGGATTCGTCGATTACGATTACTTCCATTATAAGAAGCTTGATTAATTATTACGCGCCAATGAGGGGAGTGTGCTTGCATGAATTATAATAACCCGGTTATAAGCGGATTCCATCCTGATCCGAGCGTGTGCCGTTATGGCGATGATTATTATCTCGTAACGAGCTCCTTCGAATATTTCCCTGGTGTCCCGTTATTCCATAGCAAGGATCTCGTGAATTGGACGCAGCTTGGCCATGTTCTAACAAGGCCGGAGCAGCTTGATCTGAGCCGCGCGCCAAGCTCCGGCGGCGTATTCGCGCCAACGATCCGCGAGCATAACGGCAGATTCTACATGGTGACGACGAATGTTACCGCTGGCGGCAACTTCTTCGTGCATACGGATGATCCGCGCGGACAATGGTCGGACCCGATTTTCGTAGATCATCCCGGTATCGATCCCGAACTATTCTTCGATGAGGATGAAACGGTCTATTTCACATCTTCATCCAATCAAGGCATTTATCAAAGCAAAATTGATGTAAAAACGGGCCGGAGGCTGTCCGAACCAACATTCCTATGGACGGGAACAGGCGGCCAGTATCCCGAAGCGCCGCATATTTATCGTATCGGCAATTGGTACTATCTGATGATTGCCGAAGGCGGCACCGAGTACGGCCATATGGAAACGATCGCGAGAAGCGAGCGGCCAGACGGGCCTTATGAAAGCTGTCCGCATAATCCGATCTTGACCCATCGGAGCTTGCTAAAGTCCATTCATGCTACGGGGCATGCGGATCTTGTCCAGACGCCCGAAGGAGATTGGTGGGCCGTATTTCTAGGCATTAGGCCTCACGGTTATCCGAACAAACACCATCTTGGCAGAGAAACATTTCTTGCTCCCGTCAACTGGACTGAGGACGGCTGGCCGATCATTGGCGACAACGGGACGGTAAGCGAGACGATGCCGGCAGGCAATCTTCCGCTGCAACCAGCAGCTGTTGTGCCGGTTCGCGAGCATTTCGAGTCTTCGAGCCTTGCTCCATGCTGGAACTTTATGCGTTCGCCTAATCCGGCTAATTGGTCGCTGGGCGAGAAGGAAAGCTGTCTTACACTGCGGGGCAACGAGACGACGTTGAATGACATCGGAGCGCCAGCCTTCGTCGCTAGAAGACAGCAGCACTTTGTTTGCAGCGTGTCTGCGCATATGGCGTTTGAGCCGCAGCGTGATGGCGAGGAAGCGGGAATTACGGCATATATGAATGACCGTTTTCATTACGAAATTGCCGTGACGATAATTGCCGGCGTCCGCAAAGTTATTTTCCGGAGAAAGTTGGGCAGCCTCCAGGCAATCGAAAGCGAAGCTCCTTGGTCTTCCGATTCGATCGTGCTGCATCTGAAAGCGACTCAGGGGCAATACGAATTCGGTTTTTCCGATGGTGTAGGAGCGCCTTTTTGGTTCGGCTGTGGCGAAACGTCCCTGCTATCGACTGAAGTGGCGGGCGGATTTACGGGCGTGCTGTTCGCCTTGTACGCAACAGGCAACGGTAAGAAATCGGAATCTCCCGCACATTTCGACTGGTTCGATTACGAAGCGGTGTACGAATAACGTTGATTCATGTTATGGAGGTTGAAATTCCTTTACATTTCGAATTATAGCTTCCGAGGTCAATTAACGACAGCTGTTTCCATTACATTATATGCAAGGAAAAGGGGCGCCCGAGGTCTTCAATGATGGCTTTTGGGTTAGCTCCTTTATTACGTTTCATAACTGAAGATAAGTACCTACCCAATTCATATCATAGACGCTGGATTCGTATAATGCCGATTGCAAGACGTCGGTTTGATTCGGATACATAACATAAGAGACAAGGCCGGAGCCCTTCATACCGCTCCGGTCTTATTGCGCAGGCTTTTTTATAGAGAATTATAGAGTTTTCTAGTACTACCACTTTTAGGTAGACCCAATAATTTCCTTCGTGTATATTGAAATGGTAGGAACGATTCTAATGAACTGGTAGAGGATGAGAGAGATTCATGAATGTAATGTTCAATGGAAAGCTATTAAAAAAAGCGCTAGTATCGCTGCTATTTTTCTCTTTATTGCTGCAAGTGCTGCTGCCGACAGGCAATAATGCCGCATACGCCGAGAGTGCCTTGGCAACAGAGGGTGACACAAGCTTTGTTACAAAAACAGATGCGCACGGAAATGTATATGCCCATAGGTCGGATATTTCTCTTCAAAACGACGATGTCCCTGAACAGCGTGACAACGGCCTTAGTAATAAGAATGCGAACCGTTTGACGGACGGCGAAGAGCAGCTTCAGTACGAGATTGTAACAGACGAGGATGGTCAGCAATATTCGTTGCCCGCCTCGGTTGGCTCTCGCATATCCGTTGCTCCAACCGACAACATGCAGTCGTTGCAGCAGCAATCCGAGCCGCCGCCGCCTCAGTACGAGGAGGATTACACCGTTTCCGAGGAGAACGGGAGACGAGTATTTAGACCGAGGGATGAAGCAGACGATGCGTTCATGTCAACGCAAATCGATTTGCAAGCATCGGGCCGTTCCGTTGCTACGTCTAATGAAATCGTTGAGTCCGAATCGACGGGCATCGAGCTTTTGATCGAAGGGGCTCAAAGCGCAAGCGGCCATTTGGATGTGTATGCTTTCAACGGGATTGCTTATGGCCTCGTATACGACGAGCAATATGAATTAACGATCACAGATGAAGGACTTATTATTCATTTCCCGAAATTGAATTGGAATAAGTGGGACAAGTTCTATATTGTCGGATATACGTGGTCGGATACGCGCAATCATTTTGCCCAAAAGGTAGAGCTTTCGGATGTTGGCAAGACGATCACAGTTGCATCCTCCAAATACAGCGCGGTTCATGCCGAAATTGCTGCCGCCGGCGAGAGTTTGGAAGAGCAGTTACTGGCATTCACGCTGAAGGATGAGAACGGGGTCGCAGTAACGCCAATCGAGCTGTCGGAAGGCGACAAGCTCAGCCATGGTCAGTACAATGTACAGTTCAATGCGAGCGATGCGGATACGTCGTATTTGCTATTCAAGAAAAATGTAACGGTAAGCGGAGACGAGACGATCGTAACGTTTGGTCAAGAGGAAATGTCACTCATTCCAGTTACGCCTGAAGGATCGGGCTTGAAGCTGAATAATTTCGCGGTTATTACTTGGGATGGTTACAATATGATCGCGACCGCCAACGCGGAAGGAAAAAGCTATATTGGCGTTAGTCCGTTCATTTACAACTCGATAGATATGCAATATATGTCGGATTCCGGTTACAGCTATGAATTTTACAAATCCATATTCAACCCGGTCGTAACGCCGAGCTTGGCTATTGATTTGGATTTGAGCTTAACATTTAACTTGAATCGGACGAATTTTTTGCTGGGAGAATCGATTTTCGTTTTTCCATATATCCAGGACGGGCTGGGACTTATGACCTTGAGTCACGTAATGGATGAGGACTCTCAGGATGTTCCTCTCGAAATGGTGTTTAAGAAAGTGAACGAGGTATATAGCTCAACAGTTTTGTCTAACAGTTACTTCTCGGAAGTGACGATGCCGGATGAGCCTGGCGACTATGAATTGATAATCAAGTTGAGAGACGATTTGCCGGTTAAGGCATCTGCTAGCAAGTCTGTTAAGGTTAAGGCTGCAGATTTATCTTTTCTTTTACCTGATCTATCGGGGGATTTGAGCGTCGTTTCTGCTACCTTGTCCAAGAAGGAGTGGGAAGAAGACGGCACGGAATATAATTATAATCGGCAAAGCATTTCCTTTGGCGCGATTCAAACGGAGCAAGGTGTCAGTGTTAGCGCATTAACCGATCTGGAAGGCTGCGAGTCATGCTACGTTACGATTGAAACGAATAAATACAATATCGTTCAACCTGTCTCGCTTAAGGATAAAGGCGTACCGATAGTAATAGACTTGGAACGTCTCGCTCCTCTGTCTATGGATGTGCCGTTTGCGGATGAAAGCTTCGAGACGGACAACATCGCATTGTCCTACTTGGATGAGAACGATAAAGTAATTTCGTTTACCGCGTCGACCAACACTCTGTTGACTACGCCGGGGCGATATCATATTCAGTTGAATGGATTTGACAACAGTCATGCCTACATGCTCTTTAAGCAAAATATTGCGATAACAGGCAGCGGCGCTTCGATTTCGTTTCCTAGATCAGAGACATCGAGCCTGCATGTCCAAATTGAAAATAATTTTTTAAAAACAAAGTCGTTTTTTCCTATATTATCCGATGGTGTTGTGTATGGTTTGAGTTTGGGTGGCAGGACAGACGTTTACATGACGAATAACAACTACCGAATGATATTTGAATTAGCGGACGAGAACAATTGGCAGTATAGATTTCACCCTATGACAGTAAACGTCCAGGGCGATCGGGTATTGCCGTTCGGCTCCTCGTTCAGCATCCAAGCGGATCTGTACGAAGAATATTTGGTAAATGAGATGATGTACCCCATTTCAGTTATTGATCAGTATGGAAATCAGCTTTCGCAGCTGTACAATTTTGGTTTGGATACGGAAGCGATGCTTCAAGTGTCGATTGAAGATGAAACAGGTCAGGTCTCAACGCAGTCGGCGGAGCTGTACACTTGGTACATTGATGCGCCGGATCAGCCTGGGCGGTACAGCCTTACCTTATCTGTGAATCATTCTCCGATAGCGATTCAGCCTTTGACTACAGAGGTTACCATTACATCGTTTGAACAATCGATGCTGCGTTTCTTTGTACCTGATGAAGGAATTACAGAGGCGGATGTCAGGTACGGCTACAGCAGGGAATATCAATACGGTAGTGCCATTCTAAATGCTTCTGTAACGCCGGTTGAAGGCGGAACGGTAATCGAAGTTTACAACGACTATTGGATGGAAGACGCCGAGCAGTTCATTGCCATAAGCACGAATAAAAATTTGTTTAAGCTGCCGATAAGCGAGGCGCAAGTCGGAGATCTCATTCCAGTGGATACGAGCAGTTTTGTGCCTGTAACGACAATTGTGCCGAACACGGGAGCAGGCTTCCGAATCGAATCGCAGACTTTCAGCTTTTTGGATGCTTACGGCAACGCGGTAGCAGCTTTGAACCTGTATCCGGGGGCTAAAATCCAGCAAGGCGTTTATCATGTCCAGGTTAACGCTCAAGATAACGACAAAGCTTTTATGCTGTTTAAGCACAATGTAACGGCGGGATCGGTTGGAGCAAGCATTGTTTTTCAAAAAAGCGATATGGCGCTGTTAAAGCCGCAAATGGCCGATAAAAATATGCAAATCGAATGGTTTGGCGCCTTTAATTGGGATATGTACGCGACCGTGTATTACTTGCGATTGGATAAGCTGAAGCCTATTTATTTAACCAAAAATCTATATACCTTCAACTTCCTGTTCAAGCAAAGCGGTTGGAAATACGGCTACTCGAGCCCGTATACCGACTTCACAAAAGATTTGACTTACAAGATGGATTCCAAGCTTAAAGCAAAGCTGTCGCTGCGCAATAAATACTATGAAGCAGACACGTATTTGGACTATCCCGACTCCAACACTGTGTACGACAGCTACAATAATCGAATTTATGAACTGACTCCGCCAACCTATGAAAGTATCTTAGCCTTTGATTATAAAAACAGGTTGACAGGCGAAAAAATAACGATTCAGTCAGATTACATCGGCATGGCGTTGAGATTTCCCGAGAAGGACGGCATTTACGACCTGACCTTCCGCGCAAGCGGTCCAGTCAAGATAACACCTGCAACGGCTATCGTCAAAGTTGGAGCAGGACCGGCTGTCACTAGACTTACGGCTTCGAAGTCCTCGCTGACATTGGAGGGTTTCGGCTCGACTAGCGCCGTTACAGTTATGGCCTACTACGCGGACGGAACGAAACGCGACATTATTTATGACGGACAATGGGGTACGGATAATGATCAAGCAGCGGTTGGATCATACAACGGCGTAATTTACGCCACAGGTATCGGCAAAGCCAACGTTACCGTGACCTACAAAGGGAAATCGCTAACGATTCCGGTCACCGTTATCGAGAAGCAGGCAACGAAGCTGACGGCCTCGCCAACGCGAGTAGCGGCTCGTCCAGGAGCCGATAAGCCGGTAACGCTGACCGCAACGTACAAGGACAAGACACAGGAAGAAGTGTCCGGCAGCGCCAGCTGGTCTTCCTCCAAGCCGGAAATCGCTGAGATGGTGAACGGCAAGCTGGTCATTCGCGACTACGGTCAGGCGGTGTTGACAGCGGATTATCGAGGCAAGCGGGCCACTGTTACGATCGATTCGAGCGTAAAGAGCTTAACTGTCGGAGCAGGCAAGCAAGCTAGCGTGAGAGCCGTCTCGCTGCTGCCTGGCGATGAGCTTCAGCTGATTGCCAAAGGCATGTTCAGCGACAGCAAAAAGGCGGAGGATGTTAACGGCATGGTTATATGGTCCGTTTCCGATTCCTCGGTACTGAGCGTCGAAGCAGGACTTGTCAAAGTGAAGAAGCATGGAACGGCGACCGTAACGGCCAAGCTTGGTCAAAAGACTGTAGTCATTACGTTTAATGCGACGGTCAACAAGCTGACGGCAGCTATTGCCAATAAGACGATTAGCAAATCCGTCATATTGAAGCAGGGCGACAAGAACCAAGTGCTGCTGACTGCTGCGCTGGCGAGCGGAACGAGAGATGTTACGAATGCGGCGAAATGGACCGTGCTCTCGGATACGTCAAGCAGCGGGACGATTACGCTGGACAAGGGTCTTATTACAGCGACTGGAATTGGCAAAGCGACGTTAACGGCCGAATACGGGGGGAAAACGGTTACGATTGTCGTCGATACGACGGTGAAGTCGTTGGTGGTAGACAAAAAAGCCGTTGCGTTGAAGTTGGGCAAG
Source organism: Paenibacillus sp. J22P218 (assembly GCF_056269195.1). Taxonomy (NCBI): domain Bacteria; kingdom Bacillati; phylum Bacillota; class Bacilli; order Caryophanales; family Paenibacillaceae; genus Paenibacillus; species Paenibacillus sp. J22P218. Next base: position 1,071,894 of record NZ_JBWDNL010000001.1, read on the forward strand.
ACCCAAAAGGTGAAGCTTACGGCGACGATGGCCGATAACTCGAAGCTCGATTTGACGAGTCTTGCGTCATGGACGTCGGTGAGCCCTGAGATCGCAACCGTTGCCGGCGGTATAATAACCGTGCATAGCATTGGCCAAACGACGATCAGCGGAACTTACGGAGGGCAAACAGTGACGATACCAGTAACCGTGACGAAATAATAGATAGCGACTAGACGCCGCCTTGCAGAAGGCGGCGTTGCTGCATTGTGGGCGGGCAATGCGTTGATAACAATCATTGTTTTATCGGGCGAACAACCGCAAGCGGTTGTTTCACACGCTAATCTACTTGCCTTTCTTGATCGGTACCAGTATCGCTTTCGCGATTCTGTGGCAGAACATTATGGGGCGGGAAGGATATAAACTCTGTTATAGCTACTGTTCTCCAGCACATTATTATTGGATTTCCTTAAGCAAACCGACTTCCTCAGCGGTCAATGGAGTAAGAGGCTCGCGGCATGCAGGCTTGATGTAACCCTGTTCTGCGAACAAATGACGAATGACTCTTACCCATCCGATCTGTCCCAGTTTCTCCAATACCGGTTGCAGTCGCTTCAGCTCCGTATCGGCAAGTTCATGTTGTCCTTCTCTTAAGTGAGCAACGATGGCATTCATCTCGTTCGGATATAAATTTCCGGCAACGCTCGTAAGGCCGTCGTACCCTTTCTTAAAATAGTCGACAATCGTCAGGTCTATGCCGGAGAACAGCTGGAGCTTGTCGCCAAGCATGGCGCGTATGCGCTGAGCCTGGCTTAAATCGCCGGTTTCTTTAAGCGCGACAATTTGCGGGAATCGGTCGACTAGTCTAATCAGTGTGTCCGGTTCGAGGTTAAAGCCAGTACGAATAGGATTGTTGTACAGCATAATCGGCAGCGAGGTCGCGGAACATACGGACTCGACATACAATTCAGCTTCCCTCTGATTCGGACGTACATACGGCGGAAAACCGAGCATAATGGCGTCGATGCCTGCTTGTTCAGCCTCCAATGCGAGCTTTACGGCTTCGCGGGTTCGTACGGCTGCTACTCCGGCATACAGCGGTAAGTTGCTGCGAGCAGCGCGTTTGACGGTCCGGTAGAGATGAATTCTTTCCTCTATCGACAATGAATGCTGTTCGCCGGTCGATCCGCTTAAGAGCAGAGCCGGTACTTGATTCACCTCATAATATTCAAGCATGCCCATAATGCCGTTCTCGTCTATGCGCTCATCCTCGTCAAAAGGCGTTATCATGGCAACGCTGTATGGCAGAATGGTTTTCAAATCCATAGTTAGTCACTCCTTTGCTTCTATTCATACTTGCTTTCGAATTCGTTGTCAATCTATTGCTTTCTATAACCGCTCCATATTTTTGTATAATAGAAGAAGAGTAGAAAATAATTTTTGAGATCGCGACGGTTTTTTCAATGAACTCCCGTCTTATATATAGATCGATTTGAGGAGGAGCAACTTGTCTGTTACGGATGCAGAGTTGGTGGGCAGGGCGTGCAAAGGCGATAACGAGGCATTCAGCGATTTAATCGGCAGATATGCGAATGCGGTGTACGGGGCAGCGTACGGCAAGCTAGGCGATTTCCATAGGGCGCAAGATATTGCGCAGGAAGTGTTCGTCAAAGCTTTCAAAAAATTGTCCAGCATTAAAGAACCCGACAAGCTGGGCAGTTGGTTGTACGCGGTTACGAATAGGGAGTGCTTGGACTGGTTGAGGTCGAGCAAAAACGAGTCCGTATACGACCCGGCACATAACGAGAATATGCCGCTGCATGAAATGCATGAAACTGCCGAAGATACATGGCTGAGGAAAGAGCTTCGAAACGAGGTATGGCAAGCGCTTAGCAACCTGACCGAAGCTAACCGTACGGTCACGATTCTCTACTACATCGATGACTATAAGATCAGGGAAATCAGCGATTTCCTCGGTCTGTCTGTTGAAGCGGTGGAGAGCAGACTTCGCCGATCAAGAACGTTATTAAAGAAGGAGATGCTCAGCATGGTAAACGAAAATCTGAATCAGAATAAGCTGAACGATGAGTTCAAGAAGAAGGTGTTTCAGGACGAAAGAATGCCCGAAACACAATTTCGCCGCGTGGCGATGGGCGAGAGCGATTTTGACGATATCGACATGAATAAAACGAAGTTTGTCAACATTAATTTAGAAGGCGCTAGCTTCGATAATATCAATATGAGCAAAACCGTATTCCACGATATCAACATGCATCAGGCCAAATTCATTGAAGTAGGTTTGTGGGATATCGAGATCGGCAACTGCGCAATGGGGGGTGCTTACTTTCACGATATCGGGCTGAAGGGCAAGAGCAATACGTTCGAGAACTGTGAATTAGCAGGAACATCCTTTACAAACTGCAATCTTTCCAATGTGGAAATGAAAGACTGCGACATATCGGGACTTAAGATTAATGGGATATCCATTCAGGATTTGCTAGAGAATTATTCGAATAACAAATAAGAACGGAGGCCCTCATCTAATAGGAAGGGGGCCTCGCAATTTCTAAAGGTTGTACGATTCGATAGCGATCGAGTTTGGTCCTTTTTTCCGCGCTTCATTAATGGTTTCAATAGATTCTTCGATGACCTTACGAATCTCCGCAATCGTTCTGACAGAGCCGACTAAAGCGCCGATATAACAACCCATTTGCTTCGGACAACCGATGCTATTGAAATCAAAGGCTATCATATCATCGACTATGGACTGCGCGACATGAGTGATCACTTGGTGATTCGCGATTGCGAATACGATGAATTCATCGCCATCAGCACGGCCGATAGCGGCCTGAGTTAAGCCGGCACGGACATTGGCTTCAATGATTTGATAACAAGAGGCAATGACGTTGTCCCCTACCTCGAAGCCGTAATCGTCGTTCACCTGCTTGAAGTGGCTGATATCGAAGCGAAAGACGGAGAGGCTATCGTCAGACGAACATGAGGCTGTGATGCCGGCGGCTGCCTCCAGAAACATCTCCATATTGGGGATGTTTTTTTTGATTTCATGCGCTGCAGACTGCTCGATATGCAACAAATCTATTTTTTTATCCATATCAAACCCTTCTTTCTCGATTATAGTGATAAGCCGATCAATTGCGATTTTCTTCTGAATGTGTTCATTAAGCAGCGATGAAATTTCGATCCGCTTACGAATCAATTGATGAACGATGATGCTACTATCTACAGGTCCGTTTATCATTTCTTTGATTTCAGTAAGGGAGAAGTCTAGATTTTTGAGAATGACGATCCAATTCAATAAATGGGATTGGCTCGGATCGTAGGAACGATATCCCGTTTCAGCATCGATCGCCGACGGCTTCAGCAGACCGATCTCGTCATAGTGACGCAGCATTTTAGCAGTAACGTTGTTTTGTACGGCGAATTCACCAATTTTCAATCGATGACACCCTTTCATAAAGAACTCCGGCCGGAATTGCTTAACCTAACGATAAACCCTCCCCCTATGGGAAAGTCAATCTATATTTTGGCAAAATGCGGTATATTAATAGAGGATGCATGAATAAGGGGGAACAATGATGAATGAAATAAAGCACCTAATTAAGAGTCCAACAAGGACAGGGACCGTTGTAGGCATGATTGCCATTATATCGAGCCAATCTTTTCTTATGTTGAGATCTTGGGATCAGCAGGGTGTGTTTTACACATTGCTAACGAGTATTATTCTTTGTTTAGTTGTATTGTTTCTCGCATTGTACAGATCGTTTATCAAGAAACCAAACGAGTTGCGCCTATCCGACGAGAGAATTATAGTGAATGGTCATGTCGTTCATTCAAAGGATATTAAAGTGATTATGACCTCAGGCTACTTTAAACCTGTGATCGGGTTATTGACTTACAATAGGAAGATTGTCTCTATGGACATGGCATTCCGATATTTTGGGGATGAAGATCGAGGTATCTCGGATCTAAAGAACTGGGCACAAACGAACAACGTAAAAATGGTCAATAAATCGTTTCAGACGTGGATATAGAGAAAATGAAGTATTTAAGGCAGTCGGTCTAGAAAGAACGGCTGCCTTTCTCTGCTGAGTGGATGAAGTGAATAAAAGAAATAGAGATAGGAAATCAGTAGGTAATCCTTAGGGAAAAAGAGGGATTACGGATGGAACGGACATTACAAAGCTTCTCGTCAATCATTAAGGATAGACTGAACGATGCAGCTGATCTCGTTATAAAAACATATAAAGTGCAAGAACGAATCGAACTAACCTCCATGTATTTGTGCTTAACGGATCAAAAGCTGGTCGATGAATTGGTCATAACAGGCCTATTAACGCTGCATTCCCCGCTGAAAAATGGTCAAAATCCTTCTCAAGTAAGATAAGCGTTTCCTATACTTCGACGGGTTGTTTGCAGCGCATGCAAGGTCTAAACTATACGCGAGCAACGATAATAACCGATGGATAGAACGAGGAGGAGCAATCATTCATGAATCAATCCACATCAGCACAAACACCGAAGCTGCACGAAGTGTTCGGACGGCAATTTCGAATCGGCGCAGCCGTTAATCCGAGAACGCTGGTCTCGCAGCGCGAGCTGCTGGCGCAGCATTTCAATAGCGTAACGGCGGAGAATGAAATGAAGTTCGAACGGCTGCATCCGGCCGAAGATCGGTATACGTTCGAGGAAGCGGACCGCTTGTTGGAATTCGCAAAGTCAAACGGTATGGCAGTCCGAGGCCATACGCTCGTATGGCATAACCAAACGTCCGATTGGGTGTTTGATAACGGCTCGGGCGGCTTAGTTGATCGCGACACACTGCTTGCACGAATGAAAGTGCATATCGAAACGGTAGTTGGGCGTTATAAGGGACAAATCTACGCATGGGACGTTGTGAATGAAGCAGTGTCTGACAGCGGAGAGGAGCATCTTCGTCCGTCCAAGTGGCTGGACATTATCGGCGATGATTTTATTGCCAAAGCGTTCGAATATGCGCATGCCGCTGATCCTGACGCGTTGTTGTTTTACAACGATTATAACGAGTCCGTACCTGAGAAGAGAGAGAAAATCTATGCACTCGTCAAATCGCTTAAGGAGAATGGCGTGCCGATCCACGGGGTAGGACTGCAGGCGCATTGGAACTTGACACATCCGACGCTGGACGATATTCGTGCAGCCATCGAACGATATGCTTCTCTTGGACTGCAGCTGCATATTACCGAAATGGACGTATCGGTCTTCGCGTTCGAAGACAGACGCACGGATCTGACCGCCCCTACGGCTGAGATGATGCAGCTCCAGGAGGAAAGATACGGCGAGATGTTCCGGTTGTTCCGGGAATATAGCGACGTACTGACAAGTGTTACATTCTGGGGAGCAGCTGACGACTATACGTGGCTGGACGGATTCCCGGTGCGGGGACGGAAAAATTGGCCGTTGCTGTTCGACACGAAGCATCAGCCGAAAGGCTCGTACTACAAGGTGATTAGCCAAACGGAAGATGCGCTTGAAGGCTAATAGCGATTGAGAAGATGGCAAGCTGGAGCCGGCATGAGTCGGAGCCAGCTTGTTTGCTTTGCATAGACATATTGCACCAAATATAATCGGTCGACAATATCGGTCAAAGGAAGATTGTGACAAAATGATGATTTCTTAAATAAATTAACGAAATCTATACTTCAAATCTATTGATATCTGAAATGTAAAATAGTAGAATGTTCCTATTCGCTGTAAATGTTTACTAATTGTATCGGTGAACTATCCTAAAATCACATAATGCAAATCCGTCGAAAGACGAGAGACGCAAAGCTATAGGGACTACTTCTCAAAAAAGAAATGTCAGCCAGTTGCAAAAGGTTTAGCAGAGGCATGTCTATGGTCGTCCATAGACATGCCTCTTTGCTTACAACAAAAAAGAGATAATAACGAAATAGGAGAGAGTGGAGACAATGAGCGAGCAAGAGATGAATATCCGGACCTTATTTCCAAGCGACGACGGCAACGAGCGACAACGAGACGATCTTATAGCACTATTCAGGCAAATCGTAGAAGGGGTCGATGCTTTAAAGGATCCCGATTCCGTTAATTTAAAAGGAACGAAAGATAGAGGAGCTACTTTCTATCAGGATTTGACGAAGAACAGCCGCATTCCCGTTAGCGGAAGCACGCAAAATGAAGTGAACGGCGAGCTGCTCAAGCTTCTGCACGGTCATCCTTACCATACGAAATACTTTTTGACTAATATTTTGCCCATGGCCAGCATTCCAGGCATCATGGGAATGCTCACCGCTTTTATGGTGAATGGCAATAACTTGTGGGACGTATACGGACCTGCCGGAGCGGAGGCTGAAGTCAGAGTCGTTGCCATGATGTCGGCACTGATTGGTTATGAGCCTACGGAAAGCGGCGGATATACGACTTGGGGCGGGCAAGGGGCCATCTTTACGGGACTTCGGCTAGCCATTAATAAATATGACGCCAAAGCTGCAAAAGCAGGCGTACCTGACAACTTGTTTGCCTTCTGCTCGGAAGCGGCCCATTACAGCCTGTTCAAATCGATGGAAGCAACGGGGCTGGGCAGCAATAATCTGATTAAGATCCGTACGCGAGAAGACAGCTCCATGGATGTTCGGGATCTCGAAGAGAAAATGGAGAGCGTTATTCAAAGCGGAGGCGTCCCTGTGTACATTGTGGCAACGACAGCGACGACGGATGCGATGGGCATAGATAATGTCGAGGAAATCTTGGCTGTGTCAGAGGAACTAGCGACAAAGCATGGCATTCAAAGGCCGCATATCCACGCGGATTCGGCGCTGGGCGGATTTTTTGCCTTCTTTAACGATTACGACTTTGAAGGAAATCCACATAAATTCGATGCAGAAACGCTATCGGCGCTTCAAGCGATAAGGGAGAGAATGAAGCATTTGGGATTGGCGGATTCGTTGTGCTTTGACTTCCAGAAGCTCGGTCAAACGCCTTACTCCACGAGCTTATTCCTTGTGAAGTGGGCATCCGATCTCAAGCTGCTTGATTTGGAGCCGGATGAAACGCCGTACGTTGGACATCGGGGTTATGGGGATTATCATACGAGCTATACGCTGGAATGCTCTAGAATGGGCAGCTCGATCAGTATTTTAAGCGCGCTAACGGCTTTCGGCATCGAAGGTTATCAGAAGCTGCTCGCCCAATTCGTCGAAGTCAATATAGCGTTCAGAAAGACGTTGGCTGCCGAAGTTCCCGAAGCCGTCATCGTCAATCCTCTAAATCCGGGCATTATCACGCTATTCCGTTTGTATGCGGATCGTAAAAACGGCTATCACGCGGAATACGAAGGGCTTCGCAGCTATGCGGAGATTGAGCGCGAAAATAAGCTGAACGAGCTATTGTTCGAAATTTTGGGCAGAGACCGCGGAAAAATGTTTTTCGGAGATACGAAGAAGCATCTCTACGTGCCAACCGCGGACCGGGCGGGTCAAATTGCGCTGTATGCGGCTAAGTTATTCGTGATCTCGCCGTACACGCAAACTTCAGATGTCGGTGCAATCGTTCACTATTTGAAACAAAAAATCGCTGAAACGTATGCCGCTTATGATCGGCTATCCACGAAGGAGAACAACCATGAAGAAATCTATTCTTAAATTGAATTGGTTCAGAGAACATCTTGCCGTCAAAATCTCGGTCAGCATCCTTCTGCTGCAGGTCGTGACATGCGTAGCCTTTGCTCTATCCGGCTATATGTCGCAGAGCAACCTCTCGGAGAAGCTCCTGGAGCAATTCGATAAGCGGCTCGCGACGGATATTCAAATCGCGTCGAACACGCTTGCAGCCATTCCGGGAAGCGATATTCAACTGACGGGCGCGGACGATCCGAACTACGCGATAATCAAGACGGAGCTCGAGAAGCTCCAGACCGTTCATAGCTTGGAGAACATTTATATTTTGTCCAATACCCAGGATGAAGAACGGATTCTGATTTTGTCGGGCGTCCCTGACGACTTCGGAACCGCTTATCCGTTCACGGATGAAATGAGGGAAGCCATTGCTTCCAAGAAAACGATGTTCAGTCCGATTTACGACGATGAGTACGGCACGCATAAATCAATCTTCGTGCCGCTGACCGATAAATCCGGCACCGTGTACGGCATCTTGGGCATCGATCTCGATGCTTCCGTTGTGCCTGAGACTGCCTCCAGCTCGAACTGGATGACTATTATCATTTCCGTCATCGTCTTCGTTGTCGGTAGCGTGATCGCCGTTATTATTAGCCGAATCATTACGAATCCGCTTCGCAAACTGATGATTGCAGCCGAGAAAGTAGCGGCCGGCGATATGAGAAGCCAGTTCTCGATCGACAGCAAGGATGAGATCGGCAAGCTGGGTGCCGCTTTCGGTATCATGATAACGAGCTTAAAAACATTGATCGAGCAGGTCATCGCTTCGTCCGCGCTTATCGGGGATACGAGCAAGCATCTGAAGCAATCCGTGAATGAATCGACGAATAGCGCGCAGCAGGTGGCCGAATCGACGAGCAAAATGACAGAAGGCATTACGGAGATCGTACAGAGCGTATCCGAAAGCCACTCGAGCATTCATAACATTGATACCGACATCAAAGAAGTATCGGCAGGCATGAAGGAAATTCAAGAAATCGCGTCCGAGGTCCATTCGCAATCGGAGCAGGGGCAAGAGCTTGTCGATCGTACCCTCCAACAAATGGAGACGATCAAGCAGGCGATGCAGCAGTCGCAGCAAGCGGCTGCGGCGCTGGAGACTCGTTCTAATGAAATCGGAGAGATTATCGGCATTATAACCGAAATATCGACGCAGACGAATCTGCTTGCGCTTAATGCTTCGATCGAGGCGGCACGGGTCGGCGAGCTCGGAAGAGGCTTCGCTGTCGTTGCCGAGGAAGTGAAGAAACTGGCTACGCAATCGGCTCAAGCAGCGTTGTCCGTTAACGAGCTCGTCTCGAGCACGCAATCGAACAGCCATCTGGTTAAGCAAAGCATCGAAGAAGGAACGAAGGCCGTCGAGCTTGGCCATTCTTGGATTAGCGGTACCCACCAAAACTTCAAGCATATCTACTCGGGCGTTTCGGAGTTTACTGTCCACACGAACCATATGTCCGGTTCGCTGGAGAAGGTAGAGCATTCCTTCGTACGCATCACGGATGCCATGCAGCAAATTAACGGGGTCACGCAGGAGCAGGCGGCCGGCACGGAAGAGGTTGCTGCGTCCGCGCAACAGCAAAGCGCGTCCATGCAGGAAATATCGGCTGCCATCCAGCAGCTGTCGTCTCTATCGGTTGACTTGAACGAATCGGTAAAGCCGTTTAAGCTGTAGTAGTATCGTTCGAGCACACTGAGCCCTTCCGCCTTCGAGCGGGAGGGCTTTTTATTGCGAACAAACTTTCTGTTAATGAAACGAGGACTCGAAACATGTCTGATGTGACTTTTTACCGCCATGAGGCGCTGCCTTTCTTGGAAGCTAAGCGATGTCTAAAGAGCGATCTAGCGTACCAAAAACATTTTCATGAGGAATATTCGATCGGGTTAATCGATAAAGGCGTAACGAACGCTTGGTGCGACGGAACCATGCACCGGGTCGAGGATGGAAAGGCAATCAGCTTTCCGCCGATGATGCTGCATGCCTGCCAGCCGGAGACGGGAATGGAGTGGAATTACAAAATGCTGTTCGTCAAGCAGGCTTGGTTAGAGCAGCTTGACCTTGAACAGCGGGAGCGCGATCAGCTTCATATCCCGTTTCTATTGGCCGAGGACAAAAACAAAGCCTGCCGCATTCAAATTAACCAGATCATGAATGCACATAGGGAAAACGGCTCGCCGCTTGAGATCGAGACGGCTTTGATTGAGCTGATACATGATCTCGTTAGTCGGAACGCTTCAGATTTGGTGCATGAAATACAGCAAGGCAAGCAGGATCAGAAGTACGTCAAGCTTGTACAGGACTATATGCATGAGCATTTTACAGAGAAGCTAACGATGGAGGAGCTCGAGAACGTAACGGGAATAAGTCGATTTCATCTCATTCGGTTGTTTAAACGATGGAATCATCTGCCTCCGCATGCCTATCAGAATCTGCTGCGCATTAATTATGCCAAGGCCGAATTGATGAAGCGGCGACCGATTGCCGACATTGCAACCGATGCGGGATTTTATGACCAGAGCCATTTTGCGAGAACGTTCGGCAGGATTGTAGGAGCAAAGCCATATTCTTACGCATTGTCATCTTAATAACAAAAAGCAATTTTGTACAATACCGTCATCCCTCTACTCCGTACAATGGAAGGAACTTGAGTAGGGGAGAGATGTTGCATGCACCATGAATCGAATTTGGAAAAACAATTTTCAGCGGCTCTAAAGTCAATCGCTCGCCGTGAAGACCTGAAAGCTTACGTAGAGAGGACACCAGAGCTCTATATGCTGCTTCAGCAGGCCGCTTCTCGGTATGTTACGGGTGAAACCCGACAAGATGGAGTTGCCGCTAGCCGCCGGCTGGCCGGGGAAGGTTATAAGCTTTCCATCGAATATATCGGTGAGAATACGACGGATGCTGACGAGTGCGAAGCGGCTGCAGCGGAGATGAAGGCGCTCATTCAAGATTTGGGTCGGGCCGGACTTCCAGCTCGCGTATCCTTCGATCTGTCGCATATCGGGCTTTCGTTGGATAAGGAGCTTGCATATTCCCATCTGATGGATGTGGCAGCCTATGCCGGAACTGTAGAAACGGAGATTGAGTTATTCATCAGCATGGAAGAGTCCGGCAAGACGGAGGATATATTATCTGTCTACATAAGCGCTGCAGCAACTTATTCGAACATAGGCATTACGTTGCAAGCTCAATTGAATCGAACGCCGCAGGATTTGGAAGCTCTAGCTGATTCGCCACGTCGTGTACGGATCGTGAAAGGCGCTTATCAAGAACCGGAAGACCGCGCCATCCATCGGTCTCCTGCTCTTAATGAACGTTATTTGGAGCTTGTGGAAAGCGCTATTCGCCAAGGCCATCACGTATCGATTGCTACCCATGATGAAGCGATTATGGATGAAGTGCTGAAGAACGGGTGGCTGTCTCATGGCAATGCCGAATTCGAGATGCTGTACGGTATTCGTCCCGAGCTGGGAAGCAAGCTGAAGGCAGACGGGCACACGGTTAGAATCTATCTCCCATATGGCCATGAATGGTATTTGTATCTATGTCACCGGATTGCGGAGTACCCGCCGAATCTGTACCGTGCGGTAATCGACATTGTGGGTAAACGCATTTGAAGCGTGTTTGATATTGAAAAACCGGTCACTTCAGAGTGGCTGGTTTTTTTTATGGGCCGAATATTGCCGTACTATAGGCGATTGCCGTGCGGCAAAGCGGGAAATGGTACGCCTTTAACCGCGATTGTACCTTTACGGAACAGGGGACTGTCGGTATCCTATTCAAGAAGTAGATGAGTTGAGGTTTGCTGCCTAATCCATCATAAGCAACTGTTGCGGGCAGTTGTTATTTTATCTTAGCAGTATTGCGATTTGAGGTATAATTAGTTATGATAGCGCTCTCAATGTTGAACCGGAAGGAGGCCTTGCCTTGCCTAAATATTCACGGGTGTTCAGACGGTTTCTCATCTCTTACATCATTATTCTGATCATTCCAAGCATTGCGGGTTATATGTCGTACAAGACCGCGATAACCGTGACGGAATCCGTCTCGATCGAGAACAGCGTGACGCAGCTCCAGAAGAGCAAGGAGCTATTGGAACGACGTATGGCGGAGGTTGAAGGCTTCACTAGGCAGCTTGCGATCAACCAGGATTTGAACATTTTGATGAATGAGAACGGATCGGGCGACGCGTCCAATGTGTATGGGATTTGGAAAATGATGAGGAACGTCCTCACGTTCGGCCAAACGAATGATTTCCTGAAGCATTATTATGTTTATTTGAGCAACTATAACGTACTCTTGACGCCGGGTTCGGCTTATTTCCGGCCGGAGCATTATTATGAAAGCTATCATTACGAGGATATGCCGTTCGAGAAGTGGAAGAGCACGGTTCTAGAAGGAACTCACCGGAGCGAGATGATGCCGTTAAGCCCGTTCATGGACAATAAGAACGAAACCTCGGTAGTGACCTATATGCAGTCTCTTCCGCTCGACAGCTTCACGGGCACTTCGCCCGCCGTCGTCGTCGTAATCATCGATCAGCAGAAAATTACCGATTTGCTGTCCGGCATTACGGACCGATACGGCGGATGGGTTCATATTTCCGACGCGGACGGACATACGGTTGGCTTGCAGGGTACGGATGAAGCCCATGTCGGCCTGCTATCGGCGGACGACAGCTTCGACGGGGAGAAGCTGAGCCAATTTTACGAAGACGATCTCGTCATTACGATTCGCTCCGACTCGACCAATTGGGTTTACAGAGCCGGCATTCCAAGGCATGTGCTGATGGAGAGCGCGAACCAGATCAAATACATTACGTGGTCCGTAACCGGTGTCGCGCTGTTCATAGGCGTCGCTGCGGGTTTGCTTCTTTCGTACCGGAACAGCGCTCCGATTATTCGGATCGTCGGCGTTATGAAGGAGCAATTCGGGCAAGAAGGTCAATCGGAACGCAACGAATACGATTTTCTTCACGGCAATATTTCGCAGATGCTTACGAATAACAGACGGCTGGAGTCCGAGCTGCATCGGCAAGCGCCGCTCGTGCGAGACGCTTTCTTCAAGCGTCTGCTTGCGGGCGAGTTCCAGACGAGGGATGAAATTATAGCGGCTGCCGTTCAGGCGAACGCCGGATTGACCGGCGATACGGGGTATGTCGGTATTATGCAGGTGAACGGTTACTCTTTGATGGACAACGTCGAGGTTCTGAACGAGCTGAACGCGGCCCGTCTTATTTTGAAGCAGGCCTTGATCGATACCGGAAGCTCGGTCCGCATGACGGATATCGGCTCAGACAAGATTGTATTCCTATTTGCCTATATGGATAAACCGACGGCGGTCGAAATCGGCAAGGATGAAGTGACGATGACGCTGGATCGCATATCGCGGCTTGCTTTCGAGGAGTACCGGATCTCGACGACCGTAGCGCTTGGCGGCATGTTCCAAGCGGTGACGGAAGTGAGCCAGTCGTTCGAGCAGGCGAAGCAGACGCTGGACGTGGCCGTTCATCAGAACAGGAAAGAACTGAGCTGGTTCGAGGATACAAGGCAAGAGAGCTCCACCTACCATTACCCGCTCGAGCTGGAGCTTCGTTTGATCGGCACCGTTCGTGCCGGAGAGCAGGAGGAAGCAGCCCGGATTTTGCATACCATCATTTCGCAGAATACGGTGCATAGGGAGCTTTCCTATGAGATGAAGCAGCAATTGGCGGGTGAAATGAAAGGAACGTTCCTGAAGCTGCTCGACCAGAAGGTATTCATCGAATCGGAATCGTTCGAGGAAATGAAAAACCGAATTATCGCAATCCAGCCGGCAGAGCCGCTGGAAGCGATTCAAGTCGAGCTGGCTGCCGTTATGAATGTGCTATGCGAAGTTGTTCGAAGCCGCAAGAACGATAGCCATACGCGGACGATCGAGCAGATTAAGAATTATATTGAATCGGCCTATACGGATTCCGCGCTGACGTTATATCGGGTAGCCGAGCAAGTGGAACGGCCCGAGAAATATATCTCGCAGCTGTTCAAGGAAGTGACCGGCGTCAATCTGTCTGATTATCTAGAGAACGTAAGGATGGAGCAAGCGGCCGAGCTGCTTCATAACGAAGTATTGACTGTTGATGAGATTGCCTCCAGAGTAGGCTATAACAGTTCGCACTCTTTCCGAAGGGCTTTCAAGCGGGTAAGAGGCGTATCGCCGAGCGTATTCAGACAGTCCGCCCTGGACGGATAGGAGGGAAGCAAGTTGCAGAAGTATTTCATTCGGCTCATTGCCGTATTGCTGATCCCCTTTATTCTAGGAGGCTGTACGGATATAAATAATAAGGGCGGTTCGGAGGACGGGAGCGGCAAAGATGCCGATGTCGTTCCGATCCGCGTATTCGCCCAGCAGGATGCTTGGTTCGATCTTGCAACCAATGATTTCTCGAAGGAGCTGGAGAATAAGTTCAACGCGAAGTTTGAATGGATTGCCGTTCCTTATGAGGGGGCAAGGGAGAAGCGCCAAATATCGCTTGCCAGCGGAGACTATGCGGATGCCTATATTCTGACTTCGTATATTGACCAGTTCTCGCAAGCGGACGTGCTTAGGTACGGCCAACAAGGCGTCTTCTTGCCTTTGAACGAATTAATCGAACAGTACGCGCCTCATATCAAAGCCGCCATGGAACAGAATCCGACTCTAAGAGCCTACAGCACGGCGCCGGATGGGAACATTTACGGCTTAGTCGGGTACAGCGAATGTTACCATTGCTCCTATCCGAGTAAAATGTGGCTGAACACGAAGTGGATGGAGCAGTTAGGGCTCGCAATGCCGCAGACAACGGAGCAATTCAAGCAGGTGCTGCAAGCGTTCAAGACGCAAGATCCGAACGGCAACGGCGTAGCGGACGAAATACCGCTTAGCGGCTCGATCGAGGATTTCGGCGTTCGCGTCATCCCTTTTCTAATGAACGGCTTCATCTATGACGACGATCGTACGTATCTCCATCTGACGAACGGTCGCGTCGATACGGTAGCCGACAAGCCGGAGTGGAAAGAAGGGCTGGCCTATATTAAATCGCTGTACGATGAAGGTCTCATCGATCCGGGCGCATTCACCCAGAACGCCGAAGCGTTCAAGCGGATTGGAGAGAACGACGGCGAGCAGCTGCTTGGCGCGGCAGCGGCGATGCATCCGGCGATCTTCGTAGACGTCGGTCCGGACAATACGAGGGGGAGCGATTACAGCCCGCTTGCTCCTTTACAAGGTCCGAATGCGTCATTCGCAACGTACAGCCGAATCGGCGTGGCGCCGGGAGCGAAGTTCGTCATCACGAATAAGGCAAGCCGCGAAGCCCAGATTGCTTTGATTCAGATGGTTGACTATATGTATACGCCCGAAGGCCAAGCTTTTGCCGAGGTTGGGATGGAAGACGTCGATTGGCGGAAACCCGCCCTGGGAGAGTTGGCGCTGAATCCGGACGTGAAGCCGGTATTCGCAAGCATTCCGGATAAGGACGGGGAGAAACCCAACAACTCCAATTGGAGCGGGATGGGACATTTCTATATGCCTAAGACGTATCGCGAAAGCTGGGTGCAAGGCATGGATATTTATGCCCCGGACGGCTACGAGCGAAGGCTGATGGAAGCGACGAAGCTATATGACGGACATGAGCCGGATGAGGTGTTGTCGGTCGAGTCGCTGTGGATCCATCCGGATGAAGCCGATGAGGTCAACTTTCTGCAGATCAACCTCAAAAACTACGTCGAAGAGTATGCGCTGCAGTTCATTACCGGCAACCAGAAGCTGGACGAGGATTGGGAGAGCTACGTGAAGGGGCTTCACGACCTTAACGTGGACCGTTATGTGGCGATTATGCAGAAAGCATATGATTCAGCGTTGAAATAAGTGTTTGTGCGCGGCATCAGAGCCGTCCCGCAAAGTCTATATATGACTTTGCGGGACGGCTCTTTTTTAATGACTCGCTTGGCGCTTGAGTGCAATAGTGCTGGAGAATGCGATAAGCAGACCATACTTGACGAAAACGTACGCAGAACGGGCATTTGCACCTGCCAAAAAGGGGCAACTGTACCTAAAAACGAGCAACTGTACCTACCGCGAGGCCCCTGCTGCCCTTTATGATCAGCGGTATAGAAAGCGCTATCATTTCATCGCGGCAAGTGACTTAGGGAGGGATCGTTCTGAAGGATCAATTGGTTTTAAAACGAGGCGATAGCGCCGTTCAGCCTGCAAAGAAACGAGGGCTGTTGGAGGAAGCGGGCAGAAGCCTTAGGAAGCATTGGCAGCTTTATATGATTGTTGTTCCGCCTCTGCTGTTTTTCCTTATCTTCAAGTATTATCCGATGCTCAATACGGTGCTCGCCTTCAAAGACTACAACGTCATTAAAGGCATCTGGGGCAGCCCGTGGGTAGGAATGAAAAACTTCAATTTGTTTTTCGACAATCCGATGTTTTGGCCGCTCGTCAAAAACACGCTGCTCATTAGCGGATATTTGCTGCTGGCGGGTTTTCCGATTCCGATCCTGCTGGCATTGATGCTGAACGAGGTGCGAAGCGGACGGTTCAAGAAGGTCGTGCAAATGGTGTCTTTCGCGCCGTATTTCATCTCGACCGTCGTCATGGTCTCCATCATCATGCTGTTTCTGTCTCCGAGGCTCGGCTTCGTCAATATCGCGATGAACGCGCTCGGGATGGATTCGATCAATTTTCTCGGCGAACCCGGCATGTTCCGCTCCATCTATGTATGGTCGGACATTTGGCAGACGGCAGGATATACAGCGGTTATCTATTTGGCGGCATTGGCCGGCATCGATCCGACGCTGTACGAAGCGGCTAAGGTCGACGGAGCATCAAGGTTCCAGAAAATCATTCATGTGGATCTCCCAGGTATTCTGCCTACCATCATGATCGTGCTTATTCTCAACGTAGGCAGCGTCATGGCAATCGGCTTCGAGAAAATATACCTGCTGCAAAATCCGCTCAATCTCGTGAATTCGGAAATCATCGCGACTTACGTGTACAGCGTTGGCTTGCTGAACGCCAACTATAGCTTCGCGACGGCGGTAGGTTTGTTCAATTCCGTGATCAATCTCATTCTGCTTACGACGGTGAACAGCTTAGCCAAGCGGTTCTCGAATACTAGCATCTGGTAAGGAAAGGGGAGCATAAGCGCCATGGCTGCAATTAGAACCAATCATAAAATCAAGGACTCGGCAGGGGACAAAGTGTTCCTGATCATCATCTATGCCATTCTGAGCCTCGTGCTCGTCGCGGTTCTGTATCCGCTTATCTATATCGTCAGCAGCTCCATTAGCAGTCCTGCGGCGGTCACATCCGGAAAGGTATGGCTCTGGCCGGTCGACATCTCGCTGGAAGGCTTCAAGGTGCTGTTCCAAACGAAGCAGGTGGTGTCCGGTTACGGCAACTCGATCTTCTATACGGGAGCGGGTACGCTCATCAGCGTCGCGTTAACGATCATGATCGCCTATCCGCTGTCGCGCAAAACGTTTTTCGGACGCAACGCGCTCATGATGCTCATTACGTTCACGCTGCTGTTCAGCGGCGGTCTCATTCCGACGTACATGGTCGTCAAGGAAGTTGGTCTCATCGATTCCAGATGGGCGCTGCTCATTCCGAACGCGATCTGGGTATGGCAGGTCATTATCGCAAGGTCCTTCTTCCAATCCTCGATCCCGGACGAATTGTTCGAGGCAAGCGAGATGGACGGCTGCAGCGATCTGCGCTTCCTGAGGAGTATCGTCGTCCCATTGTCGATGCCGATCATTGCCGTTCTCGTGCTTATGTACGCCGTCGGCCAGTGGAATGCGTATTTCGACGCGTTGATTTACTTGAAGACGGCCGACAAATTCCCGCTGCAGCTTATTTTGCGAAGCATCATTATCCAGAACAACAGCGCCGCGGGTTTGAACGACGCCATGAAGCAGGTCGAGCGGCAGCAGCTTGCAGAGCTTCTCAAGTATTCGCTCATCGTCGTGGCAACGCTGCCCGTGCTGGTCATCTACCCGTTCGTGCAGCGTTACTTCGTACAAGGGATGATGGTTGGTTCGGTGAAGGGCTAAAGGCTAGCCTCACATCAATCATTTTAAGGAGGTGGTGCTTATATCGATTTGCTCGTCCAGCATCGCGTTTCATCGCGTTAAGACATTCATCCATTTATTAAAAAGGGAGCGATACCATTGAAAAAGAGAATCGCGGGTTTGTTCGCCATCGTTTTGTCGGTAAGCTTGGTGCTTGCCGCATGCTCGTCCAGCAATAACAGCAATCAACCGGGCAACGCATCAACGCCGCCTAAGGAATCGGAAAATACAGGAGAGAAGCCAGCCGCTCCGGTAGAGATCAGCGTGTTTGCCGTGCAGGACCAAAGCATCGATCTGCCAACGAATAAATTCACCCAGCATGTGCAGGACATGTTCAACATGAAATTAAACTTTGAGGTTATTCCGTCCGACGGCGCGAAGGAAAAACGCCAAATCTCGCTCGCGAGCGGCGACTATCCGGATGCTTACATTCTCACGGGCTACGTGGATCAATTCACGCAGACGGACGTGCTGAAGTACGGCAAGCAAGGCGTAATCGTACCTTTGAACGATCTAATCGACGAATATGCGCCGAATATCAAAGCGGCTATGGAATCGAATGCCGATCTGAAGGCGTTTAATACGGCGCCCGACGGCAACATCTACGGTCTCGTCGCTTATTCGCAATGTTTCCACTGTTCGTATCCGAATAAGCTGTGGCTGAACACATCATGGCTGGAGAAGCTGAACCTGGAAATGCCAACGACGCCTGACCAATTCCGCGAAGTGCTGCGCGCTTTCAAGAACGACGATCCGAACGGAAACGGCGTGAAGGACGAAGTTCCGCTCAGCGGTTCGACTGAAGACTTCGGCGTACGGGTTCTTCCGTTCCTCATGAACGGGTTCGTCTACAATGACGACCGGAACTATTTGAACCTGACGAACGGCAAAGTGGAGTCCGCTGCCATTAAGGAAGAGTGGAAACAAGGGCTCGCCTACGCCAAGTCGCTGTACGACGAAGGACTGATCGATCCGGGAGCGTTCACCCAAAACGCCGAAGCTTTCAAAAAAATCGGCGAAAACGCGGATACGCAAATTCTCGGCGCCGGAGCGGGCATGCATCCAGCCATCTTCGTCAATATCGACAAGGGCAACCAATATTCGGCCGATTACAATCCGCTGCCTCCGCTTACTGGCCCGAACGGGGCATCATTCGCGACGCATGACGGCGGCGGCGTAGCGCCTGGCGCGAAATTCGTCATTACGAACAAAGCGAGCAAAGAAGCTCAAATCGCGCTCATTAAGCTCGTCGACTACATGTTCACATGGGAAGGTCAGACGAATGCGGCGTCCGGCATGGAAGGCATCGACTGGGAACGTCCGGGTCCTGACGATGTAGCGCTGGGCGAAGGCGTCAAAGCGATGATCAAGCCGATCCCTGCTGCTGAAGGGGAAGCACCGCGCAATGCCGGCTGGAGCGGCATGGGTCACTTCTACATGCCTTCCGAGTACCGCGACAGCTTCGTGCAAGGAACGGATATTTACGATTCCAACGCTTACGAGCGTCGTCTCTACCAAGCAACACTGCTCTACCAAGGCCATGAGCCTAAGGAGCTGTTCCCGCTATGGTCGGTATGGGTTGATCCAGCGGAAGCCGACGAAGCGAGCATTCTCCAGACGAACCTTCGCAAATACGTGGAGCAAAGCGCGTTGCAATTCGTTACCGGCAACAAGGATCTGACCAAAGATTGGGACGGTTATGTCAAAGGATTGAAGGATCTGAAAGTAGACCGTTATTTGGAAATTTTGCAGAAAGCATACGACGCCTCGAATAAATAACGAAAAGCATGAATTAGCAGAAAGCCTGGACATACAACGATCCGGGCTTTCTGCTCTACTTTAACGTTAAAGGGGATGAATGAAGTGGGTAAGTCGATGAGAAAATGGCGCTTGTGTTTCCTTGCTTTCGTTATTTTTGCGGTGCAGCTAACGTATGCGCCTCCGGTATCCAACGTGGTCGAAGCGGCCGACAATGGCCTCGGACTGAAGCCATACATGGGTTGGAGCAGCTTCAGCATGCAGGTGTACAGCGGGAATAACGGCATTATCTCCGCCGCTCAGATCAAAGCGCAATCCGATGCGATGCATACGCTCCTGCAGCCATACGGCTACGAGTACATCAACATTGACGCTGGCTGGAACGGAAGCATGGACGGATACGGACGTCCGATTCCAAGCACGACGCATTATCCGAACGGCTTCCAAGAGGTGATCGACTACGTTCATGCGAACGATCAGAAGATCGGCATTTACGGCATTCCGGGTTTATCGCCGCAAGCTTACGAGGACGATCTGCCCATCTACGGCGCACCTGGCTGTTCGATGCAGGATATCGCCGCTCAGCCGCTGGCGCAGGCGGATTACTGGAACCTCGGCTATAAGATCGATTTCTCGAACCCTTGCGCCCAAAGCTACATTAACTCCATAGCTGAATTGTATGCCGAATGGGGCATCGACTTTCTCAAATTCGACAGCGTGACGCCGGGATCGGGCATCTCCGACCTGTCACTGGACGCGCGAGACGACGTGGCTGCTTGGTCGGCTGCGCTTGCGCCGCACGGCATATGGCTGGAGCTGTCGTGGGCACTGGACATCAACTACATAGACACCTGGAAGCAGTATGCCAACGGCTGGCGCGTTGACTGGGATATCGAATGCTACTGCGGCACGGCAGGGCTTACGAGCTGGAGTAGCATCGCAAGACTGTTCCCGAAAGCAGAGCAATGGTGGCCGCACGGCAAGCCGGGCGGCTGGAACGACTTCGATTCGCTCAACGTGGGCAACGGAGCGATGGACGGCATTTCGCAAGACGAGCGCAAGACGGCCATGACGCTGTGGGCGATGTCAGCCGCACCGCTTTATATCGGCAACGATATGACGAATCTGGACAGCTACGGCCTTGAGCTGCTTACGAACGAGGAGGTCATCGCGGTCAACCAGAACGGCCGTCCGACTCGTCCGCTATCGACCGAGACCGATCAGCAGGTCTGGTATGCCAATAACGGAGACGGCAGCTTTACGGTCGCGTTATTCAATTTGGACGATGCGGCCGCAACGGTTGAGGTCGACTGGAGCGACATCGGGCTATCGGGTCCGGCATCCGTCCGCGATCTGTGGAGCAAGTCGGAGCTTGGAAGTTTCAACGACGGCTTCAGCTCGGCGAATTTGGCCGCCCATGGCTCCCGTTTGCTTAAAGTGACGCCGCTGGACGGGACGGTTAGCGCGAATGACGATGATCATGGCTTCTCCTTCGAAGGAGATTGGAGCACGAACGGAGGATATGAGGAAACGGGAGGCAAGCAAAATCTGCTCGTATCCGTTACCGATTCCCGCGTTCAGAACAGTCTAATCGAGCCAAGCTCGGCGAAGTTCAATAAGAAGCCTGCCGCTAGGGCCGATATTCCGATTTCATTAACGCTTAACGGCAATACGTTGAGCAGCGTTTCGAACGGGGGCGCGGCTCTATCGAACGGGACTGATTACACAG
This sequence comes from Paenibacillus sp. J22P218, assembly GCF_056269195.1. Lineage (NCBI taxonomy): Bacteria > Bacillati > Bacillota > Bacilli > Caryophanales > Paenibacillaceae > Paenibacillus > Paenibacillus sp. J22P218. The sequence continues at coordinate 1,093,149 of NZ_JBWDNL010000001.1, forward strand.
TGTCCGGATCGACCTTGACGATCAAGAAGGAATATGCCGCCGGACTTCCCCTAGGGGAGACGAAGCTGACCGTTGGATTCAGCGCAGGGCTGGCCCAGACGCTGTCGATAGAGGTCAGCGATACGACGGAAGGCGTCATCGTGAACTTGAACGACGATGATTCGGCAATTGCCTACACGGGCTCGTGGCATCGCAGCTGGAACCGCGGATTAGGCGATTACGGCGACGACGTCCACTTCACGGAGGCGAACGGCGATTATTTCGAATACGAGTTCACCGGCATTGGCATCGAGTTGATCACGGAGAAGCACGACTCGCAGGGCGAGATCGATATTTACGTGGACGGGGTTTTCCAAGAAACCGTCGACACGTACGATGCGAACCGGCTTGCACAGCAAACCGTCTTTGCCGTTAACGGCTTGACGGACGGCGTTCATACGTTGAAAGCGGTGAAGAAGTCCGGTATTTTCATGCTGCTCGATAAGCTGAAGGTGATCAAGCCGGATCTGATTCTGCCATCCGAAGGCAGCTTTAACAAGAAGACCTCGCTGCAAAGAGACGTGACGGTCGAGCTGACGCCCGGCGGTCCGGCTCTTGCAGGCATCGCGAACGGCGTAACGGCGCTCGCATCGGGAACGGACTACACCGTATCGGGCAGCGAGGTGACGATTAAGAAAGAATACCTGGCCGCGGAGCCGGAAGGCACGACGAGGCTTGTCTTCTCCTTCGCCGGAAGCGAAACGGCGATGCTTACGATTACGGTCGCGGATACGACGAGCCAGATCATCTCGCTTAACGATAATGATTCGGCCATTTCGTACAGTGGCGCATGGGGGTATAGCTGGAGCCGCGGACTTGGCGATTACAACGATGACGTTCATTATGCGGAGGCGAACGGCGATTATTTCGAATATGAATTTACCGGTTCCAGTATTGAATACGTCACGGAAAAAGACTCCTCGCAAGGGGAAGTGGACATCTATTTGGATGGTGTATTCCAAGAAACGGTCGATACTTCCCATTCGAGCCGACTTGCAAGGCAAACCGTTTATTCGGCCTCCGATCTGCCGGAAGGCGCGCATACGCTGAAAGCGGTGAAGAAATCGGGCAGTTACATGCTGCTCGACGAATTGAAGGTGACGTCGGCGTCGCAGGTGCTGCAAAGCTCGATCAGCCCTACGACGGTAAGCTTCGACCAGCAAGTATCGGAACAGGACGAACCGACCATCACGCTTAGTCTGAACGGCAATTTGCTTACCGAAGTCGCGAACGGCACGAGCGTGTTGACCGAAGGGACGGATTACGCGGTATCCGGCAATCAATTGACACTCAAACGGGGCTACTTGGCGGGGCTGGATATCGGCATGGCGAATTTGACACTTTCCTTCACCGAAGGGTCACCGCAAGATCTGGCCGTCGCGGTACGCGATACGTCTAGAGGCCGGTTCGTCCCGGTGAACGACGCGGACGCAGGCATTGCGTATTCGGGGGCATGGCAGCACAGCAGAAATCGGGCATTCGGCGATTATAAGGACGATGTCCACTTCGCCGAAACGAACGGCGCGTTCTTCGAATATACGTTCCACGGCACGGGAATCGAGCTATTAACCGAAATGGATACGTCGCAAGGGGACGTCGACATTTACGTGGACGGCCAGTTCCAACAGACGGTAAGCGCGTATCGCGGCAGCCGCGTTGCGCAGGAGCCGCTGTACGTCATCGCGGACTTGCCGGACGGCGTCCATACGCTCAAGGCGGTGAAGCAATCCGGTTCGTATATGCTCCTCGATCAATTGCGGGTGCAGAAGGCATCGCGGTTAACGCCGGATAAGGGCATTTTCGATAAAAACCCTCCGGAGAAGGAAGACGTTGTCGTCACGCTGGCAGTCGATGCAAGCAATTTGATCGGCATTTCGAACGGTGCGTACAACTTGAAACCGAATAAGGATTACAAGCTGTCTGGAAATCAATTGACCGTGAAGAAACAATACTTGGCATCGTTGCCTGCAGGTACGACAGCACTAACGCTTGCCTTCAAATCCGATTACAGGCAGGACGTGCAATACACGGAAACGAACGGCGATTTCTTCGAATATTCCTTTATCGGTGAAGGCGTGTCGCTGATCGGACCGAAAGGGCCGCAGCAGGGCAATATCGACATCTATGTGGACGGCGCCTTCGTTCAGACGGTCAGCGCTTATCATGCCAGCCGATTGACGGGCAAGACCATCTTCGACATCAATGGCTTGGCGGACGGACCGCATACGATCAAAGGTATTAAGGCATCCGGAGGCGTGATGCTGGTGGATCAGATCAAATATAAGGTTGACTAAAGCAACCAATGGATGATGGGCCGGGTTCTCTCGGGACTTGAAGAGAGCCCGGCCCTTTACTTTATTCCGACTAGGGCAGCATAGGGGAGATTCCGATGACATTGAACAGGAAAGATATAGCCACTAAGCACGCGATCTCGTTCGAGGGGCCGGCGCAGGACTTTTTCGAGGGAGCGCTGCTCGGCAACGGCGGCATGGGGGCGGTCGTAACGACCAAGCCGGATGCGATCGTCATTCACTTCGGACACAATAACGTGTGGGATATCCGGATCGCCGAGGATCATCAGGATGAGATTGGGCGATTCGAGGAGCTGTTCGCCCGAATCAAGGAAATTCCGGCACATTACGCTTCCTTAACCGACGAGCCATGGTATCGGGACTATGTCGCGATGGCGGGGGACAATTACGATAAGCCGTATCCGCGGCCGATGCCTTGCGGTTCTCTTCTGCTTGGCTTCGATAGAAGAACGACGGAGGTTCTCGGCCACCGATTGTCGCTCCATACGGGATTATGCGAGGTCGAACTTAAGGTTGAGGAGCAAAGCGCTCGGCTGCTTCTGTTCGTCGACCAGAAGGAAGACCGGTTATGGGTGTCGCTTAGGAGCAAGGCTGGAGGAGCGACCGCGACGCTTCCGAATGTGTTTAACCGAGTGAAATTGATTCCAGATCCTTATACGCCGATTGAGCTCCCTTTATACGAAGCAATGTCAGGCGCCCAACTTAGCGGTTTGACTTTCCGGCAGAAGCTGCCGGCTTCGCTCACGGAGAGTCGAGAGAATGCAAGCAAAGCACGGGCGTTTCGGTTGTCGGCTCGCCTCTCTTCCGCCGTCGCCGTTCGGGAAAGCGGCAATCTGCTGGAGCTGGCGGCAGGGAAGGGCCATTCGTTCACACTGTGCGCCGCGCTCGAGGAGGGAGCGGACGAAGCGGTCAGCCGCAAGCCATCCCAAGCCCTTGCAGCCATCGAAGATCCTGATGAATCCGCATTCGATGCGGCTTTTGCCAGATCCAAGCAGGTATGGGAGCGTTATTGGTCGCGGTCTGGCGTGGAGTTGGAGGATAATCTGCTGGAGCGGGTATGGTACAGAAACCTTTATTTCTTCCAATGCTCCGTCAAGCCGGAAGCGGCTTGTCCGGGCTTATTCGCCAATTGGAGCTACGGCAAGATCGGAGCGGAGTGGCATGGCGATTATCATATGAACTACAACACGCAGCAGCCGTTCTGGGTCGCGTTCTCGAGCAATCATGTCGACAAACACTTGGCATATGCCAATATGGTGGAACATGTGCTGCCGGTCAGCCGCAAATGGGCGAAGGATTACTACGGGCTGCGAGGCGCATACTTCCCGCATTCCGCCTACCCGGTGGAGATGAGCATGATGCCTTATCCCGTGCCGCACTGGGGCTGGGAGGTATGCGAAACGCCGTGGACGGTTCAGAGCTTGTGGTGGCATTACTTGTACACGATGGATAAGGCATTCCTAGCCGATCGGGCTTTCGTGCCGATGAAAGAAGCGGCACGCTTCATGGCGGATTATATGATGCGGCCAGGCAGCAGCGGGGAGGCTTGGGGCGACGATCGGTATCACATTTTCCCGACTGTCGTGCCCGAGCTGTACGAATTGACGCCGGGCTTCAAGCGCAATCGCGACTGCATCGTCGATCTGACGCTGACGAAGTTTCTGTTCCGCGCCTTCGCGGAGGCTTGCGCCGCTTTGGATAGAACCGAGGCAGAATCGGAGCTGCTTGCGGATATTAGCAACCTGTTGGCGCGGTTTCCTGAATATCCGACGGCGGTATCTCAGCGGGGGACCGTGTTCGTGTCCGTGGAAGGGGAAGATCCCGAAGTCGTGTACAACGTGCCGAATGGGATAACGACGGTGTTCCCGGGCGAAGAGCATGGTTTGCACTCGCCGCCGGACGCATTCCAAATCGCGGTGAACTCTTATCGCAATCACCGAAACGAAGGCGGTAATGAGCTCGTGTTTCTTAATCTGGCGGGAGCTCGGCTAGGCCAGCTCGATCTGGAGCGCTTCAAGCGGCAAATCGTTTATTGTACGCTGCCGAACGGCACCTGCACCGATAAACTGCTGGAGTCGGGAGGCAGATATGCCGATACGACGCCGTTCGATTACATGGGGCGCATGGGCATTTGGTTCGAGAATTTTGCATTACCTGCGGTCATTAACGAGTGTTTGCTGCAAAGCTATAACGGCACGCTCCGCTTGTTTCCGAATTGGCCGGACGATAAAAGAGCCGAGTTCGCTACGCTGCGGGCTGTAGGGGGATTTTTGGTCAGCGCCTTCAAGGAAGCCGGAAAAGTCGCGTGGATCGAGGTGACGAGCGAAGCGGGCTCGCCGCTGCGAATGTATAACTGCTGGGAAGGCGCCGTAAGCTGCAAGCGGGCAAACGGAGAACTGCTGCTAGAAGGAGAAATATTGGAGCTCGATACGGTCGCAGGCGAAACTTTGCGTTTCACGTATGGGGAAAGCAATAGGAATCGATAAGGAAGTGGTGCGCTTGCGGTTTTTAAATAAGGTCGTGATCATTACGGGCGGCGCTTCGGGAATCGGCGAGGTCAGTGCCAGCCTGTTCGCGAGCGAAGGGGCAAACGTCGTCATTGCCGACCGGAACGAGGAAGAAGCTAGCCGTCTCGCTATAGAGCTAACCGTGAAATATCCCGCGACAATCGGACTCCCTAGGGCGGTTGCAATACGAACCGACGTATCGCAAGAGGCGGACGTGACCAGCTTGCTTGAGCAAGTACGGCAACTATACGGCCGTTTGGACGTGCTGTACAATAACGCCTCGATTATTATGCCGAAGCGGATCGAGGACATCGAGAGCCAGGATTTCGACCGGTTAATCGCTGTGAATCTGAAGGGCGTTTATTTGATGATCAAGCATTCATTGCCGCTGCTGCGTGCATCGAAGGGAACGATTGTGAACATGGCTTCGCTGAACGGATTGACGGGCCAGCGAAATAATCCGATCTATGCCGCTTCGAAAGGCGGCATCATCGCCATGACGAAGTCGCTTGCGCTCGACCTTGCGCTTGACGGCATCCGGGTCAACGCCATATGCCCGGCGGGCGTCTCAACGCCGTTATTGGATGCGTGGACAGCGCAGCAGGAAGATCCGGCGGCAACGGTTCAGTTGTTGAACGATATGCATCCGCTAGGCAGGCCGGCTACGGCTGCGGAAGTGGCGCAAGCGGTTATGTTTCTTGCTTCCGAGCAAGCCTCTTTCATAACAGGCGTCGCGCTGCCGGTAGAGGGCGGCGCTTCACTCGGCTATTAATCGATTAAAGGAGCGTATGATATGAAAATAACAAAGGTAGAAACGTTCATCCTGCATGTTCCGATCGATCCGCCGATCACGGACGCGATTAATGCAGCTACGCATTGGGGGTTGTCGGGCGTACGTATTTTCACCGACGAGGGATTTGTCGGTTACGGTTACACAGGGACCTGCGCCCATGGCGACTCTATGATTGTGGATACGATCGACCGTTACTACGCACCGGAGTTGATCGGCAAAGATCCGTTCATGGTCAAAGAAATATGGGATACGCTTCGATACGGCAAAATGCATTGGATCGGACGCGCCGGCATTACCCATATGGCGCTTGCCGCCGTTGATATCGCGTTGTGGGATATTATGGCGAAAGCGTCCAATAAACCGCTGTGGCAATATCTCGGCGGGCATAAGAGCAAAGGGATCAAAGCGTATAATACGAACGGCGGCTGGCTGAATTGGTCGAAGGACCGCTTGCTGAAGGATGTTACGGACATTGTGGAGCAGGGCTTTACGGGAGTGAAAATCAAGGTAGGCAAGCCTGATCCGCATGAGGATTACGATCGCGTGAAGGCAGTTCGCGGGGCAATTGGCGATCAAGTCAACTTCATGATCGACGTGAACCAGCAGTGGAATATCAATACCGCGATGACATGGGGAAAAAGACTGGAAGAGTTCCATTTATTTTGGCTGGAGGAGCCCCTTAACCCTGACGACATTGCCGGCCATAAGAAGCTTGCCGATGCCTTGAACGTTCCGATTGCGCTGGGCGAGCATGTCTACTCGAAATATGCGTTCCGCGATTATATCCATCAAGGGGCGGTAGAGTATTGCCAGGTGGATGTGACTCGGGTGGCAGGCATAACCGAATGGCTTCAAGTTGCCGGGCTTGCTGCTTCCTATGATGTGCCGATCTGCCCGCATGTAGGCGATATGGGCCAAATTCATCAGCATTTGGTGGCGGCTACGCAAGGAGCGATCATGCTCGAGTATATTCCGTGGATCCGAACGATCTTTGTGGAGCCGGCTACGGTCAAGGACGGCCATTACATTTTGCCGGAAATGCCGGGGGCATCGACGGAAATCATCCCCCGATATTTTGACCAATTCCGGATAAGATAGGCGCAATAGGGAGGGGGAGGAACGATGAAGCTTCAAAATAAGGTTGCGCTGGTGACGGGAGCAGGCTCTGGAATCGGACAAACGACGGCCGAACGGTTCGCTATGGAGGGCGCTTTCGTTATCGTTAACGATGTTTCCGAGAGCAGCGGATTAGAAACGGTTGAACGCATTCGAGAGTCGGGAGGGAAAGCGCTGTTCCTGCTTGCCGACGTGACGGATGCCGCAGCGGTAAAGGCGATGGTTGGCGAAGCGATCAAGGCGTGCGCGCGAATCGATATATTGTTCAACAATGCGGGCATAAGCGGAGTAGGAGCGATTCATGAAATCGAGCCTGAGGCATGGGATCGCGTGATGAGCGTCAATGTTCGCGGCGTGTTCCTGCCCTCTAAGTATGTGGTTCCCCATATGATGGAGCGGAGAGCAGGCACGATCATCAATATGTCTTCATGCGTTGCGGAGATTGGTTTGGCCCGAAGAGCTTCCTATTCCGCTTCGAAAGGTGCGGTGCTTGCCTTAACAAAGTCGATGCAAGTTGACTATGCAAAGTATAATATAAGAGTTAACGCCTTATTGCCGGGAACGATTATGACACCTTTCGTCGAGGCTTACCTGGAGCGTTCCTATGACGATCCGGAAGCAGCGATTTCGGCGATTCAGAAGCGGCAGCTTAGCGGACAATTGGGCAAGCCCGAAGACGTGGCCAACGCAGCGCTGTTTCTCGCTTCGGAGGAGTCATCGTTCATGATGGGCTCTCCACTGTACATTGACGGTGGAGTTGTATTTGGCAAAGATGCTTAATACCAGAAAGGGAAGGGGCAAACAACCAAAATGAAGGTCGTGGCGATTAATCAAGAGGGGCAATACAGACTTGGAGTCAAGCGAAGTGATGGTATTATCGATATTTTATCCGCGCTCGAGCGCATGCCCGATTCCGAAGTTCCGACGTCAATCATGGACGTAATAGCCGGAGGCGAGAAGGCTGTGGAAAGCTTAAACAGCTATGTGGAGCGTGTGCTCCTATCGCCAGATCAGGGGCGTGACTTGCTGATTCGCGAAGAGGAAGTCCACTTCGGCCCCTGCGTGCCGGCTCCGAACAAAATCATTTGCGTGGGGCTTAATTACAGGCAGCATGCGATTGAAACGAATGCGGCCATTCCGGAATTTCCGATTCTGTTCAATAAGTTCAATAATACATTGACGGGTCATCTTCAAGACGTCGTATTGCCGGAACGGGTGACGAGCCAAGTCGATTATGAGGCGGAACTCGTTATCGTCATCGGCCGTACAGCCAAAAACGTCAGCAAGGAGCAAGCGCTTGACCACGTATTCGGCTACTGCTGCGCAAATGATTTGTCAGCTCGCGAGCTGCAGATGAGAACCTCGCAGTGGCTGCTTGGCAAGAGCTGCGACGGTTTCAGCCCGCTTGGACCTTATTTGGTTACGAAGGATGAGATCGCCGATCCGAACGCGTTGGTTATCAAATGTTTCGTGAACGGGGACGAGCGCCAGCATTCGAATACATCGGATATGATTTTCCATTGCGATGAGGTCGTCAGCTATATTTCCCGGCATATGACGCTTTTACCTGGCGATATCATCTTAACGGGGACACCGGAAGGCGTCGTACTTGGTTATCCGGCTGACAAGCGCGTATACTTGAAGCCCGGAGACATCGTAACGATTGAGATCGAAGGTTTGGGCCAATTAACGAATCGCATGGTAAGCGAGGCATAATGGCGGCAATACCCCCCTACCGAGGTTGTAGGGGGTATTTGCCTATGACTTCATACATGGGCGACGTATTCAGATGAGTCCGCATAACCACAAATTGGTCAACTAACCATCGTTCCGATGAGCGAAAGCTAGAGAAAGCCGTCACATACAAGCTGCCCTCGCCGGCAAACGTTCTCGCCAGCGTAATATGCGGCTTGTAGGGTCGCTCCTCCGGAACAAATCCAAGCGGACTCGTTTTCTTCACAACCTCACCGTGCAGAGCAGTCAAATTCACAAGCTCACCGTCAACGGCTGCCCATAAAACCCTTGGCGCTGCAGAAGGTCCGAATGTACCGACGTCGGTGAGGTGTAATTCAAAGGTGGGATAGTGAATGTCGGCTAACGCGATGTTGAGAGCATCAAGCTTGTCCGCCGGCATCTCCCCGAGAAACTGAAGCGTTATATGGTAATCGTCTGGATGCGCCCATTTGCGAAATGGAAGACTTTCTTTATTTTGCCGAACCCATCGATTCAACCGAACCTTTATAGGAACTGGCAAAGGCAGTGCTATAAATATACGGATATTTTCCGATTGAGGCTTACTCAATATCAATTCTCCTTCCGATCATAGGTTACGAAAATAGTGTAGCCTAACTTCTCAGAGCACAAACAACCACTTCGAACGAAGTGGTTGTTTGTTTCTTTGCTCTACGAACCTAGCTGGTGGTAAAATAAACTTGTTGTTCATTTAAGGTTAAGAGAGGATGTTGCGCTAGATGACACGACCCAATGAAGGAATAAAAGCGATTCAATTAACGATGGATGCCAATGGTACGCCGTTTGTGGTTTATCCGACTTTGCTATGGGATGATCAGGATGTCATTCTCGTAGATACGGGGCTGCCAGGTCAGTTAGAGCTTATCCGCGAGCTGTTGGAGCAGCAGTCTCTTCCGTTCAACAAATTAACTAAAATCATCATTACGCACCAAGATCGCGACCATATCGGCAGCTTGTCTGATCTTGTGCAAGCTTCAGAGGGCTCTGTTCAAGTGCTGGCTCATGAAGCAGCCGTACCTTACTTGGCTGGGGAGGTCCCGCTTATTAAAAGCAAAATCATCGTTTCATCACCCGTGAAAGTGGACGTGATCCTTCAAGACGGCGATATTCTTCCTTATGCCGGCGGCATTCAAGTCATACACACGCCCGGCCATACGCCGGATCATATATCGCTCTACCATATCCCTAGCAAAACCTTAATAGCAGGGGATGCCTTAACGTCCCGAGACGGCGTTCTCCAGTCTTTCGATCTGAAGTTCACGCTCGATCATCAGCTGGCAACGAAGTCCGTAGCTAAGTTTCAAGAACTAACGATCGATTCGGTCATCACGTATCATGGCGGCGTGTGCACGGATCATATCGCCGATCGGCTGAGTGAAATCGTAGAAGCTGGGCAATAAACGATGTAATCCTAGACTAAACATTCACTTTTGCGCAAAAGACAGTCCTCTTGCTTGAAGAGCTTCATTCAGTATTCGAATTCCTTTAGGCCCTACGCCATGCAGCTTGAGGATGTCTGCCTCCGTAACTTCAGTAAACTGCTCAAGCTTAAAATAACCAGCCTGTGTGAGCGCGCGAGTAGCAGGGTTGCTGATCTTTGGTAAATCGGTTTGTTGCGCATTTTTGTCGAATGTTGTCATCGTATCTCTCCTTATTTAGAGCTGCTCTTGCTGCATCTCGATTACATTGGAGCCGCTGCGCATGAGCAGCTTGAATTCCCTAGGCGAGCAGCCGTTATGCCGCTTGAACAGCTTGTAGAATTGGGCCATGTTGGTGATGCCGACCTCGCAGCTCACATCCATAATATTAAGATCGCTTGTCAGCAGAAGCAACTCGGCTTTCTTGATTCGTTTGTAATTGACGTATTCCACGAAGGAAAGCCCCATCGTTTTTTTGAAATATTTGATGAAATAATGATAGCTCAGATTCAGCAAAGCGCATACTTCCTCGACGCTGATTTTCTCGTCGAGATGCGTGTCAATATAGTCGAGAACGGGTCTGAAGCGGACTAAGTCCGTTTCCTCCGTATCCTTTAATACGCCTCGGCTATCGTTTCTTAACATAAGCAGTAAAAGACGCTTGATGGCAGCGCTTACGGCAATTTCATAACCTCTCGTGCGCCGCTGCGATTCATGGAAAATATCCATGATGAAGTCATGCGCTTCCTGTTTGACGGCGTTGTTGCTATTGAAGATGTAGTTCAGATTATCCAGCGGTTCCGTATGCTCCGAGAAGCAGGACAAATACGGCATTGTGCTTTGGTCAAAATGTTTGCCAAGATCGATCTGGAACACAATATAGTGATGGTCGTCCGCATTAGGCTTGTGAGATCGATGAGGCTGAGAGGCTCCGAGCACCATAACGTCACCCGGACCAAGGACAACGTAATTATGTTTGCTTTGGACGCCTAAGTTTCCTTTCAATATCGCAAGAAATTCGACTTCTTTATGATTATGCCAGGGTTGGTTGTCCACTGGGCCGTAATGGCTTGCATTCGAGCTGATTTCCCATATTTTCAGAAACAGCAGCGGGTTCTGGTAGATGACCTCTTCGTTAATCGCTTCGGCATTCGTGTCCATGTACGTTTCGATGAATGGCATGATGGATGGGCACCTCCTAAAGGTTTGTGGAACGAGAGTGGAGCAAAACTCGCATCGAAAGCTACCGCTTTAAGCAGTATAACACTTTTGAATACAAAAGAGGCATGATTAAGCATTCCCATGACGGGCCGCGTTTTCTATACTTGGAGTAACAATAACATTAACAAGAAGGAGAGTTCTTCTACATGGTTAAAGTAACGGTATGGAATGAAAATCGTCATGAGAAACAAAATCCGCTAGTCGGCGAAATATATCCCGAGGGCATACATGGCACAATCGCATCCTTTTTGAAGGAAGCTGGATATGAAGCTGGGACAGCTACTTTGGATGAGCCTGAGCACGGTTTAACGGATGAAGTATTGAACAATACGGACGTTCTTATATGGTGGGGACATCTTGCGCATGATCAAGTACAGGACGAGATCGTTCAGAAGGTCCGCCAGCGCGTATTGGACGGGATGGGGCTGATCGTCCTTCACTCGGGTCATTTCTCCAAAATCTTCAAAGTGCTCATGGGGACGAGCTGCGATCTGAAATGGCGCGAAGCCGATGAGAAGGAGCGCCTGTGGGTCGTGGCGCCAAGCCATCCGATCGCGGAAGGCATCGGTGAATATATCGAGCTCGAGAAGGAAGAAATGTACGGCGAGCACTTCGATATTCCTGCACCGGACGAGCTGATCTTCACTAGCTGGTTCGAAGGCGGCGAAATTTTCCGCAGCGGATGCACGTTCAACCGCGGCAACGGCAAAGTATTCTACTTCAGACCGGGCCACGAAACGTATCCGACTTATTACAACAAAGACGTTCAACGCGTCATTACGAACGCCGTGAAATGGGCTAAGCCGGTAGAACGCCAGCGTCCCGTATATGGAAATGCGAAGCCGCTTGAGACCATTTCGCCTAAATAAAAACAAGGAGACGCCGGAACGTTGATACGTTCCTGGCGTTTTTTTATGTATAATTCTTGTAGGTACAGTATGGTTTCACTATGTGAAAGGAGCTAGTTATGCTGCCGCAAGTAGTTGAATCAATCATGAATAAGCTATGTAATGGTTTCGGTGAAGACCATTCGATCATTGATTCCGTTTATCTATACGGTTCGGTTGCGTTAGGGGATTTTATTGAAGGCTCCAGCGATATCGATTTCATTGCCATTTTACGCGAACCTCCAAAAGTGTCCGATATCGAATCCATCTCCGCAGCTCATAAAGCGGTTGAAATCGAATTTCCGCAGACCGACATTATGGGGGCATACCTGCTTGCGAGCGATCTTGGAAAACCGAACACTGAGTTAACTCCTTTGCTAACCTACTATAATAAACAAGTCCATTCAAACGGCTATGGTTCCGATATCAATCCCATTACGTGGTGGGTTCTCAAAAATCATGGCATTAAGGTGTATGGTTCGGACCAATCCTTTCATTATGTTATAACGACAGCAAATTTGGTCAGATACGTAATTGATAATCTAAATACGTATTGGATTAGCTGGATCGATCGATTAGACGAGATTTGGATTACGCACTTGGATGAGGCCGTTGAATGGTGTACGCTTGGCATGCTTCGGCAGTTATATACATTGAAAGAGTATCGCATAAGAAGCAAGGTTGAAGCGGGGTATTATGGAATGACAGTTATTCCGCAACAGTGGCATGGGCTGATACACGAAGCGATCAACATAAAGCGCGGTCTTCCCGATCGTTATTATCATTCGAATGAACAACGCTTGGCCGACCTTGCGGCATTGCTTCGTTATATTCATCTAGAAGCGAATCGTGTCTTTGAAGAGTGGAATGATTTGTCGCATGAATGAAAAATGTATAAATTTTGCTGTCGATGGGGATCTACTATACGTACATGGATGACTAAAACCTACTAGTCTATTAAGGAGTCGCGTATGGCAGTTGACAGGAGCAAGGCATCATTATTTCTTAAATCGAACGGACCGTATAGCGGTCTGTTTTTTATTGCCGGGTATGATGAAACGAATCAAAGCTTTATGGCAGCGCTGCAAGAGAATACGAATATCGTTGAAGTTGGATTATTCAGTTACGGGCTTCGTCCAGAGGAGAAACAAACGCTCGTTCAGACGATTATGGCGAACCGGATCGACGCGGGGAATAGCGGTGTGATTCGGATAAAGCCAAGCATTTGCGTTGAGCTGCAGTTTGAGTCGATGCTTAACGATCGGTTGACGCTGCCGATCTTCCGCGCATTTCGCCTATCCGCCGACTGGTCCGAATGCACTTGGAACAAGCTCATTATTGATAACGCTGCCGTTCGTGGCGAAGTGAAGCTAACCAATCCTACCAAGTGGTTATGGCCTGATGCTCGCATCGACAAAGAGGAGTATGTCGCTTATTTGGTTCGGATTTCTCCTTTGATGCTGCCTTTCTTGCATAATCGGACACTAACGACGATTCGGTATCCTCATGGGGTGCCTGGGGAATCTTTTTATCAGAAAAATCGTCCGGATTACGCCCCCGACTTTGTCCGAAGCCATGTCGAAGGCGACATCGATTATATCGTATGCGATGATCTCGCAACACTGCTGTGGCTGGGCAATCAAGCTGCGATCGAATTCCACATTCCCTTTCATACGATCGGAACGGAGCATCCCATCGATATGGTGTTCGATCTGGACCCGCCCAGCAAGGATAAGCTTTCGCTTGCCGTGAAAGCCGCTTTAGAGATGAAAGCGGTATTCGATGGGTTCGGCATCGTAAGCTACCCTAAATTAACGGGCGGCAAAGGGATGCAGATCCATATCCCGCTTGGCCCACGTTCTGGTCTAACTTATGAGGATACGAGAGTGTTTACGCAGTTTGTTGCGCAGTATGTTACGGAGAAGCACCCGGCAGACTTCACGACGGAACGGTTAAAGAAAAACCGCGGAAATCGGCTTTATGTCGATTATGTTCAGCATGCCCCAGGGAAGACGATGGTATGTCCATACTCCCCGAGAGGCAGTATCCAAGCAACGGTGGCAGCGCCATTGTATTGGGATGAGGTGAATGGACGGCTTAACGCGGAGGCATTCACGCTACGCACCGTGCTGGACAGACTTGCGGATAAGGCATGTCCGATGAATGATTTCTGGCAGCAGGACAATTCGAGTGTGTTGACACAGCTCATTAGGCGGCTAAAAGAAACCGGAGCATCATAACTCGAAGCCAGTTCGCGAGTTAGTCAGCAAACAAGAAAGACCGCAAGAAAACGATATTTTCGGTTAACATACCTACATTATTAGCGGGTTTAGGGAGCTATAATGTGCCTATGACAGACAACTATACCTCATAGGAAAGAAGGTTAATCAAAATGTTGGTTCCAACTGAACAACAAGATTGGCTGCAAGAAGTCATCGCTAAAATTACGGCTAAGATGGATGGGGTCAGCGAGAAATCGAAACATAAGATTCCGTACACGACTGTTAACGGTACGCATGACGATAGAGCGGCCGATAATCCATCCGGCGCGGATGCAGACGGCATCAACTGGTGGACGAATGGTTTCTGGGGCGGCATGATGTGGCTGATGCACCATGAGACGGGCAATGAGAAATACAAGGAAATCGCGCAAATATCCGAAGTGAAGCTCGATCAATGCTTCGAGGATTATTATGGCCTGCATCATGACGTCGGCTTCATGTGGCTGCCGACTAGCGTAGCCAACTATAAAGTAACGCAAAACGCCGATTCCCGACGAAGAGCGCTTCACGCAGCCAACCTGCTGGCAGGCCGCTTCAATCTGGCTGGAGGCTTCATCCGCGCGTGGAACGATCTGAACGAAGGGGATACGAGAGGCTGGGCGATCATCGATTGTATGTTCAACATTCCGTTGCTGTATTGGGCAACAGAGGAAACGGGCGATCCGCGTTTCAAACAGATTGCCATGAAACATGCGGACACGGCAATGACGGCTTTCGTCAGACCGGACGGTTCGGTGAATCATATCGTTGAGTTCGATCCTTTCAATGGCGGTGTCGTTAAGACTTACGGCGGGCAAGGCTACGAAGAGGGCTCATCCTGGACGAGAGGCCAGACATGGGCGCTGTACGGCTTCATGATGAGTTATATCCATACCGGCAAAGAGGAATATTTGCATACGGCTAAGCGAATCGCTCACTACTTCATGGCTAATATTCCAGCAGACGGCGTCATTCCGGTTGACTTCAGACAGCCGGCCGAACCGAGGCTGGAGGACGATACGGCTGCGGCGATTGCCGCTTGCGGATTGATTGAGATCGCGAAGGCGGTGGGGCAATATGAGCAAGGTGTCTATCTGGATGCTGCAGTCAAGCTTCTGAAGACGCTCGAATCACGTATCGACTGGACGGAGGCATCGGATAGTTTGGTGCAGAAGGGGTCAGCAGCTTATTACGCCAAAGCGCATCACGAGCCAATTATTTACGGAGACTATTATTTCATGGAAGCGATCTTTAAGCTGAAGGGCAATGACTTGTATTTGTGGTAATGCACATCATGAAATAATAGTCTTACAGGTAGACGACACTCCGGAGTGTCGTCTATTTTTCTGTTCAAAATCAAAATATAATCCATCACATTCCGAATATGGTGAATGGTTCGAGGCCCCGTTATCCTGTAAAGTTATAGGTATTGAAAGTCAATCATTGAGCTGAAATGCTTATAGGGAGTGAGTTTTATGAGTCAGGAAACGGTGAATTGCCGCGTATGGGAAGAAGTCGTCGAGATACCGACTTACGCAGTTGGTAAACCCGATAAAAATCCAATGTTTCTAGAGAAACGAGTCTATCAAGGAAGCTCTGGGCGCGTATATCCGCATCCAGTCATCGATAAGATCGAAGATGAGAAGCAGCTCAAGCCATATAAGATTGTCGTATTGGAAAACGAATATTTGCGAATCGAGATTATGCCGGAAATCGGCGGCAGAATTTATCGGGCTGTCGATAAGACGAACGCTTACGACTTCGTATATTATAATCAGGTTATCAAACCTGCGCTTGTAGGCCTTGCGGGACCTTGGATCTCCGGCGGCATCGAGTTTAACTGGCCGCAGCATCATCGTCCGAATACGTTCGGACCGGTGGAATACAAGATGACCGAAAATGAGGACGGCAGCGCAACCGTATGGGTCAGCGAGATCGACCGCATGTACGGCACGAAAGTAACGGCTGGCTTTACGCTTCATCCGGGCAAGGCTTATTTGGAAATTCATGCCCAGCTGTACAATCGAACGCAAGAACCGCAAACCTTCCTTTGGTGGGCTAACCCGGCTGTAGCCGTGAACGATCATACCCAGTCGGTATTCCCTCCAGACGTACACGCGGTCTTCGACCATGGCAAACGTGACGTTTCCAAGTTTCCGATCGCTACGGGCACGTATTACAAAATGGACTATTCGGAAGGCGTCGATATTTCGAGGTATAAGAACATTCCCGTTCCTACTTCTTATATGGCCTACAAGTCGGATTACAATTTCGTAGGCGGCTACGATCATTCCGTGCAGGCGGGCTTGCTGCATGTCGCCAACCATCATATTTCTCCCGGCAAGAAGCAATGGACGTGGGGGAACGGCGAGTTCGGCCAAGCATGGGATCGAAGCTTGACCGACGAGGACGGACCGTACATCGAGCTCATGACAGGCGTGTATACGGACAATCAGCCTGACTTTACATGGCTGCAGCCATTTGAAGAGAAATCATTCAAGCAATACTTTATGCCTTACAAAAATATCGGAGTCGTCAAAAACGCGACAATAGACGCGGCGGTCAATCTGGAGATAGACGCGGCAAACGGAATGGTTACTATTCAAGCTTACACGACGTCCTCTATTGAAGGGGTGACGATCGAGCTTGTCAGCCGGAATAGAAATTACGTTAAGGAATCGGCTGATTTGTCGCCGAGCAGCACGTTTACGGCAACGGTTCCGCTGCACGCGGACGACGAGGAGCATGACCTCAGGCTAACGGTGAAGGATGCTTCAGGCAAGTTATTGGTCGGCTATCAACCGAAGAAACAACAAATCGAGGATATTCCAGAAGCAGCGAAGCCATTGCCTGAGCCGAAGGATATTCGGACGAATGAGCAGCTTTATTTGGCCGGTCTGCATTTGGAACAATACCGTCACGCTACGTTCGAACCGGAAGCCTATTACTTGGAGGGCTTGAAGCGAGACGAATCGGATATTCGAATCCATGTCGCGTACGGTACTCTGCTGCTTCGTAGGGGATTGTTCGCGAAGAGCGAAGACCATTTCCGTAAGGCGGTTTCAAGCCTGACCTGGCGCAACCCGAATCCTTATGACAGTGAAGCGTATTATCAGCTTGGCGTGTCGCTCAAGGAACAAGGGCGTTTGAAGCAAGCGTTCGCCGCATTTTACAAATCGGTGTGGTCAGCGGCTTGGCAAGATAGCGGATACTTCACGCTGGCCCAGATCGCCGCGGAGAATGGTTCGTACGAAGAAGCGCTCGAGCTGGTCGACCGTTCCTTGGTTCGGAACGCGCGCCATTACAAGGCAAGGGATCTTAGATCGGCTCTGCTGAGACGTCTTGGCCGATTGGACGAAGCGAAGGCTTCCGCAGTGGAAACGATCGGGCTCGATATCGCCGACTTCGGCGCTTATCATGAATGGTTCCTAGTCAGCAGACTTGCAGGAGATCTGGATGGTGCCGATCATGCGCTTCGCGAGCTGTCCGCGCTCTTGCGCAATGATCCGCATAACTATATTGCGCTAGCTTCCGATTACGCTGGGGCAGGACTTTATGAAGAAGCGATAGAGGTATTGCATCTAGTCGCGCCCGATGAACAAGCAAATGCGTACCCAATGGTTCATTTTGCGCTAAGCTACGGTTACGCTAAAATCGGGAAAAACGACCTTGCATGGAAACATTTGAACGCGGGCGAGACCGTTTCACCCGAATATTGTTTCCCGAATACCCTGTTCGACCTTACGGTTTTGGAATTCGCCGTGCGTCTTCAGCCCAACTCTGCAAAAGCTCGTTATTTCCTAGGAAATTGGTACTACGACAAGAAACGCCCTGAAGATGCGATCGCACAGTGGGAAGCATCCGCAGCCATTGATTCTTCGTTCTCTGTTGTACAGCGGAATCTCGCGCTTGCCTATTATAACAAGAAAGGCGAGCCGGAGAAGGCTAGAGTTTCGTTAGAAGCGGCATTCGCATGCGACAAGAAGGATGCCAGGGTGTTCTACGAGTTGGATCAGCTGTATAAGAAGATTCAGGTGTCGCCAGAGGAACGGCTTGCTAAGCTGAAGCTGGAGCCTCAGTTGGTTCAAGCTCGAGATGATTTGTACATCGAATTCGTGGCGCTTCACAATACGCTGGGCTTCTATGAGGAGGCAGCGGGGCTGCTCGCAGCGCGTCAGTTCCACCCTTGGGAGGGCGGAGAAGGCAAGACGCTTGGACAATATATCCAAGCTCATGTCGAGCTGGCGAAGCTGGCGCTCGGAGAGAAACAGTTCGCAGAGGCGGAACGGATACTGCGCAAGGCGCTTGAAAATCCGGTTAATCTTGGCGAAGCGAAGCTTGAAGGCGCGCAGGAAAACAATATCCATTATTATCTTGGCTGCGCGCTTGAGGCGCAAGGACGGCAGAAGGAAGCAAGTGCGGCTTTCACAGCCGCGTCGCAAGGGCTTGAAGAGCCGGCTAGCGCCATGTACTATAATGACCAGCCGCCTGAGATGATCTTCTATCAAGGATTGGCGTGGTTGAAGTTGAACAATATGAAAGAAGCGAAGCGGCGCTTCAACAAGTTGATCGATTTTGCGGAGAAGCATATGTTTGATGACGTGAAGATCGATTATTTTGCCGTATCGTTGCCGGATTTCCTTGTATTCGAAGAGGATTTGAACCAGAGAAACCGCATTCATTGCCGTTTCATGCTCGGACTTGGCCTGTTTGGATTAGAAAGGAACGAAGAAGCAGCTCAGGCATTCGATGAGGCGTTGGCACTGGATCGAAATCATCAAGGTGCAGCTATTCACCGGAAGCTGACGGTTGCATAAGCTTGGATGCTGAAGCAGGAAGGAATGGGTGACGATGTCTTATCGTGAAAATATCCCCTTAACAGACAATTGGCGTTTCCTCGTTGATCCTGACGGGATTGGCTTACACAATCATTGGTACGCCGATATACTCGATTCGGCAAGAGAGGTAAAGATTCCTCATACATGGAATGTGGAGGACGGCTTAGAAGAGTACCGCGGGACAGCATGGTATTCGTATCATTTGGCTGTACCCTCTGAGCTGGAAGGGAAGTTGCTTCGGTTGCAGTTCGATGCGATTTATCGGGATGCGACCGTATGGCTGAACGGAATTCGGGTCGGTGAACATAAGCATTCCGGCTATACGCCGTTTATAATTGACATTACGGAAGAAGTACAGCCGGGAAACCATAATCTATTAACGGTGTCCGTTAACAACGAGAACAGCGATCAAGCGCTCCCGATGTCGAACAGCTTCGACTGGGCGGACGATGGCGGCATCATTCGAGGTGTATCCTTGATCATAACGGGTACTGCAGCGATTGATTATGCCAAAATCATCGCGAAGCCGGAATTTGAGGGAGCACACATGACCGCTTCTCGTGGTACGATCAGCGGTCAAATCAAGCTTTGGGATAACGGTCTGCCTTCCGACTTGCTTCCAACCGTTCATGTGAATGTCTTGTATCAGGACAAGCTGATTGCATCGGAAGCCTATCCGGTTCGCATCGAGAATGGCTGCTTTGATATAAACGAAATAACGATTGATCAGATGAAGTTATGGCATTTCGATCACCCCCATTTGTATACGTTAAAATTGATGCTTGAAGCAGATGGTACGTACTCGGATGAACTTTCGATCCCAGTAGGATTCCGGGAAATCAAGAATGAAGGCAGCAGACTTCTGCTGAACCGCGAACCGGTCCGATTAATGGGGGTAGAATGGATGCCGGGCTCGAATCCCCATATCGGAATGGCGGAAACGGTGGAGGACTTCATTCGAACTCTTGAACAAATCAAGAACGCGAACTGCGTCATTACGAGATTTCATTGGCAGCAGGACAGCAAGCTGCTTGACTGGTGCGATCGGAACGGATTGCTCGTTCAGGAGGAAATTCCGCATTGGCAGCAGCCGGATGAGCCTGATGATGCGCTCCTTCCCGTTGCCCTCCAGCACGCTGCGGAGATGATAACGAGACATTTCAATCATCCTTGCATCTACGCATGGGGGATCGGCAATGAAGTGAACGGGCAATCGGCGCAAACCGTCGCTTACATGAACAACCTAAGATCGCATATCGAACGAATGGACAACACGCGGTTTATTAACTATGTGTCTAATTCCATCCATACCGTCCCTTCCAAAGACGCGACCGGCATCGGCGACTTGCTGATGTGGAACGATTATATCGGCACTTGGCACGGAGAGCTGGACGAGTCCGAAGTGATTGGCCGAATTAACGCCGCCTATCCGGATAAACCGTTGACGGTAGCGGAGTACGGCTTATGCGAACCGGCATTCGAGGGAGGAGATCCCCGGCGAATTCAAATCTTAATGCAAAAGACGGAAGAGTATCGCAAGCATGACCAAATTGCCGCGCTCATCTTCTTCAGCTTGAACGATTATCGCACGCAGATGGGAGAGGAAGGCGTAGGGCGATTGCGTCAGCGGGTACACGGGACGACGGATATATACGGGAATCCGAAACCGTCCTATCAAGCATTGCGTGAGATCGGATCGCCGATAACCGTTAAAGCTGAGAGGGCACTTGAGAGCGAGGCTATCAGACTCACGCTGACTGTTCGCAATGACATCCCTTCCTATAGCGTTTCAGGTTATATCCTTAAGGTGATGATGGCTGGGGCTGATTGGCAATCGCTATTCATTCCCTCTCTCTCCCCTGGTGAACAGTGGACAATAGAATGGTCTGAGCAAAGTGCTGCGAAAGCGGACCATTTCCGTTATGAGATATTCCGTCCTGCCGGATTTAAGGTCATAGAGGGAACCCTGTCAGAGGTATTGCAATTACAAAAATAAACCATGGAAATATGGGAGGATAAATTGGCATGGCGACTTATAAGCTGAATTTGGACGTACCGAACAAGGCAATCACGCCCGGAAAGCTGGCAAACCGCAACGCCGTGAATCCAAAAGGGGATTCCTTCGACTTTACAAACTTTTATATGACCTGGAACGGCAAGCCGATCGTGCCGGTCGTCGGCGAGTTCCATTTCTCGCGATTTTCTTACCTGCATTGGGAGGAAGAGCTGCTAAAGATGAGAGCCGGCGGAGTCAATATCATTGCCACGTACGTATTCTGGAACTACCATGAGGAGGAAGAGGGCGTATTCCGCTGGGACGAAAGCCGTAATCTGCGTCATTTTATCGATTTATGCGCCAAGCATGAATTACGCCTCATCCTGCGAATCGGACCGTTCTGTCACGGCGAAGTAAGAAACGGCGGCATACCGGACTGGGTATTCGAGAAGCCTCTAGAAATTCGTTCCAACGATGAGCGTTACTTGTTCTTCGCAAGACGTCTGTATCGTCAAATCGCTAAGCAAGCGCAAGGATCGTATTTCGCCGAGGGCGGCCCGGTTATCGGCGTACAGCTCGAGAATGAATACATGCATTGCGGAGCTCCGCTGGATTCATGGGGATATAAGGCTGGCGTGTTCATGTCGTCGGGCAAAGGCGGCAACGAGCATCTGGCCGAGCTTCGCCGGCTTGCCGAGGAGGCGGGTATAAAGCCTGCGTTCTATACGGCTACGGCATGGGGAGGCGCAGCGGTGCCGGAGACGGATACGCTGCCGATGCTTGCCGGATATGCGTATACGCCATGGATACCGAATCAGCCGCCGAGCGGCGAATACATTTACCGCGATTTGCATGTGAAGCCTACGGAAGCCGTGAATTACGAAACGCAGGACTATCCGGTCGCATATTGCGAGATGGCAGGCGGTATGCAGGTCAGCTACACGGCAAGACCGAATGTAAGTCCCGAGAGCGTAGAAGCGATGACGCTGGTGAAGCTGGCGAGCGGCAGCAATCTGCTAGGGTATTATATGTATCACGGCGGCTCCAATCCGGTCGGCAAACATGGCTACTTGAATGAATACGGCCTGCCGAAAATCACTTACGATTATCAGTCGCCGCTTGGCGAATTCGGCAGGGTTGGCAAATCGTATGATCGCATCCGTTCGCTCGCACTTTTCATGGAAACATTCGGCTCGATCATCGCGCCAATGGGAACGGTTCTTCCCGAGGGACAATCCGACATCCATCCGGAGGACAAGCAATCGCTTCGTTGGTGCGTTCGTCAGAAGGACGGTTCGGGCTTCCTGTTCCTGAACAACTTCCAGGACCATCTGGAGCTGCCCGATCGCGAAGACGTTCGGATTGAGCTGGAGACGCCGAAAGGCAAGGTTTCGTTCCCGCATCAAGGCTCGCTTACGTTGAAACAAGGAGTTAGCACGGTACTTCCTTTCCATCTCGAAATGGCCGGCGTACACATTGTATCTGCGACGATACAACCGCTTACCGCTATCGAGAGCGGAAGTGAGCGCGTGTTAGTCTTCTATGCGCAGGAAGGTTTGGAGCCCGAAATCGTATTGAACCGTGCAACGACGGCGCAAGTGTCGCAGCCATCCGCTGTGATTACGCCCGAAACGGATGTCATCGTCGTTAAGCCGCTAGTCGGCAAGCAGCATGCGCTGGAAGTTACTTTGGCCAATGATGAAACCGTTCAAATACTCGTTCTGACAAGAGAAGAAGCGCTTCAGGTTTATAAATTCAAGCTATGGGGCGAAGAGAGGCTGTTCATCAGCGAAAGCCGTCTCTATACAAAGAATGAACGGTTGATGATGACTTCTGAAGGGAAGGAACAGTGGGAGATAAACGTATTTCCTCCAGTACCCGAGGAAGTGTCCGCGGATCATGGCCTATTGTCTACAGGA
Organism: Paenibacillus sp. J22P218; assembly: GCF_056269195.1. NCBI lineage: Bacteria > Bacillati > Bacillota > Bacilli > Caryophanales > Paenibacillaceae > Paenibacillus > Paenibacillus sp. J22P218. The sequence continues at coordinate 1,116,208 of NZ_JBWDNL010000001.1, forward strand.
CAGGCGGGGTTGTTCCAGTCGTATCGGATTGAGGTTGAGGCTTACGAGCCAAGCATCCGAATCGAGCATCCGCGGGAGCGAAGCGCAATCGTTGAGATCGATCCGAACTGGCCGAGTCAAGTGTCCGATCTATTCCTGCAAGTGGAATACGACGGGGACGTTGCAGCTGCCTACTTGGACAACCGGCTCATAACCGACCATATTCACTACGGCGAAGTTTGGCCGATCGGCTTGAAGCAGTTCAAGGACGATCTCGAGAACCGTCAGCTCCATCTTGCGATCACGCCGCTGCGCAAAGGAACGGTTCATACGTTCGTGAATCAAGCGCTGGTCGAACGGTTCGAAGGCGTGGAATTGGCCGTATTCCATCAAATACAGCCAATACCTTATTACGGCGCTGCTCTCTACCGCAAAATAAAATAGCAACCGAACAAGAAAGGGACACCCCTAAAGCCACTAGGCTTATGAGGTGTCCCATTTGTTCTGCCAACCTTTCGTTTTTTAAGAAATAGAGATAGTTTCTATACCTATTCAGTCCAAATGAACTCGATTTGGCAGAATAGGTATACTTTCTAGCCTTATTACGTTAATTAGTTGGTTGTAGAAGGTAAAGTGTGATTGCTGTTTAAGAAATAGAGTTAATTTCTATATCTATTCATCCCAAGCTAGCTTGATTGGAAAAAATAAGTATATTATTCATCCCTATTCGGTCATGCAGCGGTCAGTGGCGGTGAGGCGGCTCAACCTTTCGGGTGATTACGGTATTCGGAAGGCGAGCAGCCGTTCATTTTTTTGAACAGTCTAGAGAAGTAATACGGATCCTTAAAGCCGAGCATCGTGCTTATTTCTTTGATTGATGCATTCGACAGATCGAGCATCTGCCCAGCCCGTTGTATCTTCATGCGCAAGTAGTAGTCGACCGGCGAATAGCCGGTGGACTGCTTGAACATAAAGTTGAGATGCTGCTTGGATACTTGGACGTGACGCCCGATATCGTCCAGCGTAACGGATGACTCCAAGTGCTCGCTTAAATATCGGATCGCTTTCTCGATATGGCCCTGCGATTTGCTGTCTTCCCTGCGGGCAGCGATCGAAATGACGAAGCTGAGCAAATAGCGAATCGTTTGCGATACTTCTACGAGATGGACCAGCGAGTATGACTTGGACGATAGCAAATCGTAGCATTGATGATAGAGCTCGAGAAACTTCGTTTCGTCTCTTGCCGGCAGAATGACCAGTGACGGCGACGCTTCAGCATCCAGCAGAAGCAAGAAATCGGCGATCTGCGTTCCGCTTAGGTGAAACCAGTAGATGGTCCATGGATTCTCGTCATCTGCACCGTATGCATGGGGGATGCCAGCCGGAATGAAAAGGAACTGCCGTTCCGTTATACGGATTCGCTCGTTGTCGTTCGTTTGAACCCAGCCTGCTCCGCCGGCGCAATAAATGAAAATGTAGGTGTCGCATCCCGTTGGCCTTTCACGGAAATGATTATGGGCTTGGTGAAAACAGCCAATATCGGTAATATACGCCTCTCTCGTGAGCGGATGAGATTTCACTTCATCGAGAACGTAGTGAGGCAGAACGTACAGCTTCTCCCAATCAAAGCTCGTCGTCATCTGTTCCATGATCCACCTGTCCTTCGTTAGACCTCTAGCATCAATAATAAGAATATAATCTATCAATAAAAGGCGTTTGTCAAAAAAACATGCTGCACAGGAGCTGGAGAGATTGCTGCAGGAAGCAGCGGTTGTGCACAGCCATGCACCTGCAAAAATCAAAGGTAATCATAGATATTCGAAGTAGGCATAAATAGGTGATTGTTTTATAATAGTAGCCTAACGCTAACTTACTCGTTCCGAGGGGGTATTCTCTTGAAACTGTTAATTGTAGAAGATGAGATTCGTACAAGAGAATTGTTAAGAACCTACATTCCATGGGAAGAGCTTGGCATCGGCGAGGTGGATACGGCACGTAATGGTCAGCTTGCGCTTGAAAGGGCGCTGGACTGGCGGCCGGACATCATCCTTTGCGACGTGCGGATGCCTAAGATGAGCGGCATTGACTTTGCACGTCATTACCGGGAAGTGGATCCGAATTGCAAGATTATTTTTTTGAGCGGATTTTCAGATAAAGAGTACTTAAAATCGGCCATTCACTTGAAAGCGCTGACATATTTAGAGAAGCCTATCATCTTGGGGGAAGTACGCGCATCCGTGGAAACCGCGATTCAATTATGCGGAGAAGAGAGTAGGAAGAAGGAAGAGGAAATCCAGCTGCAGGCCGACATCGATCGCAGCTTGCCCTATCTCCGGCAAGAAATGGTTAAAAAGCTGATTTCTTATCCCGGCTCGCCGCATGTCGAGCCGGCACTTCGCAGCCAAGATACGTTTCTACTTCCGATCCATGGCCCTTATACGGTCATAGCGGCGAACCTCTATTGGAATCCTGGCGACCATCCCGAAGACCCGGCGCCCGTTCATGACTGGATGCTGGATGCGATCAATCGCGAATCGCAGCTCTTATCGTTGAAGGTGATTGCCGGTTTTGATTCTTCCAACCGGCTTGTGCTCGTCCTGCCTGGAGAATACCGTAGTGCTTATCGGTCCGGTCGAGAAACGATTGAACATATATCGGCTATCTTAAGCGGCATAGCGGGTACAACGATAGAATTAAAGCTAGGAATCGGCGAGCCGATCATGGATTTAGCCAGTATTCCCGCTTCGTATAAGCTGGCATCGCTAGCCAGCTCGCTTCAGTACTATTATAATCATTCGAATCCTATATTCTCGGATTCGCTTGGCGGACATGAACCGCTGCTTACGAATTGGGAGGAAGTCCGTCGACTGAGGGATCAATTGCGCAGAGGACAATTGGAGGATGCGAGGAGAACGTTGAAGCAGTGGACATCATATGCACGTACCCGCATGGATCTGGACATTGTTCGATTGAAGGATACGTACTTTCAGTTTTTGTTAGCCATTATGGAGATTGCGGTTCAGCTTGGCTTGGCAGAGCTGTCGGAGGATACAGAGAGACGCTACATGTGGAAGGAAATCGATCGCGTATCAAGCTTGTCGGCGTTAGAGCAGTACGTACTAACGTTTCTAGATTTGCTGGATGAGCGCCAGGACGAGGGCAATTCACCGGGCTCTGGCAAGATGCGCGATATCGACCGCTACATTCATTCCCATTTTCACTTAAAAGGGTTTACGATTAAGTCCATTGCGGATCATGTTGGGCTCAGCGAAACGTATTTATGCGCATTCTTCAAGAAGCAGCGCGGCCAGACGATCAAGGAGTTTATTACGGAGACGAGAATGAATAAGGCGAAGGAGCTGCTGCGCGAGTCGAACGTGAAGTTATTTGAGGTTGCGATGAATCTCGGTTTCACGGACGCGAACTATTTTACTACCTTCTTCAAGCGCTGCGAGGGCATCACGCCAAGCGAATATCGGGAGCGTGTCGTCAAATGAAACGAAAGACGATTCGTTTCTCGAATTTAAGCATCCGTTACAAGCTTTTTGCGACTTACTTGCTCGTTATTACGATTCCGTTTCTCCTGCTTCTGTTCATTCACATTACGATGACGCAGAAGGAAAACGAAGAAGCGGCGCTTTACTCCTCCCAGAAGATGCTAGACGAGACAAAGTCGTACCTGCAATATAAATCGCAGTCAATCACGGAAGTGCTTAATTTCATTACCTTTAATCCGCTTGTTCTAACTTATGTTTCAGCGGATTCGGAGCAATACGAGGATGTCAACAAATGGCATATGGATGCGCTGCAATTGTCACGGCTCGTCAATCAGTTCCGTTACAATGAAGACATCGATACGATACAAATGTTTATGAGGTATGGACTTGCCGGCGCTACGGAAAATGCCGATTTTCAGAATATGAACAATTACGAGTCAGAGGTTTGGTATCAGAGCTTTGCAGCGTCGAATTCGGCCTTCGCTTGGATGCCGTCGACGACCATAGATGAAGATGCAGATAGCAAAGAGATTACGGTTGTTCGCAAAATCCCCAATGCCCACAACATCAAACAGTTCGATGGCATCGTCCGCGCCAAAGTGAAATCGACTGCGATGCAGTCGGTGTTGGATCATGCCATACTAACGCCTCATGCATCGGCTTATTTATTCAACGAACAGGGACAACTGCTCAGTCAAGCGGATTCAACCCGAAATCTGGATTTACCGATATCCGATATCCGCTTGCTTATGTCGGCAGCTGAGAACGGAACAAGCTATTCGAACGACAATTATGTCGTGAACGGCAAGCGCCACATGATAGGCGTAGAGCAAATTCCGAACACGCCGATGATGATCGCGCTGATCGTCCCGTATTCCGATATTTTACAGTCAAGCACCAAAGCTCGAAATCGGATCATCTCTATTTTTCTGATCGTTGTGCCGCTTATGCTTCCTTTATCTTTTTTTGTATCGGCATCGGCCACGAAACGGATCCGTCAGTTAATTCTGCATGTCCGCAAAGTAAAGAACGGCAAGTTCGAAATCGCTTCTCTTCCCGCCAACGAAGACGAGATCGGGGAGCTTACGCACAACTTTAACGTCATGGTGCAAAACATGTCGAACCTGATCGACGAGAAATCAACGTTCGGCCGTGAGTTGAAGAACAAGGAGCTGAAGGCGCTTCAAGCACAGATCAATCCCCATTTCTTGTACAACACACTTGATCTGATCAATGTGATGGCGATCGAATCGGGCTCTCGCGAAATTAAGCGCGTCGTCGACGAATTGGCCGTATTTTATAAGCTCAGCCTGTCTAACGGCCGTGAATATGTGACGCTTGAGAGTGAACTGCAGCATATCGAGGCTTACGTCCGCATTCAAAATATGCGATTCGGAGACGGCATTCGGCTGGAGCTGGAAGTGCCTCGGGAACTGTATGATTGTGAGCTGCCCAAAATCTTATTGCAGCCATTGGTGGAGAACGCCATCTTGCACGGCATTATGGAGAAAGACAGCGAGCAGGGCACGATTCGCATATCCGCTTGGGAGAATAAGGGAGACATCGTTCTTTCGTTGTCTGACGACGGCGTCGGCATGAATGCTCCCGTATTGGCAGCCGTCTTGAAGGGATACAGTGGCAAAAGCAGCGGCGGCTACGGCGTGCGCAACATCCAGGAGAGGCTGCAGCTCTCCTATGGAGCGGCCTACGGAATGAAATACGAAAGCAAGCCCGGGGCAGGCACTCGCGTGCTGCTTCATTTGCCAGATCAGAGATTTGGCGTCAAAGGAGGGCTTGCTGTTGAATAGAGTCGGCAATTTCATTCTGTTGTTAGCGGCGATTATTATTGTCATATCGACTTGTTTATCCGGCTGCTCAAGCCATAATGATCCGCAGCAACACAACATGAACGAATCGGGAATAACGGACAATAATAGCGAGAAAGAAGTTAGGCTGGTCGGTTATTTGATTGGAGAAGCGCCAATCGGCATGCCTAAGGTGCTGGAAGCTCTTAACGTTATGCTGAAAAGAGATATCAATGCGACGCTCGAACTGAAATATATCGGCTGGAGCGACCTGCAGTCGAAATATCCGCTCTTGCTGGAATCAGGGGAACAAATCGATTTCATATTCGCATCGGATTGGAATTTCTACGTATCGGAAGCAACGAGAGGGGCGTTTTTACCGCTTAGCATGGATATGCTGAATGAGCATATGCCCAGACATATGGACAAACTTCCGCCGGAGGCGTGGAATTCGACTCTCGTCAATGGCATTTCGTATATGATTCCAACGTCCAGTCCCGACCGGAAAGTCAACGTAGCGTTGTTCCGCAGGGACGTCATGAATCGGGCCGGTATGGCAGAGATCAGCAAATTTTCCGAGATAGAACCGTATTTAGCCGAAATCAAGCGAAGTTATCCGGAAATGATCCCGCTTAATTTGGATTCTCAATTTGATCTTTCCACACCTTATTCCTATCTATTGTCTGAAAAAATCGCATGGGCCGGAGCGCCTTTTGATTCCGGCGAGCCGCTGGCGCAAGGGATCACGAGTGATATCGAGAATCCTTCCGGCGAGCTTTGGACGATGGTCGAGGAGCCAATGCTGAGCGTTCAGAAGTACGCGGCCGGCATCATGAAGAGCTGGTACGACAAGGGCTATATCAATCGAAATCCGTTTGCGAACAAAGAGCGGTCGAAGGATACTTTCTGCGAGGGCAGGGCAGGCGTCGCGTTCGGAAATTCGAACGACATGGTGTCGGTGTTCTCCCTATGCGCAGAAAAAGGAATCGAGGTATATCCGTTCCCGATGTTATACCCGTCAGGTAAATCGTCTAATGCGACATGGCTCAATAATGGAGTCGCGATAGGCGTTCATTCCAAACATCCAGAGCGGGCCATGGAAGCGCTTGATCTGATTATGGAGGAGCCTGCCTATGTATATTTGACCTACTTCGGGATTGAGGGAATCAACTATGTCATGACAGACGATGGCAAGATAGGCTTGCCCGAGGGCGTTACGACTGAGACGAATACTTATCCCCCCGACGCATCCGGGTTTTGGTTCGTGAACAAGGATTTGTTCAAGCCGATGACAACCTGGTCCGAACCGTACATCAAGCTGAAGGAGCAGATCGAACATTATTTGATCCCGACGACTTATATGGGCTTTCTGTTCAACTCCAGCAACGTGAAAACCGAAATTGCCGCATTGAAGAACGTGTCGACTCAATACGCCCAGCCGATTTATTTTGGCGCGTTTGATGACGTGGACGCTGCGTTCGATACATTGGCCGCCAAGCTTCAAGCAGCTGGCATCGACAGGGTGAAGGCGGAAGTCGAACAGCAGGCAGCGGTATTTATGGCTAATAAAAACAGATAGAATCAAAAAGCTTGTTCGACCGGATAATCCGATCGTACGAGCTTTTTTTGTGCCCATAACATGGTAAAACGAAACTATTAAAAGGAAATCATAGGTTTTCAATCTACTTTTCTCATATCGTCCCGCTATATAATGTGTTCGCAATCCACTAATCAGAAAGGATAGCGGCAAACCAATCATGTACCAATCATTCGTTATTATCACAATGAGGAAAGGATGATTAAGATGATCAAGGGAATTAAACGTTACAGCCTGCTCCAATGTTTCCTGCTCGTATTCATTACCGCCTTCTCCTTCGGCGCAGTGCCTGCAAGCGCTGCCAGTGCAACCCTGACGAACGATATATTTTGGAAAGATACTTCGGGCAATCCGATTTATTCACAAGGCGGCAATATTCTGAAGGTTGGCAACACGTATTACTGGTATGGAGTCAAATATAACGGGGCGGTCACCTACTATAATAACCCAAGCGGCAAAAACGGCGATACCAGCTTCGCTGCCGTGACTTGCTATTCGTCGACGGATTTGGTCAACTGGACGTTCCAAGGCAACGTCATTACGGCCGGTCCTGAGGGATCGACATGGGATCCGGATTGGCTCGGCAGGCTGGGAGTCGTCTATAATTCCAACACTCAGCAGTATGTGCTGCTGACGCAATATGCGGGGCCAGCCGGCTCCGGCACGGCCTTCGCCACCAGCAGCACGCCAACGGGTAACTTTACGTTCCATCATGTCCAAACCTCGATAACGAACGTCGTGAACAATCTGCCTGGCGACCAATCGACCTTCGTAGACGATAACGGTAAAGCCTATCTTGTATTCAGCAACGCGAACGGAAGATCGCGCCTGTATGTTTCGGAGCTGAGAACGTCGGATTATTTGAACATCGAGCCGGCTACGCAGGTGTTCCAAAGCACGCAGGGCGGACGAGAGGGCAATGCCATGTTCAAGCAGAACGGCCTTTATTACTTATGCTCCTCCGACCTTCATGGCTGGAACGCTTCGAAAGCGTATTGCATTTCATCCGCTAACATAACAGGACCTTACTCCAGCGAATTTGTGATGATTAATTCGGATAAGGACTATTCGCATGTCACCCAAACCGGCTTTTTCATCAAAGTGCAAGGAAGCGCGGGAACGACGATCCTGTTCGCCGGCGATCGTTGGAGCGACTTCGCGGGCAACGGGCTCGGGTACAACCAATGGATGCCGGTTACGTTCAGCGGGACAACGCCGGTGCTTAATTCCTTAAGCAAGTTCGATCTGGATGCGGCGGCAGGTACTTGGAGCGTGGCGGCCGGCAATAACTATGTCATGAATCCGAGCTACGAGGCGGATCGAATTACGCTGAGTACGTTAACCGGATGGTCCAATTGGAAAAACGTAACGACGGATTCGAACTCCAATATTTCTCCCGGACGAACGGGACGTTACGCCATGACGCAATATAGCGCATCTGCCTACAGCGCAAGCATGTATCAGACCGTTACGGGACTGCCGAACGGTACATACACGTTGAAGGCGTGGGTGAAGAGCGGCGGCGGGCAGTCTATCGCGCAAATTTTCGTAAAAAACTTCGGAGGAACGGAGAAAAACGCTGCGATCAACAATACGATCAACAACTGGACCGAAATTACCATTTCCAATATTGTCGTCACGAACGGATCGGCGCAGATTGGCGTATATAGCGTTGCTAATGCAGGCAATTGGCTGCGGGTGGACGATTGGTCGTTGACTAAGATCTAAACCGAGATTCGAATAGGGGCAGTCGGGAGCATCACAGCTTCCGGCTGCTTTTTCTTTTGGCCGCAAACATCGGTCAGCATAGGAATTCAAAGGTAATCGTAGGTTTGTCGCATTACGTCGATATCGTCCCCTCACTTAAAATGAAGAAGGAGAGAGCGACACAAGAGAAACGAGAACGGAAGGTGATGAACGTGAGCGCGAAAGTACATACGAGTGCGGGATTAGAGGCCGTATTAGCCGCTAAGAAGCCGCGTAATCGAAAGAAAAACGGTCTTTTCAAAGATGTGAAATCCAATTGGGTGCTTTACCTGATGTTTGCCCCGATAGCGATCTATTTCATTATATTTGCTTATGTCCCGATGGCGGGCATCGTCATGGCGTTTCAATCCTACACGTTAAAGGGCGGTATCTTTGCAAGTCCTTGGGTAGGCTTTGATAATTTCACTTACTTTTTTCAGTCGGGCAAAGCGTTGCTCGTTACGCGAAATACGATCGTATACAACGTCATTTTTTTGAGCTGTTACACCTTTTTCTCGATATTGGCAGCGATCGTCATTTCTGAGATCCAGCAGAAGTGGTTTAAGAAGCTGTCGCAAACGTTAATGTTTCTGCCTTATTTTATTTCCTGGGTTACGGTATCGGCTTTCGTGTATAACTTTTTGAACTACGAGTACGGCATCATCAATCGCATACTGGCTTACTTCCATGTGGATGCGCTCGATATTTACTCGACGACCTGGTACTGGTACCTCATCTTGCCGTTTCTGTATGTATGGAAGTGGGTCGGCTATGGCAGCGTGCTCTACCTGGCTGCGATCGTCGGCATTGATCAAGAGGTGTATGAGGCGGCAACGATCGACGGTGCATCAAGGTTCCAGAAAATCACGAAAATAACGCTGCCGCTTCTGAAGCCGACCATGATTATTTTGCTGCTGCTAGGGCTTGGACGGATCATGCGGGGCGAGTTCGACATGTTCTATCAGCTGATCGGCAACAACGGATTGCTCATGGATGCGACGGATATCATCGATACGCTTGCATTCCGATCATTGATGGGAACGGCAGACTTCGGCATGGCTTCTTCCGTCGGCTTCTACCAATCGGTGCTTACCCTGATCATTATATTAGGAGCCAACTGGCTTGTGCGCAGATACGACAAGGATCAAGCCTTGTTCTAATCAATCATTATCCATTCCATTACAAAGCAGGTGACTAATTTGAGCAGTAATACCACAAATAAAAAGTTGAATTCTTCACCGTTCTTTACGGTCGTATCGTACGCGATCGTATCCATCATCGCCATCGTGTGCGTGCTGCCGTTCATCGTGCTCATATCGGGATCTTTCTCTTCGGAAAGCTCGGTGATGAGAGAAGGCTATTGGTTTTGGCCGCGCGAATTTTCGCTTGAGGCGTTTGCCTACATCTTTCGTTACCCCGAGGATGTATTGTCTGGGTATAAAGTTTCGATCATCGTGACAAGCATCGGGACGGTCGTCTCCTTATTCATCTCGACGATGGCAGCGTACGTCTTGTGTCGCAAGGAGCTGAGGTACCGCAACGCGTTATCCTTCTTCCTGTTCTTCACAACGTTGTTCAGCGGCGGGCTTGCGCCTTACTACATTTGGCTAAGCCGCAATCTTCACTTGACGAATACGTATTTGGTTCTTATTTTGGCGCCGATGTTTAACGTCTTGTACATTCTGATTCTTAGAAGCTTTATCCGTGGATCGGTTCCGGAGCCGTTAATCGAATCGGCCAAAATCGACGGGGCCGGCGACTTTCGCATCTTTCTGCAAATGGTATTGCCGCTTACGAAGCCGGCGCTTGCTTCCATCGGCGTATTCACGGCGCTTGCTTATTGGAACGACTGGTGGACGGCGATGATGTTCACGAACAAAGACTATCTAATGCCGCTGCAATACTTGCTCTACAAGATGCTGTCGGCCATTAATTTATCAGCGGCTATGGCACAGCATGTATCGAATCTGGACACGCCAAAGGAAACGTTCAAGCTTGCGATGACCGTCATAGCTACGGGACCGATCGTACTCGTGTTCCCATTTGTGCAGAAGTACTTCGTAAGCGGCATTACGATCGGTGCCGTCAAAGGCTGAATATAGGTTCCGGATGGATGACGGAATTTATATATAAATGATTTGAACGAAAAAAAGGGAGGCAATCAGATGAAAGCAGTGAAAAGAAGCAGTCTAGCCATTTTAGCGGTAATTATGTTTGCAATGGTACTGGCCGCTTGCAGCGGCAACAACAACAAGACGAACAGCCCAGCTACGAATGCTCCGGCAGAATCAAGTAATGCGCCGGCGTCGACGGAGGAGGCAGCGGGGCCGGACAATTCCAAAGAAGTCAAACTCGTCGGATATTTGCTAGGCGAAGCACCGAAGGGAATGCCCGAAGTGATGGCAGCGCTCAACGAGAAGCTTAAGAACGATATAAACGCAACGCTCGAAATCAATTACATCGGCTGGGGCGATGTTGCCTCTAAGTACCCGCTTATTCTTGCATCGGGCGAAGACGTTGACTTCGTGTTCGCGGCGGATTGGAACTTCTACAATTCGGAAGCGAACAAAGGCTCGTTCAAGGAGCTGGATGAGAATTTGCTGAAAACGTATATGCCAAAATACTTCGAGAAGCAGGACCCGGCAGCATACCTAGCTGCGCAAGTGAACGGCAAGCAATATATGATACCTACGACGACACCTGACCGTAAAGTGAACGTTATCGTTCTGCGCAAAGACATCATGGACAAAGCCGGTTTAACCAGTCCGACGAAAATATCCGAGCTCGATTCTTATTTTGCAGCAGTCAAGCAAGGTTATCCGGATATGATACCGTTGAACCTGGATTCGCAATACGACCTGCCGGCTCCGTTCGGCGCGCTCGTCAGCGAGAAGTTCGCTTATCAAGGCGCTCCGATGGACTCGGGGGATCCGATGTCGATCGGCGTGTTTACCGATAACGAGGATCCTTCCGGCAAAGTGATCACCTTGGCAGAGGAGCCGATCCAAAGCTCGTACAAATATGCAGCCGATATTATGAAAAAGTGGTACGACGCGGGTTACGTCAATAAAAATCCGTATTCCAACAAAGTACGTTCCAAAGACAACTTCTGCGAAGGCAAGGCGAGCGTGGCGTTCGGCAACTCCATCGATATTCAAGCGACATTGGCGAGCTGCCAAGACAAAGGAATCGAAACGTATATTATGCCTGTGCTTTCTCCAACGAGTCATGCTCCGTCAAGCAGCTGGCTGAATAACGGTATTGCGATAGCTGCAAATTCGGAAAATCCAGAGAGAGCCTTGCAAGCGCTTGATCTGATCATGCAGGACGAGTCTTATGTGTATCTGGCGTATTATGGCATCGAAGGAAAACATTACGCTATTACTGGCGACGATAAGCTTACACTTCCAGATGGAGTGACACCGGATACGAACACGTACCCGGCCGATGCGGCAGGCTTCTGGTTCGTTAACAAAGATTTCTTCAAGCCTAGCGTTTCGTGGACGGATTCATACATTGATTTGAACGGCAAAATCAAAGACTATCTTGCGCCGGCAACCTATCTAGGATTTGCGGCCAATACGGAGAGCATCAAGTCGGAGGTTGCAAACTTGAAAAACGTTGCGGCCCAATATTTCCTCCCGATTACGATCGGGGCCGTCAAAGACGTCGACAGCGCGATTGCAACGCTGAATGACAAGATGAAGGCGGCAGGCATCGACAAAGTGAAAACCGAAGTCAGGGCGCAGGCCTCTGCGTTTCTCGCAAGCAAAAGCCAATAGAACAACCTATAAAAATGAGAAAGGCAGGCTCACCGAGCTTGCCTTTTTCATCATATGTCTAGTCTGAATTTCCTCCGCAAAGTAGCGGTATTTTTACGCAATATGAAGTCACAATTCGGGCGGTGTCCTTGTTACGATAAAAGCATCAAATCCATTGGAGGTTAAAAGATGCTTAAGGTTGCTATTATCGGCGCAGGGGCCATCTCCAGCGCACATATTGAGTCGTATTTAAAGTTTCCGGACCGCTGCAAGATTGTGGCTATTAGCGACAGTTATGAAGACAAAGCATGGGCCCAGATCGAGAAGTTCGGGCTTGAGGCCAAAGGCTATAAAAACGTTCAGGATTTGCTGGCGGAAGATATTGATCTCGTATCCATCTGCACGCCTCCTTACACGCATGCTTCTCTGGCGGTCGATTTTATGGAAGCAAATAAGCACGTACTCGTAGAAAAACCGATGGCCTCCTCCTTGGAGGAATGCGATTTAATGAATGATGCTGCCCGCAGAACCGGGAAAATATTGTCCGTCGTTGCGCAAAACCGTTTCAGAACGCCGATGATGAAATTAAAATCCGTTCTCGACAGCAAGCTGATGGGCGATATCGTGCATGTTCAAGTAGACTCTTTCTGGTGGCGCGGCCATTGCTATTATGATTTGTGGTGGAGAGGCACTTGGGAGAAAGAGGGCGGAGGACCGACGCTAAACCATGCCGTACATCATATCGACGCGATGCTTTGGATGAACGGCAGGCCGAATCAAGTGCAAGCTTTCATGAGCAACGTATCCCATGACAATGCCGAAGTAGAGGATCTGTCTATCGGCATGCTCAAGTTCGATAACGGGGCATTGGGGCAAATTACGAGCTCCGTCGTCCACCATGGCGAAGAACAGCAGTTAATATTCCAAGGAGCCAAAGCCAGAGTGTCCGTCCCTTGGAAAGTAACGGCGTCGACTTCGCTCTCCAATGGATTCCCCGAGAAGGATACCGAATTGGAGAAGCAGCTTCATGCTTATTACGAGAGCTTGCCCGAAGTCGTTCACGAAGGGCATGCCGGACAAATTGACGATGTTCTTACTGCCATCGAGAAGAACACCGCTCCGTTGATCGATGGCATCAGCGGCAGACAGACTTTGGAGATGATTACGGCGATTTATAAATCGGCAAGTACAGGCCAGCTTGTCCAGCTGCCGTTGCAGCCGGATGATGTCTTTTATTCAAGAGAAGGCATTCAGGCCAATGCGACCCATTTCTATGAAAAAAATAAATCCATAGAAAACTTCCAAGCGCTCTCGATATCTACCGGCAGCGACTACAAAGCATAGGAGAGAAGCCATATGGAGAAGATCAGCGGGATGCATTTTGCGCCAGTTGGCACATGTAATGCGGTATGCGAACCAGGTGAATTTATTTTCGCGGCTGCAGCTTTAGACCACGGGCATATCGGCGGGATGTGCAACGGACTTCAAGAGGCGGGTGGTCAACTGAAATGGGTGTTCGATCCTGACACGGCGAAAGCAAGCGAATTTGCCACTAAATTTCCGGGTGCCCGCGTCGCAACGTCTTTGGATGAGATTTTGCTTGATCCATCCGTTATCTTAGTCGCGGGGGCTGCGATCCCGTCGGAGCGTTGCGCGCTCGGCTTGCGCGTCATGGCGGCAGGAAAAGATTATTTCACGGATAAGGCTCCTTTCACGACATTGGAGCAGTTGGAATCGGCGCGCGCCATGGTGAAAGAAACAGGCAGGAAATATGCGGTGTATTACTGCGAAAGGTTACACTCGGAAAGCGCGATCTATGCGGGGCAGCTGATCGAGCAAGGCGCGATAGGCCGCGTCCTGCAAGTCATCGGGCTTGGACCCCACCGAATGAGCGCGAACCAAAGACCGGATTGGTTTTTCAAGATGGAGTCCGTTGGCGGTATTCTGTGCGACATCGGAAGCCACCAAGTCGAGCAATTTTTGTATTACACCGGCGCTCGCCATGCGATCTTCTCTCATAGTAAAGTAGCCAACTATCATCACGCGCAATATAAGGACTTTGAAGATTTTGGGGATGCCACGTTCATCGGGGATAACGGAGCAACCGGCTATTTCCGAGTGGACTGGTTCACGCCGGACGGGCTAAGCACATGGGGAGACGGCAGAACGACCATTTTAGGCACGGATGGTTACATCGAATTGCGCAAGTATGTCGATATCGGCAGAGAAGCGACGGGAGAACATGTGTATCTCGTCAACGGGGCGGGAGAGCAGCATATTCAGGTGCAAGGCAGGGTAGGATTCCCTTATTTCGGACAGCTGATCTTGGACTGCTTGCATCGCACGGAGAACGCAATGACCCAAGAGCATGCCTTCAAGGCGGCCGAGCTCAGCTTAATCGCACAGCGGGACGCGATTCGAATTATTTGACGTCATCCTGCCATTGCCTGCGGTATTGGTAAGGCGTCGAGCCGAAATGGTTTTTGAATAACTTGCAAAAGTGGGAACTGTTCGTAATGCCTACCTCCTCGGCAATTCGGGAAACGGCATAATCGCTCGATTGAAGAAGAATGACGGCTTGCTGCATTCGCTTGGCGGTTAAATACTCCGATATCGTGCTGCCCGTGCAATCCTTGAATAAATGAGACAAGTGATGCGGAGAAAGGTGCAAATCCGTGCTCATCTTCTCCAGGCGCAAGGGTTGATTGTAATGGCTCTCCAGCCACTCCATGATCTTCTCGGCTTGGTGCGGTTGACGAGTTTGCGGCTCCGCCTGCGAATCCAAGCGCCGGCTCTCGTACAGCGTTCTGAAGGTACGGAAAAAAGCGATCAGGAAAAGAGAGAACTCCTCGAGATATTGATCCTTGGACAAGCTCTCTATCGTCTCTTGCAGACTTAGCAAAATATGCGATAGCCGCTCCATCTCCTTAGGTTCGTAATACCCGGGAGAGGGCGGCTTTCCTTTGTGAAATTGCTTGAAGAAAGCATGTAGAGCAGGCCAATTCTCAAAGAAGGCTTCATATCGCGACGGCTCGAATTGAATGACGGAGCGCACGAAAGGCGTATTTTCTCCAATTACCGTTTGCACATGATGCAATTGGAAGGGCTGGAATACGCAGATCATGCCGGGCTTGATCTCGTAATTCCGCTGATTGACGATAATCGAGCCCTGGCCTTCATGGATCATCAAAATTTCGACTTCTAGATGGGCATGAAATACGCCTTGGTATTGTTCTTCGTAGCTGCTTTTGCGTTCATATGAAAAGTACAATGGCGCCATGCGCAGATCGGTTCTCACTCGGATATCTCTCCTGTGCCGCAATAAATTGTTCTATCTATAGTTTATGTTTATTATTTCAAAAAACAAGAGGCGAGGAATCACAATGACCACTACATGGAGCGAATGCGAAGAACAAGGCTATACGTGCTTAATCGTTGACAACGAACGGATAATCGTTCGTATCGTTCCGGAACGGGGAGGCAAAATCATCTCGCTCGAGGATAAGCGCTCCGGAAGGGAGTGGATTCATCGTACGGATCGGCCCTGGGAGGAGCTTCATTATGGCATGTCCTGGGGCGAAGGGGATCGGGGAGGATGGGACGAGATGTTCCCGACTATACTAGCATGTCCCTGTCCGGATGAGCCTTGGACGGATAAGCGATATCCGGATCACGGCGAAGTATGGTGTATGCCATGGACCCGAGAATTTGATGGCGATCGGCTAATTCTGTCTGTCGAGGGCGTTCAAGTGCCCTATCGGCTGACGAAGACAATCGCGCTTGTTGGCAATGAGCTGAAGATCGATTACCGGCTAGATAATACTACGCCGCATGTGTTCTCTTATTTGTGGGCAGCCCATCCACTATTAGCCGTTAGTCCCGGCATGAAGCTTGATACCGAGCCGTCCAGCGGCAATATTCAGATCTCATACTCTCATCTTGATAGAATCGGAAAACAGCTGGACGTGACGAGCTTCCCTATAGCTTCGACAAATAACGGAGCTGAAGTCAACCTGTCCGTTATGGAGGACGGCTCAACCTTGGCGGCGGAGAAATATTATTTCACGGATGCTTTGCAGGACGGATACGCAAGCTTGACGGATCCAGTCACGGGCGATCGCATTTCATTCCGCTTCTCTCCGGAGGACAATCCTTATTTGGCCATCTGGGCCAACTATGGCGGCTTCGACGATTACACATTCGCCATCGAGCCTGCTTCCGGCTATATGGATAGCGTTGATTATGCACATCGAATTGGCAAAGTAAAGCAAGTACAAGGACATTCGACGAACCATTGGACGCTTAGTGTAGCGTTGGATTAATAGGGATTGCCTATTAAAAAAAGCTCATTCCACATGGCCCATGTTGGCCTAGGAATGAGCTATTTGGGTTGTCGCTTACGCGATGGTTAATGCTTTGCGTCCGATCGCATCAAGACGCTTCTTCGCTTCCTCATACACTTCGTCAGGCAATGGCCCCATCTCGGCATAGCGGATATTTTCCGCCAAATGATCAGGATTCTTCGTTCCGACGATCGTCGTCGCCATGGACGGATGAGACAAGGTGAAGCGAAGCAAGAAGCCCGTTCGCTGTTCGCCATGCTCCAGCAGTTCGTCAAGCTTTGCCTCCTCCCATGCGCTCCAACGGTCTGTCGATCCGCGCCCGACTCCCGGCTCGCCTTGGCCAACGCCGCCTCGGACAATGATTCCAGCTCCGGTGCCGGCAGCTTTCGTTACCCAATCTTCATGCTCCCGCTCCAAGGCGGAGTAGGGAAGCTGGAACGTATCGAATGCGCCCCATTCGACAAACGGGGGCAGGTTGGGGAGATAGGAGGACACTCCGATATAACGAACCTTGCCGCTTGCTTGGATTTCCTTCAGAACATCGACCAGTTGGCCTTCCTCGGCCTGCTGCGGTGTTGGGCCATGCAGTTGGAGTAGGTCGATATAATCTGTTTTCATTCTTGTCAGGCTCGTGTCTATATTATGCAGCAGGTTGTCGCGCGTCCAAATATGAGAGGTTTCGTCATGGTCGCCGCGATCGGTGACGCAGCAGCCGCATTTCGTGGCGAGAATGTATTCATCCCGGCGATGGCTGATGAAACGGCCGATTAATTCCTCGCTTCTGCCATAGTCGTAAGAGGTATCGATGAAGTTGATGCCTAAGTCCAGTACGGCATTCAAGATGCGCTCCGCGTCTGTATCCTCGAAGGGCCTTCCGCTCCATACGCGTGGACCTCGAATTTCCATAGCGCCGTAGCTAAGTTTCGTTACCGGCAATCCTGTCCGGCCAAGTAGAGCTTTCTCCATTGTCGTATACGCAGCTCCTTTTCTTCCAAATATAAGAAAGATAAGTTCGTTTTATCACAAAAACGATAGACTGGCAACTAAACTGCGAAACTAGTTGTTGCCGCTGCTGATTGGCGAGAGAGCCGCCTCATCATCGCTTTGGTTATTCGTCTCTTTCATATAATCGATATGGGTAAAGCCCCAACCGCACATATCGGCCAGCACCTGATGAAGCGAACGGCCATGCTCGGACAACTCATATTCGACCTTCGGCGGAATTTCCTGATATACCCGGCGAACGACAAGACCGTCGCGTTCCATTTCGCGAAGCTGGCTCGTCAGCATGCCTTGCGTAATATTCGGCAGCAAACGCCGCAGTTCTCCGAATCGAAGCGTTCCTTCATTCAGCAATAGGAATAAGATAAGCGGCTTCCACTTGCCCCCGATGACTTGCAGCGTAGCGATGATTCCGTTCGTTAGTCCCATTACGATTCACTCCCGACTATCTAGTGCTAAGACTGATACTTGCATTTTAACAGATGAATCCCGTTATTGTGGAGTACGATTTTCCAGCGTACTAAGTATGGTTAACCGTACCAAGTACGTAAAAACTGCGTACTTTCCTAAACTTTGCATCGAGTCCATAATGGGGGTGTAGATCGCGATTCTGCAATTATCGAACAAAGGATGGTTGTTATGAACATAATGATTATTGCTGTGCATCCCCATATTGGCGAATCTCGGGTTAACCGGGCGCTGGCAGCTGCTGCCATGGAGGAGTCGAACGTTACGTATCGCGATCTAAGCGCGGAGTATCCGGGTTGGGACATCGACGCGGAGAAAGAGCACGGGCTGCTGCTTGCGCATGACCGTATTGTGCTGCAGTTCCCGCTATATTGGTATAGCAGCCCGCCGCTCTTGAAAAAATGGTTCGACGACGTGTTAACGTACGGCTGGGCATACGGTCCTGGCGGAAATCATCTCCACGGCAAAGAGTTCGCGATCGCGACAACAGCTGGAGGCACATGGAATTCATACCGATCCGGCGGCGACAATGAATATACGCTTAGCGAGCTGTTCCGGCCGATCGAGCGGACGATTAAAAGATGCGGAGGCACCTATTTGCCGTCGTTCGAAATTTACGGTGCAATGGAGATAACGGATGATCGTCTCAAGCAGGAAGCGGCCAATTACGTTCGATTCATCCAATCTTCCGCGCTTGCGCTCGCGCATTAGTATGTGATTATACGAAACAGCTCTGCTCTCCATAATGGAGATGCAGGGCTGTTTTTGGTAGCCGCAGATAGAGCGAAGTGGTTAAGACGTTGATTTGCTGCGTGTGGTGGAGCTGAGCGCAGTCATTTGCTCCTCTATAACGTTGCTTGCTTTGTCTAGAAACTGCGTGATAAGTGTAAGTTCTTCATCTGAATAGGTGGAGGCCAGCTCCATCATGGCATCGTTAAGCGGCATATAAATATGGCTGACGTCTTCCTTCTCTTCGTATATCGGAACGATTATGACTTTGCGACGATCATTGGGGTCATTCTGCCTGCGGACAAAGCCGTTCTTCTCCAGCCTATCGATTAGCGCGGTAACGCTGCCGGTGGATAGGCCGGTTAACTTGGACAGCTCGCCTGCCGTAATTGGACCTCTTTCGCGCAAAATATCGACGGACAGAAAATCGCTATTGTATACCTTGAGCGCTGCAGCAACGTTTTGTTGATACAAGACGGTACGGCTTCCGAGTCCCCGCATGCGCAGAGCGAGCTGCTCCTGCAGATGAGTTGTTGGCGTAGGTTGTTGACTTGACAAAAGAACAAACCTCCTCTTAAGATATAAATATCTTGATAAGCGAGATATTAGATAATAGAGATATTTGATGAATCGAACAATTAAATACATTCTATACTAAACGATCTTTAAGTGCAAAATAAAGCGAGGGAGGTTTCATTTTTGATGAAAGATAGGATCATGATCAAAGGCGCGCGGGAAAATAACTTAAAAAATATAAATGTATCGATTCCAAAGTACAAGCTTGTCGTTGTTACCGGGCCGTCAGGTTCGGGCAAGTCAACGTTAGCGATGGATACGCTCCAACGGGAATGTCAAAGGCTGTACTTGGATTCTATGGGGATGACATCCGATTCCATCAGCAAGCCGAAGGTGGATGCGATCGAAGGATTGTCGCCCTCTATAAGCGTTGGGCAGCATGTGACCAATCGCAATCCGCGTTCGACGGTCGGGACGGTGACGGATATCTATACGTTCGTCCGCTTTGTTTTCGCCAGACTAGGCGAAAGGGTATGTCCATCATGCAGCGAAATAATCGCGCCCTCATTCGAGCCGCAAGGAGCCATCACGGAGGAAGACGATTGGATGGAGCGTCAGACGATAGGCTGCCCGCATTGCGGCACGCAGCTTGAGAAGTTAGGCATGTCGCACTTCTCCTTCAATAAGCCGGAAGGCGCTTGCGAGTCATGCGGCGGGCTTGGCCATGTGGCCAGAATCAATGAAGCGGCGGTCTTCAACCCAGAGCTAAGCTTGCGCGAAGGAGGCGTTGCCTCGCTGAGCGGCGTTCATCGCGATATTCAGATTCGCATACTCGCAGCGGCGGCTAAGCATTATCGTTTCGAGCTCGATCCCGATCAGCCGTTGAAGCACTATGGCGAGGTTCAAAGGGATTTGCTCTATTACGGCGTGGAAAGCGAAGCTTTCAAACGTCATTATCCGAATGTTAAGCCTGTCCAAGGTACGAAGTTCGAAGGCGTCATCCCTGGTTTATGGCGGCGCTATAAGGAGAAAGAAGCGGAAGCGGGAACGCAGGAAAAGGAAGGCGGCTTCTTCCATGAACAGCAATGTCCGGCTTGCCTCGGCGCACGATTGAAACAAGAGGTGCGTCAAGTTCGAGTGGCAGACACATCGATTACGGATGTATCGGACTGGTCGCTTGGCGAAGTATACGCATGGACGAATGCGTTGAGGGATACGATCCCGACAGAGGGGCTGCATCTGCTTGAACCGATTCTTCACGACATGCCAACCCGGCTAAAACGGATTATGGATGTCGGACTTGGTTACCTCTCGATGAACCGTCAGACGGTAACGTTGTCCGGCGGTGAAGCACAGCGTCTACGGCTTGCATCGCTGCTTGGGTCGGGTCTGACCGGAGTGCTGTATATTCTCGATGAGCCGACGACGGGGCTTCATCCCCGCGATACGGTCGGCCTTATTCGAGTCCTGCAAGAGCTTCGCGATCTAGGCAATACGGTGCTCGTGATTGAGCATGACGTCGAAATGATGCGAGCGGCCGATCATATCATCGATATCGGACCGGGGGCTGGCCTGTACGGCGGCACCGTTGTAGGCGAGGGCAGCTTGGAAGACTTATTGACAAGCGAGTCATCGGTCACGGGCGCTTATTTGAGGGAAGAGAAGCAGAGGGCAGCCGCTGCTACTTCCGCTTCTGATCGCTTTCGCAGGAAAGGCAATGGCAAGCAGATTACGGTTAAGAATGCGAAGCTTCGCAATGTGAACATCCCGGAAGTCCATTTCCCGCTGGGGCAGCTGGTGTCCGTAACGGGGGTATCGGGTTCCGGGAAGTCGACGCTCGTATTCGATATTCTCGCAGAAGAACAGGCGGGGAATACAGTCATTTTCGATCAGACGCCAATGGGAAGAATGCAGCGTTCGAATGTCGCAACGTATACCGATGTATTCACGCATTTGCGTCAGCTGTTCGCGGCTTTGCCGGAGGCTAAGAAGCGGAAGCTCACTTCGAAGCACTTCTCGTTCAATACACCGGGAGGGCGCTGCGAGACATGCCAAGGCTTGGGCGTGTTGACGGTAGACATGAACTTCATGCCCGATCTAGAGGTGAAGTGCCATGACTGCAAAGGCAGGAGATTTACAGACGAAGTGCTGGAAGTCCAATATGAAGGGTATTCGATCTCCGATTTGCTCAATATGTCCATACAGGAAAGTCTGCCAATCTTAAGCTCGGAGACGAAGATTGCAGCGCTTGTCGCAATGCTTTGCGAGGTGGGGCTCGGTTATTTGAAATGGGGTCAGTCGGTCAAAACATTATCCGGCGGTGAAGGTCAACGAATCAGGTTAGCGAAGGAGCTGAGCAAACCCTCGAAAGATCATACGCTGTATTTGCTGGACGAGCCTACAACCGGTCTCCATCCTTCGGACATCAAGCGGCTGCATGTGCTGCTCAGCAAGCTCGTCGATTCTGGCAATACCGTTGTCGTCGTTGAGCATAGCCTGGAGCTGATTCGGGAATCTGACTGGGTGATCGATATTGGCCCGGAAGGCGGCGCAGCAGGCGGCATGCTTGTAGCTGAAGGCACGCCTGAGCAAGTGGCTGAAGTGAGAGCTTCTTATACAGGCCGGTTCTTGAAGCATATGCTGGCAGAAGGCATGTAAGTTAGAAAGAAGACGCAAGAGTGCGTGGAGGGAGTAAGCAACGTGGTTAAAAGAAACAATATGGGGATCATCATTGCGGGTCTGCTGCTGGCCGTCCTCATGGGATCGATGGACAATACGATCGTGGCAACGGCTATGGGAACGATCGTTGGGGAACTAGGCGGTTTTGACAAATTGATGTGGGTAAC
The DNA here is from genome assembly GCF_056269195.1 of Paenibacillus sp. J22P218. Classification (NCBI taxonomy): domain Bacteria; kingdom Bacillati; phylum Bacillota; class Bacilli; order Caryophanales; family Paenibacillaceae; genus Paenibacillus; species Paenibacillus sp. J22P218. The sequence continues at coordinate 1,138,497 of NZ_JBWDNL010000001.1, forward strand.
TTCCGCTTATATGGTAGCGGAGATGGCGGGCATGCCGATCTTCGGCAAATTATCGGATATGTACGGCCGCAAGCGTTTCTTCATATTCGGTATCATCGTGTTCATGATAGGCTCTGCTTTATGCGGCACTGCGGAGTCTATCGTGCAGCTTAGCATTTATCGCGCGATTCAAGGGATCGGCGGCGGCGCTGTATTGCCGATCGCGTTCACGATCATGTTCGATGTCGTGCCAGCGGATAAGCGCGGCAAGATGGGCGGGTTGTTCGGCGCCGTATTCGGTTTATCCAGCCTTTTCGGACCGCTGTTAGGCGCCTACATTACGGACTACATCAATTGGTCGTGGATTTTCTACATTAACTTGCCGCTCGGCCTTATTTCATTCGGCCTGATTACGTTGTTCTACAAGGAATCTGTCGAGCATTCTAAGCAAAAAATCGACTATATGGGCGCATTTACGCTTGTAGCCGCGATCGTCTGCCTCATGTTCGCGCTTGAGCTTGGCGGCAAGGAATACGCTTGGGACTCCGGCATGATCATCGGATTGTTTTTGGCTTTTGCATTCCTTATCGTTGGTTTCGTCTTCATCGAACGAAGTGCTCAAGAACCGATTATTACGTTCGGCATGTTCAAGAACCGTCTCTATTCGACAAGCAATATGATGGCTTTGTTCAGCGGCGCAGCTTTTATTACCGCTTCGGTCTATATTCCGATCTTCATTCAAGGCGTTATCGGCGGATCGGCAACGAATTCGGGACTTATTTTGCTCCCTATGATGTTAGGTTCAGTCGTTACTGCCGCTGGGGGAGGATCGCTGCTTACGAAGTTTAAGTATCGCTCCATCATGATCGCGACATTAACGCTGCTTGTCATAGGCATCGCACTTCTGACGACTCTTACGCCAGATTCGTCGCGTTTCATCCTTACGATCTTCATGATCTTGATCGGTCTCGGCATTGGCGCATCATTCTCCGTGCTGAGCAACGCGGCGATTCATGGCTTCACGGCAAGACAACGCGGTTCTGCGAGCTCTACGCTGAACTTTACGAGGGAGCTTGGAATGACGCTGGGCATTACCGTATTCGGCATTATCCAGAGTCATATCTTTACGAATAAGCTGGCTGCCAAGTTCAGTATCGGCGGTGAAGTGCCAGAAGGTATCGATCTTGGGGATCCGAGTCAAATTCTTACTCCGGCGACACGGGAGCATATTCCGACCCAAGTTCTCGATCAGATCGCGGAGGCGTTGTCCTCGTCACTCGTTCAAACGTTCGCATGGGCTATTATCCCGGCGGTCATTGCGCTTCTTGCAGCACTAGCTATGAGCAAGGAAAAGTTCGATCCGGCGTCCGAGCTAGAAGAATATGCTTCTGGACATTAATAGATGTACGTTAGGAGCAAGCTCGGCAACTAAACTGCCGAGCTTGTTTTAAGTTAGATGGGAATGATGACCACCGTATCTAGAAACATGAAGGATGGTCCGTTACCGGCCCCATTGACTCGTAATTCCAATTCGACACTGGAAGCGTTGCCTATGTTTGCAGGCGTAAATTCAATGATTATCGTCTGATAGCTGGTAGTAGCCAACGTTCTTAGTTGGAAAGTTCGACTAAGGGCGGTATTCAGGAAACTAACCTGAAGCACCCCTCCATTATTGTTGCGATCAGCAAGCACGCTGAAACTTAGCCTATATCGACCTGTAGTTCCGGCGCTTCCCAGCGTAACACGCTGCGTAAGCGAACCGGTACGACCGGGCTGAACGGCATAAAAAGCGGATTGTGCACCGACGTTAGGACGCAGCGTCGATAAATAAACATCGCCTACGTCGCGCCATGGGGAAAAGAAAGGATCCGTAAACCCAGGGTTGATTACTTGCTTCGCACGAACTTGTTTACCGCCGGTCTGACGCTTTTGAACGATTTTTGATTTCGGCGGTTTGATTTTCGGTTTTAAAGGCATGAGCATTCTCCTCTATTTGTTGATATCTATTACTATATGAATAATTAGAGTGCGAGTGCTGGCCAAATGCTAGAAACGCGAAAAGGCAGGTCACCAGACCTGCCTCTCTTTCTGATTGAATAGGATTACGCTTGGGCCAATATAAGTTCAAGCTGAACAGACAGATCGTTTTCCGTTTCTAATACGACGGTGTGCGGGCTGGCCATTCCGAAATCAGCGAACGTGACTTTCGTAGTGCCGGACAGTAGAAGCTGACCGTTCTGATACATGGCGTTGGAATCAAAAGTAACTGCTTTCTCGACACCCTTAACCGTTAATGTTCCTTCGATAGTTAGCGGAACGGCTGTGCCTTCCGTGAACTCGGCTGCTTGAGGCGTGATAGCCGTTGCTGTGAATGTCGCTTCCGGGTACTGGCTAACGGCGAGCAGGTCTTCGCGATCCTTGACATGACCGTCGCGCTGGCTGTTGCCGGAATCAAGAGCCGTCATATCGAGGACGCCTTCACCTGCCATTTTCGACGTGTCGTTCAAGTCTACAGTCCATGAGCCGCTTACCGATTCATTAACGAAATTGACCGTTTCCTTCGATGTCGTTACTGACCAATATACTTTTGAGCCACTAGCAATGCTCCATTCTCCGTTAAGCTCGTCCACCGATACGGTGGTACCGGCCGTAACGCCTTCGCCAGAGCCCGTCTCCTCAGAAGCATTTGCATTGTTTTCCGCGGATGGAGTCATGACCGATTCGATCTCTACATTGTTGCCGAGATAGTCGTTCATTAGCGCGTATCCTCCCACGCCGATGACAATGACCGCCGCGATGACGCTTGTCCAGATGATTCCTTTTTTCTTCATGATTTCCCTCCATTTATTGGGCTGATGCCCTCTATTTAAGTTCATTGTAACGGACGAATAAGTCGGGAAGATGTCGGAGCATGAACGGAAGATTTCTTTGTTTCGACGGCATTGCCGCATGACCCGACTGTTGCTACAATAGAGGGCAACGATCATGAGAGGGGCCTAAGGTGTGCAAACGATTATGGTTGTCGAAGATGAACCGGCCATTGCCCGCGTGCTGACCGTTTATTTGCGCAAAGCCGGCTTTGCCGTTGCATGGGCCGCGGATGGGCGACAGGCTTTGGACTTATTCGCAGTGGAAGCTCCCGCGCTCATATTGCTTGATGTCATGCTGCCGCATATGGATGGCTTTGAAGTGCTTCGCAAAGTCCGCGAGACGAGCAGTTGTCCGGTCATTATGTTGACGGCGCGAGGCGGCATAGACGACAGGTTAAACGGTCTGAACGGCGGTGCCGATGATTATATGCCGAAGCCTTTCATTCCGGAGGAGGTCGTTGCCCGCGTCCAAGCGGTGCTGCGAAGGCCGGCGCATTGGACGGACGGGAGCAGACAGAGGCGCTTCGGGAGCTTAAGCATCGATTTTCTAGCACAATCCGTATCCTTGAACGGCGCCGAAGTCATGTTAATGCCGCGTGATTTGGCGGTACTGCTATTCCTAGCGGAAAATCCAAATCGGATCTATACGAGAGAACAACTTATCGAATATGTATGGGGCGCGGACTATGAAGGAAGCGATCGTGCGGTTGACCTGTCGATCAAGCGGCTGCGTCAATCGTTGTCCCATTGGCCGTCCGAGCAGGGCGAGATTCGGACATTGCGCGGAACGGGGTATCAATTATGGATCGAAAAGTAAAACAAGCTTCATTGTTGTCCTACTGGACCATGCGATATTTTATTATACTGCTCGTTGGACTTCTTCTTCTTGCCGCCGCCGCGATCTGGTGGACGAACCGAGAGACGCTGGACAGCCGGCTGCAGACGGTTGAACTGCTCGCGCAGGAAATTGCCGATCGGCTGAATGGGGCGGAAGGTACGATTGAAGTACCGGCCAACTTGGGTCCATATATTGACAAAAGGTCGCGCTTCTTCAAGCTCGGGCCGGGCATGTGCGTCATCGTGACCGATACGGAAGGCAGGCTGCTCTATTCGAACGATCCTTTGACGCAAGAGGATTTGAGAACGAAGCTGAACGACAGACTCGATAAGGCGAAGCAGCCAGGAATGAAAGCGATTATAGCCCCGATCGAACATGACGGAAGCAAGATTGGTCAGGTGACGCTACTCCAGCCGACCCAATCGTTAACCCATATTCCCGAACTGAAGTGGGCAATCGGTCTTCTGCTCGTCAGCTTGACAGCGCTCGGCTGGCTGACGATATACTTGCTGTCGCGCAAGCTCGTCCGTCCGATCCGCAATGTGGCGTCGGCGGCCCGAGAGATCAGCTTAGGCCATTACGACGTCCAGCTGGAGGCAAACGCGAAGGAGCAAGAGCTGAACGAAATGATTATTTCGTTCAAGGAGATGGCTGGCCGCCTCAAGCAATTGGAGCATTCCCGCAACTTCATGCTGGCCGGGTTGACGCATGAGCTGAAGACGCCCGTTACTTCGGTGAAAGGGCTTGTCCATGCCGTGAAGGAAAAGGTGGTGCAGGGCGATGATGCCGACGAATTTCTGTCTATCGCCCTCGAAGAAACAGGCAGACTGGAACGGATGGTTGCCGATCTGCTTGATTACAACGCATTGGAAGCTGGGCTTGTACACTTGAACCGCGAAGTTCTCGACGCTGCGGTGTTGATACCCGAAATTATTTACCAATGGACTCTGCATCAAGACGTGACGATTGCCGAGCCTTCATTGTCGCTGCCAGTTCAGCCTGTTCGGATCATAGGCGATCCGCTGCGCATTCAACAAATAATGGTCAATTTGCTCAATAATATCGTACAATCCCGTCATTCGGATCGTCCGCTTAGCGTTCGTGTCTCCCTAAGCGCGCGAGAGGATGGGTTCGCCGAAATCGTCGTTGCCGATAACGGCCAAGGCATCCCGCATCCGGAGCAGGATCTCATCTTCGAGCGGTTCTTCCGCGGCGAGAACAAGAAACATACCGTACGAGGCCTCGGACTGGGCCTCACGTTCAGCAGGCTTCTAGCGCAAGCTCAGGGCGGGCAGCTTTCACTTAGAGAAAGCTCCGGAGAAGGCAGCGTATTCGTGATCATGCTTCCGATTGCCGTATATAGAGCCTAGACTCGGTTTGTTTTACGGTAAGCGGAAGGGCTGATTTTCATCATCTTCGTGAACACTCGGCTGAGGTAAAAGCCATTGTTGAAGCCGCATGCCAAAGCGATTTCTTCTAAATTGAGCTCCGTATCGACGAGCAAAGATTTCGCTTGCTCCAGTCTAATATGACTTAAATAACGCGAAGGGGTCATCCCCGCGCTTCTGGTGAAACGGCGGGTGAGCTGAACGGGACTAATCCCCAGCTCGTCCGCAAGCACCAGCATGCTCATATCCTCAAAGGCGTTCTGCCGGATATAAAGCTGCGCTTGTTCCATCAGAGGATCGGCAGGCTGCCTGTCTTCGTTGACCGACCCGGCGGCTATTGATTGCAGACAAAACAGCCATATATCGTTAAGCGCATGATTTTGCCAATAGTTTCGCTGATCGATCTGTGCGGCGGCTTCGTCCTGTCCCTTGAAATACCTCAAATTATCGGCAAGCCTCTCCTTATGCGTGACGGCAGGCTTGTAGGCGGAAGCCGCCAAACGAACTCGGACATTGTGGGCATCCTCTTGTCCTTCATTAGCATCCCCTCCGGATAGTGAATCCAAAGAAAATCCGATGAAATGAAAGGACGCGGCATGGATAACCTCGCGATGAAAATCGATGCCCGGCGGGCATATTATGACGTCGCCCATCTGCGCAATCCCCTCACTGTTTCCAATCCCATAACGAAAGCTGCCACCCTCCACCGCAAACAGAACCCAATGTTCGTAAGTGTCTACGCTGTATTGAAACTTCTCTTTATGGTTCCAAAAGACATGATGCAGTAGCGTTGGGGATAGGACGGAGCTTCGAAACGTCATCATCCCTGCACTCAGCCTCCTAAGTGAAATAAAGTATATGCTTATATGATAGCGCAGTGCATGTTAAATAACGACCCCCTAGGGTTAAGATGAAAGTAATTCTTGACTTGGGGGGATTCGAATGAAGCTTGAATCAGTAAAATCTGACATTACCGTTATTGGCGGAGGCTTGGCTGGCGTATGCGCAGCCGTTGCCGCCGCGCGCCTCGGACAAACCGTGTCGCTCGTGAACAACAGACCCGTACTTGGGGGCAATTCCAGCAGCGAGGTTAGGGTGTGGGTATGCGGCGCTACGGCGCACGGTACGCAGCGTTATGCAAGAGAAACGGGCATTATGGGCGAAATGTTCGTCGAGAATCAATTCCGCAATCCCGATGGCAATCCTTATTTATGGGATCTCGTCGTATTAGATACGGTTCGCGCCGAGCCGAATATTACTTTGTTTCTTAACACGGATGTGCACGAGGTGGAAGCGGACGGTGCGGAAGAGGACCGCATCATTAAGTCGGCGACGGGCTGGATGATGGGCTCCGAGCGTAGAATCCGGTTTGAAAGCGATATGTACATCGATTGTACAGGGGATGGGCTTGCGGGATTTTTGGCAGGCGCCAAATACCGGATCGGCCGCGAGGCTAGAGACGAGTACAACGAGGACTGGGCGCCGGAGACGCCTGACGATATTACGCTTGGCAGCACGCTTCTGTTCTATACGAAGGAGGCCGATCGGCCGGTCAAGTTCATTCCGCCGAGCTTCGCGAAGGATATTACCCAAACGACGATTCCGATGAAACGGGTCATCCGCAGCGGCGATTCGGGCTGCCATTACTGGTGGATCGAATGGGGAGGAGAGCTGGATACCGTGCATCAAAATGAAAGAATTCGGGATGAGCTCTGGTCAGTCATCTATGGAATATGGGACTACATCAAAAACTCGGGCAATTTCGATGCAGAGCGTATGACGCTGGAATGGGTGGGATCGATTCCAGGCAAACGGGAGTACCGCCGTTTCATTGGCGACTATATGCTGAACCAAAACGATATTATCAAGCAGGAACGTTTCGCCGATCGCATCGCCTTCGGAGGCTGGTCGATCGATCTTCATCCGCCGCAAGGCATGTATTCGACGGAAAGCGGTTCGAAGCATTTATTTTCGGATGGGATCTACCATATTCCATTCCGGAGCCTGTACTCCAGCAACGTCAGCAATCTGCTGTTCGCAGGCCGCGACATCAGCGCAACTCACGTCGCATTCGGAACGACGAGAGTCATGGCGACCTGCGCCGTCATCGGCGAAGCAGCCGGAAGCGGCGCCGCGCTGTGCGTTCAGAAAGGGATATCGCCGCGTGCGCTGCACCGTGACCATATGAATGACCTGCAGCAGACGATGCTGCGGCAGGATGCGTCGATTATCGGGATAGCGGCAGACGATCCTTACGATCTCGCCAAGTCGGCTCGCATTACGGCATCCAGTACGATGACTCAAGTTGCGCTAAAGGATTCGTCCTATACGCACCCGCTGGACAAAGATCTCGGGATTCTGTTTCCCGTGAATCCATCTCTTGAATCGGTGGCGTTGCTGGTAGATGCAGCGAAGTCAGCTACCCTTGAAGCGGAGCTGTGGCATACGGGCAAAGGGGAGAACTACGTGCCGAAACAAATGGTGACTTCCGCATCGGTGACCGTATCCGAAGGAGAAGGTCAGTGGGTGAAGCTGGATCTGTCTTGGAAGCCCGATGCGGCTTGCAATGCATTTCTCATTATTAAGGCGAACGAATCGATTGCGGTCCACGGATCGGATCGTGCGATGACCGGCGTGCTGTGCTTTGAGAAGGGGCCGAAACCGATCGTCTCTACGCTTCTTGAGGATCGTCAGCCGGATCAGCCGGTCGTGCAGTGGAGCATGCGCAATTGGAACCGCCGTCCGCTATGTCTACAGGTTACGCCGAATACGGAAGCATACGCTGCCGCAACGGTGACTGACGGGTATATGAGGCCGTTCGCCGGTCCGCATTCGTGGATGTCCGAGCCGATGTCCTCAGGGAAGCTGGAATGGCTGCAGCTAGAGTGGGCTGAAGAGCAGTCGATCGCCGAGGTTCACGTCACGTTTAATGACGACGTTAATGAAGATTTAATCAATTTGCACCATCATCGCACAGCTTTTGAAGCGATTCCCGAGCTCGTCCGAGCTTATCGGATAGAGGCGCTCATCGGCGAGGAATGGGTCACAGTGGCTGAAGAGAAGCATAACCATAAACGCAAAAAAGTGCATAAGCTGAGCGGTTCCCTCACTTCACGCACGATTCGATTATGGATCGACGAAACGAACGGAGGACCACGCGCGGAGGTTGCCGAAATAAGAGTCTATGCTCTATAATGGGGAAAAGTAATTGACAGCGCTTTCATTTTATAAACATATAAGACTTGAAAGGAGAGGATATCATGGCCGTGAAGCCGCTTGGCGTATTGATCGTCGACGATGAAATTCCTCTGAGGCAAGAGCTTCGCATCTTTCCCTGGGAAGCGTGCGGCGCTGAATGGATCGGCGAAGCGAGCAATGGCCAGGAAGCCTTGCAGCTATGCGCCGACTGTGAGCCGGATGTCGTTATAACGGATATTACAATGCCGGTTATGGATGGCATTGCTCTCATTCGGGAGCTCCGGAAGCGGCACCCGAGCGTTCAAATCATCTTGTTGACCTGTCACAGCGATTTCCATTATGTACAAGAAGCGCTCCGTCTCGGAGCGCTTGAATACATTTTGAAGGTATCTATGGAAGAAGAAGAGCTTAAGCTGGCGATGGACAAAGTGAGAGCTGCGATCATCAAGGAGCGCATGGCGCAGGGGCATGCGAGAAGGGAGCAGAGACAGCTGCAAGCCGCTTTATTCGGCAAGCTGCTACACGGGCAAGTGCCGTCCAACTCCGACTGGCAGCCGATGGCGCTTAGCGCAGATCGTTCGATTCGATTGGCACGGCTTCAACTGGACATTCCTCCACTAGCCTATCTGCAAGTGAAGGAGACGGTTCAGCAGTGGCTGACCGAGCGTGAGAGTAAGGATCCGAACTGGCTGACGTGGCTTACGGTACGGGAGCGGGAATATTTTATTGTAATCGAAGGGGGGCATCGTTCTGAATCAGTAGTCCATGAGTTGCAAGCGGATGTTCTGCATTTGGCAGAGCTGATAAACCGGGAATCGACGGTGCTGGAACGAAATGCAACGGCTTACGCTCTTGTAAGCGAATCGATCACATCCAAAGAAGGACTTGCGGAAGCGCTGGCTGTCTCCGGTGAATGGAAGGATGCTCTCTTTTACGATCGATGCCCGGACGAGAGCACCGTGTTCGCTGTACAATCAAGGCCGCTGACGGAAATGACGGATAACAAAGCGAAAGGAATGGGCGAGCTGCTTAGAAAAGCGTCACGGTCGGCCGAAAGCTTGAAGGAATGCTTGCAGGGTGAATTCAGAGATTGGTGTATAGCAGAACGCGTGAAGCCAAGCCAACTGAAAGAGCGGGTCATCCATTGGCAGATTGAATGGCACAGGCAACAAGATGGCGCCGAGCTGAACGCAACGCGAATTGGGCAATTGATGGATGCAGGAACGTTGACCGAGATGATCGCCAGCCTCGTACTGGACATGGAGACTGCCGAGCTTGGGAAATCGCTTTCGCGCTATGAGATTCGTTCGGCCGTGCAATGGATCAAAGACCATCTGGGGGAGCCGATCTCGCTGCCCGTCATTGCGGAGCAGGTAGGTCTAAGCTCGCATCATATCAGCAAACTGTTTCGCGAGGAAACGGGGAGTACGGTCAATCAGTATATTACCCGTCTCCGCATGGAGAAGGCGATCGAGCTTCTAAGGCATTCGAACAAGAAAGTGTACGAGGTTGCTGAAGAGGTCGGCATTCCTAGCTATCGCTATTTTACCGTTACGTTTCGGAATTGGACCGGGGTGTCGCCGACGGACTACAAACGGAATGGCTGAAGCAGGGGAGAGAGAACGGGCGCGGAGGAAGGGTGGATATGACGAAGCTGTTTCACTGGTATGCCAGCCTTGGTCTCGCTACCAAGCAGTTTATTTATTTGTTCATCGTGACGCTGCTGCTTGTTCAGGTGCTTGCATGGCGCAACCTTAACGAGGCGGAGAGCTTGCTTCAGAATCAGGTCATTCGCGATGCCGAGCTGCTCGTCAGCCGGACGAACCAATATATCGATGCAAGCCTGGACAATGTGGAAAATATGCTGCTGCTGCTCTCGACCCGCGCCGATTTGCTGGAAGACGGGAACGAGGAGGCGGCGGTCGAGACGCTTCGCAAATTCGCGGGCATTAACAACTCGATTGCCAGAACGCTGTTCATGATTCGAGCCGATGGGCAAGTGTTCGCAAGCTCGCAGGTCGTTTACGACATCATCGGCAATCCTAGACTGAGCCAGCTTTATGAGCTGGCGCTTATGAACTACGGGGCCATTAACGTGAGCGAGCCTTACGATTCGCCGATGTCGGGCCGTACGCTTGCATACGTATTGCCGATTGCCGATGCCGGCAATAAGGTGAAGGGGGTTATGGTCGCCGAACTTAATCTTGATTTGCTCACGGAGCGCATTGCGCCTATGATCTATCAATCTTATATTTTGTTCACGAAGGAAGGGAGCGTCATTAATCGGCTTGATTCCCGGGATAAGCTGCTTCCCTTCCAAACGGCTTCTTATCCGCCGAAGCTCGAGGAAAGCTTTCGCGGGCAGCTCGTAGGTCTCAAAGTAGGCGTTAGCGGCATCGAAGGGGATTCCTTGAATCCGCTCGTCGCCGTGAAGTCGACCAAAAACCGTCTAGGCTGGACGCTCGCGGCGTTCATCGAAGAGGATTATTTCTATCAGGACCTGCAGAAGCTGAACAACAACTATCGGACTGCAAGTATCGTATGGATTATAATGCTGCTGCTCAGCGCGTATCTGCTCAGCCGATCGTTCACGCATCCGATCCGTCGGTTCGTCGAGAAGATGGACCGACTTAACGACCTTCAGGTCGTGGCGAAGCTGCCTGTCACGAGAAGGGACGAAATCGGCAGGCTTACGCAAAGCTACAATGCCATGCTTGAGCGAATTCAAAGTTTGCTCCAGAAGACCAAGTCGGCGGAGGAGCAGAAGAAGGAATACGAGCTGAAGATGCTTCGAAGCCAGATTGCGCCCCATTTTCTGTATAACACGCTTGCCTGCATTAGCAGTTTGGCCAAGCAGCAGCGCATCGACGAGGTACGCGATACGATCCGTTCGCTGGTCAAGCTGTTAAGCTTCAGCTTTGACAAGCAATCGGAATACGTAACGCTTGCGGATGAGCTGGAAGGGCTGCGCATGTACATGCATATCCAGCAGGTGCGCTATGGGGATCAATATCAGTTTAGGATTGATATTAATCCCGACCTTCTGCAATACCGCATTCTAAAGCTTACGCTGCAGCCGCTCGTGGAAAACGCGTTGTTTCACGGATTAACGCCGAATCACGGCGGTATTATCGTTGTCAAAGGCGGACTTGAGAACGGAATTCTAAGGCTATATGTTCGCGATAATGGGATAGGCATTGCACGGGTGAAGCGGAGCAGGCTGTTACTGGAGGATCAGGACGGCGGGCAGCGTTCGGTGTACCGATTTACGGGCATCGGCTTGCGGAACGTGCATGAGCGGATTCGGATCCATCACGGTGAGACGTACGGCTTGCGGATCGGAAGCGCGGTGGGGACAGGCACCGTCGTCCGCGTCGATATGCCCGTCCTGACGGAAAGCGACGAGCAATTAGGCATTTGGTAAATGAGAATCGATGGCGGATTTGGGAACATAAAAGGAGATGCACGTATAGCCCTCGGCTATTCGGGCATCTCCTTTTGTCTCATCTGTTGATCGTTGCCTGTATTCCATTAATGGATTACCTCTAAATGATCCAAACGGGCGCCTGAAATGCGTACATTTTTTACGTTTTTGTGCATATCGGGGTGACGCCGCACCCTTTATACTTACCTTATTGGAAGCGCATTCACACTAGGAGGGATACGATGGAAGCCAATCATAGCCTAACGCCAGCCCCTCGGATACGGCCATCTCCGCGGACCAAGCTGCTCATGATTGCAAGATTGGCATGGCGGTTTAAAGCCTTTTACGTCATGCTTCTGCCCGGCATTATTTATTTCGTTATATTTCGGTACTTCCCGATGTACGGCGTCATTATCGCCTTCAAGGATTTTGCGATCCTGGACGGCATAACGGGCAGCTCGTGGGTCGATCCGTGGTATAAGCATTTTCAGAGCTTTTACGAGTCGCCTTATTTCAGCCAGCTGTTGAGCAATACGCTGTTGATCAGCCTATACAAGCTAGTATGGGGGACGCTTCCTCCGATCGTGCTGGCCGTGCTGCTGAACGAATGCCGCGTTCGCTGGCTGAAGTCGATCGTTCAGACGCTGACCTACATGCCGCACTTCTTGTCTTGGGTAATTATTTTCGGCATTCTTCTGACGCTATTCTCCCAGAACGGCGGCCTCATAAACCGCTGGATCGTGGAAGCGGGCGGAACCTCGATTCCGTTCCTGACCTCGACAGAATATTTCCGCAGCATACTGGTCGGCTCGGAGGTATGGCAAAATCTCGGCTGGGGTGCCATTATTTACTTAGCCGCGATGGCAGGCATCGATCCGACCCTCTACGAAGCGGCGAAGGTGGACGGCGCGAGCAGGCTGCGCATGATCTGGCATATTACGCTGCCGGGCATTAGAAGCATTATCGTCCTGCTGTTCGTTCTAAAGCTTGGCCATCTGCTTGACGCCGGCTTCGACCAAATCTACATCCTGTACAATATACAGGTGTACCCGGTCGCGGACATTATCGATACATGGGTTTACCGAACCGGTCTGCAGCAGTTAAATTTCAGTTTGGCATCGGCAGTCGGATTGTTCAAATCGGTCATCGGGCTCATCCTCGTACTGGGCGCTAACCGCGTGGCGAAGAAATGGGGTGAGGGCATATGGTAAGGAGCCTCGACGATAAAATATTCAACACGATCATATACGTTATTCTCGGACTATGCGGACTTGCCGCCATTCTGCCGATCCTGTATGTCGTATCGGTATCCATTACGCCTTTCGGGGAAGTGCTGCGCAACGGGGGATTCATATTGTTCCCGAAGGAGATTACGTTTTCCGCATATCGCACGCTGCTGACGGAGTCCAACATTCCGAAAGCATTCCAAATAACCGTCCTCATTACGGTCATCGGAACGGCAGTCAATCTCGTCTTGACGGGGCTGATGGCATACCCGCTTAGCCGCCGGAATTTGCCGGGAAGAAACTTTTTTCTGCTCATGATCGTATTCACGTTGTTGTTCAGCGGTGGACTCATTCCGACCTATCTGGTCGTGAAGTCGATGGGGCTGCTCGATTCCATCTGGGCGATGATTTTGCCGAATGCGGTGTGGAGCTTCAACGTTCTTATTATGAAAAGCTTTTTTGAAGGGTTGCCGGAGGAACTGTTCGAGTCGGCCCGAATGGATGGTGCCAAGGAGTTTCGCATCCTGCTGCAAATCGTTACGCCGCTTTCCGTTCCCGTCTTGCTTACGGTTGGATTGTTTTACTTGGTTGGTCACTGGAACGAGTTTTTTCAAGCGATTTTTTATGTGACCGATCGCACGCTGTATCCGCTGCAGGTCGTCGTCCGAGAAATTCTGATGCAAAGTCAGCAGCCGCTGGAGAACGCGGAAAATATGATGCCGACGCAAACGATGCAGATGGCATCCGTCATGATTGCGAGCTTGCCGGTCATCGTGATCTACCCGTTTCTTCAGAAGCATTTTACAAAAGGGATGCTGCTTGGTTCGATAAAAGGTTGACCGATGAAACCATTCAGAGAGGGGTTATGATCATGAAGAAATTAGGGATTTTGCTAGTAGCCGTTTCATTAGCGGGAGCCATGCTTACGGCTTGTTCGGGAGGGAACGGCAGCGATAATCCGGGAAATAATTCGGGCGGCGTTACCGCCAAGCCAGGAGCGGAAACGGAGCAGCCGAGCAGCAAGCCGGTTAAGCTCGATATTATCGAGACGGGAAACAATCTGCCGTCACCGGATAAAGACATGATTAAGCAAGCACTGGATAAGGCGCTGAATATCGATCTGAATCTGACGGTGTATCCTGCAGCGGACGATTATAACAATCAATTAAACGTTCGGATGTCCTCGGGCAACTTTCCCGATCTGTTCATGGTCAACCGCCAGCAGCTCATACAGTTCTCCAAACAAGGGCTGCTTCTCGATCTGACGCCATACATGGATAAGTTGGAGCAAACGGTAGCGTTCATCGGGGAGGACAGCGTCAAGAAGGGGACAGTCGACGGAAAAGTGTACGGCATCTCCAAATCTCCGCAAATTCCTTATAACACCTTATGGATCCGCAAGGATTGGCTCGACAAGCTGAAGCTGGAAGTGCCGACGACCGTGGAGCAATTGGCCTCCGTAGCGGAAGCGTTCACGAAAAACGATCCGGACGGAAACGGCAAACCGGACACCTTCGGCCTAACGGGAAGCAAGCTGTTCGCGTTCTCGACTGTCTTCGGCGCATTCGGCGTCGGCATGCCGGGCAACTTCTACGAGAAGGACGGCAAAGTCGTGAATTCGCTGCATGAGCCGGCAATGAAGGATGCTTTGGCCTTTATTAAGAACATGATCGCGACTGGCTCCGTCGATCCAGAGCTGCTCGCGAACAGCGGCTTGCAACATCAAGAGAAGGCGATCAAAGGGCAGGCGGGCATCGTCTATCTCGACTGGCCGAATATGACGAAAGAGCAGTTCGTGGAGCAGATCAAAACCGTTAATCCAAATGCGGAATGGCTGCAAATCGCCGCTCCACCCGGTGCAGGCGGACAATTCGACGGTTCATGGGACATCGGCGCGGCGCCTGGCCGTTACGCCATACCGAAAGCGCTCGAGAAGGATCCGGAGAAGCTTCAGCGGGTGCTCGATCTGCTCAACTATATTTCGAATCCGGACGGGGGCTCTCTGCTCGTGCAGTTCGGGGTGAAGGATACGCACTTCACGCTGGAGGACGGCAAGCCGAAGATGACGGACAAAGCGGGCGAGGTCGGCCATTCCTGGCTGTACCAATTCACCGGCAGACCGGAAATGGAATATTTGCAGGCGAAGTTCGCCGCGCAATCGGCTGCAATCGAATTCGCGAACGATCAGCCTCGCATCGAAGCGTTGAACGGATTCATCGACAATCCGGAGGGGTATAACCCGGCCGATGCGGACCGGTATATGGAAGAGGAGATCGCGAAGTTTATTTACGATAAGCGTCCATTGACCGAATACGATGAATTTATCAAGACGCTGGAAACGTCCATGAACTACAAAGCGTTCGTGGACAGCGCCATGGAGCAGCTAAAAGCGCTCGGTTACGGGAGCTAAATAGCGAGAACGAAAGCCGACCTCATTCGATGCAGGTCGGCTTCTTCGATTAGATGTTATGTGTTTTTCGGTACGACGAAGGATTGACGCCGCTCAGCTTTTTGAAGCTTTTGCTCAAATGATGTTCGTCTGTAAATCCGCAATGCTCGGCGATCTGGGCAAGGGTAAGCGAGGAGTGTACAAGGAGTTGCTTGACCTTGTCCATTCTAAGATTAGCCGCGTAAGCGCCTGGCGTTATACGGAATTCGCGTGTGAACAGTCTTGTCAGCTGCACCTGGGTGAGGCCGAGCTCCACAGCAATTGACTTTAGCGAAATGCCGAATTCGGCTTGCTGCTGAAGCAGATGCAGGGCTCGTCCAAGCGTCGGATCCTCGCTGAACAACGACTTCGCAAGCTGCTCGGATTGTTCGATCTGCAGCAAGTAGAGAAGATCCTTAAGTAAGTGTTTCTTGTACGTACGACCAATTCCGGCTTGCAAGTATTGGGCTTCGCGAAACTGGGAGAGGGTGGACAGGAATCGTTTATTGTTCATAAGCCGCAGCTTGCCGATAGTTGGGAAATCCAACGCATGCTGCGGTGCTTCTGGGGAAGCGATCCATTGAAACCCCATGAGATGGAACGATAAACCGTTCGTTTGCCGGTAGAAGGTTAGATCGGGCGGGCATAATACGAGGTCATCCTTGACCGCCCTTCCGCTTTGGCTGCCCATTCTGTAATCAAAGGAGCCTTCTTCGACGACAAACAACGCCCAGTGATCATACGTATCATGCGTTTTCTGAAATTGAGGCGTATCCTTCACATAGACATGGTATTGCAGATCGGGCTCCAGAAATCGGCTGAACTCCATAGCGTGACAACACCTTTTCATAAAGTGAAATTATTTACAAGTAATATCAATTTTTCTTACATTATAACATGATTGTTTGCCGTATATAATCAAATTAAATACAAGTAGGAGGTATGAAGGATGAAAACAGATCAATTGGAATTACCCAAATTAATGGAGAAATTTCACGAACAAGGGTATTTGGTTATCCCGGATATTTTGTCTCAGGAACAGGTGAACCGGCTGAATGCCGCCATCGACGAAATTGTCTTGACGGAACCGGAAGCGCTTTCGCATAATATCTATAACAGCGTAGAACGCCATGCCGAGATCGCAGCATTAATCGATCAGCCTGCCATTCTTCCGTTAATCGTTAATTTGCTTGGCCATAACATTCAGCTTCACATCTCGCACCTCACGATCAGACAACCGAACCCAAGCGAAGCCCAGACGGCCACGCACAGCTTTATCGATTGGCATCAAGACGGCCCGCATCCGCAGTTTCCCGTCATTAACGGCTTGACGGCAACCTACTATATTAAGGTTTGCTATATTTTGAGCGATATGTCGGAGCCGGATCGCGGCAATACGAAGGTGATTCCGGGCAGTCACAAGCAGCCGTATAACCCGAATCATAAGGATGTGCGCCAGCAGCTTGACGGCGAGGTTCAGGTATGCGGCAAACCGGGCGACGTCTTCGTGTTTGCCCAAAACCTGTGGCATGCGGGCTCGCCGAACCGCTCCGCGTTCACGAGAAGGCAGCTGTTCCTCGGCTACAGCCCGATCTGGATGCGTCCTATCGACTATCATTCGGCGTCGGAAGAACTGTTAAAGGACGCCGATCCGATCCGCCGCCAGCTGCTTGGACAGATCAGCGACAACAAATTCAAGTATTACGTTCCTGAGGATTCGATGGTACCTCTCAAATCGATGCGGATCCATCCATCCTCGCAGTAGCGATCACAATCGATTCGAATGGAAGGATGAACGAGATGACCGTATTCAATGCCGCTTCCGATACAGCAAATCCGCAATCAGGCCATAAGCTGGCCGACATTCCGGCCCATGATCCGTTCGTCGTTGCCGATGCCCAGGAAGGCATTTATTATTTGTACACAGGAGGAAGCCCGCGATTGCATGGGATGGATCGTTACGGCGTCCTTGCTTACAAAAGCCGGAATCTTACCGAGTGGGAGGGACCGTACGTCGTCTTCACCATTCCCGACGGCGCGTGGGCGCATCCGCAGCATGGCGCTTGGGCGCCCGAGGTGCATGCTTATAACGGGCGCTACTATTTGTTCGTTACGCTTCACCATAACGACAAGCCGCTCGAAGGGGAGGGACATGGCGGCTATCCGCTCCAGCGGCGCGGAACCGTGGTTGCGGTATCGGATTCCTTGGAAGGGCCGTTCGAATTAATGGATGCCGATGAACCGATCGCGCCTTCCGAGCATATGACGCTGGACGGATCGCTGTATATCGACGAGGAGGGCAGCCCGTGGATGGTCTATTGCCATGAATGGGTACAGACGGCCGACGGCACGATCGAAGCGGTCCGGCTGCGTGACGATCTATCGGGCCGCTCGTCAGAACCGATCCATCTGTTTGATGGTTCCGCTGCCCCTTGGGACAATGGCGATCATCCGGCAGACCGTTCGCAGCAATCCATGTATGTGACGGATGGCTGCCAATTGTACCGCACATCGGGCAATCGGCTCGTGATGTTATGGTCTACGTACGAAGCGGGAAGCTACGTCCAGACGATTGCGCGTTCCGTCAGCGGGAAGTTGGAAGGACCTTGGGAGCAGCTGGAGCCTCTCGTTCGCGACGATAGCGGACACGGCATGCTGTTCCGCAATTTCGAAGGCAATTGGATGCTTATCGTTCATTCTCCGTTCAAAATGCCGGATTCCCGGTGCAAGCTGTACGAGATGACGGATACCGGCGAAACGTTTGTCGTGAAATCGCCGGTAGGCGGCGCCAGATTCGAGTAAACGGTCAAACGGCCGAGCAGATCTAGATGCTAAGTCCAATTAAACATTAAGGTTGAATGAATAAGGCGTTTCTCCGGCTTGCTTCGCGATAGGCGGCCGGGGGGACGCCTTTGGCTTGCGAGAATGTCCTTGTAAAGTAATGGACGGTAGAAAATCCGACCTGCTCGGCGATTTCCTTGATCGGTATTTCGGTATCGCTGAGTAGCTTCTCCGCGGCGCGAATCCGCTCCAACCGAACGGTTGCCGTGAACGATTCGTGGATGCCCGAAGCGAACAACCGGGACAGATGCCGCTCTGAAATGCTCAGGTAACGGGCGATTTCCGGCAGCGATAAGCTGCTTGCCAGATTGTCGCGAATGTATAACTTTGCCCGCCGGATCAAATGCGCGGCGTTGGCTCGGGGTGACGGCAGCTGGGTCTCATGCTCCACGGGACTGAACAAATTCGGGAAAGAGGCTAGCAAGGAGCTTGCAAGCGGAGGAAGCACGGATGAGGGAAGCATTCCGTCCGGTTCGCTTTGCGCAAGCATCGATTTCCATAACTGAATGATCGGCGAACGTTCCTTTTTATCCAGCCATACGGCGCCGCGTTCCAACCTTTCGTAGTAACGGCTGAATTTCTCTGCGCTGGAATGCTCTTCGATCGGCTCGAATGTGACGAACAGCAGGTCGAGACTGTCCACGTCTTTGATTTGATGATAGATTCCCGGCCTGGAGCAAAAGGCCACCCCTTCGTACAAAGGATACGTTTGGCCTTCCTCTGTGTAAACGCCGGAGCCGCCGTCGACATAGCATATTTCGAAAAAAGAATGTTTATGGACAACGTTCGCCGGCAACTGCTGCTCCGCTCCCCAATAATAAGTATGAAACGTCAGTTGATCGCCTTCCAGCACGCTTGGAATCCGGTTCAATCGATCGACGCTGACTTGCCAATTTATCATATTCAGATTTTCTCCTTTGGCGTAATATTGCAAAAAGATGTCCTTCGGCTGCAAATACGTTTTGACTATAGAATACCTATAATAAAGACAGATTAGCAACCTTCACTTACAAAGGAGAATGAATATGATTACGAGCCAAGATGTACAATTTTACAAAGAAAATGGTTATTTGCTAGTGAAGGGAGTATTCTCTCAGCCGGAGGTTCTGCAGATGCGAGAATCCGTTGAACGGATTATCCAGCGTGCCGCGCGAGCCAAGGCGGATGCCAACCATGCTTGGCAGGGAGATTTCTTGCCGCCCGAGCAGCTGAAGAAGCTTGTATTGAAAGGGTTCCATGACGTGCACTATCATGATGCGGCGTTTACCCGTGCTGCGACCCATCCTAATATGGTAAGCGTATTAAACGGAATTATCGGGCCTAACGTGCAGCTGCACCATTCGAAAATGCTCGTGAAGCCGCCGGCGAACGGTGCGGCATTCCCGATGCATCAGGATTATCCGTACTTCCCGCATAGCAATCATTCCATGCTGGCAGCAAGCGTTCATCTTGATGATGCCGATATGGAGAACGGCTGCTTGTGCGTCGTTCCCGGTTCACATAAGCAGGGTGTTCTCCCGCATATCGGAGTTCATTACCTGAATCATAAGGAGCATCCGATCTCGTCGGGAACGCCATGCCCGGCTGAGGCGGGGGACGTGCTGTTCTTCAACTACTTGACGATTCACGGCTCCGATGTCAACCGCAGCGAGCGGACGCGCAGAAACGTACTGTTCCAGTACCGTGACGCGGCCGATCTGCCGACGGAAAACGTTCATTTCGATTGGGGCATGGGCTTAATGGTAAGCGGCGAAAATCCAGACTTCAACAATGTGAAGCCGAATTATCGGATCGTCGAAGAGTAACTAAAAACGGCAGTGCGGGGAAGTCATCCTGCACTGCCGTTTAGATGTTCTACGGCATCATTCATCTCATGGGCTGTTTTCCTCAGAAGCCTGGTCAGCGTAGACAACAGCAGCAACCTTCTTCTCGATCTCCTTCATGGCCGTTTCTGATGAGGCAACATCGGTTAGAACGATATCGAGTTCCTCGATTGGTATAGAGGAGATGAACATCCGATGTCCTACTTTCTCATGCGGGGCCAAGCAGATCTTTCTGCGAGAGACTCGCGCGACTGCTCGGGCGAATGCCGCTCCTTCAGGCGTAGCCGTGCTTAATCCGACGGCGTCCAAGCTGCCGCCGGTCACGAAGCCGATGTCCAGCGTGAACTTGCTGATCATTTCGATAGCGATCGTGTCGATGATGCTGCCTGCCGACTCGGCTCTTAATCTGCCTCCGATGAGGTAAGCGGCGATGTTCTCTTTCTTACGAATCGCCTCTGCGATCTTGATCGAATTCGTAACGACAGTGAAAGGGATATCATCGCGCAAATATTTCAACATACCGTATTGGATGCCGGCACCGCCGATAAATACGGTGTCGTTCTCGTGAATATACGCGGCAGCCAGCTTGGATATCGCGTTCTGATGCGCTTCGCCTTCGCCGTAACGTCTGGCTTCCCCTTGCGGGAGAGTGCGAACTTTAGGTGATTCGGCGAGAGGGATCGCCCCGCCGTACGTTTTCTGAAGCGTACCTTGATCTTCCATAATCGTTAAGTCTCTTCGTATGGAATCGATGGACATTTGGAACTGCTCCGATAGATCCTTGGCGATAACGCGTCCTTCCGCTTGCAGCAGTTCCAAAATTTTTTGTCGGCGTTGTTCCGCTAACATGGCTGAACCCTCCCGTAATATCATCTAATATTTACCATCTTTCAGAATAATGATATTCCTGTTCTCTCTGTTTTGTCAACAAAAAATCTTCATGTTTATTCCGTTTTATTAATGTTTATTCTGTTTGTGGTGATGAGCCGCCATGAAGTCATCGATCAAACAATCAACCAACTTCGAATTGCGCTGTGGTAATATATAGGTGCGAACAGTCGACGATGAAAGGTGGAGGACATGCAAATGGAGTCAAACGTAATTGCTTATTTGAATCGGATCGGCATCGAAGGTCCTGCAGCACCAACGCTTGAGACGCTTAACCGGCTTCAATACGCTCATCTTCATCACGTTCCATACGAGAACTTAGATGTATTGAATGGCATACCCATATCGCTGGAAATCGAACGTTTATTCGATAAAATCGTTACCCGCGGTCGGGGCGGTTATTGCTTCGAGCTTAATGCATTGTTTGGCTGGCTTCTTGACAGGCTCGGGTACCGGGTGACGAACTATTTTGGCCGATTTTGGAGAGACGAGGAGGTCGTGCCCTCGAAGCGCAGACATCATATCCTGCAGGTAGAGATAGATGGGGAGAAATATATCGTGGATGTGGGCGCAGGGGCAGCTGCTCCTCGCTGGCCGCTCATGCTGGTTAGCGATACACCGCAAGTACAGCAGGATGAAAGCTATCGATTAATGAGAGATTCCATTTACGGATGGATGCTGGAAGAGAAGAAAGGCGAGGAGTGGAGAGAGATCTATTCGTTTACCGAAGAGCCTACTTTGGCGATTGACTTCGAGACCACTTCCTATTGGTGCTCGACTAGCCCGGACTCGAAATTCAAGAAGGCTTCCATGGTTGCGATTCGAACGGAGAATGGTCGCAACACGATTGCAGGCGATGAATTCCGTATTTTCAGAGCGGAGAGCTTTAACGCATTTGTACCCGATTCGCAGGAGCAATACAAGCAGAGCCTGAAACAACATTTCGGAATAGAACTATAATCGGCTGGATTGGCTGGACAGATGAGGCGACCGCAATAACACAGGCTACCGCAGATTTGCGGCAGCCTGTGTTATATGAGCAGCTTAATAACCGAGAATGTGATAGCCCGAATCGACGTGAAGAACCTCACCGGTAATGCCTCGCGACAGCTTGCTTAACAGGAACATCGTCGCATCGCCAACTTCATCCTGGTCGACGTTCTTGCGGAGCGGCGATTTGTCTTGAATCGTTGAGAACAGATCGGTGAATCCAGCTACGCCGCCTTTGGCAGAGAGTGTGCGGATCGGTCCGGACGAGATCGCATTGACGCGGATATTGTATTTGCCGAGATCGTCTGCCAAATATCTTACGCTTGCTTCCAGCGCAGCCTTCGCAACGCCCATTACATTATAGTTTTTTACGACGCGCTCCGCGCCAAGATAAGATTGAGTAACGATGCTGCCGCCCTCTGTCATGAGCTTCTTGCATTCCTTAGCCATCGCGACGAGCGAATAGGCGCTAATATCTTGAGACAGGTGATAGCCCTCGCGAGTTGTATCGACATACTCGCCTTGCAAATCTTCCTTCTCAGCGAATGCGACAGAGTGGGCAAGACCGTGAATAACGGGCACCTTCGCCTCAATCTCGCGGAATGCCGCAGCGATACTCGCATCGTCTGCCACATCGCAAGACACGCATAGAAGCGGCTCGATTCCGTTGGCCGCGAGCAATTGCGTCAATTTGTTAAAGGAACGTTCCTTCCTATATGTGAAAATCAAGTTAGCCCCCGCCTCGTGCAGCGACTTCGTAATTCCCCAAGCAATGCTTCGTTCGTTGGCGATACCCATGACGATAATATTTTTTCCGGTAAGTAATCCTGACATTGAATAAACCTCCAAGTGCTGATGATCTGATCGCAATATGCGCTGCAATGAGTATAACACATGATTAGTACCTAGTACTAATCAAGATTATAGTTTCTGGATCTTCGTGATACGAGACGTTTGAACGGAGACTCGAGCGAAAACAGCTTGTCAGGGCATGGCGAATGTACGAGCAGCGTCAGCAGCAAAGCAGAATAGGGCAAGGTTGCAGGAGCTCCGACGAGGTAAATATCATTCCATTGCGGTTCAAATTTATTTTTGTACTCGTACAGTCCTTTAAAGTTGTATAGCTTGTTGCCGTACCTATAAATGAGCTTGGCGATTGCGGAATCGCACACGTTCGCCAGCGGTGCTGCTCCTAAGTTGCAGGCCGCGTATTTCTTCTCCTTAGCCCATAGCAGAACCGAAAGAAGTAGGAAATCCATCGTTCCATGCGGACAAGCTCGCGAATAACGCATCAGATCCAGCGTAATATGACCTTTGGCCGCACCGTCCATGGTGGAAGCGGCTTCTGCCGATGGAGGGTCGCCAGGCAGTGTAACAAACGCGGTCATGTTTCCTTCAGGGTCATTCAGAACGGCTACCGGGAAGCGACCTACATATTCCGGAGTAAAAGCGCTGACCGAGAAACTCTTTTCTTTCCGTTTGCGAAGCCATTCATCCGATATTTCTTGGAGCTTGGAGAGGAATTCATCCGTATGCGGAGGCTGAAGCACCTTCAGCGAATAACCGCTGCGATGAAATTTATTAAGTCGATTACGCAGCTTGAGCCAGGCTTTGCCGTTCAAGTGAAAAGCGCCAAGCTCGACCCGCGCCTCCTGTCCGATCTTCTTGCAAGACAAGCCCAAATCGTTAAAGAGAGAGAGATACGTTGAACTCGTCTGATAGAATACCGGCGTTCGCCGCCGTGCGAGGCAGTGAACAACGAATTGCTCAATGACTTGGCGATGCGCTTGCGGGTCGCCAGCAGGATCCCCCAGCACGATGTCCCGATTGCCTATCGATCGGTAAGCGATGAACGCTTTTTGATCCGAATCATGAAACCATTGTTTGTCGCCAAGAAAATAAAGATGAGTATGCCAATGATGGCCAAAGCCATCGAGAAGCGCGATAAGCTTGTGTTCTGTCTGAGTAAAAGGCAAAAGAAAACCTCCGGGATGCAATTTCTGAGTGGGTAATCGAAAGATTACAATCGTCATCTACAATACATCGGAGATTTTCAGCTCATTTTCAAGACAATGAATATGGATACTTAGGAAAATGCAGGATGCGGAAGGCTATTGCGACAATTTGGGGAGCGGCTGATCAGCAGGCCCTTCGATCACATCGCCATTAACTGAAAATCGAGAGCCGTGGCAAGGACAATCCCAGGTGCGGTCGCCGTTGTTCCACTCCACCTCACAGCCCATATGCGTACAGGTCGTGTCTACGATATATAGCTTTCCAGACTTATCCCTATATGCGCCTGCTCGCTTGCCATTATGCCTTACGACACCGCCTTCATCATTTTGCATATCCGTTGGATGCTTATGAACAATATCCAGTTTACCTTCGATTAAATGTTTCGCCACATCCAAGTTGTCGACAACTAAATTTTTGAGGGCAGTTAGCGAATACGATCGCGAAGGCGAATACAGCTCCTCATACGGGTTAGCGCGTTCCATAATCAAATCGCGAATGAGCAGGGCCGCGGCCGTGCCGCCTGTCATTCCCCATTTGCGATAACCGGTGGCGACATAAACGACGTTCGGGGACGATTCGGTTATGCGACCGATATAAGGAACGTTGTCACCCGTTACAAGGTCCTGCGCCGACCAGCGGTAACTAATCTCCTCCAGCCCAAAATGTTCTACAGCGAATTTGCGCAATTCTTCATAATGATTGATAGTGCATATGCCTTGACCGGTCTTATGGCTTTGTCCGCCAATAATGAGGAGTTTGTCACCGCTTGCGGTATCGGTATACCGAATAGAGCGTTTCGGATCCTCCGCACTTAGGTACATACCGCCTGGATAGTTGTCCTTGCTTTTAACTCCAAGCACATAAGAGCGATCTGCATGCATTCTAGCAAAATAAAAGCCCATTCCGTCATAAAAGGGGAAATGGGAACAAGAGACCACATGCTTGCATGAAATACGATGTCCGTTGCTCGTTATGACTTGAGGCATCATGCCGCTCTCCACATCGACAGCCGTCGTATGCTCGTAAATCTCTGCACCTTCTTTGACAAGCTCGGATAAAAGGGTGCTTAAGTAGTGCAAGGGGTGAAATTGAGCTTGATTATGAAGGACCAGCGCCGCCTTAGAAGGAATGTGAAGCGGAATGCGATCTTGGAGCTCACCAGGCATGCCAAGCTTCGAGTAGGCTGCCAATTCCTTCTCCAGCTTGGCAATGTATGGCTCGGAATTCGTATACACATAAGCAGACTGCTTGGTAAATCCACAGTCGATTTCATACTTCTCGACATTCTTTTCGATGAATTGGAGCGCGTCTTCGCAAGCTTTATAATACAAGGCCGCTTTCTCCACGCCTTTCTTCGTGACCAGTTCATCGTAAATAAGATCATGCTGAGCTGTAATCTTCGCGGTTGTATGTCCGGTTGTTCCGTTAAGGAGCACGCCTGCTTCTAGCAGCACGACTTTCAAGCCTTCTTTTGCTAGCAAATAGGCCGTTGTAATGCCCGAAATTCCTCCGCCAACAACAACCGCATCGGTGCTAAGGTCTTGCTCAAGCTTTGGAAAGGTTGGGAGTTTGTCTGTTGAATCGATCCAATAGGAATCGGGAAATTGGGGCAACGCTTCTGATTTATTTGATTTATTCATGAATGGACTCCTTATGCTGCTTCATAGTTTCATCTATTTTGCTCAGAGGATTTGCATTTAATTCCAAATCATTATTTTGAACAGGTTGGAAAGGTTATAGGAAGCAGCATATCCATGAGGAAGAGGGAATGGTTGAGGTGGAAAATGAATTTGAACACAAGCTAATGCCGCTTACGTCCATGGCAAGCGGCAATGGATTGGCCTATCGGCCGGATATTTATTGTTATTCGGTTCAAATCGTTAACGTTTGCTTTATTGGAGACCCAAATCAGGGCGAAGAGGGTTGGGTGCTCGTCGATGCCGGGATGCCGCGATCCGCGAAAAAGATCATAAAGGAAGCGGAGAAGAGGTTCGAAACAAGGCCCAGCGCAATCGTGTTGACGCATGGACACTTTGACCATGTTGGCGCTATCGTTGAATTAATCGAGCATTGGAAGGCGCCGGTCTACGCGCATGAATTGGAGCTACCATACTTAACGGGGATTGCGGATTATCCGCCAGCCGATCCCACTGTAGACGGGGGGATGATATCAGAGCTGTCTCCTTATTTTCCGCATGAGGGGATTAATCTTGACGATCATGTGAAGGCGCTGCCGGAAGACGGCAGCATACCGGGACTGAAGGGCTGGAGCTGGGTGCATACACCGGGTCATACGCCGGGTCATATTTCATTATTTCGACAAGAAGACGGCACGCTTATAGCTGGTGACGCATTTGTAACCGTCAAGCAAGAATCACTGTATAAAGTGATTACTCAGGAGCAGGAAATTAGCGGCCCGCCCAAATATTTTACGACGGACTGGGCACAAGCGGAGCAATCGGTAAAGAAGCTTGCCGCACTTAAGCCGAGCTTGGCCATAACCGGTCATGGTGAGCCGATGTTCGGCCAAGTGCTTGAGGATAATCTTACTCTGCTCGTCAGCCACTTTAATCAAATAGCCGTACCCGTAAACGGTATCTATGTGAATACGATATTGCATTAACGAAGCAGAATCCTGAACCATGAACGTGCTGCAGACGCGCTCATGGTTTTTTTTGTTGCGCTTTTTTTTCGAATAGACACACAATCATAATCGGTTATAATGGCTGTACAAATATGTGTAGGCTTGGAGGCGTCATTATGACCGCGTTCAATTGTTGCAAAGTATTAATCGTCGATGACGAACAACTTATAAGACAAGGCATTAAGCATTTCATGAATTGGGAGCAGGAAGGCTTCCAAATCGTCGGCGAAGCATCGAACGGCAGCGAAGCGCTCGTGCTGATCGAGGAGCTGCGGCCGCATATCGTGATAACGGATATCGTCATGCCGGTAATGGATGGTGAGGAACTGACGAGAATCATCAAGCAGCGTTATCCGGAAATTGAGGTTATTATCCTAAGCAGCTTCGGTGAATTCAACTATGTGCGTTCGACGTTCCAGAGCGGCGTTGCGGACTATATTCTGAAGCCGAAGCTTGATATGCGCCATCTTCTTAGCGTGCTTAAGCTTGCCGCAGACAAAATTCCAGGCCTGGGCAGTGAACAGCTGGAGTCCGATAACAGGCCGTCGCTAGACTCGTTGCTGGAGAAGATTTTATCCGGCTACGACATTGAGGACGGCCTTCCGGCTGCTGAAGACTATTTGCCGCATTCGTATTATGTTCTAGTAGGATCGAAAGTAGTGGAAGGAGCGGGTACACGGTTCGTACAGGAAACACGAAAGGCGCTGGATCAGCTGATTGCTGAACAATCGATCGTCCAGCAGCTTCCAATAGGCTCCGAATGTACCGTGCTGCTCGTTAATACGAATGAAAGCGGATGTGAAAGACTTCTGCGGCAAGCCGGGCAATTATTTGCACAGGTTGCTGAATTCACTGCCGGCAAGGCGATTGTAATTGGAGAGCCTTTCGAAGAGTTGGCGCTTCTGCGTGAACGATATGAAGAAAATATGCGGAAGCTAATGGATTACGGCTTCTTCCTGCCTGAGGTTCGGTTATTCATATATAATGATCTGCCTAAGCTACCGACAACGACGATTGAGCCATTCAACTTGAACCGGTTCACCGATGAATTCAAGCGCGAGCGATTCAACGAGGCTTTCGACTATTTAAGCGGACATGTGCTTGCTTTATCGTCGAATTACAAGATGAACGTGTTCGAATTCAAGTCCATTCTAGGCAATCTTATTTTCAATATGACGGTGCTGCTCGGCAATATGAAGTATGACAATAAGGAGCTGGACAACAACAAGTTCACTTATTTCAAAGCGATAGAAGACGCGGCTACTGCGAATGAAGCGATCGCGGCATTAGAGCAATTCATCGTACTTGCGAAGGCATGTATTGCGGACAAGTCCGAACAGTCCCAGACCGGCAACGTCAATATGAAGCGGCTGCTAGATTATATCGATGAACATTATGCCGAGCCGCTTAACCTGACGGAGATGGCGAAGCATTTTCATTTCAACCCCTCATACCTATCGAGCTATTTCTCGACGCATAACGAGGAAGGGTTCATCGAATATTTGCACAAAGTAAGGACAGATAAGGCAGCTTCGCTGCTGCGCAAGGGAGAGGCGATGATCTCCGAGATAAGCGGCTTGGTCGGCTACTCGGATCACAGCTACTTCTGCAAGGTGTTCAAGCGTCATACCGGACATTCGCCAAGCAGCTATCGCCGACAATACATGAAATAAGGAATGAACCGATAATGATTAGACGGCTAAATGATCGATTCCGCAACAACAGATTGTTTGTGAAAATGTTTCTCGTCATGCTCCTAAGCATCGTTGCAGTCGCGATTGCCATTACGTGGGTTACGCTCAACACATCTGAGCGGCTCTTCATGCAGACGTTCAGCATCACGAATTCGAAGGTGCTTACCCAGATCGAGAAGAGCTTCAGCTCGCTTAACTATTCGATCGTTCTAGCGTCCAATACGATGCTTCAAAGCGGTTCGATCAAGAACTTCTTGACGGAAAGCGAAGGCAATTCGAATTCGATCGCCAAAACGTATTTCAACATGAATCAGCAAATGAAACGGATCACCTCTATTGTGGATTCGTATGAGGTCGGGCTTACAATCACCGGCAGTAACGGCCGAAGCTATGCTACCGACCGTTCGATATGGCCGCTGACCGACAACCAGATTCAAGCCCATCCCATTACCCAGCAGACGCTCAAGGAGCCGAAGAAACTGCTTTATCAATTCGATTATGTCGAGCCCTCCGAAACAGCGACCGGGCAGGCCTCAATCGTCGCTTCAAAAGCATTCATGGAGAGGACGACAGGCTATGTCTACGGGGCGATGTATTTCTCCATTCGCGAACGTGAATTCAAGCAACTCTACGAATCGTATACGAGTTTAGGCAATGATGTCGTTATCTTGAATGGCAAAGGCATGATTATTTCTTCTAACCGCACGGATTGGATTGGCCAATCCGATCCCGATTTGTTAGATAAAGCCCGTGAAATTGTCGAACAATCGCTGGATTACAAGAGCGTGGATCGATTAGGCAAGGATGAATTGCTAATCGCGAAATATTTGGAATCGCAGGATCTTTATCTCGTGAACGTCATCGATAAGGAGACGGCGATTGGGCAGCTGATGGATACACGTGCAATTGTGCTTATCGTCACGGCAATCGTGTCTATTGCGCTTCTGATCGTGTTCCTCATCTCCGGCCGATTGACGAAGTCTTTGTCCAGACTAGTGAAACAAATATCGACGATATCCAAATACGAGTTCGATCATTATGTCACCGTTGGTGGCAGCTATGAGACGAGACAGCTGGGACAGGCGTTTAATGCGATGCTCGACGAGCTACACGATTACGTGGACGAACTGGTCGAGACGCAGCGGAGGCAGCGGAACGCGGAGCTTGAGGCGCTGCAGCAGCAGATTAATCCGCACTTCCTATACAACACACTGGCTTCCGTGAAATTTATGGTGCAGCAAGGCAGCAAGGATAAGGCGGCCGATACGATCAATGCACTCATTTCACTGCTGCAAAATTCGATCGGCAACGTCAGCGAGACGATTACGATCAGTCAAGAGCTAGTCAACATGCGGAACTATGTGTTCATTAATCATGTGCGCTACGGGGAGAAGATCAAGGTCAATTATTTCGTCTCCCCTGATTGCATGGGTTATATGGTACCGAAGCTCATTATACAGCCGTTTATCGAGAACGCCTTTTTCCACGGGTTCAACAAGAAGTCCGAGGGGCATATTTACATCCTGGTCGCCCAAGAGCTGAACGCACTCGTCTGCGAGATCGTCGACAACGGAGACGGCATGGTCATTACCGCCGAGCAATTGCCTGATCAATCGAAAGGCACCAGGCAGCTGTTCACCGGCATTGGCGTAAGAAACGTTCATGATCGTATTAAGCTGTTGTATGGAGATGAATACGGCGTATCGATTTCAAGCGAGTTAGGGGAAGGGACGAAGGTGAAAGTTCGCCTTCCGCTGCTCAAAGGATAAAAATTGTCCAAGTTTCTAAAAATCGTGCAAACGACTTAGAGGCTTGGACTTTTTTTTATAATAATTTCACTAAACGAAGCAAAGATTATCCTAACGGGCACGATAATCAAGATGCTACGATAAAGCAGTAAACGGGAAACCGCTTACAGCATTTTACAAAGAGAGACGGAGGTCTTCAAAAGTGAAAAAATTATTGCCATTGCTGGTTGTGTGCATCATGATCTTCACAGCCTGCTCGTCCAACACGGACAACACGAACAACAATACAGGTACTGACAATGCTGCAGGTGACACAAGCAAAGTAACAGTCTGGGCTTGGGATCCGAACTTCAACATCAAAGCGATGAACCTCGCGAAAGATGCTTATGCAGCCGATCACTCGGATGTAACGATCGACATTATCGAGAACGCTCAGAACGATATCGTTCAAAAGCTGAATACGGGTCTTAGCTCCGGCACGACCAAAGGTCTTCCAAACATCGTATTGATCGAGGACTACCGCGCACAAAGCTTCTTGCAAGCTTATCCTGATGCATTCTACCCGCTGACGGATTCGTTCAAAACAGAAGACTTCGCTGATTACAAAATCGGCCCGACAAGCTTCGACGGCAAACAATACGGTCTTCCGTTCGACTCCGGCGTAACTGGCGTTTATGTAAGAACGGACTATCTCGAGCAAGCTGGCTACACGGTAGCTGACATGCAAGACATTACTTGGGACAAGTACATCGAGATCGGCAAAGCGGTTAAAGAGAAAACAGGTAAAGACTGGATTTCCCTTGACCCGAACGATCTGGGCATCATCCGCGTAATGGCGCAATCGGCCGGCTCGTGGTACATGAAAGAAGACGGCAAAACAGCTGACATCGCAGGAAATGCGGCTTTGAAAGAAGCTATGGAAACATACAAAAAAATGATGGATGCCAACATCGTTAAGATTCATGCGGACTGGAGCCAATTCGTTGCTAACTACAACAACGGCGACGCTGCTTCCGTACCAACAGGCAACTGGTTCACGCCATCCATTACGGCTGC
Organism: Paenibacillus sp. J22P218; assembly: GCF_056269195.1. NCBI lineage: Bacteria > Bacillati > Bacillota > Bacilli > Caryophanales > Paenibacillaceae > Paenibacillus > Paenibacillus sp. J22P218. The sequence continues at coordinate 1,169,548 of NZ_JBWDNL010000001.1, forward strand.
CGCTGATCAATCCGGCAAATGGGCGATCGTTCCGCTTCCTAAGCTGACGAACAACGACAAATCGGTACATGCTTCCAACCTTGGCGGCAGCTCGTGGTATGTCCTTAACGTTCCAGGCAAAGAAAAAGCGGCTGAATTCCTAGGCGCTACATTCGGTTCGAATGTCGATCTGTACCAAAAGCTTGTTACGGAAATCGGCGCAATCGGAACGTACAAGCCTGCTGCAGAAGGCGAAGCTTACAAAGCGGCTAGCGAGTTCTTCGGCGGACAACATATCGTAACCGACTTTGCTGCTTGGACAGCTCAAATCCCTAATGTCAACTACGGCATGCACACTTACGCAGTTGAAGACATTATGGTTGTGGAAATGCAAAATTACCTGAACGGCAAAGCAATCGATCAAGTGCTTGCCGACGCTCAGAAACAAGCAGACTCCCAATTGAAATAGTGTAATATGTGGTACGGCCTTGGACATCGGCTGCCGGCGGATAAGCGGGCGGTTGGTGTCCAAGGTTATTTAAAATATAGGAAAGTATAAAGGTTTACTCTTATACTGGGCCTATATTTCATCCGCGAAACGTAGCATACGCCGCCAAAGGTCGGCGATAGCCGTTTACGCTTGGAGATTATAGAGACAGACAGAAACAAAACGAATGCTGGAAGGAGATGACAGTAAAGTGAGAGAAGCCAAAGCTGTAAATTTACGCAACAAAACAAATGTCATTGGCTGGTCATTTATCGCTATTGCGGTAATTATGATATGTGCCTTTTATTTCTATCCGATGATACGAGCATTATTAATGTCATTCCAATCGGGTACTGGAACGAATCTGTCATATGTCGGTTTCGACAACTATACGCGGCTGTTCAGTGATTCCACGTTTATAACGACCCTGACGAATACATTCCTGTATCTGATTGTGCAAGTGCCGATCATGATCGTGCTTGCGCTGTTTATATCCGTACTGTTGAATGACAAGGACTTGAAGCTAAAAGGTTTTTTCCGGACGGCTATTTTTCTGCCGGCGGTAACGTCGCTCGTTGCCTATTCGGTTATATTCAAATATTTGTTCGGCGCAGATGGACTCATCAATGAGATGCTGCTCAAGCTTCATCTGATTTCCGTGCCTATCCAATGGATCACAGATCCGTTCTGGGCAAAGATTACGATCATAATCGCGATTACATGGCGCTGGACCGGTTACAACATGATTTTCTACTTATCGGCGCTGCAAAATATAGACGGCTCCATCTACGAAGCCGCGCGCATCGACGGCGCATCCTCGTTCAAGCAGTTTACGAAAATAACGGTACCGCTTCTTAAACCAATCATTTTGTTCACATCCATTACGTCAACGATTGGTACGCTGCAATTGTTCGACGAGGTTATGAACATTACGAAGGGCGGACCGGGCAATGCGACGATGACGCTCTCGCAGTACATTTACAACCTGTCGTTCAAGTACACGCCTGACTTCGGTTACGCGGCGACCGTGTCGTATGCCATCGTTATCCTGATCGTTATCTTCTCGATTCTTCAGTTCAAATTGGCAGGTGATCGCAATGACTAAGCTCAAGCGGATATTTATATATGTATTTCTAAGCGCGTCGGCGATCGTATCGATTTTCCCATTCCTATGGATGATTACCAGCACAACGAATCGTTCCATCGACATTACAAAGGGAAAGCTGCTGCCGGGCAAATATTTGTTCGAGAACTTGGACAAAGCGTTTAACGACGTGGACATCCTGCCGTCGCTGATTAATTCGGCGAAAATCTCGATTTTGACCACATTGCTTGCGATGCTGATTGCTTCGCTTGCCGGATACGGCTTTGAAATTTTCAAAAGCAAAGCGAAGGATGTCGTGTTCAGCATCCTGCTGCTCTCGATGATGATCCCGTTCGCGGCGCTTATGGTACCGTTGTACCGCATGTTCGGAACGATATCGCAAACCGTGCCGTTCATCGGCATTGACACGATTTCTTCCGTTATTTTGCCTACGGTAACGACAGCGTTCTTAATTTTCTTCTTCCGTCAGAGCACGAAAATGTTCCCTAAGGACATGCTTGAAGCGGGAAGAATTGACGGCTTGAACGAGCTTGGCGTGTTCTTCCGCATCTATATGCCGACGATGAAGACGACTTATGCGGCAGCGGCGATCATTACGTTCATGTCGAGCTGGAACAACTACTTGTGGCCGCTCGTCGTGCTGCAATCGCCGGAGAAAAGGACGATTCCGCTTCTGATTTCCAATATGGGCTCCAGCTACGCGCCGGATTACGGGGTAATCATGACCGTTATTCTGATCGCGACGCTCCCAACGGCTATCGTATTCTTCTTGATGCAAAAGCATTTCGTGGCTGGTATGACAGGATCGGTTAAGTAAGCGGCAGCAGATAGATTACAACTACAGACAGAGTAAGCACGATAGGAGAGGTTTGTCGATATGAGAGCAACAAGCGCAAGCTTGGACTGGCTGAGCGATCCGGCGGTATTCGCCGTGAACCGGCTGCCAGCCCATTCCGATCATAAGTATTACGCATCTCTTGCAGAAGCTCAGCGCAAGGAAGCGATGCCTTGGAGGCATTCCTTGAATGGAGCGTGGAAGTTTAATTACGCAGTAAACCCGGCCAGCAGGCCTGTTGATTTCTTTAAGACCTCATTCAGCGTATCGGGATGGAATGAAATTATGGTTCCCGGACATATTCAGCTGCAAGGCTACGGCCAGCCGCAATATGTGAATACGATGTATCCATGGGATGGACACGAGGACTTGCGTCCGCCGCAAATTTCCTCGGATCATAATCCGGTAGGCAGCTATGCAAGAAGCTTCTTCGTACCGGAGCATATGGCCGGCGGGCCGCTGTTTATTTCGTTCCAAGGCGTGGAAACTGCATTCTACGTGTGGCTGAATGGCGAATTCGTCGGATATGGCGAAGACAGCTTCACGCCATCCGAGTTCGAATTGACGCCTTTCCTGAAAGAAGGCGACAACAAGCTAGCTGTCGAAGTGTACCAACGCAGTACGGGAAGCTGGCTGGAGGATCAGGATTTCTGGCGTTTCTCCGGCATTTTCCGCGACGTGTATCTCTATACCGTACCTGAGGTGCATGTGCAGGACGTGTCCTTGCGGACGGAGCTTAATGATAGTTATGACAGCGGTTCGCTGAACGTAGCGCTCGTGTTCCGCTCGGTTGTGCCAGCTGGAACAAAAGCGGTTCTGGATTTGTGCGATGTCGATGGTTTGTTGATCGTATCAGAAGAGATTGTCCTGGACGATTTGGAGTCAGAACGTACTTCGCTTCGAGTGAAAAATCCTTCGTTGTGGAGTGCCGAGCAGCCGAATTTGTACAGCTTGTATATTCGAATCGTTGGCGCGGACGGCAATGAGATCGAAGTCATCCCGGTGCGCGTCGGCTTCCGCCGCTTCGAGATGGAAGATAAGATCATGAAGCTTAACGGCAAGCGCATTGTGTTCAAAGGGGTTAATCGCCATGAATTCAACAGCCGCCGCGGACGTGCGATTACGAACGAGGATATGCTGTGGGACATCAAGGCGCTGAAGCGCAACAATATGAACGCCGTACGGACATCCCACTATCCGAATCAGAGCTATTGGTATGAGCTGTGCGACGAATACGGCGTTTACGTCATCGACGAAATGAATTTGGAGACACATGGCTCTTGGCAGAAGATGGGAGCCGTTGAGCCATCGTGGAACATTCCTAGAAGCAATCCGGAATGGCAGGACATCGTGATGGATCGCGCGATTTCGCTCTACGAGCGGGACAAGAACCATCCATCCGTTATTATTTGGTCGCTTGGCAACGAATCGTACGTGGGGGATGTGCTTGTGAACGTTGCAAGGTACTTCCGTACGGTCGATCCGGGCCGTCTCGTTCATTACGAGGGCGTATTCTATGACCGCTCATTCACCGAAGCAAGCGATATGGAAAGCCGGATGTATGCGAAACCTGCGGATATCGAGGAGTATTTGGACAATAATCCGGACAAGCCTTACATCAGTTGCGAGTACATGCACGCAATGGGCAACTCGCTTGGCGGCATGCGCAAGTATACGGATCTCGAGCAGAAGTACCCGATGTACCAAGGCGGCTTCATCTGGGATTACATCGATCAGGTCATCGTGAAGGAGAACCGTTACGGTGACGAGTTCCTCGCTTACGGCGGCGACTTCGATGATCGGGCGACCGATTACAACTTCTGCACGAACGGCATCGTTTATGCGAACCGCGAGCTGTCGCCGAAGATGCAGGACGTGAAGTTCCTGTATCAGAACGTGAAGCTTGTTCCGGAGCGCGACAGCGTATTTATTCGCAACGAGAACTTGTTCGTGAATACGGAGGCATTCTCGCTTGAAATTGCTTTGTTCCGCGAAGGTCATGAAGTACATCGCTTCCCATTGGAAGCGGCTGTTGCGGCAGGCGAAGAAGCACGGATAAGCTTTAATATCGAGGAGCAGGTTGCTCTGCCAGGCGAATATGCGGTTCATGCTTCATTGAAGCTGAAGGAGCAGACGCTTTGGGCGGAAGAAGGTTATGAGATCGCGTTCGGCGAGCATATCTTCAAGGTTGCCGACGAGGCTGCACGTACAGCATCGTCTAATGGCAAGCTAAGAGTTGCGAACGGGGATGTGAACATCGGCGTGCATGGCGCTGATTTCCGCATTATGTTCTCGAAGCAGGCCCATACGATGACTTCGATCGTTTTCGAGGGACGCGAGATGATCGCTGTGCCGCCTGCTCCGCTATTCTGGCGGGCGACGACGGACAATGACAAAGGGTACGCTCAGGGTTATGATTCCGGTCTATGGTATGCAGCAAGTCTCACTCGCAAATGTGTAGGCATCGACGTGTCGGAGGCAGAGGACGGAAGCTCTATAACAGTCGCTTATCGATTCCGCTTCTCGATCAGCGAGACGGCTGAAGCTAAGATTGCGTATACCGTAAGCGCGAACGGTTCGATTCGAGTGCAAGCGGAATACAAAGGCGCTAAAGGGCTGCCTCGTCTGCCGATCTTCGCCGTGTCGTTCAAGGTGAAGGCCGATTACGATCAGTTGGAATGGTATGCAATGGGTCCCGAGGAGAACTATGCTGACCGTGCGAACGGCGCGCGGCTATGCCTATTCGAGAATACGGCGGCAGACAATGTTGCTGCATATGCCGTGCCTCAGGAGTCAGGCAACCGCATGGGCGTTAGACGTCTAAGCGTACGCAATCGTGATGGACAAGGCATTCGCATCGTCTCGAGCGGTGAGCCGGTGGAATGCAATGTATCGCCTTATACGGCGTTCGAGCTGGAGAACGCGCAGCATCATTACGAGCTGCCGGAGGTGCACTACACGGTTATCACGGTAGCAGGACGCCAGATGGGCGTCGGCGGCGACGACAGCTGGGGGGCTCCGGTGCATGAGGAATATACGATCTCGGGCGAGCAGGATCTTGCTTTCGAGTTCACGATAGTACGAGCGTAAATACGGTAAAAGCGGTGCAAGGATGATCCTTGCACCGCTTTTTTTTATGTACGGTTAACCTCGCCTGAAACCTTCTCGCATTAAGCCATATAAACAGTAGCATCATGACATTTATTATGGGTTGGCCGTGAAGTTATACTTCTCATATGGACGACAGTTGTCGTTCCTAACCATTAGAGGAGGGATTTAGTAAAAATGTTGATGTTCAATCGCAGGTGGAAGCTAATGTTTATGTTTACCGTACTGCTCGCTCTAGTCATTCCTTTCGTCGCACCGCAGCCGACTCATGCCGCTAACGGATTTTATGTAAGCGGAACCAATCTGAAGGATGCCAACGGGAACAACTTCGTCATTCGCGGCGTCAATAACCCGCATATTTGGTTCGACACACAAGCTTATTCGGCATTGACGACGATTGCGAATAACAAAGCGAATGCTGTACGTATCGTATGGCAGACGAGCGGTTCGGCAACGCGTCTCCAACAAATAATCGACCGTTGCAAGGAGCTTGGGATGATCGCCATCGTGGAGCTTCACGATGCAACGGGTTCGAACAGCGCCACGCTGCTTAATCAAATGGCGCAATACTTTACCCAAAGCGCTGTAAAGACGATACTTAACAATAACGAGAAATACGTCCTCGTGAATATCGCCAATGAATGGGGAGGCAACGACTTGGCCGATACTGCTTGGCGAGACGCATACAAGACTGCCATATCGACGATTCGGAATTCGGGCATCCACAATACGATCGTTGTCGACGGATCGGGATGGGGACAGAATGCATCGCCGATCAAAGCGTACGGCAATGCTCTGCTGACGCATGACCCGGATCATAACGTGATGTTCTCCATCCATATGTACGGCTCGTGGAACAATGCAAGCAGCATCGGCACGGAGCTGCAAAATATTAAAAATCTGGGACTCGCCGTGATGATAGGGGAATTCGGCTACAATTACAATAACGGCAACAACAACCTAGGCAGCCAAGTGAATGCGCAAGAGGTGTTGAACCAATCCCAGGCCAAAGGAATCGGATATATGGCTTGGTCTTGGACGGGGAATGATTCCTCCAATTCATGGCTCGATATGACGACAAGCGATTGGCAGACGCTCACTTCGTGGGGGAACCTCGTCATTAATGGTACCAACGGCATTCAGGCGACTTCCGTGAAGGCTACGGTGTTCAACAGCGGAGGCGGCGGCAGCTCGACGTTATATGATTTTGAAAGCGGCAATATTCAAGGATGGTCAGCACTTAATGCAGGCGGCGGACCATGGTCAGTAACGGAATGGGCGACAAGCGGCAGCAGTTCCTTGAAGGCGGATGTCACGCTGGGCAGCGGCGGCCAATTCACGCTCAAGTATACAGGCGCGAATAACTTCAGCGGCAAAAGCTCCGTCACCGCCAAAGTGAAGCACGCAGCTTGGGGGACCTTCGGAAGCGGCCTGCAGGCGAAGTTGTTCATCAAGACCGGATCAAGCTATACTTGGTATGAATCGCCAACCGTAAACATCAATTCGTCCTCGGCGACGACCGTTACGCTAAGCCTTAGCGGGGTCGCTAATCTCGGCGATGTAAGGGAAATCGGTATTTTATATATGTCGCCTAGCAACTCCAGCGGAAGCACTTCCGTCTATGTCGACAGCGTCGTTCTGCAATAGCTGCAAGCATCAAGGAGAGCCATCCCAATAGCCAGTAGGCTGTTGGGATGGCCTCTTTTGTTAGGTATGGTTTCTATAACTATTTGTCCCAAGAAAGTAACCTATGTTTGTACGAATAGGATGGATTCCCGATCTTATTCTGTCTAAAAACACACCTTCTCCCAACACAACCGCCGTTTCACCAACCATAAGCTGAGTTTCCCATCTTATTGACCTAAAGTAACCTGTGTTGGTGACAATAGGATGGATTCCCCATCCTATTCAGTCTGCAACCCCGCCTGCTCCCAACACCATCTCTGTTTTCACCAACCATAAGCTGTGTTTCCCATCCTATTGCCCTTAATAGACCTATGTTTATGAGAATATGATGGATTCCCCATCTTATTCTGTCTATAATCATGCCTACTCCCAACACAATTGCCGTTCTCACCATCCATAAGCTGCGTTTCTCATCCTATTGCGGCTCTCGAGAAGGCTTGTTTATCTGAAACAGATATACTTTCTGGCTCGATTAGGTCATGAGGCTCCATCATTGATTTGTAGTCCGTGTAGAGTTTGTCCTGGCTTTGTGCGACGGATGCGCTGCGCTCCAATTATGAAGAGCTGTCAATATTGGCTCAAGAGTCATGCCGTATTCCGTCATCGAGTACTCAACCTTAGGCGGTACCTGAGGAAAGACGACGCGCTGGATGATTCTTTCTTCCTCGAGTTCTTTTAGTTGGGTGGTTAGCATTTTAGGTGTAATAGTACCCATGGCTTTCTTGATTTCGCCATAGCGCATCGTGCCTGTAGAGATGAGATGCAGCAAAATGCTCGTCTTCCATTTGCCCACGATGATGGAAAGCGCGTCTTCCACTTTGCAGAGCTCGGGCTGGATCTTCATAGGGCCTCCATTAGTATCTTTTTGCATACTATAACACTTATAAGTGCATACTTACAATTTGAATAGCAATGGTATAAGATTAGCCCAAGAGAAAAGCAGCTAGATCATACTCATGCAACCAAGAAGAAAGAAGGGCTAATCAGCATGGAACCATATCGATTGAATAAGAGCAAAGGCCTGGAATTTGGTTTATATACACTCGGAGACCATATTCCGGACCCTCATACGGGCAAACGGATATCCGCCGAGCAACGGATTCACGAGATTATTGAGTTGGCGAAGCTGGCTGATGAGGCTGGACTTGATTTTTTTAGCGTTGGCGAGAGCCACCAGGAGTACTTCACTACCCAGGCGCATTCGGTCGTGCTTGGCGCAATCGCTCAAGCAACGAACAATATTAAGATCGGGAGCTCGTCCACGATTATAAGCACGTCTGACCCTGTCCGCGTCTATGAGGACTTCGCGACAATCGATCTGATCTCGAAGGGGCGTGCAGAAATTATTGCCGGCCGCGCTTCCCGTATCGGGTTGTTCGAGTTATTAGGCTATAACGTGCGCGATTACGAAGCTTTATTCGAAGAGAAGTTCGATCTGCTTGTAAAGATTAATGAAGAGCAATCAGTTACGTGGAAAGGCCAGTTCCGAGCTCCGCTTAACGATGCCAACGTTTATCCCCGCCCTCGCGGCGGTAAGCTGCCGATCTGGCGAGCGGTAGGGGGACCGCCGGAAAGCGCGATTAAGGCTGGTGCTGCAGGCGTTCCGATGATGCTCGCTACACTCGGCGGCCCGGCGACAAGCTTCAAGCGATCGATCGATGCTTATCGGGAGGCCGCTTCACGGAGCGGACATGACGCTGCGGCGCTGCCGGTAGCGACCGCGGGCTTATTCCACGTCGCTGATACGACGCAGCAGGCGCTTAGCGAGGCCTATCCTCATGTGAACAAGGGAATGGAGCTTATTAACGGAAGAAGCTACCCGATGCAGCACTTTGCCCAGGGCTCAGATGTAAAGGATGCTATGATGGTAGGCAGTCCGCAGCAGATTATTGAAAAAATATTGTATCAGCATGAGCTGTTCGGCCATCAACGGTATATCGCGCAAATGGATTTTGGCGGCGTATCCTTTGAAGTGTTGGCTCGTAATATTGAGCTGATTGCAATGGTTATATTGCCGGCGGTTCGCAAATATACGGTATAATTGATTAGGGAGCGGCGCAGCTGCTCTCTATTTTCTTTTACGGCAAGAAGCACTATGATTAAGACATCCTTTATGAAGAAAGACTGGTGAAGCTACATGGCAGCCAACAATCAATTTGACCAAATCGTGAATCGTAAAAATACGCGTTCTTTTAAATGGGATCATGCGGAAGCGATGTTCGGCGCGAAGGATCTCCTTCCTTTATGGGTTGCGGATATGGATTTCTTAACTGTACCTGCGATCACAAAACGTCTCGTGGAACGTGCCCAGTTAGGGTCTTACGGCTATTCCGTTCGAACAGACAGCTATCATGAAGCGATCGTAAGCTGGTACAGCCGCAGGCATGAATGGACCATTCAGAATGACTGGATCGTCGACTCGCCAAGCGTTGTCACTTCGCTAAGCTTAGCCGTTCAGCTGTTCAGCGAGCCAGGCGATACGGTTGTCATTCAGACGCCGGTGTACTACCCGTTCTATGAAGTGATTCGGGGCAACGACCGAGTGGTTGGGGCAAGCTCGCTGCGCGTCGTCAACAACCGGTATGAAATGGACTTCGACGGCATGGAAGCCATGTTCCAAGCCGGTGCAAAGCTGCTTCTGCTGTGCAGTCCTCATAATCCGGGCGGGCGCGTCTGGAACGAGGATGAATTGCGCCGATTAGGCGATCTTTGCCTGCGGTATGGGGTTACGGTCGTATCCGACGAAATACATGCCGACCTCGTTCATTCGGGGAATCGTCATACTCCATTCGCATCATTGTCGCAAGAGATTGCAGACATTACGATTACTTGCCTCTCGGCTACAAAGACGTTCAATCTCCCGGGTCTTCACACGTCATTCATGGTTATTTCGAATGCCGCCTCCAGGCGGAGAATGGATCAGCGCTTGAAGCTGCTTGGCCTCCGGAATGCGAATCATTTCGCCGAAGACGCGGTAGAGACGGCGTTTAATGAAGGCGAGGCATGGCTGGATGAGCTTCTCGTATATATCGAGGGGAATATCGCGTTCGCTAATCAATATTTAACCGAGCATCTTCCGCAAGTGAAGACGATGTTGCCTGACGCGACATACTTGCTGTGGGTGGATTGCCGATCGCTTGGTCTAGATTCGCGCGGCTTGAAGGAGCTTATGTTCCATCAGGCGAAGGTAGCTTTCAACGAAGGCTCCGGCTTCGGCGAGGATGGAGCGGGCTGGCTGCGGATTAACCTGGCTTGTCCAAGATCGCTGCTCGCCCAGGCGCTGGAGCAATTCTTCGAAGCGGCTCGGAAGCTGTAGCATTCGATTTTAGAATGTTGCTATTTTATTCGATAAGCCGCACAACAAGCCTCCGAAGCGTTATAGTGTAGTCATATTCGGTATACTTGTGATGAGGAGGCAGATACCATTGGCGACAGCTAATAAAAAAAACTTTGATTACGGACAGCGCGAGCTGGATTACTTAAGGAAAGCCGATCCTGTACTAGGAGCGGCGATTGATCGATTAGGCTTGCCGCAGCGCGAGGTTACTCCTGACTTATTCGCTTCCCTCGTGGAAGCGATGGTCGGTCAGCTGATATCGGTTAAGGCTGCTGATACGATTTGGGCCAGAATGCAGGAGCGCCTCGGTCCGATGACCCCAAACAACGTGGCACAGCATACGGTAGAAGCGATCAAGAGCTGCGGGTTGTCCATGAGGAAGGCTGAGAATATCCATGCGATTGCGAGCGCGATTGTGCTCGGCGAATTGCAATTGGAAGAGCTGAATGACATGCCGGATGCCGAGGTTGCAGCGAGGCTTACGTCCCTTAAAGGTGTCGGGCAATGGACGGCAGAAATGCTGCTTATTCATGCCTTGGAGCGGCCGGATATCGTAAGCTGGGGCGATGCGGCGATCCGCAAGGGAATGATGAGGTTATACGGCTTAAGCGAGCTGTCCAAAAAGCAGTTCGACGAGTATCGTACGTTCTATTCGCCCTTCGGTACAGTCGCATCGATCTATTTGTGGAAGCTATCCTCCGAATAAGCTTTTTTAAGGCTCAAAGCCTCTTTGGCTTATATATACTTGTTCGGCGGGAAATACTTCGATGAAGCGTTCATAGACGGAACGATAGGCATCCGGTTTGTACCAATCCTCCAGACCTAATTGGGCATAGATCGATTCCATACCGATAGACTTCGTTCGTTTGCCTCCGCTTCCGTCGCCCATATAGTAGTCGTCGATACATACGCGATTAACAAGCGGCTTCAGCAGCTTTGGGAACATCTCGCTGCTTGGGAGAATAGGCGCGATGGTCGCTTGAGCAGGAATGCCGGCGTCTCGGAGCAGCTGCAGCGTCTTCAGCCTCGCCGCAATCGGCGGAGCTTCCGGCGTAAATTGCTTGCGGATATCCTCGAGATCCGTTTCTATCGTCATACTAATTCTCACGCGTTCTCCAAGCTGAGTGAACAAATCGATATCGCGGCGTACAAGCGGACTCCGCGTCTGCACGAACAAGAAATCAGGCGGTTCATCGACCATTGCTTCCAGCAAGGATCGGGTGACGCCTTCTTTGTGCTCGACGGGCTGATAAGGATCGGTGCTCGTGGACATGAAGATCGTCACAGGCCCTTTGCGCTTCGCAATCGCTAGCTCCTTGCGGAGCAGCTTCGCCGCGTCCTGCTTAATATCTACCCATGATCCCCATGCTTCCTGCCGGAAGAGGGAGATCGGCATTTGGCGTACATAACAGTATGAGCAACTGAAAGAGCAGCCTGCATACGGATTAAGCGTATGGCTGTATCCCGATAGATAACCGGTTCCTTTGTTCAAAATGGTTTTCGGATGCGTGCGCTTGTAAGTCTCGTTAGCCATGTACGATATGTTCCTTCGTATTGTTATCGATGCCGGAACGACTCTGCTCTAGTTCGAGCAATGCTGACTTCATGCTAAGGCCGCCACGGAAACCGGTTAGCGAGCCGTTCTTGCCAATTACCCGATGACAAGGGACGGTAATGAGAACGGGATTTGCTCCGATCGCGGTGCCAACGGCCCGAACGGCTGAAGGTTTGTCGATGCGGCTGGCGATCTCCGAATACGACGAAGTTTGTCCATACGGTATTTCGCATAACGCTTTCCACACGTCCAATTGAAAATCAGTTCCTCGCAGGTCGAGAGGCATGTCGACGCTATCCACAGTACCTCGCAGATAACCGATTAAAATCGTTTTGTATGACTCCAGCATTTCATTATTTTGTACGAGCGCGCTGCCGGGGAACTTCTTGCTAGCCCAAAGGGATATCTCATCCAGCGATTGATTTTGCGAGCCAATATAGCAAAGTCCTGCGGGTGTTGCTGCTAGATGAAGCTTCCAATCGTCTACCGATAATAGGGACCAATAGATAGATGAAGGGTTATCAGCTTTCATGAATATTATCTCCTTTCTTGTACTGTCGCCGATAAACTGCTGGCGTACAGCCGACCTTCTGTTTGAATAAGGTGACGAAATATGGCGTATTGGTCATTCCAACCTGCAAGCCGATGTCGGCAATTTTAAGATCGGATTCGGCAAGCCATTTTTTGGCATGCTCCATTCGCAGCTGCTGCATATGCTCAGTGGGAGTCATGCCGCATAGACGCTTGAACGTACGCTGCAAATGAAAGGGGCTGCTATGGCTAATCTCGGCCAACAGCTCCAACGTGATGTTTTCATTATAATGGCTGTCCATATATTCGGTAACAAGGCTGATCCACTCGTCGTCCGGCAGCTTCTCGCCTGTGGGCTTGCATCGCTTGCACGGGCGGAATCGTGCCGCTAACGCTTGCTCGGGTGCGATGAAGATGCGGACATTTTCTTTCTTAGGGGGCCGAGATTTGCAGGATGGACGGCAGAAGATGGATGTTGTCTTGACGGCGTACCAGAACTTGCCGTCATAAGAGGCATTGTTTTGCAGGATTGCCTGCCACTTCTCATCGGATAACGTTATCATCGCTCTCACCTCTAGCTTTAGTATACCCGCTAAGGATGCCAGCTGAACGCATTAATCGATATAAAAGCAAGATAACGTAATTGAAAATTCCTGAATTTCCCTTACCTGTACGCTGTGTACATGGTACAATATTCCTATTACATAAGTGAGGAGAGATCGTTTTGAAAAGAAATGTTTCATATTTTGTTGTTCTTTGTTTAATCATGTCGGCGTTAATGCTACCGGCCGGTCTTGCATCTGCTGCAACGACGAGTAGTCCAAAAATCGTATCCATCTCTTACGGCAATGTGCTATTGGATGACGGTTCGATATGGGCGACTAACATTAATGGCAATGTGCATGTACAACTAGATGCTGTTGCAATAGTTGGAGATTCGTTCGATAGTTACGGTTTAACCAAAGCTGGTGAGCTCATCGAATGGAATAGAGTTTTGAAACCTACTGTGGATAAGACTCAAACAGGCATTAGCCAAATCTCGCACGGATACTATGTTAAAAAGGATGGAACCGTATGGAAGACTGACGGTAAAAAGGTAAATGGCCTTTCCGACATTCGTTTAATATCAGTGGGCGAATATGAAAGATATACAACTCTCTCCAATTCCGGCGTCATTAAATACAGCGGATATGCTAAACCGCTTGTTGTGGTCAGTGATCCGTCTTCTATTGTAGCTATAGAGACTGACGGATATGGGAGCACCGCAGTAATGGATAGCAGCGGCAAGGTGATCCTGTACAACATATATGACTTCGATATGGACAGTAAGGATCTTGATTTAATCCCAAAAACGATAACAACGGATGCAGTGTTTATGAAGTTTGCAAGTAATGGACAATTACTGGTTACGTTAAAAAATGGATCGGTATGGACTACTGGCGATTCCGGGGATGATGATAAACTGGTTACTTCATTTACTGGAATCGGAAATGCAGTTAAAGCTATACCGTTAGATGTTCCGGAGTCATTTTATTATGGATTATCAGACGGTACATGGAAGTCATATGACGATGGAATTATTAAAACGATAACTCTTCCTGAAGTTGCGAGCGTAAGCTTTACTTTGTCCGACCTTAAGCCTGAGGTTGGCGACAGTATTAAAGCGGATATTTCTGAGAAATTAACGAACGGCTCCGTTGTAAAAATTCCTTTGAGTCAAGCGACTGTGACGGTTGAAAAGCCTCATTTGTTGAAACCAATGGCCAACGGAACTTTTAAAGTATTAGGCGTCGGCGAGACGAAAGTAACAGTAACTTCCGGTAAATTAACGAAGACATTATCCGTATCGGCAAGTTTGAGCGCGAACCTTAAAAATGCAGCGCAGATTAAGAATGTAACTTATGTGCCTATCCAATCGGTCTTCAAATCGCTCGGCGGTACGGTTGTGTATACAGCAGCGTCGAAGACATTCGATATCAAGGTTGGAAGCACGGCGATCAAGCTGAAGTCAGGCGAAGCCAAAGCCACCGTGAATGGCAAGGAGGTAGTGCTCGGAGGTCCGATTCAAACGGCAAACGGAACGGCCGTATTCCCCGCAGCCTTGTTGACGAAAGTATTCGGTGCTAAGCTGCAATGGGATGCCAAGTACAAGACGATCACGATCTTGTTCGGCGCAGCCAAAATGAAAATCGAAACGCCTGAAACAGCGAACGTGCTGAAGAGAGAGGCGCTTGGTACTTTAACGAAGTACATTGGAAAGTCATATTGGTCTAACCATGTTCCAGGTGCAGACCGATTCATTAAACTAACGATTGTTGATATCATTCCCGATGCATCAAAAGATTACGTAATTGTTTTCCAAACGACGAAAGGCGTTAAAGTCAAGTCAAGCGTATTGTATGGCAGCAGTGCCGTAGAATCGTATCTAGCTACAGACTACTATCTGTTGACGTATGATCCGTACAAAAAATATAACTGGTCCACGAAAATATGGACAGCAGTCAAAGCCGAGAAAATCGGCGTCGGCATGACGAAGGATCAAGTCCTTCTGTCGTGGGGGGATCCGAGTTCCTCTAGTGTTGTAAGCGGTAGCGGTATTACAATTGAAACGTGGGGTTACGGCTTAAGCCAATACGTAACGTTCACGAATGGAAAAGTGTCTCAAATTTATACGCTCTAATCCCATAAGTATCAATCAAAAGAGCCCCTTACGCGTTATCTCGCGTAAGGGGCTCTTCTTCATTCCATAACGATTACAAGCTGAATTCGCTAGGGTTCAAACCAAGCGCGTTGCAAATATCGGTAACCGCTGCTTTCTCATGCGGATCGAAGTTGCCGTCCGCTGCGCCGATCGCGCTGCATACGCCAACGATGACGCGTGCGACATCAGGCTTGCTGCGGAACTTCGCAATCGCCTTAAGCGCTTCTTGCTTGCCGATCATGCCGTCAAATTCGATATTGCTTGCGAAATGGTTGAAACGGTTAATGACGTCGCTCATATCGAATACTTTTAATTCTTCGCTGCGGCTTATGTAGCCGGTCATTTTTTGTTTCTCGGCGGAATCAATAGAGCCGTCGGCTCCAGCGACAATCGCGCATCCTGCCACGACTGCGTCCAGAAATTCTTTATTTTTAAACTTTTTAACTTGATCGGTCAGCCCTTGCTTGCTGCTCTGCAGCCAAGATTTAAATGTGCTCATAGTGGGAAGCCTCCTTAGATTTGTTAATTACTATTGTAGTAGTATTGGAGGACGTTTTGCAAATATGGCGATATTTTGTCGGATTATTAGAGGTGAGATGTTATTAAAAGGAAGCAGCTTGAACTGGTGCGGGTCGTTGCACTATAATGTGTAGTGGAGGGGGAGCGGAATGAAAATCAATCATTTTAAATATGATGAAATCGGTTTGAACCGGTTTTTTGGCTCCTTGGAAGCGAAAGTGATGGAGCTGCTGTGGGATGCGGAGGAGCTGTGCATCAAGGACGTTCAGCATAAGCTTGCACAAGACAAGCCCGTTAACTTCAATACGGTTATGACCGTGATGAATCGGTTAGTCGAGAAGGGCATTCTGCAGAGGAGATTGCAAGGAAGGCTTTCCTTGTATCGTCCGACCCAGTCGAAGGAGATTTTCATCGAAGAGCAATCAAGGAAGCTGACCGAGAACTTAATTGACGAGTTCGGAGGCGTTGTCATCAACCACATGCTCGATGCGATTAAAGACGTTGACGAGTCGTTGATTCAGCAGCTGGAGGCCAAGTTAAGACAGCTTAAGAAGGACAGCCAATGACAAGTTGGAAAACGAAATCGAATATCGTCCTGTCGTTAAGCATACTTATCGCTCTGGTCGTGCTTGGACAGATCGGCATGTATGCGGCTCATCTTATGTTCGGAATGAATGTGCATCTGAATATTTTCAAGTTCTGTCTTAGCTTATTTAAGCAGCAATCGTGGTATTATAACCTGATTACTTATGCAATGAATGCGTTCATTATCCATATGGTGCTCATAGCACTCATGAGAATAATCCAGCAATACGTACGCTTAACACGCTTCAAAGCAGCAATGATTTCGCTTCACTTGCACCAGTATACGGAAGAATTAAAGCATAGATTTCATGTTTCGCCTCGTGCATCGATGATCGTCATCGACCGAGCGGAGCCGCTTGCGTTCACAATGGGATTCCGTAAGCCGATGATCGTCTTATCGAGTGGTCTTGTAGGGCTGCTGGACGAGCAGGAGCTCGAGGCCGTTATTGCGCATGAGGCGTTCCATCGTCACAACTATGACGCATTGAAGCTATTTGTGCTCCAGCTTATCGCGCAGTCGCTTTGGTTCATTCCGTTAGCGAGATGGTCGCATGCGAATTACAAGATCATGTGCGAGCTGCGAGCGGACGAGCATGCTATCAAGGCAACGGGCTCAGAGCTTGGGCTAGGAGGCGCGTTGTTGAAAATGGTGCAAAGCAGCGGCATCATCCGCAGCGCTTCGACGAGTCCCGTTCTCGCCTCGTTCTCTGATGAAGCTATCAACTATAGGCTGCGCCAGCTTATTGAACCGCAGCGAGCGATTCCGGTTAAGCTGGAGACGCCTGCAATCGTCATTTCCGTGTATGCGCTGCTGTTTCTTATGGCGCTGACCGTATTAGCAATGACATAATTATCGAAAGAAAGGTCGTGTTGTAACCAATTATGGAAACTCATATTAATATGCACAATCAAGGATCGGAATCGGCAATTTGGTTATATGCTGCAGGACTTATCCTTATCATTGCCATCGTAAGTTATGTTTTGGCCGCCCGCAAAAATAAATTAAATGTCAACCGAATGAAGAAGGAAGAGCG
Organism: Paenibacillus sp. J22P218; assembly: GCF_056269195.1. Classification (NCBI taxonomy): domain Bacteria; kingdom Bacillati; phylum Bacillota; class Bacilli; order Caryophanales; family Paenibacillaceae; genus Paenibacillus; species Paenibacillus sp. J22P218. Next base: position 1,187,010 of record NZ_JBWDNL010000001.1, read on the forward strand.
GAATTTGTTGAAGCAGACCGTGAAGAAGTGGCGTCTATCGGGCCATTTGCTCATTGTCGTCGCGCTTATTCTCGTGTTTGTACATTACTTGCCAAAGTGGATGCAGACGTATGATGTCGCAGAGTTGAATTACGATATGAAGATAGAGGTAAAAACCGACGAATATTTCGGTGCGGATCATACCGACAGCAAGGTCGATTACGAGATGAGCATCCCGACTTCGGGACCGCATAGCCCGCATGACATTAAATTCGGCTTTTATAGCGAACGGCCGGACTTCGAGCTGCTCGTTCACAATCTGGAGCATGGCGACATTATTATCCATTACCGTCCATCCGCTACTCACGATCAAGTAAACCTTTTGCAATATTTAGCGAAGTTCCGTGAGGCAGGCGCTGGCGTACTAGCCGTTCCTAACGATGAGCTTCCAGAAGGCACAGAGCTTGTCGTGACAGCATGGACAAAGACGATGGTGTTGGACGGTTTCAATGAACGTGCAGTCGCCCAGTTTATTTATGACAATATAAATCGTGGTCCGGAACAGATTCCAGCTAACATCCGCCGAGGCGGAGGAACAATGTAATCAGGTACTGGATAATACAATCAATCTAGTTTAAATTCAGACGTCCGCCAATGTGGCGGGCGTCTGTTGTCCTAAATAAAGGATGGACTATGAGTTGACATTATGACTGGATTGACGTAATATTTCGTTAAACGAACGTTGAATGAAAGGAGAACGTGATCAGCATGGCTCGTAACACACGCAAGGAACAGGCAGCCGAAACAAGAGAGAAGCTGCTTGAGACAGCTAAAGCGCTGTTCGCCGAGAAAGGCTATCACGGCACTCCCGTACGTGCAATTAATCGGAAGTTGAACATGGGGGATGGTATTCTTTATCATTATTTTCCTGGCGGCAAACGCGAAATATTATCGGTGCTGCTTCAAGAAAGCTTTGAACGGAGATTCACGGAAATATCGTTAGTCAATAAACATATCGAGCAATTACCGCTCCGTGAAGCGCTTGTCGCGCTGATCAGACGCATGTACGAGCTGTTCATGGAAGATATGGATTCGGCACGGATATTGATTCGCGAGAGCGATGTGCTCGAGAAGGAAGAGCGAGAGAAGCTAAGCGGATTTATACAAGTACAGAAGCAATTTTTCAAAGATTTCCTGCAAGCACGGCATGAGAAGGGCGAGATTCGCGAGCTTAATTACGATCTTGCTTCGAGGCAAGTTGTAGGCGCTGGCATGCAGCTTATCCTTAGCGAAATTATCGGTATCGAACTCGTGCAGGAGCAGGACAAAGGAAAGTATATTAAAGAGATGATCGATTTTACCGTCACCTTATGGGAGCAATAGAATCCTTGAACCGCCTCGCGACAACCGGCGTTCAAGGATTTATTTGGGCCATTTTATTGAACGTACGTTCAATCAATGAAAGTTTTGAGATAAGAGAGGGAGAGGCTTACCATGAATTTATTCAAAAACAAACTGACATTATTACTGCCGATTATCGTTATTGCTGTATTATTTATATTTAGCCTGACGTCTATTCCTTCCATTAATCCGGCACCGAAACAATTGCCGATTGCGATTGTGAACGAGGATGAAGGAGTCGACATTCCGAATCAAGGCAATGTGAACATGGGCGAGCTTATTATTCAGAATGCGCAAGCCGCGGCTAGCGCGACAGATGAAGAGGCGCCGATCAAGTGGGTAGTCGTTGGTAGTGATGAAGAGGTTCAAGCAGGTCTTAACGATCAGCAATATTACGCAGCGCTCGTCATTCCTGCCGACTTCAGCCGCAATCAAGCTTCACTGCGCTCACCTGACCCGACACAAGCTCATATAAGCATATACGTCAATCAAGGGATGAGCACGATGGCTTCAACAATGGCAAGCCAAGCGCTGAATCAGATGGTAGACGGCGTTAATGCGAAGCTGCAAAGCGAGCTGATAGCGTTCTTCGATGAGCAGGGCGGAACGGTGTCCACGAAACAAGCAGCAGCGATGGCAGCGCCGATTGTCAAAGACGTAACGAATGTGAACGTGACAGGTACGCATAGTGCGGGCGGCAACGCGCCTTTCGCATTGTTCCAGCCGTTATGGATGGCAAGTATAGTTGGCAGCATTATTTTCTTGTTCGTAAAACAAAGCTTGAAGCTCACATCCCCTATAGCGAAGCTAAAGGTAAATGCTATGCAAGTCATCTGCGGCATTGTACTCGCCTTATTAGCAGGCTATAGCTTCACATGGTTCGCTGACAGCTGGGGTCTTAACATTCCGCAGTTCAATGAAACGGCGCTATTCCTTGCGATCAGCTACACCGCTTTCTTCCTAATGATTTCTGCCGTATTTTCGTTGATCGGCATCAAAGGGATGGCCATCTTTGTGATCTTTTTATTCTTCGGGGGACCGCTGCTTAATATGCCGGCTGAGTTCCTGCCTTCGTTCTATCAGGATTATGTGCTGACATGGCTTCCGATGCGTTTCATGATCGACGGATTGCGCGAAATCTTCTTCTTCGGCCAAGGCTTGTCGATGAACCATGCGACCACTGTGCTGGTATGGCTTGGCGCCGTGAGCATGCTTGTCCTGCTTGCATCGGCTTTCATTCCATCCCGTCAGCGGGGAACGGTTAGCGAATTGAAATAATTGACTTTTACTGGCAGAAAACCAACCAAACAAGTCGTTTTTCGACGTCGTTCTTCGACAGTGTTTTTGGCAGAGGATCGTTATACTGATTAATGTAAGCTTCATGACATTCATCGGAGGGCTGATCGTTGAAAAATTCTTCTTTAAAACAGCGTGTCGTATGGTTCATTAATGCCGAGACGGAGAAAGTTCTAAGTAACTTAAGGAATGGCGCAGTCAACAGGGACCACGCGCTAGGCTGTCTCCACACCTTGTATCAAGCCGCCTCGACCACGAGGGATGCTGATATGATGGGTAATCTGTGCCGGCTGATTCATCGGATTCGCGAGACCGATCAAAGGCTGGGCGTCTATCATTTTGCTGAAAGAAAAAGCGAGCCTATATAAGAAGCAAAGGCTATTAACAAGAGAAGGGCATTCCGATGAAACGATCGGTTGCCCTTCTTCTTTGTTTTTTAACTCATCAGGATTATCGTTTGGAACGTTTTTGTTTTTTTCTCGATTTCGTTTTGGAAATAGTAGAAGTTCCGTTACTGCTATCTTCCCCACTTTGGGAGAGCCCTTCATCGTGGTAACAATATTCATAGATATGTTTTTCACACGGCACGCAGTGGTGACGGGTAACGACATTCACTTGATGAACGACTTCCACGATTTGTGGGTGAAATACGTCGTTTACAACCGTGACAGGAGGATCGTATACGCGAACAGTTGGGCAAAATGGTTTGCAACACATTATTCTGTCAGCTCCTTTCCTAGTAGTCTAATATAAGATATGCTCATCCCATTGGAATGGCTTGTGCGATAGCCTTACGAGACAAATGAGGATCATAGACAGCTGGTTGCTAGAGTATAATGTACCCGTAAAACAAAGAAAACAAGCAGGACTGCCGCGCAGTCCTGCTTGTTACGTCTTCGTGAGCTTCCAATTGAAGGTGTTCAAATAGTTTGTTTTCTCTTCCAGCTGGTCGTCCGATGTCTGTTTATTCCAGTCGCCGGCGTCGAGCAGCTTGCCGTCGCTCTTCAGCTTCTTCAGATGCGCCTTCAGCAAGCTAAGCCGCGTAAGCAGTGCCTTCACCTCGGCGGCAGACAGTATATCAGCGACAATGAAGATGAGATCGTCGTCTTGAAGCGCGATGATGCGCTCCGCCAAGTCTTTGTCGACGAAACGACTCAGACCCGGATATTCCTGTGAGCCCTTATGCACCTCCGTCCGCTCTCCGAACGACATATCATTATCGATGCCGGTAATGCCAAGAACGTTGCCGCTATCGTCTGTCTGGACGAAAAAGTTGCCCGTATGGCGATCGACCTGCATACACAGCGCATCCATAAGCTGTAAGCGCGAGAGACTCCGCTGCAGCACCGGGTCGGCGAAGTCGATTGTCGTCGTCTCGAACTTGCCCGCTTGCTGCCCTTTGGCTTTCTCCATGAAAGAGCCGGATTTGACTGTGCCTCCGCTCTCGTGGAGCGCAAATTCGGCATGTGCGATGACGCCTGCTCCCAGCCATTTGTCGAGCCTTGAGGCCGCTACATTGCGCGCTGCCATATGCGCATCATTCGTATTGATCTTGGCCATCTTGCTCGCTACCCAATGCTCCGTGTCCGCCGAGCGCTTCTCGGCTTCGGATGCGTCCTGCAGCTCGCTTCCTTCCACGATCCTCTGCTTGTCGCCCTTGAAGACGCCTTCGCGATCACCGAGATTGACGAAATCAACGGAGTTGAGCGCTCCGCTGCCGCTCTCGCCGGTCTTGTTAATATCTTTAATTGTCGTTGGGTCCATGCCGCGCAGGCTGGTCATGACGATGAACCATTTTGGCGGAAGATCGGGAGGGGTGTCGACAAAGTTCTGCGCCTTCAAAAGCATAAGCGCTCGTTCTCGCTTCAATCGCTCAACGAATTGAGCCATCGCATCCTGCTTGCCGCCCTCCTCCTTGCTCTCTATATATTGAAGCGCGGATTGCTCGATGCTGCCGTACAGCGACTTGAGCACGACCATCTGTTTCTTGATCGCGTCGGCTGTTCGTCCAACATCCGTCCCGTCCACATAGTTATTGAACTTGTCGAGGAGGGAGAGGAATGACTTCACCCGAGTGCTGTTCTTAATGAAAAGAAAGTTCGACTTAGGATTTAATTCCTTCTCCATCTGCCTGCGGGTAGGCAGACGCTGAATAGGCGCCTTTGCATGCGAGCCTCCTCCTGAGGAAGCGGAGGCTGCGGCAGTCGGATCGGCAGAGAGCTGGGCCGGACTGCTGGCCGCGGCAGTGCGCCTGCCCATACTCTCTGCTTCGCGTTCGAGCTTCGGGTCGTCGTTGACGGGCATGCCGCCGATTTCCGTCGTCGGCTTCACTTTGCCAGCGCGCTGCTGTACGACATGGGTCATTTCGTGGCCGATTAGCTCCTGGCCTTGCGAGGAGTCGGGATTATATTGTCCCGGCGCGAAGTGGATATCGTTTCCTTGTGTATATGCAAGCGCGCCGACCTTCGAAGCTTCGGATGAATTCGCGTGAATGTTTACGCTGGATGGGTCGACATTGAATGCGGCTTGTATTTTGTCATACATAGGCAACGGAAGCTTGCCGCCCCCTAAACCGCCAGAGGCTGCACCGCCTTCCGCTGGGCCACCGTCAGCTTTCCGCTGAGCGGCTTGTCCGCGCTGCAATTGCAATGCAGCCTGATTGCCGCCCGCTTGCTGTAATTGCAGTTGCTGCTGCTGTGAGGAGGACATGGAAGCTTGACTCGCCGCGCTCCCGGCTGCTGCCGTCGTATCGCTGGATTTGGAAGCAATATGCTTGCTCGCCGCCTTCTGTTGATGCTCGAATGACATATAAGTACCTCTCTTCGGATCAGTATTCAGCTTAAGGCGATTCATGACGAATGATGTCGGTCTATTAATTACGTCTATTGTAATACAATTACTGGTAAGTGAGAACATGCAAATAGCCCCGGTTGCGGAAATAAAGAAATCCCGCGGACAATCTCCGCATTTGTCACGGTCTGCATAGTATGGCATAGGAAAGAGGCATAGCCTATTATGACGCAGAAGGGAAGCGGAGCTGTGAGTAGGCGACAGTTGATGATTATTTCTTTTATCGTTTACGGCTGTCTCGTTGTGGCAGGGGTTGTAAGCGCCGTTATTCATTATACCAATTGAACGGGAAAAGCCGAGCCAGCTTAACAAGCGGGCCCGGCTTTCGTTCGATAATGATCATTACGTGATCTAATGAGCATCGGTTATAACAGCAGCTGCCGTGCTTGCGCTGAACCTTTTCAATTTGCGATAATCCTTCGGCACGACGCCTTTTTTCTCATGGAAAATACGCGAGAACGTCTTGTACGAGCCATAGCCGACCTCGAAAGCGATCTCCGACACGCTCATCTCCGTCGATACAAGCAGGCTGCAAGCATGGCGAAGCCGCAAATCGTGCAGGAAGTGTACGAAAGTCTGGCCTGTCGTTTCCTTAATAACCTCGCTAATGCGGGATATGCTCATTGAGAACTTGGCAGATAGGTCGGTAAGCGACAGATCCTCTTGGTAATGCAGATGGATATAGTGAATGATCGGCCATACCGAGTAACTCTTCTTACTGGCGGGCTGGGCATCCATAGGTTGCGGAGCTGCTATACGCCGTTCGCGATCGAAGTGGATCAATATTTCCTTAAGCTTTAATTGAAGCAGCGTTAATCTCCAAGGCTTTTCGCTCTTATATTCGGCGTACATTTCTTCTACGAGGGCGTGCATCTTCTCGCTTGCTTGCCCGTCTAGCTGGACGAAGGACGGAAGCGCGGATTGTTCGATGAAATCATTGAGCGATTCATCACGCCCTGGTCCCATCAGCAAGTCCATGCTGAAATTGCAATTATAAAGGACAAGCGTGCTGTCCTGCTCCGTGAATATTTCATGCACTTGATAAGGAAGCACGAAGGTGAACGTGCCGGGCTTCATAACATGAGTGACATCATTGATGGCTTCTGCGCCTGCGCCGTCGATCACATAGGAGAATTCCAAAAAATCATGCCGATGAGGACGGAAGCCGCTATCCAACCGATTCAAATTAATATGAAGCGGTGAAGAGGTGTCCATATTTGGAAACGATTTCAAGTAATCAGGAAAATAGGTCATCTTCTATAGCTACCTCCGAAAAACTGAGACTTTTATCGAAGAAAGAGCGCGCTTTCTTTATCTTTTTATTTTACCATAAAGTACGTAGGGTGAATGGATTTAAGTTAGCTGCATGCAGCACAAATAACAATGACTGAAACATTGCGGGAGGCTTATTATTATGGCAAGCAACAATAAAATTAGAATTGGCATCATTGGCGCAGGCAATATCGGCCGTGTGCATGCGACGGAATTTACTAAACTAGCAGATCAATGCGAGATTACGGCGATCACAGATGCTTACTTGCCGCTCGCGCAAGAGCGTGCTAAAGAATTCGGAATAGCGAACGTAGCTGCTTCCCCGGAGGAGCTTATCTCCCGCTCGGACGTGGACGCGGTAATTGTAGGCGTTCCGAATCAATTCCATGCTCCGCTTGCGCTTCAAGCGCTGGAAGCAGGCAAACATGTTCTGCTTGAGAAGCCGATGGGGATCAATAGCGACGCTGCCCGTCAAATCTTGAAAGCAAGCCAGGCATCTGACAAAGTCGTAATGGTCGGACACCAGATGCGCTGGGAATCGGTTCCGATGCAGATTAAGGAGCAGGTTGAACGCGGCGAGTTAGGCAAGATTTATACGGCCAAAACAGGCTGGTTCCGTCGCAAAGGCATTCCGGGCTGGGGCACTTGGTTCACGAAAATGGACGAGGCCGGCGGGGGCCCGTTGATCGATATCGGCGTACACATGCTAGACCTTGCCTTGTATTTAATGGGCAATCCAAAACCGGTATCGGTATACGGCGCAACGTATGCGGAGTTTGGTCCGAAGCGCAAGGGCATCGGCACATGGGGCAAGCCGAACTGGGACGGCAGCTACGACGTGGAAGACTTGGCAACGGCGCTTATCAAAATGGAAGACGGCAGCACGCTGTCGCTCGAAGTAAGCTGGGCGGTTCATATGGATACCGACAATACTCCGTTCATTCACTTGATGGGCTCCGAGGGCGGCGCAAGCTACCGCGGTGGGAAGGGCAAGCTGCTGACCGAGAAATTCGATCGTCCGATCGAAACCGAGCTGTCCAAAGCGGACAATGACGAAGGCGAGAGACAACGTCTAAGCCGTCACTTCCTCGAATGCATTCGCGAGGGCAAACAGCCGATCACTTCGGCGCTTACCGGCTTTACGAACAACCTGATTCTAGATGCGATTTACGAATCGTCCCGGACGGGCAACGAAGTGAAGCTGAACTGGGATATTTAATAACTTACTTAATGAGGGGAGAAGTGACAACATGTTAAGAGGATTGTCAGGCGCAGGTCTAGGCAAGCTGGACAGCGATGAGCAGCTCATTGAGCTCGCGGCGAAATACGGCTTCCAAGCCGTTGACATCGACGCTCGCGGCCTTATTGAGCGTCATGGATTGGAACAAGCTCGCGAATTGCTCGCATCGAACGGAGTCGTGATCGGCTCGATCGGACTTCCTGTGGAATGGCGCGGGACGGAAGAGGCATTTCGCGAGGGCTTGAAGGGTCTGGCTGCCACGGCTGCGGCTGCGGCATCGCTTGGCTGCACGAGCTGCTGCACGTATATTTTGCCGTCTACGGATTTGCCTGCTGCGCACTTCATGGCGCTGGCAACTCGCCGCTTGCGCACTTGCGCGCAAGTGCTTGGCGCTTACGGCATCCGTCTCGGCCTGGAGTTCGTAGGCCCGCATCACTTGCGTACGCGCTGGGCGAATCCGTTCATCTGGACGCTGCAAGAAACGCTTGATTGGATCGATACAATTGGTGAGAGCAACGTAGGCTTGCTGTTCGACGCTTACCACTGGTACACGAATGAGCTCGGCACAGCGGACATTGAGGCGCTTCGTCCGGAGCAGATCGTTCATGTTCATATCAACGACGCGCCTAACGTACCGGTCGCGGAAGCGCTTGATAATGGCAGGGTATACCCGGGCGAAGGCGTTATCGACTTGGCCGGATTCCTTAGCTCGCTTCATAAGATCGGCTACAAAGGCGCGATCGTGCAGGAAATATTGAGCGCAGAAGCGCCGCAAGGCACGACGGAAAGCCTCGTCGAGCGCTCCAAAGCCGGCTTCGACAAAGTGTACGCTGCTGCAGGCCTGTAATTAGTAAAATGGTAAAAGCCATCGGCTCCTATTCGGAATCGATGGCTTTTTTTGTATATAAAGGTTAACGAAGAATGAAATCAACAACTATTCGACAGGATTAATCGAACGATTACATCTCATTAAAAGTAAACTCTATTGTTTTAATATAATTGAATATATCCAACAGTTCATTTGGTTTGAGTTCTACAAACTCCAATTCATCATTTAGCTTTTCGATCTTACCCGTAAAACTAACAAACTCATCAAATGTTAAATGGATTATAAAAGGTTTTAGTTTTTCATTATTAATGATATTAGAGGTCATTCGGAAAGCACTGGCAATATTACTATCATTTTGAACATGAAGAAATGAATCGTTTATTTCCTCATGAAGCTGAATGAATGCCAAAACTAATTGACTTGGGTATTTATCAATAAGGTTGTCCATGAAATCATCAAAAATTAACATAGAATCAAGAATAGTACTTAAATTATAAAAGCGATAATTCATTTGTCCAATAGTTTTCAGTTGGCCTCTTTGGATTAAAATATGATACAGCTTCTTTTTGTGGCTGAATTGATCGGAAAAATGCACCATATCCAAAGCTAATTGAGCTGTACGCGGATCATCCGATTTTTCAAACTTGTCAAGAACCGTATCGATCAGTTTTTGATATCGATTGTAATTGTAATTTTTAAGATATGCAATCAATAATTCATGCAGTTCTGAATCAGCGCTAAATTTATGAAGTTCGTTGAAAATAGCAACTGGACCTAAAGTGTTCTTTACCAAATACTTCGCATAGAAAAACTCAAAAAAGGATCGATGAAAAAACTTATAGTGTTCTTCTTTCATTCCTTGTATGTACAGCTCTGTTCGATCTCTGCAAAAATTTAAAAAATGTTCAATAGCATTAGATGCATCATTTCGATCTCTATACTCATCTTGAAAAATATCCAATAAATTAATCATGATCGTATTTCTGTGGACTTCTTTGTTATTTGGTTTACTCAAAAATGCAAGATTCTCAAAAGTCACATCATTATTTATAACAGACCCCATTTTATCGAAATCGAATGCTACTTTCTTATCTCGTTCTCTTTCCTTTGCGGTGTAATTTACACATTTATCGAATAAATCAATTTTATTTTCTGGAATTTTTCGATCTGCTTTATAAATTTTCACCATTAACGCTACTGTGAGTAGGTTTACTACAAACGTCTTATCAATTAATGGTTTAATCTGTTTTATAAAATCATCAATATCTATTTCTCTAAATTCGTTTATACGTGACATTAACTTAAGATATTCAATCACATCGTTTGCTTCAATGTCTTTGACCTTAAGAACGATGGGTGTTTCAGGGATCAGACTTCGGTCTCTTGTCGTTATACATAGTTTATTATTAGTGTTTATGCTTTTATAAAAGCTAATTATTATTTTCGAACATTTCTCTCGCTCCGATGAATCGACTTCATCTAAAGCATCTAAAAAGATGAGGCATTCTCCACGTTTCAAGAAATACTCGATCATTTCAATACTCGCATTCGAACCTGTGTACTCTACTATGGATTCGACTAAAAATTCTTTAAACGAAAAACCTTTAAAATTCCGTTTTTTCTCTATATATTCTTTTAAGTTACAGTATATAGGCAAGTATTTATCGGGGTTGTTAACATTCAGTAAGTGGGAGTTAACGACTAAGTTCTTTAAGAACAATGTTTTCCCGTAACCTGGTCCTCCAACAATGGAAATAAGGTTAGATCGTAGAAAAATATCTTTCCATTCGATGATTTCTTGATCTTCATCAAAGGGAAGATGACGGTTGCTTTCGCTGTTATTGTTAAAGAAATTGAATTTTGGATAGATATAGTACTCTTCGAAATCCAATATATCAATACCCGGAACATGATTTTTGGTGAATATATGTTTGGCACTATTTAAATACTCACGTCTTTTCTCTTCGTAATCGACTACTAAGATGGAGGACGCTGCGCCGCTTTCATGATACGCGCGGAGTATTTGTTCAATGTTTGCAGTTATGATTCGCGGAAGCACGGCAAGCTCATCAGGGATTTCCATAATCAGATTTCTTTCGATTACGGCTATGAAGTTTGAGAAGAAGTTTTCTAATGCTCTTTGACTGGGAACGTTATATTGTCCTGCAACCATATGTTTAATCGATTCTCGCGTCAGGAAATGAATAAAATCGGAGGTTGATACAAAGTCTTTTAATCCCTGTGCGTTATAATCTTTGAATGGGAGCAGTCTTATAAAGTTATGAATATAGTTTATTGTACTTGGTAATTCCATATATGAGTTTAATCCGCTGCTTTCATTTTCTGAAAGCACTTCTAATATGGTCGATTGAATTTCTTGATGGAGATTAAATAATTGTTTATCCCCCATTAATTTCATCCCGGTTCGTTTAATAATTTCAACCATTGTGCCTGCTAAAACTTTTGATCCTACAGATTCTAGAAACGGCATAATATCCCCCTTTAACTTCATATTAATGGATAATTCTACATATGCATTCATAATCCTTCAAAAAAATATGATTAAGATAGGTGGTTTGCTGTATATGTCGATTACAAAGTAGCAACTATTGGATGAGTTTATGGAGCACTCCTTGCTCTTTCTTCGCTGCTTCGAAAAGTTTATTATCAAACAAAAATCGGACTGTAAATGTCATCCTGCAATGCTATGATGTGGACAGGGTCAACGCTAATTTTTATATGATTTTTCATGAGATCTTACGGGTGTTGCAGCCGATACATTGTAGCTATGATGAATAATAACCTTCTTTCACATTAGATGAAAGCGGTAACAGGAGCGAAGCACATGGACAAACAAACAAATAACGAGCAACCGTGGTCGTTATGGTATAAGCAGCCGGCCTCATGTTGGGAAGAGGCGCTTCCGGTCGGCAACGGCCGAATCGGCGGCATGGCGTTCGGAGATATCAATCAAGAGCGCATTCAATTGAACGAAGATACGTTATGGTCGGGGTTTCCCCGCGATACGAACAACTACGAGGCGCTTCGCTATCTGAAGCGTGTGCGAGAGCTGCTGGCAGATCATAAATATGTAGAAGCGGAGCAGCTCGTCCAGTCGAAGCTGCTGGGGCGCAATACGGAATCATACCAGCCGCTGGGCGATCTGTGGCTGAAGCAAACGTTTGACGGCGGCGGTGAACATGAGGCCGCCGAATTTATAAGGTCGCTTGATCTCGACCAAGCGATACAGTCAGTTCGCTTCCGCATTGGCGATACGTTCTATCGCCGCGAGCTGTTCGTCAGCGCCGTCGATCAGGTGCTGTGCGTCAAGTATGAGGCGGAGGGTGAGGGCGGCTTAACAATCGAGGCATCGCTCACATCCCCGCAGCCGAATGAGCTAGGCAGCGAGAATGACCGCTCGCTGACGATTGACGGTCGTTGTCCGACGCATGTGGCGGACAACTACTGGGGCGATCATCCAAGAGCGGTGCAATACGAAAGCGACCGAGGCGTTATTTTTCAAGCGCGTCTTGCCGTCCTGCAGGGTGAGAGCGCGATATCGACGGATCAGCACAATCAACATTGCATGAAGGTGACGCATGCGAGTTCAATCACGCTGATCTTCTCAGCTTCAACGAGCTTCAAGCGGTTCGACAAGCAGCCGGAGGGCTCAGTGGACGAGCTGAGCGAAGAGAATGATCGCATCTTGGCGGCAGCAGCTGCACTCGGTTACGAGAAGCTTCGCGAGCGGCATATCGCGGAGCATCAGAAGATGTTCCGCCGCGTACAGCTTCATCTTGGCGAGACGGAGAATGGACAGCTGCCGACGGATGAGCGTCTTGCCGCATATAAGCGAGGCGAGAGCGATCCAGGGCTGGAGGCACTTTATTTCCAATATGGCCGCTACTTGCTGATGGCAAGCTCAAGGCCGGGAACACAGCCTGCGAACTTGCAGGGGATATGGAATCATCGCATTCAACCGCCGTGGAACAGCGATTACACGACGAACATTAATACACAAATGAACTATTGGCCAGCCGAGCTCGCGAATTTAAGCGAATGCCATGAGCCGTTGCTAACGATGTGCGGGGAGTTAAGCGAAAGCGGCTCGCGGACCGCGGCCATTCATTATGGCGCAGAGGGCTGGGTTGCACACCACAACGTCGATCTATGGCGGGCTTCGACTCCGACCGAGGGTCATCCGAGCTGGGCGTTCTGGCCGCTGGGCGGCGTATGGCTGACGCAGCATTTGTGGGAGCATTATTTGTACAATCCAGAGCTGGCGTTTCTGCGCGACAAAGCGTACCCGATCATGCGCGGAGCGGCATTGTTCTGCCTCGATTGGCTGATTGAGACGGAAGACGGATACGTGATGACCTCGCCATCGACTTCGCCGGAGAACAAGTTCCTGACGGCCGAAGGCGAAGCATGCAGCGTAGCGGTTTCCTCCGCTATGGACATTACGCTGATCCGCGAGCTGTTCGAGCATATGCTTCAAGCGGCCAAGCTGCTTCATACAGATGAGCAATTGAGTGTAAGAATTGAAACGGCTCTAGGCAAGCTGCCGCCGCTTCAGATTGGTGCTAGCGGCATGCTGCAAGAATGGCATCATGCTTTCGAAGAGCAAGAGCCTGGCCATCGTCATGTTTCACATCTTTATGGAATTTATCCAGGGACGGCTATTAACCGCGAGCATACACCGGAGCTGTTAGAAGCGGGCAGATTGTCTCTGGCGAGCCGTATTTCGAATGGCGGCGGGCATACGGGCTGGAGCTGCGCTTGGCTTATTAATTTGTACGCACGCCTTGGCGAGCCGGAGCAAGCCTATCGGTTCATTCATACGCTGTTAGCCCGGTCAACGCATCCGAATCTGTTCGACGATCACCCGCCGTTCCAAATCGATGGCAACTTCGGCGGAACAGCGGGGATAGCGGAGCTTCTGCTCCAAAGTCACTTGGACCACATCGAACTATTGCCTGCCTTGCCGGAGGCTTGGCCAACTGGTTATATTCGAGGATTGAAGGCAAGAGGCGGCTTCGAGATCGACCTTAACTGGGCAGACGGCAAGCTGATTGATGCGCGTGTTCGCTCAACGCATGGTCAGAATTGCGTGTTGTCTTATGGAGATATAGCTCTCGTCGTTCGTTCAGAGGACGGAGCAGTGCTGGATACGAGCAAGTCTTTCGCTACTGTGCCAGGAGAGTCGTATACCGTCACATTGAAATAGAGAAACATCCAGTAACACGAAATAGAAGAGGAGAGTGTCTTAATGACGAATCAAACACGTTACCCCTATGAAAATTCGGCTTTACCCGCGCATGAGCGCGCGGTCGATCTTGTATCCCGTTTTACGCTGGAAGAGAAGGTCGAGTCCATGGTGCAATATCAGCCGGCGATTGAACGGCTAGGCGTGAAAGCTTACAAGCACGGCACGGAGGCCGCACATGGCATGGCATGGTTAGGCGAAGCGACGACGTTTCCGCAGCCGATTGGACTCGGCTGCACATGGAATCCGGATATTATGAAGGAGATTGGTTCTGCTATAGGGGACGAAGCGCGCGTCTTTTATCAGCGCAATCCGGCAATCAACGGTCTCACGCTGTGGGCGCCGACAGTCGATATGGAGCGTGATCCGCGTTGGGGACGCACGGAGGAAGCATACGGCGAAGACCCGAAGCTGACGGGCGAGCTTACCGCTGGTCTTGTACAAGGCATTCAAGGCGATCATCCGAAATATTTCAAGGCCGTTGCGACGCTGAAGCATTTTATAGGCAACAACAATGAAGTCAATCGCGGAAGCTGCTCGGCGAGCATCGACCCGCGCAATATGAAGGAATATTATCAAGCAGCGTTCAAGCCTGCGTTCGTTAAGGGCGGCGCGCATTCGATGATGACCTCCTACAATTCCGTCAACGGTACGCCGACGATTCTTCATGACGATGTAAACAAGGTCGTGAAGGAAGAGTGGGGCATGAACGGCTTTATCGTTAGCGACGCTGGCGATTTGCTGGGTATCGTGAACGATCACCACTATTATGACAACTACAAGGAAGCGGTCGCACACTCGATCAAAGCCGGCATCGACAGTATTACCGACGACAAGGACAAGTCGTGCGCAGCTATACGCGAGGCGCTTGCAGATGGGTTGTTAGCGGAGAGCGATCTCGATAAGGCTCTCGTCAATACGTTCCGCGTTCGTTTCATGCTTGGCGAGTTCGATACGGAGGAAGAAGTACCGTATGCGAATACGCCAGAGTCGAAGCTATGCGCGCCAGAGCATGCCGAGCTGTCGCTGCGAGCGGCACGCGAGTCGATCGTATTGCTTAAGAACGAGAACAATGCGCTTCCGCTGAGCAAAGATAAACTTACCAGAGTAGCCGTTATTGGTCCGCTTGCGGATGTTGTGTACCGTGACTGGTATTCCGGCTCGCTCCCTTACAAAGTTACTCCGCTGCAAGGGATTGCAAGCAAGCTGGAAGGGAAGAGCGTCTCCTACAACAGCGGAAATGACCGTATCGTATTGCAATCGGCAGCAAGCGGTGAAGAACTGCGAATTGCGGCGGACAACGAGAATCGTCTGCAAGGCGCAGGCAAGGGCAGCGCTGGCGATATCTTTGAACTGACCGATTGGGGCTGGGGCAGCTATACGCTGCAGAGCACCGAGAATGGCAAGCTGCTTACGAGCGCCGACGATACGAATATTGCAGCTAACGCGGACGAAGCGTTTGGCTGGTTCGTGAAGGAAGTATTCAAGCTGGATTCACAAGAGCAAGAAAACGGGAAGTTCGCTCTCCGTACTTGGAATGGCAAAGCCGTCGTTGCTTCGGAAGACGGAACGGGCTCGCTCGTCGTATCTGAACAGGACAGTGAAGACGTGACCGGTCAAGCCGGATTGTTCACTAAAAAAATCGTAAGCGAAGGCATTGCGGAAGCTGTCGCAGCTGCCAAAGCGGCAGAAACGGCTATCGTCTTCGTCGGCAACAATCCGCTGATTAACGGTAAAGAAGAGATTGATCGACCGGGCCTTGAGCTTGCCGCATCGCAAAACGAGCTGATTAGCGCTGTGCATGCCGTGAACCCGAATACGATCGTTGTCGTTATCGGCAGTTATCCGTTCGCGCTGAACGATGTGAATAGCAGCATTCCGGCAATCGTATACTTGTCCCATGCGGGGCAAGAGCTCGGCAACGCGGTTGCGGATGTGCTGTTCGGCGACTACTCGCCGGCAGGACGTCTGAACATGACTTGGTATAAGTCGGAGGAGCAGTTGACTGCCTTGATGGATTACGACATTCGCAAAGGGAAGCGGACATACTTGTACTTTGACGGCGAGCCGCTCTACCCATTCGGTCATGGACTTAGCTACGCTCAATTCTCATACAGCGGCTTAGAGGTTGCCGATCGCACGAAAGGGCTGGAGGGCGAAGTACAAGTACAGCTCCGCGTAACGAATGAATCTTCAGTCCAAGCGGATGAAGTCGTTCAGCTGTATGTCCGCGTCCAAGGCTCGAGAGTGGAACGTCCGCTTAAGAAGCTTGTTGGTTTCACTCGAATTGCGCTGCAGCCTGGCGAATCGAAGCTTGTCCAGTTAGCCGTACCGGCTGAAGAGCTAGCGGTTTGGGACGTCACGCGCGACGTATTCTGCCTGGAAACAGCTGAATATACGTTTGTAGCAGGCGGCTCATCTTCCGACGTTAAGGCAACCACAACCGTTACCATTGCTGGCGAGAGCATTCCAGCCCGCAACCTGTCGCTAGCGACACGCGCGGACAACTATGACGAGTATGCAGGCGTGTACTTGGATGAGAGCAAGGAAGGCGGCTCTTGCGTTCGTCTATCCGGCGATGCAGGGTGGATCGCTTTCAATGACATCGATTGGAGCAATGGTGCAGCGGTAATCGAGGCAAGAGCAGCAGGCGGTCAAGCAGGCGGTTCCATTACCGTTCGATCTGGCAGCGAGAACGGCGCCGTTGCGGCTATCCTCGAGGTACAAGCTGGTGAAGAGCAAGCTTGGATTACGGTTTCAGCGGAGCTTAGCGGAGTTGATGCATCGAACGATTTGTATCTGGAGCTAAGCGGCAGCGTAAAGCTGAGCAACTTTCGTATTCACTAAAGCAGTCAATTAACATAATCCTATTATCAAAGAGATCCTATGGAGTGAACAGCGACACGGCTGCCAGCTCCGGCAGGTCTCTTTTTTTGGCGTATATCTCTAATTTACATCTGATAAAATAACTAATAATGAAGGTATGCTCTGAGCAAACAATGTTATATTATATAGGATGCTTCATTTAATAAGCGATGTAACTTCTTGAAATGTGCAATTAAGTAAACGCTTTCCTTGCCGAGGAGGCAGTCCGAACGATGTTCAGCATGAAATCTTTAACAAAAAAAATGAATAACGTCCGCATCAAAAATAAACTCATCTTTTCCTTCGTCCTCGTTGTATTTGTGCCGGTACTTATTGTAGGCGTGTGTCTAACCGTTGCGTTCAGGCAGAACGTGCTCGATCAGGCTACCCAGCAAATAACGAATAATGTGGAGCGTATTAAGAAGCAGACGACGGATGTTATCGGGATGCCGATTGAAATTTCTGATAAGCTGCTCGTTGACAGTCGTTTGACGAATGTCGTTAATACGCATTACGATACTACCTTCGAGGTCGTGAAGGCGTTCTGGGATTACCGCGACTTCCGCGATTACATTAAGCTGTACAGCGAGGTTTACAATATTCGTTTCTATACGACCAATATGACGATACTGGACAATTGGGAGTTCTTGAAGGTAGACGACACGATAGAGGCAATGCCCTGGTACAATGCTGCGCTTGCGCAAGAAAACATCATTTGGGCGTATATTAAGGATGAGACAAAAAACAACAACAAATATTTAAGCCTTATTCGTAAAATATCATTCCCGACGTACCGCACGAGCGGCGTGCTCGTCATCGATGTCAATCAACAGGAATTAAATGGAATGATCAGTCAAGAACCGTTCGATACGATGATATTTGATGACAACGGATATATTATTGCTGCCAAAAACACCGCTTGGGTCGGACTGAAAATATCCGATCTCGACTTCGCCAGCGAATTGACGGACAAGCCGGAAGGAACGTACGAGTTCAAGTTCGAAGGCAAGCCGTCCAAAGTCGTAATCGAGAATTTGATGCCGCCATCGAGCAGCAACGGACTTAAGATCGTATCGGTATTTACAATAGACAGCATTGTTAGCGGCGCTAACCGAATAAGCTTGCTCGGGTTTGGCGTTATTCTGATCAGTCTTGTTATCGCCTTCATCTTAATATATTTCTTCTCTGCTATTCTCGCGAAGCGGATGCTTGCGCTGAACAAGGATTTGAACAAGGTGGCGCTTGGCGACTTCAATGTAATCTCCGACGTGAGCGGCAATGACGAGATTGGACTGCTATCAAGACAGTTTAATAACATGGTAGTCAGCATTAGGGGACTCATGGACGAGGTTACCGAATCGCATCAGCAGCAGGCGCAACTGCAATTAAGGCAGAAGGAAATTAAGCTGAAGATGATGGCCAGTCAGATCAATCCTCATTTCTTGTTTAATGCGCTCGAATCCATTCGGATGAAGGCCCATATTAAAGGCGAGAAGGAGATCTCGTACATTGTGCGGATGCTTGGCAAGATGATTAGGCGCAACCTCGAGATCGGAACGAAAAAGATCGCCCTAAAGGCCGAGATTGAGATCGTTCACAGCTATTTGGAAATTCAGAAGTTCAGGTATGGAGACGAACGCTTAACCTTCGTTCTAAATATTGCGCCTCAAAGCGAAGGGATTGAGATTCCTCCGCTCATTATTCAACCGCTTATTGAGAATGCGGTCGTACATGGACTTGAGGATCGGGCAGAAGGGGGCTTCATTTCCTTAATAACGAGCGTTGACGGCAACAAACTGCGTGTGGAGGTTGCAGATAACGGCGTTGGGATAAGCGAGGAGAGAATGCGCCAAATTACCGAGTCCCTTCATGATATGGAGGAAGAAGATGAATACCGCATTGGACTTCGCAACGTCCATCAACGGCTGGTTATGATTTATGGAGAGGCACACGGTCTTCAAATACAGAGCAGTGCCGAGGGTACTCGCATTGCGTTCGAAATACCACTGGGGGGTCATCATTTTGCATAAAGTCATGATCGTAGACGATGAACCGATGATTCGTGAAGGGCTTAAATCAATTATCGAATGGGACAAGCATGGTTTCACCGTTGTAGGCGAAGCGTCGAACGGACGTGATGCTTTAACTAAATATCGGGAACTGCAGCCCGATCTTATCCTCATTGATATTCGTATGCCTGGAATGGACGGACTGCAAGTCATTCAAGAAGTGAGGCAAGACGATACGACTACGAACTTCATTATATTGAGCGGTTATGCTGACTTTGACTATGCTAAGCAAGCGATCGGCTTTGGCGTTGACGGCTATATTTTGAAGCCGGTTGACGAGGATGAGCTCGAGACCTATGTAAAGCGAATCGCCGACAGCTTGAAGCGAAGAGGCGAGCAGCAGGCAAGCAGCGAACAGACGATGCTGCTGCGTCGGGATGAATTGCTCCAGAAGCTGGCTGGCAGCCAAAGTTTTGAGGAGACGACATTCGATGACGAAGCACAGGCTCTGCTAGGTACTCCTGCGAAATATTATCAACTTATGCTAATTGAGGTGTATAGCCGAGAGCATTCTTTAACGAGAGGCGATACGTTTAAGAAAAAGCTTGCTGAGCTTATCGAGCAGAAAGAGATTGGTTTCGTATTCAGCGCAGAGCCCTACATCGGCGTGTTGCTGAAAGATTATTTGCTGCAGAGCGGGTCGCGGGAGCAGATGAATGGCTGGTTGGCTGAGCTATGCGGACCGAATGCCAGGTTTGCGGCAGCGGTCAGCGAGCCTGTTCGCGATTGGCGGGAGCTGCAGGACTGGGCCCCCTTTGTCAGCGGCTTGCTGAAGCGAAGGTTCATGCTGAAGGGCGGACAGATTCATACCGCATCGCAGACGCGAGAGGAGCATCCAATAGAAAGCGATTTGACTCCAATTATGGAGTCGTTCGCTCAGCGTTTCTTTTATATGATCGATATCGGCAGCGCCGAAGGAGTTGAGAAGGCGCTTCGCGAAGCGGAGGCACAACTAGGAGAAGCTGGCGACATCACTGAACAGCAGCTTAAGTCAACCTGGGCGGGTATCGTATCGATGGTCTTGAACAAAGTGTCAACGGCTAATCCGACGTTGCCGATTCAAGAGTATTTGCAGATGATTACCGCACTCTACCTGGAGCATCATTATAATGAGATGCTGGATAAGCTGAATGCCAAGCTTGTTGAGCTAGCTCAGAAGATAGGTAGCTCTGACGCAACTTCGGTGATGAAGCAAATTACCGATTTTATTGATCGTCATTATTATGAGAATCTTAAGCTGGAGACACTAGCCGATCTATTCAATTACAATAGCGGATATTTGGGCAAAATGTTCAAAAGCCACACCGGTCAGCATTTCAATACCTACTTGGACGAAGTCCGAATCCAGCACGCTATTGAGCTGCTGCAGGAGGGGATGAAGGTTCATCAAGTATCCGAGCGGGTTGGATACGCAAACGTTGACTACTTCCACAGTAAATTCAAGAAGTACAAAGGCGTATCTCCTTCCACGTATAAGAAAATATAAGACGGGCTTGCCGATCGTTCACACTATGAACGAAAGAGGCAGCTCGTTTTTTTGTTGTGCCGACGGTCCAAATGAAAGCGCTTGAAAGAGCGTATTTTTATATGATTTTCGCACGGATTTGTCGGGTGCAATGTAGTCCTGCCTGTCGGGTATCATTAGGACATAAGAGAGAGGGCAAGCTACAGAACAGAGAAGTTACACTTGCCAAGCCGACTGTGTTCGTTAAATAGGAGGAGCATTCATGAAATCGCTAACAGCAAAAGACGTTCCGCAGAAAGGGACGAAGCAGAAGTCTTCCGTTTGGAAGAGAGCCCTTCAACAGCGTTATTTGTATCTAATGTCGCTGCCTTTCGTCATTTGGGTCATTGTATTCGCATACGTCCCGGTATGGGGCTGGATCACCGCATTCCAGAACTACAAACCAAAAAATTCGTTCTTGGATCAGAAGTGGGTAGGGTTGGACAATTTTGTTGAATTGTTCGGGGATGAACGGTTTTATCTCGTCCTTAGAAATACGCTGGCAATGAGCTCGATGGGACTTATCGTCGGATTTACGATTCCTGTCATATTCGCTCTTTTACTTAACGAAATGAAAGGGCAGTTTTTCAAGCGCTCGATTCAAACGATTTCGTATTTGCCCCATTTCGTATCATGGGTCGTTGTAGCAGGTCTCGTAACGAAGATGCTGTCAACGGACGGCGGCGCAATTAATCAATTGCTGATGTCGCTGCATCTTATTGACGAGCCGATTCAATTCATGGCTAAAGGCGAGTGGTTCTGGGGTATCGTAACCTTGTCGGATCTGTGGAAGGAGCTAGGCTGGAACTCGATCATCTTCTTAGCCGCAATGGCCGGTATTGATCCGGAACTGTACGAAGCTTCGACGGTGGACGGCGCAGGACGCTTCCGCAAAATGTGGCATATTACACTGCCTGGCATTCGTACGACTTTCATGGTTCTGTTCATTCTTTCGATCGGCCATTTGATCGGTATTGGCTTCGAGAAGCAGATGCTGCTAGGCAATCCTCTCGTTACGGATTATTCAGAAGTACTCGATTTGTATGCGCTCAAGTACGGGATACAGATGAGCCGCTATTCGTATGGTACGGCAATCGGCATATTCAACTCCGTCGTCAGCATTCTGCTCGTATTAATTGCGAACGGTATATACAAACGAGTCACCAAAGAATCAATCATATAGGAGGAGCGGCATATGCAAGGGACTGTACAGAGAAGCAGCGACAAAATATTCGATATATTCATTTATGTAGTGATGGCGATCGTGGGGATCGTAACGTTATATCCTTTCCTTAACGTACTCGCAATCTCGTTCAACGATTCGGTTGACACCGTACGCGGCGGTATAACGATATTCCCGCGGGAGTTTACTTGGAAAAACTACGAGACGATTTTCGGCTTTGAGGGACTTATCACCGGGTTTAGAAACTCGGTGATCCGGACGGTAGTCGGTACGCTCCTCGGCGTTATCGCCGCTTCCATGCTGGCGTATACGTTAAGCCGGCCCGACTTCCAGGGAAGAAGATGGATGTCATTCTTGTTCGCCATGACGATGTATTTCTCGGGCGGGCTTATCCCAGGGTTCTTGCTTATCAAAAACTTAGGTTTGATCGGTTCGTTCTACGTGTATATCATTCCGGCTCTCCTAAGCGTGTGGAACGTATTCGTTGTTCGTTCCTTCATCGACGGATTGCCTTACGCGCTGCAAGAGTCGGCTAAGATCGACGGCGCGAACGACTGGATCATCTTCTGGCGGATCATTCTTCCGCTTTGCCAGCCGGTTCTTGCCACAATTGCGTTATTCATCGCCGTAGGACATTGGAATGCTTGGTTTGATACGTATTTGTACAACGCCCGCGTTCCTGGAAATACGACGTTGCAATATGAATTAATGAAAGTCCTTCAGTCGACGCAATCGGGCAACAACTATCGCGACCCGAACGCACAGCAAGCGATCGCATCCGTATCCCCGGAATCGATCAAGATGGCGATTACGATCGTCGTTACCGTACCGATTTTGCTCGTCTATCCGTTCCTGCAAAAATATTTCGTCAAAGGAATGACATTGGGCGCAGTGAAAAGCTAACATTGGTAATAGCAGGTTTCCTGTTATATACACAACAATCTTTATACAAGAAAAGGGAGGCTTTAAGGCAATGAAAAGAAAGACACAGTACGCTCTAACGTTGCTTTTGGCGCTTGTGTTCGTTTTCGTAACGGCATGCGGCTCCAACAACACTGGCAACAACAATGGCGAGAATGCCGGCAACGGCACGAATGCGCCGGCAGAATCCGAAAACCTTGAACCGATGACAATCCGTTTCGCATCCGGTGACGTTAATGCGAACTGGGACGATAATCAAAGCGACATCGGCAAATTTCTGGTAGAAAAAACGGGCGTTTCGATTAAAGCCGAGTTTCCTGTAGGTGGCTCTGACGCTGATATGTTCGCCCTAATGGTAGCAAGTGACGATTATCCGGATCTTGTAATGCCAAAAGGCAATATCGGCAAGCTTGTTGACGCAGGCGCAATGGTCGATCTTCGTCCATTGATCGAAGAATATGCTCCTAACATCAAAAAGATTTACGGCGAATACCTCAATCGTCTTGTATGGAGTGCGGATGACGATGCCATTTATACTCTTCCTCTAGATCTTGTTGGCCACACGTATTTCGATGCGGGCGGCGGTTTCCAATTGCAGCACCAAGTGCTTGAAGCTGCTGGATATCCTGAGATCAAGACGGTTCAGGATTACGAGAACGCGATCAAAGCGTACCTCGAGAAAAACCCTAAAACAGAAGACGGCCAACCGCGTATCGGCATGTCCCTGAACGGCGGAGAATGGCAAATTCTGATTTCCGTTACAAACCCTGCTTTCTACGCTACTGGCGCACCGGATGACGGCGAATTCTATGTCAACCAAGATACGCATGAAGCAATCATGCACTACCAACGTCCTGAAGAAAGAGAATATTTCCGTTGGTTGAACCACATGAACGATGTAGGCTTGCTTGACAAAGAAAGCTTCGTTCAGAAGTACGATCAATACAAAGCAAAAATCGCTTCCGGCCGCGTTATCGGCTTGATCGACCAAAACTGGGATTACGCAGATGCTGAGAACGCTTTGAAAGCTGAAGGCAAATTCGGTGCGACTTATGCACGTTTCCCAGTAACGCTTAACGATCAATATCAAGACCATTCCTTCCAAGGAACAGGCTACCTGTCCGGTTACGGCGTAGGTATTACGACTAGCGCGCAAGATCCAGTTCGTTTGATTAAATACCTTGACTACCTTGCTTCCGACGAAGGCCAAGTACTTGTGAATTGGGGTATTGAAGGCAAGCACTACAACGTTGTTGATGGCAAACGCGTTATTCCTGAAGACGTACAAGCTATGAAAACGAACGACAACAACAATTTCAAGAAAACGACTGGTATCGGCAACTACTTCTTGTCCGCTCGTTATGGTGACGGCGTGCTGGATCCTACAGGCAACTACTATACAACGACGTTCCCTGAACAAATCCAGACTGCTTACACTGAAGCAGACAAAAAGACGCTTGCAGCTTACGGCGTAAAAGTGTACAAAGATTTCTGGCCGGCTGACGACGCGTTCCCTGAGCGCAAATACGGCGCTGCTTGGACATTGCCGTTCGAGACTGGCTCCAAAGCGAACGTTATCTTCCAGAAGACACAAGATATTATGAAGAAACGTATCCCTGAAGCAATTCTTGCTAAGCCAGCCGATTTCGACAAAGTATACGATGCATTCTTGAAAGATCTTGAAGATGCAGGCGCAGCTGAGTTGAATGCTGAGTTTACGAAAATGGTTAAAGACCGCGTTGAGCTTTGGTCCAAATAAGCATAAAATAATAAGAAAACGGAGAGCTCATGCAGATGAGCTCTTTCCGTTGTTTAATCGAGGGAGAGAGACAAACGATGATCAACAATAAACTTTCGAAAATTTGGTATGGCGGCGATTATAACCCAGAGCAATGGCCGGACGAAGTGATGGAAGACGATATCCGCATGCTGAAGCTCGCGGACATCGACGTAGCAACGGTTAACGTATTCTCTTGGGCGCGTATTCAGCCGAACGAGGATACATACAACTTTGAGTGGCTTGACCGCATTATGGACAGGCTCTACAAGGACAATATTTATATTACGCTCGCAACGAGCACAGGCGCGCATCCGGCATGGATGGCTAAGAAATACCCGGATGTGACTCGCGTTGATTACGATGGACGCAAGCGTAAATTCGGCGGACGCCATAACTCCTGTCCGAGCAGCCCGACTTATCGTAAGTATTCCGCACTCTTAGCAGAGAAAATTGCTGAGCGTTATAAAGATCACCCCGGACTTGTCGTTTGGCATATTTCTAACGAATACGGCGGCTATTGCTATTGCGACAATTGCGCAGAGCAATTCCGTGTATGGCTTCAGAAGCGGTACGGAAGTATCGAACAGCTGAATTCGGCTTGGTACACGGGCTTCTGGGGTCATACGTTCTATGAGTGGGACGAAATCGTTCCTCCGAACGCGCTTAGCGAGGAGTGGAACGGTAACCGGACCAACTTCCAAAGCATTTCGCTCGACTACCGCCGTTTCCAATCGGACAGCCTGCTGGATTGCTACCTTCTTGAGCATGATGCCATCCGCAAGCATTCGAGCAATGTACAGATTACTACGAACTTAATGGGCACTTACCCTGAGCTCGATTATTTCAAATGGGCTAAGCATATGGACGTTGTCTCGTGGGATAACTATCCTTCCATTGATACGCCTGTCAGCTTCACCGCTATGACGCACTCGCTTATGCGCGGTCTGAAGAGCGGACAGCCGTTCATGCTGATGGAGCAGACGCCAAGCCAGCAGAACTGGCAAGCGTATAACTCGTTGAAGCGTCCTGGCGTCATGCGGCTATGGAGCTATCAAGCGGTAGCCCATGGCGCGGATACCGTGATGTTCTTCCAGCTTCGCCGCTCAATCGGCGCATGCGAGAAGTATCATGGCGCGGTCATCGAGCATGTTGGGCATGAGCATACGCGCGTATTCCGTGAATGCGCCGAGCTTGGCCATGAGCTGCAGCAGCTTGGCGATACGCTTCTTGATTCACGTAACGACGCTAAAGCGGCGATCGTCTTTGATTGGGAGAACCGCTGGGCTGTCGAGCTGTCGAGCGGACCAAGCGTTGCGCTGAAATACGTGGACGAAGTGCATAAGTACTACGATGCGTTATTTGAATTGAACATTCAGGCCGATATGATCAGCGTAGAAGAAAACATGGATAAATACGATCTCGTTATCGCGCCGGTTATGTACATGGTTAAGCCAGGCTTTGCCGAGAAGGTTGAACAATTCGTTGCCCGCGGAGGTACGTTCATTACGACCTTCTTCAGCGGCATCGTGAACGAGAACGATCTCGTAACGATCGGCGGTTATCCAGGCAAGCTGCGTAACGTACTCGGTATCTGGGCAGAGGAGATCGACTCGCTGCTGCCAGGCCAGACGAATCAAATCGTTGTGAACAATGCGAGAGGCGAGCTGAGCGGCACCTATTCATGCAGTATTCTATGCGACCTTATTCATTCCGAAGGTGCGGAAGTCATCGCGGAATACGGCTCCGACTTCTACCAAGGCATGCCGGCGTTGACGGTCAACAAATTCGGTGAAGGCGAGGCATGGTATGTCGCCTCCAGCCCGGATAAGGCTATGCTGCAATCGCTGCTTTCCACCATCTGCAAGGAGAAGGGCATCGAGCCTCTGCTAGCAGCGCCAAGCGGCGTGGAAGTGACTCGCCGTATCAAAGACGGCAAATCGTTCACCTTCGTGCTGAACCATAATTCCGAAGCTTCGGTTGTACGGCTTCAAGATGAGCCGCGCAAAGATTTGCTGTCTGGCGAGCTTGTTAGTGGTGAATACAGCGTTGCTGCCAAAGGCGTTCTCATTATTGAGCAATAGCATCGAATATTATCGATAACGACGAACCAGACAAGCTCCGTCCTCGCAGTCGGCGGCATATAGTAACGGTAGAAGCCCACTGCGAGGGGGACGGCAGATGTCAAGGAAACGGCGTACACCACTTTCGTTATCGCTTATTGTACTCGTGCTGTACGTATTGCTCGTTATCCTATTAATCACTTCATGGCTATAAATAAATGCTCAAGTGCCCGTGAATCGCCCGTAACCACCATCTACCGCCGAGCCCACCTCCTACGGAGTTGAGCTCGGTTTTTTATTTTGGTCCATGACTTTTCCTCTTCTTACTAACCGATATTTCGATAAAATCATTTCTGCGCGACGCTGCTAACTCTTTTTCTTTCTTCCTCATTTACTTCCTCTATTTCTTTCTCTTTTACTCTCTTTTGCTCCACTCTCCCATTAGCTCAGGAAGAAAACCAAATCAACCGAAAGTCAACAGATTTAATCGCAGCGATCCAGCGTATTCTGGTCAATTAGGATCATTGAAAAGTGGTTTAGACCACTTGATCGATTGCACTGACCGGATTGAACATGGAAGACCAGTCGATGCGCTGTCTCTCTATATATCGTTTGTTAATTGCCGCTAGATTGGAATCTGTCCAGTATGGCTTGTCAGAGGCAGAACCTTTCTTGGAAAGGCAGAGGCTAAGCAAATGTGCGAGTGGGGTACATGAATGTTCATAAGAAATATTGCGACGATAACAATACTCGTCCAAATAGGATTGAGCGTATTTCAGGGAAAGTCCGTGAAACCGGTCATTCATCCATTTGAAGGCTGATTGAGCTAGTTGGGGCAGCGTTGCTGTGGAATTAGGAACATTTACATACCAGCGATTAATGGTGAGTTGATCGAGTTCGGGATGGACATGATCTTTTATGAACGCTTCTTCCATTGAAGAAGAAAGCCGATTGCGCGCAATGCCTTTTTCTTTTGCCAGTTTTATTTTGAAATAGGAAGAAGATTGGTTCGGTAATGTCCCGCTGGCTGCGATTGCTGCATGCTCCTTATTCTCGCCCACATATGTAGGATGCAATTGCTTCATATATACTTCTAACTTTGCTTCGACGAAACCGTTAAGGAGCGTACGCTCATCATACTCCGATATGGCAGCACGGACTTTGTTAAGCATGGACCAAGCCGTCTTATATGTCACTTGAATCAATTCCGCAAGCTGGACAGCATGAATTCCCTCCTTGCTTGACGATACAAGGAAGAGAACCAAAAGCCACTTGCGAAGCGCTGTGCGGCTTTTGTTGAACACTGTGTTAGCGGTCAGGGTAGTCTGGTGTTTGCACTTTCTGCATTCAAATAAAGGCTGGTTCCGTGTCGAGATTGTGTATGCGGCGGAATGGCTGCATCGCGGGCAGCGAAAACCGTTAGGCCACTTCCACTCATATATAAATGACAAACATTGCTGCTCAGTTGGAAAGCTCTGATTGAATTGATCTATGTAAGCCGTTAATGCCATTTAGAGCAACCTCCTCATCAATAAATAAGAACATATGTTCTGATATGATTTTATCAAAAATGGAAGCGATAAACAATAGCTGGTTTGCAATGAATATACGATTGATTCATTTAGATCGCTCCTGAGTTAGATCGCTCCTGAGTAGAGGGGAGAATGGACTAAAAGGATAAAAACGAGGATGACGCACTGATCGGAGAAAAGAAAGTGAAAGTGCTTGGCCGATGTTGACTAGATTGGAATTTGAAGCATAAGTAACGCCGTGGTGACAAATAATGAACGGGAAGACAGATTGTTCTGTCATGATGAACAGGCGGCGTAAATGAGGTAAGCCGCACGAGTGAAGGAGGATGAAGGGTTGTCAACGAAAAGCGCGGGCGGTCAAAAGTACAAAAAAATGTCGATGTCGCCTAAGGAATATCAGACATTCGCCAAGACGCGCGAGCCTTCCAGGTCGGTGTTCGCCAATTGCATTAGAGCTTTCATCATCGGCGGCTTAATCTGTGTGCTCGGGCAAGTCATTACGGAGATGTTCGTACATTTGATGGGAATGGAAAGGGAGGCCGCGGGCAATCCGACTGTAGCAGTGCTTATATTGTTGTCGGTTATATTGACGAGCATCGGCGTTTACGACAAGATTGCGCAATGGGCTGGCGCCGGTTCGGCAGTTCCCGTTACGGGCTTTGCGAACTCGATGTGCTCTGCAGCGCTGGAGCATCGAAGCGAAGGCCTTGTGCTTGGCGTCGGAGCTAACATGTTCAAGCTGGCTGGCTCCGTTATTGTTTTTGGCGTTGTAGCCGCTTTTTTCGTCGGTATCGCACATCTCATTCTTGGAACTGGGGGGCAATAAGATGCTGCTCGGCAAACAATCCTGGAGGTTCGACAAACGCCCGGTCATTCTAGGCGCTGCTACTGTAGTCGGGCCCGATGAGGGCGACGGACCGCTTGCCGCCGACTTTGATCTAATACATCCCGAGCTTGATATGCAGCAAAAGAGCTGGGAGAAGGCGGAGCGCCTGCTGCTGGAGCAAGCGTCTGAATTCGCCATTCAGAACGCAGGCATCCAGCGTGACGATCTGCAGTATTACATCGGCGGCGATCTTATGAATCAAATTATTAGCAACAGCTTCGCGGCAAGATCGCTTGGCGTTCCTTATCTTGGCGTGTTCGGTGCTTGCTCGACATCGATGGAGTCGTTAGCGCTAACGGCGATGATTGTTAATGCGGGGGGAGCGCATTATGCGTTAGCAGGTACTTGCAGCCATAACTGTACGGCGGAGAAGCAGTTTCGGTATCCGACAGAATACGGGTCACAGAAGCCGCCAACAGCGCAATACACCGTAACGGGGGCAGGCGCTGCGGTGATAGCCGCTAAGGGCGATGGCCCTGTTATCGAATGCGCGACGATTGGCAAAATCGTCGATCTCGGCATTAAGGATCCGTTCAATATGGGAGCAGCGATGGCACCCGCAGCGGTCGATACGATTCAGATGCATTTTAATGATACGGGACGAACGCCGAAGGACTATGATTTGATCGTAACCGGCGATCTTGCCGGAGTTGGTCATCCCATCGCGAAGGAGCTGCTTATCAAGGACGGGGTGCCGATGGACGATACCGTTTTCAGTGATTGCGGCCTTATGGTCTATGACGTGAAGCGGCAGAAGGTGCAAGCAGGCGGAAGCGGCTGCGGCTGCTCAGCTGTCGTCACCTACGGTCATCTGCTTAAGCGTCTTCGGCAAGGAGAGCTTAATCGGATATTGGTTGTGGCAACGGGCGCTTTGCTTTCTCCCTTATCGTTCCAGCAAGGCGAGAGCATTCCATGCATTGCGCATGCTGTCGCAATCTCGAACGGAGGTGATTAAGCGGTATGATTTTTTTGTGGGCATTCTTAGTCGGCGGAGCAATTTGTGTTGTTGGCCAAATTATGTTTGATGTGTTCAAGCTTACGCCGGCGCATACGATGGCGACATTGGTCGTAATCGGAGCGGTCGTGGACGGATTCGACTTGTACGAGCCGCTTATAGCATTCGCGGGGGCAGGCGCAACCGTTCCTATTACGAGCTTCGGCAATGCGCTCGTGCATGGCGCATTGACAGAGCTTCATGATCAAGGCTGGATCGGCGTCATTTCCGGCATATTCAAGGTTACAAGCGCTGGTGTATCCGCAGCGATAATATTTTCATTTCTTGCGTCGCTTGTCGTTAGGCCAAAAGGGTAACATTTGCACACGATATATGTAAATTGGAGAGTCCTGTGGGATTCTCCAATTTTTTTTGGAGTGAAAAAATTTGTGCTTTCTAAAGGAATTACTGTAAAATAGTACTAGTGCTATATTCATACTTGTAACTTTCCGGGAGGTAATGAAATGGATATTCGTCCTGCTGACATGCAATTATGCTCTTCGATATTACGTAGCTTAGAATCTTGTATCCTGGGAAAACACGACGAGATTGAGAGATTGCTCATAGCCGTTATAGCTAGCGGACACGTATTACTGGAAGATGTACCTGGTACAGGCAAGACGCAATTAGTGAAAGCGTTAGCAAAAACAATCGGCGGTCAGTTTCGCAGAATTCAATGCAACCCCGATCTGCTGCCAACCGATATAACAGGCGTTTCCATCTATCATCCGAAGCAAGAAGCGTTTATATTCCGCCCAGGTCCCGTCATGGCGAATATTTTGCTCGCGGATGAAATAAATAGGGCAACGACCAAAACCCAATCCGCCTTGCTTGAAGCGATGGAGGAAGGTCATGTTACAGTTGACGGCGATACTTATGAGCTGCCTCAGCCATTCGTGCTGCTGGCTACACAAAATCCGATCGAGTTCGAAGGGACGTATTCGCTGCCGGAAGCGCAGCTTGACCGATTCATGATGAAGCTCTCCCTCGGTTACCCGAATCAGGAGGATGAACAGCGGATGGTGTTATCCGCAGAAGGCGTTCACCCTTCCGATCGTGTAGAGCAATTGATTAGCATGGAGGATATGATCCGGATTCAGAAGCAAGCGATGAGCGTTCATATTGACGATGCAGTCGGCAATTATTTAGTTCAACTCATTCGTAGTACGCGGGAGAATGCTAGCGTCATGTTAGGAGCTAGCCCGCGCGCGGCTATCGCCTTGGCGAGAGCGGCTAAAGCAAGCGCCTATATGAAGCAAAGACAATTCGTTACGCCTGACGATGTGAAGGAGCTTGCTCCTTATGTGCTGGCCCATCGAATATTGCTTCGCACGGAATCGCGGATGAACGGTCTTCGTCCGGAGGACGTTATATCACAGGTGCTGCAGACTACGAAAGTGCCGGTCCGGCTAGAGCGTTAAGCCGATGTCAAGCGCGAGAACCTCGAAGAGGCGTTGGCAGTTAGTGACCGTTATTTATACCGTCAGCCTTTTTTATTTTTTGTTTCAAGGCGGCAAAACCGCATTTATGCTTTTTGTCATTCTTAATTTGCTGCTGCT
Source organism: Paenibacillus sp. J22P218 (assembly GCF_056269195.1). NCBI lineage: Bacteria > Bacillati > Bacillota > Bacilli > Caryophanales > Paenibacillaceae > Paenibacillus > Paenibacillus sp. J22P218. The sequence goes on from NZ_JBWDNL010000001.1 coordinate 1,218,496, forward strand.
TTATTTGCTCTTAGGCAAATGGAGCGGTATTAATCGGGTCGACGGCAGCAGAGCTTACGCAAGCCAAGGCACAGTTGCTATGGATCAATCGCTTGCTGCCGGCAGTTCGCTTGAGGTTAGCCTGAATGTAAAAATTCCCGGCATCTACCCGTTGCCCTATGTAATCGTGAGGGATCGACTGCATCGCCATAACGGTCAAGCGCTTTCGTTCGAAACGTCATTTGTCCCGAATTGGAAGCGAGTTGGAAAAGTTGCTTATCAGACGCCGCCGCTTCAGCGGGGAGAATATCGTTTCGCAGGTACGGAATGTTTGACCTATGACGTCTTTGGGTTATTCGAGCATGCGGGGCGTTTCGGCTCGGAGACGGTGTTCACGGTGCTCCCGCAGACGGTTCAGCTGCGGCGCTGGCAGGGCGTGCAGCGCGGCATACGCGGACCTTACTCCCATGCGATCGCCTCTCGTTCGGCGAAGGAGACAACGCAAATTAACGGTGTTCGCGAGTATCTGTACGGTGATCGGCTTTCTCGCGTGCATTGGAATGCTACAGCGAAGACGGGACAATGGAAGTCGAAAGCCTTCGAGCGCGAATCGCTGCCGCGTACGCTTGTCGTCCTTGATCGAAGTCCGGGTGCATATGGCGGAGAACTTCCTGATCGTTTCGAGCTCGCTGTCTCTACTGCCGCTTCGTTGCTGGAGAACGGCCTGAAGGAGGATACGGCGATGGGCTTATTGTCCATCGGAGCGAGCATCACCATGGTGCCGCCTAAGTCAGGTATGGAGCAGCGGAATATGTTGATGCGTCATCTTACATTCGTGGATGCTGACGCGACGTATTCGCTCTACACCTCGCTTATGATGGCCGATCAAGCTATTGAGCCGGGCAGCTTCGCGGTCGTCATCACGCCTGATACCGGCCCAGATGTAGTGAAAAGCATGGAATGGCTCGCGCGCAAAGGGGTTACTCCTTGTTTGCTTCATATTTCTTCCTCGGTGGACTTGCTCAGCCATAATACGGCTTGGAAGCGAGTAATGGGCGAGAAGGGCTGGCAGGTATACTCCATCCGTCAATTGCAGGAGCTTCCGGGCGTGTTGGAAGGAGGCGGAATTGCATGAGAAGACTATTCCGAGCAATCGGAGCTGGGCTTGCAGACCATTGGTACAGGAAACTGACTTTGTTATTCGTTACCTTAATGGTGTGGCAGACGATTTCGATATTTGAGGGCTTCTGGTGGGAAGAAACGTATACCATAGCTAGAGGAACGCTGCTGGCTAGCGCGATTGTCGGCATTATTATTCCTTATCGCTTCCATATTATTAAGCTAGTGCTGCAGATTGCAGCAGCTCTTATAATTACTGTGCGATTCACGCCAATGGAATGGCTGATCGCCAAGCCTGAGAACTTCGGGGACTGGCTCTGGTGGGCGCAAGCACATGCGGTTCAGCTGCATCCATTCATCTGGATTAGCGGAGCATTATTACTTATCCAGCTGCTCTTCGGTTTGTGGGTAACGACACGCACGCGCATGTTCGCATTTCTTGGCGTAACGATAATGACATTAACGGTCGCTGATTCCTTCACACCGATTTGGTTGTGGGAAGAAGTTGGCATAGTCGTATTTGTAGGACTATTGTGGCTTGTAGCAGGTCATTTGCATCGCCTGCAGAAGGAGCATCCGAGCAGTTGGAGCGAGTTGATCGAATATCCGCTTCAATTAATATTGCCGATTGCGCTTGTTCTTGCGGTGCTTATGACCGTAGGGCTGAACATGCCGTCATTGTCTCCCATTCTTCAAGATCCGTATACGATTTGGAAGGAATCGAAAGGAGAGACCGTTCAAGTATTTCTCGGCGAGAAAGGCCTTGAGGCGGTTTCTCCGTTCGGCAAAGGTAATTCGAGCTCGGGTTATAGTCGAAATGACGAGCAGTTAGGCGGCGGATTCGACTTCGACTATTCGCCGATGATGACTGTTTCAACCTCGCATCGAAGCTATTGGCGGGGGGAAACCAAATCCGCCTATACAGGGGAAGGTTGGATCTCAACGGGTGAGGCTGAAGACGATTCGCGAGTAGGTGATATTTTTCGCAAGCAGGAGCTTCCTCTTCGGGACGAGCGTCCTCTCGCAGAGACGACAGAGGTTAACCAGATCGTCACGATGGTGCGCGAAGACGTATATCCGGTATTGTTCGCAGCCGCTCCCATTAATAAGATCAACTGGGTAGGCAGCGAAGAGACGACATTCCCTCGCGGTCTTGAATGGTTAACCAGCTCTTGGGAGCTCCACTGGGGTGAGGTAGAATATCCGGAAACGTATTCTGTCACCTCCCAAGTGACGGTTCTGGATGAAGAAGCTCTAAGGGGGGCAAGCGCCGGATGGAGCGATACGAACCGGAATTCAGTATATTTGCAGTTGCCTGACACGGTACCTCAACGCGTGCGAGATCTAGCTCAGGAAGTGACCCAATCGGCAACGAACGATTATGATAAAGCGAAGTTACTCGTTGAATATTTAAGGCTTAACTTCAATTATAATAATAAGCCTGATCTATCTAAGGCAACGGGCAAGAGCAATGACTTCGTCGATACGTTCCTATTCGAGATTAAGGAAGGTTACTGCGATTACTTCTCTTCCGCGATGGCGGTGCTGTCACGAAGTCTCGGTTTGCCTACACGATGGGTAAAAGGTTTCTCGCCGGGTTCGCTGCCGGCCAGCGCATTTGGCGGTCCTCCTGAGGAAATGATGGGGGAGGATGTAAATCCGAACGGTTCGGGTACTTACACGGTACGCAACTCGGATGCGCATTCTTGGGTCGAAATTTATTTTGAAGGTTATGGCTGGATTCCATTCGAAGCAACGGCCGGGTTCTCGTTCCCCTACACGCTTCCCGAGGAAGAAGTCGAAGCGTTGCCCGATATTAACATCGACGATTCCGGCAACGAGACGGTTACGAATGCGGATAACAACGGCATTCACCCTGCATGGCTATGGAGCTCGATTTCATTGATCGTCGTGGCAGCGGCAGTGTGGATGATTGTTCGCCGCGATCGTTTGATGGGTGCATGGAGGAAGGTTCGTCATGGGGCATTCACGTCGAATGACCGTATTGTGCTAGAGACGCATAAGCTGCTTCGGATATGCAAGAAGCGGGGCATGGAACGCGAGGAGCACGAAACGATGCGCGAAGCGGTGCTGAGATGGTCGCAGAGCCAGAAACGGCTGCGCGACGACTTCAGATTCGTTCTGGACGGCTTCGAGCAAGCCAAATACAGCACGACGCTAGCATCGAATGATGAGGTCGAACGTTTCGTGAACAAGGTGAAATCGCTTATTGATCAGCTTAAATGACATAATACCGCTTGCCGACGCAATTCGGCGGCGGTTTTTTTTGCAACAAATTTGTATTGTATGGTATAGTTTCGTAAGATAGCAGGCAGAAAGCAGAGGGATTGAATATATGTTTGAACGGCTGTTGCCGAACATGCGCGTCAATACGGTCTATGATATTGACTTAGATGTGCTGCACGCGCAGGGTATACGCGGCATCATTACGGATTTGGATAATACGCTCGTCGGCGCAAAGGAAGCTTTGGCGACGCCAGAGCTTGTCGCATGGCTGGACTATGTGCGCTCACGCGGCTTTAAAGTAGTTATTGTTTCTAATAATAATGAATCGCGGGTTGGAAAGTTTGCAACGCCGTTGCAAATTAAGTTTATCCATGCGGCGCGTAAGCCCGCTGCGAAAGCGTTTCGCAGAGCGCTCGGCGTTCTGGAGCTGCCCGCTGATGAGACGGTCGTAATCGGCGATCAGATGATGACGGATGTGCTTGGCGGCAACCGCATGGGACTATTCACCATATTGGTCGCGGCTATTTCGCCTTCCGACGAAGGGATTATGACGCGAGTCAACCGATTAATGGAACGGATTGCGCTCAGACAACTGCGCAAAAAAGGGTTATGGTACGAGGGGGATACAAAGTGAACGAACAACAACATAGCGAGACTGCAAGGTCTTGTGCAGGCTGCGGCGTCCAACTGCAATCGGAGCGCTCGGACTTGCCTGGATTTTTGCCGGAATCAGCCTTGCTTAGAGATCCAGTAATATGCCAGCGATGCTTCCGCATCCGCAATTATAATGAAGCATCGTCTGTAGCCGTTGATCAAGACGACTTCCTTCGACTGCTCAGCAGTATCGGTTCGACGGATAGTCTTGTCGTGCATATCGTCGATCTGTATGACTTCGAGGGCAGCTTAATTTCTGGCTTGCAGCGGTTTGTAGGCAACAATCCGGTATTGCTCGTCGTTAACAAGATCGACCTGCTGCCGAAAGCAATGAACGTGAACCGCCTACGCAACTGGGTGCAGAAGCAAGCAAAGGCTGAAGGTCTGCGTACGGTCGATGTAGTGTTATGCAGCGCGAAGCGCAACATGGGCTTCGAGCATGTCATCGATGCGCTTGACCGCTATCGCGGGGATCGTGATGTCTACGTTGTCGGAGCGACGAATGTAGGCAAGTCGACCTTGATCAATAGGCTTATTCGCGATTACAGCGATATGGAGCGAGAGCTTACAACTTCCCGTTATCCGGGGACAACGCTCGATGCTGTGCATATTCCGCTTGATGACGGCAAATCGATTATTGATACGCCAGGAATTGTATACTCGACTCGGATGACCGAGGTAGTGCCTCGCAGCTTCCTAGGATCCTTGCTGCCGGACAAGCCGATCAAACCGCTCGTGTACCAATTGAATTCGGGGCAATCGCTGTTTATCGGCAGCCTTGTGCGGTTCGATTTTGTCGAAGGTGAACGCCAGTCGTTTACGCTGTATATATCGAACGCTTTGAATGTACATCGTACGAAGCTGGAGAGGGCTGACGCGCTCTATGAGGATCATCGCGGCGAGCTGCTTGGCGGTCCTACGCGTGAGGAGCTGGAGGAGATTCCAGCGTGGACAAGACATTCGCTTCGTGTGCCTCGGGGTTCGAATAAAGACCTATTCATTTCCGGCCTAGGCTGGATTCAAGTGAACGGGACTAATGGAGCGCTGCTTGATCTCTATGCGCCGAAGGGCGTTAAAGTCATGCTGCGCGATTCGATGATCTAGGGAAAAGCGACGAAGGAGGGAACGGCGTTGACGATTGCAGGAGAGGGCAACCGGATAAACAGCCATACGACGCTATACGGCGTAATTGGAGATCCGATTCATCACTCGAAATCGCCGATTATGATGAATCGGGCTTTTCGCGAGACGGGGATCAACGGCGCTTATATGGCTTTTCATGTAACGAACGATCAGTTGAGCGGTTTTATCGCCGGCGTAAGAGCGATGGGCATTCGCGGGGTGAATGTGACGATTCCGCATAAGCTTGACGTAATGGAATTATTGGACGAGATTGACGACGGCGCAAGAACGCTTGGCGCCGTTAATACGATCGTTAATAATAACGGCCGATTGATTGGTTATAATACGGACGGGATTGGTTATGTACGTTCATTGAAGGAAGAAGCGGTCAGCACGCTTGAAGGCAAACGAATCGTCGTGATTGGCGCAGGCGGAGCCGCGCGCGGTCTCGTCTATGCGCTGTCCGGCGAGAAGCCAGAACGAATGACGATTGTCAATCGATCGGTCTCTAAGGCAGCCGAACTCGCCGAAACGTTCAGCAGCCGCGCCGATATTGCCGCCTTGCCGCTGGAGAGCTTGAAGGATGCGTGCGAGGATGCGGACATTGTCATTAATACGACGATGATCGGTATGTATCCGAACACGGACGCAAGCCCTCTTGATGCTTCATGGCTTAAGGAAGGTACGGTTGTAAGCGATATTGTATACAATCCGCTGAAGACAAAGCTGCTGCAAGAAGCAGAGGAGCGGGGCTGTATCATACACGGCGGGCTGGGCATGTTCATATATCAAGGAGCGTACGCTTTTGAATATTGGACAGGAAAGCCTGCACCGACCGCAGCGATGCGCGAAGTTGTTATGGATGCGCTGCTCGGTCAAGCTTAAGATAGTAGAAGTTTGTTTTATCCAATACGATATAGATGAATGAAAGAAGGAAATAATAGATGCTTACAGGTAAACAAAAAAGGTATTTAAGATCATTGGCTCATCACTTGACGCCAATCTTCCAAGTGGGGAAGGGCGGTACAAACGATCACCTCGTTCGCCATATTGTAGAAGCGATTGAGTTTCGCGAGCTAATTAAAGTATCTGTCTTGAACAACTGTCTGGACGATCCGAAGGAAATCGGCGCCGAGATCGCGCAAGCGTCAGGGGCAGAGCTTGTGCAAGTGATCGGCAAAACGATCGTGCTATACAAAGAGTCGAAGGACAACAAACAAATCGAGCTTCCTAGAGCGACTTCGAAATAAATCGCATAAGCGCAATACAAAGTAAACCTATGCAAGGAGGTCGCTCTCGTGAGCAAGATCGGAATAATGGGCGGCACGTTCGATCCGATTCATACCGGCCACTTGCTTGCTGCGGAGAAGGCTCGCGAGCAATGCGGACTTACGGAAGTGTGGTTCATTCCTTCCTATATGCCTCCGCTCAAGGCCAATGAGCCCGGTGTGAGCAGCGAGCATCGCTACGGGATGGTCGAAGCCGCAGTTGCGACGAATGATTCATTCCGCGTGCTCGATATTGAGCTTATGCGCGGAGGAGTAAGCTACTCCTTTGATACGGTCAGCGATCTAATGAGTCGATATCCCGGTCATTCCTTCTCTTATATTATCGGCTCAGATCGAATTAACGATTTGTGCAAATGGTATCGGATCGAGGAGCTGGCAGAGCTCGTGACGTTCATTGGGCTGGAGCGGCCGAGCGAAAAGGTTCAGTTCGATCAGCTGCCGTCCTTCTTGAAGCAAAGGCTGACAATCGTCGAAATGCCGCCGATCGGTATATCTTCTACAGATATACGCAATCGGCTAAGCGCTGGACAATCGATCCAATATATGGTGCCGGATACGGTGTACGACTATATAAGGAGGCACGGCTTATATGAATCGTGAGCAGATGATTGAGTCGGTCCGCGCTCAAATGCCTGAACGTAGATGGCTGCATACGGTCGGCGTCATGGAGACATCGATTATATTGGCGAACCGCTTCGGCGAAGATCCGGTACGAGCCGAGCTTGCCGCCATTTTGCATGATGTCGCCAAATATTGGGCGACGGATCGGATGGAGACGGTCATCCGCGAGCGGGGGCTGCCTTCTATTTTATTGGCCTATGACAAAGAGCTGTGGCATGCCCCGGTGGGCGCATGGGTTGCAGAGCATGAATATGGCATCGACGATGTGGAAGTGTTGGACGCGATTCGCTATCATACATCGGGACGCAGAGGCATGACGAAGATGGATAAGGTCGTATGTCTTGCTGATTATATGGAACCGGGAAGGGACTTCCCGGGCGTGGATAAAATACGCGAGCTAAGCGAGCAGGACCTCGACAAAGCATTAGTTGCAGGCTTCGACTCAACGATCTCCTTCCTGCTTCAGAAGAACAGGCGCATCTTTCCGCTAACGATTGAAGCGAGAAACGCATTATTGGAATCATATATTTAAAGGAGGCTGAGCAATGGCGGTACATTCAGATGAGTTGCTTCAAATTACGGTTGCGGCTGCAGAAGACAAAAAGGCGGTTAGAATCGTTGCTTTGAACTTGAAGGAAATTTCGTTAGTTGCCGATTATTTTGTAATATGCAGCGGCAATTCCGATACGCAGGTGCAAGCGATCACAACGGAAATTCGCAAACAAGCCGAGAAAAACGGCGTGCGTGTGCGTGGTATTGAAGGTGCCGATTCGGCGAGATGGGTTTTGATTGACCTTGGCGACGTTGTCGTACACGTATTCCATCGCGATGAGCGCGAGTACTATAATATCGAGCGGTTATGGTCCGATGCGAAGGTTGTGGAATTTGCATGACCCTAACAGCCGGGACGATTGAAAAATTAAGGGTGGCACGCGAAGTGTCGCCCTACGGTTATTTTCTAACTAACGGAGAAGACGATGTGCTGCTCCATTACACCGAGCTCGTAGGCAAGAAGCCGAAGCTTGACGATGAGATCGATGCTTTCATCTATTATGATTCCGAGGATCGGCTAGCCGCAACGATGAAGCGCCCCTACATGTTGTTGGGCGAGTTGGCTCGTCTAAAGGTCGCCGATGTACATCCGAAGCTGGGCTGCTTCCTGGAGATGGGCCTTGGCAGACAATTGTTGTTGCCATTGTCCGAGCTGCCGGAGAGTATTGACTACCGGCCGCTGCCGGGCGATGAAGTATTTGTCGTTATGAAGCATGACAAGATCGGAAGACTTGTTGCGAAGATCGCATACGAGGAAGAATTGTCCAAGCTTGTATTCCCGGCTCCGGCGACATGGAATAATCAATGGGTAGAGGGCTGGGTGTCCAAGACGCTGCAGCTTGGCTCCTTCGTCATCGTGGACGGCGGCGTCATTGGTTTCGGCGCCTATGGGCTTATACCTAGTTCGGAGCGGACGAAGCCGCTTCGACTTGGCGAGCGCGTGAGAGCGCGCGTGACCTTCATTCGCGAGGATGGACGGGTGAATCTGTCAATGGCTCAGCGCAAGGAGATTGGGCGTCTAGAGGATGCGGACCGGATACTCGCGTTCATGAAGGAACGTCCGAACGGCGGCATGCCGTACTCGGATGAGACGGAAGCCGATATTATTAAGCTGAAGTTCGGCATCAGCAAAGGGGCGTTCAAGCGCGCGATCGGCAAGCTAATGCGTGAAGGCTTAGTAACGCAGAAGGGAAGCTGGACCTATCTCGTGCCAACAGCTGAAGCTTCACCTGCTTCCGATGTAGCAGAAGGAGATGAAGGCTAGTGGCGCGTTCGTACGGGCAGTTCGCTACCGTATACGATCAATTGATGGAGGACATGCCGTATGCGGAATGGCTCGGATTCGCTAGAGCGAGCTGGGTACGCTACGGAATGCCGTCGACGGTTGTCGATCTTGGCTGCGGAACTGGCAGCTTATCGATTCCGCTGGCTAGATCGGGGTTCCACGTCTACGGCATAGACTTATCCGCGGATATGCTCTCCATTGCGCGCAGCAAGTGGGATGAGACTCCCCAGCAGGCCGTTAGGCCGCGTGCGGGAACGATTCGGTGGCTTCAACAGGATATGCGCGGCTGGGAGCTTCCGGAGCCCGTGGACGCGGTCATATCGTTCTGCGATTGCTTGAACTACTTGACGGAAGAGAGCGACGTTGAGAAAGCGTTCCGTGCCACTTACGCTGGGCTGCGTCCAGGAGGCGTCTTCTTGTTCGATGTTCATCCGCCGAAGCAATTCATTCGTTATGCGGAGGAGCAGCCGTTCGTGTTGGACGAGCGGGACGTGGCTTACATATGGACATGCGACTTCGAGGAGAAGCGATGCGAGATCGAGCATAACTTGACGATCTTCGCGCGCGATTCGGATTCGCGGTTCAATCGGTTCGAGGAAACGCATGTGCAGCGCGCGTACGAGCCGGACTGGATCGAGGCTGCTCTTCGCCGAGCGGGCTTTAAGACCGTGGATCGTTACGCCGACTTCCAGCTTCAGCCTGCGAGCAGCGAGTCTGAACGGCTCTTCTTCGCGGCAGTGAAATCATAAAACTTGAATAGTGCAGAGGGATTGCAACGATGTGTCGTCACGGCGACATCATGGGGCGATCCCTTTTTCTTTAACATAAGGTCAAACCGAATCGTTTAAGCTCGATGAAGATGGACTCTAACTGTTTTCCCTTATCCGTAATGGTATACTCCACGCGCGGGGGGACTTCGGGATAGACGGTTCGGCTGACCAGCCCTTGCTCTTCTAACTCCTTGAGCCGCAGCGACAGCGTCTTAGGACTGATGCCGTCAAGTGATTTCAGCAAATCGCTGAAACGAAGCGTATGGTCAATGAGCAAATCGCGAATGATGAGGAAAGTCCATTTGGATCCGATGACCTCGATGGCTTTGACGATAGGACAAGGCTGGTTATGATCGCTTTTGACAAGGGTCAGCGGTTCGATGTTTTGACTGTTCAGCGGTGTCACCTCGTTTTTTTTGTGTACGGTTGTTTCAAGTATAATACAATAATAACTTTCGGGAAACTATGTGAATAAAATATCACTACTTCATTTCGGGAAGTATTAGGGTTACACTAACAGCAGAAATCATTTTTGAACCTCACTAAAGGAGATGTGACTCATGTCTTACTTAAATGTTCCTTTCTCGATCAAAGGCTTGCAGCTTAACAATTCGATCGTTATGGCGCCGATGTGCCAATATTCCGTTACGGAGAAAGATGGCAAGCCGAATGACTGGCATTATGTTCATTACTTATCGCGGGCAGTCGGCGGTACGGGCTTGATCCTTATGGAGATGACCGATGTCGAGCCGGATGGCCGGATTACGGATCAAGATCTTGGCTTATGGTCGGATGAGCAAATACCGGCATTCAAACGAATCATCGATGGCGTTCATAGCCATGGCAGCAAGATCGGCATCCAAATTGCTCATGCAGGGCGCAAGGCGCTTGATGCAGAAGTGCCAGTCGGTCCATCCGAACTGCCGTACGATTCCAAATCGAAGAAGCCGCGTGCATTGACCACAGGCGAAGTGAAGGAAATGGTCGTGAAGTTCCGCGAGGCGGCTCGCCGGGCGGTAGCTGCGGGTGTCGATACGATCGAGCTGCACGGGGCGCACGGTTACCTGATCCATCAATTTCATTCGCCGGGCATCAACAATCGCACCGATGAATATGGCAAGCAGTTGTCCCTATTCGGCGTCGAGGTCATTCGCGCGGTCAAGAGCGTAATGCCTTCCGATATGCCGCTCATCATGCGCATCTCCGCCGTTGAGTACATGAACGGGGGATACGAGCTGGATCACAGCATTGCGGTTTCCCAAGATTACTTGGCTGCCGGCGTAGACGTATTTCATGTCTCATCGGGAGGCGACGGGCCGATCGGCGAGAGGAAGCCTGGCAACTTCCCAGGTTATCAACTGCCTCTGGCCAAAGCGTACAGAGAGGCGCTCTCCGTGCCCGTCATTGCTGTCGGCCAACTCGAAGACCCGATTGTTGCGGATGCCGCGATCGAAAGCGGAGACGCCGATCTGATCGCCGTAGCAAGGGGCATGCTAAGGGACCCGTATTGGGCGACTCATGCGCTTCAGGCCGTCGGCCGTAAACCGGAATTGCCCGAACAGTACAAGAGAGCTTACTGAAACACAAGTTGGAAAGATTATAATGGGAATCCCGGTCATGCGGCCGGGATTTTTGTTTGCGATGATTCTCATAGGGGCAACACAACATCTAAGGTGAGGGTCGTAGTTTCTTGTCGAATGCTGTCCGTGGAACGAGAAGGATATAGGAGCACTACATATTGAACGATTCATACCTCTTGGACGAGGTTATTTACTCCCGAAGAGCATCCTTTAGCCGGCTGTTCATCCCTTGCGCCGATGGCGAGCGGCGGACGGCGTCGGCTTTCAATTTGCGATTTTCGAGCTTTAATTTTTCATTTTCGCGTTCCAAATTGTCTATATAAGCGAGCAATTCAGGCACCTCGTAACCGGCATCCCGGAATAATGCAGACACACAATCGCGTAGTGGCGCGGGTTCTCTTGATTCGTCCATATTGACCTCCAAAATAACTATAAAATGTCACTATCCCATCATATCCGCATCTGTTAAAATAGTCGAGTGCCTTAAAAATAGAGATTAATAGTTTCTCCATATTTTGCATTGACTCAACCTATATCTTGATGTAAAATCAAGAACATCAACTACATATTGATGTATATAGGTGCCTTCAAAGGACGAGCATTAGCAAATCTTGATTAAGCGCATCTGACGAAACCGCAGTCAGAGAGCGCTTTTTGATTGCTAAAATTCTAGTAGGGAGCGAGTCGCAATGCTAGTCGTATATGATTCAAAAACAGGCAATGTCAAGCGATTTATTAACAAATTGAATATGCGGGCAATGCCAATTGATGAGGAAAAACCGGTAGAAGAGCCCTTTGTTCTCGTCACGTATACGACAGGATTTGGACAAGTGCCCGAGAAGGTATCTTCTTTCTTAAAACGCAACTTCGAGCACCTTCGCGGTGTCTCGGCGAGCGGCAATCGAAATTGGGGCGCGGGCTTCGCTAAGAGCGCGGACACGATTTCACAGATGTACGATGTACCCGTTATATTGAAATTTGAATTATCCGGTACGAGTCAAGATACTGAGCATTTTGTCGAAAGGGTGCGAACTATTGAAGCATATTGAATTGAACAACGAATTGATGCAACGCGGCGCAGACGGTTTCTATCAGCTCGAGAAGGATAAAGAGGCAGTAGCCGCTTTTATGGCGGAGGTAGAAGAGAAGAGCGTGAAGTTTGATTCGCTTCGTCATAAGCTGGACTATTTAATCGAGAACGACTATTACGACAATGTGTTCGACAAATATACATACGATCAGGTGGAGGCCGTATTTACGCTGACAGCAAGCAGCGGCTTCGAATTCCAATCGTACATGGCAGCATCGAAGTTCTACAAGGACTACGCGATGAAGACGAACAACAAAGCGCAATACTTGGAGCAATACTCCGATCGTGTAGCGATCGTAGCTCTGCACCTTGGCGAAGGCGACGCAGCCCGAGCGCTTCGCATCGCTGAAGCGATGATCGAGCAGCGCCTGCAGCCGGCAACGCCGACGTTCCTGAACGCGGGCAAGAGCCGCCGCGGCGAAATGGTTTCCTGCTTCCTGCTGGAAATGGACGACTCGCTTAACTCGATCAACTACGTGCTTGGCACTTGTATGCAGCTCTCCAAAATCGGCGGCGGCGTTGCCGTCAACCTATCGAAGCTGCGCGGACGCGGCGAACCGATCAAAGGCGTAGAGGGCGCAGCGAAAGGCATTATGCCTGTGCTTAAGCTGATGGAGGATGCTTTCTCTTACGCGGACCAAATGGGCCAACGCAAAGGCTCCGGCGCCGGTTACTATAATATTTTCGGCTGGGACGTTATCGAATTCCTCGATTGCAAAAAAATTAACGCCGACGAGAAAACACGGATCAAAACGTTGTCGATCGGCCTTATTATACCGAACAAGTTCTACGAGCTTGCAGCTACCAACAGACCGCTAGTCGTATTCGGACCGCATTCCGTACAAAAAGCGTACGGCAAGCACCTGGACGATCTCGATATGGACGAGATGTATGAAGAGCTTCTTGCGAATGACAAAGTAACGAAAAAAACCGTAATGAACGCACGCGACATGTTGACGAAAATTGCTTCGATTCAGCTTGAATCGGGTTACCCATACATCATGAACAAGTCGAACGCGAACAAAATCCACGCTTTGAAGGATATCGGTTCGATCAAAATGTCCAATCTTTGCACGGAAATTTTCCAGCTGCAAGAGACTTCGGAAATCAACGACTACGGCTATGACGATGTCATTCAGCGCGACATTAGCTGCAACCTGGCATCTCTCAATATTGTGAACGTAATGGAACGCAAGAAGCTGAAGGAATCGGTTCATGTGGGCATCGAAGCGTTGACGACGGTAAGCGACTTGTCCAAAATCGACAATGCGCCAGGCGTACGCAAAGCGAACGAAGAGCTGCACTCTGTCGGTCTCGGAGCCATGAACCTGAACGGCTACTTGGCGAAAAACAAAATTGCTTACGAGAGCGAAGAAGCGAAAGACTTCGCCGGCGTGTTCTTCATGATGATGAACTACTACTCGATCGAGCAAAGCATGCTGATCGCGAAGGAACGCAGCACGACTTTCAAAGACTTCGAACGTTCGGAATATGCGAAGGGCACTTACTTCACGCGTTATATCGAGAACGACTTCCGTCCGAAGACAGCGCGTGTAGCGGAACTGTTCGATGGTATGGAAATCCCGTCGCCGCAAGACTGGGCAGCGCTTAAGGATCAAGTACAAAAGTTTGGTTTGTTCCATGCTTACCGCCTTGCAATTGCTCCTACGCAAAGTATCTCGTATATTCAAAACGCGACTTCGAGCGTTATGCCGATCGTTGAGCATATCGAGACGCGTACGTATGCGAACTCGACTACGTATTATCCAATGCCTTATTTGGCGCAGGAGAACTACTTCTACTACAAATCGGCTTACAATATCGATCAGTTCAAGCTGATTGACCTGATTGCCGAAATCGGACAGCACGTCGACCAAGGTATTTCGACTGTCCTGCATGTTAACAGCAACGTAACTACTCGTGAGCTGGCGCGCTTCTATGTATATGCTGCGCAGAAGGGGCTCAAATCGCTCTACTATACGAGAACGAAGCGTCTTTCCGTTGAGGAATGCACAAGCTGCGCCGTATAAGACCCATTATATCGTTGCTTACGTAGCAAAGAAGGAGCTCACCTAATGAAAGCAGTAAACTGGAACCGCCCGGACGACGATTTTACGCTGACGTTCTGGCAGCAAAATGTAATGCAATTTTGGACGGACGAAGAAATTCCGTTATCGGATGATAAAATGGACTGGATGGACATGTCGGACGACGAGCGCTTGTTGTATAAGAATGTGCTCGGCGGTCTGACCTTGCTCGATACGATTCAAGGCGGCGTAGGCATGCCGAAGATTCTTGAGCATGTGGAAGGCTTGCAGCGCAAAGCGGTGCTGTCGTTCATGTCGATGATGGAGCAAATTCATGCAAAGTCATACAGCAGCATCTTCACAACGCTGGCATCCAACGAGGAGATCGACGGGATCTTCAAGTGGGTGGAATCGAATGAACAGCTTCAGAAAAAAGCGAATCTGATCGCTTCGTGGTACTCCAACATTACAGGCCCGAAAGAGCTGTACAAAGCAATGGCCGCATCTGTATTTTTGGAAAGCTACTTGTTCTATAGCGGATTCTTCTATCCGTTGTACCTCGCTGGTCAAGGCAAAATGACGAGCAGCGGCGAGATCATCGACTTGATCCTCCGCGACGAGAGTATCCACGGCTTGTACGTAGGCGTACTTGCACAAGAGCTATACCAAACGTTCAGCATAGAAGAGCAGAAGCAACTGCACACGGAACTAATTGCGCTTCTAGTTGAGCTGTACGAGAACGAAGTTGAATACACGAACCATCTGTACAGTCCGCTAGGGCTGCAGGATGAAGTGAATACGTACGTTCGCTACAATGCCAACAAAGCGCTTATGAACCTGGGCTTTGAGCCATATTTCCCAGAAGAGCCGGTCAACCCGATCGTGTTCAACGGAATTAGCACGCATACGAAGCAGCATGACTTTTTCTCCAAAAAAGGCAACGGCTATGTTCGTACGATCCATGTCGAGCCGCTTAACGACGACGACTTCGTGTTTAATTTCTAAATACATGCAAGATAAGAGAGCATCAGGCCATTGCGGCCGGGTGCTCTCTTTGTTTTTGGACTTGTCCGCATAGATTGTGAGGCGTAGGGATAATCTCTAGTAGAGGAAGGCGGGATGATGATGCTAAAAGCGATAATTATTGCGTTTTTTGTCGTGCTATACGGGCTAGTTACTTTTTTTGGGCTAGGTCCGGTATTGCTGGCCGACGGTACGCCCGAGGAGAGGCGAACGACGTTCTTAATCGTGGTTGCCGTGTATATAGCCATAACGGCCGTTTTTGCAATGATACTTCGCAGGCTAAGATCGCGCGGAGCGAAAAGTTAAAATGACTACCCTTATAAAGGGAATACGTGTTACACTATGGGCAGAGAAAGCTCATCCTTGCGTACAAGTCCTGATGGAATCTAAGGAGGAAATCGCGTGGAAAACTGCTCAATCATCTCGAAGCCTGCACTCAATTTGGTTGGAATCAGCTATAGCGGTCCTTACTCGCAATTTCCCGACGAAGCGATTCGCTTGCAGACGGAATTTCTAGCAAGGAAACATGAATTGTACGGCGCGTCCAAGTCGCCGGTGCTCTACAGCCCGTACTACGGTAACGAAGTATTCGTAACGTATTGGGCATGCTATGAGGTTTCGCATATGGAAGAGCTCCCGCCTGGTATGGTCCAGATCACGATTCCGGCTATGCGATACGCAATGGCAGGCTGCTCCAACAAGCGAATCGGGGAAGGGTATGAGCAGCTTAATACGTGGATGAACGAGATGCGCTTAGAGAAACATAACCATGCAGTGGCGCTTGAGCTGTTCTATATCGATGAACATCATGTAGAGGAAGAGCCTGTTGAGCTGCTTATCCCGCTTAAAGGCTAACATAACTATAATAAATGGGGCTTGCGGCGCAAAGTGGCAAGCTTTTTTTGTTGCCTGACGGCGGCAAGGAAGGAGACAATAAAATGAGTGAAGGAATAGAGCTGTATATTGTTGACGCATTTACGAATGAACCGTTCAGAGGAAATCCGGCAGCGGTGTGCTTGCTGGATCAAGAAAGAGATGAAAGCTGGATGCAGCTCGTGGCAGCCGAGATGAACTTATCGGAGACAGCGTTTGTAGTCGCTCCGACTGCGGGGCAAAGGGATTATGGGCTACGCTGGTTCACGCCGAAAGCGGAAGTTGACCTATGCGGTCACGCTACGCTTGCCGCAGCGCATCAGCTTTGGCAGACGGGACGGCTCGCTGGAGATGCAGAGGCGCGCTTTCAGACGAAAAGCGGTTTATTGACAGCCAGACGCGAAGGAGAATGGATCGCGATGGACTTTCCGTCAGAGCCTCCGGCGGCGGAGGAAGTGCCGGAGGAGCTGATTCAGGCGCTTGGTCTTATCCCGAGATTTGCAGGACGAAACCGCATGGATTATTTCGTTGAGGTGGATACCGAGGAGACCGTGCGGACATTGAAACCGGATTTTGCAATGATAGCGAGTTTGCAAGCAAGAGGCGTCATTGTGACAAGCCGGGCTGATGCGGATGTCGGCAAGGATTATGACTTCGTGTCGCGAGCTTTCTTTCCGGCAGTTGGGGTTAACGAAGATCCGGTAACCGGATCGGCGCATTGCGCGCTGGCTCCATACTGGGCGAAGCGTCTTAAGAAAGACGAGCTGGCGGGCTATCAGGTATCGGAGCGAGGCGGTATCGTGCGAGTGAAGCCGAGCGGTGACCGGGTTTATTTGTCGGGTCAAGCGGTTACGGTATTAAACGGACAGTTGGAGGGATGAATACATGCAAATCATAAAGCTGCCAAGAGAGCACATGGAACAAATGATCGGCAACATCCAGCAATTTTTTGAGCTGGAGCGTTCGGAGACGATCGGTGCGATCGCCGCCGAACAGCTGCTGGATATGATGCTGAAGGAGCTGGCTCCATACGTTTATAACGGAGCAATTAACGACGCTCGCAAGGCCGTACTCGAGAAGATGCAGACCCTCGAGGACGAGCTGTATGCGCTTGAGAAGCCGACTATGACAAAGAGAAGCTAGTAGCTGGGATTGTCATTAACGCTCTTGAAAACGTATGATACGATATTCGTAGCTGCCGACGGTTAAAGGGCCGGCAGCTACACCCGTTTGCGTCAAAGCATCGATGCCGCCTTGCGGAAGCGTAACCGAGCCGCCGGCGCCGTTCATATTGACGATAACCCACAAGCGATAACCGTTGCCTTGCCTTGGCGCAACGACAGTGCCGGGCGTCACATCCGTCCTGAGCGTAAGGCCTGCCTCGCAGGCATAGTTGTTTATTAGCCTCTTCAGCATGTCATCCCCGTCTTCTCCCGCTGGCATCGAGCCGAGCAGTACAAGCTTGCCTTCACCGATTGCCCTTTCGGTAATGAACGAAAGCCCCGTCGCAGCGCCATGCCGAATCTTTCCTATCGATTTCGCGTTCGGCTCACGAGGTTCGAAGAGGGCGCTCCACATGCCGAGCGAAGCAGAGAGACCGAACGCCTGTCCGATCGTCGCCGTCCCGTCCATTGGAAAGGTATATACGGTTTCCACGCCTGCGAGCTTCTCCAGCTGTCCAAGCGCCGCATCCGTATGAATCGTATGCTCCTCTGTCCTCCCGCCGGTAAGCGGACCGGCAATCCATATGCCGCCGTTCTTGACGAAGGCAAGTGCACGCTCAAGGAATGCAGGCGATAGGGATGGCAGAAATGGCGTAAGCAGCAGCTTGTACCCGTCCAGCTCCGCACCTTCCATAATAAGATCGCGATGAACCCCCATCTCAAGCAAGCGGGAGTAATAGTCGGTAACCAAACCGCGGTAATTCAGCTTGCGCATCGGCTCCGTACGTATGAAAGCTTTCGCCGTGTCCGAATAGGTAATGGCTGCTTCAGCTTGCATCGGAACGGTTGCGAGCAGCAATGGCTGAAGCTCCTCTTTGGCTAACGAAGCCTCCACCACGTTTTTAAAGCCGATCGTCGGTTTTCCCCATGCGCTTAAGACGGAGCCATGCGGCTGCTCGCAGCCCATCCGGTGCTGCCGCCAGTGCCAATAGCAGAATCCTCCCGCACCTAAAGCGTATGCAGCGACGGCTTCCGCTCTCACATATCCGTCTGGGTGAGGAATGGAGCTGTTCTCGAGCGAGCCGCTATACGAAGGGCTCGTCTCCATAATCCAGAACGGGGTTCCTCGCTTTACCGTTCTCCACAAGTCGCAATTGATTAGGTAAGCCGCGTAGTTGCTGGCGGAAGCATACGTATCGTAAGCGGCAAAGTCGAGCCCACGGAACAGCTTCTCGTTGTCGACGTGAAAAGCGATGCTGCTATTGTGCGTTATTGGGGCGGTAGAGAAGCTTCTAATAATAACGGCTTGCTCAGATGCGAATTCCGCGATTTTCTCCATAGAAAACAGCTGGTACATCGTCTTGAGCGATGCGTTATGGAGGAAAGGTGTAAGTGCCGGCTGCGGTACTTGGCTAAAGGATTCGTAGCGCTGGCTCCAAATCTCCGTCCCCCAAGATTCATTTAATCGCCCGATATGTCCATACCGTTCTTCCAGCCATTGATGCCATAAAGATAGGCAGCCATCGCAGTAACATTCCGCTACATGAGCTTTAAACTCGTTGTCGAGCTGCCAACCGATTAGACCGGGCAAATGGCTTAACGTTTGTGCGATATGCTTGGTAATCAAGGCGCTTCGCGTCCGAAAATAGCGGTTATTCGTGCAAAAATGCTGCCTTGAGCCATGACCCATCACTTCGCCGCGCTCATTCACATGCAAGCGCTCCGGGTGGCCGTGCGACAGCCAAATCGGAGGCGTTGCCGTTGGCGTACACATAACGGTGTCTATCCCGTTGTTATGCAGCCTCTCGATGATTTGAGCAAAGAAGGTTACGTCTATAGCATCTTGCGAGGGTTCCATCTTGCTCCATGCGAATTCCCCGATTCGTACGACGTTGATGCCACACTCCTTCATCCATGCGATATCTTGCGCAATCGATTCCTCCACCCATAGCTCAGGGTACCAAGCAGCCCCGTAATACAGCTTTCGATTCATAAATCACGCCATCCCTCCTCAAATAGTCAGATTAACTTTATCGAATCAACTAAAGGCTTACAATTGGACTTTATTGTTTTGCTTCGAACAGCGGTTACGATACTTTTGCCGCGTTTGGACTTTCTTGGTAAAGGCAAAATAGCAGGCAGTAAGCGACAGCTTCAAGAATGTCTAATTGCCGGAAATGAAAACCGGCTTGCATAATGGGGCTACACCGCTGACGAGGCGATGGATGACAACTGGAGGTGAACGAATATGAAGCAGGCTGCCGCACCCGTACCAGAGCGGGCATCTCCCGTATACCGGCCGAGCATGCTGCGCCGATTCAAGAAAGACAAGTGGCTTTATATTCTGCTGCTGCCGGGATTGCTCTATTTTCTCATTTTCAAATACGTTCCGATGTGGGGCGTGCTGCTCGCCTTCAAAAACTATCAGCCTTATACCGGCTTCTGGAAAAGCGAATGGGTCGGCACGATGCATTTCGAGCTGTTTTTCACCAATCCCGAGTTTTTCATGTTATTGCGAAATACGCTCGTTTTATCGTTGTACAACCTTCTCTTTTTCTTTCCGGCGCCGATCATCCTGGCCATTCTGCTGAACGAGGTGCGGATCGCGCTGTTCAAACGGACGGTGCAGACGTTGATCTACGTGCCGCATTTTATATCGATGGTCATCGTGGCCAGCATGACTTACGTGTTCCTGACGACGCAGGGAGGGCCGGTCAATGAGCTGATCTTCTCTTATACGGGACGAAAAATCGAGTTTCTTGCCAGTCCGGACTGGTTCCGACCGATTATTATTTTGCAAACGATATGGAAGGAATGCGGCTGGGGGACGATCATTTTCCTGGCGGCGCTGGCGGCGGTCGATGTGGAGCAGTACGAGGCCGCGATCATGGACGGCGCCAATCGCTGGAAGCAAATATGGCATATTACGCTCCCGTCGATTAGAAGCACGATTGTGATTCTGCTCATCCTGCGGATGGGCAACGTGCTGGAGAACGGCTTCGAGCAAATATACTTGCTGCTTAATCCGCTTAATCGGGAGGCGGCCGAGGTGTTCGATACCTACGTGTACACGATGGGCATTACGCAGGGCGCATTCAGCTACAGCACGGCAGTAGGACTGTTCAAAGCAATCGTCGGCGTCATACTCGTGCTTGGCAGCAACTATTTGGCGAAGCGCTTAGGACAATCGGGTCTTTATTAAGAAATAAAGAGCAACAGGAAAGGAGCTTGACCTTGGCCAAAACGTACCGATCCGCAGCAGGCACCGCATTCGACGTGTTCAATTATGTTTTCCTTGGCGTATTCGCCATTGCGGCAATCCTTCCGTTCGTCTACGTCATTTCGGGTTCGTTCGCAACCGATGCAGAGCTGACGAAGAGAGCCGTATTTCTCATACCGGAAACGTTTTCCGTCGCAGCGTACAACTTTATTTTCTCGACCAACACGATTATGAAGAGCATCGGCGTCTCCATGTACGTCACCGTTATCGGTACGGCCGTTAATCTGTTTTTTACCGTTACGATGGCTTATCCGTTAGCGCGGCGCAGCCTGATGGGGCGAAATACGGTGCTGAATTTGGTAGTTTTCTCGATGCTGTTCGGTGGCGGCATGATTCCGACCTACCTCGTCATCCGCGAGCTTCAATTGATCGATTCGTATTGGGCGCTCATTCTGCCGGGAGCGATCAGCGCGTTTAACTTGATCATCGTCAAAAACTTTTTTCAAGAGCTGCCGCCGGGCCTTGAGGAAGCGGCCAAGATCGACGGCTGCACGGAGCTAGGACTTCTGTGGCGAATCGTTCTCCCGCTGTCCAAGCCGGTGCTCGCGACGTTTACGCTGTTTTATGCGGTAGGGCATTGGAACGATTTTTTCGCGGCGCTGCTCTATATTAACGATCCGATGAAATGGCCGCTGCAGGTGCTTCTTCGCCAAATCGTGCTGCTGTCGCAGGCTGCGGCAGGCGATATCAACGCGATGGACCCTAACTTCGTCAAGCCGCCGGACCAATCGATCAAGATGGCGGTCATCGTCGTCGGAACCGTCCCGATTCTGCTCGTCTACCCGTTTCTGCAAAAACATTTTGCCAAGGGAGTACTGATCGGATCGATTAAAGGCTAGGTCGTTACATCCTCTGCCGCCGCGAGCTTGAACCGCAGGCAGACGGTTTTACGATATAATACAACTAATTAAGGGAGGTACATGCATGAAAGGAAATCAAAAGAGAGCAAACAAATGGGCATCGATCGCGCTTGTGACGGCGCTTGCCGCCGGTACGCTAATCGGGTGTTCGGAGCAAAGTGAAGGAAACAAGGAGGAAGCGCCGGGCAACGCATCGCCTGATGCGGTTCAGCCGGAAGCTGACCCAAAACCGGAGACGCCGCTGAAGTTAAACATCATGCTTCCGATATTCAAGACGAATTACCCGAAGGACGATAGTCCGGTAGCCGCCGAGCTGGAGAAGAGGACGAATACGGACATTCATTTCGAGTGGGTGCCGAACGCCTCCTACGTGGATAAGTTCAACATTACGCTCGCTTCGGGCAAGCTGCCTACGATCATGTATGTACCCGACGTGAAATCGCCGAGCTTCGTCAATGCGGCAAAATCCGGCGCGTTCTGGGAGCTTGGCGGTTATTTGAAGGATTACGACAACTTAAGCCAGGCGAATCCGGTCATCTTAAACAATTCCTCCATCGAAGGTAAAAATTACGGCATATACAGGGGCCGCGCGCTTGGACGGAACGGCGTCTATTACCGGAAAGATTGGCTCGACAACGTAGGGCTGCCCGTCCCGCAAACGATCGACGACTTTTACAATATGCTGAAAGCGTATAAAGAGAAGGACCCGGACAAGAACGGCCAAGACGATACGTACGGCCTCGTGCTCGTCAAGTGGACGGGCGGCTGGGCCAGCGGCTTCGACAACATCAAGCTGTGGTTCGGCGCGCCGAACAAATGGGGCGACAAGGACGGACAGCTTGTGCCCGAACATCTGACGCCGGAGTATATCGAAGCGTTGAAGTTTATGAAGAAGCTGTACGACGAGAAGCTGATCAACCAGGATTTTGCCATCATGGATTCCGCAAAATGGACCGACCCGATCATCAATAACCAAGCCGGGGTCATCATTGACGTCATTGACGGCGCGGCCCGCGCCGACGATAAGATACACGCCGCGCTTGCGGCGGAGGGTAAGGACCAGCCGGACGTACACTTCATGGACGTATTCGGCGGCGTTAAGGATGCGGCGGGCGAGCTGCATACGCTGCCGACCTCCGGTTTTGCCGGCATGCTGGCCATTCCGAAATCGGCGGTAAAAACCGAGGAGGAGCTGAAGCGCGTCCTGGCTTTCATCGAGCAATTGAATGCGCCGGAATTGCAAACGATGCTCGGATACGGGCTGGAAGGCGTACATCATACGATCGAGGACGATTCGGTTGTCGTAAGCAAGGATGCGGCGTTGATGGAATCCGAGGTAGAAGGCCTTAATCAAATGCTGACGTTCATTCCGGAGGATCGCGCGAAGAAGGTGAAGCAGACGCCTCTTCGCATCAAGCAAACCGAGCTGCAGAAGGAGAACGAGCAGTACATCGTCTCCAATCCGGCAGAACCGTTCATCTCCCAGGTGTATACGGAGAAGGGCGCCCAGCTTGACAATATTTTGAACGATGCGCGGATCAAGTTCATCGTAGGACAGATCGACGAGGCCGGTTACCGCGCTGCGCTTGAGCTGTGGAAGAAGAGCGGCGGCGATGATCTGATCAAAGAAATGAACGAGTTGTACGCAGCAAGCAAATCATAGGTTTAACAATCGACCCTTAGACAGAGTCCGGCGCGCAAGCACCCGGGGCTCTGTCTATTGCCGTAGTTCTTGGGAATCATTTCTTCGTCTTCAAGAATAAGGTCTTGTTCTCGAGGGGAACTGCGGTTTATTCTTGAACATAGAATTGAATACGTTTACATATGGAAACATGCGCTGTGCGTAACACCATTTTGAAGTCGGTTGGTGAGAATATGCGATTTGAAAGGTTACGAAAGCTTTTTCAAAGAAACAGCGGCAAGGGGACAACGAAGGGAAGTTTTTATCGCAAAAGCTTGATTATGATCCTGATCGTCACGAGCATTCCAGGGCTCATCACCGGCGCGCTCGTGTACGGGATGGCGGGAGGCAAGCTGAAGAGCGAGCTGCTGCAGATGCATAACAAGCAGATCGAGCAGAGAGCACGCAACATCGATGCGCAGCTGACGAATTTGGAGCTCATGCTGTCGCATTGGGCGTTCGATACGAAATTCGATTACAGCCTTTCCAGCCGCAATTTTATCCAGGATTTCGAGAAGGCGCGCGACATCACCAAGACGCTGCTCGTTATGCAAGGCTCGAATACGATGAATAAGCTGGTCGGGCTATATTTGGGCGGAGAGGGACAGCCAGTCCTGTTCGATCCCGAATACGGCATGATTTCCTCCGAGCAAGAGAAAACAATATACGACAGCTTGCTTCAATCAGGCAAAGTGGCGTATTGGACGGACATGTCCTTTAATGCCCAGCGTCCCCAGTCGAAAGAGCTGACGCTCGTTCATCAGATTCCCGGAGGAAGCCTGAAGCCGTTCGGCGCGTTGTATATAAGGCTGGACAACGAGAAAGTAGGAGATATGCTTCGCACGATGACGCCGTATGACGGCGGCAAGACCTTTCTCCTGCAGGATAACGGCAGTTTGTTTGCGTCTACCGGCGAAAGTGACTCCGAATCGGCGTTCGTCGAGCAGCTGAAAGAAGCAATCGCTGAGCGAGGAAAGGCGGAGGATTCGTTTCTGCTCCAATGGAACGGAGCTACGTTCACAGTGACCTATGGCAAGTTCTCGCGCATTGCAGACAGCTGGACCTATGTGTCCGCTTCGCCGATATCGAGCATCACCGCGCCGGTCGTCCTTATTTCGAAGCTTATCTTCACGGTTAGCTTAAGCGCATTGCTGCTAGCGGCAGTCCTTGCCTGGTTTGCGTCGCGCACCATCTATTCGCCGGTCAAGCGGCTTATGAACGTCCTGCTTGGAGAGAAGCCTCTTGCGGATGACCGTGGGGACGAATTCTCGCTAATCGAGCGGCAATGGAACCATTTGAACCGCGAAAGCACGGAGCTCCATACGAGGTTGTCCGAACAGCTTCCATACGTGAAGGAGAGCTTTCTTCATCAACTGCTGCAAGGCTACCTGTACGCGTATTCGGAGGAGGACCTGCTCGAGCGGATGGGACGGTACAAATGGGACGTAAGCAATCATCGTTTTATCGTCATATACGTGCAGTTGACCGGCATTGCGAGCTTGGAAGGGAAATTCAAATACGGGGACGAAGGTCTCGTGACGTTCGCCGCGGTAAATATGATCGAGGAGTTTGCCGCCAAACATTTCGAGCAAAGCAAAGCGATTAATTTCCATGATCTTGCCGCGGGGCTTCTCGTCATTGCGCCAAAGGATGATAGCTGCGAGGAGGAGCTGGCCCTGTTCGGCGAAGAGCTCACCCATGCGGTCAATTCCATCCTGAATATGCGGCTGACGATTGCGATCAGCGAGCCGTCGGATGCCGTCGCTCAAATTCCGTTGGCTTTCGAAGAGGTCAAGCATGCCGCCAATCAGCGTTATTTCAATAACGAAAATCAAATGATCGCGATGAGCCGGCTGCATGCGGTCGGAGAAGGAGCGGCCGAGCAGGCATATCCTTTTGCGCTCGAGCGGGAGTTCATACAGGCGCTGCGCACAGGCCAGGAAAGCGATGCTTATGAGCTGCTGAACGCTTTTCTAGCCGCTTTGTCGCAGGCGGGGGCGAAGGCGGTCGACGTTCAGCAGGGCATGCTGCATTTGCTCGGCAGCGTGCAGCATGCCATCATGGTATCCGGCATTCAGCCGAACCGCTTGTTCAGATGCGTGAATATGTACGAGCAGCTGTCGCAAATCAGGGAGCCGCAGCTCATTCTCGCCTGGTTCCGAAATAAAGTATGCGCGCCTTTTCTAGGGGAACTCGGCAACCGTTCGGATTATCAGGTGAAACGACTGATCGAGCAAGCGATGGTGTATTTGCAGCAAAATTACATGAAGGACGTGTCGCTCGACCACTGCGCGGATCATATCGGGATGAACCCGTTTTTCCTTAGCAAATCGTTCAAGCAGGTAACGGGCAAAAACTTCATCGATTATTTGACGGGTCTGCGAATGGAAAAGGCGAAAGAACTGCTGCGGGAATCGGGGCTCAAAATCAACGACGTCGCCGAGCAGGTCGGCTATCAGCACAGCTACTTCAATCGCATATTCAAGAAGCTGGAGGGCATGACGCCAAGCCGCTACCGCGAGCTTAGCCAGTCATAGGTACTGTCGGACAATATAGTGCAAACGGGGACAAAATGTGCAAGCGCCGATTCGTTCCGCAAGCAATAATATCTAATTGCCGGCAATCGCGAGCCGCTATACGATGACCGTAGGTTGTACACATATGCTTAGGGGAACGAGGAGGGCTGATTCGATTGTCATTGCCATTGTCTATCAAGCTTCGTTGGCTTAACGAGCCGGCGGCTTTAGCTGCCGGAGTAACGTGGGGAATTCCGTGGAAGGAGGGCGAGCTGCGCCGGGACGAACAGCTTGTCCTGCACGCCGCGGACGGCAGCGGTCCGGTCGCGATGCAAAGCTGGCCGGCTGCTTATTGGCCGGACGGCAGCGTCAAGTGGTCCGCCCATGCGGCAGCGCTGCCGAGCGCGCGGCATGACGGCTATCGGGTTACAAAGGGAGCGGGTGCTTCCGGACCAGCATGCGTCAAAGTACGCGAGACGGAGGAAACGATTCTGCTTGATACGGGAGTGATGAGCTGTACGATACGAATGCAAGGAGACAAGCTTATCGAAAGCATCGTACGAAGCGGCAGCGAAATCTGCAGCGGCGCAACGCTTGTATCGATTAAGGAGAGCCGAAGCGGCGTTTCGGGCGCGACAACGATCCGCCAAGAACCTTTCCAAGGGCGCATCCGCAGCGTGACGGTTGAGCAAAACGGTCCGGTCAGGGCGGTCGTGAAGCTGGAAGGAAAGCATCGCAGCGGAAACTCCGGCAGAGAGTGGCTGCCGTTCTCCCTGCGCTTATATTTCTATGCCGGACTCGGGACGATCCGTGTCGTTCATACGTTTCAATATGACGGCAATCCAAACGAGGATTTTATCAAAGCGCTTGGCATTTCGTTCGCGGTTCCGATGAGAGGACCTTTGTACAACCGCCACGTAAGACTCGCGGGAGACAGCGGCTTCTTCAACGAATCGCCGAAGACGCTGCATACGAGGCGAACGAAGGGAAAATACCGCGAGCTGTTCGAACGGCAGACGCAAGGCGCGCCAGTCGAGTTCGACGCCGAGGAGGATCGTTATTTCCTCGGCCTGCTTGACGACTCGGCCGTATGGGACGATTACAAGCTGGTGCAGCGATCGGCCGATCATTACGGCATCTGGAAGCGCACGCAGGCGCAATGCTGCTGGGTGAAATCAGCCGAAGGCAAGCGGGCAGGCGGCCTTGCATTCGCAGGCGGCGAAGGCGGGGGCCTTGCAGTCGGCGTTCGGGACTTCTGGCGGAAGCATCCGTCGGGCTTGGACATTCACGGAACGGCGGGAAGCGAAGCGTCCCTCACCGCATGGTTCTGGTCGCCGGACGGAGAGGCGATGGATCTGCGTCATTACGATACGAAGACGCATGTGGAGTCATCGTACGAAGGCGCGGAGGAGCTGCGGGCAACGCCTTACGGTATCGCCAATACGAGCGAGTTGACGGTATGGTGCGAAGAGGAAACGCCTTCGCCTTATCGGCTAAGGGCAATGCAGGAGCAAACGGATGCACAGCCGCTGCTTGTATGCGAGCCGGAGTACTTCCATGAAGTCCGCGCATTCGGTTTGTGGAGCTTGCCGGACAGTAGCACGCCGGCCAAAGCGTTGTTGGAGGAGCGGCTGGACGGCATTGCTTCCTTTTACATGTCCGAAGTGGAGCAGCGCAAATGGTACGGTTTCTGGGATTACGGCGATTTCATGCACAGCTACGATCCGGTCAGACATGTATGGAACTACGATCTCGGGGGCTGCGCTTGGCAAAACACCGAGCTTGTCCCGAATATGTGGTTATGGGTCATGTTCCTGCGTTCGGGACGAGGCGACTTGTTCAGGCTTGCGGAAGCGATGACCAGACATACAAGCGAAGTGGACGTCTATCATTTCGGGGAATATGCCGGTCTAGGCTCCAGGCATAACGTCGTCCACTGGGGCTGCGGCTGCAAGGAGGCGCGAATCGCGATGGCCGGCCTTCACCGCTACTATTACTATTTGACCGCTGATGAGCGGATAGGCGATTTGATGGACGAGGTGAAGGATGCCGATTTCTCGACGGTCAATCTCGATCCGATGCGCGCTTATTTTCCGAAGGACGAACATCCTACGCATATCCGAATCGGTCCGGACTGGGCCGCATTCAGCTCGAATTGGATGACGAGATGGGAGCGGTTCGAGGATACGGCCTATCGGGACAAAATTGTAACGGGAATCGATTGCGTCAAGGATGCGAATTACGGATTGATCTCAGGACCGACATATGGCTACGATCCTCGCACGAGCAAGCTTACGCCGCTTGGCGACGATAACTGGGGCCGCCACCTCGCGATCTGCATGGGCGCGCCGCAAATATGGTTCGAGCTGGCCGCAATGCTTAAGGATCCGCAATGGGAAGCGATGATGGCCGACTTCGGCATCTATTACAACCTGCCGCAGGAGCGAAAGGACCTCATAACGGGCGGAGCGATCAGCCATGACAGCTTCCATCATCCGGTACTGAGCATTGCGATTGCGGCATTCGGTGCTTATTACAGACAGGACGAATGGACGGCGCAGCATGCGTGGTCCGTGCTGCTGGACAATCCGTTCGCCAAGACAGATTTGCGGAAGGAGGCGGAAACGGTGACGTATGTCGACTCCTTAAGCGAGATCGATTGGATCAACACGAACGAAGCGGCGCAATGGTCGCTTAATACGATAATCAGCCTTGAGCTGATTCCGGAATGGCTGCCTGTCGGCGAAGCGGAGACGGTCCGATGATCCCGCCGGAGTGGAGGCTGCTCTATCATAATCCGCTTGCCGCTCCGGCAGACTTGGCCGACTTCCGGATGGAAGGGGAAGCAGCTATGTCGTTTCCGTTGGGGCGGCTGCGGCTGGAAAGCGCAAGGGACGCGGAGGAAGGGCAAAAGGCGAATTTCGTCCTTTGGTGCCCGCATGACTTTCCGGCGGACATGGCCGTCGTATGGCAATTCCGGCCGATCCGTGAGCCGGGGCTGGCGATTCTGTTTTTTGCCGCTAGCGGCGCGGGCGGTATCGACCTATTCGATCCGTCGTTAATGCCTCGCTCTGGCATATACGATCAGTATCACAGCGGCGACAATAATGCGTTTCACTTATCGTATTATCGCAGGCGATGGGCCGAGGAAAGACAGTTTCACACCTGCAATCTGCGCAAAAGCCGGGGGTTTCATCTGGCGGCGCAAGGAGCTGACCCATTGCCCTCCGTCTTGGATTGCTATTCCTCTTACGAGATGCTGCTCCTGAAGCGGGGAACGCGAATCGATTTTACGATTAACGGGCTGCCTATTCTCGCATGGGAGGATGACGGCGCAACCTTAGGTCCGCTGCACGGAGCGGGCAAGATCGGCTTTCGCCAAATGGCGCCTTTTATAGCGGAGTATGCGAATTTGAAAGTATTCGGCTCCGCGTAAGGAAGATGAACAAATAGGAGGATTTAACGCATGCCCAACGTATTGTTATGTTTCCCGGGAGGGAAGCACAAGGCGCTAACGATGAGCTACGACGACGGTACGACGGCCGACCGCAGGCTGATATCTCTATTTAACCGTTACGGCATAAAAGGCTCGTTTCACTTAAACGGCGGGCTGTTCGGGAATGGAAACCGGATTTCCGAAGAGGAAGCCGCGAATCTGTATGAAGGTCATGAGGTATCTGCCCATACGCTGACCCATCCAACGATCGCGCGTATTCCAAGAGAGCAGCTTGTGCATGAAATCATGGAAGACAGGAAAAAGCTGGAGCGGCTCGCCGGCTATACCGTCAGAGGGATGTCGTATCCAAATGGCTCTTTTAACCAAGAGATCAAAGGGATGTTGCCTTATTTGGGCATCGAATATGCGAGAACGGTTCAGACGACGGGCGGGTTCGGCATACCCGACGACTGGCATGAGTGGCAGCCGACCTGCCATCATAACGACCGCTTGCTGGAGAGGACCGATGCATTCATGGGTCTTCATAAATCCCAATATTTATATTTGATGTACGTTTGGGGACATAGCTATGAATTCGATAACGATAACAATTGGGAATTGATTGAAAGCTTCTGCGAGCGAATATCGGGCCAAGACAACATCTGGTACGCTACGAATATGGAAATCGTCGATTACATGAAATCGTATCGCTTGTTGAAATTTTCAGCGGACATGAGCTTTGTTTATAATGCGTCGGCAATGAACGTATGGCTAAGCGTAGACGGGCAGATCGTCGAGGTTAAGAGCGGCGGCACGGTAAAATTGGCTTAAATATGAGGTGTACGAATCGCATGAACCTTCCTTAATGCTCGGTTTCTAACAGCTGCTTCAACAAGCGCTTCGGGGCGGCATGCATGTAGGCCTCTTTCAATAGAATAGCCATCTCTTGCCAATCCTCGGGGTCGCTGATCGAGACCCAGCCGCGATGGCCGATATAAGCAGGTTTGAAAAAGCGATCCTCTTGGAGCAATATTTCCTGATTGCTTAAGTCCGATTTGAAGGTGATGCCATGATCGCTCATGATGATGAACGATTTGTCTTTCACTTTAAAGGTTGTATGGCCGTGGCCGTCAATCCATTCCGTTACTTCGGGAAGCGGGTTGCAAATGGTACGGACATGCTTCAGCATATCCATTCCCTTAGCTGTTTGGATGCCGCTCAAATCATGTGTCATCGTTTAATCCTCCAATAGGTGCGTATTATGAATCCATAGTCTATTCGCAATCGTATCACGATTGCATAACGAATCCAAAATCCAAAATAGATTCATCGTAAAAGAAATCCCCGCTTTCTGCGTATACGCGTAGGCGGGGATTTCTGCTGAATTACATTGATTTTTTGGAAGCGGATGAGATGGCTTTGAACATCGTTACTTTGTTTTTGCCGGTCGTCTTGGAGTGGTACATCGCTTCGTCGGCTTGTTTGACAAGCTCTTGCACTTCCTTGCCTTCCTTATTCGTGCTGACGCCAACGCTGATGGTAACCATCGTCTCCTGCTCGACGCGTCTGCGTATCGCTTCCGCAACGATCTCCGGTTTGACTTTGTCTGCGGTCATGCAAGCCAGCAGCTCTTCGCCGCCATAACGCCCGGCAGAGCCGATGCCGCTCGTTTCTTCCTTAAGGATCTCGGCTACTTGCTTCAATACGCCGTCAGCTTTGTGATGGCCATGCGTATCATTCAGCTTCTTGAAGTTGTCGATGTCACAGAAGATAATAGCCATTGGCCGGTTCTGGGCGAGCAGCTTCTGCGCCCTGGCCGAGAAGTGGCGCCGGTTGTAAAGCCCGGTCAGGCCGTCTACAACAGAGGA
Organism: Paenibacillus sp. J22P218; assembly: GCF_056269195.1. Classification (NCBI taxonomy): domain Bacteria; kingdom Bacillati; phylum Bacillota; class Bacilli; order Caryophanales; family Paenibacillaceae; genus Paenibacillus; species Paenibacillus sp. J22P218. The sequence goes on from NZ_JBWDNL010000001.1 coordinate 1,249,531, forward strand.
TTGATAGGTCGAGATAAGCCGATCAATAACCCAATCAAAGAGCAGTAAAAATAATATCGTATAATAGATGATCGGCAGTAGATGGCTAAGCAGAATGAGCCATGACAGCGAGCCTTGGAACAAATAATTGTCAGCAAGCCGAGAAAGCTCGTAGATAAAGAAAACAATAAGGCTTGCGTTATACTTCGCATTCATCTCGGCTCCGCGCGTATCAAGCAGAATGATGAACGTCACTATAACGGCATAGAAATCAAGCGCCGGAAAGGTCAGTATCGAGCCGGCCGGAACTGCCCCTGGCGTGAACGGATTAATTGCGTACTGAACGCCTGCTATGACGATCGTTAACATAATCATAATAATGAAAGGAATTACTTTCAGCTGAGCGGAACGATGAGTATATAATTTCATGAAAACAAAGTTTATAATAATAAATGAAATGATTTGCAGCACCGTCGCGGTTAGATAGACCCATGGCGATAACGACCAGCCGGGATACGCGAGCAGAATGAGCAATACTTGCTCGGCTATGATGAGCGGAATTGCGCTTGTGAGCCACTTATAGATCCCTTTGTTGCGATAGCTGACGTAAAGCTTGATGGACATAAAGAGCATAAGAATAAGAATAATGATGACAGCCGCCGAAGAGAATAGCTGTCCGTTAGGTCCCGTAAGCCATTGAATAATTGTCATGTCTAAACCTCGTTATCAAGTAGTTATGTACTAGCTTTACAGAAACATATGTTCTAATATATCATGTTTTACGGTGACGGAAAAGCTTTTTGGACACATTGTATGCCGAGCGTAAACGGGTACGAAGCAGGAAGAAGGAGTGTGGGACACATGAATATATTGCAAGCTTTGTTTTTCCCCCCGGAACAGCCGGGCGGGGTGTCATCGATGGTCCCTTATATACAGGAAAGATTCATTAAGCTGGGTTGGCAGATGGAGTTATTTTCGCTGCCTAAGCGGGTAAGAGGCAAGGGGCAAGAGGATGTTGTTTTCCAAACGTTCGATTGGACGGAATTCAGCGGTAATGCAATGGTCGACAAATACATTCAAACGTATCGCGATTACGTATGGTGGACACGGCTTCGTCTTAATCGCTCGTTTGATATTATACATGCGCATCATCCGATCGCAGCTCTCGTCATGAAGCAGGTGTTCCCGGATACGCCGGTAGCGATGACGATTCACTCGAGTTATGAGCGCGAGCTTATTTTGAACGGAAGAATCGAAGAGGGTGGACCGGAGCATCAATTTTTAATGAAAATATATGGGGAGCTGGAAGCGAAGACGGATCAGCTGTTGACCGTATCGGAGTCGTTCCGTTCCTATATTGCGCCGCAAGTTAAACACCCTGAGGCTATAAAAGTGATACCGAACGGCTTCGATGAGAAACGATTCAGGCCGAGCGCGCATGAAAATGAAGTGACGCAGCTTATTACGGTCTGCAGGCTCGTGCCGGCAAAGGGACTCGATATTTTGTTGAAGGCTTGCGCCGAGCTAAAGCGCAGAGGAAATCCGTTCGTGCTTCATATTATCGGCGACGGACCGATTCGCGAGGAGCTGGAGGCGCTCGCGGTGGAGCTGGACTTGTACGACGATATTATTTTTTACGGCTATATGCTTCATCCGGAGGAGTTCATGCCGTTCTTTGATGTATTCGTTCTGCCGTCACGGGCGGAGGCGTTCGGCTCCGTGTTCGCAGAAGCAGCGTTATGCTGGCTGGCCCTAGTCGGAACGAATGTCGGAGGTATCGCTGAACAAATCGATGACGGCGTCAACGGGCTGCTCGTTCCGCCGGAAGATCCGCTCGCACTCGCCGATGCGCTGGAGAAGGTCGTAACAGATCCTACTTACCGCTATAATCTAGCGCGTGCAGGCTGGGACAAAGCCAAAAAAGTATACTCCTTGCAACGGGTCATTTCACAGCTCAAAAAAGTGTATACCAACCTTAAGCCGGAGTAGTGCTACTCGGCTAATATAGAGACAGAGGCGGGGATTGAGTTCATGGCAGTACCGTTTCGATTCATTCATGCAGCGGATTTGCACTTGGACAGTCCGTTCAAAGGTTTGGCCAAGGCGCCGGAAGCGCTTCGGGAACGGCTAACCGAATCGACCTTCGCTGCTATGCGCCAATTAACGGATACGGCAGTTGCCGAGAAGGTCGATTTTGTCGTGCTGGCAGGCGATTTGTTCGATGCAGCCGATCGCTCACTTCGCGCACAGCTGCGGCTTGTACGCGAATGGGAGCGACTTGCCGCTCATGGCATCGCCGTTTTCGTTATTCATGGCAATCATGATCCGCTTAGCGGGGCAAGGGCAGAGCTTAAGCTGCCCTCGAATGTACATATATTTGGCGCAGATCATATCGAGCATAAGCCGGCTTACCGAAGAGATGGTGAGCTGGCTGCTTTTGTTTACGGCATTTCGTACGGATCGCGAAGCGTAACTGAAAACTTAGCGATTCGTTACCGGTCAATGCCAGGAGCTGCGTTCCACATCGCCATGCTGCACGGCAACGTAGGCGGCGATAACGGACATGATCCCTACGCGCCTTGTACACTGGACGAGCTTACGAGTAATGCAGGCTTTCATTATTGGGCGCTGGGACATATTCATCACCGCAAAGTGCTTCATGAATATCCGCATGTCGTCTATCCGGGCAATACGCAGGGCAGAAACCCGCGGGAGACCGGGCAGAAGGGCTGCTATATCGTGGATGTGACGGCAGCGGGAGCGGTAGAGCTTAGGTTCACGCCGCTGGACAATGTGCGTTGGCTGGACGAGCAAGTGTCAATTGCCGGCATCCCATCGGAGCATGAGCTGCTGCAGCAGCTTGAAGCGTCGATGACTAGGCTTGGTCTGGATGCGGAAGGGCGCTCTGTAATGATTCGATTGGAGCTCGCAGGGCGAGGTCCGCTTCATAGGCAATTATCAGATCCGCAGGCTATCGCTGCGCTGCTGGGACAGCTTCAGGAGCAAAGCGAGGAGAGCGGCGATCGAATGATATGGGTATATGAGCTCGACAATATGACTGCCTCCGAGCTGGATTGGATGAAGATAGCAGAGGAGGACAGCTTCGCCGGCGAGCTGTGCCGATTAAGCACCGAGCTTGCGTCCAGCGACGAGAGCTGGCGGGCATTCGCGAAAGATGCGGTCCAGGTGATGGCGGGAAATCAGAAGTTAGGCAAGCTGCTGCGAAGCAAGTGGGAAGAGCTGCCTGAGCGATGGCTGGAGCGATCGCGAGAGCATGTGATTGGACTTATTGCGGAAGAGGAGCGCGGAAATGGATAGGAGCTGAGCGCTTCGCCCGGGCTGAAGGCAGATCAGTTAGAGGGGGAATAACAATGAGGCTTGTGGAGGCTGAGATCGACGGGTTCGGCCAATTGCATGACGCAAAGGTCGATCTAGATGCTCCCGTTACCATTTTATATGGACCGAACGAAGCTGGCAAAAGCACCGTATTCGGCTTCATTCGGACGATGCTGTACGGCTTCGCGAACCGAGGCTCGGCACAGGCTCCCGAGCGGCAGGAGCCGGTGAACGGCGGCCGACATGGCGGCCGTCTGTTCTGGCGTGACGGGATGGGCAGCTCGTATGTCATTCAGCGCTATGCGACGGACGGTTCAGGGAAGCTGTCGCTGCGCGAGCTTAATGCGGAGGCCGGCAGCAACAGCGGGCTGGCAGAAGGCGTACAGTTGCTGCAAGCGGAGCTGGAGAGGCGATATTTGGGCGGTATCGGCGATCGAATGTATCGACAATTGTTCGCCGTGACCTTATCGGAGCTTCAGCAGGTCGGAGCTTTATCCGGCGAGGAGCTTGGTCAATATTTGTATCAGGCGGGCTGGGATAACGGCAAGTCTATCGCTGCGGCCGAGAAAAAGCTGCGGGATGAGATGGAGGAGCTGTTCAAGCCTAAGGGATCGACGAAAACGATGAACAAGCAGCTTAAGGAGCTGGAACAGATCGAAGCCGCGCTGCGCAAGCATGAGGATTCCATCGATGCCTACAATTCGCTCGTTCACCAGTCGGAGAGGTTGGAGGAAGAGATCGCGGAGCGGGATCAAGCGCTTCCCCGGCTAGCGTCCAAGCAGCAATTGCTTGCGAAAGCCTGCTCTTCAAGGGCGGGTTGGCTGCAGAAGCAGCAACTGCTCATGGAGCGCGAGCGGTTCGCTTACGCAGCGCGGATAAACACCGAGTCGGAACGCAGTTGGCGTGAGCTGTCGCGCCTGAGGATGGAGCGCTTATCTGAATTGGAGCGCTATAAGCAGCAAATGTATATAACGGAGAAGCAGCTTGAAGCGATCGAATATGATCAAGCGTTGATTGATACCGCCGATGAAACGGAAGCGATGGTGCAGTCGGCGGAAGGCTATCGACTGCTTAAGCTGGAGCTGGCCGAGCTGCGAGCCGAGCTGCTATCGCATGATGAAGCGATAGGCGGGCTGCTGGGCAGCATCGCGCCGGAGTGGACGGAGCGCCAGCTGCGCGAACTCCGCGTGACGGTTGCCGACCGCGATTATATTCGCGGCCTGCGTCAGCAGGAGGAAGAGCGCATGCGCGGCGAAGAGCGGATCGCCGCGGAGCATGAAGCGCTGAAGAGGCAAGAGCGCGAGGTGGAGAGCGCGCTCGGCGAAGCGGAGGCGGCGCTCGAACGAGCGGCCGCGGATGGCGAGCAGGCGGCCGGCGGCTTCGCGCTTTTGCCGCGTACGCGGGAAGCGCTTCGTGGGGCGTGGAACGCCCTGGACTTGGCTTTCCGCGAGTGGGAGCTCGAGCGGACGCGTCTTGCCGCGGCCGCTGCGGCCGACGGGACAGACTCGTCGGCTTTGCGCGGCGCGGCAGCGGGCCGAGGCGGAGCTGGGCCCGTATGGGCTGGAGCGGCAGGAGCGGGCGGAGCTGCGGTGGCGCTTGGCATTGTCGCCGCAGCTAGCGGTGCGGAAGGCGGCAGCGGGTTAGGCTGGATTGCCGCCATCGTGCTGGCAATCGTCGCTCTGGTGCTCATGGTTCTGGCATTCGGAAGAAGTCAGAAGCCTAATGACAGGCGTTCACGCAGCGGCGGTCGCAGCGCAGGCTCAACCGGTCGATACCCGAATGACTCATTTCTTCGAGATCGGGAGCAGCAGCTCGTGACTGCGCTTGCCGCTATGGTGCGCGAACCTGAGCAAGCGGCGGCAGCTTTGTTATCCTCCGCGAGCCAAGCAGAGGGTCGATCGGCAGAGCAGACATTGGCTGCCGAACGGTTGCGCAGCGGATTGCATGCCGCTGTTGAATCAAGGCTGGAAAGGCTTCAGACAACGGAGCGGCTGGAAAGCAATATGGGCGAACAAGCGCGTAAGCTCGCCCGCTTGCGAGAGCAATTGAACGAACGCAGCGAGGCAGCCGCCTCAGCTGCATTATCGAAGCAAACAGCCGTTGCCGAGTGGCGCGGCTGGCTGGAGGTGCGGGCGCTGCCGCCGCATATGTCGCAGACAGCGGCGCTCGAAGCGATCGAGCTTGCCGAGCAAGCGATGCAGCGGCTGCGCCAATATGACAAGCTGACGGCGAAGCAAGCCGCCGTCACGCAGCAGCTCGCCGCTTTCGAGGCGCAAGCGGCGAAGCTCTGCGCAGCGTTCGCTGACGCAGCAGGGCAACTGCCGGCAGATCCGGCGCTCGGCCTGCGACTGCTGCAGGCCGAGACGCGCCGTCATGCCGCCGCCAAAGAACAGGCGCTTCGCGCCCGGCAGCAGCAAGACGAGCTGCTGCATCACATAGCTCGCATCGAATCCTCGCTCGCCGAGCTTCGTCCGCTCATGCAAGCTTTGCTGCATGAAGCGGACCTGCCGAGCGAAGCAGCGTACGAAGAGGCGCTGCTTCATCTTAGTACGCTCACCGACCTCGAGCTCGCGCTGAACAAGCTGCAGCTCGAGCTGACAGCCGGTCTCAGCGAGCAGCGGCTGGCAGAGCTTGAAGAGCTGCTGCACAGCTATGACGAGGAGCAGCTGCGCGCGCTCCATGACGAAGCGGTGCATGAGCTTGCGCAGCTCGAATCGCAGCAGAAGGACCAGCTGGAGCAAAAAGGGCGGCTGCGTCAATCGATCGATCAGCTTCTGCAAACGAAGGAGCGTCAGCGGCTGGTGGCCGACAGAGAGCTGCTCTTAGCGCAGTTGGATGGCGATGCCGAGCGGTATGCGATGCTTGCCGTAAGCGCGGCCTTGATTAGCCGGACGAAACGCATCTATGAGGAGGAGCGTCAGCCTGTCGTGCTGCGTCATGCCTCAAGCCTGATCGAGACGCTCACGGACGGTAAATATATAAGGGTGCTGAGTCATCCTGGAGCGACGGGGATAAGGCTGGAGACGGCCGATCGCCGTATTATTGACAGCAACCTGCTGAGCCGCGGCACGGCTGAGCTAGTCTACTTAGCGATGCGCTTCGCTTTAGCGGAGGAAGCTTCGCATAACGTGAAGCTGCCGCTGCTGCTGGACGATGTGTTCGTCAACTTCGATAAGGATCGGCTGCGTGCCGCAGCTAAGCTTATCGCCGAGCTGTCACAGCAAAGGCAGGTCATCGTAATGACCTGCCATGAGCATGTGCGCGATGCGCTGCTAGAATACGGCAGCGAAACTTCGCTTGTAGAGCTTAGCTCTGTTGCTAATTAATCGCAAACACCGACTCCCGATGTCACGCTTGCGCTTGCCTGCGAATGATGAGAAACAGCCAACCGAGACTGATTAAGCCGAATATCGGATACAGCGTCGACAGCAGCGTGCCGAAGCCGATCTGGCTGGCGACATAGCAGATGGCGAGGACGACAATCGTTAGCGCGCCGCGAGTCCATTTCATCCGTTCCTGCAGTTGAAGCGTCAGACCATATATATCCGCGATAAGCGTCGTGAAGATCTCGGCAAAAATAAGAAAAACATAAATAAATTGCACGCTGCTTCCGAGCTGCCTCGCTATGCCGCCCATCGGTATAGCGAATTGTTGGATGCCGGGCATATGGACCGACAAAGCGATATGTCCGGCCAGCAGCATGAAGCCGATCCCGATCCCGCCGACCCAAGAACCGGCAATAATCGTCTTCCGATCCTTCACCTCTGCCCCCAGCGGCACGAGAACGGCTTGTGACATCGTCAGATTGAACGCGGCGTACAAGAATGGCGCCGACCATGCCGCCAACGGTGAATAATCGCTTGCCAGCGTAAGGAACTTGTCCGCACCGGGAGAGCGGAACGTATCGAACATAACGAATACCGTGAAGATGAGCATTAGCGGAACGACGATGGAATTAACCGTCAGGATCGCTTTCATCCCTTTGCGCAACAGGAAATAACAAGCGACGGCCGTAATCAGCAGACCTGACTGGTAGGAAATGTTCCAATGCTCATAAAAGATGGTGCCGGCTCCAGCGAGCATGACGGCGGTTACGCCCATGAGGACGACGAGCATGAAGTGGCTGATCCATCGACCGTATTTGTCGCCGAACAGCGCCTTATTGAGATCCTCATACGATTTGGCGTTTATTTCGCTTGCGATCAGCATCATTTTCGCGCCGAGCCAGATGAACAGCATCGTCGCAATCGCAATCGTAAACGTGCCGTAATAGCCGAATCGGGTGAAAAACTGCAAAATTTCTTGACCGGATGCAAAGCCTGCTCCTACAATCGTACCTACATAGGTTGAAGCGATCTGCAGTACTTTGCCTGTACGCTTCCACATCGTCTACCTTCCTCCAATCGGCAACAAACTTCTCTATTAAGAAGTTATGTCGCAAGGAGGACAGGCATGACATATTTGCTAGAAAGGAACTGCAATCATGACCATGGCAATTGCTATAGCCGTATTTATAGCGGCACTCATCCTCATTTTGATTAAGCCAAAAGGAATTAACGAGGCATTTTTCGCGCTTGCGGGCGCTATCCTGCTTTTCATTGCAGGCTTATTGAAGCTAGAGGATGCTTCTTATATTTGGGGTTTCGTATGGAATGCGACGTTCTCGTTAATCGGTATTATGATTTTCACGGCATTGCTTGATCAGAACGGCTTCTTCCGATGGGCCGCGCTTCATATCGTTCACCGTCTTCATCATCGCAAAATCGTATTATTTATTTGTCTGTCTCTATTGGCTGCGATGATTACGATTTTCTTCAACAACGACGGTACGATCCTTATTATGGTGCCGATCGTACTCGAAGTGACGGCGCTGCTGCGTCTTACGCGCGGAGGAAGGCTTGCTTATTTGCTCGGAATCGGGTTAATGGCCGATACGGCAAGCGCTCCGCTCATGATGAGCAATCTAACGAATATATTAACGGCGGATTTCTTCCATATTCCTTTTGGGGAGTATGCATCGAGAATGCTGCTGCCGGGTGCGCTTGCGATAGCGGCTACCATAGGCGTCACGGCGTTCATCCTGCGCAAGGGAATCGTAGGGGGTGAAGGGGATCATCTGACACCGGATACATTTCCGAAACCAGCGTCCGCTATTGGGGATAAAAGAGTGTTTCGGCTGTCTTGGGTCATCATCGTTCTCATGATGATCGGTTATTTAGGCTCGGAGAGACTAGGAGTTCCTGTTGCGGCTATTGCGCTTGGCTGCGCAGCGGTCCAATGGGCTGCCTCGGCCGCAGCGGGACGAGCTCCATTCAAGCAAACGGTGCTGCAAGCGCCTTGGCTTATTATTGTATTTGCCTTGTCGATGAATTTGGTCGTATACAGTCTTCATGTGCACGGCGCAGACGCTTGGTTTCCTTCGTTGCTGACGCTGGCGGCGGAACAGCATGAATGGGTCGGCATTTACGGTTCCGGGCTCATATTCGCCTTGCTGGCTTCTGCGATTAACAATTTGCCGGCCGTGCTCATCTCGTCGCTTGCGATTGAAGGCGTGAACGGACCCGACTACTTGCCGTATGCAAGCTTGATCGGCACATCAGTTGGCGCTAAGCTGACGCCAATTGGCTCACTCGCCACCTTGCTCTGGATGCAGCTTGTGAGACGGGGAGGCGTCGAGGTCGGGTGGAAGGAATATACGAAATACGGTATCGTCCTGACGCTGCCTATTTTGCTTATATCATTGATTGGATTATGTATACAAAGCTGGTCCTAGTCGTCTGCGGCAGCAAGCAGCTTAATGGAAACGATGCCGTTCAGCACGGGATCGATGTCAATCTTCAGCATTGCGCCATCCGCTTCGTATGTAAGCAAGTATTCGGTCTGGGTGGAGGGCTTGCCAAGATAAGAAATAGCTGTGTCCGGCTTGTCGCCAACCGCAAGTCCGCTAAGCCCGGCTGGTATGTGGCTGCTGAATACTTCAATATACTGCACAGAATGCGACTCGTTAATACCCACAGCGAACCCTTCATACTCATTGACGGTGACGGATTCTTCTCCTTCTTCAAGGATGTAGCTGTCCATCGGCTCTCCGAATAAATGGGTCATCTCGGCATCGGAATCATCTATGCCAACTCCGACAAGCTTCGGAATGGATGGATTCCAGTGCTGCCCCTCGCTCTCCGTCTTCACGATAGCCTTATCAGGCTCGTCACTATGGAGCGCAGACGCCTCGCCGGGAGTAAAGCTTTCTTTACCTGCGCTGCCTGGGCTTGGCCCATCGGACGGAACCTGATTATATTCACCCTCCAGATACGTCTGCTGGGGGCTGTTCGCGTTATTATCTTCTTGAAGCGGCTGCACATCCGCAGATTCAGAGACAGGCGGTGTTGAAGGTTCAGCCGGGCTTTGACAACCAGCCATAAGGAATGCGAATACGGCTGCTGCTGCTATTTTCGCAAGTACAGGTGTTTCTACTCTAGGTGGTTTCATGGCATTCATTCCTTTCTATCTATATGAATAAGACGCTCAAAAATAGGAAAAAGTTTCTCTTTTTGCCCACCTTTTTGGAATATTTTCCTCATGCAGATCGTAAAATCGATAGGTTTACTATGTAACCTGTCATGAAGGTTGCACTATCCGCCTGACCTATGTTACGTTATCGAAAAGGGATTTTTGGCGGAGGGAAATAAGATGGAACGATTGAAACAACGTATATTGGAAGAGTCGTCGGTGTTGTCGAACGATGTGCTGCGGATGGACGCGCTCATTAATCATCAGGTGGATCCGGCGCTTACGATGGAGATGGGACAGGAATTCGCAAGAAGATTTGCGGAAGAGGAGATCACGAAGGTCATTACGATTGAATCATCCGGCATTCCGGCCGCTTTCGCTACGGCGCATGTGCTCGGCGTTCCGCTCGTATTCGCTAGGCGCAAGAAGACGCTGATCGCCGATCCGGATGCCTATACCGAACGTGTGCCTTCTTTCACGAAAGGCATCGTTACCGATATTATGGTGTCGAAGCAATTTCTTACCAAAGAGGATAAAGTGCTGTTCATCGATGATATTATAGCGAACGGCGATGCGGCACGCGGTCTTATCAAAATTATCGAACGCTCGGGAGCGACGTTGGTCGGCTTCGGAATCGTAGTCGAGAAATCGTTCCAATCAGGCGGAAAAACGCTTAGAGAACAAGGCATCAGAGTCGAGCCGCTCGTACAAATCTCATCGCTGGACAACGGTGAAATTAAGTTCGAGTAAGATGTTCCAGCGAATGCGCTCTTTCGCGATAAAGCAAAATGGCTTATAATGATACAGAAGCGACCTGAGGGGAGGCACATGCTATGGGGGAAATGTCTACTGATTTTATGAATGCGAAGTTGAACGACGCAAAAATTCATTTTGAGCGTGCTTTGGATTGCAAACATACCGAATTTGACGATTTATATCCTTATATGATTGAGCATCCGCAATTTTTCTGGTACAAAAGATACGTGGCTTGGTCGGAGCTGCTGACGATCGTGAAGCTGTCCGATGAGCTGTCTATTGAATGGCGCGGTCAATTCACTGACAAACAGGCAGAATATATTGCCAAGCGTGTCATGTCCTCGCGCGTGCTCGACGAATGGTATGAAACGAATGATTCCAAGGAGCATGTTGGTTAAAGCTTAATGAGACTCGCATACAATAACTCGCAACAACAAAGAACCTCAAGGAGTGCTGCGCGCATTCGTTGAGGTTTTTCCAAATAAACGGAAGCCTGCCTATGAAGGCCAATCGAATCGGAGGAATTACCTTGATTAGCGAAGAACAGCTTAATCAATATCGTCTTAGCGGCGAGAAAGTTCGCGTCGTACGCGATGAGCTTGAGATGAATGACGTCGTTGGAATTGTTGTGGCTTGGGATGACTCATCCGTTGTCGTGCGCCGTCCGAATCGGCGTGTCGTGAAGCTGAGCCGTATATACAGCATCGCCCTTGCGACGGAAGAGAGACCTGCACCATATACGGCTACATAGATGAAACGTTGTAAAAGGCTGTGCGTATGCTGAGTATGAGACATAGCAAGTTCTGATCGATTGTTAAAGGAGAGAGTGACGGATGAAATGTCCCGTTTGTAATGATGTAAGAATGCGCGAGGTTGTGAAGGACAATGTGTTGATCGATGTATGTCCAGACTGCAAAGGTGTATGGCTTGACCGCGGCGAGCTCGATAAGCTCATGCAGGGCGTCAAGGATATGAAGCAGGAGTTTGAGCGGCTCGAGCAATATTCAGCGGGCGCAGGCGCTTTCGGCGGACCATCCGCAATTCCTGCACAACCGACAAGCGGTCCTGCTCCAGGCTCATGGGCAGCCAATAACCCGAGCCCCAATCAGCCCATTACCAATAATCAGCCGCAAGGGCAAGGAACGCCAAGTTTCCCTCAAGTAAGCAGCGGCAATCCTTCCGTAACGCCGTCTCAGCAGGGCCAGCCTATAGCTCCTCAGCAAGGCGGATATAACAATCAGCCGAGCTATGGCAATCCAGGCAACCCGCAGGTGACGCCAATGAACAATTACGGCAGTTCCCAACCTCAAGTGTTCGGCGGCGGACAACAGCCTCCGTTCGGGCAGCAAGGCTACAATAACCATAATCACAACCATAATCATAATCATGGCGGCTATGACAAGCATGGCTATGATAAATACGGTTACAATCAGCATGGCTATAACAAATACGGGCATTCCAAAAAGCGCCAAAAAACGGTGCTCGACATCTTCGGCGATTTGTTTGATTAAATGGTTTACAGTCCATTCGATGCGCCCTTCCTGTTTTTAATAACAGGGAAGGCGTTTTTGATTTTTGGAGTAACTTGACGTTTACAACACTCGTGATTATAATCTAACTAGTTGGTTACAAATGAGGCGGTGAAAGTCGAAATGACAACTGAGAATAAGAGAAGCAGTACGCGTACTTACGATGCGGCCCGAACGAGAGGAATCATATTGGATGCGGCGGAGGCGGTGTTTGCCGAGCTCGGGTATTCCGCGGCCCGTATCGATGGCATTGCGAAGGCGTCAGGTTACAACAAAAGCCTGATCTATCAGTATTTTGGCGACAAGCTGGGTTTGTACACGGAGGTTGTCAAACGCGCGGACCAGATTGGCGATCAGGTGACAGGGGAGGCAATGGCTCATTTTTTGCAAAACGAAAACATCGTATCTGATCCTGTACTATTCAGGCAGTTTATTCAATCGATGAGCGGGCAATTGTTTCACTTCCTGTTGGAGAACCCGCGATACTTGAAAATTATGCTTTGGGAGTCGGCGGAGGATTGGAAGACGTGGAATCAAATCACGTATCGTCCGGATGATATGACTGAGCTGCATGAGCTTGCGATCGCCGCGAAGCAGAATGGCATTCTCCGGAAGGACTTTGAACCGGCGATGTTCCCGATAATGATCATGCATGTAACAACGGCGATCATTCAGTCGTTTTCCCGGTATCAAAATCTGCTCGGCTCGCTGGACACGCCGCAATCGAGAGAGAAGACGATCGATCAAATCGCCAAAATGATTATACATGGCATTATGGAGCCATCAGTTTTGTAGGGATGGCTTTTATTTTTGATAAAATATAAATAACTAGTTAGTTTTATATAGGAGGAGAAGCAATGAGTGCTATTATCCGAACGGAAGGTTTAACGAAACATTTTGGCATCTATCATGCGGTAGACGACATTTCGCTGCAAGTGGACAAAGGTGAAATTTACGGATTTTTGGGACTGAACGGCGCAGGCAAGACAACGACGATTCGTATGCTGCTTGGTATGATTAAGCCTGATTCCGGCGCTTCCCATCTGTTCGGGCAGCGGGTAGATGCAGGCAGTCATAAATTATGGGCAAATGTCGGTTATATGGTAGAAACGCCTTATTCTTATCCCGAGCTTACCGTTCGCGAAAATCTTGAGATTATACGCAGGCTGCGGGGCATACAAGGAAGCGGCGCTGTTGATGCCGTCATGGATAAACTGCAATTAACCGCCTACCGAGACCGCAAAGCCGGCAAGTTGTCGCTCGGCAACGGGCAGCGGCTTGGCTTGGCCAAAGCCATGATCCATAATCCAAAGTTGCTTATATTGGATGAGCCGACGAACGGACTTGATCCTGCCGGCATCGTAGAAGTAAGGGAACTGCTGCGCGATCTGGCGCTTAATCACGGAGTTACGATTTTTATTTCCAGTCATATTCTTGGCGAAGTCGCTAGGCTGACGACTAGAATCGGCATCGTCAATCAAGGCAAGCTGCTTCAGGAAACGAATGTCAGGGATTTGCAGCAGTTGCTTCGGAAGCGTCTCCTCGTAGGGGCGCGCAACACGGAGGCGGCACGGATGAAGCTGATGAATGCCGGTTACGCGGTGAAGGGGGCTGAAGGTGGGTTGCTGCAGCTTTCCGAGCCGTTTGCGATCGACAATCCGGATGAAATCGCGAAGCAATTAATGGAAGCGCACATGCCGCCGACCCATCTTCAAGTGGAGGAAGAGGAGCTGGAGGCTTATTTTCTAAGACGTATTGGAGCAAAGGGGGAGAACGATCGATGAATCGACTATTAACGGCTATCGGTACAGAAAGCTTGAAGATCCGCCGTTCCAAGCTATTGTGGATTTCTTTGCTTACGAGTATCATCCTTCCGGTCATTATTTCACTTATATTCTCCGGCGAGATTGGGTCACAGAAGGCTTTCGAAGGAGCGATGGATTTCCCGGGATTTCTAGGCCAGCTTGGCATCGTTATATCGATCGGAGGATTGATCGGGTTCGGCTTTGTATTCAGTTGGATATTCGGCAGAGAATACTCCGACCGTACCGTTAAGGATCTGCTGGCGCTTCCTCTATCCCGGTACGGAGTGGCAGGAGCCAAACTAATTGTTGCAGCTCTATGGTGTGCGGTGCTTGCCCTAATGGTGTACGTTGTCGGAAGCTTGGCAGGCGCGTTCCTTCAGTTGGATGGCTGGAGCATTGCTGCGGCCGTTCAAAGCTTCGACGAGTTCGCAAGGATCTCCACCATGGTTATTTGTTTATGTATTCCTGTTGGCTGGATGGCCAGCGTCGGTCGCGGTTATTTGACTCCGCTCGGGTTCGTCGTGCTTACGATCGTCATCGCACAGCTTGGGAGCAACTTCGGCATAACCGCCTATATTCCATGGGCAGTTCCGGGTCTGCTAAGCGGCGCTTCAGGGGAAACGAATCTGCATCTGCAAGCCGTAAGTCTTATGCTGCCTTTTGTAACCGGTGCAGTTGGCATTGCGGGCACGCTCGCCTGGTGGCGGTATGCCGATCAAGCTTAAACGCTGGGCGAATTCAAAGAAGGTTCGTAAATCGCTTGTCGCGATGTTACGAACCTCTTTTTTTTTTAATAGATCTGCTTATATTTTTGAAACGTCGTCGCACCGGTCGAAAAATTGCGTCTGCAGCGTTAGTACGGATTCATCGTGCTTGATGGCATGGACGGCTTTGGCGAAGTTGTCGGCGCAGTAGGCGATATAGTCTTTGCCGTACTCGGCGGAAGCAAGCGATGGGTCGCCTGCGATTTGGTTCGGGTATTCCATATACCAATGAATGCCGGCAGCTGTATTGTTGTCAGCTAGCCATTGTCCTCGTCCCGTGCAATGCCATTCTCCATCGTTAAGCCGATCCATATAGACAAGTTCTGGCGCAATATGCATAATCTCCGATGTCTCCATATGATCCGCATGGCCGTATTCGCCGGGCGTAACATAGGTGCTTTCGAGCTGCCGGTGCTGCTCGGGTGACAATCCCCACAAATCATAGCTATAGACGGCATAATCCTTCCGCTCGTCGAGCATCGTTTGGACAAAATAGTTCAGCATATGATTATTGCCGCCATGGCCGTTAGCCAATATAATTTTGTTGAATCCGTTGCGGCGTATTTCCTTGCATACTTCCAGCAAGAGCCGCATCTGCATTTCTCCGCTCAGCGCGACTGTTCCCGCGAAATGTTTAACCTCGGAAACCTGACCGAATATATAGTAGGGGAATATAACGAAAGGTTCGGCTTCGGCGGATTGTTCCACAATCGCTCTAGCAATCATCATATCGGTGCCTAGCGGCAGATGGTCGCCATGTTTCTCTAAGCATCCGATGGGGACGACGCAAACCCGTTTTGTCGACAAGACGGCGTCTTCGAATTGCTTAACCGTCAAATTTTCCCAAAGCATAGGCTATCCTACCTCGCTTTATGATACGGATATTTTAGAAAGATGCACGATCAAGATGGCGTTTAAGTGATCTAAATCCGCTCTCATTCTATTTTTCACTTCATCATGCAATTTGTTGTCTTCATCGATCTTCTTGACCAGTTTGTTTATTTTATCGATGATTTCCTTCACCATTTTCGTTTCATCTTTTTTATCTTTCTTTTCTTTCTTTTCTTTCCAAGCTTTCTCGACCTGCTCAAGCTCCTTACCGTATTTTTTGCCGTCAGACATACCTTTGTTCGGCACATAAATGGTATTGATTTTGCGCTTCATTTCGGAAATGATCGTTTTTAACGATACGGCGATATCCTTATCCGGAACGATCGCTTGCTTGCTGAACATGCCTGCCAGCAGCGCCTTGTCATAACCGTTCGCGAATAAAGACTCGAATTCAAACAGGGCGGTGCCGGAAGCGCCGACATCGACGGATTGTTTGATTTGCTGCAGCAGCATTTCGTTCGATAATCCGAGATTCGTTCCTACGCCGATCACGATCAGAGCTTTGCCGTCCGCGAGCGTTACGGAGTTTAAGGCATCGCCTGCAACGGACGAAGCGTCGGGGTGATAAGACATCGGGAACAGCTGATCCATTTCATTTTTTGCCATCCAATCCTTCGGTTCCTGGTGCATGAATACCGGTCCATCCGTGTAATTCGGCCATACGGCTGCGGAAACGCGGATGTCGGGTTTTATTTCTCTGGCTTCGTCGGAAATGCGGTAAACGAATTCATTGATCGTTTTTGTTCTCAGCAAGGACCAGGCGCTCCAAAGTTCGTCGCCCGGATGCAGATCGAGCGGATCGATGCCGTGCTTTTGCTTGAACAGGTTTCGGGTGTAAGGATCATAACCAAAATCGTTCGTGTAGTCGCCGGCATCGGGATAACGGATATAATCCAAATGCAATCCGTCCACGTTATACGATTGCAGCAGTTCCTTGTAGATGGCGGATACGAAATCTCTGACTTCCGGCTGCACGGGATTCAGGAAATAATATTGCGTGTTATAAAGCGGCACATCCTGGTAGTCGTGGCCTTGCCTGCTGATCATCGACCATTCCGGCTTCATCGAACGAACGGGACCTGCCGTGTCGCCGACGCCGACCAGGAAGTTTTCGACCCAGGCGTGCACCTCGATGCCGGATTTTTTCGCTTCGTCCAGATAGGCTTGCAGCACATCGAAGCCGGCGTATATCGGATTTTGGGCGGCTAGCGGATGCTCCGTCGGATAAATCGTGTACCCATTCCACCAGGTTTCCAGATAGATCGCGTTAATATTTAGATTGCGCAGCTTAGCTACATGCTCTTGAACCTGCGCTAGGCTCATTTCTTTCGGCCGAATCCAGACGGCGCGGTGTTCGACGGCTCGCGACTCATAGCTCATATAGGATGCTTGATCGATTATTTCGTTTAGCTCCGCGAAGTTTTCTGTAAAACCGGTAAAATCGCCTTGTTCCGTTTGTTCTCTTAAATCCGCCAATCTAGCTTTGGCCGATGCGAGTTGCTGCCCGATGAGATCGTAGGATACGTCGAGAAATTGTTGTTTCGCGTTCTGCAGGCTAAGCTCCGCCGATTCGATGCCGATCTCGGCTTTGTCCAAATACGATTCGGGCGTGAACAGAAACAGCGCTTGTTTCTTGGTGGGGAGCAGCTTAAAGGTGCTTCCGACGGACACATTTGCGCTAAGCCAATCGGACATGACCCCATGGCCCGAGATTACGTATCCGCCGATCGGTATCGCGGAATCGTTACCTCCCGTATGAACGACTTTGCCGCCTGCATTCACAACGACCTCGTAGCCCCATGGATTCGTGCCGGTCGACGATCCGTAGCTTTCATCGTAAATGATGAGCTGATCCGTTCCGCGATGGCCGGGATACGGCGAGTCGCTACCGTCATCCCAACCGCCCGGATTATCTTCTCTCGTCTGCGGGTTAAAGGCATCGTATTCCGTCTTGTACGCTTGAATGAATGATTCATTGCTCGTATTCAATTCGATCGCATCTCCTTCCTGAACGATGCCGTACAGCATGCCGTAATAAGGACTGTCAGCCTGGATGGAGAGGACGTATCCGCCAGCCGGAATGGAGGAGTCGTTGTCCAGCCAGTTGCCCCCTGTATCCTGCGATATGGCGACAAAACGCGTGACAATGCCTTGCTCCACCGTCAGCTCCAGCCCCCACGGGTTCGTTCTCGTCGAAGCGCCGTAAGCCGGTTCATACAGGACGATATCTGCCGAGCTTCGGACGTTATTGACCTGCGTAATCGGCACGACCACACCGTCTAAGACGAAGTATTTGCTTGGGAGGACCGGAATGGAGAAGTCGGGCGTTAATGTCTCGCCGATACTCAGAGCGTCTACTAAACCCGCCGCGCTGCCCGTGCCTGACAGGACGTACCCGTTCGATGGGATATAGGTGCCTTGAACGCTTACTTCATATTTTGCGGCGACAATGCCGTTCGTAATGATTGCTTCAGTCGTATTGTTTAGCGATGGCGGTGTCGCATTGCCTGATTTCCTTGTGAAAATCGAGAGCTTGCCGTCCTCGCTGCCTTGATCAATCAAGTCGATGTAGTATACGGAGCCGTCTTCCAGAGTAACAGCCGGCGGTGACGCAGACGCGGGGGCGGCCGGCAAGGAATAAACCGTTGTCGATGCGCTGAACAGCAACAGAGAGAAGCAAAGGAGAAGATTGCAATAATGCTTTGTCTTCATAACATTCACCTCTTATCTAAATGTTTTGTATAGGCTCAGGCCAATGGGTTTCTACGCCTTGCTCCCGAATGACGGCCAAGAAAGCTTCCAAATGCTCCTGATTATCGCGAACCTCATGCGGCGAAATGCGGTTTGCAATCGCGTATGCGGCAAGATACCCGGCCGATTCGCCAATATTCCATTCTGTCGGGTGCAGCCGATAGCAGCCGTTCGCGATTTGCGTGGTGCCGATATTTTTGCAGGCTGGAAGCATGTTTTTGATCCGGATCGGCAGCAGTGCTCCAAGCGGAATTTCATAGGGCAGACTCGGGATGAATAAGCCGCGATTTGATCGGGTCGTCGTATGGAGATCGAGATGGTAACTGCCTACGCCGACGCTGTCCTCGTACCGCCGAATGCCTTGCTTGCCTCTGACTTCTACGCTGACATCATTCTCCGAAACGGTATACTTCGCCTTAATTCTGCGGGATTCGCGAATATAGGGAGCCTTTGCGATGCCGTCTTCCGTCCCTAACACATCGCCTCGCAGCCGAAGCCCCGGATAGCCGTTGCCTCCGTCCGGACGCGGAGCTTCGGTTTGCAGCCAATAGACGAGCGATAAGCTTTGCTGCCTTGCACCTGCCAAGTGGAACTCTCTTTCTTCTTCCGATACTTCGTAGACCGGACCTAAGTAATAATCGTTTTGCGCCCAGTTAATTAAAGTGATATCGCTTGCAAATAAGTCGGGAGCAAATAACGACCGATCGATGATTCGCCTGTACGTCCAGAAAGGCATCGGCTCTTTCCCGTCGGGGAAAAAGGTAATCGTCTTGTCCTTGCTAGGATCAGCGATATCGCCCATCTTCCAGCCGAACAGAGGGAAGCGGGAGAACGGAGGGACGAGCGCTCGCCAAAAATCGTATTGCTGAGGCTTATCGATCGTATAATCGCCGTCCTCGGTAAAGTCGAGGGCAAATACAAACGTAAAGGACTGCATATCCAGCGGATCTGCTTCATCCAGCGCATGCGGCTCGCCCGTATCGCGCTTGGACTCGGCACCCGTCACATATTCGGCTCCGGCCAGCGGCAGGAGATCGCCGCATTCCGTTGCGTCCATATAAATGAAGCCGCGCAGCGTTCGGAGCGATCCGTCTGCGGTACGCTTGACGGTGACGGACTCGATGAGATCGTTCTGGGCGGAAGAGGAAACGACTTTCCAGCCGAGCCAGACGGATATGCGCCCGCTGCTGGTATACGGTGCGAGCATCGATTCCAGCACATGCAGCGCAACCTTCGGTTCATGGCATAATCGGCTGACCCAGCCGTTGCCGGGATTTAGACGTTCATCGCTCTGCGCGGAGGCGTGCAGCGGATAGTTATCCTTATAATAGCGCCTTACGCGTTCGCGGAACTCGCGGTACGTCTTCGTGCAGCCGAAGCTTTCTATCCATCGATGCTCATCCGGAGGAACGGCTTGGCTCGTTAGTTGTCCGCCGATCCAGTCCGTCTCCTCCGTCATAATGACTTTCATCCCTAGTTTGGCGGCAGCTAATGCCGCCATGCATCCGCCGAGACCGCCTCCAAGCACGATAATGTCTGCTTTACTGTCATGCTCCGCCATCTCATTCCCGCCTTCCTAGCATAAATTTCGCGCAAAGGTTATATCGTAGTAGAGGATAGAGATAATATCCACTTTATGAATTCGAATTGAAAAAAATATCTTTTTTTTAACGGTGACGGAAGGGAGCGCGTAAGCATGGACCAGGCATATGAGGAAGTCGATGATCTGAAAATCGGGGAGATTTGCCGGTATTACGGAATCGGCACCCCATTGGCTGAAGCCGAGCCAATATCAGGCGGTTATTTGCATCAAATACGGCTTATACATACGACAACCGGCCGATATGCGCTCAAGGTGCTGAATCCGGAAATTATAGCGCGTCCCGAGGCAAGGCCCAACTATTTGCGGTCAGAGCAAGTTGCCCGGGCAGCAGCAGCGGCGGGTATACCCGCCGTATTGGCAATAGCCGTACAGGGCAATCCGTTAGCCGATATTGCAGGATCGACTTATATGCTGTTCGAGTGGAATGCGGGCAGTATGCTGTCTCCATCCGAACGGGATAACCGGCATGCGCGGACGATCGGAGAGCTGCTTTATCGCCTCCATGAGCTTGAGCTCCCGGATATGTCCAGCCCATCGTGGAAGCTATATCCGCAGAGCCATTGGGAAAGTTTGCTTGAACGGGGAATACGCAGCCATATGTCTTGGGCTCAGTCCATCGAAGCGAGAGGTCAAGCTTTGCTTGAATGGAACAAGCTGTACGAAGACGCATGCGTACAGCTCCGGCAAAAGTCGGTTGTCAGCCATTGCGACTTGAATCCGCGTAACGTGCTGTGGGAGAACAGCAGCGAGCCCTATTTGATTGATTGGGAATCGGCTGGACCGACCCATCCGACAATGGAATTAATCGATGCGGCTATAAGCTGGAGCGAGCAGGAGGACGGGAATATCGACCGCTCCGCTTTCATGGCCGTAATCGAAGCGTATGCGAAAGCGGGCGGCATGGCGCATACCCGGATCGAAGACGCCATCTACGGACGCATGGGCAGCATGCTTGATTGGCTGGAGTACAATATGCGGCGTTCGATTGACGCGGCTGTTTTCGGTGAGGATGAACGGAAGCTTGGCGCGGAGCAAGCGGACTTAACGTTTGCTTCCTTGCAAACGTTAACGGCTGACGTCCAAATATGGTCAGAATGGGCGGACGAGGCATTTCGGCTAGGCATATTATCGAGAAGCGAGTGGATATGATGAAGATCGCGGGACAAAAAATGATTCAATCGAACACGTTGCTGCTCATATCGAGCATTTATAGCTCCTTGACGAAAGCGGAGAAAAAAGTCGCCGATTTCGTCAGAAACAATCCCGAGGAAGCCGTGATGGCAACGGTGACCGATTTGTCAGAGCAAGCAGGCGTAGGCGAGACGTCCGTCATCCGTTTTTGCCGCAAGCTGGGCTTCAGGGGTTATCATGAATTCAAGCTTTCGATCGCGCAGGATCTCGTTAATCTTCCGTCGGTCTCGAACGTCGAGATCGAAGTAGAGGACGATACGATGACGAAGGCGCGCAAATTGACGGCCCGCAACGAAATGATGCTCAAAAATACGCTTGACCTTATTAATCCGGGAGATCTTGACCGTGCGGTCAATCGAATGATTGCGGCTAACAAAATTTATATATACGGCGTAGGCTCTTCAGGCATTACGGCGCTTGATCTCCATTATCGGCTGATGCGGATCGGCATGAACGCGGAGGCTCACAGAGATTCGCATATTATCGCCATGTCGGCATCGCTCGTGAAGGAGGGGGATGTCGTGTTCGGCATATCGACGTCCGGCAGCACGCGCGACTTGGTCGATCCGATGCGTCAAGCGAAGGTGAACGGTGCGGAGGTTATTTGCCTGACCAGCCATATGCGTTCCCCGATTACGGCGCATGCCGGCACGATATTGCTCGTGCCCTCGCGGGAAATGCCGACCGAGGGCGGCTCTCTCTCCACGAAAATCATGCAAATCCATCTGTTGGACATTTTGTGCACGCTGCTGTCCCATAAGAAGACCAATGCGGCCGAGGCACTGGAGAAAACGGCCCGTTCCGTCGCTGATAAACTGTATTGAAGCAGCGCATAAAAACAGCCAAGCGATAATGAGATCGCTTGGCTATTTGTCACGGCCTTATTGGCCGGCTTCTTGCAAATTCTCGGCGGTATTATTGATATACCGCTGAAGATGGACCTCGTTATCGGCGCGGTATATATAATGAGCGTGTTCGAGAGATATTATGCGACCGCTTATTATTCTGTCAAAAGAGAATAAAGGTTTTTTTCTCTAATATATAAGTAATAAGTGGAGAAAAAATCCTGCATGTCGGCGACGCAAATTGGAGCTTACTGCGCATCGGGGGGGATGACCGGACTGCCGGAAGGGCCGCCGCTAAGAGGGGTTAGAAAGGGAAGGCGTACATTTCGACCATTGGAGGGGTAAAGCTATGCGCAAAATGAAATGGTTTGCTACGGTTTTATTGACGGTCGTTCTCGTTGTTGTATCGGCTTGCAGCCAAAACAGCGGCGGAAATGAAGAACCGGATAATAACAAAGCAACGGATGCTCCAGTCACGGAGACGACGGCGCCTACCGAAGCGCCGCCGGTCGTCGAAGAGCCCGCCATCGACATGAACGGCGAAACGCTCAAAATTATTCACTGGATCGACGGTCCCTCCGAGGAAACGCCTGAAGGAGCGCTTACGCTTGCGAAATGGAAAGAGGCAGAGGAAAAGTACAATGTAAAAATCGTCTGGGAAAAGGTTCCGTGGGGCGAAAACATTAAAATGGTAACCAATGCCGCGCTCTCCGGCGAGTCCGTAGCCGACATCGTGCCGCTTGATTACTATTTCGCGATACCGGCCATCAATCAAGGGTTATTCATGCCGGTGGACGATTTCTTCGACTTTAATGATCCGAAATGGCCAGCAGGCTTGCAGCAGCACGGCATGGTGAACGGCAAAATGTACGGCTTCACCTCCAATATCAACAACGCGTCGGGCATTTATTACAATAAAACGCTATTCGAGCGCGAGGGTCTGCCCGATCCGCATGAATTGATCGCGCAGGATAAATGGAACTGGGAATCGTTCCTCGACATCGCGAAGCGGGCAACGAAGGATACGAACGGCGACGGCGTTATCGATCAATGGGGCATTACGAACATTGCCAGCAACCTGTCCAGAATATTGATCCATTCCAATGGCTCAGCCATCATCCAGCAAAAAGACGGTAAGCATGTGTATGCCTACGACGATCCGAACTTGCTTGAGGCGCTCCACTTCTACAGCGATTTGTTCAACGTGCATAAGGTTGTAGCACCGAACAAAAACGAAAATTTCGAGGATTATAACGAATCGCAAACGTTGTTCAACTCGGGCAAAGCCGCTATGGTTACCGGCGAGCTGTGGGAAGGCGCGACCCGTACGACGATGACCGACGAACAAGGCTTTGTGTTCTTCCCTAAAGGACCAAAAGCGACGAAATGGCAAGGAAGCATCGAAAACTACGTGCAATTCTATATCCCTGCCAACGTCAAGCGGGCCAAAGAAAAAGCGTATATTTGGGAGCAAATTCAAATGTGGGACCGCGTTGAGCCGAACAACCGCGAGGAATCGGAGAAGCAGCTGCTCGCGGACGAACAGGATATCGAAGTGATGCTGGAGGCCATGAAATACGCGGAGCCGATCTTCCTGCCGCTCGGCGGAGCGCTCGGCGACATATCCTACGCGATCGCCAATCGCGGCGAATCGCCGGAAACGGCGCTGGAAAGAACGAAGCAAGTCGCGCAGGATGCGATTGACGCGGATCTGAATAACCCGGCTGCCGCGGCCGCGACGCAATAGCCGATAGGGGCAGAACAGCTCAATTAGGACATGAGGGGAATCCCTTTGGGGATTCCCTGCTTTCCACATCATCTCATCAACATCGTAAACAGGAATGAGGGGTTCGCATGCTGAAGGCAACCAGGAGAACCAAGAGATCGGCTTATGTCCTGCTGGCCCTAATCATCGTTCTGATACTCGTCTTCATCGTTCCCGCGAACCGGTCGTCAGGAAGCGAATACGTGCTTGCGCCTATTACGGAGATGACGGAGCCGATCGGCGAACCGATCAAAGGCCAAACCATAGCGGGTAACCGATATGAAGCGTATCTATCCGATCATGCGGATGCGGCTAAGCCGGCCGTAGAACAAATTATCGAAGGCGAATCTTATGCGGCTGTCGACGGCATGGATGCCATTACGTTTGAAAGCTATGAAGGAGCTGCTACGCCTGTCGTCTCTACGAAAGAATCGGGCTCTATTCATTGGGATATCGATGTGCCTGAGGACGGCCTATATCATTTGGGTTTGCGTTATTTTCCGATAGAGGGCAACACCTCGCCGATAGAAAGAGAGCTGCTGATAGACGGAAGCGCGCCTTTCGAGGAGGCATCCAGACTCGTTTTCCCGCGGGTATGGCGCAATGAAACGTCCGGATTTACGCAGGACGCGAGGGGCAATGATTTGAGACCGAGACAGGTAGAAAGCCCGCAGTGGCAGGAAAGCGTCTTAAGAGATACGGAAGGCTATTATCGGGATCCGTTCTCGTTTTATTTGACCAAAGGCCAACATCGACTGACACTCGTTTCTCTAAGAGAACCGATGATCATAGACTATTTGAAGCTTTATCAGCAACAAGAGACTCCCTCCTACGAACAGGTAGCGACTGACTATAAGAACCGTGGTTATGAACCGACCAGCGGCTTGTTTATTAAGTTTCAAGGCGAGAGTGCCGCATTCAAATCCAATCCGTCCCTTTACCCGCTGAACGATCGGTCGAGCCCGGGGACGGAGCCGTACCATGTGTCCAAAATCAGAATGAATACGATCGGCGGCGTCAATTGGAAAATACCCGGCCAATGGATTTCCTGGGATGTGGATATTCCGGAGGACGGACTTTATGAATTCGGTCTTCGCTATAAGCAAAATACGGTCAGAGGCGTTAATGTCGTCAGAGAGCTAACGATTGACGGGGTTATTCCCTTCAAGGAGTCGGAGGCAATCCCTTTCCCTTATGACGGCGCTTGGCAGATGGGCTCGCCCGGGGAAGACGGCATTCCTTATCTTTACCATCTCACGAAAGGCAAACATCAGATCAAGCTGGAGCTGACGATGGGCGAACTGGCGGAAATGATCCGCATGGTTCGCACAAGCATTCAGCAGCTTAACGCCTTGTATCTCAAGATCATTATGATCACTTCGGCTGCGCCTGACCCGCTAAGGGATTACGAGCTTGAGAAAAAAATTCCCGAGCTGCAGGCCGTATTCGAGGAGCAGAGCAAGCTGCTGGCGAAAGCTGCCGACCGGATGGACGAAATGGTTGGAGGAACGAGCGCGAGCACGACGATCCTGCGGACGACGTCTTATCAGCTGGACGATTTGGGCAGCCGGACGGAGACGCTGACCTCGCGGCTTAAGAGCTTTAAGGATAATGTGACGGCGCTGGGCACTTGGCTGCTAACCGTGAACGAGCAGCCGCTCGAAATCGACTATTTGTATTTCAAATCGCCTGACGTGTCCTCCCCTAAGGTTAGCACGGGAATTGTCGGCAAATCGGTGCATGAAGTGATGTCCTTCGCAAGATCGTTCTCGGAGGATTACAGCCATATTAGCAACGGGGAACAGGATGGAAAGAGCATTAATGTCTGGATTGCCGCAGGCAGGGATCAGGCTCAGCTGCTTCGCTCTATGATCGATAACTCGTTCACGCCGCAGACTGGGATCGAGGTGAACTTGCAGCTTGTCAGTCCGGCGGTCGTCCTGCCGGCGACGCTCGCGGGCAAAGGCCCGGATATCGCGCTCACGCAAGGCGATGTCATCAACTTCGCGCTGCGTGGCGCGCTGCAGGATTTGACGGTGTTCCCCGACTTCGAGGCGGTGCAAAGCCGTTTCAAGGACAGCGCCTTTGCCGGCTTCAAGTACAGGAGCGGCGTATATGCGGTGCCGGAGACGCAGTCCTTCCCGATGCTCTTTTACCGGAAGGACATTTTGGAAGAGCTGAAGCAGGGCGTTCCGAAGACATGGGAAGATATGTACCGAATCATTCCAGAGCTGCAGAAACACAACATGGATCTTGCGCTGCCGCAAAATATCGTGTTCGAGTCGATGCTCTACCAGAACGGCGGTCAATATTATCAGGAGGACGGCATCACAACGGATTTGGATTCGGAGATCGGAATCGAAACGTTCCGCAAGTGGACGGAGCTGTATACGAACTACAAGCTCCCGATCGAATTCGATTTCATTAATCGTTTCCGGACAGGGGAGATGCCGATAGGCATCGCCGACTACACGACTTACAATTTCTTGACCATATTCGCGCCCGAAATTAGAGGACAGTGGAGTTTTGTTGCGGTTCCCGGAACGATATCGGAGGACGGAACGGTCCGTCACGATACGATGAGCTCGGCCACGGGCACGGTCATGTTCGACAACGCCAAAAACAAGGAAGCGGGCTGGGCGTTCATGAAATGGTGGACCGATTCGGAAGCGCAGGTGACGTTCGGACGCGAGATGGAAGCCATTCTCGGCGAATCGGCACGTTATGCCGCCGCCAATCTGGAGGCGCTTGCGCGGTTGCCTTGGTCGGCCAAGGAAATGAAGCAGCTGACGGATGAGCTCGAATGGGTTGTCGGACGGCCTGCCGTTCCCGGCGGCTACTCGCTGGACCGCCACCTGTACAATGCGTTCTACGAGGTGTACACCGAAGGAAGCGAGCCGCGCGAGACGCTGGAAAACTATGTGCGGACGATCAATCAAGAGATTACGATCAAGCGTCAGGAGTTCGACTTGCCGACGAGATAGAAGGGAGAGTCCGCATGAACCAGCTTGTCAAGAAAGCCAAACTTTCGTTAGGAAACAAGCCGATGCGCATTCGGGCCCATCAAATGTGGAAGGAAGTCAGGCGCAACAAAATGATTTATGCGATGCTGGCGCCTTTCTTCCTTATTTTCTTCACGTTTACCGTCCTTCCCGTCTGCTTGTCGCTGCTTGTCAGCTTCACGAACTTCAATATGCTTGAATTTCCGCAATGGGTCGGCTGGAGAAATTACGCGCAGTTGTTCGTTAGGGACGACGTTTTCCTGATCGCGCTCAAGAACACGCTCATATTCGCCGCGATTACCGGCCCGGTCAGCTATATCGCCTGCTTCGTGCTCGCTTGGATCATCAATGAATTTCCGCCTAAGCTTAGAGCTTTCGCAACGCTCGTATTCTACGCGCCGGCATTGTCCGGCAGCGCGTTTATCGTATGGACGCTGCTGTTCAGCAGCGATTCCTACGGCTATATTAATGCCTTCCTGCTCAAATGGCATCTGATCCTGGAGCCGATTTTGTGGTTGAAGACGCCTAAATACATTTTGGCGATCATCATTATCGTCCAGCTTTGGCTTAGTCTCGGTACGAGCTTTCTGGCGTTTATCGCCGGTCTGCAAAGTTTGGACAAAAATTTGTTCGAGGCCGGAGCGATCGATGGCATCCGCAACCGCTGGCAGGAGCTATGGTTCATCACCTTGCCTTCGATGAGACCGATGCTCATGTTCGGCGCGGTCATTCAAATAACGGCTTCGTTCGGCGTTGCCGAGGTGGCGACGGCGCTCGCCGGATTCCCCAGCGTCAAATACGCCGGCCATACGATCGTTACGCATCTGATGGATTACGGCTCGATCCGTTTCGAGATGGGCTACGCATCGGCCATTGCAACCGTCTTATTCGCTATGATGCTAGGCTCCAACCTGATCGTACGAAGGCTGCTTGCGAAGGTAGGTGAGTGAGGCGATGCTGGCTATTTTAAGAAGAAAGAGAGTAAACCGGTCGTGGGCGGGCGACATTTTCCTGTTCCTCATTTTGGCGGCGGTCGGTTATTTCATGGCGATGCCGCTTGTGTTCGTTATTAGCAACGCCTTTAAGCCGATTAACGAAATACTGAAGTTTCCGCCCGATTTTTTCGTTCATCAGCCTACGCTAACGAACTTCACGGATCTCTATCATTTGCTGGCCGGCTCTTGGGTCCCTTTTACGAGATATATTTTCAATACCTTTTTTATCGCTATTGCAGGCACCGTAGGGCATGTTATTATCGCTTCGCTCGCGGCGTACCCGTTGGCCAAACGTAAATTTCCGGGCAGGGGGGCTTTGTTCGGAATCGTCGTTCTATCGCTGATGTTCTCCGCCACGGTCACGCAAATTACGAACTACATGACGATGTCGTGGCTAGGCTTTCTCGATACGCACTGGGCGGTCATCGTGCCGGCGATCGGCTCCTCGCTCGGGCTCTATCTAATGAAGCAATTCATGGAGCAGATTCCCGATTCGCTGCTCGAAGCGGCGCAAATCGACGGCTGCAGCGAGCTTCGTATTTTCTGGAACGTCGTTATGCCGGTCGTCAAGCCGGCTTGGCTTACGCTTATCATCTTCTCGTTCCAAGGCTTGTGGGGAGCGGGCGGAGCAGCCGGCTCAATGTACATCTACAGCGAGCAGCTCAAAACGATCGATTACGCGCTCGGGCAAATATTGGCGGGCGGTATTATTCGGACAGGGCCGTCCATGGCGGCTACGTTACTTCTGCTGACCGTTCCGATCCTCATCTTTCTCTTATCGCAAAGCAGCGTGATCCAAACGATGTCCACCTCCGGCATGAAAGATTAACGGGGAAAGGGGAGGCTTACGTTGAACCGATTCATAAAAATGATGCTGCTCTTCCCGCTAATGCTCGCTATGGTTGGCACGGCTGTTCCGGTATCCGCCGCACCGTACGACGGCTACAACTATTCCTGGTGGGGAGAGCCCGAGCCTGCGCCTAACCCCTATTTGCCGTTCAAGCAAATCTCCGGCCAGTCGCTGTCTACGGGGCCATTCCGATCACCGGAAGATCTATTCATCACAACGGATAACCAAATATACGTTGCGGACACGGGCAATAACCGGATCGTGGTTTTGGATGAAGAAGCTGTCACGGCACGTACGATCGAAACATTCATGAACGACGGCCAGAGTGATCATTTCCTCGCGCCGCAAGGCTTGTTCGTCCGAACGAACGGCAATCTGCTCGTTGCGGACACGGGCAATAAGCGGATCGTAGAACTGACGAAGGACGGCGATCTGGTAAAGATCATCGGAGCGCCTCAAAGCGACGTGCTTGGAGCCGGTTTCGTTTACGAGCCGATTAAGCTCGTCGGCGACTCGGCCGGCCGGCTGTACGTGGTAGGTAAAGGCGTCTTCAACGGCATTATGCAGTTCGATTCCGGCGGCCGATTTTCCGGCTTTATCGGCGTCAACAACGTAAGGGTCAACGTCGCCGACCTTTTCTGGAAACGGATCATGACGAAGGAGCAGCGCTCGAAGATGGCGTTGTTCATTCCGGTCGAGTTTAACAACGTGGATATCGACGGCGAAGGTTTCATCTATACGACGACGAGCGAAGCGTTCTCGAATGCGCCGGTGAAGCGGTTAAACCCATCGGGAGCCGATGTATTGAAGCGTTCGGGCTATCATCCGCCCAAAGGGGATATTCGGTTTCGCACCGGCGGCACGAGACCCGGTACATCCGCGATCCAAAGCGTCGCGCTTGATCAAAACGGCATTTACAGCATTCTCGACAGCACGCGCGGCCGAATATTTACGTATGACCGGGAAGGCAAGCTGATGTATATATACGGATTGCTCGGCGAACAGGTCGGAACGTTCAAGACGCCGGCCGATATCGATATGCTCGGCGACAAAATGGTCGTGCTGGACAAAGGGCTGAACCAGCTTGTCGTCTTCGAGCCTACACGTTACGGCAAGGTCATTCGCGAAGCTGTTATTTACAATGACACGGGCGAGGAGCAAAAGTCGGTCGAGAAATGGCGCGAGGCGCTTGGCTTGAATTCGAATTTGGAGATTGCCTATTTGGGCATCGGCAAAGCGCAGCTTAGGCAAGGCAACAACAAAGAAGCGATGAACCATTTCAAGTTAGGCATGCACCGCGAGTATTATTCCAGAGCTTTCGAAAGGTACCGCAAAGACTTCATGTGGGAGCATTTCGGCAAAATCGCAGCGATAGTGATTGCCGCGGCGATACTTCTTATCGCAGCGCGAGTTGCGATCAAGCGGAATAAAGCCGAGCCTGGGATAGCGGGTTTTGCCTGGTATACGATATTTCATCCGTTCAACGGCTTCTGGGAACTCAAGTTCGAGCGAAAAGGGAAGGTTTGGTTTGCGGTTTTGCTGCTTCTGCTGCTGTCGCTTCTCTATGTGCTCAAACGGCAATATACCGGCTTTATCTTTAATCCAAGCGTAAGCGCCGATAACGTGAGCGTCATCGACGAGATCAAGTTCGTCCTTCTGCCTTTTATGTTGTGGTGCATCGCGAATTGGTCGACGACGACTTTAATGGACGGCGAAGGCAAGTTCAAGGAAATCGTCACGGCAAGCGCCTATGCATTGGTTCCCGTCATCCTTATGCAAATTCCGCTCATCCTTTTGTCCAATATCATCACTATGCAAGAAGGGTCTTTCTATCGTCTGCTGGAATCGGCCGGATTGATATGGTTTATCGGGCTGCTCTTTGTAGCGATGCTTACGGTGCACCAATACACGGTCACCAAAACCGTAATGACGATGCTGCTCACGATGATCGTGATGGGAATCATTATATTTTTGGGTCTGCTCTTCTTCAGTTTGGCGCAGCAAATGGTATCGTTCGTGACTACGATTTACAAAGAGGCGATGTTCAGGATAGGGGAGGGATAATGACGTGACCAACCATCGAATCCGGAGCTTGGCCGTTGTGTTCCTAACGTCCATGATGATTGCGGCCTCGGCCTGCTCCTCTGCTTCTAACGGCAATGAACACCAAGACAGCGCTGCACCCAGCGCAAGCACAATCGATAACAGTACACCGGATGAGAAGCTGAAGGCTCTTGATGCAGTCGCGAGCATAGAACCGCAAATCGAGGGTCTCGAGCCCATTTTGGAAAATAGCGCTCTTCGTTTGTATATTAGCAGGACGACGGCGGAGATAGCGGTGCTCGACTTTGAAAGCGGACAGATATGGCGCTCGAACCCGGACAGCTCGGGCGATAAGCTGGCTTCGCCTTATTTGAAGGGAAAGTTATCGGCGCAGCTGTCGTTCGTTTATTTGACCAAAAACGGGCAGAACAAAGACTATGACAGCTATAACAACAGCGTAAAGTTTAATCAATTTGAAATTACAGGATCCGATAGCGGCGTTTCGGTCACTTATCATTTTGGAAACCCCGAGAAAGGGCTGGAGTCGATCCCGCAGAAGGTGAGCAAGGAACGGTTCGAGGAACGGCTGCTCGCGCGGCTGGAAGACCCGGCCGACCAAGAGCAGCTTAAGATCCGCTATAAATTCAATGAAGCGGCGGGCGAGTATGAACGGCGCGACATACCGAAGGCGGTCGTGAAGAAGCTGCTCGCGCTCTTCGAGAAGATGGAATATTCGGAAGAGGATCTAGCCATCGACAATGGCGGCGTCAGCGGACAGGGCGAGGCAGATGCCGAGGCGAATGCCAATCCGAAATTTTCGGTGACGCTTCACTATACGCTCGATGGGAAGCAACTGATCGCATCGGTTGATACAAACACGATTACGGAAGATACGCCGCCTTACCGGATCCATATGATTAATGTGCTTGAAAATTTCGGCGCGGCGGGAACGGGGGACGACGGTTATATTTTATTGCCTGACGGCTCAGGTACGCTCGTTCGCTTCAACAGCGGCAAAAGCTTGGCGCAGCCGATCTTGATTCCGGTCTACGGCGAAGATTCGACGATTTATGTGCGGGAGAAGTTCAACACGCTAGAGCCGAGCCGGTTGCCGGTATTCGGGATGAAAAAAAACGACGCGGCTTTCCTTGCAGTCATCGAGGAAGGCGATGCGCTCGCCAAGCTGTCCGCGGACATCAGCGGCAGACTGCATGAATTTAATACGGTAGCGACGCAATTTACGATATTGCCTAAGGACGAGGTGCGATTAAGTGCTAACGAAATTATGCACAAGACGCCGGTGCAAACCTATCGCGGCCTGCTCAAAATCCATTACTCCTTTCTAAGCGGAGAGCAAGCCGATTATGCCGGCATGGCGGCCAGCTACCGATCCTACCTAGAGGAAGCTTACGGGATGCAGAAGTTAAAGCAGGGAGGCGAAGCGCCTTTTTATCTAGAGCTGACGGGCAGCATTCCAAAGACAAAAAACTGGCTTGGCTTTCCGTACGAAGCGATTGTAACGCTAACCGATCTTGAGCAGGCGGAGGTGATCGTAGAGAAGCTGAACGCCGAGCATATCGGCAACGTTCGCCTTAGCTACAAGGGCTGGTTCAACGAAGGATTGAACCATGAACGGGCGTCGTCAATCGATATGGATAGCGTCATCGGCAGCAAGGGCGAGTGGAAGCAATTAGCGGCGAAGCTTCAGGCAGGCGGTGGCGGCTTTTATCCAGACACGGCATTGCTGCGCGTATACCGCGATTCCGGAAGCTTCAGCAAAGGCGAGGACGCTGCGCAATACATCTCTCGCCGCTACGCGAAAATATACGAGTTCGACCGGGCTGCTTATTTCCGCAGCGATCGGTTTTCGCATTATTTGCTGTCGCCGGCAAAGCTTGAAGCAACGGTAAAAGGGTTTTTAACCGACTACGGGAAGCTGAATCCAGGCTCCATTTCTTTGCGCGACTTGGGCTCCGAGCTCTATTCGGACTTCCGCAGAAGCGGAGAAGTGACGAGAGAGAACGCCAAACGGAAAGTAATCGCGGCATTCGAACAAATCCAGGAACAATCGCCCGACATTATGGTGAACGGCGGCAATGCTTACGCGCTGCCATTCGTATCGCATATCGTAAACCTGCCGCAGAAAAGCAATGAATACCAGCTTGCCGCCGAATCCGTTCCTTTCATCCAATTGGCGCTGCACGGCTATGTGGAATACGCGGGCAAGGCGTACAATACGGCAGATGAGCAGGATGTACGGGAAAACGTGCTGCGCTCGCTCGAAACAGGCTCGAACGTTTACTTCAGCTGGTTTTATGAAGAGCCCTCGGTTCTGAAGGATACGAGATTCAGCTACCTCTACTCGAATTATTACGAGCGATGGCTGGACGAAGCGGTGGATGCTTATACCGAGGTGGCCGCCGTGCTTAACAAGGTACAAGGGCAGAGCATGACGGACCACGAGCGGTTAGCCGAGCAGGTGTACAAAACCGAATACGAGAACGGCATAGGCGTCATCGTCAATTACGGCGACGAGCCGTTTGATTATGAGGGAACAACGGTCGCAGCCAACGATTATTGGGTCAGGGGGGATTCGGATGGCTAAGAAACGAACCAATAGCCTGCAGCGAAAGAAGGCTATATACGGCATGCTGTTCGTTACCCCTTGGCTGCTTGGTTTTCTGCTGCTCATGCTGATCCCGTTTGTCCAATCGCTGCTGTTCAGCTTCAATAAGCTGTCGCTGAACGCCGAAGGTTATTCGCTCCAGTTCGTCGGGCTGCAAAACTATCACAACATTTTTTTCGTCGACGCTTGGTACGTGAGGACGTTAACCGATGCCGTTACCAGAATGCTGCTCGACGTGCCGCTCATTACGTTTTTCAGCTTATTCACGGCGACGCTGCTGGCGCAGAAGTTCAGAGGGAGGATGTTAGCCAGGGCTATCATATTTCTGCCCGTCGTACTCGCCTCGGGGGTAATCGCCAAGCTGGACAATGGCAACTTCTTGGCGCAAATGATCGGCTCCGCTTCCGCTGATATGGAGGGCAATTACTCCGGATTGCGCAGTATCGAGCTGCGGCCGCTGCTGCTGCAAGCGGGGCTGAGCATGGATATCGTCAGCTATTTGACGGGAGCCGTAGACCGGATTTATCAGATTATCAGCTCGTCGGGCGTGCAAATCCTTATTTTTCTCGCCGGCCTGCAATCCATATCGCCTTCGCTGTACGAGGCGGCTAAGATCGAAGGGGCGACAGGCTACGAATCTTTTTGGAAAATAACGTTCCCGATGATTTCGCCGCTTATTTTGACGAATGTGGTGTATTCCATTATCGACTCCTTCTACGACAACAGCCTCACGCAAATGATTCAGGATTCAGCCTTCGGCAGATTGGATTTCGGCGTAAGCTCCGCGATGTCTTGGATTTATTTTCTCGTCATATCGCTCCTATTGGCGGTCTCAACGTATGCGATCTCAAAGCGCGTCTTTTATTACGATTAGGGAGGGGCAGAACGATGGAGTCGAATAAAGCACAGCGAAACCGCCTGTCAGAAGCAGCTGCCTCTGCTGTCGGGACGGCTGCAAGATGGAATGACCGCCATAGCCCGGTCGAGAAAGCGAAGCATTGGCTTTGGGTTATCGTCCGTTCCGTGCTCGTCACCGGCATATGCTTCATTATTATGTATCCGATACTAACGAAGATATCGATCGCGCTGCGCGATAAACAGGATATGTTCGATGCAACCGTTGTCTGGCTGCCGCGGCATTTTACGCTGGAGAACATCCAAACCGTCATGGACTATCTTCGTTATCCGGAGGCGGTTACGAATACGCTGCTGCTCAGCATCGGGACATCGGTGCTCCAGCTCGTATCCTGCGCGCTTGCGGGTTATGGCTTTGCCAGATTAAGGTTTCGCGGCAGCTCGATCCTATTCGGCATCGTTATCTTCACGATCGTCGTTCCGCCGCAAACGATTATGGTACCGACGTATTTGCATTACCGTTTCTTCGACGTATTCGGGCTGTATGGGCTGTTCACCGGCAGCAAGGGCGTGAACCTGCTCGAAAGTTTTTGGCCGTTTTTCATCTCGTCGGGTCTTGCCATGGGTTTGAAAAACGGCTTGTACATCTTTATCTTCCGACAGTTTTTCCGATCGCTTCCGAAGGATTTGGAGGAAGCCGCCTACGTGGACGGGGCGGGCATTCCCGGTACGTTCGTCCGGGTGATGCTCCCCAACGCGGTGCCAGGCATCGCCACGGTGCTGCTGTTCTCTTTCATCTGGCAATGGAACGACAGCTACTTCGTTAATTTGTTCGTTCCAAACTACACGCTGCTGGCCAGAATGCTCGATCTGCTGCCTGGCGCCGTACGGCCTGAATATGTAGGGGGCATTTCGCATACATCGCTCTATTTGAACACAGGTATTTTACTCGGCATCTTGCCGATCTTCATTCTCTATCTATTCGCGCAAAAGTATTTTGTCGAGAGCGTGGAGCGCACGGGCCTGGTAGGCTAGCGGGAACAATCCAGACGGCATATGACGGAGGAGTGCTGCTATGAGCTATGCAGTTGGTGTAGATATAGGCGGGACCAAGATCCATTTTGCGATCGTTGACGAGGAAGGTACGATTGCCGAACAGCATATTGAAGCGACAGGCGCCGCATTAGGACCCGAGCATGTGATGCAAAATGTATTGGGCGGCATAAGCCGGTTGATTAGTTCCGGCGGCGGCTCGATAGACGGCATTGGGATTGGCAGCGCGGGTCAAATCGATTTTTGCTCCGGCTCCGTTTCGTTCGCGGTCGATACGCTTCCGGGCTGGACGGGAACGCCGATTAAACAAATCGTGGAAAACAGCTTCGGGCTGCCAGTTTTCGTCGATAATGACGTGAATGTTATATCCGTCGCCGAGAAATGCTTTGGCTCAGCTAAAGGGCTTGATCATTTTGTATGTTTGGCACTGGGCACCGGCGTAGGCGGCGCTGTTGTGGAATCCGGGAAGCTGCTGCGGGGCAGCTCCGGAGGGGCAGGGGAGCTGGGTCATATAACCGTTGATTTCAACGGTTCTCGCTGCAGCTGCGGCAATTATGGCTGTCTTGAGCTTTATGCTTCGGGTCCGAGCTTGGCGAGGCTGGCGAGAGAGTCCGGGCATGCCTTCGGCAAGTACGGAGACGAGATCACCGCCAGGGAGGTGATCGCAAGCTGGATGGAAGGCGACGCGATTGCAGCAAAAGCGATGGATACGGCCATTCGCGCGCTTGCCTCAGCCATTGGCGGCATTATTCATACGTTTAATCCGCAGGCGATTATTATTGGCGGAGGGGTAGCCGAAGCGGGAGAACCTTTTTTTGCGGCTTTGACGAAACAGGCGGAAGCAAGAACATCGCCGAGCATGTGGAACGATTGCCGGATCATGCCGGCTTCCGCAGGCGCGAATGCCGGCGTCATTGGAGCGGCGGCGCAGGTATGGCTGTACAACACGGGGTCGATCCGCAAGCGGGTGTCTCTATGATCCATCCGACAATCGCGGGACTCCAAGACGGATTCATCGTATCATGCCAAGCGCTTGCGAACGAGCCTTTATTCGGATCTTATATGATGGCTGCGATGGCTGTCGCGGCGGAGGCGGGCGGAGCGGCTGCCATCCGGGCGAATACGCCTCAGGATATAGCCGCTATTAAGAAGAGGTGCACGGTTCCGGTAATCGGTCTTTACAAAAAACATTACCCGGACAGCGAGGTATACATTACCCCTACGTTTCGGGAGGTGCAGGAAATCGTCCGCGCCGGGGCTGATGTTGTTGCGATCGACAGCACCGCGATGACGAGGCCGGGCAACGATACGCTCGAAAGGCTTATCGCGGACATACGCAAGAGCTTTCCCGAAACGCCTATAATGGCCGATGTATCCACATTCGAGGAAGGCATTGCCGCGATGCAGCTCGGCGTTGACGTCGTCTCGACAACGATGTCGGGGTATACGCCGCATAGTCCGCAGCAGTCCGTCCCCGATATTGCATTGGTAGCGAGGCTGGCCGCGCTCGATAGGGTGCCGGTTTTCGCGGAGGGGCGAATATGGACGATCGACGAATGCTTACGCTGCTTTGAAGCCGGTGCGCATGCCGTCGTCGTCGGTACGGCTATTACGCGGCCTCAAGAAATCGTAAGGCGGTTCGTAACGCGCATCAACGAACAGTTGCAAGTCTTCGAGAACGGATTCGATTTATAGAAGAGGGAGCGATGTTGACGTATGAAAAAAGTAAATATCGGTGTCATTGGCGCGGGAAGCATCTCGGAATTTCATTTGGGCTCCTATTCGCGCAATCCGGAAGTAACGATCTATGCCATTTGCGATTTGAACGAAGAACGCGCTAAGAAGAAGGCGGCCGCATACGGCGCGGAGCATGTATACGCCGACTACCGCGAGCTGCTGGCCGATCCGGCAATCGACGCCGTCAGCATCTGCACCTGGAACAATTCGCATGCCGAAATAAGCATCGCCGCCGTGGCAGCCGGCAAGCATGTGCTCGTGGAGAAGCCGCTTTGCAAGACGGTGGAAGAAGCGCTGCGCGTGGAGGAGGCGGTGAAGAAGAGCGGCAAAGTGCTCCAGGTCGGCTTCGTCCGTCGATACGGCTCGAACACCGATATTTTGAACCAATTCATTAAGGCGGGAGAGCTCGGCGAAATCTACTATGCCAAAGCGACTTGCTTGCGCAGGTTAGGCAATCCGGGAGGCTGGTTCGCGGACAAAGAGCGGTCCGGCGGCGGACCGCTTATCGACCTCGGCGTCCACATCATCGATATTTGCTGGTATTTAATGGGCAAGCCGAAGGTGAAATCGATTAGCGGCAATACCTATTCCCAGCTTGGCAACCGAGCCCATATCAACAATCTCTCTTTCTATCAAGCATCGGATTACGATTCCAGCAAAAATACGGTGGAAGACTTGGCTAACGCGATCATCCGCTTCGAGAACGGCGCATCTCTGATGGTCGACGTAAGCTTCACGCTCCATGCGAAGCAGGATGAAATTACGGTCAAACTGTACGGCGACAAAGGCGGCGCGGAGATCGAGCCGAGCTTGTTCATCGTTGCGGAGAAACATGACACGATTCTTAACGTCACGCCGCAGGTCGACCAGCTGGCTTTCGATTTTACGGGCGGCTTCCAAAACGAAATCAACCACTTCATTGACAGCTGTCTCGGCAGAAAAGAAACGCGCAGCCCCGTGGAGGACGGAGTGGAGGTTATGAAAATGCTGTGCGGCATCTACGAATCGGCGGCTCTGGGCAAAGAAATTCATTTTGATTACTGAGGTTTACTGAGGTTATTTATTACCTGCACTAAATCTAATCAAAAGCTGATTTGTTCTCGTTTCTGGCTTTTTGATTGTATGAAATCCATGCAAAAGGCTAATAAAATGCGGTGCAGGCATATTCACCTGCACCGCCTTTTTTACATTTGCAGCGTTAGATCCACTTCGAACATCCGATTCCAAGGGAGGTCGGCCTTGAGACCGTCTATAGCGCCGCTTGCCGTCTCTCCTAAATATTCGGCACAAAACTCGTGAAGCCTCTGCGTGATAAGCTGCGATACTTGCTCGCGGATATGGCCGACCTGAAAGTAGGTTCCGCCTAATTCGCCCAAACGGCTGGCGGCTTCTTGGCGGACGATGGATTGGTAACCCCAGTCTTCGATAAGCCGGTATAGGTAAAAGCAGCTGTTCATGCGGTCGGTATGGTCAGGGCGGGAATCTTGGTTGCGGTAGTAAGAGGCGATAATAGCGTGCGAAACGACGGTTCCAAGCGTGTTGCCGGACGTATTCCAGCCAGCATAAGCCGTTATTCGGGGTAATAGCTCCTTCTTGGACAGCAAGCGCATCAACGTATGGTCAGCGCCGTTACAGGAGGCAACATCGGCTAGGGCGATCAGCTTGCCTTTGCCGGCGAGCGCTTCAAGCGCGAAGACGAACTCCGGGATATGCACTTCCGAGAAGTAGGAGCGATGGCGATCCTTGTAGGGATTCGGTGATTCGGCGACCTCATGCTGCGAGACGGGAGGAGAATGGACCATAAGCACAAAATCCGCCGTCGCTGAGGAATCGCTCATGTAGGCGCCTCCGGAATGAAGATGGGATTTGACGCTTTCGTTCAAGCTCCGGTCCTCGTATTTGGGGATAATGGTCGGTCCCAGCGTGGAGGAATAGCGTACCGCCGCCTCAGGCATATAGTTCTTGATCCGACAGAACACTCTCGCGAAAAGGATACAGCCGATCTCGTCCGCTCCGGGATAGAGCAGCACCCGATCCATGAGATTATGTCGCTCGGCCGTTAAGAGCAGCTTCCGCTGTTCCATCGGGCTGAAGCCGAATTGAGCATTATCGTCGAGCGGAATAACGAGATGCTCGATGATCCCTTCGTTTACGAGGTTGATAGCGAGCTCGTTCACCTCGGCGTTCGTAGCTCTGCGCCGCAAAAAATCGGCTAGCATGTCAGCCGGAACGTCGGTCTGAAGCGACTCCCATTCCGCTTGCTCTTCTCCCGTCAGCGGTACCGAGGACTGCTTGTCGCTCAACCAGCCGTACCGGAAGAGGGAGTGACCGTGCTGCTCGTAATAATCCGGTTCCTCGTCGCTGCTGTTGTACGCCGGCGCCCGCATAATCAAATTAAAGGCGTATATGCGCAGAGCGGGGTGAGAACGCTTTAACTCTCGGAGAAAGCCTAGCCTGGCGGCGCATTCCGCAAGCGGCAGTTGATGAAGGCGGGAAGGGACGATTCCGCCGTAGACGAGCAGATCCGCGGATACGATCAAATAGTCGGCGTCCGACGTTTCCTTCAGCAGCCAATGGCGGATGCCTTCGACATCCGCGGGCTGTTTCTTAATGCCTAGCAGCGTTCGCGGCGGCGAAGAAAGCTTGAGATCTGTGATAGCAGCCAGCATGATGGGAAACTTCGCATTGCAAGGACGTTCGTCGAGCGGTACGTACACGACTTTACTCATACAATGACCTCCCTAAATGAACAGATAAGATGAAGTTTGCCCTTATTATACATCAGGTTCGGTCATTGGAATTATTTTTTTAAATCGCGGCGGATAACGGATATATTCTTCCGAAGTGCAGTCATACCTATTTAAGAGGAGAGGAAAAAGGGGGCGCAGTTGATTGTCTATGTGGATAGATGAGGGGCTAAGAAGACGGGCGCTTGCCGGTCCGAGCATTCAGATCGATCCCTCCTTTGCTTATTATCGGCAACGTTCGGCAGAAAGCATCGTCGATGAAATCGAGCTGGCCGGTTTTTGCTGCGTTCACTATTTTGTAGTCAACGAACATGTCGTGGATGCAGGGCTGATCAAGGCGTTCCGCCAAAGAGGCATTCCGGTGTGGGCAATGGTCATTGGCAACGGCACGTTCTCGGTGGAACGGTTTCCCGAGGAATGGCCTTCCTGGCAAATGAAGCTGTTAACGGAGGTCGATGACGGCTTCAAACGGTTATCTCCTTTCAGTGAAGGCTACGTCAAATGGAAGAAGGCCGCGATGGCAAGGCTGGTGTCCGACTACCCGTTCGACGGCATCGAGATCGCAGAGCCGTATTTTCCGGAATGGGGAGGCATCGGGCGAGGCGTCTATGGGGATGTCGGTCCACATGCGGAGGCGGCCTTTATTTCCCGATACGGCATCCGAATGCCCGATTTCACGAATCCCGATTCGGATCGCTACTATGCCAACGATCCTATGACTTACAGGAAGTGGGTCAGCTTTCGCGTCGAAGCGGTGAACGGATTTATCGACGAAATGATTAATGGCAAGGACGGCGTTCGCGAGGCGAGGCCTGATATCTTAGTAGCGACCTGGTCGCTCGCCATAAACGCTGGACTAGGCAGCGTGGAGCGGCTTCGGGAGGATCAAGGCCTCGACGCGCCGTCGATGATCGAGAAGGTACGGCCGGACATTCATTATTTGCAAACGCATTGGCCGGATTGGACTCGAGGCGATCTGCCAGCCGATTACGTGAAGGATTACAGGCCTTTCGTCGAACAAATCCGACAAAGGCATCCGCTGCTTCCGCTTGCGGTTCAAGCCGATATTGGGTCGGCTAGGCATATGATCAAGGGCGGAAGCTGGCTTGGGGAGTTCAGCAGAACGGCGTTCGCGCTCGGCTTCTCGGCGTGGACGGCCTATGAGTATCATACAGGGGGCTATATGTACGATGACAAGCCAGCGCCGATGCGAATCGAACGGTTAGGTGAACATGAAGTCCGGTTAACGTTCAACAAGCGAATTGAAGCACGGAAGGCGCTGCCAGAAGGCGGCGGTACGATCTGGATTGACGGCCGCGCCAGCAGAGTCGTATGGGAATCTTCCGTTGTAGACGGCAATCGGATTACATTACGTTCCATTCATCTGCCCGAAAGCGCATTCGAGTTGGAGCTTAGCGGCATTCAGGATACGCCGGACCGGTGGTTGTTCTCGGAGAAACCGCCCAATTCGGTTGCGGCCGAAACAAAAGTAACCGTACCGGGATCGAGACGCGGATGGAAATGGGACGGACAAGAGAAGGAGTGAGTCCATATATGGAAACGATCAAACTTGGTTTTATCGGAACCGGCGGCATCGCCCATCTTCATGCCGGACAGATGCTTGCGCTGCCGCAAGTGGAAATTGCCGCCGTCGCCGATCCGAGCGAGGAAGCATCTTCCCGTTTTATTTCGGCATTTGGACTTGCGCGAACCGAACGGTATGCCGATCATCGGGAAATGCTCGGCAAGGGCGGCTTGGACGCGGTCATCGTCTGTTCGCCGCATACGCAGCATTTCGAGCAGGCCAGGGATGCGTTGATCGCTGGCTGTCACGTACTGATCGAGAAGCCGATGACCTGCTCTTCCGAGGAGGCGGAGCAGCTCATACAAGTTGCTGCGGAGCGTGAAAGACTGCTGCAGGTGTCTTACCAGAGACATTTTCAACCGGAGTTTCTGTACATCCGCCAAGCGATCGCTGATGGTGTAATCGGCAAGCTGACGTCGATTAACGCTACTTTATACCAGGATTGGAAGCTCAGTCAGACCGGTACATGGAGGCAGAACGCGGCGCTGTCGGGCGGCGGTATGCTGATGGATTCAGGCAGCCATATAATCGACGTTCTATTATGGACGACCGGACTGACGCCTCTGGAGGTCAAGTCGACCGTAAGCACGCAGGGGGCGCCTGTGGAGATAGATTCCTTCACCAGCATCCGCTTCAAGGAGGGTGCGGTCGCGGGGCTAAATATTATCGGCTATGTGCCGGGATATCGGGAGTATTATTCATTCTGCGGCGAACTTGGCGTCATTTATCTCGACAATGGCAGGCTTGAGTTGATGACCTACAAGGATGGAGCGATTGAGGTAGAGTTGCCCGTACGAACGACGAATCAGGATAAAAGCTTCGTTGACGCCATTCGCGACGAGCATGAAGTACTTGTATCCGGCGAATACGCGAGCAAGGTTATCGGATTGACGGAAGCGATTTATCGCAGCGCAAACTATCCATCTTCGGACACGGGAGAGTGAATGAATTGAAGATAGCTCTTAGTATGTGGAGCGTGCATAAATACTGGTACGAGCAAAAATGGGACACCGTCGATTTTCTCGAATTCGCATCCGAGGTCGGCGTCCAAGGCGTCGAGCTTCTCAGCTGTTTTTGGAAAGACAAGGAAAAGGATATCCCATTGATAGATGCAGCGCTGCAAGAATACGGCTTGCAGGTGGCCTGCTTCAGCGCCTGTAACAATTTCGTTGTGGCAGACGAGGAGCAGCGAAGGGGGCAGGTGAAAGAGGTGACGGACGCCGTCGATGCCGCGGTCCATTTCGGAGCGAAGGTCGTGCGCGTGTTTTCGGGCGACCTGCCGAATGATTCGATTACGTATGAGCAGGGCTTGGAATATGTAGTAGAAGGGCTGAGCAAGGCAGCCGAGTATGCGGAACAGAGCGGCGTGACGCTGTGCCTCGAAAATCATGGATTGTTTGCCGGGCGAAGCGACCAGGTGATGGATATCATACGCAAAGTGAACTCGGACGCGCTTCGCAGCACGTTCGATACGGGCAACTTTTTGCTTGTTGGGCAAAGCACGAGCGAAGCGGTCGATGAACTGAAGGACTATGTCGGCCATGTGCATGTCAAGGATTTCCTTCCCGTGCCGGAGGGAACGACAGGGTCGGTTATTCGAGCGCTAACAGGGGAGCTGTACTTGGGCAAAGTTGCGGGGGAAGGCGCTGTTGATTTGAAATACGTATTCGGGACGCTGCAAAATGCTGGTTATGACGGCTGGCTGTCCGTCGAATTCGAGGGAGACGAGGAACCCCAGCGCGGTTCGATCGATGCGGTGGGCAACGTGACGAGAATCGCAGCAATGCTCTAGAAAAACGGAATGGAGGCAAGACGTGAATATTCATTTTCTTGGAACGGCAGCAGCGGAAGGTTATCCCGCAATGTTCTGCCGGTGCGGACATTGCGCCGAGGCTCGGAGACTCGGCGGGCCTAACATACGAACGAGGAGCTCTGTCATTATAGATGGCGTGCTGAAGATCGATTTTCCACCCGATACGCTGCATCATGTGCTGCGTGACGGAATCGATCTCGGACTCGTGAAGGATTTGTTCGTGACGCATACGCATCTGGATCATTTGCGCGCGGAGGATTTGGAAATGCGTCTGCCTGTATATGCGCATGGCCTGGATTATCCGCTGCGCGTATACGGCCACGATGCCGTCATTCGAAAATGCCGCGACGCCGTAGGCAGGCCGGATGCGGATCGCCTCATTCTTCAGCGAATCGTTCCATTCGAGACGGTGGATACGGGAACCGCTAAAGTGACGGCCCTGCCAGCCAACCATGATCCCGACGAGACCTGCCTGCTTTTTCTCATCGAGAAGGATGGGAAGCGCATATTTTACGGTCATGATACCGGACTTCTTCCCGATGCGACTTGGAAATGGCTTGAGCGAACGACCGTGGATGCAGCCATCTTGGATTGCACGAACGGCAATTTGCCATTCACAGGAGGCCATCTCAATATCGAATCGGTTATCGCGATCCGCGACAGGCTTAGGACGAA
Source organism: Paenibacillus sp. J22P218 (assembly GCF_056269195.1). Taxonomy (NCBI): domain Bacteria; kingdom Bacillati; phylum Bacillota; class Bacilli; order Caryophanales; family Paenibacillaceae; genus Paenibacillus; species Paenibacillus sp. J22P218. Next base: position 1,293,237 of record NZ_JBWDNL010000001.1, read on the forward strand.
CGGCGTCCTGCATGACGGCAGCCGAGTGGTCGCTACCCATTTCTCGCATAATATCGGGCTGCAGCACGAGCAATTAAAGGCTATATTTGATCCTGAACAAATTATCGTTGCCTATGACGGTTTTATATTGCCAATCTAGTTCATCGATTGTAGTGCCAATGGGAAGCAGGGTGATCGAATCCTATGAAAGCTTCGGTGCTTTATTACTTGCAATACGGGCATCATATCGAAATCGAACGGCGGCAGGGGATAGATGAAGGCAAGGCGATTGGCGGGCAGTTGGAGGAGCAGTTCGCTAGAATGTCCGGCTTGGATCCGAATGATCCGCTGCGCGAGCAAATGGCGGCCGAATATTTGGACGCAATGGGCAGACTGCCGCTTATCGAAGGTTATCCGTATTCAGAACCGTCGGATTTGGAAGGCATTCGCGCGCTGAGGCGGGAGCGAGGCATCCGTATAGAGCAGCAGGCTGCTTCCTTTGAAGGCATCGATATGGAAGATCGGGTATATGGGGCATGGCTCGGCCGTTCGGCGGGATGTCTGCTCGGCCATCCGATAGAGGGTTGGCGAAGAGAACGAATTGATGGTTTGATCAGGGAAACGGACAATTCGCCGATTCGATACTATATCTCGTCCGATATCGATCCGTTGATTGCCGCAAAATATGACGTTATTAATGAAGGCGGCTCCTACGGAAACCGTCGCGTGAGCTGGATCAACAACGTAGTGCATATGGTAGAAGACGATGATCTGAATTATACGATCTTAGGCCTTGCCATCGTGGAGAAATACGGCTGCGATTTCACGCCGGATGACGTTGCGGAAGCTTGGCTCAATCTGCTGCCGGCGCTGCGTACGTGCACGGCCGAAAGAATCGCATATCGCAATTTACTTAATCTAGTCGGCCCTCCTGCCTCCGCCTCCTATCGGAATGCGTACCGGGAGTGGATCGGCGCCCAAATTAGGGCCGACTTCTACGGTTATATGTATCCCGGAAATCCGGAGAAGGCCGCCGAATCGGCATGGCGCGATGCTTCCGTCTCCCATGTGAAAAACGGCATATACGGTGCGATGTGGGTCGCAGCCATGCTGGCTGCAGCGGCGGTAACGGAAAAGATGGAGGACATCGTCATGGCAGGACTCGAGCAAATTCCGGCGACCAGCAGGCTGGCTGCAGAGCTGGCCGAGGTGCTGCAATGGCATAGCGACGGCCTGTCTTATGAAGAAGCTATTGAGCGGATTCACGTTAAATACGATGAATCCCATCCCTATCATTGGTGTCATACGATTTCGAATGCGATGGTTGTCACCGTCGCGTTGCTGTACGGCGAAGGAGAGCTGGAGTCTACGATCGGAAAGGCCGTTGCAGCCGGGTTCGATACGGATTGCAACGGGGCTACGGCGGGCTCTGTCATTGGCATGCGAAACGGGGCTTCTCGTCTTCCGGAGAAGTGGATCGAACCCCTTCGGGATCAAATCCGTTCCGGTGTCGATGGGTTCGGGATCGTGCCGATATCGAAGCTAGCGGAACGGACAGTGGCGGTTATTCGCGCCAATGAGGCGTATCGGAGTCAATAATAAACGAACAAAGGCTACAGCTCATGAGCTGTAGCCTTTGATGATTATGGTGCGGTCGAGAGGACTCGAACCTCCACGGCTGTTACACCACTAGAACCTGAATCTAGCGCGTCTGCCAATTCCGCCACGACCGCAAAATAATGTGTCAACGGGATTTATCTTATCATGTATAATAGAACATAGTCAAGTATTGGATTAGAAAAATAGAGGATAGGTGGAGGAGCAGGCGTTGAACAAGCTGGAGCAAAAAATTATGCAGGACGGCATCGTCCTAAATGAAAATGTACTGAAGGTGGATTCCTTCCTCAATCATCAGGTTGATCCGCAATTGATGTGGGAAGTCGGCAAGCTGTTCGTCGAACGTTTCGAAGGCAGCCGCATTACAAAAATATTGACGCTGGAGTCGTCCGGCATTGCGCCTGCAGTAATGGCTGCTTTGCAGCTGGATGTACCGCTGATCTTCGCGCGCAAACGAAAATCGTTAACGCTGAAGGACGATTTGTACACGGAGAGCGTCTATTCGTTCACGAAACAGGAAGTGAGCGAGGTGTCCGTCTCGCGCAAGTTTCTCTCGGCAGGGGAGCGCGTGCTTATTATTGACGACTTTCTAGCTAATGGCGACGCCGCACTAGGCATGGCTGGTATTGTGAAGCAAGCGGAGGCAGAGGTCGTTGGGATCGGCATCGTCATCGAGAAGACATTCCAGCCAGGCAGACAGAAGCTGATCGATCTTGGCTATCAGGTGGAGTCGCTTGCTAGAATTCAGTCGCTCGAAGGCGGTCAAGTAACGTTCGCGGATCATTGACAATCGCTGTCTCGTGTAACTATAATGCTTACATATTGTAACGACGAGAGGGTGAGGACGTGACTAGTAATCGATTCGCGGTAGCGGTTCATATTATGACGTTATTGGACGTTAGCGAAGGCGAGCGGATGACCTCGGAGCTGATTGCGGGAAGCGTCAATACGAATCCGGTCGTTATCCGCCGGATTATCGGTATGTTAAGCAAGGCCGGACTCGTCACGACGAATGCAGGCGTAGCCGGTGCCGTCATTACGAGGCCAACCGATCAGATTACGCTGCTCGATATATATCAGGCCGTAACAAGTCCCATTCAGGATGAGCTTTTCGCGATTCACGAGAAGCCGAATCCGAATTGCGGCGTCGGGCGCAACATTCAAACCTCGCTGGAAAGAGCCTTCAACGAAGCGCAGCAAGCGATGGAAAATAAGCTTGGCCAAATTACGCTAGCCGAGATCGCAGGCGATGTCGCTGAGAAAATAGGCAGCGAGTAAGAGTACAAAAGGAGGTGCCCAAAGCTGTATGCTTTTGGGGCACCTCCTTTTTTCGTCCACATTCAGCCTTTCGAAGCGCCTGCCGTTAACCCTTCAATTAAGAAACGCTGCAAGAATAGGAACAGCATCGTCACGGGCACGGCGACAAGGACGGCGCCGGCAGCGAACATCGTGAACTCCGTCGAGTTGCGCTGGCTGACCATACGATACAACCCGACAGCAAGCGTGCGCTGCTCCTCCGTGCGGAGGATGAGATCGGCGAAGATGAAGTCGACGAAGGCGCCATTGAAGATCATGAGGCTGGCATAGGTCAGCATCGGTGTTGATAAGGGAACGATGATGCCCATGAACACTCTCAGATGGCTTGCGCCGTCGATGCGGGCCGCATCCTCAAGGCTCTTCGGAATCGTGTCGAAAAAACCTTTGGCCACGAAAACGTTCGTAATGATCGCGCCCGTACTGTAGACGAGAATGAGCGCCCAATGGGAGTCCAGCAAGCCGATGGAATTCAATAGGACGAAGATCGCGATCATCGCCATGAAGCCGGGAAACATCTGCAGCACAAGAAATATTTTAAGCGTCGTTTTGCGACCGGCGAACCGGAAGCGAGAGATGGCGTAAGAGGTGATAAGAAGAAGAAATGTTCCAATCATGGTCGAGAAGACGGCAACCTTAAGCGTATTGAGAAACCAAGTGCCGTACTTCGTTTTTTCGAACAAATCGTAATAATGCTGGAGCGTCATTTCACTAGGGATAAAGGACTCGCTGTACAGACTGTTGCCAGTCTTCAGCGAGGATAACAATATCCATAATGCCGGATAAATGCTGATGACCGTAAGTATCGTTAATAGGAGGTAGGTAGCGCCTAATTTCCATTTGGCCGATGAGAGTCTCAATGGATCATATCCTCCTCTTTGTAGGATCGCGTCCGCGTATAACTCCAGATGGAGAAGGAGGCGATGAACATAAAGATGAAAATGCCGATTACGGACGCAAAGCTGAATTGCGACTGGTTAAGCGCCAGCTTATAAAGCCACGTTACAAGCAAGTCGGTATGGCCTGCAAATTGATAACCGACGTTAACGGGATCGCCGCCCGTAAGCAAGTAGATGACGTTGAAGTTGTTAATATTGCCCGCAAAATTCATGATGAGCACCGGAGCCGTAGCGAACAGCACCATCGGCATCGTAATGTAGCGGAACTTCTGCAGCGACCCCGCTCCGTCGACATCCGAGGCTTCGTAAAGATCGCGGGGAATCGTCGTCAGAACGCCAAATGCCAATATCATCGTAATCGGGATCCCCATCCACATATTGACGAGTACGACGGTTACTTTCGCCATGAACGGATCGGTCAGCCAAGGGAGGCCATTCAGTCCGATCGCCCGCAAGTAATCATTCACAGGACCAAATTGATTGTTGAACATATTGCGCATAACGAGCAGCGAGATCATATTCGGAATAGCGAACGGTATAATAAGCGCCGTCCGCCAAAACTTCTTGAACTTCACGCCCGGCTGATGGATGAGCACCGCAACGACGACGCCGCCTAGATAGGTCGTGACCGTAGCGAGGATTGCCCATACGATCGTCCATTGGAGTACGCCAACGAACGTTTTGCTCCATACCTTCATATTGATCATTTTCATGAAATTATCGAACCCGACCCAGTCGACGAGATTGGCTGGCGGAAGGATTGGATCCGCGTAATTCGTGAAGGCGAGCAGAATCGAGAAAATAAGCGGCAGAACGGTCAAGAAAGCGATGGCAATAAACGGGGGAAGCAGCACCAAATAAGCAAAATGCTTCTGTCCTAGCATCGTCAGAGATTCCTTGAAGCGGTTCGGCTTGCCGCCGTTGTCCCGGAGCTTGCCGACGAGATAAGCGTCGCGAATGTTCAATACGTAGTAGCAAAGAATGAGCAAAGCCGCTATTAAGGCAACAAGTCCTTTGATCAGCATGAAGATCGAATGGTCGCCTTCGACAAGGCGCGTCATTTTGCCGACTTTCATGAATCCGCTCGGACGGTCGCCAAGCGTAATTAATCCTCGGAGTAGGTCAAAAAGCTCGAAGATGAAGAAGTAAATGCTCGTCAGGCCTAAAGCCGCAAACAATAAGCCTTTCAGCCATTGCCTGTTGTAGAGCTGGCCAGAGCCTATCAGCAGGGCCGATAATATCGCGCCCGCGCGTCGGTTGGTCATGGGGCAGCAGCCTCTTTTCTCGCAGGATACGGCCCCTCGTCCGCACCTATTGCAGGAGCGGGCGAATGGGCCGTTTTTTAAATACTCGTTACCTTGCGCTCATACCGTCCTTAATCGTTTGGACCATATTGTCGAGCGTTGTCTTAATATCAAGACTCGTATCGTCCCACAGTGCGATGAAGGTAGCTTTCAGTGCTTCCCATACAAGGTCTACGCCAGGTACGGAAGACATCGGCACCGAATTGGCGAATTGCAGGAAGAAACCGCTCGTAATCGGGTCGTCCTTAATGAGTGGATCTTCGCCTGCTTCCAGGTTCGTAGGAATCGCACCAGTCATTTGATAGTTTTTGAGCTGGTTTTCTTTGCTGCTGGCGAAGTTCGCGAACAGATGAGCAGCGACAGGATACGGCGTATAGGAGTTGACGTAATAGGATTTCACGCCCGAGAACGAGATCGAGTCGTTGCCATTCGGAAACTTCGGAAGCGGAGCGACGCCCAAATTCACTTTGTCCTTGAACGCTGCGACCGACCAAGGACCGTCGATGTTCAGCGCCAGCTTGCCTTCTTGGAACAGCTGTGTTTTGACGTCATACGTTATATCTCCTGCATTCATCGGCAAGATCGACTTTAACTTGCGCAGAAACTCGAAGCCCTGAACGACGTCGCCTTTGTTCAAGCCGATATCGTCCGCGTTCGTATTGTTGTCGCCGAACATGTAGCCGCCGTAGCTGCCGATGAACGGATACGTATAGTAGCCGACGAATTCCCACATAATTGCGTATTTCTTCTGCGCGGGATCGTTGAAGGTGTCGGCGAATGCGATGATTTCATCCCATGTTTTCGGAGGCTCCGGCAGGATGTCCTTGTTGTAAAACATTGCATACGTCTCAACCGACTTCGGATAGCCGTACAGCACGTTGTCGAAGGAAGATGCCGTGACGGCCGTCTCTACATTGTTCGTCCGCGTCTCTTCTTCGAACACTTCGTTCGGCAGGAGCAAGCCTGCTTTCACTGCCAGACCGATCTGATCATGCGGCAGAGTCAATACGTCTGCAGCCGTCTTGGACGGGCCATCCGTCGTCAATCTAGCGCCTTGATCGCCGCCTGTCACAACTTCGACAGAAACAGGCACGCCGTATTTCTCTTCGAACGCTTTGCCGACCTCCTGCATATAGGCTTGCTGCTCCTGTGCTTCCCACACGACCAGCTTTGCGCCTTTCTCCGGCACTAGCTCATCCGTGTTGCCTTCCTCTGCCGTTTCATTGGTTGGCGCATTGGTGGCAGGAGCGGGATTGCCTTCATTGCCATTGTTGCCGGCTGAGTTACATGCGGCGAGGGCGAAGACGAGCATCATGCTGACAAACAGGGAAAACCATTTTGATCTTTTTAACATAAGAACACCCCTTCGATAGGTTTGGCAAACAGGTATTGCGAATCAATCCGGCGGCAGGGAAGGTTGATTCGTTGCTTGTCGTAGGCCGGAGCGATACTGACGGGCGCACCTTCCTCTCTTTGGTGGACAACACAAAAAGGCACAGCCTCGATTACACATAGCGTGCACGAGGTTGTACCTTAACAGGTAACATCGCCTTCATATTGTCTTATAACATGTTCCTGATGTCCTAACTATTTACTATTACGCCCCCATTATATAATGCTGTTTAAAGCGCTTGCAAACATCGTTATCATCCAAATTCGTTCAATTTGGCAATATTATAGGCCATTCTCTTGGATTTCATGGGTTAAAATGGCTATTTCTCAGTTTCTTGCATGTTTTGCTTGCTCCTTGGAACGAGAACCTCATCGATAGACAAAACGATGCTCTCGTATAATCGTTCGCTAGCGAGCTTTATCGGAATTATCGACAGAGAGCTTCATATGGGAATAACAGGATAAATGATCCTGATGTGGCGGATACTATGCCTAATCTTGAAGAGGGGGAATGTGCAAATGAATGATAAGGACAACGCCAAGCAAAAGCAACTAAATGCCTATCGCGTTACGGATCAAGGCGAGGCTTTAACGACGAATCAAGGCTTGCGGATCGAGGATGATGAGCATTCCCTGAAGGTTGGTCCGCGCGGTCCGACAATAATGGAGGACTTCCACTTCCGGGAGAAAATGACGCACTTCGATCATGAGCGTATTCCTGAGCGTGTCGTGCATGCTAGAGGGTTCGGCGCGCATGGCGAATTCGAACTGTACGAATCGCTTGCGGAGTTCACGAAAGCCAAGTTCTTGACGGATACGTCGCTTCGCACGCCTCTGTTCGTCCGATTCTCTACCGTAGCAGGATCTCGCGGCTCAAGCGATACGGTGCGCGATGTGCGCGGTTTTGCGGTGAAATTTTATACAGAGGAAGGCAATTACGATCTTGTCGGCAACAATATGCCGGTGTTCTTCATTCAGGACGCGGTAAAGTTCCCCGACTTTATCCATGCCGTAAAGCCTGAGCCCCCCAATGAGATTCCTCAAGCCTCATCGGCTCATGATACATTCTGGGATTTCGTAGGCACGAATACGGAGACCGCCCATATGATTATGTGGGTTATGTCAGGAAGGGCGCTGCCTCGCAGCTTCCGTATGATGGAAGGGTTCGGCGTGCATACGTTCCGATTCATTAATGAGAAAGGAAAGTCTCACTTCGTCAAGTTCCATTGGAAGCCAAAGCTTGGCGTTCATTCGCTAGTGTGGGACGAGACGCAGAAGATCGCCGGCAAGGATCCGGACTTCAACCGCCGCGACTTGTGGAATGCGATCGAGCAGGGCAATTATCCCGAATTCGAGCTTGGCGTTCAAATACTGAAGGAAGAGGATGAGTTCAGCTTTGACTTCGATATATTGGACGCGACGAAGCTATGGCCGGAGGAGATCGTCCCCGTACGAATCGTTGGCAAAATGACGCTGAATCGGAATACGGACAATTTTTTCGCGGAAACAGAGCAGGTTGCCTTCCATGTCGGACATCTCGTACCCGGCATTGACTTTACGAACGATCCCTTGCTGCAAGGTCGGCTGTTCTCGTACACTGATACGCAGCTGCTTCGCCTAGGGGGACCGAACTTCGCGGAAATTCCGATCAACCGACCGATCGCGCCGGTACATAACAATCAACGGGACGGCATGCACCGGATGACGATTAATCCGGGACAGACGAGCTATCATAAGAATGGCCTAGCGAACAATGATCCAGCGCCAGTACCGCCAAGCGAAGGCGGCTACCGTCATTATGAGGAGAAGGTAGACGGGCGGAAGATCAAGGCAAGAAGCGATAGCTTTGAGGATCACTACAGCCAGGCGTCGATGTTCTGGCATAGCATGTCGCCGATCGAGCAAAACCAGATCGTAAACGCCTTCCGCTTCGAGCTTGGGAAAGTGATGTCCAAGCAGGTTAGGCAGCGAGTTGTGGATGTCTTCAGCCATGTGGCGGAGGAGCTAGCAGAGCGGATAGCCGAAGGCATCGGAGCGAATGCGACCAAGGGCGTTGCGACAGAGCCAACAGCCATTTCTCCTGCCCTTAGCATGATGACAAAGGCGAAGTCAGCTGCTACACGCAAGGTTGCGGTGATGCTCGGAACAGGTTACCATACGGCAGAGGTACAGGGGTTGTTGAAGGCGTTGACCGCGGCGAAAGTAACGGCGGACATTGTGAGCAAAACGCTCGCGCCCGTAAGCGGCAACGACGGCACGCTGATCGAGCCGCAGCAATCGCTGCTCACTGCAGCTTCCGTTCTGTACGACGCCGTCTATGTAGCTGGAGGAGCACAGGGCGTTGACGAGCTGCTAAGTGATATCGCTTCGGCAGGTTTCGTCCGCGAAGCGTTCCAGCATTATAAGACGATTGCTGCCGTAGGAGACGGTGTCCGGCTGCTAATTGCCGCCGGTGCGGCACATGAGGCAGGAAGCAACGGGGCGCAGCCGGCAGGCGTGTTGCTCAACGGCGAAGAGAGTGCCGATGCAGCGTTCTTTACATCGTTCATTGATGGGGTTGCACAGCATCGCCATTGGGATCGAGTATTGCAACCGCAACAGGTGAAGTAGATTAAGGCGTGAAGGACGACAAACAAAAGGGACATTCACCATAATGGCGTTTGTCCCTTTTGTATGCTTTTTCAAGAAAATAAAAAAGCCCGCAATCGCTGCTAGAGCAATATTGCGAGCTTGTTGATTATAAAAGTTGGTGCGGTCGAGAGGACTCGAACCTCCACGGCTGTTACACCACTAGAACCTGAATCTAGCGCGTCTGCCAATTCCGCCACGACCGCATGCCTTAATTACGTTTCTTATGTTAGCATGGCGTGCAGTCATGAGTCAACTGTTTGGTTAAAGTTATAATATTCAGCATATTTTTCTTCCTTTACACAAACAATGAAGTAAAAAAGCAGAATGGTGGAACAGTTATGTTGAAACAACGCAAGTACGGCATAAGTATACGTATACTTATAATCACTTTAGCCTTATGTTCATTAGCTTTCAGGCAAGCAAATGCGAGCGCATATCGAGTGGATTCCGAGACTTCAGATCCGCAAAAACGGTTGGTTGCTATCGTCATTGACGACTTCGGCAACGGGATGACAGGCACGGAGGAAATGATGAAGCTGCCGGTGAAGTTCACGACAGCCATCATGCCGTTCCTGCCTACGACGAAGCAGGATGCCGAGCAATCGCATAAGATGGGACATGATGTCATCGTCCATATGCCGATGGAGCCGAATAAAGGGCTTAAAAAATGGCTGGGTCCAGGCGCGCTCACGACTGATCTATCCGACGAAGAGGTTCGGAAGCGGGTGGAAGCGGCGATCGACGATGTGCCTTATGCAGTCGGCATGAACAATCATATGGGCTCGAAGGTGACGGCTGACGAGCGCATGATGCGTATTGTCCTTAGCGTCTGCAAGGAGCGCGGCTTGTTTTTCCTAGACAGCCGCACCACGTACAAGACGGTTGTTCCCAAGATTGCAGGAGAGCTAGGCGTACCACTCGTATCCAATGACGTGTTTTTGGACGATGTGTATACGGAACAGCATATTTCAAAGCAAATATCGCTGCTGCGCAAGCATATGGAATCACATACGATCGGCGTTACGATCGGTCATGTAGGCCCTTCGGGATTGAAGACGGCTTCCGTGCTCAAACATTCGATTCCACTCATGCAATCCGACGTGCAGTTCGTGAAGTTGTCCGCACTTGTGAGCGGCTCAGCGGGCGATCCATTTATATTGCCGAATCCCTGAAGCGACTGCTTCGGCGATTTCTTGCTGCTTGACCGGGTCGGTTAACATAACGCGATCCCTTTCGGAGCTGATGAAGCCCATCTCTACGATAACAGACGGCTGCTGAACGCGGCGCAGCAAATAGAAGGGCTTACCCTCGCGCGGCAAAAACTGAGTGTTTTGCTGTCTATTAAGCGCATCCTGTATACAGAACGCAAGCAGAGCGCTCTCGCCGCTAGTCTGATGCAGCACAAGCGGACCGTACTTGGACTTGTTCTTCGTTGAGTTGACATGAAGGCTGACCAGCAGCTCGCTGTCGATCTCTTCGGTTAATTGCCTTCGCTGGGACAAGTCTTTGCGATGGCGGGACCGGCTAATATGCCAACGATTGTCTTCGCTAAGCGCATAATCGCTTGTACGGTTCATAACGGCAGCAATGCCTTGCGCCCGCAAGATCGCATACAGCTTATGGGCTACTGCGAGATTAATATCTTTTTCCAGCATATCGCCGTAAGAAGCGCCTCCGTCGACGCCTCCGTGACCAACGTCGATGATGACGACGGTGTTCGGAAGCGCCCAATCAAACCCCGACTCCGATATGACAGGCTGGAACGGCATCGCAGCCGCCGATTGCGAAGAACTGGATGCCAGCAGTAATAAGGCGATTAGGCAAATAAGCAGGGAACGGTGCATAACGGGAATTCCTCCATCGCGTAAAGTGATACGCTTATCGTGGCTTATCGGAGGAAAACTCATGCATGTTTATGTTGGGAGCAGGCGGGGAAAGCTTATAACATGAACAAAATGGGCTGGAGGAGTGATCGCAATGGCTATCAAAGGCGGTAAAGAATTCGCAACTTTCGTGGCGGAGCAATTCGTGACTTATATGGAGACACCGAAGGAACAGCGGAAACAAACGAAATCGTCAGCCAAAGCATTGAGGGAGCCGTGGCTGACGCGTTGGTTTGGATGGGGACCGGCGAGCTTGATGATTTGGTGGAAAATAAGGGCGGAGCGTCAGAGCGTCTCAGCTATAAAAAGAGCCAAGCCCCAACAAGAGCTGTAGCGGAATGTAGCGGCGCAGCCCGCTGTCCTCGCCAGCTTCCAAAGCGATATAAGCATGCCCGCTTGTCCAGCTGTGATAGCCGACAACAGACCAGGCATAAAACATTTGGCCATCGAACCGCTCGGCGATATACCGCAGCTGTTGTTGGCCATTTATTTTGACGAGCAAAGATGAGTATTTGAGTGGATTTATGTCCAACGGCTTATTCGTTAACCAAGACAGCTTGGCGTATGGATCGAACGAAGCGATCGAATGTGATTTTTGCAGCTTTTGGTCGGTATGAGCTTGGAATAGGGCAGCTTGCGCTTGTTCGGTCTCGGCAGAAGATTCCCAGCCTTCAGCGGTAACGGGCAATTGCTCGCCGGTCGCAGCATCGGTGTAATAGGGGGTATTGTCGGACGTTATTTTCCAAGCGGCAAGCAGAGGGTGAATGTAAATACGGTCTGCATTAACCTTATCGGTGCCTTCGGGCTTGCTAAGTCCTAGCTGGAGCATAGAATGCTCCAAAGATTGTCCGCCGAATAGAGGCTCGCTGCTTAAGCCGTACTCCCCTAATTGATAACCTCCCTCTTCCAACGCATTCAATACCATATATCCGACAATGGTTTGCTTATTATTCTTTACAAGCACAAGCCAGCTATGCATACCCGGTCCAAGAGCGGTAATCGATAAGTCCGCGTGATTCCAGCTTGTGAACGGTGGCTCTGATGCGATTTGATTGGCAAAGATACGGGCTTGATCGCTAATTTCATCCGATATTGCCGTTGCTTGAACAGATGCTGCATTAGCACGAATTCCTTCTAACCCAACAATAGAATTTACATTGGTGAAGCTACCTAAGGAATAGAGCGGCAATCCGATCAAAGCAACTGAAGCTAAAATTTTCCGCCATTTCAAAAGTGGCAAGGAATGATCCCCCTTCCGCATTGTCTCGATTAGGGACAAGCCTGTCCTATGTCTAGAATTGTACGCTGCATGCAGCAAAAAGACTGTTGCAACTTGTCAGGCGAAGGCGGCCTTCCGACCGCCTTTTTTTGACGTATCCATGCGAATGTGGTCACAATACTGTCAATCGATGCCCTCGAGGTGGATGATGCCGCAGTTAATGGCGGATGCCGTCACGCGCGGTTCGAATTGCCAACGAATTTCGGCTTGCCGCTGAACGAATTGCTCCTCGATAGCAGCCTTCGTTTCTTCAAGGGCGTTCGAGATCAGCGGCTCATAATAACCTGTGATTCTTGCCAGCTCTTCTTCAAGCCTTGCGGACGCTTCACCAGCCCAGCCGTAATCGTAGCTCTTGAGCTTGCGTTCCAGCGCGGCTTCTACGATACTCATCGCTTTGTTGTACGATAGTCCGTTGCGCGTAATGTGGATGTTGGAAGGCAGACGCGGCGTAAGCTTCATCGTCACCAAACGATCATGGAATTGCTCCACGCATAAGCCAGTGGCTAGCGATACCCCAAAGCTATGAATTTCCTCGCGCTTGCGATCGCAAGCGAATTCGACTCGCATATTGACCGCTAGCCAAGCGGTGTAAGGAGAAGAGCTGTACGGATGCGGACTTTTTTTGTCCATCTCCTGGAACAGATAGACGAAGCTGCCCTTGGACTTGGCCGCGTCGAACAGCTGCTCCAGCTTACGCGATCCGAAATAAAGATCCTCGCGCGGCACGCGGACATTCGACGCTAAGCTGCCGTGAACGAACCCGAGGGAGCGGCTTAATGCCGCATTCGCCGCTTGATCCTCTTCTGTTTCTGCGGGGGGAGCGGCTGCTTTGTCGCTCTCCATCGCGTCATACTTCTGCTTATCGGTAACGAGCAGATAGGTCATCGTTTCCGGCTCCGTGCCTAACCGATCTACGAAGCTCCAATAATAGGGGCGGTTCGTCAGTTCGCGGTCTGCAAAAGGGGACAGCTTGACAGTGAAATGAGACGGCGACTTTTCCAAAATCGAGCATTCCGTTGCTTCCAAATACCGGTTGACGAACTTATGAACTTGTTTCTCGTTCATGGACGCACCTCCACCGTTTGTCCGAGCTTGTCCGTGTGGATAATCAGCTCATGAGAATGCGAATGCGATTGCGTTCGTGATGGAGTTAGAGGCTCGCCAGCCGTTGCCGTTGATTGCACCTCACCGCGAATTTGACTAAGCGAACTGCCCAGCTCGCTCATCTGGCGCTTTAAATCCTGATCATTTCCCGCTTCCAGAAGCATACGGGCCAGCCGTTGCTCGATGGAGCCGTCGCCTTTCTCGAAACGTTCTAGTATATGATCCAGCTCGCCGATCACGAGCTCGAATAGATTGATCTTCTCATGGAGCAAGCCCACGATATGCTCTTCAATCGTTCCTTGGGTACACAAGTTATATATTTTCACATCCTCGGTCTGTCCAAGACGGTGCACTCGTCCGATTCGCTGCTCGACGCGCATCGGATTCCAGGGCAGATCGAAGTTAATCATGTGGTGGCAGAACTGCAGATTGATGCCTTCACCGCCAGCCTCCGTCGCAATCAGTACCTGTGCGCGGCCGCGGAACAGATCCATCATCCAATCCTTTTTACCACGATTCATACCGCCTCGATACGGGACGGCAATCATATTATGCGCACGGAAGAACTGCAGCAAATACTCTTGCGTCGCCCGATATTCGGTGAAAATAATGACCTTCTCATCCATAGCCTTCACGAGCTCGAGCGTCTTCTCGGCTTTCGTATTCGCTTTGATGCTCTTGATTTTCTCGACGAGCTCCCAAATCTTCGGACGCATCGGCGAATCCTCGCTCGTCTTCTTGAACAAATTAACAAGCGTAAGGAAAACGGCGTCGCGGCTGCTGCATACTTCACGCTGCAAAGTTACGAGCGACAGCATGCTGGTCAGATCGCCTCCGCTCTCGTCGTAGCGCTCCTTAACGAAGCCGGTTACGGCATCGTACAGCGCTTTCTCGTCTTCGGACAAGTAGAGCGGGATGTTGCGGACGACCCGTTTCGTAAAATGAATGCCTCCGTCGCCGCGCCGATTGCGGATCATGACCCCGGACAACGCTTCTTGCAGTTGATCCTCATTTTTCGGAAGACGCTTGTCGACAACAAAGTTGGCTGCGAAGTCGCTTTGGCCGCCTAGTTGGCCAGGCTTGAGCAGCGTGATGAGATTGAACAGCTCATCGAGATCATTTTGAATAGGCGTCGCGGTCAGCAGCAGACAATATTTTTTGCGAAGCAGATTCGCGAATTGGTAGTTGGTCGTCTTCTTGTTCTTGAGCTTGTGCGCCTCGTCGATAATGATGAGGTCATAATCGGTGTTCAATACGAGCTCGCGATGCGGGTCGCGCTTCGCGGTGTCGATCGAGGCAACGACGACGTCATAACCCCAGGTATGCTCTCGTTTCTGCGCAACAGCAGAAATGCCGAATTTCTGATTCAGCTCCCGCACCCATTGAAGCACGAGAGAAGCGGGAACGAGAATGAGCGCGCGCTTTACAAGCCCGCGAACCATATATTCTTTGAGCACGAGGCCAGCTTCGATCGTTTTGCCAAGGCCGACCTCGTCGGCGAGAATCGCTCTGCCTCCCATCTCGTGCAGCACTTTACGCGCAGTACTGATCTGATGAGGCATCGGCTCGAACTCGGGTAGACTACGCAAGCATTGCAGCTGTTCGAAGCTTTCAATTCGCCGCGCTTGCTCAGCTTCCATTGCAAGCTGATAGAGTGTCCAGTCGTCCCATGGACCGCCTTTGGCAATGCGGTTCTGAAGCTCGTCGAACCAGGAACGATCGTATTGCAGATCGACTAGCGGATGGAGCTTTTTCGTCACGTAAGAGATTCCCGTATCGGTTGAACTAATCTGTGGCTGGTTCGTAAATGACATGGAGATCAGCTCCCTTCCGCATGGATTAGGCATAAGTTGTCATTAGTATGGCCCTTTCAACAAAGATTAATAAGATGGCTCATAAAAAAGAGTGCGGACAAGCTTGAGCGAGGTAGATGTCATGTAAGCGGAGTTCGTGTAGGAAATTCGAGGAAAACAAAACTGTAGATCAACATATAGTATAGTATAATAAGGTTATGGCACAATATATTGTGATTTAGGTGGATTCGAGCGTAGGGAAGACGAAGCAAATGGAGCTTGAGAGGAGACTGTGACGGAAATGAGTACAGAACAGGGAACGAGACTCGAGGGACTTAGCGAGAAAATATTTTTGGATCGTTACGCATGGAAGCAAGCCGATGCCAGTCAAGTCAAAGTCGGCGATACGGTGCTCGTTTTGACGAAGGATGATACGAAGTTTCCGACCAAAGAGGTAGGAGAGGTTACGGAGTTGTCAAGCAGCGGAGGCAGCGTCAAGGTGCGGCTGCGGAGTGGCGATGTGGTCGATACGACAACCGAGAAGCTGTCGCTTACGATAGAACGAACACCGGAGGAAATGTGGGATCGTCTAGCGAAAGCAATGGCTTCCGCGGAGCTGACAGAAGATAAACGCAAGGAGTGGCAGGAGCGCTTTCGATCTATTTTAGACGATTGGAAGCTTGTGCCTGGAGGTAGGATTGCGGCAGGGGCTGGTGCAAGCGAGGAGCTGACTCTATTCAATTGTTATGTCATCCCCTCGCCGAAGGATAGCAGGGGCGGCATTATGAACTCGCTCACGGAAATGACGGAAATTATGGCCCGCGGCGGCGGTGTCGGCATGAATCTATCCTCGCTCCGTCCGCGCCGATCGATCGTCGCAGGGGTTAACGGCTCATCCAGCGGGGCAGTCTCTTGGGGAGGCCTGTTCAGTTATACGACGGGGTTGATTGAGCAGGGCGGAAGCCGAAGGGGAGCCTTAATGGCTATGATCAATGACTGGCATCCGGATTTGATAGAGTTTATTACAGTTAAGCAATCAATGGGTCAAATGACGAATGCCAATCTGTCCGTCTGCGTCAGTAATGCGTTCATGCATGCGGTTAAGGAAGACCTCGATTGGGAGCTTGTTTTTCCGGATACGAAGGAAGAAAGCTACGACGAGCTATGGAATGGCGATCTTGAGGCGTGGCGCCGAATGGGCAAGAAGGTTATTCATTATAAAACAGTTCGCGCGCGCGATGTATGGCAGACAATCATCGAATCGGCTTGGAAGTCGGCAGAACCCGGCGTCGTCTTCATGGAGTATTACAACCAAATGTCGAACAGCTGGTATTTTAATCCGATTATTAGTACTAATCCCTGTGGAGAACAAGGACTTCCTGCATGGGGAGTGTGCAACCTGTCGGCAATCAATTTGTCGAGATTTTATGATGAAGAGAAAGATGATGTTGCGTGGGATGAGTTGGCCAAGGTGACGCGATGGTCGGTTCGTTTTCTGGATAATGTGATCGATACGACGCCGTATCATTTTGAGGAAAATGAACGGAACCAGAAGCTTGAGCGCCGTATTGGGCTTGGGACAATGGGGCTTGCGGAATTGATGATTAAGCTGCGAATTCGTTATGGAAGTCCAGAATCGCTTCAATTCCTTGATAGGTTGTATGGTTTTATAGCGAGAGAGTCTTATTTGGCATCAGCAGACATTGCGGGAGAGAAGGGATCGTTCCAGGCTTTCGAGACGGAGCCCTTCCTGCAAAGCGGATTTATGCGCAATATGACCGAACAGTTCCCTGAGGTTGGTCAAGCGATTAAGGATAACGGAATGAGAAATGTGACGGTTATCACGCAAGCGCCGACGGGCAGCACGGGAACGATGGTCGGCACTTCGACAGGGATTGAACCGTACTTTGCATTCGAATACTACCGGCAAAGCCGACTTGGTCATGACAAGCAATATGTGCCGATTGCCGCGCATTGGAAAGAGGAGCACCCGGGTGAGGAACTTCCCGATTATTTTGTAACGTCGATGAGCTTGTCGGCGGAGGATCATATTCGCGTACAAGCCGCGATACAGCGATGGGTGGACAGCTCGATCTCGAAGACGGCTAATTGTCCTGCCGACTTTACCGTGGAAGAGACGGCACGGCTGTATGAGCTGGCGTTCGAGCTAGGCTGCAAAGGCGTAACGATCTACCGCGACGGTAGCCGCGATGTGCAGGTGCTGTCTACGAAGAAGGAGGAGAATTCTACGAATACGGAAGCAGTTGTTGAGCCTCAGATCGTAGAACCGCAATCTATCAAAACGGAGCAAGTACTCGATAACGAGTACAAACGCCGTCCTCAGGTGTTGAAGGGTGCTACCTATAAGGTCAACACGCCGTTCGGTATGGCTTATATTACGATCAACGACTTGAACGGATCTCCAGCCGAGATTTTCTTAAATGTCGGCAAGGCAGGTTCGGACGTATTCGCAATGGCGGAAGCTCTAGGTCGCGTCTGCTCGTTGTTCCTTCGTTATGGCGATCATGGCAACAAGTCGAAACTGCTTATTAAGCATTTGAAAGGGATCGGTGGATCGGGTGCAATCGGATTCGGCGTTAATCGGGTAGAGTCGATTGCCGATGCGGTGGCAAAGGCGCTGGAGATTCATACGGAAGGCTCTGAGGAGTATGCGGCAACGGTCGAAATTCCAGTAGCTCCGGCTATCCAAGCTGCTCCATATGATGAGCGTGGAGCAAAGACATCCATAGATTTGTGTCCGTCTTGCGGCTCGGCCACTCTTATTAATATAGAGGGCTGCAAACAGTGCAGTACGTGTGGGTATAGCAAGTGTAACTAGACATATGTCCTTTGCACGGGAGCCGAAAATAATCGTCGTCTCCCGTTGTAGTGGAAGCCAACGGCTGACCGAACTCTTGAACGGAATCGATGCGCGTGTTACTTTGGTAGACAAGTTAGAGTAATGTAGCTGAAAATTATTGGAGGATATTAAAACTATCAGTCGAATATTTTCTAAAAAGCGGCTATTATTCGGAGGTCAAAAGCAAAGAAATTATTATATCATTGTTACTCGTTTAGGCCAGGGGGCGTTTGAAGCGTTATTGGGCATTCCCTTCCTTGGTGCATCACTAATCTTATCATCTGGCTACTCCTTACTGTTTTTTGCTTTTTTCACACATGCAGTATCGATTCGTAATTCAAAGCGACGCGGACGTCCTCTATCCCCAAATTTGTTTGGACTAGCTGTAAGCATATTGGGTTGGATTCCTTTAGTGGGTATGATCCTTCATATTATTGCAGCTATATTACTCTTTCAAAATGCTTGGACAGAGATTAGACGTACACCAAACAGACACCCTTCGTCGTGATGACGTTGAGTGCCCGTGATTTATTGGCTGTACTTTTCCTGCGTTATTACTTTTACGGTTCCCTCGCCGCCTGGCCCGATGTCGTGCACCTCAACGAAATAAAATCCTTCTACGCCACGTCCGGACACTGATATTGGGCCATTCCCATTTAGCTCCGTTTGCTTTAGGCCAATAAATGGAAGATTCGATGTACGATCATCTTTATTGTATTCTTCGGTTCTGAAATTTACACGAATCCAACGCGCCCCACCATCAATAAACATGATTTCAACGCGCCCGAACTCGGCGTCCTCTTCGTCTTCTAACATTTCAACATAGAAATTCTTAGTTATCGACATTTCGATAGCGTCCGGGCCTAGCGCTAACGTAATATTTTCCGTGAATAACGGTTCACCGAGAATGGCAGCGACTTCTTCCAGACTCTTATCCGCGACGTCACTTGCGTTAACGTACGGCTTTACAGAGACAGGCGCTTCCGTAGGCGTTGCGGTAAGTGTGTCTGTCGGCTCGATCGTGGCTACAGGTGTTAACGTTGCTGCGTCTATCGGCGTTGGGTCTGCGTTATTACTACAAGCTGTTATTACGATGAGCGTAGAGATAACGAATAATAACTTTTTCAAGCTATTTCCTCCTAATATATGCGACTAGTATTAGCTCTATTTTCGCAAATATTGGAAGATTATTCAACGAAAGCTTTAAAAGATGATTTAGAGAATGCAATAAGACTGTTTAGACTGGGGAGTTGGTGGTTATGAATAAAAAATCGGAAGAATTCTTTAGAAAAATGTTAGATTTCTTACCGTCAACTGATGCTGCGTATAGAAAATCATTCGCGACTTACGGTGTGGTACTAGAAACATTCTTGAGCCCGAACCCAACTTGATTAGCGTGACAATATATGCGGTTCAGGTCAAAAATCGATATGAAATAATAATAGAGACGTGAAAACGGCCGAGAAGAGAGTCCAGACTTAGGTGATAACATAAAATCTGATTTTCAACGTCGAGGTGACCTGGGTGATATACATACAAAACCTTGCTCAAACGGTATGATTTAGGTTATTCTTATTAGGACAATTGAACTAATCTCTAGTTCTGATGGTGGGGATTCGATCTTTGTAAAACTACATATCGAAGGGGATAATCATTCATGGCACAGTTTTTCCTAACTATCTTCTCATTTGCTTGGCTTTTCTTAATCGTTGTCCTTTGTGTACCTCCGCTTCGTCGAAAGTTGTTCAAGAATCATCGGCACTCATTACGTTATACAGTCATTGCAGGAACAGCATGTTTTGTTCTAATGATTGCGGCGTCTTCTGCTATTCCAGATGAACCTACGTCCTCGGTGTCTGCTGAGCTTACAGGCGATGAGCTTCGTGCAAAGCAAGAAAAGCTAGACGCTGACAAAGCCGATGAAGAAGCTAAAAAGGAAGCTAAAGCAAAAGCGGATGCTGATGCTAAAGCTAAAAAGGAAGCTGAAGAAAAAGCTGCCGCTGAAGCGGAAGCAAAACGTAAGGCCGAAGAAGAAGCTGCTAAACTCGCTAAGATCGGTGACACTCTACAGGTAGGTGACGTGCTGTTCGCTGTTCATGGCATAGAAACGACCGAATCGATCGGATCTGATTTCCTGGTTCAAGAAGCGGCAGGAACATACATTATCCTGAAGTTATCCGTTAAGAATGTAGGTAAGGAAGCGATTACTACAGATACGTCATTCTTCAAGTTACTGCAGGGTGATATTGAATATGAAGCTGATGCGACAGCGGACTTCTATCTTAACGGTGACAAAACGTTGTTCTTTCAGTCCATCAATCCCGGCTTACAATATGATGCACTGATAGCATTCGACGTTGCCCCTGAAGTAGCGACGGCGACTAATCTAGCCCTTAATGTACAGACGGGATTTTGGGGTACTGAGCAAGGACAAATTTTACTGAAGAAGTAGTGAAGTAGGACGTAACGATTTTATCGTTAATAGGATAACGGGTGAGTTAGTGAGGCTAGGTGAAGCCTCTAACTACGAACTGAATATCGGGGATCGAACGCCCAGTAAAATATCTCAAATGAATGAGCAAGCGATAGTGACATCTGGAGGGGATCACGCCCCTCCTATTTTTTTGCCTTCGTAAGCTTTCACTTGCCCGTTACCCTGCTCGTTCAATGAGGGCATCGGATACAGATTATCGTATAATAAATTACATTTCAATGAATCATAACAGCTCCAAAGGCAAAAAGGCATAATCGCCGTGCTTAACAATGCTGCCTCTTTGAACAGGAATAGGCTGTTTAAAGAGCGGGCCATTGATTACGGTAGTGTGAAACTCGCCGCCTTCTCCGCATGGGTCAATCCCGCGAGCTAGCAGTTCTTTTATGTATTCGTGAGTGAGCGTTTGTCCCAAATCTTCCTCCCGCATCCCTAACGATAAATTTACAGTGACCAGGATGGATACGAATCCTAGATTTATAAATTCGGTGACAGCTTCATAATGGTCCATCTCCCATAGCGGCATTGCAAGCTTTAAGCCGGCATTTTGAGTTACCTTGTCATGCCAACAGCCATCAACAGGCATATCCAAGTCCCCTGTTACTAACACTTCTGCTCCTTGGCGCTTCGCTTGTTCCAATAGGCCAATAAACACGGATTCATAATCATCCCAACTTGCAGCCGCCGTATATACGGGCAAGCCGATCGATTCAGCTTGGGCGCGGATAAGCTCGGGAGGCATGCCGTGGGATCTGGAACGTTTTCCTTCTTCCTCCAGCATGACGATGAGTCCGAGCGGTTCTCCAACTTTCATAGATTTATACAGAGCCAGCATGCTATCCTTGCCACCGCTAAAAGAAGCTATAAATGTATGGCCATGCGCGCCATTCTTCCAGTTGACTATTGTTTCCATTATTATTGTGCTCCTAGTTAATATTATTCTTAATTATTCGTAACCCTCGCCTAAACCGCTAAACCATCCCGACAAGGTAGCGGGGGCGTCCATGTCGACCAAAAAAGCAACCAGTGTCGTATCGGTAGTCGATCGAAAAGTTGGCAGCGCTGCTTCCAAGTCGGAGATCGCGTCGCCCTTGTATAGTTCAACCTCATCTACGGTCACATTTCCGTCCATGACATAAACCAAAGCCGTCATTCCTGGTACAGAAGGAATGTTGATTTCCAAGCCAGCGTTCGCATGTATGTCATAAACGGCCACTCGTTGTCGGATCGTTAGCGGCGCATTTAACTCCTGAGGTCCGGCTAATAGGTTCCATTCGCCATTTGCGAATGACTCGGGACGTTCATAGAATTGGATGCCTGGCGTTAAATCTTTTTTCTCGGGGCGGATGAAAATTTGAAGCATTTCTACCTGTCCGCTGGGCACAGATTCTTGATGAAAGAAACTGCTGCCTGCGTTCATCATCATGAGCTTCTTAGGTGAGTTAGCTGTTTTGACGTTCGACGAATCTTCATGAACCATCGTCCCTCGCCACAAATAACTGAATATCTCATCATTGCGGTGCTCATGCATGCCAACGACCGTTCCTGTGTCAAGAAAAGCGTGATCGATACGGCCAAGGGGACCGAATGCCAGATCAACCCCCTTTTTCTGGAAGATTCGGCCGGGACGAATCATGCGCAGCTTGAAAGGATCTCTTCCCACTATCGGCGTCTCATTTGATCGAAGGATTCGTAGCATATTTTGGGCTCCTCATATCAATAGTCTGTATTCGCAATCGTTTTTGCTTGTCGTTCTCTTTATTATGAACACAGAAGCAGCTGTTGGGAAGTGCACATATCCGATCTGCCGCATCCGAGGCGAGCAGTCTATTTCCAATCCGAAAGGGTCAGCTCTTATTCAGAGCGGACATGTCGTTGAAACCTGTTGCGTGCCGGCAGAAAACAAAGCAGCGACACGACAAGGGCCGCTGCGACAAAAGCTGCCGATCCCGATATGGAGTGGGATACGGCGTTGGCGAATTGCAGCTTCGATGGTTGATCCGCAGAGTCCGCTGCGTTAAATACGGTTATGAGCACAGCCAAACCAAACGAGGAACCGCTTTGATGCGCGACGTTGATTAAACCCGAAGCTGCACCGCTATCTTTAGGTTCGACATCCGAGAGTCCCATAAAGGTGAGCGGTTGGAATACCATGCCGGATCCTATGCCCATGACGGCCAATAGAATGAACATCAGCGGAAAGAAATGAGCTTGCAACGAGACGATTTGGCTCGTCCAGAGCGTGCCGATGATGACCAATAGCATGCCGGCTGTCAACACATTTCGATTCCCGAAACGTTGCACCAACCCAGGTATCAGGTACATCATCCCGAATTGGGCTCCCGTAAACGGCAGGAAGGCTAAGCCTGCTTCGAACGAACTGAAGCCGAGGACGTTTTGCAAATATTGCGGGATAAAGAAAAAGAGCGAAAAATTGCCGCACACGACCAAGAACCTTCCAAGATAAGCACCGGACCGCTGGCGGTTCGCGAACAACCGGAGCGGGACGATCGGTTCTGCCGCTCTGGCTTCGATTAGAACGAATGCAGTCAACAAAACAATTCCTGTTGCAAGCCAAGTCCACGTTTCAAGCCCACTCCAGCCATGATCGGCAGCTTGAACTAAGCCGTAAACCAACGAAGTCATGCCGATTACGGACGTCAACGCTCCCCAAAGATCGAACCGCCCGGCTCTCGAATCTGTTTTTTGAATAAACTTCTGTACCAGATACACCAATGCCAATCCAATGGGTACATTAATAAACATCCCTACGCGCCAAGAAATGAAATCGGTAAAAAATCCGCCGAGGATGAGGCCGACACTGCCGCCGGCAGCCGATACCGCGCTGTACATCGCGATCGCTCTCGAACGTTCCTTCGCCTCTACGAAGCTGGCCGACAGCAAGGCAAGAGCAGCGGGCGTGGCCAACGCAGCCGCGAAACCTTGGCATGCACGGGAGATAAGCAAAAATTCGGCTGTCGGCGCCAAACCTGCCAGCAGCGAGGTAAGCGAAAATAATCCAATGCCCGCGACAAGCATTCTTCTGCGCCCCAAAAGATCCCCAGCCCGGGCACCAAGCAGCAGGAAGCCGCCAAACGCCAAAATATAGCTGTTCTGGACCCAAGTCAAGCTGGTCGTCGACATGCGGAGCGACCGGCCGATTTCCGGTATGGCCGTTACCATAATGGAAGCATCGAGTACGACGATAAGCTGACAGGTAATGATAATGGCTAAAATGATCCATTTAGATTGATTCATTAAGCAAGTTCCTTCCTTAAGTAAAGTTTATCTTTCTAGGAAACAGTATAGGCGGGATCGCCGGGAGGGAGTAGACCGTTCCTGTCGTAAAATTGCCTAAAGCTGCATTCTTATTAAAACTTGTCCTCAAGCTTCACTTTACAATGTATGACGTTGATCCTATAATTTCAGTGAAGGACGGGGGGAGGGATCATATGCTGCATCACACAATGGAAGATCGTAATGAACAAGGGAAAACCGCTGAAATACAAGGAAATCGGTTAGAACGCCTCATTGCTGCGGCGGATCGGATCGCGATCGCGGATGGCCGAACACCTACCGTGGTTCCCTTTCTTTCCGTCGTCAAACATAGTCGCGAAACGGTTCGCAATCCGGGCGTATTGACTCCTTCTTTTTGTCTGATCCTTCAAGGGCAGAAGAAGCTGTATCTTGGACAAGACATGTTTCGTTACTCGGCGGGAGATTATTTGGCATCGCTGATCGATATGCCGGCTTCTGCCCAAGTCATAGGCGCTACGAAGGATTCGCCCTACATGGGGCTGCGAATCGATTTTACGGCGCAAGAAATCGCATCCGTGGCGATGGAGGCGGAAATCGTCGCGGAGTCGAAATGGAGAGGTCCCGGAGCCGGAGCTTTTATCGGCAAGTCGGATGCCGGGTTGCTGGACATCTTTTTACGGTTGCTGAATTTGATCGACAAGCCTAAAGACATTCGGTTTCTGTCCGATTTGATCAAGAAAGAAATGATATATACCTTGCTGTCAGGCGATTTCGGGCATATGTTTTTCCAAAAGACGATCTTCGATCATAATGCGGATGGCGTCGGAAAGGCGATCCAATGGATCAGACAAAATGTAGAACGTCCATTTACCGTGGAAGAGCTCGCGTTAATGTGCAATATGAGCGTCTCCGGGTTGCATCATAAATTCAAAGCGATCACGACGATGGGGCCATTGCAGTACCAGAAGCAGCTGCGTCTGCAGGAAGCCAGACGCCTGATGCTAAGCGGTTCCGTCGGAGCGACAATGGCCGGATCCGCAGTAGGCTATGAAAGTCCGTCCCAATTCAATCGGGAGTACCGGAGGCTGTTCGGCCTGCCTCCCTTGCAGGATATCAAAGCGTTGAGGGAATCTTCTTGGACCGGGGGATTCGAGGATGGTTGACAATAGCAACAAAAATGCTTGATCTTGAAAGCGCGACAACGCGTTTTGGGGCAGTCTCCCGGTTTCCGCGGGATACTGCCCCTTTTTTAAAAAAAGCTTGTCTGATTACGATGTAACGATCGTACGGCTAAGCCAAACTTCGAGCGTTGTTGTCGTCAAACGCGCGTTGCCGCTAGGAACGAGCGAGTGGTCGTTCAGCTTTGTGCCGAAATATAACGCGTTATCGTCGGCCACAACTTGGCGCTTGTCTTTCTCTGCTCGCAAGTAACGCCCGACCAGCTCGTCGATACGCATCCGTTCCGGACCGGCGAGCTCAACCATGCCTATGACCGGCGTTTCGAGCGCAAAGTCGACCAACGCCGCGGCGACGTCGTCGGATACAATTGGCTGTACGAGGGCATTAGGCAAAGTGACCGTATTTCCTTCGGTAGCCACGTAAGCAATGCTATTGATAAACTCGAAAAACTGCGTTGCTCTGACGATCGTATAAGGAATCGAAGAAGCCTTGATTAAATTTTCCTGAGCCATTTTCGCACGGAAATAACCGCTATCGAGCAGCTTTTCCGTACCGACCACGGACAAAGCCACATGATGCCTTACTCCTGCTTCCGCTTCGGCCGCCAACAGGTTTTGGGTCGACTTTTCGAAAAATGCCAAAACCGCATCGTCCTCGAACGACGGGGAGTTCGCGACGTCCACGACAACCTGGGCGCCTCTAAGCGCTTCGGCAAGTCCTTCGCCGGTAACCGCATTAATGCCTTTCGATGGCGATGCCGCGACCACCTCGTGGCCGATCTCAGAAAGCTGGCTTACAAGTTTAGATCCGATAAGGCCAGTGCCGCCTATAACTACGATTTTCATACAAATCCTCCTCATTTTTAACCGCTGCATAAATAAGACGACGCTCTATTCCGTTCCGTGACAATATTCGACCCGGCTTTACGAAAAAACGCAGAATCGTTAAATGTCACAAAAAGAGTCCTCGTTTTGTCTAAGGCTAGAAAGAATGAATGATACGGAGGCGGAAGAATGGAGCAGTGGTACGGGAAATATAAAGGGCTTTTGTTTAAACTTGCTTATCAGCTAACGGGATCAGCGTCTGACGCGGAGGATGTGCTGCAGGACGTTTTTTTGAAAATATACGATGTGCCGCCGGAACAGGTGGAGCACCCTAAAGCCTATTTGTGCAGGATGGTCACGAATCGTTGCAAGGATTTGCAAAAATCAGCAATGAAAAAGCGCGAGATCTATTATGGAGAATGGCTGCCGGAACCGTTCCTGAGTTCGGAGGACGAGCAATCCATCGAACAGGTTGTTCAAGACGATTTGTTGTCCTATGCGATGCTTGTGCTTCTCGAGCGGTTATCCCCGTCGGAACGGGCGGTCTTCGTTCTGCGCGAAGCACTTGGCTTCGAGTATCGCGAAGTAGGCGAGCTAATCGATAAAAGCGAACAGAATTGCCGCAAGCTGCTTAGCCGCGCGAGAACGAAAATGGGAATTGCGCCGGATGAACCGATCCATTCCGAAGAAGCCAGTCATAAATGGGTCGCAAAATTCATGGGAGCGCTCAAAAAAGGCGATTTGAATCAGATTAAGTCAATGCTGGCTCAGGACGTCGTCCTTGTCTCCGACGGGGGCGGCAAAGTAAGTGCCTCCTATGTGCCGGTCGAAACACGCGAGCTGGTCGCGCAGCTTCTGCTAGGTCCGCTGCGTCAGGCTTCGATGGTCAAGGGCAATGCAAGGATCGAAATCGTTCTGGTCAACGGGGTGTCAGCTCTTATATTTGGTTCGGCAGAGGGGGTTCATACCGTTGCGATGATTCATGTCGAGGGAGGTAAGGCGCAAAAGCTGCATGTAGTCCGTAACCCGGACAAGCTGCAGCGTTTTCGGGCATTTCCTGTCATTGGCGTTTCTTGAATCAACTCATAAGCCATTAATCGGCTGATTCGGCGCAAGGGCCGATAGTCTGCAGTTATTCATATAGCGATCGCTTCTCCATGTTCGAATGGGAGGCGGTCGCTTTGTTTTTGCTTGCAATAATCAATGCCATGCATGATCTCCGTAAATAATGGAAAAAATATGCACGATCTTTGAACGGGTATAAAATCCATTGGATGCGAGCGGGAGGTGCGTTGGATGTCGGATCAAGGAATGAATAGGACGGAGGGAAGCGAGGACGACCGGTTAGGGACGGACATCAAGCAGCACGCCGAGCGGTTGTCCGGCATTTTCTCCGATACACCGGATCTAATTTTACGCCATTTTCGCATTAAACAGACGAACGAGAAGGCCATTCTCGTTTACTTCGAAGGGCTTACCGACAAAAACTCGATTAACCATGACGTGCTGCTACCGCTGCAGTTGCATGAAGGGAGCGGCACGCCGGGAGGCGAGTTGATTACGACGGTAGGCTATATCGATCCGGTCGTTAGCTGGTTGGAGATTGAGAAGAAATTGCTGCAGGGCAGCAGTCTTTTGTTCGTTGAAGGAAGAACCGAAGCGTTTGCCATGGATACGAAAGGCTGGCCGCAACGGGCCATCGAAGATCCCCAGTTGGAATCGTCGCTGAAAGGCGCGCATCAAGGCTTCGTTGAAACTGGCGGTCAGAACATTGCCCTGCTGCGCCGCTACATCCCGAACCGCGAACTGAAAATTAAACGGCTGCTCGTAGGGAAGCGAGGTCAGACGCCTATATCGATCGTTTATTTGGAAGACGTGGTGAATGCCGATTTTCTGGCCGATCTTGAGAAACGAATCCAAGCCATCAATACGGATGTGATCATCAATACGGGAGAGTTGTCCGATTTTATCGAGGATAATCCGCGCTCGTTGTTCCCGCAATTCATCGCGACCGAACGTCCTGACGCGGCCGCATCACAAATATTGCAAGGGAGATGCATCGTGATCGTCGACCGATCGCCAAGCGTGCTCGTCGCACCAGTCACGTTCATGTCTTTTTTTCAAAGCGTTGACGATTACAGCACAAGATGGCCGATCTCGACCTTTATTCGTTGGCTGCGTTTGTTTGCTTTCTTCGTTGCGGCTTTTCTGCCTGCCTTCTATATCGCGGTAATCTCTTACCATTTCGAGATTATTCCGCTGAAGCTGCTGCTAACTTTGGGACAATCGCGGGGACAGGTGCCGTTTACGCCGTTCATGGAAGCGGCCATTATGGAAATTACGCTGGAAATGCTGAGGGAGGCGGGCGTGCGCCTGCCTGCTCCCGTCGGCCAAACGGTAGGCATTGTCGGGGGTATCGTCATCGGACAAGCGGTCGTTCAAGCAGGTTTGATCAGCAATATTATGGTTATCGTCGTCGCCTTTACCGCTATTTCCTCGTTCATTTTGCCAAACTACGACATGGTGGCCGCCGTCCGTCTTATCCGCTTCATGATGATGATCCTCGCTTCCATGTTCGGATTCGTAGGGCTTATTGTCGGCCTGATGACGATGGTGGCGCACTTGATTTCGCTGCAATCGCTAGGCGTGCCTTACGGTCATCCGTTTGCTCCCGTTCGCTTCGCGGATTGGAAGGATACAGTCATTCGCGTACCGCTGTGGTTTATGGACAAACGGCCCAAAAGCACCTCCCCTAAGCAAGAGCGTAGACAAGCGGACAGCCGTATAAATAAAGGGGACAAGCCATGATTAAGACAAAGGGCAACGAAATAACGACGATGCAGTTTATATGTCTTATCTCCGGCCTGCAAGTAAGCTTGCCCGTGCTTTCGATTCCGTCCAATTTATCCGAAACGGCCGGAACGGACGGGTGGATGTCCATCTTGATCGGATGGGCGATCAGCCTGATCGTCAGCTTGGCGATCATCGGCATAATGAAAAAAAGGCCGCAAGAGACTTTATTCGATCTCGCGTCCCATTATATGGGCCAGTGGGTCGGCAGAACGTTGGCGCTGCTTTTTATGCTTTATTTCCTATGCTTAGCCGTAGACACTTTGACAAGGTCGGTCCTCATTACAAAAATATGGCTGCTCGGCAATACGCCCATCTATTTGCTCATGGCTTTAATTCTTGTCCCAACCTATCTTGTTGCCTGCAACGGTCCGCGCATTGTCGGCAGATATTCCGAGCTCATGACGCTGATGTCCTTATGGATACCGTTCGTTTATTTGTTTACGCTCAAGGAAGCTAACGTACTGCACCTGTTTCCGATCTTGAAGCATGGAGTCGCGCCGGTGCTTCAAGCGGTCAAGGATACGATATACCCGACGCTCGGCATAACGGCCGCTTTCGTTTTCTATCCGTATTTGAAGCATAAGGAGAAGGCGACCATGGGCATTTTGCTTGCCAATACGCTGACGACGGCCGCCTACATGTTCTTTACGTTGATTTGTTATCTTTACTTTAGTCCGGACGAAATCAATAAATACAACGAGCCGACGATTTCGATATTAAAATCGATCGAGTTCAAATTCATCGAGAGGATCGAGGTTCCGTTTATTTCCTATTATTTGCTAGTGTTTTCCTTATCCTGGGTACCGTTTCTTTACTTGGCGACCTTCTGCTCAAGATGGCTTCTGAACAAGCCGGACAATCGCAGCCATTTGCGAATCGTATGCGCGGCTATCGTTGTCGGTATTTATTTTTTCCGTCCGACTTTCGGCTGGAGCAACAGCTTTGAGGCTTGGATCGGAAAGATCGGTTTTTGGCTGGAATATGCGTTTCCGGTATGCTTGTTCTTGGTTCTAGCGGTATATACGAAATGGAAAGGGAGACTTGTTCAATGAGCACGCTCTTTAGAAGGTTCGTCGGTACATGCGTCGTCTGTCTTCTGCTTGCTGGCTGCTCCGATCAGCTAAGCCTCGAGAATGCGGCGACGCCACTCGCGCTAGGCATGGATTTGGATCAAAACGGTACTTTCAAGTTCTATTCCTCGTCGCCGGTGTTCAGTAAAAATATTAAGAAAAAAAGCGTTGAAACCGGCGGATCTGCTCTTACCTTGCGCGAATCCCGCGCCAAACAGGATGCTCAGCTGGCCGGAGCCGCGCAAGGACGGAACTATCAAGTAATCATCGTGGGCAAACGAATGCTGCAGCATGACGACTGGTTCAAAATGATGGATGTGATTTACCGCGATGCCCGGAATACGGTTACCGATCGGATGGTCATGTATGACGGGGCCGTGTCCGAAATCATCGCGTTCAATCAAGTGGACCAGCCCCCGCTGCCGATCTTGCTGCGCGGCATGATAGACTCGAACAGCTCTCGTTCCGAGACCGTTCATACCACCGCGCAGGAGCTGCATCGACAAATATACGAAAGGGGAATAACACCTTCGATCAGCGAAGTAAGGATGCAGAACAATAAGATCATTCTTTTCGGAAGCGCCTTGTTAAACCATAGAGGCAAATATATGGAGTCTCTTGGCGCGCAAGAGTCGATCTTGCTGAATATTCTTAGAGGCGATGCCAAGGCGGGTATAAGCCTTTCCTATCCAATGCCGGATAAACCGATGACGGGACCGTTTCATACGGATATCGTCAGCTTCAGCGCGGGGAAAATAAAGGTGAAAGTGAAATCCGGCTATAAGCAAGGGAAATTTCATTTCGATATTACTCTCGCCTCGCTTATTACGTTGTCGGAGGAAATGTTTGCGTACAATATCGATCGCGACGATGACGAACTGGCCAGGAGAATCAACGAACAATGCAAAAAACAGCTGGAGAAGCTGATCGTGAAATTCCAATCCCACCGGATCGATCCGATCGGCCTTGGTCTCTATGCAAGAGCCCATCATTTCAGGCAGTACGAGAAGGTGCAGGAACACTGGGGGGATGCTTTGGCCGATGCCGACATTTCCATCGACGTCAAGTTTGCGATCGGTGCGATGGGACCTGTTCAAGGGGGACTGAAGTAAGGAAAGGAGTGCTTGTAGGCTCGGTCAAAGGGTAAGCATTGATGTTGTTTTTAGGAGAGCGTCAATTGGCAAGCGAACGGTATTTTCGGCGATACTGGGTCGGCGTCAAGTGCACGCTCTTTTTGAATTGCCTCATAAAGTGAACCTCATTGTCGTAACCGCACAGCTCGGCGATCGTCTTGATGTCGTGGACGGAGTTCTCCAGCAAATGCAGCGCGAATTCAAGCCGGTTACGGATGATGTCGTTCATTACGGACACGCCGAATATTTCCTTGTACAGCTGTTGGAAATGGGATCGGCTCATATTCATGCTTGTCGCCAGCTCGTCGATCGAATACGAAACCGAAGGCGAGTTGTAGATGACGTTCCGAAGATTAATGAACTGATCATAATGCTTGCTGATGTGATGGTTGGAGTCGATGCGCGTACGCATCTCGCTAAGCTTCATTAATAGGCAGCGTACGGTGGCATCCATAATCTCTCGCTTGTAAGGGCCGTTATGAATGTGTTCGGTTTGAAGCTCGTTCACCTTTCTGGAAATGTAAAAAGGGTCGTGAGCGGTTATGATCATATCGAGCGGCAGCCCAAGCTGCCTGCACAGCTCGTCCATTTCATCGGAATCGAAGTGGAACCAGTCATGAACCATAGGCTGCTCGATTACTTTGTAATATTGCTTGCTGTTGCGGCCATAAAGAATATAGCTGTTTTGTTCAGTGATAACGGTTTTACCATGCAATTCGACTTCCATCTTGCTGCGGAACAGAACGAATAGGAAGTCCCCTGAGCCGTCGGGCCGATCGACGGTAAATCCATTCTCATGGGTGATGTTATAACCGCATCGTTTAATTTGAATCAAGCCTATTCCTCCGTTCGTGACTGGACAATATATCAGTTAATACCTATCATACATCATTTACGAAGATGAAATAAAGATAGAAAATAGGAATTGAACCAGCCGAAAAGGATGGATGATATTTCAGTTAAGAGGATGAGTGAAACAGATGGGCGCGAACACAGAGAAGTATGCGGGATATTTGTTCGCTTATTTCAAGGGCGAGCGGTACGAAGACGGGGAACAGGTTTATTTTGCGCTTAGCGAAGGCAATAACGCTCTTGCATGGAGAGAGCTGAACGGAGGCCGGCCGGTCCTTACATCTACGCTGGGAGAGAAGGGCGTTCGCGATCCGTATATCGTTCGTTCGCCGCAGGGCGATTCGTTCTATATGGTAGCGACCGATCTGCGGATTCACGGCAACGGTGATTGGGGACGAGCTGTGACCACGGGCAGTCGATCCATCATGGTGTGGAAGTCTTCCAATCTCGTAGATTGGTCCGAGCAGTCGATGGTTGAGCTGGCTCCGGAGGGGGCGGGCTGCACATGGGCGCCGGAGGTTTTTCTGGATAAAGGGGCCGACGTGTATTGCGTGTTCTGGGCTTCCATGCTTGACGGCAGTGATGTGGGCGGCAATTCGGAGGGGCGGTATCATCGCATGATGGTGTCCGAGACCAAAGATTTTGTTGCGTTCAGCAAGCCGAAAGTATATATGGATTACGGGTATTCGGTTATCGACACAACGATGATTGAAGACAAGGGCAGCGTGTACCGGATAAGCAAAGGACATAACATTATGCAAGAGTCGGGAAGCTCCTTCCACGATACAAGCTTTGTACTTATAAATGAAAGCGTAGAACAGCCGCATTTGCGTCAGGGCGAAGGTCCGATTATTTTCAAGTCAAATACGGAAGAAAAGTGGTATGCATTCATTGATGAATATGTAGATCGAGGTTATATTCCGCTGGAAACGACGGATTTAAGCTCAGGCATATGGTCGTTGCCTAACGGCTATGCATTGCCGGCTTCGCCGCGCCACGGCTCGGTTATTCCGGTTACGCAGTCCGAATACGATCGGTTATTACAAACATATGGGGGTTAATCGGATGAATAAACAACAGCAACCTACAATTATAGGCAAGTGGGCGGACCCGTTCTTACTCAGGGATGGCGATGATTATTATATGTACCCGACAGGGGACAGCCCAGGATGGGTATATGAGAAATTCCATGTTTTCCATAGCAAAGACTTGGTGAACTGGGACGGTCCTTACTTGGCGCTTGATCTGAACGATGTCGAATGGGCAAAGACGAGTGCTTGGGCTCCTGGCATCAACAAGTATAAAGGCAAATATTATATGTACTTCTCTGCGGAAGCGCAGATCGGTGTTGCCGTATCCGACTCGCCGCTCGGGCCGTTTAAGGATCTGCTAGGCAAACCGCTACTCACGAAGGATGAGTATGCTTGCCAAAGCATCGACGCCGATCTGTTCGTCGACGACGACGGTCAGCCTTATTTGCTTTGGGGGCAAGGCAAGTGCTGGATCGTTCCGCTGGGCGACGATATGGTTTCTTTCAAGTCGAAACCGGTGCTGGTGTCGAACCAGTTCTATGAGCAGCGCGGCCAAGATCCTGAAGTATTCGACAGCGGCGTCTACAACGAAGGACCGCATATGCAGAAGATTAACGGAAAGTATCTGCTTACATGGAGCAACTATGACACGCGCGATCCAAGATACCGAATTTGTTACGCAACGGCCGACCATATCTATGGTCCTTACGAGATTCCGCAAGATAATCGCGTAACCCGTCCATCCGAGACGTACTTCGGCACAGGCCATGCTTCGATGGCGGAATATAAAGGCGATTGGTACTTGTGCTACCACCGTCTTATTGACCCGGCGACTGGCGTTTTGCGTGAAACATGCATAAGCAAAGTCGAATTCATCGATGGCAAGCCGGTTGTTGATGTAGATCACTGGTTAAATGCTGATGGAGGAGAAGCGGAATGAGCAAGCCGCAAGGAAAACTGACGATTTGCACGCAGCAGCGGGGAGCTGAGCTTGGCGATTTGTTCGGCATTTTCTTCGAGGATTTGAATCATGCAGCCGACGGCGGGTTATATGCGGAACTGGTGCGCAACCGTTCCTTCGAGTTCGATCCGATCGACCACCGGGATTTCCATGCGCTTACCGCATGGGGGAAGGTAGAGCGAGGCGGCGGACAGGCGGAGCTATCGATTGAGCAATCGGATCCGATGAACCGAAGGAATCCGCATTACGCCGTTATTACGATTCATGAAGCAGGCGACGGTGTCGGTATCGCGAATAGGGGCTTTAATTCAGGCATTCCGGTACAAGCCGGTGAGGAATATCGGTTCTCTTTCTACGCAAGGCGTGACGCGAGTCTGGGCGAGCCAGTCGTCATTGCCATTGAAAGCAAAGAGGGCATCGTACACGGGAAAGCAACCGTTATCGTGAATTCAACGGAGTGGAAACGGTACGAAGCTTCGATAACGGCCGGCGAAACGGACTATAGCAGCAGGCTTGTGGTTACGACGGGCGGCACAGGCAATCTATATGTGGATATGGTCTCGTTGTTCCCTGTTCGCACATTCAGAGGACGTACGAACGGGCTGCGCGAAGATATTGCTACTCTATTAGCTGATCTGAAGCCAAAGTTTATGCGCTTCCCGGGCGGCTGCCTCGTGCATGACGGCTCGTTGAATCCAGATGACCGCAATTCGATGTACCGATGGAAGAACACGATTGGCCCAGTCGAACAGCGCCCTTCGAGAAGGAACAATTGGAGCTATAATCAAACGCTTGGCTTAGGTTATTACGAGTATTTTCTCTTCTGCGAGGATATTGGCGCGAAGGCGATACCAATCCTGCCGGGCGGGTACGACCCGCATCATAAGCGGATTGTGCCGATAGACGAGCTTGGTCCTTGGATCGACGACGCGCTTGATCTGATCGAGTTCGCCAATGGCGATGCTGCTTCGGAGTGGGGAGCAATTCGAGCTGAGCTTGGCCATCCAGAGCCGTTCGGACTCGAGTATATCGGCATCGGCAACGAGGAGGTCGGCGAACCGTTCTTCGAGCGATATACGTACTTCCATCAAGCGATTAAAGCGAAATATCCTGCTATCAAAGTGATCAATTCCAGCGGTCCTTTCGCCGCCGGCGGCGAATACGAGCGAGGCTGGCAGTCGGCGCGGGAGAACGGCTCGGATCTCGTTGACGAGCATTACTATCAATCGCCGGAATGGTTTTTAGCCCATGTAGACCGTTATGACGGATTCAAGGCTAACGATCCGAAGGTGTTTCTAGGGGAATACGCCTCTTGGGGCAATACGTATTACAATGCGCTCGCGGAAGCGGCATTCATGACCGGATTAGAGCGTAACGCTCATGCGGTCGGTCTTGCCTGCTATGCGCCAATGCTCTGCAATGTCGATTATGTGAACTGGAAGCCGGATCTTATTTGGTTCAACAACCATGAGGTGTTTGGCACAGCCAACTATTACGTGCAGAAGCTGTTCATGCACCATCAAGGCGACCGGCTGCTCGCCATCGAAGCGAGCGGCTTTGAGAAGCTGGACTCCACAGAGATCAAGCCGATTCAAGGCGCAATCGAGCTCGGGACAGACGGCAGCAGCGTTGTTTATTCCGATGTGCGTATCGTCAATGACGATACCGGAGAGGAGCGGACATTCGAGGGCTGGACGGCCGAGCTGTCGGATACCGCGGAAGCTCGTCTTGCGGGTACGGATAAGCGTTTTGAACGATTGGACGTTGTAGATTGGTCGACCTATACGCTGTATGCGACGGCAGTGAGAACGGGTGGCCCGAAAGGCTTCGTCCTATCGTTTGGCCAGTCGGATGACGATAACCGCTTATACTGGGAAATCAGCGGCTGGCAAAATCAAGACTCCATGATCAGCTCCCGCGTGAACGGGCGCGGTTCCTGCTTAACCCAAAGCTTGTTCACCGTCGAGAATGACGTCACCTACAAGCTCGCGCTTGAAGTGTCGGGAAGGAAGATCCGCGCCTTCATTAACGGCGAGCTTATGCACGAGACGGAGGACAAGATTGCCGTAATCCAGCCGCTCTACTATTCCTCCAGCACAGAAGATGCTACAGGAGATACGATCGTCAAAGTCGTCAATATGCAGGAAGCGGCAGTATGTGCAGAAATCGCTTTGGAAGATTTGCAAGCGGTGGATGGGGTGCGCCATGTTGTCAGTTACGAATTGTCAGGTCATTTGCCCCAGGACGAGAATAGCTTCGAGCAGCCGCAGAAGATTGCACCCGTTCAAAGCGAGTTCTCGTTCGACGGCAGCGGCTTTACCCAAACGTTCCCTGCCCATTCCGTCACTGTATTACGCATACGTTAGTTCGCAGCATAGAGCTGCTGATAGAGGCTAACCTGCCAGGTCCTAATAGACCTGGCGGGTTAGCCTTTTTGTTGCTATGGCCAATAACCGCGTTAATGCGGCGCAGAACATGTTGAATAAAGGCGAAAGGTGAGAGTGTTCGGATTTTAGTAAATACTCCCCTTGTCGAATGATAGTTTTTGTGACATCATGAGCCTAACAATTATCTTACTAATCTGAAAACATTGTAAAGGAGCAACGCTCATGACGAAGTTCAAAGGCGGAGACATTCCGCGGGAAAAAGTAAAAATGGCTAAGCATTATCCGTTCTATATCGGGGATACGATAGGCGTGACAAGCTATTATCAGAAGCTCCATTGGCATGATGTGCTAGAGATAAATTTCATTAAATCAGGCACGGGCTACTATATCATTAACGGACAGAAATTCGAGTTTCAGGAAGGCGATATTTTGCTTATCAACTCCAATGATTTGCACTGCGCTTATGAGACGAAGGATCTCATTATGCAAGTGGCCTCATTCGATCCCTCATGGCTCATCAGCAGCTTGCGCCTCGATCCGGAACTGCTTAGTCCATTCCGCGAAATGGGAGTTCATTTCTCGAATTTGCTCGATCGCGAGCATCCGCGAATGCACACAATGAGAGCGCTTTTATTAGAACTGCAGGAAGAGCATGAAAGTGGACTGCGTTCTTACACGACGATCGTATATGCACTTCTGCTGCGGTTTCTCGCGATCGTCAACCGGGAATTCAGAATCGAAGGGGCTGCTATCGCCGCAAGTCAGATCAGCGAGCGCCAGCTCGATAAAATGCGATATGTCATTCACGAGATGGAACAGAACTTCGCCCACCCGTGGACGCTGGAAGAGCTGGCGGCGCTCGTCTATCTCAGCCCTTCGCGATTCAGTGATATTTTCAAGCGGACGGTCGGTATGCCGCCCCTGTTATACCTCATTCATATACGACTTGAGAGAGCTGTCGCGATGCTCGAAAATAATCAATTGAAAATAACGGACGTTGCCCTCGAATGCGGATTTCGCACGTTATCGAATTTCAATAGACTGTTCAAAAAACATATAGGCGCATCGCCTAAGCAGTCTAGACGCTTTCACGGCTCTTGACCAGTAAGATAGTGTTAGTTTTCAAACGTATAGGCGAGGAATAGGCTATAACTTGGCTTTACAATAGGAATATATCAAGTTAACCGCAAATGTTATGAAAACTAACTCGAGTGTTACATGCAACTAGGAAGGGGAGGGAATGTTATGCCGCAATTGAGCATGAAGACGGTGGAAGAAGTGTACAGAAAGCCGAATCTGCTCCAAAGAATCGGCAGACAGTGGGATATTCAACTCATGGTCGTGCCGGCGCTGATCTTTATCATTGTGTTCTGCTACATTCCGATGTACGGGGTGCTGATGTCATTCCAGGATTACAGCTTGTTCAAAGGGTTCATGAATAGTCCGTGGGTTGGCACGAAACATTTCGAAATGTTCTTCAACGCACCAGAGTTTTGGACGGTGATGCGCAACACGCTCGTAATCAGCTTGTTGAAGCTTGGAATCGGATTTCCTGCTCCGATCCTGCTAGCGCTCATGTTGAACGAGATCGGGGGGCGGGTGTTCAAGCGGCTCATTCAAACGATCAGTTATTTGCCCCACTTCCTCTCGTGGGTCATCGTTTCGGGTTTCGTCATCTCGCTGCTATCGACAGACAACGGCAGTGTGAACATGCTGCTTCAAGCATTGAATATTATCGACGAGCCGATTAACTTTCTCGCTGAGTCGAAGTACTTCTGGTCGATTCTCGTAACGACGGGTGTGTGGAAGGAAATAGGATTTTCATCCATCGTTTATCTGGCAGCCATTGCTGGCATTAACCCTCATCTTTATGAAGCGGCATCCATTGACGGCGCAAGCCGAATCAGACAGATGTTGACGATTACGATTCCTTCTATCATGCCGGTCATTGTCGTCTTCTCCATCCTTGCAATCGGCAATCTGCTGAATGCCGGCTTTGATGACATTTTGCTGCTGGCAACGAATCCGGGACTGCGTGAAGTGAGCGAGGTTATCGACACGTATGTGTACCGTGTAGGCGTCCTTAATGCCAGGTATTCCTATGCTACGGCAGCCGGGTTGTTCAAAGCGTTGATCAGCGTTGGACTCTTGGCCGGAGCAAACTATATGGCTCGCAAATCAGGCAACAGCTTATGGTAAAGGGAAGGGGCGTGTGACGGCATGAAGCTGGCAATGGAAGATAAAATGTTTGTCTCATTGATCTATATCGTTCTCGCTGTACTTGGTTTTACGGCACTATATCCATTCTGGAACGCAGCAGTCATTTCGTTCAACTCGGGTTCCGATACGATGCTTGGCGGTATAACGTTCTGGCCAAGGGAGTTCACGCTGCAGAACTATGAGGTTGTATTCAAGGATAAACGTCTCATTGACGCCTTCTTCATATCTGTCAAGCGTACTGTTATAGGTACTGTATTATCCATTGCAGCTACGGCAATCTTCGCTTACGGCATGACGAAGCGAGGATTGATCGGCCGCAAATTCTATATGATCATGTGCGTCATCACGATGTACTTCGGCGGCGGTCTAATCCCTAGCTATTTGCTTATTCAAAGCTTGAATCTGATGGACACCTTCGAGGTCATGGTAATCCCTGGCATTATCAGCGTATGGAATATGATCATATTCCGCACCTTCTTCAACGGCATTCCGCAAGGACTTGAAGAGTCGGCGCAAATTGACGGCTCGTCGAACTGGGGTATTTTTTTCCGGATCGTATTGCCGCTGTCGGGTCCTGTTATCGCTACATTGGCATTGTTCACTGCCGTCTATCATTGGAATGATTGGTTCACGCCAAGTATTTACATTACCAATACGGATCTGCTGCCGATCCAAACGAAGCTGAACCAAATACTGAACTCGAACATTATGCTCGAGCAAATGCAGAATATGGACTCGGCGGCGCAAGGCAGATTGAACAAGATGCGAACCGTAACGAGCAAATCATTATCAATGGCAACGATGATGGTCGCTACTGTACCCATCCTGTGCGTGTATCCATTCGTTCAGAAATACTTTGTCAAAGGCGTGTTAATTGGTTCTCTTAAGGAATAGGCGAGGGTATAAGGCATTAGTCTTAACCATAGATAAGTGAGGGGAAGGGAGCTTAATAACATGAAAAAGGTGAACAAAGCGTTTCTTTCAACATTGTCAGTCACAGTCGTTACTGCACTCGCACTTGCAGGATGTTCGGGCTCTAACAATGCCGACAATGAGCCGCCGGCTAACAAGGGCAACAACGGCGGGAATGAAGGCTCCGAGCAGGTCAGCGAGGTGTACGAGCTTGGCAAAGAGCCGCTGGAATTTTCCTTCTATGGCCACTATGACTGGTACACGATGCCTGTCTGGGGCGAAGATTTGGCGACCAAATGGATCAAAGAGAACAAAAAAGTCAACGTCGTGCCAATCAGTTCGGGCGGTGCTGCGAAAAACAAGCTAAGCACGATGATCGTCTCCAAGGAACTTCCTGACGTGATGTGGATGGAGCGCGGCGCAGACGTAGAGAAGCTTCGCGCAGAAGGTCTGCTTGTACCGTTCGACGATTATTTGGATAAATATCCGAATTTGAAAAAATGGGCTGGCGAGTCGACGCTCGATATGCTTCGTTCCCCGGACGGCAAGCTGTATCAGTTCCCGAACTGGTATACGACGCAGCCGAACGGCAACTCGGGTTACCTCGTTAACAAAAAAATATACAACGAGCTTGGTGCTCCAAGTCTGGAAACGGTTGATGACTTGTATGCGTACCTGAAGCAAGTCAAGGAGAAGTACCCGGATGTAGTGCCGCTTGAGCTTGGTCAGACGGCTGCCGGCATGGACGTTATGGTATCGGCCTTCGCAGAGAACCGTCCGTTCACGTTCAACACCATGATGGCTGTGCCGCAAGGCGACAAGCTTGTATCCTTGTTCGCTGACCCCGTGTATCGCGAGCTGGTGCAATTCACTAGCAAGCTGTACCGCGAGAAGCTGATCTCGCAAGATTCGTTCACGCAAAAGCTGGAGCAAGTGGAGTCCAAAGTTGTAGGCGGCAAAGTTGCGGTATATGTCGCTTCAAGCCCGACGGAGTTCGGTTCTATCGGCAACTCGCAGCTTAGCGCACAAGATCCGGAAGCAGGCTACATCATGGTATGGCCGGTTCATAAAGCAGGCTTGGACAAAAACAAAATTTTCCCTGGCGATTACAAGCAGTTGGGTTGGAACGTCAACGTCATTACGAAAAACGCTAAAAATCCGGAAGCGATCTTCGCATTCCTCGATTGGTTCACAGGTCCGGAAGGACAACGTACGATTATGTGGGGGCCTGAAGGCTTGTATTGGGACGGTGTAGATGCTGATGAAGCTCCGCTCTTCACGGACAAATTCACAAGCGACACGAAAGGCCGCGATGAGCTGATGAACTCAACGGTCAACTTCCAATGGAACGGCAACACGGTTTATGTCGACAATTCCAAAACGAAATTCGAATCCACTTTGCCAGCCGAGAAACGCAGCTGGGAAACGTACTGGCAGTCGGAGATCACGTGGAAAACTCAATTCAATACGACTGAATATGTAAATCTTGATCCGGCAGGCGATTCCGAGGAAGGCATTATCGCACAAAGCATTCTTTCCATCTATGAGCAAGCAAGGGCGAAAGCGGTAATGAATGCAGGCTCGGATGAAGAGGTTATCGCCATTCTTGACAAAGCTGAGAATGACGCGCAGAAAGCTGGCTACGACAAGCTTCTCGCATACAAAACGGAAAGATGGCAAGAAAACGTAGCAAAACTAAGCAAGTAGCGTGAAAGAGAGACAATAAGGTTGATGAGACCGGCTATCGCTTCTCGAGCATGCGCCTCCTGGATGGAGGCGCGGCACGAGCGGAGGGCCGGTCTCTAATAGCCTAGTAACCGCATAGGAGAGATCATATTTGACATATTACTTGGGAATCGATGGCGGAGGGAGCAAGACGCTGGCGGTCGTAACCGACCGTTCAGGGCATGTCATAGGTCGCGGCGTTAGCGGATGCGGCAATCATCAGATCAGCGTAGAGCTTGCTGACGGAAACATTCGAGCAGCGATCCATGCGGCCATGGAGCAAGCGAAAGTAAAGCACGAGGATATACGGTTCGCGACGTTCGGACTGGCAGGAGCTGACCGCGAAGCCGACTTTCAAATATTGAGGCCCATGGTCGCTGCAATGGGATTCGAACACCATCAAATCGTTTGCGATACGGTTATCGGCTTACGAGCAGGCACGAAGCAGCAGGACGGTGTCGTCGTCATCTGCGGCAGCGGTACGAATTGTTATGGCGTCAATGCATTAGGCGAAGAGATACAAGTGGGAGGATTC
The DNA here is from genome assembly GCF_056269195.1 of Paenibacillus sp. J22P218. NCBI lineage: Bacteria > Bacillati > Bacillota > Bacilli > Caryophanales > Paenibacillaceae > Paenibacillus > Paenibacillus sp. J22P218. The sequence continues at coordinate 1,334,723 of NZ_JBWDNL010000001.1, forward strand.
GGATATTCGTTCGGTGACTTCGGAGGCGGCGGAGACTTGGCTGTCGAAGCGTTCCGTACCGTAATCCGTTCATGGGAAGGCCGGGAAAAGCCGACTGCACTGACGGAGCTGACGCTTGAGATGCTTGGTTTCGATTCGGTAGAAGCAATGTTTCATGATTATCTTGATGATTACAAGAGAGCGCCGCATACGCTGGCGAAGCTGCTGTTCGAAGCAGCGGATCGCGATGAAGCGGCACGGGCAATATTGCAAAGGCAAGGCATGGAGTTAGGCATCTCGGCTAGCGCGGTTATTCGCAGGCTGAACATGACTCATGATACGTTCGATCTCGTCATGGTCGGCAGTGTGCTGACTCGCGGGGACAGCAGGTATATTAAGCCCTATATCGAGGAGCAAGTGAAAGCGGTTGCTCCACATTGCACGCTGCGCGTTCTAGAGATGGAGCCGGTTGCGGGAGCGATATTGTTGGCGATGGAGAAAAGCGGACAGCAGGTGGAATCTACGGTATACGATCATTTGAACGCCAATCTGGCGGTAAAGGAGAGAAACGCGGAATGGGCACTCGATTGAAAGTTGCAGTTATAGGAGGCGGTTCGTCTTATACCCCTGAACTTATAGAAGGCTTTATATTAAACTACGCTACATTTCCGGTAACGGAAATAGTCCTTGTCGATATTCCAGAGGGCAGGCATAAGCTGGCTATCGTAGGACAGCTTGCCCTGCGCATGATTGAGAAATCGGGCTTGCCGATCAACCTGTCATTGACCCTTGATCGTCGCAGCGCGCTGGTCGGGGCTGACTTCGTATCGACCCAGATGCGGATCGGGCTGCTTGAGGCACGGGGATGGGACGAGTCCATTCCGCTCAAGTACGATATGATCGGGCAAGAGACGACAGGCGCCGGAGGCATGATGAAGGCGCTTCGCACGATTCCCGTCTTGCTCGATATTTGCAAGGATATGGAGGAGCTTTGCCCGGATGCTTGGCTGCTGAACTTCACGAATCCGGCGGGAATGGTGACCGAAGCGATTCATAAGCATTCGACGATCAAGTCGATAGGATTATGCAACTCGCCGATCGCCGCTTACAAGTGGCTGTCGGGTTTGTACAACATCCCTATTGACCGCATATATTGCGAGTTCGCCGGACTTAACCATCTTCATTGGGTAAGCCGAATTACGATTGACGGCGAATCGAAGCTGGAAGAATTGTTGGACAGCCGCAGCGGATACACCGCGGCGAATGTGCCGCAGTTCGCGTGGAACGAGAGTCTGATTAAGTCGGTTGGAGCGATTCCGTCATATTACTTGAAGTATTTCTATCTGCACCGTGAGATGCTCACTGAGCAGAAGGCAGCAGCCGCGAAAGGCGAATCGCGAGCAGAGACGGTGAAGCGGCTGGAGGATGAGCTGTTCGAAATTTACAAAAACCCAGAGCTTGCCGAGAAGCCGAAGCAGCTTGAACAGCGCGGCGGGGCTTATTATTCCGAGGCGGCCGTTAAGCTAATGAACTCGCTCTACAACGACATCGGAGACATTCAGACGTTGAACGTTCGCAACGGCGGCATTCTTGACTTCCTGCCGGATGATGCCTGCATCGAAGTCAACTGCAAAGTGACGAAGGATGGACCGATTCCGCAGCAGGTCCAGATTGTTCCCGAGTCGGTGAAAGGACTTATTCACGCGGTGAAGACGTACGAGTCATTAGCGATCAAGGCGGCCGTTACTGGCAACCGCGATACGGCGCTGCTTGCATTGGTCAGCCATCCGCTTGTTGATTCCGCGAACGCGGCGGAAGAGATGCTAACGGAAATGCTGGAGCAAAATAAGGCGTATTTGCCTAAGTTTTTTGAAGCTTAACGATAAGAGGCAGCTTGGCAAAATCCAATCGGATCTTGCGGGCTGCCTCTTGCAGTTAAGGCGATTATTGGAATTTATTCGAGCGGCAACATTATGGGCCGAAGGCGCGTTTAGAAGAAGAACGCATACGAATCTAATAAGGCAGGTGCATCTCATGTCATTTCTAAAGAAACATCGTAATCGAAGAGGTATCGCTGCTCTAGTGGCGGCTGCGGCGCTAACCGCAACGCTTCCGGCAACAGCGGCTTTTGGGGCGGCGCAAGCAGCGCCGACTGTACAATTCCAAATAGGCAGCCTTACGGCAGCAAATAATAACGGACAGGTCAAGCTTACGAATGCGCCTTACATCGAGAAAGGCGTCGCGATGGTACCCGTGCGCGCGCTGGCTGACGGGCTTGAAGCGCAGCTGGAGTGGAATGCCGCCGAGAAGTCCATCAGGCTGGAGAGAAGCGGATTAACCGTTTCGCTCAAAGCGGGAGACGATTCCATCATCGGAACATTCGTGAAGAACATTAAGCTGCCTGCAAAGGTCGCGATCATACGCGGACAAGCTTTCGTTCCCGCGAAGAGCGTGGCAGGGCTTTTAGGTGCCGATACGGTATGGGAAGCTAAGTCGAAGAAGGTAACCATTAAGGTAAACGGCGAAGAAACAGGCGTCATCTCGGAATCTTACAATTTCAATGCCGGTGATGAAGGCTGGCAAGGCGGATTTGCTGATCTGCCAGTTGGTTACGATCCGGAGATCTACGAGCTTCTCTACGCAAGAGAACTATTGCCGCTTAAGGACAATGGGATGAATTATGGATTGAAGCTGAATGGCATGAATCGCAGCGACGATTTATTTATGTACGCGACTAAGAAGATAACGGGCTTAAAGCCGAACGCGACATATGATGCCTCGTTATCGTTTACTCTATATACGAACCAAGCCGGCGGCATGATGGGGGTTGGCGGGGCACCGGGCGAAGCGGTCAGCATCAAGGCTGGCTTCGTATCGCAAGAGCCGAAGATCGTGCAAGAGGGCGAAGAAGGAAATGTCTATTATAAGGTAAACGTGGATAAGGGCAACCAGTCGGTAGAAGGCGCTGATATGAAGATCGTCGGCAATATGGTGAAGCCGGATGACGGGGTAGAAGGCTTTCAGCCGAAGCCGATGAAACATTCCGCAACACTGAAGGCGAATGCGGCAGGAGAGCTGTTCGTAATCATCGGCAGCGATTCCGGATACGAAGGGCTTACAACTTTGTATTTGGACGATATGAACGTCGTGTTGACGCCGCGTTCGTAAAGGTTAAGCTATTACATTCTAAGCAGCGGTTTTTCGCATATTGCGAGAGACCGCTTTTTATTTGCCCTTTGAATGGATGATGGTTCTGTTGTAAGATGCAAGAAAGCAGCGTCTATGCGCGTTTATTATGTATGGGAAAGCGAGATGCAAAAATGGCCATTAAAGTTCATGACGTTATCGAATATTTAGAGAGAGCGGTTGATACGATAGACAACACCGTGGATGGGTTGAATGCTGGGGTGTCTTCCATGGAAGTATCCGGCATAGCCGTCACTTTCATGGCGTCGCAGCAAGCGATCGAAAAAGCGATTGCTCGGGGAGCTAATCTGCTCATTACTCATGAAGGCGAATATTTCAGTCATCGCGGCGGACAAGAACAGTGGCGGTACGATCCCATCGTAATGGAGAAGAGTCGCTTGATCGAACAGTCGGGCATTGCGATCTACCGTTTCCATGATTATTGGCATGCGTACAGGCCGGACGGAATTACGGAAGGGCTTACCCAGCTATTAGGGTGGAGCGAGTACGTCAAAGAAGTGCTGTCGTATGCTTCTATTATTGAGCTGCCGGCGGAATGTTCGCTAGATGAAATCGCGTACGCCGCGAAAGACAAGCTCGGCTTGTCATACGTGCGGGTCGTCGGCGAGGCTTCGGCGACATGCCGGCGGATCGGCCTTTCGGCAGGCTACCGGGGAGGCGGAGCTGTATGCATCCCATTATTCCATCAGTACGCCCTTGACCTCATCATATCCGGCGAAGGACAGGAGTGGGAGACGCCAGAGTATGTGCGCGACGCCATGCATCAGGGGGCTAACAAGGCGTTTCTGCTGCTTGGTCATGCGGAGAGTGAGGAACCAGGAATGCATTATTTGGCATCCATACTTGAACGCGAGTTCCATCAGGTGCCCGTATCGTTTGTGAAGCAAACGCCGCTATTCAGAATCGTATAGCATACAGCTGAGCTGTCGATCTATTATTTTCTAAGTGAAAACTATTCTTTCACAGGTTGTGTATGATCGACATTTCGTTATTATGAATAAATACGAATCGATAGGAGGCATAAGAAACAAATGACGACAAAGCGACGAAGCAGAGGCTATGAGGGATGGCTTCGGTTTACTTATATTGAAGACGCTTACAAACGGGACGCCTATGAGAAACGGTGCTCTCAGCTGCTAATGATCGGCGATTCGCCTGTTATACGAACGGCTCGAGAGGAGATTGGTCACGCGCTGGCTGCATTGCTTGGCAAGCAGCCGCGAATAATCGGCAGTGTTGAAGCGGGTTCGGACTTCAAAGGGATTATCGCCGGTGTCCGCGGAAGTGATCCGCTGCTGGAAGTCGGCACACTGCCTGTGGATTTCCGTTTGGAGGAGACGGGTGAAGACGGCTACACGATCTATGCGGAGGAGAGCGGACCGATACAGATCGTTGCGGCGTCCGATAACGGTGTGTTGTACGGTACTTATCACTTGCTGCGATTGCTGCAGACGGGACAGTCTTTAGAGAAGGTGCTCATTCGGGAGAGTTCGGTTAACGGGCTGCGGATGCTTGATCATTGGGACAATATGGACGGTACGATTGAGCGAGGATATGCGGGCAATAGTATCTTTTTCGAGGACAATCGCTTTGTAGCCGATATGACGCGAATTAGCGATTACGCTCGTCTGCTTGCCTCCGTGGGCATTAACGCCGTTGCAATCAATAATGTCAATGTCCATCGTGAGGAAACGAAGCTTATTACGGAACAATTCCTGCCGGACGTTGCCAAGGTAGCCGAGCTGTTCGGCGCTTACGGTATTCGACTTTATTTAAGCGTCAACTATGCAAGCACGATCGAGATCGGAGGACTGGATACGGCAGATCCGCTTCATCCTGGTGTGGCCGCGTGGTGGTCTGCGAAGGCGGAAGAGATCTACCGTTTCGTGCCGACGTTCGGAGGTTTCGTTGTTAAGGCCGATTCCGAATTCCGGCCGGGACCATTCACGTACGGCCGCAATCATGCGGATGGCGCGAATATGCTGGCGGATGCGCTTGCTCCATTCGGAGGGAATGTGATCTGGCGTTGCTTCGTCTACAATTGCCTGCAGGATTGGCGCGATCGATCGACGGACCGTGCGCGTGCGGCATACGATCACTTCAAGCCGCTGGATGGACAATTCCGCGATAACGTGCTGCTTCAAATCAAGAACGGTCCAATGGACTTTCAAGTGCGCGAGCCGGTATCGCCTCTATTCGGCGGGTTGGCGGAGACGAACCAACTGCTTGAGCTGCAGATTACGCAGGAGTATACCGGACAACAGCGTCATTTATGTTATCTCGTCCCGCAGTGGAAAGAGGTATTGGAGTTCGATACCTTCGCGCGAGGCGAAGGCTCAACCGTTGCGTCTGCTGCAAGCGGAGCGCTGTTCGGCAGGAAGCTCGGGGGCATGGCTGCGGTATCCAATGTGGGCAATGATGACTGCTGGACGGGACATCCGCTAGCCGGGGCGAATTTGTACGGGTTTGCAAGGCTGGCGTGGAATCCTTCCTTAGGCGCGGACGAAATTGCGGCAGAATGGACGGCCATGACGTTCGGGAACGACCCGGAAGTGAATCGCACGATAACCGAGATGCTGCTTGATTCGATTTCCATCTATGAGTCGTATACAGCGCCCCTTGGAGTTGGCTGGATGGTTAATCCTAACCATCATTACGGCCCGAACGTAGACGGCTATGAGTATTCCAAGTGGGGCACATACCACTTCGCGGATTGCTACGGTATTGGCGTTGATCGAACCGTTCGTTCGGGAACGGGTTACTCGGGGCAATATACAACGCGTCAATTTGAAAAATACGAGACGCTTGAGCAATGTCCGGATGAGCTGCTGCTGTTCTTCCATCATGTCCCTTATACGCATATTCTTCATTCCGGCAAAACCGTCATCCAGCATATTTATGATACGCGCTTCGAAGGCGCGGAGCGCGCGGCGTTGTTAGTCGCGAGATGGGAAACCATAAAAGCTGATGTTAATGGGGAAATTTATAAGCTAGTGTGGGAGCGGCTCTGCGAGCAAGCGGATCATGCAAAGGAATGGCGCGATATGCTGAACACTTATTTCTACCGCAAATCCGGCATTGCCGATACGCAAGGCAGAACGATCTATTAAGTAAATAATAACGGCTCAGGAGTATCTTTCCTGGGCTTTTTTTCTGCTTTCTGAAAAGGAAAGCAAAGATTCTAAATATTTTGCACCAAAAACTAATCATTTTAGGGTTACGCCTATGCCGTCTAGAAGTTATAATAATCGGTGCTTCTGAATTGCGGGGCTCGAACATTTTGTATGCGTTTACATGAATCCATAACTTTAGCTGGGAGTGGTGCAGGATGAAAAAGGTCATTCTCGTCGATGATGAAGTTTTTGCGCGGAAAGGCTTGCGAGTCCTTATTCCTTGGCAGGATCTCGGATATACGATTGTAGCAGAAGCGTCTGATGGAGAAGAAGCGCTGAAGCTAATCGAAGACATTCAGCCTGATTTAGTCGTGACGGATATTCGGATGCCGGTTATTGACGGCTTGAAATTGATCAATCTAGTGAAAGAAGAGCGATTGTCGCAGGCGAAATTTATCGTAATTACCGGCTATAACGACTTTTCGTATGCGCAGCAATCGCTGAGATACGGCGTAGAAGACATCATTCTGAAGCCGATTGACGAGGACGAAATGATCGAGACGCTGAAGCGGCTGTCGGTCAAGCTGGAGCAATCCTCGAAGCAGAAGGAAGCGATTAGAGAGCGAAATGCGGTAGATTTACTGGATCAGTTATTGCATGGGAATCTCGATCAGAAACGAAATGAAGAGCTTGTGCTGGAGCTTGGCTTGTGCAAGGGAGGCCATGAGTATCGCTATTTGTTAGTCGAGAGAAATAATGCGCCAGAGGAGGAGCAGCAGCAAGCGATTGCCAATCTGGAGAAGCTGAAGCTTGCGGCGCTAACGTTCTTAAGCAGTCCTCCTGATATGATTATCCATGATCGGGGCAGCTATGCATTTGGTATGTTTCTTCATTCCGGCCTGCTTGGTCCTTATTCGCATTCATGGGAGCGGCTCGCGGACAGGTTGATTCGCGAGCTTGCGGTGTATGCAGATGAGGCACAATTACAGCTTTATGCAGGCATCCCCTTCCGCAAGCCGGAGCAACTGAAAGCTTCATACGAGAGCACCCGTCAGGCGATGCTGCGCAAGCTTGCGCTAGGGGATCAAAAGATTATTTTCGCGGAAGAAGCGATGCTGCTAACTTTGCAGTACAAGGATGCCGACGCTCAATTAGCCGATATCCTCATAGATAAATTAGAGGAGAATGACCTCGCGGCTGTCAAGCAGACGGTGGACGCCGCCTTTCATTCCTTTCAATACGATCGTTTAGCGGGGCAATCCGTTAATGCTTTTTTATCCAAATGCGTGTTAAGCATAGCCGGGATTATCTCTAGAATGGATGGCCAAGAAAGCCATTTGCGTTCGATGAAACCGATTTTGGACTGGACGCTGCGTCCGATGACGGCCGCTGGCGTGAAGGGGCTGTTCCTCGACTTCATCGAAGAAAGCGCCGAATATTTAAGCGAGCTGCGCTGCGAGAAGGCAAGCGGAGGCATTCATAAGATCAAGCTGTACATTGATGCGAATTATCGGGAGAATATGAGTCTTAAGAGTATAGCCAAACTTTTTTATATGAATCCCGTTTACTTAGGCCAGTTGTTCAAGAAGACATATCAGGTGTACTTCAATGATTATGTGCTCGGTCTTAGGGTGCAGGAAGCTAAGCGTCTTCTCAGACAGACCGACTGCAAAGTATATGAGATCGCAGCGAAGGTTGGCTTCAGCAACGCCGATTATTTCGTCACCCAGTTCGAGAAGGTTGAAGGCAAGACGCCAACGGAATATAAGCAAGCGTTAATTGCTCGCAGCAAAACATAATAAAGTCGGTAGGTGAGTGCATGTTCCAACGAATGAACGATATTCGGCTGCGCAATAAAATGGTCATCGTGTTCATCCTTGCCGTATTCATCCCGGTGGTGTTGACGAACGTCATCTTCTTTAACTTGACGACGAGCAGCGTGAAGAAGCAGAAGCTGGCTGATATCAACCGGGGGCTTGAGCAAATACGAAATGAAGTTAATGATCAGATCGAGTCGGCGGTAGGCATATCGACCGTGTTATACAATGACACGTTATTGAATGAGTATATTGAGAGACAGTATAGCAATCAGTCCGATTATGTAGAAAATTACCATACGTATATGATCAACTTGCTTGATAAATACAGTCCGGTGTATGAGGCTATTCAGGCGGTCACGATCTATTCCACCAATGATACGATTCTATATGGCGGGCGCGTGCAAAGAATCAACAGTCACGTTCGTGAGCAAAATTGGTACAAAAGCGTGATGAGCAAATTGTCGGCGCAGCCGGCTCTGGAACGCAATGATCCTGAGTATCCGGGACTAGCGCCTAATACGCTGAGCATCATCCGGAAAATGGTCGATTCTGGTGTTAATGGTACGGTAGAAAAGCTGATTAAGATCGATATGCATCCCCAAACGATAAGAGAAATGCTGCAAAACGTTACGCTCGAGGGAACGGTCTATTTAATTCGCGATAATGAAATTCAATATTCGTCGGATCCGAAGCAGCCGCTTAATGACGGAAGTGGACGAAGCATACACTATGACCAGCCGGATTCCTCCGGTGAAATGATCGTGCTGGAAAAAGATTTTGGCAATGTTACTTATCTGGATGGCTGGAAAATCGTTGGCGAGTTCAAGGAGCGCGAGGTGCTGGAGGACGTTAACAAATCGAAGCTATTCGTTGTGTATATGTCCATTGCCAATATTCTCGTTCCGACGCTTATACTCGTATGGTTCACTCGGTCGCTAAGCGATCGGCTTGTCCGCATTCTTAAGCAGATGAAGCGGGTGAAGAACCATTCGTTTGAGACGATCAACGATCCCCCGTCAGCGGATGAGATCGGCCAGCTCACTGAGGAGTTTAATCGGATGACACGGCAGATCAAGTCTTTGATCGACGATGTCTATATCGCCGACATTCAGAAGAAAGAGCTTCAGCTGAGCCGCAATCAATCGCAGCTTCATGCGCTGCAAAGCCAGATCAATCCGCATTTCCTGTTCAATTCATTGGAGACGATTCGGATGCGAAGCTTGATGAAGGACGAGCTTGAGACGGCGAAGATCATTCATAATATGGCCAAGATCTTCCGCAAATCGCTTAGTTGGGGCAAGGACTGGATTACGCTCATGGACGAGCTAGACCTTGTCGCGTGTTTCCTTGAAATTCAGAAATACCGGTTCGGCGACAAGTTGAACTATACGATTCATGCCGAAGAAGGTGTACTTTCCACGATGATTCCGAAGATGACGCTGCAGCCGCTTGTTGAGAACGCAAGCATTCACGGGATCGAACCGCTCAAGGAGGCTGGATGGATACACATCCATATCGAGAGAAGGGCAACGGGGCTTGCCTATGTAATTAAGGATAATGGCGTAGGCATTCCCCAGGAGAAGCTAGCGCACATGCTCGCTGGACTTGATAAGGATGATGCGGTTTCTGACAATGTAGGTATGCGTAACGTCTATTTGCGGTTCAAAGGATTTTATGGAGACAAGGCAGACTTCCAAATCAAGAGCGAGCCGGGTCAAGGGACCGAAATCACGATTGTGATAGCCGAAAATCATGACATTTGACCTCAGATGGTCAAAAAGTGACAGCGTTTTCAAAATGATATAAGTTTTTGAGAGTAAAACATAAAGTTTGCTAGGTAAACAGCGCAGCCATCCTCTTATACACTGAAAGTGCTTACAAATTACAAGATAGCGAAAGGGGAAACAACTTGTATGACTAAAAAAAGATGGCTGATGGCAACGTTCGCATCCGTAATTGCAATCTCGCTGATCGGTTGCTCGAGCAACAACGGCGGCAACAACACACCTGCCGCAACGAATGACCCTGCAAACAACGCTGCAACGGCTGAACCGGAGGCAGCGAAACCGGAGCCAGTGACGTTCACGTACTTTAACGCAACTGCGAACAAAGACACCGATTCGAACAAAACCGAAGTCGGCAAAGTTCTTGAAGATCAAACGGGCGTAAACTTTAAAATGGAGTTTCTTGTTGGCGATTTGAATACAAAAATCGGAACGATGATCGCTAGTAACGAATACCCGGATGTTATTTCGCCTGACGCAGGCATCGACAAAATTGTTGAAGCGGAAGCGCTAATCCCGCTGAACGATCTGATCGACCAATTCGCTCCTAACATTAAACGTGTATACGAACAATACTACAACTTGATGAAAGCGGAAGACGGCAACATCTACTTCCTGCCATTCAGCCCGCTTGTTGGTGAATTCATCCCTGCACCGAACATCGATCAAGGCGCTTTCTGGATTCAAAACCGCGTACTGAAGGAAGCCGGTTATCCGAAGGTGAAGACGCTTGACGAGTACATCAAGCTCATCACTGACTACGCTGCAGCTCATGCAGACGAGAACTTGATCGGCATGACGACGCTGACGCATGACTGGCGCTTCTTCGCGGCTACGAATCCTCCGAACCACATGGCCGGTTACCCGAACGACGGCGAAGTACAAGTCGATTTGGCTACGATGGATGCCAAAGTATACGGCAACAACGAAGATACGAAGCGTTGGATGAAGACGCTGAACGATCTGAATACAGCGAAGCTGTTCGACAAGTCTTCTGTCGTAGACAACTACGACCAATACTTGGCGAAGCTGACAGGCGGTAAAGTACTAGGCTTCTTCGATTACGGCTGGCAGATCAACCAAGCTACGCAAACGCTTAAGGCTAACGGCAATGATGATCTTGAGTACTTCCCGCTTCCAATCGTATTCGATGGCAGCATCAAAGATCAATATTTGGAACCGGCATCATTCGTTAACAACCGCGGTATCGGAATTACGGTAAGCGCTAAAGATCCTGAACGTATCATTAAGTACTTCGATAATCTCTTGACCGACGAGAACCAGCTTCTTACGCGTTGGGGTATTGAAGGCAAACATTATACGAAAGACGCGAACGGCCGTCTGTATCGTACAGCTGAGCAAATTGCTCAATTGCAAAATAACGACTACAAAAGAGAAAGCGGTATTGGCTACTACGAATACTACTGGCCAATGTATGGTCAAGGCTCGTCGTTCGCTGACGGCAATGCAGTCGATCCAGGCAGACAGCCTGAAGTGGCGCAAGCATCGTATTCGGCAGCGGAGAAGGAACGTTTAGAGAAATACGGCGTGAAAACGTATGCCGAGATGTTCGCTGCACCAGATGAACGCCCTTGGTACCCAGCATGGAGTATCGCTCTGGAGCAAGGATCGGATGCTCAAATCTATGGCGTTAAGAAAACAGATTTGCTTCGCAAATATTTTGCCAAAATCGTTCTTGCTCCGGCATCTGATTTCGACAAGCTATGGGATGAGTATGTAGCTGAATACAATAAGCTTACTGTTGCCGAATATGAAAAAACGATGACGGAAGAGATTAAGAAAAAAGTTGCGAAAATTAAAGGTTAATGAAGCATGAAGAAGTGGGGCAAAGCTGGGCAAGCCCAAGCGTTAACGGCTTTGCCCCTTCCTTCTTCCCTGCCTGACGCCGAGAGAGGAGAGCGATTAGATTGTCCATTCACAATGAAATGAAAACATCCGATAGCGTCAGCTTGCCTCTAAAAGAGCCTGCTAAAGCAGTCCGATTTCTAAAAATGCTGGTGAAGCAGCGTACGCTCGTATTCATGTCGATCCCGTTCCTGTTATGGCTGTTCGTATTCAAGTACGTACCGCTCTGGGGCTGGACAATAGCATTCCAAAATTATAAGCCTAGAAGGTCGTTCGGCGAACAGGAATGGGTTGGACTCAAGCAATTCAAATTTATGTTTGAAGATGAGCGTTTTTTTCTCGTGCTGCGCAATACGTTAGCGATGAGCTTAATCAACTTCGTGCTCGGATTTGTAACGGCTATCATTCTTGCCATATTACTTAATGAACTGCGAAATGTCATGTTCAAGCGGGTCGTTCAGACGATCAGTTACTTACCTCATTTCCTATCTTGGGTCGTCGCTGCGACGATCATACAAAGCGTGCTGTCTGCTGACGGCGGAATTATAAACGAGATATTGTTAGGTTTAGGCTTAATCAATGAGCCGATCTTATGGCTGGGCGTAGGGAAGTATTTCTGGAGTATTATGGGTGCATCCGAAGTGTGGAAAAACGTAGGCTGGAATACGATTATTTATCTAGCCGCCATGACTACGATCGATCCCGCTCAATACGAAGCGGCAGAAATAGATGGAGCGGGCCGATTCCAGCGCATCTGGCATGTCACATTGCCTGGTATCAAATCCGTCATCATTATTTTGATTATTCTGAATCTTGGTCAAATATTGGAGACAGGTTTCGAGCCTCAATATTTGCTTGGCAACGGGCTTAATATCGATTTCTCGGAAAACCTCGAAATATTCATACTGAAATACGGCATGAATTTAGGAAACTATTCGTTGTCGGTAGCGGCAGGCATATTCAAGACGGTTATTAGCATCATTCTGTTGTTCTCGGCGAACGCTCTGGCTAAGCGGTTCGGGCAAGAACGGCTGTTCTAGAAAGGGGGATCCATCATGGCTAACGCAAAAACAAGCTATAAACGTTTGCAATCGCCGGGAGACCGGCTGTTCGATGCGGCTAACATTACGTTCATGATCCTGCTCATGATCGTCACGATCTATCCGTTCATCAATATGATGGCTGTTTCCTTTAACCATGCGAGCGATTCCGTTCGAGGCGGCATCTATTTCTGGCCGCGGGTATGGTCGTTGGACAATTACAAGTATGTATTCAATGAAGCGACAATCATCGGCGCAACCGGTATCTCGGTGCTGCGTACGGTGATCGGCACGATAATCTCGACCTTCTGTTCGGCCATGGTCGCGTTCACGATCAGCCGTCCGGAATACGTGCTTCGCAAATTCGTATCCATTGCTTTCGTTCTGACGATGTATTTCAACGGCGGCTTGATTCCGAACTTCCTGCTCGTGCGGGATCTGCATTTGATGGGGACCTTCTGGGTGTACATCATTCCAGGCATTATCGGCGTATTCAATATTATTGTTATCCGTTCATTCATCGAAGGATTACCGGAGGGCATCCTGGAGTCGGCCAGAATGGATGGAGCGGGCGAGTTCACAACTTTTCTTCGCATCGTTCTGCCATTGTCGATGCCGGTTCTAGCGACTACTTCGTTGTTCACAGCGGTGTATCATTGGAATTCATGGTTTGACGTGTTCTTGTACAATTCCTCGCATGTCGAGCTAAGTACATTGCAATACGAGTTGATGAAAATGCTGCAAAACTCCAACGCTGCCGTCAGCACCGGGGACGCGGCAGGAGCGGCAGCGAATGCCAGTCAGGGCGGCGGCAATTATGTAACGCCAACTTCGATTCGGGCAACAATGACGATTGTAGCAAGCTTGCCGATCATCATGGTATATCCGTTCCTTCAGCGTTATTTCGTCAAAGGCTTGACACTTGGCGGTGTGAAGGGTTAATAGTAGAATATCAGATGCAGTTAGAGTAGCCTGTCGCTGACAGGCTATTTCTGCTATTAGAAGATAGGGATGGTGGTTAGTGGTATGGCGATTAACGGTATTATTCATGAAGTGGCGACGAAGAAACGTCTGCTTGCATTTACGTTTGATGATGGGCCGGATGAGACGTATACGACTCAATTGCTGCAGGTGCTGGCGGAGTACGGAGCGAAGGCGACCTTTTACATGATAGGAAGTTCAATAGAGGCTTATTCGGATGTTGCTAGAGAGGTTCATAGTCAAGGACATGAGATTGGCAATCATACCTATAACCACCCTCACTTAACGAAGATTGCCCCTGCGGAGCGCAAGGAACAGCTCGAGCGGACGGATGCCTTGATCAAGGAATTAACGGGGAGCAGCCCGGCGACATTCAGGCCGCCTTATATCGACTTCGACGAAGACGTAGCTGCAGAATCGGCCGGTATGAACTATCGGATGATCGGCGCCGTTAATATGGACGCGAGTGATTGGGCGAATCCCGGCGTGGACCATATCGTAAACAAGACGATGGAGCAAGTGAGGGAAGGCGGCATACTCCTATTCCATGACGGGTATGGCAATCGTTCGCAGACGGTGGGGGCCGTAAGGCTGCTATTGATCGATTTGAAGAAGCAGGGCTACCAGTTTGTGACGGTAAGCGAGCTGCTCGAATCGGCTAATAATAATGCCAATTTACAATAGTTACAAATGAAGGTGATATTACACTAACAATTCCTTATTACACTTGATCTTGTAGATCAAATGATGAATAAGGAGTGGACAAGTTGAACAAAACGATTGACCGTAAAACATTTCTGTCTTACTTAGGTACGGGCGCTGCTGCCCTGGCGGCAGCTTCCGCCGGCCTCGGAACATTGAATGGCAAAGCTTCCGCGATGTCATCCACGGCTGATCACCTTTTTGGCTTCAACACGAATCGTGTCAGCGGCTATTTCGAGCCGATTGCACCATCCTCGGAAGATAAGCTTCTGCTCCCCAAAAACTTCAAATATGACGTTGTAGCGGCATTCGACGATGTCATCAATGCAGCAGGCGAGCGTTTCGGCTCCGGCTGCGACTACAACGCTTTTTTCCCGCTTGAGGGCTCTAATGTAAGAGGGCTTCTCGTCAATAACCATGAATATAGCACGATCTTCTCCATCGGCCCGGTTAAGGACGGCAAGATGACGAAGGAGCAACTGCACAACAATCTTTATTACCAAGGCATGTCCGTTATCGAAGTGTATCGCGATGATAAAGGCGTATGGAAGATGGACATTAATTCATCCCACGCTCGCAGAATAAACGGATACACGAAGTTTGATCTGACCGGTCCGGCCAAAGGCGCTGCGGCTCTTGGCGGGGCAACGACGGCAATTGGCACGTTCGCGAACTGCTCCGGCGGCGTTACGCTGTGGAATACGGTTCTGTCATGCGAGGAGAACTTCGCCGAGACGGCAGCCGCTTCCAGCCTGCCTGACACGCATTACGGATGGGTCATCGAGATCGATCCGTTCGACAAGAAGTATTTGAAGAAACATACGGCGCTTGGACGCTTCAATCACGAGAACACGGCAATGGGCATCGCGAAGGACGGCCGCGTAGTCGTCTATATGGGCGATGACAAGAAGGACGCTTGCGTCTATAAGTTTATATCCAAGGGCAAGTACAACAAGTCGCTTGGACGCGGCAACTCCGCACTTCTTGAAGAAGGCACGCTATACGTAGCTAACCTGAAGAAAGGCGAATGGGCGCCTGTCACGCTCGAAGCGGTGCAGAAGGCAGTGAAGGACAAGCCTGAGCTGCTTAAGAAATACGTCACGCAAGGCGACGTCGTCACTTATTGCCAGGAAGCGGCTCTTCTCGTTGGCGGTACGCCGACAGATCGTCCGGAAGATATCGAAATCTCTCCTTTCGATAATACCATCTTCATCTGTCACACGAACAACGACAACCATGGCAATATTCATGGGCATATTACGCGTATATTCGAGACCGACAACGATCTTGGTTCGCTAACGTTCGACTTCGAAATTTTCGCCGCCGGCGGCCGCCAATCGGGCTTTAGCTCGCCGGACAACCTGGCGTTTGATTCCAACGGGCATCTGTGGGTCGTAACCGACATCTCCAGCAGCAGCCAAAATAAAGGCGTGCACAAACCGTTCAAGAATAACGGCTTGTTCGTTATTCCGACGAGCGGACCTGATCAGGCGATCGCGCTCCAGTTCGCATCGGCGCCGGTAGAGAGCGAGCTGACCGGTCCGTTCTTCACGCCGGACGAGCAGACGTTGTTCCTGTCGGTGCAGCATCCGGGAGAGAATACGACCGATCTGAACAATCCGACGAGCAGATGGCCTCACCGCGCCGGCGACAGCAAAGCAAGATGCGCAGTCGTCGCGATTAGCGGATTCAAGCTTGGTTAATCAATGATTAAAGCCACCCAGCCGTACGTGAACGAGACTGCGGCTGAGGTGGTTATTAAAGTTCTGATAATAAGGAGAGATTCATATGCCATTTGGTCAGATTGGTATCGGGGGATTAGTGTTGATATTGGTGATTGCGCTTATTTTGTTCGGGCCTTCGAAACTTCCTGAGCTAGGCCGCGCCTTCGGACGGACGCTAACGGAATTCAAGAGTGCTACGCGCGGACTTGTTAACGGCAGCGGTGACAACGGCACAGAAGAACGCAAAGACGGAGAACCGCAGGACGCGCAAGCGCAGGCGGTATCGAGCAAATAATGGCGAACGCGAATCCGAATGAGCAAAGTCTGATCGGACATCTAGGCGAGCTGCGGCAGCGTCTGATTCGCACGCTCGTCTCATTCGTCGTTGCGATGGCCGCAGCATTCATTTATGTCAAGGATATTTACCGCTGGCTCGTGCGAGATATGGATCACCAGCTCGTATTGCTGGGACCGTCGGATGTCGTATGGGTGTATATGATGATTGCGGGAGTCGTGGCGATCGCAATTACGCTGCCGATCGCAGCTTATCAAATATGGAAGTTCGTGCAGCCGGCCGTACCGAAGCAAGCGCAGCAAGCAACGCTACTTTTCATACCCAGCATATGCCTGTTGTTCATTATTGGCATTTGCTTTGGTTACTTCATCCTTTTCCCAATGGTTCTTCATTTCATGACGCAGATGGCTGCCGGAGATTTCAATACGATGTATACGGCGGATAAATATTTCACCTTTATGATCCATATGACTGTCCCGTTCGGGTTGCTGTTCGAGATGCCGGCGATCGTTATGTTTCTAACGAAGCTTGGGATATTGAATCCGACGAGGCTGGCGAAAGCGCGCAAGCTTGCTTATTTTATTTTGGCTATTGTTGCGATTACGATAACGCCGCCTGACATTTTATCCGATCTGATCGTTATTGTGCCTCTATTCCTGTTATACGAGATTAGCATTACGATCTCTAAGCTCGTCTATCGCAAGCAGCTCACGCATAGTGCCGCAGCTTGAGAGAGGCTTTGCCAGTAATTATT
Organism: Paenibacillus sp. J22P218; assembly: GCF_056269195.1. Taxonomy (NCBI): domain Bacteria; kingdom Bacillati; phylum Bacillota; class Bacilli; order Caryophanales; family Paenibacillaceae; genus Paenibacillus; species Paenibacillus sp. J22P218. The sequence continues at coordinate 1,351,988 of NZ_JBWDNL010000001.1, forward strand.
TGAAACCTTGCCATTCCCAACTACGTCTTAATAACAAGCGTATAGGAGAAGCTAGAATACCATAGCGACTGAATGGGCAAGGAGAGTATAGGATGCAAATTAGAATGCTGGCTTACCGCGAGCCTCCGCCGATGGAACTGCTGCTGATGGCCGATCCTTCGGAGAAGCTGGTGAACGAATATTTGAACCGGGGTCAATGTATGGTTGCCGAAGACGGCGGTTTGATTATAGGGGTGTATGTGTTGCTGCCTACTCGGCCGGAGACTATCGAGATCGTGAATGTGGCAGTCGCCGAGAGCGAGCAGGGGCAAGGAATCGGCAAGCAGCTGGTCAAACATGCGATTGACACCGCGAAGCAGCTTGGCTACAAGACAATCGAGATTGGAACGGGCAATTCGGGAGTCGGCCAACTGGCGCTTTATCAGAAATGCGGTTTCAGAATGGTCGGCATCGATAGAGACTTTTTTATCCGCCACTATCATGAGCCGATCTACGAGAACGGTATCCAAGTTATCGATATGGTTCGGCTGTCTCAGGATTTGTAATATTAAAGTAAGAAGCTGACTCCAGTGCAGGAGTCAGCTTCTTTTTGTATGTGTAATCGTTATTAGAAGTCTAGCTTCATTCGCGAGAAGTAGCCGTTGCTTGAGCCGATATACAGCTCATCGCCATTACGATTGATTAAGCCATTCAAAATGTCCTTTAAGCGCAAGTCGGGATACCCTAATATGACGTCCTGTAATCGGTTCAATTGCTTGCCGGTTTGCTTGTCAAGGAGCAATAGATCTTCGCCGTAAGAAAGCAGTAGCTTGTTATCCAGCACGATGAACTTGTTTGCTCCGTAGTAGGATACCGAACCCGTGAAAGAGGACTCTTTCGTTTTCCATAGCATTTTGCCATCTGCTTGGCTAACAGCCGTTGGTATGCCATCCACGGTCATGTAGACGACATCGCCATCGAAGACCGCTCCTGCTGCTTTGCCTGGAATAGACCATAACGTCTTGCCGTTTACCGCGTCGTATAACGCTGACTTATACTGCGTCGGCTCGACCTCCGTATTGTCATCTGCAGGCTGTTGAATGAGCAGGTATTGTCCCTCGAGCGCAAACACGAATTCATGGTCGCGTATCGTATACCTCGCTTTAACCTGCTTTGTTTTCGTGCTCGTATTCACTAATAGGATCTCATTGCCAAGCATAATCCATTGATCGGTCTTCTCCGGCTCGAAGGGGTTGATTGGCGACTCGATGAACGGGCGCGAATAATAGCTTGCCGGCTCGGCTTGTGTGCCTTGCGATGCTTCTTCCCACATGAGTTCGCCCGTAAGCGGATCGAATGCCTGCAATGTATTGTATTGAATAAGCATAATGGCGGCATAACGATCACTATCGTTTATAATCTCATAGCTGTCATTCGTTGACTTGGTCCACCTTTCTTTACCGGTCACAGCATCAAGGGCGATAATCTTGCCTTCGGCATTGGGAACGGATGATCCGGTATAGAGGATAATAGTGTTTCGCGCTCTGGCCACACTGAAGGGCTCACCCAGCTTTGTGCTGTCATATGTCCATACGGGCTTGCCGTCTGACAGCTTCACGCGGCTTAAGCGATTTACGTATTGTTGTGTAACGGGATCATAGTCAATGAACACGGTGGCATGGTCGTTATCGCTGTCCAAGTAAGCGTTGAAACCGCCAAACCCCGCATCAATCCGCCACAACGTCTCGCCGGTTTTCCGATCGACCGCGTACAGACCTCCGTTATTATGCATGCCGCTATAACCGCCGTCATCCCCTTTGAGCAGCAGGATGCGATCCGTAACAGCTTGCAAGTACGTATAACCTAGATTGTATTCGTTGCGCCATGTCCAATTCACAGCTTTGGTAGAGCTTGGCGGAAGTTCCCGGTATTCGTGCATGTATTCCGCAGGATACGTATAACTACTTAATTTCTTATGTTCATCTAAGGTTGCTGTCTGAATCAGACTCCATTCCACAACCTTCTTCTCCTTATTAAACGTAATCGTAAAATGGACTTCTCCCAGCTCATAGCGCCATGTAACGCCAAGTCGCATCGCTTCATCCGTCGTGCTCATATTGCGCGACGTTTCGATCATATTCGGTTCGCCCAGCAACTGTCTCACCGCTTCTGCATCCGTTCCTTTGGATATAACAGCCTCGATAATGGAGATTGCTTCGGTAATCGGGAGCGAACTATTCGCATCAAGGATGCCGCCTTGCACGCCTTCGCTCGATTCAATCTGTGCAGAAGGGATCCATAGCAACACAGGACGATTGGGCTGATATTCACCATAGGGGTTAACCGGCGATTGAAGAATGCCGTACCAGTCGTTCCAGCGGATAGCGCTGTAGATCGACTCGCCAAGATGAATGCCGTCCGTTGCCAACGTGCTGCCGGGGAATAAAGAATACTTTGCACCAGGCTTCACATTCAGCTTGACCGGTTGACTTACCCGAATCTCCTTGGCGGCGTCTGTACCGTACCAGATCGGTAGCCGGATGAGCCCAACTTCATCGGTAGTGAAGGCAATCCATTCGCCTCGCTGCTCGGACACTTTGAATGTATCGCCAGCTTTGCCGTAGTGACTGGCTTCAAGCGGGATTGACGTAGTGTCTGCTTCTCCTGCGAAGATCGGTGCTAGGGAGCTGAGTGTCACTTGGCCGTCTACCGTAAGCAATTGAAGCGGCGCAGCCGTCGGCGCAAGAGTAGGCTTGGGTGTCGCGTCAGTGGACGGGGAAGCAACAGGCAGATCTTCTGATTTGCACCCGATCGTCAGAAGAAGAGCGGAGATAAGCATGACTATGAGAATGATACGTAACCGTTGTGGCTGGCGATGAGGACTATCCATATGAACTCTCCCTTGAAATTGGATATTTTTCCATTTAGACGTGAAGTTGCGGAAAAAAGTTTCTGTGAGCGGTTGTTTTAGTTAGATTCATAGATTCAAGTAGTAGCGGGCAGGATGATATGGTATATTAATTCCAAAATATACCTTGGTACTAATGGAGATGAGCGATCCTATGAGCTTTGAGGTTATCGAAGCGACGATTACGTCTATGCAGGCTGCACTGACATCAGGAGAGATTACCTCTAGACAACTTACGCTTATCTATCTAGACCGAATAGCAGCTCATGACAAAAATGGGCTAACGATCAATTCGGTTCTGTGTGTTAATCCGGAGGCGTTACTTATTGCTTCGGCGCTTGATGCCGAGCGAGCTTCCCGAGGAGTTCGAGGGCCGTTGCACGGTATTCCTATTCTACTTAAGGACAACATCAATACAAAGGATCAGATGAGCACAAGCGCAGGTTCGCTGGCGCTGGCGGGCTCCTATGCGGGAGAAGACGCAACGGTTGTGAAGAAATTGCGGGAAGCGGGCGCCATTATACTCGGCAAAGCTAATATGACGGAGTTCGCGAACTTTATGACAGACGGCATGCCTTCGGGATACAGCTCGCGCGGTGGCCAGACGCTCAATCCGTATAACATCTCCAAGCCGACTGGCGGCTCGAGCGCAGGCTCCGGCGTTGCCGTTGCGTGCAACTTCTGTATGGTCTCTATTGGAACGGAGACGTCTGGCTCGATACTTAATCCGGCGAATCTGAGCTCGACGGTCGGGATCAAGCCTACTGTGGGGCTCGTTAGCCGTTCCGGCGTTCTCCCGTTATCGACGAGCCAAGATACGGTTGGACCAATCGCTCGGACGGTGACGGATGCGGCTATCGTCTTGAGCGCCATAACTGGCTATGATGAATCGGATGCGGCGACAGGGGCGATGCAGTGGAAGGGGCATGGCGATTACACGCATTATTTGGCGCGAGGCGGTTTGAAAGGTGCTAGAATCGGTATACCAAGAGATTATTATTTCGAGGAGCTGACGGAGGAGCAGCTTGCGACATTCGATGCTGCCGTCGAAGCGATGAGGGGGCAGGGGGCAATTATCGTTGATGCCGCCAATATTAAGACAGCTCGTCAAATCGTTTATTCCTCGGTTGTGCTTAATGAATTCAAGTCGGCGCTTAATGCTTACTTAAGCAAGCTGCCGGCAGGTGCGAAGCTGAGGTCGCTCAAGGATATTATCGCCTTCAATAATGAGCATCCCATTGAAGCGCTGCGTTACGGTCAGACGACGCTGCTTGCGGCAGAGACGACGACAACGGGGATGTTGACCGAAACGCCGTACTTGCGGGATCGCGCCGCCGATCTGCGGCTCTGCAAGGACGAGGGCATCGATGCGACGCTTGCTGAACATCAGCTCGACGCCTTGCTCTTCCCGGCCGACTTCGGCGCTAGAATTACGTCACGCGCCGGATATCCGAGTATCATCGTACCTGCAGGCTACACATCCGAAGGCGTACCGTTCGGCGTGACGTTCGCCGGAGCGGCATACAGCGAGCCGACGCTTATTAAGCTGGCCTATGATTACGAGCAAAGCTCGCTCGTCCGCAAGCCGCCGTCGCTTAAGAGTTACGTCTAAGGTCTGCTGCAACGCAGGCTAACGCTTAACTTTAAAGTGTACGACGGCGCTGTATACCATTTTTTCCATCTTAGGATGGAACGTAACCTGATGGCTGATGGAATGGACATCAAGCATAAGCGCCTTGTTCATATCGATCTGACTATTAACCATACGCTCCAGCGACTTCAAATCCGTCGCTTCAAAAAACTCGATTTTCGTATCCAATAAATCCAAGCGGAAATCCATTTTCGTAGTCCCCAATCTTAAGTATCTATTAATCATCGTTAATACTCATTATACCTATTCATAAGGAAGAGAGCGAGGGTGCACCCGAATTGATGGATCGCATTTGGAAGTACAAGTTTCATTACCTTATCGTATTGCCGGCATTACTGCTTATTGTTATCTTCAAGCTAATTCCGCTGTTCCAAAATATCATTTTATCGTTCGTGGACTATAAGCCGTTTCGCGGCTTATGGAGCAGTCCTTGGGTCGGCTTCGGCAATTTCAAGGCGCTGTTCGAGGAAGATTTTTTCTGGCAAACGCTTCGCAACACCGTTGTCATTCAGTTTGGTTTCGTATTCGTAAGCGCTCTTATTGCTTTGTTGCTGGCTCTTGCGCTGGGGGCCATAGCTTCAAGGGCGGTTAGAGCCGTGTTTCATACGATTTTCCTCATTCCTTACGCGGTGCCGTCGATCTTTATTGCCGGAATCGCCATGCTTTTATTGTCGCCGGATCATTCGCCTCTCAATCTGACCGATCAGCTGCTTCTTGCAAACCCGCTTTGGACGAAGCCGATCATCATAACGATTGAGGTGTTCCGAAGCTTAGGCATTCCGGTACTAATCGCTCTTGCTGCCATCTTATCCAATCGCGCGGCACAAGCGGCAGGAGAGCGCGTCAGATCGAATCTTGCTGCTGCAGCAAGAGCGATAGCTGCATATTCGATTCTCTGCCTATCGTTCCTTCTATCCGGCCAGCTTGAGCTGACGGCGAATTTAGTCTATCCTTTGTCGATGGAAACCGGCAACACGATCGACAATTACATCATGACGAACGGGCTGATGATGGCTAAATACAGCTTATCTTCGGCTGCGGGAGCAATTGTATCGGTTATCCAATTCGTTCTTGTGCTGCTGGCCTACCTGCTAGTGAGAGGCAAATTTCTGCGCGATTTGTTTAGCGGGATCCAACATCGGAATGCAAAGCAAGACGCTAATAAGAAGATTTCGTGGTGGGGGACGGCTATCTCCGCGATATATGCAGCGGCAGTGCTGCTATTCTTGTATTTCCTGCTGGTGGATCCTTTCACGAGAAACAGCGCCTCGGGCGTCAGTTTATGGGATCATATATCGGTGTGGAATATAGTCGGGTTTACGATTATTTATTTGGTTGCTGCTGTCGTCTTTATGCTCATTACCGTAACGCTTGCGTATCCACTGACCGTAAAAAGACTACCTGGCCGCAGCATCTATAAACTGTTTCTGCTCTTCGTGCTGCTCTTCGGCTCGAATCTGATTAGTGAATATATGTTTTACTTGGAACTTAGCATGGTGAATACGATATTTCCTCAAATGTTCATCGGATTTTTTGCGCTCGCTTCTGTCTTCGTGCTGAAGTCGATTTTCAATAGCCGTTACAGCGACCTGAAGGAACAGGCGGAGGCAGGCGGACGCGGCGAGCTGCATACGTTCTTCACGCTGTATATTCCGAAGATATGGAAGCCGCTGTTGGCGCTTGGCGTACTGCAATTCATTTCATTGTGGAATGCTTATTTACCTTCCATTATTTACAATGCTCGAGAAGATGGATTCTCACCAGTTGCTAAGGGATTTCGGTTGCTCATGAGCGATCCAGCGAACTTTTCTGATCCAAGCGTTTGGCAATATTGCGCGATTATGAGTTTGCCGCCGATCATTCTGCTGCTCGTATTCCGTAAATGGATTACTTCCGAGGTGCTCACTAGTCAGATTACAAAATGATTATGAAATACTATAGGTGTGAGCTATTAGCGGCTAACGAATGGTGATAGCGTTAGATGTGGATATATTGGATGCGTTTAATGATAGGAAGAGAGCTAGCTTCGCAAGAAGCAAGCTCTCTTTCTTGTTATTGGCTATACCCCAAATCTACCAGTTCATGTATACTGTTGGTATTGTTTATAGAAGGGGTTGCTTAAAGGGATGTATGTAGATCCGTCGTTGGTGCACAAGAAAGAAAAAACGTACTATGTAATAGCGCTCGTATTTAGTATTATAGCTTCGCTCGTATTGTTGATTTCGATTATAGGCATTTATATTTTATTGTTTATTGTCGTCGTGCCGCTCATTGCTCAAGCGATACTGAATGCGAGCATTCGAATAAATGGCGTGCGAATTACGCAAAAGCAATTTCCTGAGATATACGAAATCGTCTATCAACAGAGCTTGCGGATGGGGCTTCCATCGTTGCCGGATGTCTATATCATGGAATCAAGCGGGGTATTGAACGCCTTCGCAACCCGGTTCTTTGGCCGAAATATGGTCGTGCTTTATTCGGATTTATTCGAACTGATGAACAGAGGCGGGAGCAAGGAGCTGACGTTCGTCATCAGTCACGAGCTTGCGCACTTGCAGCGGAGGCATCTAACGAAACACCTGTTCATCATTCCAGCCATGTGGCTGCCGTTCCTTGGCGACGCCTACTCGCGAGCATGTGAGTACACATGCGACCGAATGGCTGCTCATTTCACAGAGGACGCTGAAGCGGCAATGAACGGACTAACCGTACTTGCAGTGGGCAAGAGCTTATACAAACAGGTGGACCGTGAAGATTATTTGCTTCAGAGCAGCAGTGAGCGCGGACTTTTCGTATGGCTCGCGGAGAAGCTGTCAACTCATCCTCCGCTTCCTAAGCGAATCGATGCGATTCAGAGGTATGTCGATCCGCATCTGGCTCCGCGCTACCGGTCGTCGAGGATGACGTACATTATAATTGGCTCCGTCTGTGTTGCGATCTTAGTTATGTTTATTACCGGAATTGTTTTATCCGCTTCGCTTTTCAAAGTGGCGACTGGCGCGTTTGAGGACAGTACGCAAAACGAGGAACTGCTGGATGCCGCATTGAACGGGGAAACTCTTCGCGTTACGGAGCTGCTGCAGGCAGGCGCTGATCCTAATACTACCGATTATGGTGGATGGACCGTGCTTATGAGTGCCGCTGATCAGAATAACTTAGAAATGGCAAAAGCGCTGCTTGAGTCAGGGGCATCGATTGATATGATCGAGGAAGAATATGAGAATACAGCATTGACGGTAGCCATAACAGGCGGCTATGTTGAAATGGCTAGGTTGCTGCTTGACCATCAGGCAGACCCGAATCTGCAGGACAGCTATGGATGGACGCCTCTGATGACTGCCGCATCACACGGTGATGAGAGTGCGGTTATGCTGCTGCTCGAATATGGTGCTGAACCGTCTACGATAGACGATTCGGGCTGGAATGCTTCTGACTATGCGTTAGAATCAGGTTACGAGGAGCTGGCCGAGAAGTTGAAGCCGGGAATAGGAGAGGCAGCTTAGCTGTTTCTCCCGCTTCATCATAACAAAGAAAGAGAAGCTTGATTGCTCAAGCTTCTCTTTCTTTGTTAAAGCTATGTATGATTGCTGTACCTTCATAGGTTCACTATGGTCGGGACGACACGATTTGAACATGCGACCCCCTGGTCCCAAACCAGGTGCTCTACCAAGCTGAGCTACGTCCCGTGAAAGAGATGGTGCCGTCGAGAGGACTTGAACCCCCAACCTACTGATTACAAGTCAGTTGCTCTACCAATTGAGCTACAACGGCGCGTTTTTCTCTTTGACACAAGATGTATTATTACACACAACTCGTCCTTTATGCAAGCTTTTTTTTAAAAAAATTTTGATCTAATTCTCAAGCTAGCTTTTGCCGCCGAACCATGCCTCGCTTAAGAGCCGAATACCCTCTGTAAGCTGGGCCTCCTCCATGCCTCCAAATCCAATCATAATATAACCCCCCGGACAATCAGCAGCATGATTCCAATGGCGGGAAGGGGAATAGACACGGCAGCCCGCCAGTTCTCCAAGCCGAAGCAAGTCCTCGCTTTGACGGCCCTTCACATGTAGCAATAGATGAAGACCGGAACGGTCGCCGATCACTTCGACGTGTTCTCCCATCCAGCGCTGAATAGCGGCCGTAACTGCTTTATGTTTCCCTTGATAGATGCGCCTCATCTTACGGATATGCCTGGCGAAATGTCCCCGACTCATGAATAGCGTAACCGCCTTCTGAATAATAGGGGAGACGGGCTGACTGTAACTTGCAAGCTTGCCTTGAACGGCTGCCATCAAGGTTGGGGGAAGGACAAGATAGCTTAAGCGTGCAGCAGGCAGGAAGGACTTGGAGAACGTTCCCATATAAATGACCTTGTCGGCCGTATCAAGCGCTTTGAGCGCAGGAACAGGTTGACCGTAATAGCGGAACTCGCTGTCGTAATCGTCTTCCAATATAAGCCCGTCACAATCAATCGCCCATTGCAGCAGCCTTGTTCGCTTATGAATAGGAAGCACCATGCCGACAGGGAATTGATGGGAGGGAGTCACGTAAGCGACCTGCACGCCAGCCGTATAAAGACGTTCAATCTGAATGCCGTCATGCTCCAAAGGAATAGGCGTTAAGGAACAGCCGTGATTGCGCAACACGTTCTTAACACCCGCATAGCCGGGTTCTTCCATGCCAATGCGTTGCTCTCGCAGCGACAGCAACTGACACAGCATGCTCACAGCATGTTGTGTTCCCGCGCATACGATAATTTGGTTGGGATGACAATGGACTCCGCGTGATTCGAAAGCGTAGCGGGCAATCTCTGCACGCAACTCAACATCCCCTTGATAGTGTCCGTAGCCAAGCACCTCGCTTGACCTGCTCGAGACGGCTTCGACGAGACAGCTTTTCCATACTTCGTGAGGAAACCGTTCGATCTCCATATCCCCATACTGGAAGTCATAATCGACTTTGCGCGGCAAAATAGGCTCGTCAGCCGTGTTCTCAAGCTCCGAATCCATCTCCGTCTTATCGGTCTTTAAAGGCCATACGAGCTCCTCCAGCGGTAATACGCGGTAACCGCCTCGTTCCTTGCTGTCCACATAGCCTTCCGACAGAAGCTGCTGGTAAGCCGATTCTATCGTATTTTTGCTGAGGCCAAGATGAAGCGCAAGCTGCCGGATAGCCGGCAATTGGACCCCTTCGGCAAGCGACCCCGCTTCAATCTGGGATCTAATATATTTGTACAGCTGCATGTAAACCGGCTGGCTGCTTCGTTTATCGAGTATGGGAGAGATGGCGATCATTGTCACGACTTTCACTGCCCCCTTTGAAATTATAGTTTTTGTCACTTTTCGCAGTGACAATGATTGTATAACATGACAGTAACACATATCTATTCCACTTGGGAAGGTGAAGCACATGTTTACCGTACGTCTCGATGTAAGAGCATGCAGCGATCAATCAAAGATCGATTTTTTTCTGAATCAAGCACAGACCGGATTTCTTGGTCTATCGGACGGCAAGCTGCCGTATGTAGTACCTCTTAATTTCGTTTGGTGGAATGGAGCGATTTATTTTCACGGAGCCGAGGAGGGGAGGAAGGTGACGATCATTGCGGACAATAACGAAGCATGCTTTACGGTTAGCGAAAATTACGGGACGATTACGCATCCAGTACCTGCGCATACCGATACCGCGTATATGAGCGTTATGATCTTCGGTAAAGCGGAGCATGTAACGGAGCGGGAAGAGGCGCACGCGGCGATGCAGGCGCTCCTTGACAAGTATGTGCCAGGCTTCTATAAGGATCCGCTGGCGAGAACGCATCTGGAGCGCTATCGCTCCTCCAAAGGCAGCGCAACCCATGTGTACAAAGTAAGCTGTGAGACGCTGACCGCTAAGGAAAATGCGACCGCCGAGGGTAGGATGTACAAGCCGGGACTAACAGTCGACCAGGCTAAGAGTTAGCCGGAAGCAATGGCAAGTTCAATCTGGCAAAAAAAAGAGGATGCTGCTCTGCGAATCCATTGGATTCACGGAGAATGCATCCTCTTGCTGATTAGGATAAAATTAGGCCAATTCGCCCTCGACAACGGGCTCGTTCTGTTGAATAAGCATCTCTACTTTACGAATGCGGTTTTTGCTCGTCTCGCGGATAATGAACATCAGGTTCTCGTAATGATGCTCCTTGCCCGGCTTCGGATCTTGCACTTGACTGTATAGCCAGCCGCCCACCGTATCGACATCCTCGTCCTCGAAGATCGTTCCCGTAAGGTCCGCTAGTTCATCAAGCGATACTTTTCCGTCCAGCAAGTAGCAATTATCTGCCAGCTGCTCTACGTCCTTGCGTTCATCGGCATCGAATTCATCGCGAATCTCGCCAACGATCTCTTCTAATATATCTTCAATTGTAATGAGTCCCGACGTTCCGCCGTATTCATCAACCAAGATAGCGATATGGACGCGTTCCTGTTGCATTCTCTTCAGCAGCGACTTAACTGGCGTTACCTCAGATACGCTAAGTACCGGATGAACAAGCTTCTTGAATTCAAAGTTGCTGTTCGATTCATATTCTAGGAAAAGCTGCTTCGTATTGATCATGCCTACAATATTATCTTTGCTCTCCAGAGCGACCGGGAAGCGGGTATATTGTTCTTTGCGAATGATTTCCATATTTTCTTGCAACGATTTGTTCGTATATAAACAGATCATATCTGTGCGGGGAACCATAATTTCCTTGGCTAGCAGCTCGTCGAATGCGAAGATTCGGCTCACATAACCGTATTCGGTATTGTTGATCTTCCCGCTCTGATAACTCTCATTAAGAATAATCTGAATTTCTTCCTCGGAATGAGCTTCTTCGTGCTCCTTGGCCGGCTTAAGGCCGAACAATCGTACGATTCCGTTCGCTGAGCCGTTAAGCAACCAGATGAACGGGTACATAATGGTATGGAAGAAAATGATTGGCTTAGCCGTTAGGAAGCTGATAAACTCGGCTTTCTGGATGGCCCAGGTTTTCGGTGCAAGTTCACCGACAACGACGTGTAGAAACGTTACTGAAACGAAAGCGATAATAAAGGATAAGATATGGCTAATATCACTATTGAGCTCAAATCGTTCAAATAAGGGTAAAAGCATTTTTTCAACGGTCGGTTCTCCCAACCAGCCCAGCCCGAGCGCAGTAATTGTTATACCTAGTTGGCAGGCTGACAAGTAGGCATCCAGATTGCTCGTAACCCGTTGAACGGCAAGCGCGTTCTTCCGGCCCTCAAGCACTAACTGATCGATTCTACTGGAGCGAAGCCGGATAATCGCGAACTCCGTTGCCACGAAAAAAGCAGTTAATAAAATAAGAAGAGCAACCATGAATAAATTGAATCCTATACCCATTTTCGTTTCTCACTACCCTTTGTTTTTTGAATTTTTTAGTTAACCAATCTGTACATCTCCTAACGTTAGGAGTGTGGTAATTAAACTATACCGAATGATTACAACATATGACAACCGTCGTATGAAACGTTAAGCGCCGTTTTTGCACGATAAACGGTATTTTGGAAAGCACGATAGCTTGTTTTCATTGAATATCGTCCCTTTACAACCCTCTAATGCGAGCATATGATAAGTTCATAAGAACTTGTAAGCAAATTTGACGAAGTCGTGAATGCGAGGAGGAAGGAATATGGAGTCCTTTACGCTTACTCGAAAAGAGATGGCGGAGCTGTTACTATCCTTACGCGGCAGCAGCAGTCAGAAGCCGATTCAAGTGCTGCAGAGCGCTTGGGCGAAGTCGCATCGGTACGATCTGGAGAAGGGGACGACATTGCCTGCCTTTCTCGCCACGCTTCTGCCGCCTATAATAGAGAAGTTAATTAAGGGCAGTGAGGTGAAAGGCTTCTCGCTGCAGGAAATATCGGCGCTTGGCCAGCTCATTGAATATTCGAACCTTTCCATTACTTCTATGCAAAATTGGGTCAAAAGAGACTTTAAGTCGTATTTTGACTGTCCGAAGGCTGGAAAGAAATATTCCCTTAATCAAGCTGCGCTGTTGTTCATTATCGATGATCTGAAGTCGAATCTCGACTTCGAGTCGATTCGTAAGCTGTTCGAGATCGTGCTCGGTAAGCCGGAAGACGAGTCCGAAGATCTTGTCGGTCCGATCGAACTGTACGCCACTTATACGAAGATGTTCGAGGAGCTCGACGCGAATAACGACCAACTGCTCGATATTACCGGCCATCTGAAGGGGCAGCCGCATCAGGACCTGCTTACAGAGGAGGTCATTCGAGGAGCGGCCAATCGGTTTGCGGACAGGCTGTCGGGATTGACGGACAAGCAGCGGGAAGCGATACGCAATATTTTGCTGGTAGCCGTCATATCGATTCAAACGTCCTATTTTCATACTCTCGCAAGAAGGTATTGCAATGCGACCCTGTTCCTGAATTCGCCATGAAAAAATAGGAAAAAGGGATGTACATGAGAGGAAATCTGTCCTATAATGTAAGCTGATGTAAAAAACAGACAAACTGAAAAAGGCAAACTTGTCGAAAGGCAAGGACGCAAAGTTATGGGCCTAAGGGGCAAGACGCTATGGCTGCCAGACCGCCAGCTGGTTAGATTAGCTTTATTTAGCTATCCGCCGACTGGGGCCTGGATAGCTTTTTTGCTATTTTTCGAGTAGACAGAGGGAGCGGGAGAATCAGCATGAAGGCAGCATCGTGGGCAACAACAGGAAAAGCATGGCTTGGGAAAGCACTGCAAACAGTAAGGCAAGTAAGCTTGAAAAAGTTGAACGGGAAGAAGATTACGACGAAGTTGTTTATTATCTCCGCCATTATTACCCTATTTAACTTAGGTGCTGGGGCATTCATCTATACCCAGAACTTGTCGGTAGCAAACGCGGTAGATGAGTCCGAGAAGCTGTCCGAAGCTGAGCGTAATTACCAAGCGGTGTCGGGCAAGCTGCTGAAGACGATGCTGAAAATGATCGATGCGATCGAGAACGGTACCGAGGAAGAGAACGCAATTGCGATTAAGACGGAGTTAGCGACAATCCCGACTAGCTTAGAGCAATTAAGTAAACAATTTGAAGCTATGGATATTAAATATCCAGCCGAAGAGAATGCTCAAAAATATGTGAATCAGATCAAGGTGCTGGATCTTGCCTATACGAATTTGAGCACGACTTCTATCGATGTCAATGCGTTAACGGCCGAAGAAAAGTCGCTGCGCGTGTCGGATCTGATCAGCGTTTATACGATCATTATTGATTTTTCGAAAGAAGCGATGGAGAAAAAATTGTCTGAGGATACGCAGGCTACGCAGAAGTCGCTTAACAAAAGCGTCGATAGCGCGAATGTAATCATTCTCGTGAATGTCATCCTATTGGCGGTATTGCCTGCCTTTATGATATTTGGCATTACACGTTCGATTAAGACCGGCTTGTCCGGCATTATGAAACGGATCGAAGCGTACCGGAACAATCAATTCACGGAGCAGTCGAAGCTGCAGCGCGCCGATGAATTCGGAGATATCGACGCATCGCTCGCCGACATGGGCAGCAACCTGCGCGAGACGATCAAAGCGACGATTGATGTGAGCGGTACGGTGCTAGGCGTATCGAACCAGATGACGGAGAAGATCGGCAGCAACCGTGATGCTTCCGAGCAGGTCAAAGGCCAGATCGAATATGGCAAGACGTCATTGCAAGCCCAGTATGACGACGCATCTTCGATTTCGGCGGTAACCGAGCAAATCTCGGCAAGCTCGGAAGAGATCGCCGCGTCCAGTGAGTACATAAATGGCGATATGCAGAAGATGAAGCAAGCATCGCTTAACGGCTCTGAGCAGATGGCGGGCGTTGTGCTGAAAGTGAATGAGACGGCACAGCAGTTCGATAAACTGACGGCCGCATTCGAATCGATGAATGAACGCTACGGCAATGTTGCGAAGTTCCTTGCAGGCATTCAAGATATTAATACGCAGACGAATCTATTATCGCTTAACGCATCGATCGAATCGGCACGCGCAGGCGAGCACGGCCGCGGCTTCGCGGTCGTTGCAGAAGAAATTCGCAAGATGTCGGGGCAGACCGACGCGATCTCGAAGCAGATTACGAAGGAGCTGGCGCTTATTCAAGCGGATGTCGCAGCCAGCGGCCGAACGATAAGCCAATTCTCGGATGTCATCAAGTCTACTCGAGAGACGTCGGAAACGGCCAGCGAAACGTTCCAGGCAATTGAAGCGCAGAGCGGAGTATTATCTGATCAAGTGAGTGAAATATCGACTGCGATCAATGAGATTACGCAAGGCATGACGCATATCGTTACGGCCGTCGATAAGCTGCTGGAGAAATCGACGGAAGTGAACGGCCAGATGGAAGGAATAAGCGGTCTGTCCGACATGCAGAACGGCATTTCCGACGAGCTGGGCGAGTTGTCGAAGCGGTTGACGGAATCATCGGAGGCGCTCAAGGAACGCGCTTCGGTATTCAAAATATAGGACAGGGCAGTCAGGTCAGGGAGTGCAGAGCGATAGCCGCTCTGCACTCTTTTTATTTATAAGCGGCAAAGAGTGTCGGACATCGATCAATATGTCGATAAAGAAGGATAACGTTCAAGAACAGCGAATGATGAACGTATACAGACGGCATTGCCTTTGAGCTAAGTTTAACTTACATATTGGAGACAGGTGATACGATGAGCGAAATGAACTTTCAAGTAAATTTACAGGGCATGATTGAACTGCTCTCCAAGCATCTATATTCGAATCCGGGCGTGTTCGTAAGAGAGCTGCTACAAAATGGCGTCGACGCTATCACAGCCCGCAGGAAGCTTGGGCATCAATTTGAGCCGAAAATATTATTCGAGCTATACGCATCGAAAACAATTGCGATTCATGACAACGGCATCGGCCTGACGGAGCCCGAAATTCACCGCTTCCTCTCGCAGATCGGAAGCACGTCTAAACGCGAGGAGTTGGATGGGGATGACGACTATATCGGCCAGTTCGGAGTCGGCATGCTATCCTGCTTCGTCGTAAGCGCTGAGATCGTGCTTATTACTCGTTCTGCGCTGGAGGGCGATGCGCTGGAATGGCGCGGCCGACAAGACGGCACGTATACGATCCGCAAGCTGAAGCGCGAAGCGCCGATCGGGACAACGATTTATTTGACGTGCAAGGAAGACTACGAGGAATATTATGAATGGTATAAATTAGAGCAGCTTATGTCGCATTACGGCGAGTTTCTGCCGGTGCCGATTAGTTTGTCCGAGGACCGCTATGAACGAAAGATTAACGGTGCGCTGCCGCCTTGGCAATTGGACGCTCAGCATGCGCTGGAATATGGCGAGGCTCAGCTCGGCCACCGGTTTCTAGAGGCCATTCCGATCAAGTCGCTGATTGGCGAAGCGGAAGGCACGGCCTACATTCTCCCCTTTGCTGTAAGTCTGCAAGCAGAGAAGAAGCATAAAGTATATGTGAAACGGATGCTGCTCTCCGATCAGATGAGTCAAATATTGCCCGAATGGGCTTTTTTCGTCACATGCATCGTGAATGTGGGGGGGCTGAAGCCTACCGCATCGCGGGAGTCATTTATTGAGAACGAGCTGTTCTATACCGTCCGGGATGAGCTGGGACAATGTCTGAAGCGCCATCTGATGATGCTTGCTCTGACTGATCCCGATTTGTTCGAGAAAATCGTGAAGATTCATTACGTTTCGTTGAAGGCTTTGGCTGTTGAGGATAACGAGTTGTACCAGCTGTTCATTCGCCATCTCTCGTTCGAGACGCCTTACGGCATGATGCGCATGGGAGATATTTTGCAACACAGCTCCAATATCGTAGTCTCGTCGACTTTAGACGAGTTCCGCCAAGTGGTTCGCGTGGCGAAAGCGCAGAAAGTAATGGTCATTAATGGCGGCTACGTGCATGACTTTGAACTCGTACGCAAGCTTGAGGAGTATGACGGGGAGATCCAGGTAGGGGTCCTTGATCCGATTAACTTCTCTAATCTGTTCCAAGATTTAACGGCGCTTGAGCTTCGCTTAGCTTCGCCCTTCCTAGCGCTTGCGGACAAGCTTCTAGAGCGATTCCAATGCCGCAGCGCGGTGAAGCGGTTCGAGCCCAAAGAGCTTGCCGTTCTATATAATACGAATGAAGAATTCAACTTCTTGCGGATGGCGGAGCAGACGAGAGCCGAGTCGAATGAGCTGTTCGACAGTGTTCTAGATGTTGTCATTCATCAAATCCACGATGTGCCTTATGCAAGGCTTTGCTTTAATTACAATAATCCGATCGTGCAGCAGGCCATTACATGCGGCAACCCGGAGATGCAGAAGCTAAGTATCGAGACGTTGTATACCCAGTCGCTGCTGCTAGGGCATTATCCAATGAGCTCGGAGGAGATGCAGCTGATGAACGAGTCATTCATGCGTTCTCTCTCGATCGGACTTGGTCAGGCAGGTGGCAATCAGGGATGAAGCAACGATACGATGAGCTGCGCAATGAGGCTTGGAGCCTGCCGGACGGCAAGCAGAAGGTGACGGTGCTGGAAGAGGCTGTTCGCATCGCCGATCTGTACATGTCGAAGGAAGAAGCCTATCACGCAAGAATGACGTATTCGGAGGCGGCATTAGTGTCAGGATTCGAGGAACGCTTCATCGTCTCCTTCGCCTGGTGCTTATCGCAATTCGAGAAACAGCCGGATCTATACGATAATCACCAGATCATTTGGCATTACAAGTGGTTGGTCGGTATTATATGGCGGTTTCCGCAATTTGGAGCTGCCCAGATCGAAGACATCTTTGATGATTTTAAACGAAAATGCCTACAATACGGACACAGCCTGCGGCCTTATTATTCGAAAGTTCATCTTTATGCGCTAGCGGGCGGGCATGCCGAGCTTGCCCAAACGTATTACGAGCAGTGGAAAAAAGCGCCATATGACCAAATGTCCGATTGCCGGGCTTGCGAGCAAAATTTATTCGGCTATTTCCACTTAACAACTGGTCGTTATAAGAGGGGACTGCAGACATTGAAGCCGATATTAAGCGGCAAGATGTCCTGCCGTTCGATCCCGCAAAATACGTACAGCCATGTCCTCATGCCGTTGCTCGAGACCGATCAGCAGGAAGAGGCGGCCAAGCTTGCACGCAAAGGCGCGCGGATGCTGAATGGTCCCGGCTACTTAGAAGAATACGGCAGACTGATCGGTTATTATTCTGCAACGGACTTGAACAAAGCGGCTAAACTGTTGGAGAGCACAGCCGAATATGTGTTGAGCAACAAAACAGACTGGAATCGATTCCAATATTTGATCGGGGCTAGAGCGTTCTTTACGCTGTGGAATGAGAAGAAGCGGAGAAGGAAACTGCTTGTTCACAATTCTTTCACAAGCGAATGGGTAGAAGCCGAAAGTGAAAGGCTGGCAAGGGCTTTCGATACTCGCAACGGCAATGATTATTGTCAGGTGCAGCTAGCGCAAAAGATAAATCAAGTTTGGAAGCGTCGTACTCATTGATCGGACTGTTGACGACAATCGAATGGTAGTGGTTCAATTGTAATAACGACAGCAGAGAGGGTAATGATTCGATATGTTGAAACAATTTTTGAAAGCTTCACGAATTCGCGTAATTCCGGTCATGCTCATACCAATCGTTATGGGATCGCTGGCTGCTTATGTATGGGACGGCGTGTTCGATGCATGGCTCTTCTTATTGACCTTGATTGGCGCGGCATGCGCGCATCTGTTCTCCAATATGATCAATGATCTATGGGATTACTACAATGGGACCGATGAGGCTGCTCATGCTAACAAGGATGCCATCTCGACGAACTCCGGTTATTTGACGGGCGGTACATGGAGCGTCAAAAAGTTCGCTTTCGTCACTTGGCTGCTGTTCTTTATTGCAGCGGTGTGCGGTATCGTTCTAAGTATTTACAGCGGCTGGGAAGTTATGGTGTTCGCCGTTCTTGGCGCGCTGCTGGCTTACTTCTATGTAGCGCCGCCGATTCGCTTCGGTTATCGCGGCAAAGGCTACAGCGAGCTTGCTATTCTTTTTTCATTCGGCATTTTGCCGGTAGTAGGCTCGTACTATGTACAGACGCTGCTGCTCGATACGCGGGCGTTGCTGCTGTCGCTGCCGATCGGCTTCTTGACGACGCTCATCTTGTTCAATCATCACTTCCTGCATTGGCAGGCTGACCGCGAAGCCGGCAAACGGACGCTAGTTGTCGTTTGGGGCGAGCGCAAAGCGCTGCTTTTCTCGCAGGTGCTTATGTATTTGGCTTATTGTGCACTCGCAATATGCGTCATTCAAGAAGCGCTTCCTGTTTATGCTCTGCTGGGCATTCTAACGGCTATTCCGCTTTATCTCGTATACGGTAAGCTGGGAACTCGCAATGAATCGAAGGCGTATTTGCCATTAATGGGCGGCTCTTTGAAGGCAACTATGCAATGCGGCGTTATTATGATCGTTTCGTTATTCATTCAAGGCATCATCCAATAATATCATTACACAACGAAGAAAGAGGTACACATCATGGACAAGCAATGGGTATTAGGCGACTTTCATACGATTCTAAACGAAGGCGAAGTTTGGAAAATGGGCGGTTTTCCATTGCCTGACGGCAGCTTCTGGCAATATCGCGAGCCTGACGCGGTAGTTATCGTCCGCAATGGACTGCTCTATGTACGGGCACCGCTCAGCCGAAGCCATGACCGTATCCAAATTCTAGACAACGCCAAGCATATGTATTACTCGGCAGAACCGGTTATCGTGCCGGAGGGCGGAGAAATCAGCTTCGAGCTTCAGATACGAGCACGCGCGCAAAATACGGCTAAGGACGATCTGTACGACGGCTTCGTATCCTTGAACCTGCTCGATTTCACAACAGGCGGGGCGCTAGATTTCTTCGCATCCCCGGACAAGTATGCAAGCGTATATGCCGTATTGCCGTTTCCGGGTGTGAAGGTGCCTGAGACCGACCAAACGCGGTATTTCTGCGTATTTAAAGAAGATACCGACTTCGATGCCGGACAGTTCAATACGTATAAGATCGTATACAGCCAAGCCAAGGATGAAGTCGTGTTTTATGTAAACGGCAGAGAAGTGCGCCGCGAGCAGAACGTTCCGGTTAAGTTCAATCAATTCGTAGTCGCGCTCGGGATTATGACCGAGAAAGATCTCACGCCTGAAGGCAGCGTCTCCGTACACGGCCAGACGGTTATCGGAGAATGGTCGCCGGTAACGATCGAGATAGGTTCATAGCATCAGATACGCAAAGGAGCTAACGCATGCTGTTCGTTCTAATCGCATTATGGGCCATAGCGGCCATCTTATGGTTATCCGATCGCCGCTCGGACATTAATCGTCGATTAGGCGCCGTTGCATTCACCGGCGGCGCAGGTGCGCTGGCGGCCGTTCTTGATTTAAGCTGGATTCCGGCAGCGACAGAGGCTGGAATGAGCGTCAGCGGCCAGCAGATGCTCTATTACGTGCAGGCCGTATCGTCCTTGACGTCTTATTACGGTCTGCCGTATTTTTTCCTATTATTCGCACTTGCCTATCATCGCATTCGTATGCCTCTCGTTTTATATAAGCTGGTGCAAGGGCTCCTTACACTCCCCATTTTGTGCTGTATCCTATTCACGCCGTTTTACAACGAAATGTATCCGATTACGTTCAAGCTAGTTGTATGGTGGGCCGTTCCGTATATCTTGTTCGGAACAGTGCTCATATTGCTGAAGCGTCAGCCTTATGCGGCTTTGTCCAGAAAGCATTGGATCGTATGTTCGGCTGTATTGCCGCCCGTCTTGTTCAGCATGGTGATGAATTACGTGCTTCCAAGTATGGGGATGCTTCGAATGTGGGTATATAATACATGGTTCGTAGGACTAGGCGCAACCGTATTTGTCGTAGGTTTGTTCACTTACGGCTTTATGGGAGTGAGAGTATTGATTGACCGGCGAAGATTCGATACGACGTATCGTGCAGTCACTTCAGGCACGGCGATCTTGAACCATGCAATCAAGAACGATGCTGCAAAGATGCGATTGTTCTCCGAGAAAATGAAGGCGTATGCAATCGAGACAAATCAAGCAGAGCTGCTGGCCGATATCGAGACGGTGCTGTCAGCGTCGAAGCATATGCAGGATATGGTAGGAAGAGTGCATCGGCGTACGGAAGACTTGACGTTAAAACCTCACCGGGAGCTGATTACCGATGTAGTGGCCAGAACGGTGAAGCCCATTGAGGCGCTCTATCCCCGCGCGAGCTTCCAGCTTGCACTTACGGAAGGTTGGAGCGGCATGATTGATTCGGCTCAGATCGGCGAAGCTCTTGGCAACCTTGTTGTAAATGGGGTGGAGGCAATGAAGGGCGAGGGCGAACTGCGCATTACATTAAGCGAGCAGAAGCGCGAGCTTGTCATTGAAGTCCGTGATTCAGGTGCGGGAATGGACAAAAGCCAAATAGCCAAAGCGTTTGAACCTTTCTATACAACGAAAGCCGGCAGCGGTTCGAACTTCGGATTAGGTTTGCCATATGCGTTCCAAGTGATGCGAAAGCATAAGGGAGCGCTTCATGTGATGAGCAGACCGGGGCAAGGCACATCGGTGCTTATGGCGTTTCCTAAGAAAGCGATTCAGGCAGCGAAGACAGAATCGCTCATGAAGAAGGGGGAGGAAGCTCATGCCGTCGATTAAAGTATGGATAATAGAAGACGATCTGGATTGGCTTCGGGGTTTGACGGCTTTCTTGAACAAAGAGCAGGATATCGAGGTCGTATGGACCGAATCCGATCCGCAGCAAGCTCGTCAAATGATTCAGTCACAGACGATGGATGCCGCAGATGTGATCTTGATGGACATAATGATGGAAGGGCGGCCAGAAGGAATTGAGCTTGCCGACGAGGCGAGCAGGCGAACAGGAGCCCGCATCATCATGCTGACGTCCATGGAAGAGAAGGAGCTCATCTTTCGTTCATTCCAAGCTGGCGCGATCGATTATCAGATCAAGTCGGACTTTGAGACGTTGCCGGCAGCTGTTAGGGCAGCTTATGCGAAGCAGTCGACGATTAGCGCAGCGGCAGCCGAGCAGATGCGGGAGGAATTCCGAAGGCTGAAGCTTGTCGAGCGTGAGTTCGAGGTGAAAAAGGTTGAAGATTTGATCACTCCTTCGGAGCTACAGCTCCTGAATTTGATCGACCAAGGTTATTCGCAGACACAGATCGCCGATAAGCTCGTCGTGTCGCTGCGAACAGTAAAAAATCATGTCAACCATATATTAAAGAAGCTGCACCTGCCCGGATCGAAGGAAGCGGCCAAGAAAGTAAAGGATTTAGGGCTGTTAAATAAGGAGGATGGTACCAAATAAACTTGGTACTATTTTTTTTGTCCTAATATTGCAAAAATAAGGAAAGAAGTACAAAGATAAGTTCCGTAAAGGGAAGGATCGTGTGCCATGTCGTTCGAAATGTTTACCGCTGCGCACTACGCTGCGTTGCTGTCGGCGATTATTGTCTTCGCAAGCATCTTCTTGATGCGCAAGAGGCTTCGCGTACCTGTTGTTAACCGATATTTCCGCATTACGTTGGCAGTGGTGCTTATAAGCTGTGAAGTCGCGCTCCAGGCTTCTTACATCATCGAAGACGAGTGGTCATTCGGATCGCTTCCGCTTCAGCTGTGCAGTATTACACTGCTTATTGCGGCAGTACTTCTCTTGACCGGCAGCAAACGGTTGTATGACATCGTCTTTTTCCTTGGGATCCTGGGAGCGATGCAAGCGTTAATAACGCCGAATCTCGATTGGGGTTTCCCGCACTTTAGGTACTTCCATTTCTTCATTGCGCATATTGGCATCATTGCCGCTGGATTGTTTATCCTTGTCATTGAACGTTACAAGCCGACATATAAGTCCATCTTGCGCGCATGGGTCTGGCTGCACGTATTGGCGATTCCGGCAGCGTTAACGAATTATTTGACGGGCTATACGAACTTTATGTTTTTGGCGCGTAAGCCTGGTACGGCATCATTGCTGGATATGCTTGCGCCATGGCCTTGGTATATTTTGCAGCTGGAGATCGTTGTTGCAATGCTGTGTGTATTGCTCTTATGGGGTGTGGCATTGGTTCGCAGGATTTATAGATTGAAAGGCATTAAAGCTCGGATCTAATCCTGTGAGGAATGCTTATCCTTTCTAGACTAATGGCGAAAAGGCTGGGGAAAATAAATTGTCGTCCTAAACATTGAACCGAAAGGCAGGAGAGGCAATGACAGCTAACACCACATTGAATGAGACGGGGACATCGGCTGCTTTCATGGAAGCCGTAAAGCACCGTCGCAGTATTTACGGCATAAGCAAGCAATCCGATATTTCAGACGAGAAGATCGCTCAGATCGTGCAAGATGCCATTAAGCATACGCCATCTGCCTTCAACTCGCAGAGTGCGCGAATTGTTCTGCTGCTCGGGGCAAACCATGATAAGCTCTGGGATCTTACGACGAGTACGCTGCAAGGCGTCGTTCCTGCCGATAATTTCGAGCCAACCCAGCAGAAGATGGGGAGCTTCAAGAACGGTTATGGCACCGTATTGTTTTTCGAGGATCAGACAGTCATTGACGGTCTTATGAACAGCTTTCCCGCTTATGCGGAGAACTTTCCGCTATGGTCCCAGCAATCATCCGGCATGCATCAATTTGTCGTGTGGACAGCGCTCGAGAATGAAGGATTCGGAGCATCTCTCCAACATTATAATCCGCTCATTGACGATCAGGTCAAGGCGGCATGGTCCATTGCAGATTCTTGGAAGCTGGTTGCACAGCTGCCATTCGGCAAACCAACCTCACCTGCAGGAGAGAAGGAATACAAGCCGATCGAAGAGCGTGTCAAAATCTTCAAGTAATCAAGTCGCCGTTCGAAGCGTGATCGCTTTGAGCGGCGATTTTTATTTGCAACTGGCGGTCCGCTCTAAAAAGCGATACAATAAAAACCGATATAACAGACATACGCAAATATCCTTTAACATATGAAGGTACATAGCTAGGGAGGTAATTATGAGCATTGACCCACGACAGATGAAAGCTTTACTGCAGCTTCAGCTTGCTCCGAGCGTTGACTTTAAAGCGAATTCCAATCCGCTTACGAAGACGGAGACGGACGGCACACCTTCCTTATTCGATACGTTATTATCGCAATATATGAGCGGCGCGACGGAGACAGGCACAGATGTTGCTTCGACGCTCCCGACTGATCTGTTATCGCAGCTATCGTCGCTTGGCAGCCTTAGCGGTCTAAGCAGCTTATCCGAGCTTGGCCTTTCCGACAGCTATCCGGATGCAGAATGGACGGGCTCTGGACAATATGATTCGCTAATCCAGCAAGCCTCGGCTAGATTCGGCGTCGATCCATCCTTGATCGAAGCGGTAATCAAGACCGAGTCCGGCTTCCAAAGCGATGCGGTATCTTCCTCAGGAGCGAAAGGGCTTATGCAGCTGATGGATGGAACAGCTAGAGGACTTGGCGTAGGCGACGTGTTCGACCCGGAGCAGAACATTAACGGGGGAACGAAGTATTTGTCGCTGCTTTTGGGCAAGTATAACGGCAATGAGCAAGTCGCGCTTGCCGCGTATAATGCCGGACCGGGCAGAATCGACCGTTTGGGCATCGGAACGAACGAAGAGCTTCAATTGGCTATCGACAGCTTGCCGGAAGAAACCCAACGTTATGTTGTAAAAGTGCTTCAAGCTATGCAATAATTCATTTAATTTATCCGTGGAACGATTGTGCATGCCGCAGCTTGGAGGCGGAGTCGCTCCTGCTTGAGATCACGACAGTTGCCGCATCGCTAGCTGCGAGCGGCTGTCGCTGATCTTTTTGTTTTTATTGTAGGAAGAGCGTGAGAAGGAGGGAATAACGATGCTGTATTTTGACCATTGCGCGTCTACACCGCCCTATGAAGAGGTCATACAGACGATGATGGAAGTAATGAAGGCGCATTATGCGAACCCTTCATCACTGCATCAGAGAGGCTCGGCAGCGGGCAAGCTGATCGAGCGGGCACGCTCACTTGTGTCGGAGCAATTCGGCACGCGCGGCGGCGAGTGGATATTTACTTCAGGCGGTACCGAATCGAATAATATCGCGATCAAAGGCATCGCCAAACAATATAGCGGGCGAGGCAAACATCTGATCACGACCGCAATCGAGCATGCTTCAGTGTCCGAAACCTTTGCGCAGCTTGAGCAAGAGGGCTTTAACGTTACGTACTTGCCGGTCAGCGCCAGCGGTCATGTGAGCGCGGAACAGGTCGCAGAGGCATTGACGGATGATACGGTTCTGGTCAGTGTTATGCATGTGAATAATGAAATCGGTACAATTCAGCCAATCGAGCAGATCGGACAATGGCTGAAGCAATTTCCGAAAGTATTCTTCCATGTTGATGCGGTGCAAAGCATAGGCAAGCTGCCGATTGAAATTGAACGGTGGGGTATCGATCTTGTCAGCGGATCGGCGCATAAGTTCCGCGGGCCGAGAGGCGTCGGCTTGCTCTATGTAAGAAACGGAATAACGCTGTACCCGCTGCTGACAGGCGGCTCTCAGGAGGAGGGCATGCGTTCAGGAACGCAAAATGTACCTTCGATTGTCGCTGCAGCGAAAGCTCTTCGATTGACCCGTGAGACCGAATCCGTAAGACGAGCAAGCATGTCGGAATTAAGAGAGCAGCTGGTATCTATCGTGGCTTCCATTCCAGAACTGAAGCTGAATGGCGGCGCGCCGCTTGCGCCGAACATCGTCCATTTCTCTTATCCCGGCATGAAGCCGGAGGTCGTCATCCATAAGCTGGAGCAGCATGGTATAATGGCTTCAACGAAGTCGGCTTGTTCGTCGAAGGACAATAAGCCAAGCCAGGTGCTGCTTGCGCTTGGAGCGAGCACGGAGCATGCTTCCAGCGGCATTCGGCTCAGCTTCGGCGATGAACACCGTACCCAGGACATCGATAGTGTAGGCAAGGCGCTGCGGCAGATTGTCGCGGAGCTTAAGCCGCTCGAGAGGAGATTGACTTAAGATTGTTATACGATCAAATTATTGTGCGCTACGGCGACTTGACGATGAAGGGGCGCAACCGCAATCAGTTCGAGAAGCGGATGCTTCAGCAGGTTAAGCAGGCATTGACGCCGTTCGAGCGCGTCTCGTACTTCAAGTCGTTCGGACGCTTGTACGTCTTGTTGAACGGCCAGCCCTATGAGCCCGTTGCAGATCGCTTGAAGGATCTGTTCGGCATTACGACGATCAGTCCGGTCGTCAGTGTACAGTCGGAGCTGGAAGCGATTCGGGCTGCTGCCTTGACGCTTATGCAATCTATAGAAAAGCCGCCCGCAACCTTCAAAGTAAGCGTGAAGCGTGCGTGGAAAGGGTTTCCACATAGCTCCCAAGAGATGAATCATCTCGTAGGGGGCCATGTGCTGCGGGCCATGGAAGATCTGAAAGTCGACGTCCGCAAGCCTGAGGTCGAACTGAAGGTTGATATCCAGGAGGAAGGTACCTATGTCTTCTGGGAAGTGATTCAAGCAGGCGGAGGATTCCCGTTCGCAACGAACGGAAAGGCCATGCTGCTGCTGTCAGGCGGCATCGATAGTCCCGTTGCAGGGTGGATGGCGCTGCGCAAAGGGCTGGAGATCGAGGCGGTTCACTTCCACAGCTATCCGTTCACAAGCGAGAAGGCGAAGGATAAGGTCGTGGATTTGGCAACGCGGTTGTCTTATTACAGCGGCGCGCCGCTCAAGCTTCATCTCGTTCCGTTTACCGACATTCAGACGAGGCTGGCACAGCAGAAGAGCGATAATATCATCATTACCCTTATGCGCCGCGCAATGCTTCGGATTACGGACAAGCTGGCTGAGCGGAATGGGGCCGGCGGTATCGTAACGGGTGAAAGCCTCGGTCAAGTCGCCAGCCAGACGCTTGCTAGCATGAACGTCATTGGGCGGGCAACGGAGCTGCCGCTTCTCAAGCCGCTCGTGATGATGGACAAGCAAGAAATTATTCGCGAAGCGGAGAAGATCGGCACCTTCGAGACATCGATCTTGCCCTATGAGGATTGCTGTACGCTGTTCCTGCCGAAGTCGCCAAGCACGAATCCGAATTTGCGCATCGTAGAAAAAGTCGAATCGCTCATTCCGGAGCTTGGGGACATGATTAATGCTGCCGTTGAAGGGACAGAGGTGCTCGTTCTTACCCCGAGCGGCGTACAGACGGTCCATACCGAAGGCGAGGACGACTGGTTCTAATTACCACATCCTCAAATACGCCGTTACACACAAGCGCAGGTGTAACGATAAAGTCAAAGAGCCCTCACCTAATGGTGGGGCTCTTTGACTTTATGCGGGATTATTTATCGCTTTGTAGGTTTTGGATCTTTTTCCTCTGACTGCGATTCGTAAGCCAGCCTGCTCCTATAACGATTACGATAATAGCGATGATGAAAGCCCAGTTGATCAGCGGATACCGATCAAAATATTCGGCGAATGATTTCTCGTGCGTAATCATTTTGGCTGCCGTATAGGCGAGGACGCCAGAGCCGATATAAACGATCCACTCGAAGCGATTAATAAGCTTAATGAACAACGTACTGCCCCATACGACGACTGGCACGCTAATGAGCAGGCCGATAATGACGAGCAGCGTATCGCCATGCGCCGCGCCGGCAACGGCGATAACATTATCGATGCCCATTGCCGCATCGGCAATAATAATTGTGCGAATCGACTGCCACAGCGTATTGCCTGCCTGAATATTCTCGTGTGCATCCTCCTGAACAAGAAGCTTGTAAGCAATCCATATAAGCAGAAGCCCGCCAAGTAAATTCAACCATGGAACAGCCAGCAATTGTACGACAAGCAATGTCGCAATAACTCGAATGCCGACTGCGCCAACTGTCCCCCAAATGACCGCCCTTCGCTGCTGCTCCTTAGGCAAATTTCTTGCTGCAAGTCCGATGACGATCGCATTGTCGCCAGCGAGGATCAGGTCAATGAAAATGATCGTGGCGAGCGCCGACCAGAAATCGACCGAGAACAGATCCATTTGACCGCCCCCTCCAACTTGATATCTTGCTGCGGCGTCTGCCGCCTGAATTCAGCCCTGTGGAAAGTATATTCATCAATCATGGACATATTCGCCATAGCTTGTTCATACCACTGATAAGAGGGGGAATGAGCATTGGACAGCGTACTTATTTTTTTGCAGATCGTATTGATAAATGTGTTGTTAAGCGGAGATAACGCGATTGTAATTGCGATGGCGAGCGGACAGCTGCCGCCTCATCAGCGGAAGCGGGCGATATGGTGGGGAACGCTGGCAGCCGTCGGACTGCGGATTATAATTACGCTCGTGGCCATCAAGCTATTGCAAATTCCGTATTTGCAAGCTGCCGGAGCGATATTGCTTCTATATATTGCCGTGAAGCTGCTTGCAGACGCGGGGAGCGGGCATGACGGACATACAGTCAAAAAGGCGGGGAACCTCGGACAAGCCGTCTGGACCATTGTCACTGCTGACTTCATTATGAGCCTTGATAATGTGCTCGCGATCGCAGCGGTTGCGAATGGCGATCTCATTCTCATTCTGCTTGGCATTGCAATCAGCATCCCGATGATCATATGGGGCAGCCAAATGCTGGGCGTGCTGCTGCAGAAGTTTCCGGCACTTTCATACATTGGCGCAGCGCTGCTCGGATATGCGGCAGGCGACATGCTAATGCATGATCCGGGACTGAATAACCTGCTATTCCACGGCTCGAAGGTGCTTGCTGAGGCGATTCCGCTGCTCTGTATCCCGCTCGTAATTGCACTCGCAACCGTCAGCAGAAAGCAGTGGTAACAGGCTTTGTTGTCATTACCGTTCGGAGCCAAAGACGGCTTGAACGGTTTTTTTTGTGAACAGGTATTGTTCACACTGGTATTTTCGTCGCCGTTCCATTAAACTAGTATAGATAAAAACTGTCGTCTTTCGTCAACATCTGCGAATGACTCGTAAGGAGCGGAACGAGAATGCCTAATAACAAATATTCCGCTGGAATTATTTTGCTGTTAGCCGGGGTCGTTATTTTGTTGGGCAAATTAGGAGTATTCAGCTTTATGGGGGCTATCTTTTGGCCGCTGCTCGTCTTAATTCCTGGAGTTCTGCTGCATGTGCTTTATTTCGGCAGACTTCTACCAGCAGCTGCTCTTGTCCCAGGCGGGATGCTTGTCGTCTATGCCCTGTTGTTCGTCGTTTGCAATTTATTTGGATGGGATAATCTGAAATATTTGTGGCCGCTGTTCATTTTCGGCGTAGCAGCAGGCCTTTACGAATATTATTTGTTCGGTTCATCCAGGCAACAGGTTGTGTTCAGGGCGGCTATTGCGCTTGCAGCCGCTTCGGCCGTATTTATGGTTCTTGTATTGATGTGGAGCTGGGGAATCTATGCAATTGCTGTCGTATTGATCGGGGCAGGCGCATGGATGACGATCGGCAGAGGAAGTCGCAGGCGTTGGTAAGGTAATAAATAAAAACAAAATGGAGTGGATTACAAGTTATGCAAGCAAGAGAGAATTTACGGAATATCGCCATTATTGCCCACGTTGACCATGGTAAAACAACATTGGTCGACAAACTGCTTCAACAATCGGGTACTTTCCGCGAGCATGAAGCGGTACAAGAAAGAGCAATGGATTCCAACGATCTGGAACGTGAACGCGGAATTACGATTCTAGCGAAGAACACGGCAATCAATTACAAAGACTACCTGATCAACATCGTGGATACACCTGGACATGCCGACTTTGGCGGCGAGGTTGAACGGATTATGAAAATGGTTGACGGCGTATTGCTCGTAGTCGACGCTTTCGAAGGCTGCATGCCGCAAACAAAATTCGTATTGCGCAAGGCGCTTGAATCGAAGCTGACTCCGATCGTTGTCGTGAACAAGATCGACCGTCCGAACGCAAGACCTTCTGAAGTGGTTGATGAAGTGCTTGACCTGTTCATCGAGCTTGGCGCGAATGACGAGCAGCTTGAATTCCCTGTCGTATACGCATCGGCGTTGATGGGTACGTCCAGTCTTGATCCTGAGAAACAAGATGAGAACATGGAAGCGATGTACGAAACGATCGTCAGCCATATCCCATCGCCTACGGAAGACGTAGAACAACCGCTTCAATTCCTGGTAACTCTGCTCGACTACAACGAATACTTGGGACGTATTGCGATCGGCCGCGTAAACCGCGGTATTATTCGTCAAGGTCAACCGGTTGCCGTTATGACGCGCGAAGGCGGCACGAAGCAAGCAAGAATCGAGAAGCTGTTCGGCTTCCAAGGCTTGAAGCGTGTTGAGATTGCTGAAGCAGGCGCTGGCGACATCGTCGCTATCGCAGGTATCCGTGAGATCAATATCGGCGAGACGATCGCTGATCCGACGAACCCTGAGGCGCTTCCTGTTCTGAAGATCGATGAGCCGACACTCCAAATGACGTTCCTTGTTAACAACAGCCCGTTCGCGGGACGTGAAGGCAAATGGGTTACATCCCGTAAGCTTCGCGAACGTCTGTTCAAGGAGCTTGAGACGGACGTAGCGCTTCGCGTTGAAGAAACAGACAGCCCGGACGCGTTCATCGTATCCGGTCGCGGCGAGCTTCACCTCGGCATCTTGATTGAGAATATGCGTCGTGAAGGTTACGAGCTTCAAGTATCGAAGCCGGAAGTTATTATCAAGGAAATTGACGGTCAGAAGAGAGAGCCTTACGAGCGCTTGCTAATTGACGTGCCTGAGGAAAGCATGGGCGCGGTTATGGAGAGCCTTGGAACTCGCAAAGCCGAGATGGTCAACATGATCAACAACGGCAATGGCCAAGTTCGTCTGGAGTTCATTATTCCAGCACGCGGCTTGATCGGCTACCGTACACAATTCCTAACAATGACTCGCGGTTACGGCATTATGAACAGCGCATTCGACAGCTATGGTCCGCTTGCGGGCTCTAATGTCGGCGGACGTCACCAAGGCGTACTCGTGGCAAGCGAGAACGGAGTATCGACATTCTACGGCATGATGGGCGTAGAGGATCGCGGTATCCAGTTCTTGGAGCCGGGTGCTGAAATCTACGAAGGTATGATCGTAGGCGAACACACGCGCGAGAACGACATTATCGTCAACATCTGTAAAGTGAAGCAGCTTAACAACATTCGTTCCGCAGGTAAGGACGATACCGTTACGCTGAAAACTCCGCGCCTATTCTCTCTAGAGCAAGCGCTTGAGTATTTGAACGATGACGAGTATTGCGAAATTACGCCGAAGTCGATTCGTCTTCGTAAGAAGATCTTGAATAAGAGCGAGCGCGAGCGTGCGGAGAAACACCGCAAAACAGCTCAAGCAGGCGTTTAATAATGAAGATGGAGCTAAGGTTTTGCATCATGCAAAACCTTAGCTTGTACTTAAGGAGGAAGTTCGAATTATGCAGGAATGGCTAAGCGACCATAAACTCGTTTCTTATCTGCTTATACTCGGATTTACAATTTATATTTTCAACAAGGTGTTCCGGGCACAGCAGAAGCTGCCGTTGTTTAAGGAAATACTCGTTTATGCGCTCATTGCATTTGGTTCTTTCGTCTTGATGATCTTGCAGGTGGATAAGCTGCCGATTATTCAATGCATGGGTATTGCCGTTCTTATGATGCTTATGCTTCGGGGCCGCCAACTCTACGACAAATGGAAAGGCAACAGGCCGGATGATGCATCCTCGCAGAAGGCGGAGCCTGGCAAATGAAGCTTGAGGACGCTCTATTCAATTGGCTGCAAATTCAGATCGTATCAGCGGCTAGACCCGAAGATGGTGCCGCCGCCGATACGCTTGCCTTTTTTGCGCAAATATTGGTAGAGGATCATCAGCTCGACCGTTTCGAGATCATGAAGACGGACGATACGATGATTCATCTGAGGTACGAGAAGGATGGACGCTCGAAGCTGCAGCTCTTTCCGCGTGAAGCGGCTGAGCAACTGCTGGCGGACATCGAATCCAATCCCAAATACAACTAGCTTGAAGGTGGATACTATGAGTCAAGGATCGACTTCATTGCCTCCAAGATCGAGCTCGCGTCAAACGCCGTCCAATCAACCTAAAAAGCAGAAACCGAAGAAGAAACGTTCGATTCTAAAAACGTTTTTCGTTCTGCTGTTCGGGCTGCTGCTTCTCGTTGCGGCGGCTCTTGTTTATTTAGTGTTCAAGACGGATGACGCGATCAAACAGATTGGGGCAGACAACAACACTGTAGTCATACCTAAAGGTGAATCGGTTAAGGAGAAGCCTGTCGGCCTCGTGATCATGGGGCTTGATTCGCGCTCTCACGGCGGAGGCTTGAATACGGATGTCATGATGGTTGCAGCATTCAATCCAACGTCCAAGACGGCGACAGTTGTGTCGATTCCGCGCGATTCGAGAATCGATGTGGACGGCTACAAGACTCGCAAGGCTAACGGCTATTATGCGGCATTTTATAATACGGCAATTAAGGAAGGCATGGAGAAGGAAGCTGCTCATGCGGAGGCGAAACGCCATTCGCGCGAGATGATGAGCGAATTCTTCGGCATTGACGTCAAATATTCGGCAGTCATCAACTTCCAAGGTTTCGTCGATGTCGTCGATGCGCTTGGCGGCGTAGAGGTGGATGTTGATATGCGAATGAAATACAAGAGCAACGCGGACGGCACGGACATTGACCTACAGAAAGGTCTGCAGGAGCTGAATGGCGATAATGCGCTTGATTTCGTACGATATCGTCAATCGAATGACGGCAAGAACATGTCGAGCGACTTTGACCGCAATAGACGACAATCGGAAGTGTTAGGGGCACTTGCCGACAAGATGAAGTCGTTAAGCGGGATTTCGAAGATCGACAAAGTCATTGATGCGGTTGGCGACAACATGACGATGGATATGCCTTCCAAAGAAATTAAGGCAATGATTGCAAGTTATTTCGGCATGGGTGGCGGGGATATTACGTTTATTCCGCTTGAGGGTAATTGGAAAAGTCCTTACGTATATTTGGATGAGCAAAAGCTGGATGAAGCGCGTACCGCTCTGCAAGCAAAAATGGCTGAATAACCGTAGACTCGGCTTAATAAACTGGGTATAATAATGCTACGCAAACCAATTTCCTATCTAAGGGAGGCTATGCGATGGTGATACCTATTCCAGTACGAACCGGACGAGAAAACGAGGTTAGAAGCAGCCTTTCCTTCTTAGCGAACGCTGATCCTTCTTGGTATTTAGCGAGTGAGAAGGACCGTGATGCTATGGGTTGCGGCTTGCGCTTGTCCGCAGGCAAAGAGTTCCATATCATTGCAGACGACAAATTTGCAGCGGATAGAATGGATGTACAAGTATCCGCCGCCATAGAGAAAGCCTAGTGAGCATTCACTAGGCTTTTTGCGTCTTTTGGACCGTATTTGCAAAATCTTCATAAGTTATTTCAAAGAACTTTATTGCTTTTTATTATTTTTCAACTTCGGTTCTTGCTGAACGTCGCCAGAATCTGGCATGAGATCTCTTGGCATCTGCGGGACGATACGTCCGATAATATCGGCCATCTCTTCAGCAAAGCCGGCAATTGGCCTTCCTCTTCGAATGTCGTCGCCGATCTCATTAATGCGCTCAGTAAGATCCATGTCTGCCGTCACGAGCGCATCGATTCCGTAAGGGTCCTTGCGGAAAGCTTCGGCAACCGAATATTTTAAGGTGCCTACCCGAGAGCGTTCGAGATTGGCGTCCACGTCAATGCCGACGATTGCCGTATTTCCGAATACGACGCAACGGGCATTTTTGACACCGTCGACGCCCTCAGCAAGCTGCTCCAAATGCTTCGCAACCTGTTCGGAGCTTTTTATTTCTTTTTTGCGCGGATCGGTTTGCTGGGCCTCCACGCGGCCATTATTTTGTGGAGAGGGTGATGATTCATTACGTGCGACGGTGCTGCAGCCTGTCGCTACAATCGCAATAATGAACGCAGAAGCGAGCCATTTGAACATGAATTCCACCTCTTTTTAAGCGTGCTTAGTGTAATGCTTAGTTGTAATGACACTTGACGTATAGGAACGTATATGATTTTGGTCATACTTTCTCTATACGTTTCGACGAAACGATGGCGTTATAGAAGGACGCCGTCAGGCGTTTCTTCTTATCTGCCCTAGTGTAACCGATCGCTGCTCACACTATGTACAACGCAAACCATTAGCAAGGCTCGCTAAGCTTCTAATGAATTTCCTACGCCGGGAGGGTTCTCATGAAAAAAAT
The DNA here is from genome assembly GCF_056269195.1 of Paenibacillus sp. J22P218. Classification (NCBI taxonomy): domain Bacteria; kingdom Bacillati; phylum Bacillota; class Bacilli; order Caryophanales; family Paenibacillaceae; genus Paenibacillus; species Paenibacillus sp. J22P218. Next base: position 1,385,837 of record NZ_JBWDNL010000001.1, read on the forward strand.
ATTCGTGCTTGATACTAATGTGCTGCTTCATGATCCGCAAGCGATCTTCGCTTTCGACGATAATGAAGTCATTATTCCCGCGGTTGTACTAGAGGAAATTGATTCGAAGAAGAGGCTGGCCGACGAGCTTGGCCGCAACGCCCGGACGATATCCCGCTTGCTCGACAAGATGCGCGAGAACGGTCATTTGCATGAAGGCATCGTGCTTCCTGGAGGAGGCTTGCTGAAGGTAGAGCTGAACCATCGCAGCTTCATTCGCGTACAGGAAATGTTCGGAGAAATGTCCAATGACAACCGAATATTGGCTGTAGCGCTTAATTATCATAATGAACAAGACAATGAAACGGAGAAGCGCAGTATTGTGCTCGTCAGCAAAGACGTGCTTGTCCGAATTAAAGCGGATGTGCTCGGCCTGCAGGCGCAAGATTATTTGTCCGACAGAGTGGTCGTCTCGTCAGACTTCTACGCAGGCTATATGACACTGTACGTTCACCCCGCGGTCATTGACGAATTCTACTCCTACCGTTTCTTGACGATTAATAATATGCATCTGAATATTCGATTGAATCCGAATGAATTCGTTATTTTGCGGGACGAGATGGGCACATCCAAATCCGCGCTTCTCAAGGTGAGCCAGGACGGGGTGAAGCTTGAACCGCTCTTCCTTAGCAACGATCCCGTATGGGGCATTACGGCGCGCAATGCCCAGCAACGAATGGCGCTTGAGCTGCTTCTTAATGACGATATTCCGCTCGTCACGTTAACGGGTAAGGCAGGGACGGGCAAGACGCTGCTCGCGCTTGCAGCCGGGCTGCTCAAGGTAGAGGATGAGCATAAGTATAAGAAGCTGCTCATTGCGCGTCCCGTCGTTCCGATGGGCAAAGATATCGGTTATTTGCCAGGGGAGAAGGAGGAGAAGCTTCGTCCTTGGATGCAGCCGATCTACGATAACCTCGAATATTTATTCGATACGAAGAAGTCCGGAGACATCGACAAAATTTTAATGGGACTCGGAAGCATTCAAGTCGAAGCGTTAACGTATATTCGCGGAAGATCGATACCGGGGCAGTTCATTATTATTGACGAAGCGCAAAACTTAACGAAACACGAGGTGAAGACGATCGTCTCGCGCGTCGGTGAGGGCAGCAAGATCGTCCTTATGGGCGATCCGGAGCAGATTGACCATCCTTATCTCGATTCTATAAGCAACGGCCTTACACACATCGTTGAGCGCTTTAGAAGCGAAGGCATTAGCGGCCATATGACGCTGGAGAAAGGCGAACGCTCGAAGCTTGCGCAGCTCGCTGCCGACTTGCTGTAGACGACTGCAGATGGAGCTGTTGTTTGTGAAGTGGAGGAGTGCAGGGTTTGCCCTGCTCCTCCACTTTTCTCATTTTAGAGCAGAAAGAGGCAATGGCAGCTTATCCTTGTGGCAAAAAAGGGCTTTGGACAAATTATGGATTTATTGCTATCCTATGTGTGGAGATCAAATAGCCGGAGAGGAAGAAAGCTGTGTCCCTGAGAAGATGGATGCCCCTTGTGATCGGTGCTATCCTCATCATTGCTTTGCTAGACATTCCGTTATCCCCTGGCGTCGATCCGACAAGCACGGGCAAACCGGACGGCAAGTCAGTCGATCAGCCCCCGGGCGGAGAACAGACGATTGATACTTCTATTGAACTAAATGTAAACGTTTCCGTTAACGCTGAGCAATTCATGACGCTTAGTCAATTGAATCGAACTTTTATGATGAAATATCCACATATTAAGGTTAAATTGTTGAATCAAGCGAATGAGAGCGAAGCTTATTCATCATGGCTGGAGCAGAGCCGGCAAGGAACACCGGCAGATGTGATGCTGCTTCCGAGCCCTTGGATTAGGCCGTTCGCGATGCAAGGGTATCTAAAGCCTGTCGACAGCCTGCTGACCGGGGACGCGCTCTCTGACCAAATGTCCGGCCTGCTGGAGCCTCTTAAGTGGAATGGCTATGTCTGGGGCGTGCCGAAGGACTATAATCCGTATCTCGTCTTCTGGAACTCTCAGCTGCTCGCGGAAGCGGGCTTATCCGTCCCGCCTGGCACTTGGCAAAGCTTCGAGGAAACAGCGCTTAAGCTGAACGAGCTGAAGCCGGAGGCGAAGCTTGTTAACCTCGTGCCGGGCAATCTGCAACAGCTGCTCGTCTGGCTGCATACCTTCGATCCGAAGGGCAGGGCAAATAGCGAGTTCCTGTTGAAGTCGGATGCGTCGCTCGTCGGGCAATTGAACTGGCTTCAGCTTGCGGAATCGCGAATTAGTAAGATTGGCGCGCAAGGGAGCAGTTATTTGATCGGCGATGCGGTTAATAAAAATGAGCTGCTTGCTGCCATCCTTCCGTGGTCCGACTACTTGGAGTTAACCGAGTCCGTTCAGAGCCGCTTGAAGATTGACCGTGATGCGATCGTCAGTCCTTGGCTTAATGCGCGCAGCTTCGCAGTCTCTGCTCGTACTGAGGCGGAAGACGAGGCGCTGTTATGGATAGAGGAGATGACGGATTCATACGCGCAACAACAGTTCTATGAGGATTCGGGTGTATTGCCGTCCCGGTCATCGCTATTCGGTCTAAGCAACACCTACCAATCGGAGCAAGCTATTGTTCCGCCTTCTTGGTGGGTTGGGATTATGAATGATTTGACTAATGCGGAAAGTTCCGCAGCCATCGATACGGACTGGCCCGATCAATGGCTGGATTGGCAATCGCAATGGGAGGCTCATATCGACGGTTCGCCGCAGTTTTTCGCATTCGGCGACTATATCGCCAAGTATAAATAAAACAGCGGCTGTTCCGTACATACGGTGAGCCGCTGTTTATTTTTTTTGTTACAGGTAAGGGTCAGAGATTGATGCTCAGCTTGACGATGAGCTCGCCGTCCGTAATTTCGACGGATTTGGCTTTTAGGAACGAAATAATAAGTCCGGGGTAGAAGCCAAGATCGAATTCTTCTTCTAGAGATGACCGTGTCGTATCGGGCAACGCGAATCCGTTGAAGAGCAGTTCCTCAACATGAAAGATAATGCCGTTCTTAGGTTCGTCCTGTACGGTATAAGTGCCGGTAATACTTAATTCCATGTTGTCGCGCTTGCCGGTAGCCGTCACCTTGTTGTCTGCGAAAGTGAAAGCGAATCGTTCGAACATTTCATTTTGTTCGCGCAGGAAGGCGTTTAGATCGTCCTGCGGCACGCGGAGCGTATAGTTGAAACCTTCGATTTCCAAATACGATTTGTTGTCCTGTACCCAGGAAGGCAGCTTCTGCATCGCTTTCGACAGCTCGCGGAAATATTGTCTTACTTCCTTAAGCCCGGCCGTCTCCCAAAACGAGGTCAGCTCGTTCATCATCAGACGAAGCCGTTCGGCGTCAGACCTTCCTGCAAGCTGCTCGTCTAACTGCGCCTCAAGCGCGAGCACTCGGCTTCGCTGCGACTGAAGCCGATCCTCCAGTTCGCTGAGTGCGGCCTGCCGATCCTTAAGCTGCTCATACCCTGCCTTCACCTTCTCGTATTGCTCCGCGTAGCTGTTCAAGGTATGCTTGTCATGTGTAAGCAGGATGTCTACATAATCGATAATTTGAAAGAGATCAGGCAGCGAATTAGCCGACAGTAAAGCCGTAAATAGAAAATCCCGTTCTCCCATATAGTAGGCACGCAGAACACTTCCTGCCTGCTCGCGCTTGCTCTCAATCTTCTCCTGCTGAGCAGCCAATTGCTGCTCGGTGTCGGTCATCGTCGCCAGCAATGTCTGTTTCTCCTCTTGAATGCGGCCGATCTCTTTATCAATCTCGACAACGGATAAGCTTTTCTCAAGAACGGAGTGGACGTCGTCATCCAGCTCTAGCTGAGGCTCGGCCGAAACGGGGAGTCGGATTAACAGCAGCGCCGCGATTAGCGCGGCAACGCCTGTCAAGGCGATACGTCTTCGAATGGCGGGTTGTCTCACCGGCATCCTCCTTCCTCAGCATTCATTTTATGCGGCAATCAATTCTATTATATCTTACATCTGGAAAAGGATGAAACATACAATGAACGATAGCGGTCTGAAACGGCGAATTGAGCAGAACATATACCAATCAGCCTTACAAGGCTGGATTACGGATGAAGGCGGTATACGACGAACGATGCCTTGCATAAGCTTTCGCGAGTATATGAATAGCTGCCTCTATGACGATAGGTATGGCTACTATCGAAGCGGGGCTGTTCGGGTCGGCAAGGAAGGGGACTTTTATACAAGCTCAGCAGTTGGAAGCGTTATGGCTAGGTCACTGGCGGCCTATGCGGTGAACTTCAGGCGCGAGCTCGGAGAGCCGCCGTTTCAGCTTGTGGAATGGGGAGCTGGGACAGGTCGGCTGTCAACTCAACTAGTGAACGCTTGCATATCCTTCGATGCGGAATGGGCCCATCAGGTGAGTCACGTACTCGTGGATGATAATCCAGTGCACCGGGAAGCGGCGGCAGCTGCAGCAGAGCTGCAATTGGCGGAAGCTGGAGGCCGGCAAATAAGCATTCTCTCCTCTCCTCAGGCATGGGCTATGGAATGGAGCGGATGGAGCATGGTACTGGCTAACGAGCTGCTGGACGCGTTTCCCGTTCATCGCGTGCAGCTATATGGAGGAGAGCTCGTTGAGCTTGGTGTTGCATGTGACGAGGTGAATGGCTTTCGTTATGTTCGAATGTCGCTTACGGACGAATGTATTGAGCAGTCGCTCGCTCGGAGCGGCATAAAGCTTCGCGAGGGACAGATAACAGAGGTGAATTTGGACGCCGAGGCTTGGCTGGGCAAGCTGGGAAGACAACTTAAGCGAGGAAGGCTTGTCGTGATCGATTATGGTCATGAGGCGCAGGAGTATGCGTCAGAGCACCGCATGCAGGGAACGCTGCTCTGTTATCGCAAACATCAAGCCAGCGATAATCCGCTTCTTTTTCCCGGCGAGCAGGACATCACTTCGCATGTTAATTACACGCAAATACGGGATGCTGCTGAACGTCAAGGGTGGCGGACGGTCTATTATGCGACTCAAAAACAATTTCTGCTCGATAACGGAATTATGGAGGTTCTGCAGCAGCATGACGGACGCGATCCGTTCAGCGCCGAGGCTCGAATGAATCGAGCGGTGAGGCAATTGCTGCTTAGCGATCAGATGAGTGAAGCGTTCAAGGTGCTGGTGCTTGAAAAATAATAAAAGAACGACGCCTGTCCATATGGAGGGCGTCGTTCTTCATTTTGTTCTCTTTTGTTGTTTTGTTGGTTAGAAAGGTAGATCCATCTTGAATACGGACCAATACGTGAAGCCTACAAAAGCAATGACCATATATCCCCAGAACATCACTATGTAAGTTTTCTCGGAGAAATTCAAGTACCCCAAAAAGACAAAAGCGACGGCTTGAGCGAAAAACAGTAACGCAAACTCCGTCATGTGGCCTGCGAAAGCCATTAGTCCGATTACCAAGGTCCAAAAACCAAGTACTCGATACATGCGCGCCATGATAACATCCCCCTTCCGCTAAGACCCGATTTTCTAGAATCATTATAACGTTTGCCCAAAGGAGTGTAAACCTTCAAGCGTGACGAAATCGCAAACTTTTTGTCCGAAGCCTTCGGTCTGTCTTTAGTTTGCACCAATATGGCGGCAAACATGTATGATTGTTTGAAAAAATGGTTATACAAATTAGTATCCAATAGATTCTATGAACTCTACCAAGGGCATAGAGATAAGTAAGCGCCTTTACGTTAGGAGGTTATGGTTGCATGACAGCAGTCAGACAAGATGCGTGGAGTCCGGACGATGATTTAATTCTCGCCGAGGTTACACTACGCCATATTCGAGAGGGTAGTACCCAGCTCGCAGCATTTGAAGAAGTAGGCGAGCGTATCGGGCGCACTTCCGCAGCATGCGGATTCCGCTGGAACAGCTGTGTTCGCAAGAAATACGAGGAAGCGATTCAAATTGCGAAACAGCAGCGCCAGAAGCGCAATTATTTGAAGAAACAAACGATAGTGGCAACGCCGCATGTATCATCGCTAGCGGTATATGAGACGGAGGAGCGCAGTCTAGGTCTTGGACGCGATACCGTTTCTATGGAAGAAGGTTTGTCGGTAGACGCAGTTATTCGTTTTTTGCGCGGCTGGAAGACGACCTATCAGGATTTATCGCGTCAAATCAAGCTGTTTGAGAAAGAACTGAAAGACAGGGACGAAGAGTTATATCGACTACGGGACGAGAATGAGAGATTGTCTCGCGAGGTTAATAACGTCCAACATGATTACCGTGCGGTCAATGACGATTACAAGACATTGATTCAAATTATGGACCGCGCTAGGCGATTGACTGTATTGACGAATGAAGAAGAAGCAAAACCGCGTTTCAAGATGGACGCAAACGGCAATTTGGAACGTATTGAATAAGTTTATAGGAAGGACCTGGGAAAGAGGCTTGCCGAGCGAATAGCGGCAAGCCTCTTGCTCGTTGCCGGGACGTTTGTTACCATGTAACGGAAGCGGTAGAGGGGAATATTGGAATTTCGGAAGGGGCATTAACGTGCATATACATGTCGTCGGAGCGGGCTCCATTGGACTATTAATAAGCGCGATGCTCGCCGCAGCCGGCGCCAAAGTGACGATTTGGACAAGGTCGAGGGAACAAGCAGATCGGATAGCAAAGCAGGGACTGCTCCTTCATCGGCTAGATGGAACGGAGCAGGTCGTAAATATAGAGAGCAACTGGATTGAGAATACCGATGCGGACATTTCCACGGACGACGGGCACGCTTCGAGATGGATCATTGTCACAGTGAAGCAAACGCATCTGAACGATGTGCTGCTCTCCCATATTGCATCGCTTGCCGGAGCGGCTCGCGAACGACAAGGATTCACAGCCGTACTTGCTCTGCAGAACGGAATCGGGCATATGCAGAAGCTTTATCAGACGCTCCCTGAGGTGCCGCTTTATGCCGCAGTCCTATCGGCAGGCGCCAGACGATTGGACTTGCGTGCCGTAAGCCATACGGGCGAAGGGGAGCTCTGGTTCGGGGTCGTAGATGAGAACACGAGCAAATGGGATAATAGTCGCGTAAATGAGCAAAAAATGTTGCTGATTGCGCTTCAAACGGCAGGATTTACCGCTTTTCTGTCGAATGATTCCGAAGAGATGCTGGATCGGATCTATAATAAACTGCTGGTAAATGCCGTCATTAATCCGCTCACATCCATCTTCGACGTTAAGAATGGCGACTTGCCGCTCCAGCCGCAACGTGAATTGCTCATGCGGGCACTTTATGAGGAATCGGAGCAGGTTCTGATGAAGGCGGGAATGAAGCCAATAAAAGAAGGCTGGCAACGCGTGCTTGATGTGTGCAGCCGGACTAGCGGGAATGTATCTTCCATGTTAAGCGACGTGAGGGCAGGGCGGGCGACGGAGATCGATGCCATTAACGGCGGCATCGTGGAGCTTGCAAAGCGGCAAGAAGTAGATGTGCCGCTGAACCTAGCCGTCATTGCGATGATTGGAGCGATGCAGGCAAGGACGATTCCGAAAGGAGAGAGCTAGGATGGATACGATATGGAATAGTATTGTACATATATACGGTTATTTGGCGATACTCCCGGTCATTCCTTTCATCATCGTCTTTTTTGCGTATAAGATTTATGCGAAGGATACAAAGAAGGCGGTACGGCTCGCTATGGACGTAACGACGGTTTTTCTAATCGGCATCGTTGCCGTATTGTTCGACAAGCAGTTCGGGAGCAGCTTCGGGCTTTACGGAATTCTTCTCGTCATGGTTCTTGGAGCGGGTTTGCTTGGAAATGCGCAATTCCGCAAGCGCGGAGTTGTTGACGCGAAAAAAATTTTTCGCACCATCTGGAGGCTTGGCTTCTTCTCTATGGCACTAATGTATATCCTGCTCATGTTCATTGGACTGGGGCAAGCTTTTTTCAAAATATAAATGCGTAAGTTGCCTCGCTGGCGCGCGAGGCGTTTTTGTTTTGACGGGCGGCTTATCCTTTGTGTACAATTGGAGCACGGACGACAAGCAATTAGGAGGGTTTTGGCTGCGCTATGAATAACGAAACGTATAAGCTGACGAGTGCTCAGCCTTTGACAGAAGCATTCATATATCGGACAGATGAACGAGTTCATGATTTGTACGGCTATCATCCCGGAAATGAGCAGGACTGGGCCTCGAGGCTCGATAGACTTGCTGCAAGCGCCAATGTAAGAGCGAATGCGACGGATGTTGCCAACGTATTAACGGCTTATCAGGCGGGGTTGAAGCCGTCTTCAGAGACCGCTTCGAATATTGCCGCCATTGCGGAAGGGGCGCCGGTCGTCATAGGCGGCCAACAGGCTGGACTTTGGACAGGGCCGCTTCTCGTTATACATAAAGCTGTATCTATTATCGGCGCCGCCAAGTCGGCGAGCGCGCAGCTGGGAAGAAAGGTTGTGCCCGTGTTCTGGATTGCCGGCGAAGATCATGATTGGGATGAAGCGAATCATGCTTATGTGCTGACTGCGGAGCAGGAGTTGCGCAAGCTGAGCTTGGCAAGACCGGAAGGGGCTCGCACCTGTGTAAGCCGGACGACAATCACGGAAGAGGTATGGGAGCAGCTGCTGCAAGAGCTTGAGGCAGCGTTGCCGTATTCCGAGTTCAAGGGACCGATCGTTGAAGAGCTGCGCGAAATGGCGCAGCATTCGGGCTCGTTGTCGGATATGTTCGCTGCAATTCTTAGCCGCCTGTTCGGCAACGAGGGACTTGTGCTGCTGGATGCCGACGACCCGGCGCTACGCCGCGTTGAAGCTCCTCTATTCAAGCAAATAATCGAGAGAAACGATGAGCTGGAGCAGGCGTATGCGGCTGCTGCTGATCAAGTAAAGTCGCTAGGTTATTCGCCGCAGGCCGATGTTGTAGCGGGCAGTGCGAACTTGTTCCTTTTCCAAGCGGATAAGGGGGATGAGCGTACGCTGCTGCATAAGCATGGCGGCTCGTTCCAAGATCGCAAGCAATCGATATCGCTGACGAAGGATGAGCTGCTGCAGCTTGCAGAGAGCCGTCCGGAGCAATTCAGCAATAACGTATTGACGCGTCCGATTATGCAGGATTATCTGTTCCCGGTGCTTGCGACGGTGCTTGGCCCAGGCGAGATCGCCTATTGGGCGTTGACCGGCGGTGCATTCCGTACGCTTGGCATGGAGATGCCGATTATCGTTCCGCGCATGTCGTTTACTTTAATCGAGGGAACGGTCGCGAAGCATATGCAGAAGTATGAGCTGAGCTTCGCCGATGTGATGGAGCAGTTCGAGGATCGGAAGGCGGAGTGGCTGAAGCAGCAGGACGGCCTCTCGATTGAAGGACAGTTCGATAGCGCGAAGCAAGCGTTCATCGAGCTATATAAGCCTCTGCTCGATCTGGCGACTTCGGTAGCTCCATCGCTTGCGAAGCTGGGCGACACGAATATGCAAAAAATCGTAGAGCAGATTGAATATATGGGCTCGAAGACGGTGGATACGTTCAACAAACAGTTCGAAGCGTCTATTAGGCAATTAGACCGAATCGGCTTGTCCATTAAGCCGGCGGGTAAGCCGCAAGAACGTGTGCTTAACATGGTAATCTATTGGAATAGATACGGTCTTAATTGGTTGGATAAATTGCTTGAAGCGCCTTATAGCCGTTCAGGCGGTCATGAAATCGTATATTTATAATACTGGAGGCTGACGAACCGAAATGAGCACTGTAGACAAAAGCATTATTACGGATATATCTTTAGCACCGGAAGGCCATCTCAAGATCGATTGGGTCAGCGCCCATATGCCGGTGCTTAACCGCATTCGCGAGCAGTTCGAGAAGGACCAGCCGTTCAAAGGGCTGAAAGTAACGATCGCGCTTCATCTTGAAGCGAAGACGGCTTACTTGGCCAAAGTCGTTCAAGCCGGCGGTGCGGAAGTTACGATTACGGGCAGCAACCCGCTCTCGACGCAGGACGATGTGTGCGCAGCGCTTGTAGAAGACGGAATTACGGTATTCGCTAAATACAATCCGTCTGCTGAGGAGTTCAAGTCGCTCAACATTAAGGCGCTTGAATCAAAACCGGATCTCATTATAGACGACGGCGGCGACTTGGCAACGATTCTTCATTCCGAGCGTAAGGATCTCGCCGTTAATCTGCGCGGCGGCGCGGAAGAAACGACGACGGGCATCATTCGTTTGAAGGCCATGGAGAAGGACGGCTCGCTCGCATTCCCGATGGTGGCGGTTAATGACGCGTATTGCAAGCATTTGTTCGACAATCGTTACGGCACAGGCCAATCGGTGTTTGATGGCATCAACCGTACGACGAACCTCGTTGTTGCTGGCAAGACGGTTGTTGTTGTCGGCTACGGCTGGTGCGGCAAAGGCGTTGCGATGCGTGCAAAGGGACTTGGCGCGAACGTCGTTGTAACGGAAATCGATGCCATTAAGGCGGTCGAAGCTTACATGGACGGTTTCGCTGTATTGCCAATGCGTGAAGCGGCTAAAGTCGGCGAAATATTCGTTACCGTAACAGGCAACCGTGATGTTATTCGCGGCGAGCATTACGAAGTAATGAAAAACGGCGCGATCTTGTCCAATGCCGGACATTTCGACGTAGAAGTGAACAAACCGGAGCTTGCGGCGCTATCGAGCAGCATTCGTACCGTTCGTAAAAATATCGAAGAATATAAGTTGAAGGACGGACGCAGCATCTATCTGCTTGCCGAAGGACGACTCGTGAATCTTGCGGCTGGCGACGGCCACCCAGCGGAAATTATGGATATGACATTTGCGCTTCAAGCTTTGTCGCTTCGTTATGTGAACGAGCAATACAAGGATCTTGGCAATCATGTAGAAAAGGTTCCTTACGTGCTGGATGAACAAGTTGCGCGTTTGAAGCTGGAATCGCTAGGGTTCAGCATTGATACGCTGAGCGAACAGCAGAAGGCGTATCTGGACAGCTGGAAAGAAGAATAGATGATAAGGCAAGACGGCCGTCGGGGCAACCCGGCGGCTTTTTTGCGTTTCAAGCGGTTAACGTGCCAACGTGGAAACCTTTTGCCGCCATTGCACGTCAGTATGGAAAAATAAGCAAGGGGGAGTTTCAATGGTACTGAGAATAAGAAAGGGTGTGCGCTGGTTCGCACCTTTGGCGGTCATTATGTTAATGCTGCTCACGGCTTGCTCATCCGCCGATATGAACAGCAGCAGTCAGAAGTCTGATGGCAACGGAGCATCCGAAGAAGGGACCGCCGCCAGTGGGGATATGATCTTCTCAGATGAAGTTGCAAAAGCTCCTATGGAAGATGGTGGCGATCCCGACGGCGAAGCAGTACAGTCCGGAACCGGCTTTGCTGGCGGGGCAGCGGCTCAAGAAGACGGATACAGCCAAAAGATTATTTATTCGGCGGCGCTGACGATGGAGGTAGAAGAGATAGAGGCAGCGAAAACCGCGCTCAAGAACGCCATTCATCAGAGCGGTTCGTATATCTTGCAGTTCCAGGACACGAAGCAAAGCGGAGAGGTTGGTTCGACTTACACGATTAAAGTGCCTGCGGACGGCTTCATGCCGTTCATTGATCGGGTCGGTGAGATTAAGCATAGCCACTTCGAAACGAACGTGAACGGCAAGGATGTCTCGGAGCAGTATGTCGATACGGAATCAAGACTGAAGGCGAAGCAATTGGTGGAGACTAGGCTGCTTGTCATGATGGAGCAGGCAACGAAAGCCGATGATCTGCTTAAGTTCTCGGATCAGCTGTCCGCCGCGCAGGAAGAGATCGAAGTATTGAAAGGCAGGCTTCGTTATCTGGATCATAATGTGGCCTATTCGACGATAGAGCTCCGTCTCTACCAAACGGACCAGAGCTTATACACGGCCAGCGGGGAGAAAAAGGGGCTTGGCGCCAAAATGTCCGATGCGCTGACGGGCAGTGCCCAAACGGTGATTGACGGATTGAAGCTGCTGCTTGTATTCATCGCAGGAGCGATCCCGGTACTTCTTCTTCTCGCCATTATTGCCGCTCCGATCGTATGGTTCATGAAGAAGAAACGGGGACGGGCGAGCGGCGGCAGCAACAATCCGCCTGCAAATGACGACCATTCGCCTCCTGCCTTGTAGACGATCAAGGGAGTAAGGGCGCGAATTTATCGGGATGTCGAAAATATTCCCTTCTTGACGAATATGGGATATAGGTACTAGTTCCTAAGTTAATTTAGTCCTATTCGTGACTCTATAACTAAAACTGAACAATTTAGCAAAAATCCTGCTCACAGAGCAGGATTTTTATTTTAGGTGGCGAACTAGTTTATCTTAGTGGGGAAAAGTGGGGGAAAGTGGAGAGTTTGTGGGGAGGGGTGGAGCGGACTTATGTTTATGGGGGAGTTTCAACATAGCATCGATGAAAAAGGCCGCATTATTATCCCAGCAAAGTTCCGCGATTCACTCGGCTCCACCTTTATCGCTACCCGCGGTCTCGATAACTGCTTGTTCGTCTACCCGATGAGCGAGTGGGCCGTATTGGAAGAGAAACTTAAATCATTGCCGCTAATGAAAGCGGATGCTCGTGCGTTTACCCGGTTTTTCTTCTCTGGGGCAACGGAATGCGAGCTGGACAAACAGGGAAGGGTAAACCTACCCAGTCATCTGCGCGATTACGCGAAGCTGGACAAGGAATGTATGGTATTAGGCGTGTCCGGCCGCGTGGAAATATGGAGCAAACAAACATGGGACGGCTACTATGAGCAATCAGAGCAAGCGTTCAACGAAATTGCGGAGAAGCTCGTCGATTTCGATTTCAACTTCTAGAGACGACAACAAGATGAGGAGGGCGGATACGTGTTTCAGCATATTACCGTGTTATTGGAAGAAGCAGTTGATGGCCTCGACATTAAGCCGGACGGCATTTATGTCGACTGTACGCTTGGAGGAGCGGGCCATAGCGAGTTAATTGCGTCACGGCTAGGTGACGGAGGCCGTTTGATCGCGTTCGATCAAGACGATCTGGCGCTGGATAACGCTCGCGTTAGGCTTGCGCCATATATGGATAAAGTAACGCTCGTCAGAAGCAACTTTCGGGAGCTTGAGCAGCAGCTGCTTGGCTGCGGAGTGCCGGTGAAGGACGGGATACCTCAGGTCGACGGCATCCTATTCGATCTTGGCGTCTCAAGTCCGCAGCTTGACGAGGCGGAGAGAGGTTTCAGCTACAATCACGATGCGCCGCTTGATATGCGGATGGATCGCGAAGAAGATTTGACTGCGCATGAGATTGTGAATACGTGGGAGGAGCGGGACATATCCCGTATACTCGATCGTTACGGCGAAGAGAAGTTCGCGCGCAATATTGCCAGATCGATCGTGAAGGCAAGAGAAAAGGCGCCGATCGAGAAGACCGGAGAGTTAGCCGAGCTGATTAAGATGGCAATCCCGGCAGCGACCAGAAGGACCGGCGGTCATCCGGCGAAACGTTCCTTCCAAGCGCTGAGGATAGCGGTTAACGATGAGCTGGGCGCAGAGGAAGAAGCGCTTGAGCAGGCGGTTAGATGCTTAAGTCCGGGCGGCCGGGCATCGGTCATTACGTTCCATTCGCTGGAGGATCGTATCTGCAAGCAGATTTTTGCGAAATATGTTGAAAAATGCACATGTCCGCCAGACTTTCCTTTATGCGTATGCGGGAATGAAGGCGTTCTGAAATTAGTGAATCGCAAGCCGATTGTTCCAAGCGATAGAGAGCTTGAGATGAATCCGCGGGCAAGGTCGGCGAAGCTTAGAGTGGCTCAAAAATTGTAAGCTAGAGGGGGATTTGAGATGGCGTATGTGAATGGCAATTTGGCACTACAACCGAAGCGCAAGACGGAGCAGCAGCAACAGGCTATCCGAGAAACGAAACGTGTAGTGGTTAAGAAAAAAACGATACCGATGCAAGAGAAACTGCTCTATTTGTTCACTGTCCTGATGTGCGTTGTGGTGGCCTTTGTCATTATTTCCAGATACGCGCAAATCTACGATATGAACCTTCAAATCAAGCAACTGAACAACGAATACAAGACGCTGAATGTCGAGATGGAAGAACTGAAGAAGCAAGTCGAGATATTAAGCGCTCCTGAGCGCATTCGCAAGATGGCCGAGACGCAAGGCATGGTAAGCATAACCGACAGCGGTATTACGGTGAAGACCGGCGTGAACGAAAACGGCGTACAATCCGCTATGCGTGAATAGGGTGGTTGAACGATGAAGAAAAGAATTAAATTGAGGACTTTGGCATTTGGAGGGATAATGACCCTCCTTTTTCTCATTCTAATAAGCCGAATCTATTGGGTGCAAGTCGAAAAAGGAGCCTTCTGGTATGATAAAGCCAAGCAGCGCTGGTCGGCTCAGGAGACACTAGTGGCGAAGCGCGGGACGGTTACAGACCGCGACGGCAACGTGATTGCTATGGATGCGCGGGCATACACGGTTGCGGTTAACCCGCAGGCGATCAATGATGCCGGAATTACAGAAGAAGTGATAGCTGGTCTACATAAAATATTGAATAAGCCGGAGTCCGAGCTGCGTAAGCTCGTGACGGCAAAACGTGAAGACGGTACATTTTACAGTCAGCGGGAGGTGCGGCAGGAGGGCTATAAGATCGATAAAGCGCTGGCGGATCAAGTCAAGGCGTTGCGCGACGAATTGAAAGAGCAGCTGGCAAAGGATAAGAAAAAAGGAGTGAATGATGTTGGCATTTATTTGATGGATGAGCTGAAACGGTATTATCCTAGTCAATTGCTAGCCTCGCAATTAATAGGTTTCGTAGATAGGGAAGGCAAGGCGAAATCTGGCGTAGAGGCTTATTTCAACGATCAGCTGGAAGGCGTGAACGGCGAGATTAAGTTCCTGAAGGATGGCAAGCGTGTACAGCTGTCTGACGGGGAGGTGGAGTACCAAGCGCCGAAGGATGGTCAGAATATCGCGTTGACGATTGATAGCAACATTCAGAATTATGTGGAGGAAGCTCTGCGCGAAATCGTTGCAAAATACAATCCAAAGAGCATTACGGCTATCGCTGCGGATCCGAATACGATGGAGATACTGGCGATGGCGAATATGCCGGAGTTCAATCCGAACTCGTACTGGGACAGCAATTATGCCAATTACAATAATCATGGCGTTGTATCGTTGTACGAGCCGGGCTCGACGTTCAAAATCATGACGCTTGCAGCCGCGGTGGAAGAAGGGGTTTTCAATCCGAACGAAACGTATAAGTCGGGCAGCGTAACGATCTACGGCGATACGATTCGCGATATTCAACGCGGCGGCTGGGGGACGATTTCTTATCTAGACGGCCTTAAGCATTCCAGTAACGTTGCCTTCGTCAATCTGGGCTATCAGAAGCTGGGTGCGGAGAAGCTGCGCGATTATTTGACTAAGTTCGGCTTCGCTCAGAAAACGGGTATCCAGCTTAGCGGCGAGCGAACGGGCGTTATAAATATGCAGTATCCGATCGAGGTAGCGACTGCGGCGATCGGGCAAGGGGTTGCGGTGACGCCGATCCAACAGGTGGCTGCCGTAGCGGCTGTTGCGAATGGCGGCAAGCTGATGCAGCCGCAAATCATTAAGAGCATAACCGATCCGACGACGAATAAAACGACCGTATTTGAACCAAAGGTCGTTCGCCAGGTCATCTCGAAGGAGACGTCGCGCAAAGTCGGCGAATATTTGGAGCAGGTCGTATCCGACCAAGTGATTGGTACGGGCAGAAGAGCGTTTATCGAAGGCTACAGAATTGCAGGGAAAACGGGTACGGCGGAGAAATCGGATGGAAAAGGTTATTCCGAGGATAAATTTGTCGTTTCCTTTGTCGGCTATGCGCCGGTAGAGAATCCGAAGATCGTCTTGTATATTGTGGTCGACGAGCCCGATGACAGCACGGTCGGCGGCGGTTTGGTAGCAGCGCCGGCATTCCGCGAAATTATGCTGAAGAGCTTGCGTCATATGGGCATCATGCCGGATACAAGTTTAATTAAGGAAGAGGCTAAGAAGGAAGCAGCGATCGTCGTGCCTAAGGTGACGGATCTGCTGCTTGCGCAAGCGAAAGCGACATTGGCGCCGAAAAACCTTACGTTCGAGATTATTGGCAATGGCAAATCCGTTCTGCAGCAAATTCCGGCAGCCGGCAGCGTCGTTAACCCGAGTCAGCGCGTCTACTTGCTGACGGAACAGCGAGACAAGCTTAAAGTGCCGGATATGACAGGACTGTCCTTGCGCGATGCGCTAGAGATTACGACGTTGCTTGGCATTCAGCTTATCCCTGAGGGGCAAGGCTACGTCGTTTCGCAGAAGGAGGAGACGAAGAACGGCAAGCGGTCGCTTAAGATTGTATTGGCGCCTCAGACAGGGGCGGGTGTGATCGAAGAAGACAATGGCAGCGCAGAATCGGATACAGGCGATCAATCAAAAGGTGACGATTCTTCTTCGGGCGAGCAGAGCAGTTCGAATTCAACTAACGATGACGGAGCTGAGGGTGAAGGTACATCCGAAAGCAACGATAGCGCAAACGACAATGGAAGCAGTAATAGTGGCAACAGCGGTAAAGAAAGCGGCGGCGAACAGCCGAACTCGATTACCTCGGAGTAGCTTGCAAGAAGCTTGCTGCATGAGGCTTTGCGGCAGAAAGCTTGTTCTATAAACCCCTTGTCCCGAATAGGTTGGGAATGAGCGTTAGCGTACGCTCGTCTTAATCAGCGGGGCTTAAGGGGGAACATGTAATGAAGGTATCAAATGTAACGGTGAGAAGACGCTTATTTATCGTGCTCCTGTGTGCCGGAGTGTTGTTCATTGCATTATGCGTCCGTCTTGGCTATGTTCAGCTGTGGATGGGCGAGAAGCTAGCCGGTAAAGCCGAAGACTCTTGGAGGCGCAACATTCCTTATGCGTCCAAGCGCGGAGAGATATGGGACCGAAACGGCGTTCAGCTTGCGTATAATATAAGCTCGCCAACCGTTTTTGCCATTCCGGCTCAAATTAAGGACAGGCAAGCAGCCGCAACGGCGCTTGCGCCGCTTCTGGATATGTCCGAAGAAACGTTGTATAACAAAATGAAGCCGGGAACGATGATCGTAAGCTTGAAGCCGGGCGGCCGCAAGATGACGCTGGACAAGGCACAGCAAATTCGCGATCTGAGTATACCAGGCATCGTCGTTGCCGAAGACAACAAACGATATTATCCTTTCGGAAGCTTGGCGGCGCATGTGCTTGGCTTCACCGGTATCGACAACCAAGGGCTTACTGGCGTTGAGTCTAAGTTCAACGAGGAGCTGAGCGGTGTCGCGGGCAATGTATCATTTCTTGCTGATGCGGCCGGTCGGCAAATGCCTAATTCATCAGATACGTACATACCGCCTAAAGACGGCTTGACGCTTCAATTGACGATTGACAAGGCCATTCAATCGGTGATGGAGCGGGAGCTCGATCAAGCGATGACCGGGCTGCAAGCCGACAGCGTCATTGCCATTGCAATGGATCCAAAGAACGGCGAAATTCTAGGCATGGCAAGCCGACCGACCTATGAGCCGGCGAATTACAAGCAAGTTGCATCCGAAGTGTATAACCGGAATTTGCCGATCTGGATGACGTACGAGCCTGGCTCGACGTTCAAGATCATAACTCTTGCGGCGGCATTGGAAGAGAAGAAGGTTAACCTGACGAATGAGCGCTTCTTCGATCCTGGCGCGATCGAGATCGGCGGCGCTAGACTTCGCTGCTGGAAGAAGGGCGGCCATGGCAGTCAGACATTCCTTGAGGTCGTAGAGAATTCGTGCAACCCGGGCTTCGTCACGTTAGGCAATCGTCTTGGCAAAGAGAAGCTGTTCGAGTATATAAAAAACTTCGGCTTCGGGCAAAAGACGGGGATTGATATTGGCGGCGAGGAAAATGGCATTTTGTTCAAGCTGAACCAGGTTGGCCCTGTAGAGCTCGCGACGACCGCATTCGGTCAAGGCGTATCCGTCACGCCGATTCAACAAATCGCAGCCGTGTCGGCGGCCATTAACGGCGGGACACTGTATAAGCCTCATGTAGCAAAATCATGGATTAATCCGAGCACGGGCGAGACCGTTCAGACGATTGAACCCGAAGCGGTGCGTCAGGTCATATCGGAAGATACTTCAAGACAGGTAAGGGAAGCGCTGGAGAGTGTCGTAGCCAAGGGTACGGGCCGCAACGCCTTCATCGACGGTTATCGCGTCGGCGGCAAGACAGGAACGGCGCAGAAAGTCATTAACGGACGTTATTCGCCGAATGAGCATATTGTATCGTTTATCGGCTTCGCTCCGGCTGACGATCCGCAAATCGTTATCTATGTTGCGGTCGACAATCCTCAAGGGATTCAGTTCGGCGGGCTAGTAGCGGCTCCGATCGTGAGAAACATGATGGAGGACGCGCTTACGATTCTAGAAGTTCCTCGTAGAGATAAGCAGATCGACAAAACGTATAAGCTTGGAGAGACACCGATTATCGCTGTGCCGAATCTTGTAGGCAAAACGGTATCGGACATCTACGAGGATATGAACATGAATTTCAACCTGACGTCGGCCGGAACTGGCAGAACGGTCATTCGCCAAGCGCCTGCAGCAGGAACGAGAGTAGAGCGCGGATCGACGATTCGAATCTATTTGGGCGACGAGGATGATATAAACCATTCGCATTGATTATACTATACGGATCGTTAACGAGTATTTAACGAGCGTTCGTTCTATTCTGCCGATCAATTAACGATTGGGCGCGCGCCTGCATATATTGAATCCTGTCGAGTTACATCGAGGGAGGAGACTTTTGCGGATGCGTATTATCGAACTAGCTGAGCTGCTCATTACCGCAAGGCTTATAGGAGACGGAGAAATAGCGCCAACCGGTATTGCTTCCGATTCACGCAAGGTGGAGGACGGTCAATTGTTCATTTGCTTATCGGGGAGCAAGACGGACGGACATCTGCACGCGCCAGAGGCAGTACGCCGCGGCGCATGCGCAATCGTGGCAGAGAGAGAACTGGATATCGATATTCCTCAACTGATCGTGAAGGATAGCAGACATGCGGCAGCCGTCATCGCTGATCATTATTACGGCTATCCAAGCCGAGCAATGAAGCTGATCGGCGTTACAGGTACGAACGGCAAGACGACGACAACGTATTTGATTGAACAAATATTGCAGGACCAGCAGCAACCGACCGGCGTGATCGGTACGATTGAGTGGAGATATGGAGGCCGCGCCTTCGAGGTGTCAGGCACGACACCCCATTCGATAGAACTGCATCGTTATCTCGCAGAGATGAGAGATGCAGGCACTGCTTATTGTGCGATGGAAGTATCCTCGCACGCGCTAGCCCAAGGCAGGGTGAAGGGCTGCCGTTTTCGCACAGCCGTATTCACGAACCTGACGCAGGACCACCTCGATTACCATCAGACGATGGAAAGTTACGCGGCGGCCAAAGGGCTGTTCTTCTCCAGGCTGGGCAATACATTCATGGCTGATGCATCTGAACGAACGTATGCGGTGCTTAATGCCGATGATGAAGCTACCGCGTATTTCACGAGGCTGACTTCGGCGGATGTTGTGACCTATGGTATTGATCATGAAGCGGATGTGCGCGCTTCGAATGTTCGCATTACCGCAAGCGGAACAACGTTTCATGTCGCGACGTTCCGGGGCGAGATCGACATTTCGCTCCAGATGGCGGGCCGCTTCAACGTATATAACGCTCTTGCGGCCATATCGGCCGCCCTTATCGAGGGTATTGAGCTGTCGCGCATTAAAGCTAGTCTTGAATCTATTCCAGGCGTGCCCGGACGAATCGAATCCGTTCATGCGGGTCAGGACTTCGCCGTCATCGTGGATTATGCCCATACGCCCGATGGACTTGAGAATGTGCTGCTTGCGATTCGCCAGTTCGCGGAGAAGCGAGTACTGTGCGTGTTCGGGTGCGGAGGAGATAGAGATCGCAAGAAGCGGCCGATAATGGGGGCGATTGCGGCGGCTTACTCGGATTATGTGCTGGTTACATCAGATAATCCTCGCACAGAGGATCGTTTTATGATATTAAAGGATATAGAGGTTGGTTTGCGAGAGGCCATGATTAGCTCGAATAAGTACGAACTAATTGCTGATCGCAAAGCCGCTATTGAAAAAGCGGTTGAAATGGCAAGCCCAGGCGATGTAGTATTGATTGCGGGGAAAGGTCATGAAAACTATCAAGAGATTGAAGGCGTCAAGCATCCATTCGATGATCGCAGTGTAGCGAGAGACGCGATAAGGAGATTATTACATTGATTAGAAGAACGATTGAACAGATAGCGCAGATGGCTGGAGCAAGATACGCCGGAAGCAGCAAGGATATGATCATACATGGCGTGACGAAGGACTCGCGCCTTCCTTCGGTTGGCAAGCTGTACGTGCCGATTATCGGAGAGAAGTTCGACGGTCACGACTTTGCCGCGCAAGCGGTGGAGAACGGGGCGGTCGCCTCGCTGTGGAAAAAAGGACATGAAGTGCCGGAAGCGCTGGCAGATGTACCGTTGCTTATCGTGGGCGATACGCTTGTCGCGCTTCAGCGTCTTGCGGCTGCGTACCGCAGCGAGCTGCCCGTGCGCGTTGTTGGTATCACCGGCAGCAACGGCAAGACAACAACGAAGGATATGACAGCCGCAATCTTAGGTACGACCTACCATGTCCATAAGACGGAAGGCAACTTGAACAATGAGATCGGTCTTCCCATGACGGTTCTCGAGTTCGAAGAAGAGATTGAAGCTGCGGTGCTGGAGATGGGAATGAGCGGGTTCGGTGAAATCGATCTGCTGACGAAGATCGCTCAGCCCGATGCAGCGATCATTACGAATGTCGGCGACGCACATATGCAGCAGCTTGGCTCAAGAGAGGGCATTGCCAAGGCCAAGCTGGAAATTACGGCCGGACTCGGCGACACGAGCGTCTTGTTCTTCAATGGCGATGAGCCCCTGCTGAAGGAAGAGCTTAGCGGCATGACGTTGCCGGATGGGCTGCGCTGCCGCACGTTCGGTCTTGGCAGCGGGAACGAGTGGTCGGCGACCGATATTGTGCTGGAACCGGAAGCTTCTACGTTCACTGTTCTATATAATGGGGAGCCAAGCGAGCTGCAGCACATTCGCGTGCCTGTTCCGGGCGTGCATAACGTCAGCAACGCGCTAGCCGCAATCGCGGTTGGCAGGTTATTCGGGGTTCCGACTGCAAGCATTGTAGAAGGCTTAAGCGCGATTAAGCTGACAGGGATGCGTATTCAGCCGGTACGAGCGTTCAACGGCGCTATTATGCTGAATGATGCGTACAATGCGAATCCGACCGCTGCTCGCGCAGCAATCGATTTGATTGCGGAGCTGGACGGCTTCCGCCGTAAATGGATCGTGCTTGGCGACATGCTGGAGTTAGGTCCTGACGAGAATCAGTTCCATTATGATCTAGGCGCGTATATAACGCCTGACAAGGCGGATGCGGTACTCACGTTCGGAACGTTGTCGGAGCATACGTCAGCCGGAGCAAGAACGCAGTTTGCGAAAAGCGGCGCCGATGCGTCGGTCATTCATTTTGAAGATAAGGAAAAGCTTGCAGGTTGGCTCGCGGAGCAGCTTGCGCCGGAAGACATCTTGCTCGTCAAAGGCTCTCGCGGCATGAAGATGGAACAGATTGTCCAAGCTTTAGAAACGAGGTGAGGAAATGGATATGATGGTCATCTTATTCTCTATAGGCGCTTCCTTTCTGCTAGCTGTTCTGCTAGGACCATTGTTCATTCCCGTGCTTCGCCGCATGAAGTTCGGCCAGCAAATTCGGACGGACGGCCCGCAAAGCCATCTGAAGAAAAGCGGGACGCCGACGATGGGCGGCATCATTATTATGGTGGCGCTCATGATCGCCTTCCTGAAGTTCGCGGATAAGACGAATGAGTTCTGGGTACTGCTTATCGCATCGCTCGGTTTCGGTCTCGTCGGCTTCCTTGATGATTATATTAAAATCGTATTCAAACGCTCGCTCGGCTTGACGGCTCGGCAGAAGCTGCTCGGTCAGCTGCTGTTCTCGATTATCGTCTGCGCGCTGCTCTACAATATGGGTCATAGTACCGAGGTGTCCGTTCCCGGTACAGGCTGGGGCGTCGATCTCGGATGGTTTTATTACCCGCTAGTCGTCATTATGATGTTCGCGGCAAGCAATTCCGTGAACTTCACGGATGGACTTGACGGCTTGCTTGCGGGGACAAGCGCAATCGCATTCGGCGCGTTCACCATTGTTGCTCTGCAGACATCGTCGCATGAATCGGCTGTATTCTCCGCGGCTATGGTAGGAGCGGTGCTCGGTTTCCTAGTCTTCAATAAGCATCCGGCTAAAGTGTTCATGGGCGATATGGGCTCGCTTGGCATCGGCGGAGGTATCGCAGCAGTGGCGATACTGACGAAGACGGAGCTGCTGCTTATCATAATCGGCGGCGTATTCGTACTTGAGATGCTGTCCGTGATTCTGCAGGTCGCTTCTTTCAAGCTTCGCGGCAAACGGATATTCAAGATGAGCCCGATCCATCATCACTTCGAGCTGGTCGGTTGGTCCGAGTGGAAGGTCGTTACGGTGTTCTGGCTTGTCGGACTAGTTTTCGCAGCGCTTGGCTTGCTGTTCGTTATCTAAACATAGAAGATTCAGCGGCGCCCTAATCATAGGGCGTCGCTATGATCCATAGAAGGGACTGTCTGTTATGAATCATCCGTCAGCTTACGAGGGTAAACGGGTCGTCGTACTCGGTTTGGCCAGAAGCGGCGTTAGCGTCGCCAAAGTATTTCATAGCCTCGGAGCCGAGGTTGTCGTTAACGATATGAAAAAACGTGAATTATGCCCCGAAGCGGACGAATTGGCTGCTTTGGGCATTTCTGTGCTATGCGGTTATCATCCGAGCGATCTCGTAACGGCTGAAACCGCGCTGTTAGTCAAAAATCCAGGCATTCCATATACGGCAGCCCCTGTACGGCAGGCATTGGAGCATAACGTAGAGATTATTACTGAAGTTGAGGCTGCCTATTGGCTTTCACCCGCGCCGATCATCGGCATTACCGGCAGCAACGGCAAGACGACGACGACGACATGGCTTGGCGAGCTGCTGTCAGCAGCAGGCCTGCAGCCGATCATCGCCGGCAACATCGGCCGTCCGCTCTGCGAGGCTGCGCTTGAGGCATCGCCTGAGCATTGGCTTGTGGCTGAGCTTAGCAGCTTCCAGCTTAAGGGGACAATCGCTTTCCGGCCGCGTATAGGCCTATTGCTCAATCTGGCGGAGACGCACCTCGACTACCATGGCGGGATGGACGATTATATTGCATCGAAAGCGAAGTTATTCGCGAATCAGACGGCTGAGGACGTCGCTGTCCTTAATTGGGACGATCCCATTTGCCGCAAAATTTCAGAAGGACTTGCAGCGAAGCTGCTGCCATTCTCGTTATATGAGCGACTGGAGACAGGCGTATATGTGGAGCCTCCGTTCAGCCGGGAAGAAGAGAAAGCGGCGTCCTCGAGCGAGGCCGTGGCTAGGAAGATCGTATACCGCTCTGGCTTGAAGTCGGATAATGACGCCATCGTGGTCGTACCCGTCGATGAGTTAGGTATTCCAGGCCGTCATAACGTTGCTAACGCGCTTGCGGCCGTTGCTGCAAGCGTAGCGGCAGGGGCTGAGATAAAGCGGCTTGTAGAGCCTCTGCAGCAGTTTAAGGCGGTTGAGCATCGGTTGGAGTACGTACGCGAGGCTGGCGGGGTTAAATATTATAATGACTCGAAAGCGACCAATCCTGCTTCAACCATGATGGCAATCGGCTCGCTGCCGGGTAAAATTGTATTGATTGCGGGCGGACTTGACCGCGGCTCCGACTACATGGAGCTGCTGCCAATCTTCCGCGATCGGTTGAAAGGGCTTGTCGCGCTTGGCGAGACGCGCGGCAAACTGGCCCGCGTTGCCGAGCTGGCAGGTTTAGGCAGCGTCGAAATCGCCGAACCTGTGGAGGACGCCGAGCAGACGCTGCGACTAGCGGTTAAGCAGGCGGCGGCTCTTGCTGAGCCTGGTGACATCGTGTTGTTGTCGCCGGCCTGCGCGAGCTGGGATATGTTTGCCTCATACGAGCAGAGAGGGCGCATTTTTAAGGATTCAGCGCATACCTTGTAAGTAGGGGGCATGTCCCTACTTTCCCATGCTAAGAGGTGTGTTCGCTATGGTTAAAGCGCGTTCTGCCCCGGATATTTGGCTGCTGACAGCGATTGGGCTAATTCTGGCGATCGGGCTTGTGATGGTTTACAGCGCGAGCGCCGTGCTTGCTTTTCATGAGCACGGCGATCGTTTTTATTTTGTCAAACGTCAGCTTTTGTTTGCCGGACTAGGCGTAGGTGCGTTACTATTTACTATGAATACGCATTATTCGACGTGGAAGAAATGGGCGCCGGCAGCGATTCTCGTATGCTTCGGTTTGCTCGTTGTCGTATTAATCCCAGGCATAGGCGTCGTTCGCGGCGGCGCGCGCAGTTGGCTGGGCATTAGCTCGTTCGGCATCCAGCCGTCTGAGTTCATGAAGCTGGCGATGGTGTTGTTTCTTGCCAAATGGCTGTCGGAGAAGCAGCAGACGATTACGCAGTTCACGAAAGGGCTTATGCCGCCGCTTGGCCTCGTAGGTCTTGCGTTCGGACTTATCATGCTGCAGCCTGATCTCGGCTCAGGAACGGTTATGTTGGGCGCATCGATCATTCTTATTTTTACGGCTGGTGCTCGAATGGCGCATTTGGGCGGACTCGCCATGCTAGGTGTAGTTGGTTTCGTAGGTCTAATCCTAGCTGCTCCTTACCGGCTGCAGCGGATTACGAGCTTTCTCGATCCATGGGCTGATCCGCTTGGAGGCGGCTATCAGATCATTCAATCGCTTTATGCGATTGGACCGGGAGGTTTGGTCGGCCTCGGACTTGGAATGAGCCGTCAGAAATACAGCTACTTGCCGGAGCCGCAGACCGACTTTATATTTTCCATCGTTGCCGAGGAGCTAGGCTTTATTGGCGGCGCTGCTTTAATCTTATTATTCCTTGTGCTCATATGGCGCGGCATGCGCGCGGCGATTTCGGCTCCGGATACGTTTGGCAGCCTGCTCGCTGTCGGCATTACGGGCATCGTCGGCGTTCAGGTGCTGATCAATATTGGCGTAGTCATCGGGATGATGCCGGTTACGGGCATTACGCTCCCGCTTATCAGCTATGGGGGATCATCGCTGACGCTGCTGCTAACCGCGCTTGGCATTTTACTTAATATATCCCGTTATTCGAGGTGAAGGTTCATATGCGTATCGTATTGACCGGAGGAGGTACCGGCGGCCATATTTATCCGGCAGTCGCAATCGGCAAGCAAATGCAGCAGGACAATCCGGACACGCAGCTGCTTTATATCGGAACGAACAAAGGAATGGAGAGCCGCATCGTACCAGGGCAAGGAATTCCTTTTGAAGCGATAGAGATTACAGGCTTTCGCCGCAAGCTGTCTCTCGATAATGTGAAGACGGTGCTGCGGTTCTTAAAAGGCGTCAGACGCTCTAAGGCGCTGTTGCGTAAGTTCAAACCGGATGTCGTTGTCGGAACGGGCGGTTATGTATGCGGACCCGTCGTGTATGCTGCGGCGAAGCTGGGCATTCCGACGCTAGTTCACGAGCAGAATGCGATTCCCGGCTTAACGAATCAGTTTCTGTCCCGATACGCGAGCACGATCGGCGTTAGCTTCAAGCAATCGGAGAAGCTGTTCCCGAAGGCGAAGAAGACACTGTATACGGGCAACCCGTGCGCAACGAACGTACTTCGGGCGACGGCAGGCAAAGGTAGTGCTTCGCTTGGCATTCCGCCTCGCAGCCGCTTCGTGCTCGTTGTAGGAGGCAGCCGCGGGGCTAAGGCGCTTAACGAGGCGATGGTCGAGATGGCACCGCAGCTTGGGCAAATACCGGACGTTTATTTCGTCTTCGTGACCGGGGACAGTTATTATGCTTCGACCTCGAGCCGCATTGAAGAAGCTAGTCCAGGCGGTGTTGCTAATGTAAAACTTGTGCCGTACCTGAACAATATGGCAGAGGTGCTAATGGATGCGACGATTGTCGTAAGCCGCTCTGGCGCATCCTCGCTGGCGGAGATGACAGCACTTGGCTTGCCGTCTATCTTAATTCCTTCGCCTAACGTAACCAATAACCACCAGGAAGCGAATGCTCGGAGCCTCGTTGACGCGGGAGCGGCCGAGATGATTCTGGAGAAGGATCTAACAGGTTCAGCGCTGCTGAACCGCATTCAGAAGCTGCTGAGGGACGATAAGCTCATGAAACAAATGGCTGAGGCGTCGAAGACGTTTGCTATGCCTAATTCCGCAACGATTATCGCATCGGAGCTGAAGCGGCTGCAAGCGCGCAAGTAAGTAGGCGATTGTCACACAAAAGTACGCATAGGCATAATATACACTATATTCGTGACCATCGCCCAGGCGGCGGATGTCGCAACTATAATCGTGAATCAGCGGGAGTAAGTCCACGCTTACGAAGTAGGTTTTACTTCGTAAAACCTAAGTCCACGCTTACGAAGTAGGTTTACTTCGTAAACCTTTTAGGAGGGTCAACCAATGGAAGCAATTAAAGCGGAATTGGAACAAGCCGGCATCGGCGAAGTTCTGTATGATGTGCCGCTATCGAACTATACAACATGGAAAATCGGCGGCCCTGCCGATGTGTTAATTCTACCGGAGAGCAAAGAGCAGCTGATTGCTGCGATCCGGCTGTTGAATAAGCATCGGATAAGCTGGACGAATTTGGGCCGCGGCTCGAATATGCTCGTGAGCGACAAAGGGATTCGCGGTGTTGTGATTAAGCCGAGCGGTGGGTTGGATTTTGTGCGTTTCGACGGTTGCCTTGTAACTGCAGGCGCCGGCTATTCATTCATTAAGCTATCTGTCGTGGCAGGCAAAGAGGGGCTGACAGGTCTAGAGTTCGCGGGGGGAATTCCGGGCACGGTCGGCGGAGCCGTCTACATGAATGCGGGAGCGCACGGATCTGATGTGTCACGTATTTTTAAGTCAGCTGAGATTGTGCTGGAGACAGGAGAATTGGTAACGTACGATCGAGACGACATGAAGTTTTCCTATCGGCATTCGATTTTGCAAGAGCAGCGAGGGTCTGTTGTAGAAGCGACTTTCGAGCTTGCAGAGGGCAATCGCAAGGAAATTTCCGCAGCACTATCCGCTTTCAAGGATAAGCGCCGCCAAACACAGCCGCTACAGATGCCGTGTGCAGGCAGCGTATTTCGTAATCCGCCGAATGATTTTGCAGCAAGGCTTATTCAAGAGGCAGGCTTAAAGGGGTATCGCTACGGAGGCGCTCAAGTGTCAGAAGTTCATGCCAATTTCATTGTAAATGCCGGGCAAGCGACTGCTGAAGACGTTCTCGCCCTCATGTCCCATATTCAGCGCACCATAAAAGAGCGCTTCGGCGTGGAACTGGTGCCGGAAGTATTGGTGGTGGGTGAGCGGTAATTCGGAGGTGATACATTGGACAAATTGGTGATTGAAGGTGGGAAACCTCTCTCAGGAACCATAGTTATCCAAGGAGCGAAAAATGCCGCGTTGCCGATATTGGCTGCCAGCTTGCTGGCCGAGGGCACATTTACGATTGAACATGTGCCTGAATTGCTGGATATCGACGTCATGCTGAACATTTTGCGCGAACTGGGATGCCGCGCCGAGCATTCGGGAGATACGGTTGTGCTGGATACAAAGCCTGCTCATACGTCCCATGTGCCGGAATCGTTAATGAAACAAATGCGATCTTCTATTTTCCTAATGGGACCGCTCCTCGCCCGCTTCGGCGAAGCTGAAGTGTACCAGCCGGGAGGCTGCGCAATCGGCGAGAGAAAGATAGACCTTCATTTGCAAGGCTTGCAAGCGCTTGGAGCGGAGATTGAGGAGTTTGGCAACCGGATTGTGTGCCGTGCAGAGAAGCTGCGCGGGGCGGATATTCATCTAAGTTTTCCAAGCGTGGGAGCTACGGAAAACATCATGATGGCCGCTGTCAGGGCCGAAGGCCGGACGACGCTTACGAATGCAGCGCGCGAGCCGGAGATTCAAGATTTGCAACGTTTTCTAAACGCAATGGGTGCGAAAATCATGGGTGCCGGGACAGATACGATAACGATAGAAGGGGTACAGTCGCTTAATCCCTGTCAATATCGAGTCATTCCGGACCGTATCGTAGCAGGTACGATTATGGTTGCGGCAGCCGCAACGCGCGGCCAGGTTACGCTTCAGAACACGCAGCCTGCGCATCTGTCATCGCTAATCCATGTGCTGCGTCGCGCAGGTGTTCAAATTGTCGTCGACGGTGATATAATTAAAGTGGGCTGCGCTACTAGACCGAAGGCGGTTGAGAGAGTGGTTACATCGCCTTATCCGGCATTCCCTACCGATTTACAGTCACAACTGATGGTTCTTCTGACGTTGGCAGACGGTGTCAGCATTATGAAGGAAACGATTTTCGAAGGACGTTTGAAGCATGTCGATGAATTATCGCGCATGGGCGCCGATATTCGCGTCGATATGAATGCGGCTTTCATCCGCGGCGTACCTCGTTTGTATGGCGCAACGGTTGAAGCAACCGATCTGCGCGCAGGCGCTGCTCTTGTTATAGCGGGCTTGGCGGCTCACGGCCGTACGGTTGTGGAGCAGATTCACC
Organism: Paenibacillus sp. J22P218; assembly: GCF_056269195.1. Classification (NCBI taxonomy): domain Bacteria; kingdom Bacillati; phylum Bacillota; class Bacilli; order Caryophanales; family Paenibacillaceae; genus Paenibacillus; species Paenibacillus sp. J22P218. Next base: position 1,414,628 of record NZ_JBWDNL010000001.1, read on the forward strand.
ACATTGACCGCGGTTACGACAAAATCGAATCGATGTTGACGAGGCTGGGTGCACGTATCTCGCGCTACTCGCCGGTGCCTAATAATTAATAGTATGCAAGCAAGTTCTGAGTTAGAAACGTCCGGCTTCATCCTCCTTTATACTTGATGCGGAGCCGGCGTCTTTGTGTAATGAAAGCTGCTTATGGCGTCATACGAACGAGAAGATACATGCTCTGAACATGGCCGCTCTTTTGAGAAACGGCTGCGTTTGGAGTTTTTCGCATAGAAAGTAGGGACAAGTTATGAGTGAAAACATGCCGGTCTTAAAAGAGCCAGCCAAGAAACGCAGAGGCAGCCGAAAGCTGCTGATTGTCCTGTTTTTGTTATTCCTCGTATTGCTTGCAGTGCTTTTCTTCAACTCTTCCATTAGCAAAATAGAAGAAGTGCAAATTGTGGGCACGAAGCTGGCCACCAATGCCGAGGTTGCCGGGGCGGCCGCCGTCGCGGCAGGCGACGCATTTTTCGGGACGACTTCGAGCACGATCGAGAAACGGGTAGAAAAGCTGCCCCAAGTTGAACAAGCAACGGTCAATAAAGTGTTTCCGGGAGTTGTCCAAATTACGGTACAGGAATATCCCATCGTAGCGTTCGAGTTGTCGCCGAAGGGCGAATTGACAGCTCTTTTGTCGAACGGCACGAGTATAGCATCGAAGATAGAAGCGATGCTCGTAGCGGACAAGCCCGTGCTCACCGGATGGGCGGCCAAAGACAAAGTAAAAGTATCGTTGATGAAGCAGCTTGGCAAAATTCCGGTAAAACAGTTGTCCGATCTTTCGGAGATTATTCCTGATCCGTCCAAAGCTTATCCTGACCGCATCAAGATCTATACGCGCACTAAATTCGAAGTCATTACATCCGTTGCCGTTCTGCCGGAGAAGATCGAAGCGCTTAATGCCGTTATTGAGACGCAGGAGCCTGGGCGGATTACGATGCTGCTTGCGGATACATACGTTCCGTTTAACTTGGGTGATTCGGAAGACGAGGAAGCGGATTCGGAATAAATATTCGGTTGAAGATCAACCCGTGTGATGAAAGATCACGCTGAATCCGGTATTTTTTCGTTCGCGGTACTCTTTTTCAATCATTTGGCACTTGTAAAAGCGCTTAAACATGGCGTAGTAGGAAAAAATAGACTACTCAATAGCTTGAAAGAATGGTAGAATTTTAGTTATCGCATTTATACTCGCTGAAGCTGACTGAAACAACATGGTGACATGAGCTCTGCAAGGGGCAGCGCTCGATTGTAAGTGAAGTTTGTAAGTGAAATAAGCACCGAAAATTTTGTAGAAAAAAGAGGGAAAATAATAGGCGCGTTGAATATGTAGAAATACCTTGTTTTGAATTATAGGGATGTGCAGGTCACAGACCTATACACTTGTCTATATTTCACCGAATACCGTTTTTGGGTGACGTTCCGGTATGAGCGGCTTAAAGACGGTACGAAACGGGAGCTTTGACCGCAAGATGTCAAAAGTTACCGTATGCGTTTGAAAATGGAAAATTAATTAATAAGTTGAAACGGAGGTGCCGCGGGTTGAGTAACAACGACATCATCGTCAGTTTGGACATCGGTACATCCAAGGTTCGTGCGATCATTGGCGAAGTATCTAACGGAGCCATTAATATTATTGGGGTTGGTTCTGCCGACTCTGAAGGTATTCGCAAGGGAGCAATTGTTGATATTGACCAGACCGTGCAATCGATCCGCAACGCCATCGAGCATGCGGAGCGCATGGTGGGTATTCAAATATCGGATGTCTATGTAGGCATCCAGGGCAACCATATTGCTCTACAGACGAACCGTGGTGTAGTAGCCGTATCCAATGAGGATCGGGAAATTGGTGAAGAGGATATTGAACGAGTGGTACAAGCTGCGAGAGTAGTGGCTTTGCCGCCGGAACGTGAAATTATTAATCTGGTTCCTAAACAATACTTGGTAGATGGTTTGGAAGGCATATCAGATCCGCGCGGTATGATCGGCGTTAGACTCGAAGTCGAAGCAACGATTGTTACAGGGACGAAGACCGCGATACATAACTTAATGCGGTGCGTGGAGAAGGCTGGACTGCGTATATCCGGCGTTATTCTATTGTCTCTTGCTTCTGGGGTCATGTCATTGACCAAGGACGAGAAAATGATTGGAACGGTTCTTACCGATATTGGCGCAGGATCGTGTACGATTGCGATCTACGATCAAGGCGGACTTGCCGCTACTTCAACATTGCCGATCGGCGGAGAATACGTAACTAACGATATAGCATACGGTCTGCGTACGCAGAGCGATCAAGCAGAGAAGATCAAGCTGAAATACGGCTGCGCGAACGTGACCGATGCGGCGGAGGACGTTAAGTTCAAAGTGACTCGCATGGGCAGCAACGCGGAGAAGGAATTTTCGCAGTTTGACCTTGCAAGCATTATTGAACCTAGGATGCAAGAAATATTCCATCTCATTAGGCAAGAGGTTCGCAAGCTGGGATATGGAGACAAAGTCAACGGCTATGTGTTGACAGGCGGTACGGTTTCCATGCCAGGCACGCTAGCGCTCGCTCAGTCCGAGCTCGAATCCAGCGTCCGTATAGCATTGCCGGATTACATTGGTGTAAGGGACCCAGCTTTCAGCAGCGGCGTCGGTATGATCCAATACGTATCGAAGTATATGGGGCCTCGCGGAACAGGAACTGTGAAGAAGCAGACAAGCCGCGCCAAGGCTGCTCCGGCAACTACATCCAAACCCGGTATGATGGAACGAATCAAAAACATGTTTAACGAATTTATTTGAAAATATAACATTCTATATGTCATCTAGTATAAGATGCTTATATTTCAACGCGAAACGCAGCTGCGCCGGGTAGAAACGGCTTCTGCCGTTTACGCATGACTGGGGGAAAAGAAGGATGTTGGAATTCGATATCGATCTTGAGCAGTTGGCTCAAATTAAAGTAATCGGCGTTGGCGGCGGCGGAAGCAACGCTGTTAACCGAATGATAGAAAACGGCGTTAAAGGCGTTGAATTTATTACCGTAAACACGGATGCACAGGCGCTACACTTGGCTAAGTCGGAGCATAAGCTGCAAATTGGCGATAAGCTTACACGCGGTCTTGGCGCAGGTGCTAATCCTGATGTTGGTCATAAGGCGGCAGAAGAATCGCGCGAGAGCATTACGAACCAGCTCAAAGGCGCTGACATGGTATTCGTCACAGCCGGCATGGGCGGCGGTACCGGTACGGGAGCTGCTCCTGTCATCGCTGAGATCGCTCGCGAATGCGGCGCTTTGACGGTAGGTGTCGTCACTAGGCCATTCACATTCGAAGGACGCAAGCGTGCTGGACAATCAGAGCTGGGTATCGAAGCGCTTAAGGAAAAAGTAGATACACTTATCGTTATTCCTAATGATCGATTGCTAGAGATCGTTGACAAAAAGACTCCGATGCTCGAAGCATTCCGTGAAGCGGACAACGTGCTTCGTCAAGCTGTACAAGGCATTTCTGATTTGATCCAGGTACCTGGACTTATCAACCTTGACTTTGCCGATATTAAGACGATTATGACTGAGCGCGGTTCGGCGCTTATGGGTATCGGTATTGCTACAGGAGAGAATCGTGCTGCGGAAGCGGCAAAGAAAGCGATTATGAGCCCACTGCTGGAAACGTCCATTGACGGCGCACGCGGCGTTATCATGAACATTACGGGCGGCAGCAACCTATCGCTTTATGAAGTCAATGAAGCAGCTGAGATCGTTACTTCCGCTTCTGATCCAGACGTGAACATGATCTTCGGTGCTATCATCGATGAAGATTTGAAAGACGAAATTAAAGTTACGGTAATCGCAACAGGTTTCGAGCACAAGCCATCGCCATCGCGGCATGCAGCAGCTCAGCCTCAAGCCGTGCAACCGGAAACGAGACAATCGACTGCTAGCTCGAACACGGTTAAGCCATTCGGCACGAGCACTGCGTCGAGCGATCAACTCGAAATTCCTGCCTTTTTGCGCAATCGTCCGCGCGGCGACCGCTAATATTACGAAACCCGCTCACTTGGCCTAGCCGAGCGAGCGGGTTTTTTGTTGTCTAGTGCCCCATAATATCAACCTCTGCCGCCTCTATTTGCCTACGTATTCAATCGCGGATTTTATATACATACTCGACAAAAAAAGATATGTCATGACGTCATGAATAGACAGACTTTGAAATACAATTTTTATATACTAGTGTCAATCGTTCTCTAGGGCGCCAGCTGCAAGGTATGGCAGGAAGGTGGCCAGTCTCTACATGTATGTCGATATTATGTTTCTGCGTGAGCTTCTTGTCGATGGCGCTATCTTGCTGACGACGGCCTGGGTTCGGCACCTGAAGCCTCGCCACTGGCGCATCCTTCTCGCTGCTGCTGTCGGAGGCTGCTATGTCATCTTGATGTTTTACCCCCAGCTTAGCTTCATGTTTACGCTTGGCGTCAAGGTCGCGATGTCGCTCGTTATGGTATGGATTGCTTTTGGCTTTGCGACGGTACAACATTATTTGCGCACTGTCGCAGCCTTCTATGCGGTCAACTTTATAGCGGCGGGTGCGATATTAGGTATCTATTATTTACTTATGCAGGGCTCTGGGGAAGTATGGAGGACGATCACATTTGTTAGCGGAAGCATGCATGTTGAGTTGAAAATGGGACTTTTTTATTTTATTGCTGCGTTTTGTATCGGTCTGTATATATACCGTACCGTATTGACGCAAAAACGAGAACGGGAGCTGGTGCATACCCATTTGGCTGCTGTAACGATTACAATCGGTGAACGAACGGAAACCTGTGTCGGTCTTATCGATACAGGCAATCAGCTGTATGATCCGCTTACCCGAACGCCGGTTATGGTGATGGAAGCATCGGTTTGGGAAGCGGATTTGCCTCCTGCGTGGATGAGCAGCATTCGCAGCTCCCAGGTCGATCGGCTCGTAGCCGGTATGGACAGTCAGCCTTTTGTTTGGCAAGATCGGCTTCGTCTCGTTCCGTATCGAGGCGTCAATCGCGGATCGCAATTCATGCTTGCGCTCAAACCGGATCATGTTGAAGTGAACAGGGAAGGACAAGTTTTTGAAACACGAAAGGTGCTCATCGGACTTGACGGCGGAAAGTTAGCATCTGATGGGGCTTACCAAGCGATCATTCATCCGTCAATGGTTAGAGAATAACGATCGCAAGCTAGCTCATACAATCGGGGAGGGATGGGCCCAATGCTCGTCAAGTGGAAATTGATCCTGCAGTTATACTATTATCGTGTTTTATTTTTATTCGGACTAAAAAGCGATGAGATTTATTATATCGGCGGCAGTGAAGCGCTTCCGCCTCCCTTGACGCGCGAGGAAGAAGAGTATTTGCTAGAGAAGCTGCCTAGCGGCGACTCTGCGATTCGAGCGATGCTGATCGAGCGCAACCTTAGGCTCGTTGTGTATATCGCCCGTAAATTCGAGAATACCGGTATTCATATCGAGGACTTGGTGTCGATCGGCGCTATTGGCCTAATCAAGGCGGTCAACACGTTTGATCCGGAGAAGAAGATCAAACTCGCCACTTATGCATCGCGCTGTATCGAGAATGAAATATTGATGTATTTGCGCCGCAATAGCAAGACACGCACGGAAGTGTCGTTCGACGAGCCGCTTAATATTGACTGGGACGGCAATGAACTGCTACTATCGGACGTTCTTGGGACGGAGAACGATACGATCTACCGCAATATCGAAGAGCAGGTAGACCGCAAGCTGCTTCATAAGGCGTTGGAAAAGCTGTCGGAGCGCGAACGAATTATTATGGAGCTGCGGTTCGGTCTTGCCGACGGCGAGGAGAAAACACAAAAGGATGTTGCCGATCTTCTCGGCATATCGCAATCTTATATTTCTCGACTCGAGAAACGGATAATTAAGCGGCTGCGTAAGGAATTTAACAAAATGGTCTAAATGCAAATCGACATTTGAATGTCGAACGATGTCAGATTAGGAATAAAAAGAGGTCCCGAGGAGATAATGTACAGTAATGTTTCTCCTTGGGAGGTAATCACGTTGACCCGAAATAAAGTCGAGATCTGTGGAGTGGATACCGCGAAACTGCCTGTCCTAACGAATGCCGAAATGCGAGAGCTGTTTACGGCATTGCAAACCCGCAACGAGTGGGCAGCAAGAGAGAAATTGGTTAACGGCAATTTGAGGCTTGTTCTCAGCGTCATACAACGGTTTAACAATAGGGGAGAATTTGTGGACGACTTGTTCCAAGTCGGCTGCATCGGACTTATGAAGGCGATTGATAATTTCGATCTTGGCCAGAACGTCAAATTTTCCACCTATGCCGTACCGATGATTATCGGTGAAATTCGCCGTTACTTGCGTGACAACAATCCGATTCGCGTGTCGCGCAGCCTTCGAGATATTGCCTATAAGGCGCTTCAGGTAAGGGACAGCCTGACGAACAAAAATAGTCGCGAGCCGACGATTTTTGAAATATCCGAAGCGCTGAATGTGCCGAAAGAGGATGTTGTATTCGCGCTTGACGCGATTCAAGATCCGGTATCGCTGTTCGAGCCGATCTACCACGACGGCGGCGATCCGATCTATGTGATGGATCAGATTAGCGATGATCGTAATAAGGATGTATCGTGGATCGAGGAGATCGCGCTGCGTGAAGCGATGCACAAGTTGAATGACAGGGAGAAGATGATCCTGTCGATGCGGTTCTTCGAAGGCAAGACGCAAATGGAAGTTGCCGACGAGATCGGCATATCGCAGGCACAGGTGTCGAGGCTTGAGAAGTCGGCGATTCAACAAATGCAGAAGCATGTTAAAACGTGAACAAACGAGCCTGCTCGGGGATATTTCTCCCGGCAGGCTCTTTCCCATTCAAGATATCCCGATTATCCACCAAGTCATGCCGGCCATCAAGAGGCAAAGCGGACTATACACATACGTATCAAGTCGTCCGAAAGGGGAGTTGCGATACCTTTTGAATAAGCCTAAGTAATGAAATTCCCCGATCGCTCGAATAGCGAACACGATTGCGAGAGCCCATGCCGCCATTCGTGGAAGCTGCTGAGGACCTATGACGGCAATGAGGTTCGCATACATGAGAATAAGCAGTGCTGCTGCCACTTACAATGCTGGCAAGAATTGCTTGCATAACGATCACTCCTTCGCTAATGATCCGAATCAATCCCAATAAAAGCCATGAGGAAATCAGCCTGCTCTTCTGCATGCTCCTTCGTAATCGTCTGAAATTTATTGCTTTCGTACCAGCCGAGATAATAGCTGTACACAAGCTCTGAGCCTCGCACTGCCGCCTCTTGCGATAGTCCGCAGCGAATAAGCAGCTCGCTCATCTACCGAAGACGCTTTTGTTCCAAATGATGAAGCATTGCACGATAAGAATCCTCGGTTTCTCCCAGCTTACGGAGGTAAAACAGGAAATCACCGTCACCGTTGAAGCTGAACATCGTAAGCATAAGCTCTCGTACTTGTCTTTGCGGAGGCAGCGACGCCAGTGCCGTATTTCTTGCTATAACAGACGTAGTTGCCCTCTCATGCCACTCGGCGATTATTCGGCTGACATATTGCGAACGGTCTTTGAAATACCAATAGAAGCTCGTTTTGCTGCTTCCCAGCTGTCTCGCGAGCTTTTCGACGACTAGCGCCGACTCGCCTCCTTCCGCGAATTTATCGATACCTAACACAAACCAATCCAGCTCTGATGCGATTTTCTTTGGCATGTTGATGAGTCGGCCTCCCGCCGCTTATTGTACGTTGTCGTACAATAAATTTATCGCATTCATCACCGGCTGTGAATATTTGTATCTCAAGGGGCTCGTTTTTTTGCCCCAGCAGGACATTTTGGGCATTTGGCTCATATAGTAATAAGAAGACGGTTCGGACGACAAATCCGCTGGAAAAGTGGTGATTGATAGTGAAAATATCTGATTTTCAGACGAAGGACGTTATTAATATAGTGGATGGGAAGAAGCTGGGGCATATATCTGATCTGGAGCTTGATTTGCGCCAGGGACGTATCGATTCTATTGTTGTTCCGCAGTTTACGAAGTTTTTCGGCGTGTTCGGCGGCGGAGGTACGGAGGTTGTCATTCCATGGCGCAATATTGTGAAGATAGGCGCAGATGTCGTGCTTGTTCGTATGGACGACACGAAATCATTGCGGGCTGATGAGGATGATTTGCACGCTCGCTCATAAGGCTGTAAACTGTGCATAAGCGTGATTTATAGCATATATGGCGAATGATAGCGAAATGAAGTATCCTTTGCTGACAGAGGTGACGGACAGATGGAAGCATTTATGGAAGATCATTCGGCGAAGGGACCTTCGCTTTTTTTATTGTCTGAATGGAATAGCGATAATTCTAACTTAACGGCAGGTTTCACCGGTCGTAACGGCGGCGTGAGCGGCGGGCAGTGGCATTCGCTTAATGTTGGGCTGCATGTTGGCGATGATGCAGCTGATGTTGTCGCCAATCGGCAGCGGCTAGCAGCGGCCATTGATTGGCCGTTCGAAGCTTGGACTTGTGCTGAGCAAGTGCATGGCAACAAGATATACAAGGTAACCGCTGCAGATAAGGGCAAAGGCAGCTTGTCGCTTGATGATGTAATTAAAGGCTGCGACGCGATTATTACGAATGAACCGAACGTGTTGCTGACCTCTTTTTACGCCGATTGCGTACCGCTATACTTCTATGATCCCGAGCATCAGGCGATAGCGCTCGCTCATGCCGGCTGGAGAGGGACCGTGCAGGGAATTGCAGAGGAAACAATCGCAGCTATGGAGAAGGAGTATGGAACGAAGCGAGAAAAGCTTAAAGCAGCAATTGGACCGGCGATCGACAGCTGCTGCTATGAGGTGGACGGCGTCGTGATCGACCATGTCGAGCGTCTTATTGAGTCGCTCGGGCTTAGCTCTGAACATGCTCAAATCGTTCTACAAAAAAGCGATAACGGCAAAGCGCATATAAACTTGAAAGAAATAAACCGACAGATTATGATAAAAGCAGGAATTTTGCCGATCCATATCGAATTAACAAAGTGGTGCACGGGCTGCAGACGGGATTTGTTTTTTTCCCATCGTATGGAGAACGGCTTAACCGGCCGTATGGCCAGTTGGATCGGCATTCGTGAAAGGTGAGGCATAATGAGTCATTTATCGGAACGGATCAAGGATGTAGAGCTGCGAATCGAACAGGCATGCCTGAGATCAGGGCGCAGCAAGGAAGAAATCAACGTTATTGCAGTCACGAAATACGTATCCACGGAAACGACACTTGCTGCCGTTAAGCTCGGTCTAGAGCATCTAGGCGAGAATCGATGGCAAAATGCGCGTGACAAGTGGGAGGCGCTGGAAGGCGAAGCCGAGATAGGCAGCATCAGCAAGCCGACCTGGCACTACATCGGATCACTGCAGACGAACAAAGCGAAGGACGTTGTCGGAAAGTTTACATACATTCATTCGCTGGACAGGCTGTCGCTTGCGCAAGCGATCGACAAACAAGCTGCCCAGCTAGGCATCATCGTACCTTGCTTCATTCAAGTTAACGTGTCAGGCGAAGACTCGAAGCATGGGCTTTCGCCGGATCAGCTGTACGAATTCGTGGATGAGCTGACAAAGCTCTCGTCGATTAAGCCAATCGGGCTTATGACGATGGCGCCTTTCGAAGCAGAATCCGAAGAGACAAGACCTGTATTCAAAGCGTTAAGAGAGCTGCGAGGCGCACTGCACGAGCGCGCTCAAGCAATGAATACGACTAACACGATTACGGAATTATCGATGGGCATGTCCAACGACTTCGAGGTGGCGATAGAAGAAGGAGCAACATGGATCCGCTTAGGCACCGTACTAATAGGTAAAGAGGAGGAATGAGTAATGAGCGTCATGAATCGATTTATGAATTTTCTTGGCTTGCAGGAGGAAGAGGAAGTTGTAGAGCGTGAAAGAATACCGCAGGTGGATGAACAAGAACCTGAAACCTCGCCCTTCGAGACACGTAAAAATACGAAGAGCAATAACGTCGTCAGCATCCATTCGCAGAAAAATGTAAGAGTCGTGCTTAGCGAACCGCGTTCCTATGACGAAGCGCAGGAAATTGCCGACCATTTGCGTTCGCGCAGGGCCGTCATCGTGAATCTGCAACGCGTTCGGACAGACCTAGCCGTGCGCATTGTTGATTTCCTTAGCGGCACAGTGTACGCTTTAAGCGGCAACATCTCTAAGCTTGGGCCTAATATTTTTCTATGCACGCCGGAATCCGTAGAGATTCAAGGTGCGATAACGGAGATGTTGGCGGAGGAGAACGACTACACTAAAATGAGGTGACCACACAATTTATGAGCGCTGCAGGATTAATTGGAACAATAATCAGCATATACAGCTTCTTGATTATCGGATATGTGCTGTTGTCTTGGTTGCCTAACGCTCGCGAGAGCTTTATCGGCGTATTCTTGGGCAAGCTAGTTGAGCCATACCTTGGCATATTCAGAAGATTTATTCCGCCTATCGGCGGTATGCTAGATATATCGCCAATCGTTGCGATCTTCGCCCTTCGTTTCATCGGGCTTGGACTGACGGCCGTTGTCGATTTTATCTTAGGCATCTTTTAGTAAGGGAATGACTTGTGATGAAGCAAGCCATATATAATCATTTTCACCCCGACGAGAAAGCTTTCGTCGATCGGGCGTTGGAATGGGTTGAGCGGTCCGCACAGCAGCACGAGCTGAAGCGGACCGATTTTTTGGACCCAAGGCAGATTGAGATCGTTACGATGCTCGCCAATCGGAATGCCGACGTAGCTATTCGGTTCGAGGGCGGGTATCCGGAAGCGGAACGGAAACGTGCCATCATCGGCCCGGATTATCGGGATTTGGACAGCGAGGAAGCGGGCGTATCCGTATTAGCTGTCAACAGTCCTGCCGGGACGCAGCATGAGCTTGACCATGGCGATTACTTAGGCGCGCTGCTTGGGCTAGGCATTAAACGTGACCGAATCGGCGATATTCATGTACATGAGGACTTTAGTCATATTATCGTTATGGATGAGATTGCCGATTACTTGAATATACACTTGCGTCAAGTGCATCGAGTTAGCGTGTTGACCGATGTGCTTCCATTGTCCGAGCTTAGCACAGTAATACCGAAGCTTGAGGAAATGAGCTTGTCTGTTGCTTCAATGAGACTGGACGGCATTGCAAGCGATGTGTACCGGATTAGCCGTTCCAAGATCGTCGATCCAATTAGGGCAGGCAGATGCAGAGTGAATTGGAAGGCGGAAGAGGATCCGTCGGAGTCGCTTAAGCAAGGCGATGTCGTTTCTTTCAAGGGGCTAGGCAGGTTCAAAGTGCTTGAAGTCGACGGTGTGACAAAAAAGGGCAGAATTCGCGTTAAAATTGGTAAATTTATTTAACGGATTGCAGGAATTCAGTCGTCGCTGTCGAAAATGTTCTCAACAAAGGTACAAGCCGGATGCCAGCAATACAAATACCTTGAGGAGGTGCGCCAATGCCGTTAACGCCATTGGACATACATAACAAAGAGTTTGGACGCAGATTACGCGGCTATGACGAGGATGAAGTGAATGAATTTCTCGATCAGGTCATTAAGGACTACGAATCGATCATTCGTGAAAATAAAGAGCTGCAAAATCAAATTCTGAATGTTCAAGAGAAACTAAATCATTTTACGAACATCGAGGAAACGTTAAGCAAGACGATTATCGTAGCGCAAGAAGCTGCGGACGAGGTTCGCAACAATGCGAAGAAGGAAGCGCAGCTCATAATCAAAGAAGCGGAGAAGAACGCCGACCGGATTATTAATGAGTCGCTGTCCAAGTCGCGCAAAGTATCGCTGGAGGTAGAGGAGCTTAAGAAGCAAGCCTCGATCTACCGCGCGCGTTTCCGTACGCTGGTTGAGGCTCAGCTTGAACTGCTTAGCCAAGATGGCTGGGATACGCTGGACTCGCAGTCCAGACATGCTGAGATCGAGCTGCAACGCGGGTAATCGAACCGATAATTGGGCAGCTTAACATTTGACAATTGGCTGTCCGATACGCTATAACTATTAGTAATTGTTATGTTCTAACTTCGTTGACGAGAAAGAGTACGCTTGTCTACCATTCCTCAGAGAGCCGGCGATTGCTGAAAGTCCGGCGAGTGGTCCATGCGGAAAATCATCTCCGAGAAGCGATGCTGAAGTGTGCAGTAAGCATCGACGGCTGTCCCCCGTTATAGGGAACGCGAATGATACGTTCGCGACTAAGGTGCCGCATGATAAGCACGGTCTATAATATAGGCTGAGCTATAATCGGCTTGTCCTAGGCTATACGGGGCAAGAGCGGAACAAGGGTGGTAACGCGAGCAAGCCTCGTCCCTTTTTTACAGGGGACGGGGCTTTATTTTGTTTATTAACAGGGTTAACTGAGAGGGAGATGAAGCTATGCAACGCGTAGATGTGAAAGAACGCGCCCGCAGCCGTGAGCTGCGCGTACTGAATCAATGGAAAGAGAACGATACGTTCAAGCAATCGATTGCGAATCGTGAAGGGAAACCGAATTTCGTATTTTATGAAGGACCGCCAACCGCGAACGGAGCGCCGCATATCGGACACGTGCTGGGACGCGTTATCAAAGATTTTATTTGCCGTTATAAGACGATGGCAGGTTATCGCGTCATTCGCAAAGCTGGCTGGGATACGCATGGCTTGCCGGTCGAGCTTGGCGTCGAGAAGCAGCTAGGCATCTCCGGTAAACAGGAAATCGAAAATTACGGCGTAGAAGAATTCGTCAAGAAGTGCAAAGCGAGCGTATTCGAATACGAGAAGCAATGGCGCGAGCTGACTGAAGCAATCGCCTATTGGACCGATCTCGACAATCCTTACATCACGCTGAAGAACGAGTACATCGAGAGCGTGTGGCATATCCTCTCCAATATCCACGGCAAAGGTTTGCTGTATCGCGGTCACCGCGTCAGCCCTTATTGCCCGGATTGCCAAACGACGCTAAGCTCTCATGAGGTAGCGCAAGGCTACGAGGATGTGAAGGATTTAAGCGCGACCGTGAAGTTCAAGCTGGAGACGTCGGGTGAGTACGTACTGGCTTGGACGACAACGCCTTGGACGCTGCCCGCGAACGTGGCGCTTGCCGTTAACCCTGAGCTGAATTATATTCGCGCATCGAAGAACGGCGAAGTGTATATCATTGCTGAGGCATTGGCTGAGAAGGTATTGAAAGAGGACTACGAGACGCTGTCGGTCGTGAAGGGCGCCGAGCTTGTCGGTCAACGCTACACGCCGCCATTCGGCTACGTGCCTGTCGAGCACGGCCATATCGTTATCGCAGGCGACTTCGTCAGCGATTCGAGCGGTACAGGTATCGTTCATATCGCTCCGGCTCACGGCGATGACGACTACAAAGTATCACGCGAAAACAACATCAGCATGCTGAATGTCGTTGATCTTGCAGGACGATATGTTGCAGAAGTGACAGACTTTGCAGGACGTTTCGTGAAGGATCCTGAGCTTGATATCGACATCGTGAAGTCGCTTAGCGAACGCGGCTTGCTCTACAGTAAGGAGCGCTATGAGCACAGCTATCCATTCTGCTGGCGCTGCAAAACGCCGCTTATCTATTATGCAATGGAAAGCTGGTTCATTAAGACGACTGCGGTGAAGGATCAATTGATCGCGAACAACAATAGCGTTGACTGGTACCCGGGCCATATCCGTGAAGGACGCTTCGGCAAGTTCCTCGAAGATTTGGTGGACTGGAACATCAGCCGGAACCGTTATTGGGGAACGCCGCTTAACGTATGGGTATGTGAAGCTACCGGCAAGGAATATGCGCCGAGCAGCATTGCCGATCTTCGTGAAAGGGCTGTAGGCTTTGTTCCTGAAGACATTGAATTGCACAAGCCGTATGTGGACGACATCAAGCTGAAATCGCCATTCGCGGAAGGCGCTGTGATGACGCGCACGCCGGAAGTAATCGACGTGTGGTTCGACAGCGGATCGATGCCGTTCGCGCAGCAGCATCACCCGTTCGAGAATGAGCAGCAGTTCGCCGACCAATACCCGGCTGACATCATCTGCGAAGGCATCGACCAAACGCGCGGTTGGTTCTACAGCTTGCTTGCGGTGTCGACGCTGTACAACGGCAAAGCGCCATACAAAGCTGTCATCTCGACAGGACATATTCTTGACGAGAACGGCCAGAAGATGTCCAAGTCGAAAGGCAATGTAATCGACCCTTGGGAAATCATCAACGAATACGGAACGGACGCCTTCCGCTGGGCGTTGCTTGCAGACAGCGCGCCATGGAATAGCAAACGCTTCTCCAAAGGCATCGTTGGCGAGGCGAAGTCGAAGGTTATTGACACCATCGTTAATACCCATGCATTCTATGCGCTGTATGCATCGATCGACGGGTTTGATCCTGCGGCACATCCGGTGAAGGCTTCGACGAATAAGCTTGACCGCTGGGTTGTTTCCCGTTTGAACAGCTTGATTCGCACGGTTAACAAAGGTCTTGAAGTCAACGACTTCCTTAACCCTGCCAAAGCGATTGAAACGTTCGTAGATGAGCTAAGCAACTGGTATATCCGCCGTTCACGCGACCGCTTCTGGGGCAGCGGCTTGTCGGAAGACAAAGTAGCCGCTTATCAAACGCTACAGAGCGTACTGCTGACTTTGTCCCGTGTCATCGCGCCTTATGCTCCTTTGCTGGCGGAAGACGTATACGGCAACCTTGGCGGCAGCGGCAGCGTTCATCTTGCGGACTACCCGCAAGCAGATGAATCCGCAATCGATGAAACGCTGGAGCGCGATATGGAGAGCGCGAAACAGATTGTAGAACTTGCTCGCAACGTTCGTAACGAAACGGGTATCAAGACGCGTCAGCCTTTGTCTGAACTGATCGTTTCACTCGATCGGGACTTCGACGTGGCAGGCTACGAGGACATCGTGAAGGACGAAATCAACGTGAAGACGATTACGATCCAGAACACGGACAGCGGATTCGTTGACTTCGCCTTCAAGCTTAATCTGAAGGTTGCCGGCAAGAAATTCGGCAAGCATGTCGGTCCTATCCAGGCTTACCTGAAAGGATTGGCTGCAGAACAGACGAGAGCCGTTGTTGGCGAAGGAAGCTTGGTATTCACCAGCGCCGAAGGCGAGGGCCTGACGATTACGATCGATGAGCTGCTTGTTGAGAAGCAAGCGAAGTCTGGTTTCGCATCCGCATCGGGAGGCGGCGTTACTGTCGCATTGAATACGGACATTACGCCTGAGCTTGAACAAGAGGGCTGGGTACGCGAGGTTATCCGCGCTGTGCAAGATACGCGTAAGAAGCTTGATCTGCCGATCGAGAAGCGCATCGATCTGGTTCTTTCGGTTGATGCCGAGCTGCAAGCTGCATTGACAACATTCGATGACGTGTTGCGCGACAACGTATTGATTCAAACGGTTTCGTATGAGGAAGCGGCGGAGATGGAACGTGTGACGCTGGGAGAAAAGCAGGTTGGGATTTTCATCAAAGGTTAAGGTTATCCTAAGAGAAGCATGACATGCGAAGAACGAGCGCCGCAGCTTGGCGGCCGCTGCCTTAAGCAGTGAAGAAAGCCTGCTTGATCGCAGCGGCTGCGGCCAAGCAGGCCTCGTTTTTTATATGCGTTGAAAAGTTGAATTTGGTGTAATCCATTATAATACCTAATTCAAACGCAGCTTAATGCTTGCCAGAAATGGAGGCTTCTCTTGAAACCAACTAACGATGATACAGCCCAACAGGCGGAAGATTTGAATGAAGTTCAATCGTCCTTAAGCAGACTGGATAAGCGGCTTCAGCATATTGCATCGGAGATGGAGCGAACGCATATCGCTGATTATGTGGATCTGCTGAACCGCCCGATAAAGCTTATATGGCGCAATCTGCTTGCCGGTACCGCTAGAGGCGTCGGCATCGCGATCGGATTTACTTTTTTTGCGGCAACGATTCTTTATGTGCTTCGTATATTAGGGGCGCTGAACTTACCGATTATCGGTGATTACATAGCAGACATCGTACGAATAGTACAAATTCAGCTTGAAGGCAAAACTTATTGAAGTGCGTCGGATTCATCCGGGTTTTCAAGACCATGGTCGCCTTCACCGGTATCCAGATAACGGTTGTATTCCCGGTTGCGCACAACAGATAGATGCCGTCCGGTTATATCGGTAGCAAGGAAACTTTCAATCGATTCGACGTAACCGTCGTTTTCTTCGGCTTCGATGCCAACGTGGTCGTAGTCGGCGACATCGCGATTCTCGGAAAACGCGGGCGAATCGGCATTGCCCCATTGCTCGACGATCTGCCAGGCGTCTTCGCCGTCGAAGCCGTTATAGCCATCCTCATGCTCGTCCATGCTTGTTCTGCCGAATGGATGGTTTAGAAGCGTTTCTTCGGCAGGACGCGTATGCGACAGCTGCTGGCGAGGTGCGTGCTCGATACTATAGAGCGTATCAGGCGCAGCCTCCAATCGTTCATAAGGAATCGGTTGGCCGGATGCCTTGCATATGCCATACGTTCCATTTTCCATGGCGGCAAGCGCAGCATCGATTCGTTCGATATGAAGCTCTTCTTGTTCATGGAGGGCGATATCCTTCTCGCGTTCATACAGCTCGGTAGCCGTATCGCCAGGGTGATTGTCGATCGGCGACAGTTCGCCTGTGTCGTCGCGAAGGGAAGAGCCTAGACCGTAATGATCGTTACGCGACAGTCGAGTGTCGATCTCGCGACGTTCATCCTCAAGTCTCATACGCAGCAGCGCAAGCTGGGCGCTTGTTAAGGTTGACATGTTCAAAGCACCGTCCTTTGTCGTGAACATAATTGCTTCATTAGCTTTTGCCGCTTGGACTATTTTCAGTATGGACTTCGATGGAAGCCGGATGCTGGACATCAGCAGCTTGCTAGCTCTTGTCTGCGGCATTATGCTACAATATTTTGGATGACCTAAGAATCAGCTTCACAGAAAAATTAGGAGTGATAAGATGCGCTTTTACTTTTATTGGATTGCGGTGGTTGTGTTTGTACTTGATTACGTAACGAAAAAAATCATTGCAACTCAGTTGGAGATTGCCGAACAGATCAGCGTCATCGGCAACTTCTTCCTCATTACTTCGCATCGCAATCGCGGCGCTGCATTCGGTATTTTACAGGAGCAACGAGTGTTTTTTATCATCATTACGGTCGTCATATTAACGGGCATCATATGGTACATTCAAGCGATGCGCAAGTCGTCCAAGCCATGGCTGTTAACAGGTCTCGGTCTCGTTCTTGGCGGCGCGCTGGGCAATTTTATCGATCGTGTACGTTTTGGCGAGGTTGTGGACTTTTTTCAGTTCAACTTCGGTTCGTACGAATTCCCAATCTTTAATGTAGCTGATTCAGGGATCGTGGTCGGTGTAATATTGATCCTGATCGATACATTGCTGACAGCCCGCGATGAGAAAAAAACGATGAACAACGGAGAGGACAAGGAATCTAACGAACATGAGCAACAGCCAGTTTAATGAAGAGACGTTGGAATGGATCGTTGCGCCTGAGCAATCGGGCGAGCGAATCGATAAGTATATAACGGAAAGCATAGATTCAGAAGGCATCTCGCGTACGCAAGTTCAAGAATGGATTAAGTCGGGGGCCGCAGTCGTTGACGGGGTGACGGTCAAAGCGAATTTCAAAGTTGCGGAAGGCAACGTCGTTCAGTTGCAAATTCCAGAACCGGAAGACGCGGCAATTGTGCCGGAAAATATCCTGCTTGACGTGTTGTACGAGGACTCTGACGTAATCGTAGTGAATAAGCCGAGAGGCATGGTCGTGCATCCTGCAGTCGGTCATTCCTCGGGAACGTTAGTCAATGCGCTTATGTACCATTGCAAAGACTTGTCCGGCATTAACGGAGTCGTTCGTCCCGGTATCGTGCATCGCATTGACAAAGATACAACAGGATTGCTTATGGCAGCCAAAAACGATCTCGCGCATGTATCGCTTGCACAGCAATTGAAGGAGCATACCGTAACACGCAAATACATTGCGCTTGTACATGGCAATCTGCAGCATGATCAGGGAACGATTGACGCGCCAATAGGCCGGGATTCTCGTGACCGCAAGCTGTTCACGGTAACCGATCATAACAGCAGGCATGCGGTAACGCATTTTGTCGTGTTAGAAAGAATCGGATTCGACTATACGTTGGTTGAGCTGCAGCTTGAGACGGGACGCACCCACCAGATTCGCGTTCATATGAAATATATCGGACATCCGCTTGCAGGCGATCCGGTATATGGCCGCAATAAGACGGTTGCCTTGAACGGACAAGCGCTTCATGCGGCGCAGCTCGGTTTCACTCATCCGCGTACGGGCGAGCGATTGGATTTCGAAGTACCTATACCGGCGGATATGGAGCATGTGTTGAATAGTCTGCGTTTGCGATAAAGCCAAGCTTGAAGCGTAATAGTGCAAACTTTTCGCTACATTCTTCATTATTTGATAGCAAGAAGTACGATATTCTATTGATATCATCGAGCTAAAAATATGAAGGATAGGTGACACCATACAATGACTTCCATTAATCAGAACTATTTGGAGCTGCAAGGCAGCTACTTGTTCTCCGAAATTGCAAAACGCCGTACGAAATTCATTCAAGAAAACCCGAACGCCGAGATTATCAGCTTAGGCATTGGCGACGTTACGCGCGGCTTGCCTGACGCGGTATTGAAAGCGATGCATAGCGCAGTGGACGAGCTTGCTGCCCCTGGTTCTTTCCGCGGGTACGGTCCAGAGCAAGGTTATGATTTCCTTATTAATGCGATTATCGAGAACGACTACAAAGCTCGCGGCATCGACATTGCTACGAACGAAGTGTTCGTTAGCGATGGCTCGAAATGCGACGTGGGCAACATTCAGGAAATCTTCAGCGACAACAGCATTGTTGCCGTACAAGACCCTGTATACCCGGTATACGTTGATACGAACGTTATGGCTGGCCGCTCCGGCAAGTACAACCAAGAGACGAAGCGTTACGAGAATATCGCTTACCTGGAATGCACATCCGAAAACAACTTCAAGCCAAGCTTGCCTGACCGCAAGGTTGACATCATTTACCTGTGCTACCCGAACAACCCGACAGGCATGACGCTGACGAAGGAAGAGCTTAAAGTATGGGTTGACTACGCGAAAGCGAACAACTGCATCATCCTTTACGATTCGGCATACGAAGCGTTCATCCAAGAAGAGGACGTTCCGCACAGCATTTATGAAATTGAAGGCGCTAAGGAAGTAGCAATCGAATTCCGCAGCTTCTCGAAGACAGCTGGCTTCACAGGCGTACGCTGCGCATACACGGTTGTGCCTCGTGAACTGAAAGGCCTCGACGCTGCAGGCAACGAAGTGCTCATTAACGATCTGTGGAATCGTCGTCACACGACGAAGTTCAACGGTGTATCGTACGTTACGCAACGCGGCGCTGCTGCGATCTATTCGGAAGAGGGCAAGGAGCAAATCAAAGCGCTTGTCGATTACTACATGACGAACGCCGGGATTATCCGTGACGGCCTTGCTTCGATTGGGTTGGAAGTGTTCGGCGGCGTTAACGCACCTTACATTTGGCTCAAGACGCCGGGCGGCATGGATTCCTGGTCCTTCTTCGACAAACTGCTTTCCGAAGCGAATATCGTGGGTACGCCAGGTGTAGGCTTCGGCCAAAGCGGTCAAGGCTACTTCCGTCTTACAGCATTCGGCAGCCGTGAAAATACAGAAAAAGCAGTCGATCGTATCCGTAAGTTAAGCCTGTAATAGGAAACGCTGCTCTTGCATAGTCGTGCGTGTTAGAAGCACACTATTTATCAACGGAAATAGTCCAACATCGCTTGACAAGTTTTGTCGAACGTGGGATAATTCTTTTGATAAACGGCAGTACCTTTAACTCAGTCCCGAGAGGCTGGCAAGGTAGCGTGAATAACAGGCCGATCAACAGATAACGGTAGGACATCCCATGACAGCGCCCTCTGTGACGAGGGCGCTCAGGGCATGACCCTCTATCTTTTGACGACTGATCACAAAGCTCCTTGCGAATATACGCAAGGAGCTTTTGTTTTGCCAGGGCAAGAAGGAACAAGGCTTGATTGACGGATCAGGGAGGCGGCGCGGAAGTGGCGGAAGAAGAGCACTTAATCATCATGGATGAAACGGCAATTCGCCGGGCATTGACGCGGATTGCTCACGAGATCGTGGAGAAGAACAAAGGGATCGACAACTGCATCATTGTAGGCATAAGGACGAGAGGCATCTACTTGGCTCGAAGGATTGCGGATCGAATCAAGGAAATCGAGGGTAAGCCGTTGCCGGTAAGCGAACTTGATATTACCCGCTACCGCGACGATCGCTCCAAAGCAGTGCTGACTTCGGATATAGAAGTCGCTGCAGGGATCGGCGATACCGATGTGTTGCCGATCGACGTTCAGGATAAGCGGATCATATTGTTCGACGATGTGCTTTACACGGGAAGAACGATTCGAGCGGCCATGGACGCGCTTATGGATTGCGGGAGGCCGCAAAGCATTCAGCTCGCGGTTCTAGTCGATCGCGGGCATCGAGAACTCCCGATCAGACCTGATTTTGTAGGCAAAAACGTCCCAACCTCGAAGCAAGAGCAAATCGAAGTGTCGCTAACCGAAGTTGATTCGTCCGATCAAGTCATAATAATTCATCAGAGGGGGCAAGCCGGATGACGATGACGAAGCTTAAACAACGCAGTTTGCTCGGTTTGAAAGAGCTCAGCAAAGATGAGATCGAGTCCATACTCGATCGCGCAGCTTATTGGGAGCATCACCCGAATAAAGTTCATAACGCGATGCAAGGAAAGTTCGCGGCCAACATGTTCTTTGAGAACAGCACAAGAACGAGATTCTCGTTCGAAGTTGCCGAGAAGAGATTGGGCGCGGAAGTACTTAACTTCTCTGCCGCCGTATCGAGCGTACAGAAGGGCGAATCGATCTATGATACGGTTCGCACGCTGGAGTCGATGGGGATCGACGCAGGGATCATTCGCCTGAAGCCGATCGGCGTGCTGGCTGACATAGCAACGAAGATCAAAGTGCCGCTCATTAATGCGGGAGACGGCAATAACGAACATCCTACACAAGCGTTGCTCGACATGTACACGATGCGCAAGCAATTCGGCAACTTGAACGGTTTGAACATTGCCATCGTAGGAGATGTCCAGCATAGCCGCGTTGCCCGCTCCAATCTATGGGCGCTGCAGAAGTTCGGAGCGAATGTTCGCTTCTGCGCACCGGCGAATATGCAAGCGCCTGACCTTGATGCGCCTTACGTGTCAATCGACGAAGCGCTGAAATCCGATGTCGTCATGATGCTGAGAGTTCAGCTTGAGCGTCATGAGAGCGGGATGTTGAATTCCGCTGAGAGCTACAGGGAGCAATACGGCTTAACGGTAGAGAGAGCAGCCAAGCTTGCCGAGCATGCGATTATTATGCATCCGGCGCCGATTAACCGAAACGTAGAAATTGATGATGAATTAGTTGAACATCCGCAATCCCGTATTTTCCCGCAAATGGAGAACGGTGTTCCGATTCGAATGGCCGTCGTAGAACGCGCACTTAGCTAACCTAGAGCAGGCAAGAAGGCCAATTAAACCGGAGGGTGGATCTAGCAATGTCATTGTGGATTATTAACGGCAGCATATGGAATGAAGCTTCGGGCAGTTTGGAAACAAAGCATGTGAAGGTTGAGAACGGCAAGATCGAACAAATCGTTGACGGAGCTGAGACTCCCGATACAGGCAGCGCGGAAGTAATCGACGCGAAGGGCAAGCTCGTATCGGCAGGTCTGATCGATATGCACGTCCATCTTCGCGATCCAGGCTTCGAATACAAAGAAGATATCGCAACGGGTACACGTTCAGCAGCGAAAGGCGGCTTCACAACGATCGCCTGCATGCCGAACACTCGCCCGGTTACAGATACGCCGGAAACGGTGAAATACATTACGAACAAAGCGAAGCAGGAAGGCGTCGTTAACGTGCTTCCATACGCTTCGATTACGAAGAACGAGCTTGGTCGCGAGCTGACGGATTTCGCAGCGCTTAAGGAAGCCGGCGCAATCGGCTTTACGGATGACGGCGTAGGCGTACAGAATGCTCAAATGATGAAGAACGCAATGGCGCTCGCGCAATCGATGAACATGCCGATCATCGCGCACTGCGAAGACGATACGCTTGTCGAAGGCGCTTGGGCGTCCGAAGGCGAGTTCTCCCGCAAGCATGGCTTGAAGGGCATTCCGAACGAGTCCGAAGCGATTCATGTCGGCCGCGACGTGCTTCTTGCTGAAGCAACGGGCGTTCACTATCACGTCTGTCATGTGAGCACCGAGCAATCGGTTCGGCTCATTAGACTGGCGAAGTCGATCGGCGTTCGCGTCACAGCTGAGGTTTGCCCGCATCACTTGATCCTGTCCGATGAAGATATTCCTGGTGTTGACGATGCGAACTGGAAAATGAATCCTCCGCTTCGTACGCCAAGAGACGTTCAAGCGGTCATCGAAGCGCTTGAGGACGGAACGATCGACATGGTCGTAACGGATCATGCACCGCATAGCGCGGAAGAGAAAGCTCGTCCTGTACAGCTCGCGCCATTCGGTATCGTCGGCTTCGAGACGGCGTTCCCTCTGCTTTACACGAAATTCGTGCAGACAGGCAAGTGGACGCTCGGTTTCTTGCTGCAACGAATGACTTCTGACCCTGCCCGCGTATTCGGTTTGGAATCTGGACGGTTAGAGCAAGGCGCACCTGCGGATATTACCATTATCGATTTGGATAACGAGCGTGCGGTTGACCCAAGCACCTTCGCCTCGAAGAGCAACAACACGCCGTTCGGAGGCTGGAAGCTTAGCGGCTGGCCGGTAGCGACGATTGTAGCCGGCAAGGTAGCTTGGGCTGAATAACACGTCATTGACCTAATAGCTTAAATGGCAGTAGTCAAGAAGAACGAGTAAGAACATATAGAACGATTCAACACCTGAGGAGTGAATACGGATGCAAGCAAGATTATTGTTGGAAGACGGAACGTTATTTACGGGTCTTTCGTTCGGCGCGGAAGCGCAAATGACGGGCGAGGTTGTTTTTAATACAGGTATTACGGGTTACCAAGAGGTATTGTCCGATCCTTCGTACTGCGGACAGATCGTTACGATGACGTATCCGCTCATCGGCAACTATGGCATTACGCGCGACGACTTCGAGTCGATTCGTCCCTTTATCCACGGTTTCGTCGTACGTCGCCATGAACCGGTGCCAAGCAACTGGCGCGCGCAATATTCGCTTGGGCAGCTGCTCAAGGAATACGGCATTCCAGGCATTCACGACATCGACACACGGATGCTTACTCGCAAACTGCGCCATTACGGCACAATGAAAGGCCTTATCACGACCGGCAACGAGCGCATTGAAGAGCTGGCTGAACGCCTGAACGTGTCGAAGCTGATGACGGATCAAGTGGCACGCACATCAACGAAAAACGTGTTCTCAAGCCCGGGCAACCGCGAGCGTATCGTTCTTGTTGACTTCGGCGCGAAAAGCGGTATCCTGCGCGAGCTGACGCAACGCGGCTGCGACGTAGTTGTTGTTCCGCACGACACGACGGCTGACGAGATTCGTCGCCTTGCTCCGGACGGCATTCAATTGTCGAACGGCCCTGGGGATCCGAAAGACGTTCCTTACGCGGTTAAAATGATCTCCGAGCTGCTCGGTGAATTCCCGATCTTCGGCATCTGCCTCGGACATCAATTGTTCGCACTCGCTTGCGGCGCTGATACAACGAAGCTGAAATTCGGCCATCGCGGCGGCAACCACCCGGTGAAAGAGCTCGCTACGAACCGTTGCTACATTACATCGCAGAACCACGGCTACACCGTTCTTGAAGAGTCGATCCAAGGAACGCCGCTAGCTGTTACGCATATCAACAACAATGACCGGACAATCGAAGGCTTGAAGCATAACACCTTCCCTGCTTTCTCGGTGCAATACCATCCGGAAGCGGCGCCAGGTCCATTCGATTCCAGCTATCTGTTCGATGAATTCCTGGAAATGATCCGTACGCACAAAAAAACTAACCCACAAAAACGCCGTCAAGCTGTGTTATCGGAGACGTTGAAAGGAGAGCTTCAGTATGCCCAAAAATAATGAACTCAAAAAAATTCTCGTAATCGGCTCCGGCCCGATCGTCATCGGACAAGCGGCGGAATTCGACTACGCAGGTACTCAAGCTTGCCAAGCGCTTAAAGAAGAAGGCTATGAGGTTGTCCTTATTAACAGCAACCCGGCTACAATCATGACGGACACGAACATGGCCGACAAAGTATACATCGAACCGATTACGCTTGATTTTGTATCCCAAATCATTCGTCAAGAGCGTCCTGACGGCTTGCTGCCGACACTGGGCGGACAGACCGGCCTTAACATGGCGGTTGAGCTGGCACGCGCCGGCGTTCTCGAACGCGAGAACGTGAAGCTGCTCGGCACGCAGCTTACAGCAATCGAGAAAGCGGAAGATCGCGACTTGTTCCGCGACTTGATGCGCGAGCTGGAACAACCCGTACCGGACAGCGACATCGTTACAACCGTAGAAGATGCGGTTGCATTCGCTAACACGATCGGCTATCCGATTATCGTTCGTCCTGCCTACACGCTGGGCGGAACGGGCGGCGGTATCTGCGCGAACGAAGAAGAGCTGCGCGAGATCGTTGCATCGGGTATTCGTTACAGCCCGATCAGCCAATGTCTGATCGAGAAATCGATTGCCGGCATGAAAGAAGTGGAATACGAGGTTATGCGCGACGCCAACGATAACTGTATCGTTGTGTGTAACATGGAGAACTTCGACCCGGTTGGCGTACACACAGGCGATAGTATCGTCGTAGCGCCAAGCCAAACACTGTCCGACCGCGAGTACCAAATGCTTCGTTCGGCATCGCTTAAGATCATTCGCGCTTTGAACATCGAAGGCGGCTGTAACGTACAGTTCGCGCTTGATCCGCAAAGCTACCAATATTATGTCATCGAAGTTAATCCGCGCGTAAGCCGTTCCTCGGCGCTTGCTTCCAAAGCGACAGGATACCCGATCGCGAAGATGGCAGCTAAGATCGCAGTTGGTTATACGCTTGACGAATTGGTTAACCCGGTAACAGGTCAAACCTACGCTTGCTTCGAGCCAACGCTCGACTATATCGTATCGAAAATTCCGCGCTGGCCGTTCGACAAGTTCGTTAACGCGAACCGAAAGCTCGGCACGCAAATGAAAGCGACTGGCGAAGTTATGGCCATCGGCCGTACATTCGAGGAGTCGATTCACAAAGCGGTTCGTTCGCTTGAGATCGGTGCTCATCGCATCCACCTGAAGGAAGCTTCGTCCCTTGAGGAATCCGTACTCCGTACGCGCCTGGCGAAGCCGGACGACGAGCGTATGTTCCTCGTAGCGGAAGCATTCCGCCGCGGCTATGCTCTGCAAGAAATTCAAGACCTTACGAACATTGACTGGTGGTTCTTGGATAAAATCCAATCGATCGTCGCATTCGAGGATCGTATGCGCAGCGAATCGACGCTTTCGTACCCGACTTTGTATGAAGCGAAGCGCAAAGGCTTCACGGACCGTTCCATTGCCGAAATTCGCCGCGAAGGATTCCCGAACGGCAGCCATACGACGGAAGAAGACGTTCGCGCATTCCGTTTGCAGCACAACCTTAAGCCTGTATACAAAATGGTAGATACGTGCGCGGCAGAATTCGAAGCTACAACGCCTTACTACTACTCGACATATGAAGTAGAGAACGAAGTAACGGAAACGTCCAAGCAGAAGGTGCTTGTACTCGGCTCTGGTCCGATCCGTATCGGCCAAGGCATCGAGTTCGATTACTCGACGGTACATGCTGTATGGGCTATTCAGAAAGCTGGCTACGAAGCAGTCATTATCAACAACAATCCGGAGACTGTATCCACAGACTTCAGTACATCCGACCGACTGTACTTCGAACCGCTGTTCTTCGAAGACGTCATGAACGTCATTGAACAAGAGAAGCCAATCGGCGTAATCGTTCAATTCGGCGGTCAAACTGCAATCAACCTTGCGGCTCCGCTCGTTAAAGCAGGAATTCGCATTCTGGGCTCCAGCTTGGAGAGCATCGATGCTGCGGAAGACCGCAAGAAGTTCGAAGCGCTGCTTCGCAAGCTGGACATCGCTCAGCCTGAAGGCAGCACGGTAACTTCGGTAGACGAAGCCGTAGTAACGGCGCAGAAGCTCGGTTATCCGGTACTCGTTCGCCCGTCCTACGTACTTGGCGGACGCGCGATGGAGATCGTATACTCCGATGAAGAGCTACTCAGCTACATGGAAGTAGCCGTTAAGATCAATCCGGAGCATCCGGTACTGATCGACCGTTACATGCTGGGCAAGGAAGCCGAAGTCGACGCGATCTGCGACGGCGAGACCGTTCTGATCCCGGGCATTATGGAGCATGTAGAGCGCGCAGGGGTTCACTCCGGCGACTCGATCGCGGTATATCCTCCGCAATCGTTGTCGGATGACATCAAACAGCAAATTATCGACATTACGATTAAGATTGCCAAAGAGTTTAAAGTCATCGGACTTGTAAACATCCAGTTCGTTATTCATCAAGATAAAGTGTATGTAATCGAAGTTAACCCGCGTTCGTCGCGTACGGTTCCGTTCCTAAGCAAAGTGACCAACCTGCCAATGGCGAACCTGGCTACTAAAGCAATCATGGGCACGAAGCTGGCTGATCTTGGTTACACGGACGGTCTGTGGCCTGAGGACGAATACGTATCGGTTAAAGTGCCGGTGTTCTCCTTCGCGAAGCTTCGCCGCGTTGACCCTACACTGACACCAGAGATGAAGTCGACTGGCGAGGTTATGGGCCGAGATGTGCAGTATGCGAAGGCGCTCTTCAAAGGACTTATCGGCGCAGGTATGAAAATCCCTACTTCGGGCGCGATCATTGCAACGGTAGCGGACAAGGACAAGGAAGAAGCAACAGAATTGCTGCGCGGCTTCTATAATATCGGCTACAAAATCTACGCAACAGGCGGTACGGCAACAGCGCTTGAAGAAGCAGGCCTTGTCGTAACGCATGTGAACAAGCTGAGCGAAGGTTCGCCGAACATTCTCGACCTCATTCGCGAAGGCCATGCGCACTTCGTAGTCAACACGCTTACGAAAGGCAAGACACCTGAGCGCGATGGCTTCCGTATCCGCCGCGAAGCGGTAGAGAACGGCGTCGTCTGCATGACGTCGCTCGATACGGTCCGCGCATTGCTTCGCATGCTTGAGACAATCAACTTCTCGTCGCATGCTATGCCGGTTCTGCAGAAGTAATTGCCTTAAACCAACTAGCCCTTAAGCAGGGCACATAAGCACGGCCAGCGTTAACGGATTTTTGGCAGGCTGGGGAGGATGAGTCATCTTCCCCTTAAGGCTTGCAAGATCCGTGCGTATGGCCGTTTATTATGCACATGTAAGCTTTAAGAATAGGAAGGATGATTACAATGAAGCTGACAAGAGAGCAGGCGGCTGGCCGCATTATGGTAGCGCTCGACTATCCCGAAGCTGCTGCGGCAGAGAAGTTGATCGCAGAGCTGCAAGGCATTCCTTGTTACATGAAGGTAGGCATGCAACTATTCTACGCGGCTGGACCGTCTTTCGTAGAGAGCTTGAAGAAGCGCGGGTATTACGTGTTCCTTGACGTAAAGATGCATGATATACCGAATACGGTCAAAGGCGGAGCAAACAGCGTAACGAAGCTAGGCGTAGATATGTTCAATGTCCACGCAGCTGGGGGCGGGGCGATGATGGAGGCGGCACTGGAAGGCGTCGACGCGGCGCTTGGCAGCGGCATGAGCAAGCCGACCGTTATTGCGGTAACGCAATTAACAAGCACGAACCAAACTACGCTGAACGAACAGATCGGCATAGCTGGAACGGTCGAGGAGGCTGTGCTTCGTTACGCGAAGCTGACGAAGGCGTCCGGACTTGATGGCGTTGTCGCTTCCCCTTCCGAAGTGGAAGCGATTAAGGCTGCATGCGGCGCTTCGTTCAAGACGGTTACGCCAGGCATTCGTCCTATTGGCGCTGACGTGAACGATCAATCGCGCATTATGACGCCGAGCGAGGCGCTTCGTCAAGGTACTGACTATATGGTCATCGGACGCCCGATTACAGCAGCGCCGTCACCGCTCGCTGCGCTTGAATCCATCATTGAGGAGCTGGTAGCTTATGAGTAAAGTAACATTAACGGAATTGCCGCAGACGATCGCAAAGAGCTTGCTTGCGATTGAGGCGGTAGCCCTTCGTCCGAACGATCCATTCACATGGACTTCAGGCATCAAGTCGCCGATCTATTGCGACAATCGTCTCACAATGAGTTATCCTGAGATTCGTGATCTGATCGCAGAAGGCTTCGCAACTCTTATACGCGAACTATACCCGGACACCGAGGTAATTGCGGGTACGTCGACTGCAGGCATTCCGCATGCGGCATGGGTAGCGCAAAAGCTGAACCTGCCGATGGCCTACATTCGCGATAAAGCGAAAGGTCACGGAAAGCAAAACCAAATCGAAGGCCGTATCGTGCCTGGTCAAAAAGTCGTCGTTATCGAGGATCTTATTTCCACAGGCGGAAGCTCGCTGAAAGCAGCGCTTGCTGTTCGTGAAGCAGGAGCTGAAGTACAGTCAGTGCTTGCTATCTTTACTTACCAATTCGAATCGGCCGTACAAGCCTTCGCAGCCGAGAACGTGCCGCTGCAAACCTTGTCCAACTATAGCGCGCTAATTCAAGCAGCTGTCGAAGTCGGCAAAGTGGACGAGACCGATGTAGATGCGCTGCAAGCGTGGCGCAATGATCCGCAATCGTTCGGCAAGTAACCATATGCTTTGAAAGACAAGGATGAACACGCCGCAAGCCGGCGTGTTTTTTTTGTGTGACTCCAATACTGTGGATAGAGATAAAATATCAAAATAAATATACAATTTTTTGTCGAAGCCCTCTTGAAATCGACGTTTCCCCCCGATAAATAAGGAAGTGGGTTTATTCGAATAGAGAAGGGGCGGGAATAATAATGAGATTTACTGTACTCGCGAGGCTTGCGTTGCTGGCAGCTGTGCCTCTTGTGCTTTACGTGTTCACGAGCATTTTTTTACTTGACCAGCAAAAAAAGAGTTTTGAAGAAATGAAGCTTGAAATTTATGATACGGCGAGCAATGT
Source organism: Paenibacillus sp. J22P218 (assembly GCF_056269195.1). NCBI lineage: Bacteria > Bacillati > Bacillota > Bacilli > Caryophanales > Paenibacillaceae > Paenibacillus > Paenibacillus sp. J22P218. The sequence continues at coordinate 1,444,002 of NZ_JBWDNL010000001.1, forward strand.
GGATAGGCTAATTCTTAACGCCGACAGAGATATGTATCAAGCGTATACTGCTTACTTGCGATTGGAATCGGGATCGCTTGACGAAGCGGATAAAAAAACGGCGAGCGAAGAGATTTCCGAAAATCTGAAGCAAGCGAGTGATCGATTGACGGAAGCGAAACTGAAGCTGGCAGATACAGGAGTTGGGAGCTATACCTACGGGGACAGCGGTCGTTCGGTTGACGAATTATCCAAGGAACTCGCGGTCAACTTCGGCGCATGGTCCAAGCTAGTGACGGAATCGGCTGCGAACAATGTCAACCAAATTCATAATGATGAGGTCGATAACGGATTCCTCGCGAGCCGTACGGGCATTGATGAGATCGGACAAAATGTTGAGAAATATGCGGAAATCAACATTACCGAAATGGATGAAGAGCTCGAAACTAGCTTACTCACCACCTTCATCGGGATCATAGTTGTGACGATTATATCGATCATTATGGTCTTCATTACCGTTCGGAAGATTATGAGAACCGTCAACAACGTCGTATCGAAGACGAGAAGAGTTACGGAATTTGACTTGACGGTAAAAGCAGACGCGAAATATAGCAAGGATGAGCTGGGCGATATCAATCAATCCGTTGATCAGATGATAGGTATGCTGCAGAGGCTTATTGGAGGTATTGTCGATCACGCGAAAGAAGTGACCGAATCTTCTGCGCATCTTACGACGGCGTCCAAAGAATCGGAAGATGCAGCGAATCATGTTGCGCTCAACATTCAAGAGGTAGCGAACGGTTCGGAGATGCAAGCCCGCGGTTCCGAGGAAACGTCGAAAGCAATAGAAGAAATGACGATCGGCATTCAACGGATAGCCGAGAATACAGCATCGCTTGCGGAGCATTCGACGTCGACTTCCCAGCAGGTTGATCAGAGTAAAAACGCGCTTGAACGTTTAATCGAACAGATGCAATCAATCAAGTCAGCGATCGAGAATTTGTCTGGAACGATCGTCTCGTTAGAGAATCGTTCGAAACAGATCGGCGCGATTGCCGAAAACATTACGTCTTTCTCCAACCAAACGAATATTTTGTCGCTAAATGCTTCGATTGAAGCAGCGCGTGCGGGTGAGCATGGCAAAGGGTTCGCGGTTGTCGCCTCGGAAATTCGTAAGCTGGCAGCTAGCTCGTTGGAATCGGCTGACGGTATTCATCAGCTCGTATCCGTCACTCGGGCGGAGATCGACGGTGCATCGACCTATATGGCCCAAACGAAAGAATGCTTCAGTGCCGGCTCTGAACGGGTAACGGATATTCGCCAAAGCCTGGAAGTTATCGTAGATGCCATTAGTCAGATGACGGAACAGCTGCACGAGAACTCTGCTATAACGGAACAAATGTCTGCGAGCTCTCAGCAGGTGAACGCATCCATGGAGCAGGCCGCTGCAACAGCTTCCATGAATATGACGAAAACCGAGCAAGTGGCGGCAGCCACGGAGGAGCAGCTGGCATTGGTTGAGAATATTGCTTCTACAGCCGAGCAGCTCTCGGGTCTTGTGAATATTCTGAACAATGGTGTAAGCAAATTTAAGCTGTAGTATTGGAATGAAGAGTTGTTTTGGCGAGCAGCATTTGCCGCTGGATGCAGCTCTTTTTTTCTTATTGAAAAGTTATAAAAACTTACCCGAAAAAAGTCGTAACTTTTTGAGCACGTCCTACGTCTATCATGTAAGATGAGAATTATGAAAGTCTTACCAATCGTTTTCATGGTTTTTTGCATGGGGTTTAGACTTACAAGGGGGAGGTATGGGTAGCGCAAATGGCAATTTCTAAGGAAGTAGAACGAGAAGTAGAGCAGCAGTCCGCACCAAGCGACGAACCGAGGAAACTGCTGACCGTGAGCCAGGTGGAGCGTGAGTTTCTAGTTGGAGGTGCGCCGCTACGCGTATTGAAGGGGATCAACATGGAGCTCAAGGAACGTGAGCTTGTCATGCTTAGGGGCCGCTCAGGCTCTGGCAAAACGACGCTACTCAATAGTCTTGGCGGTCTCGATCAGCCGAGCTCGGGTGAAATATGGTTTAACGGGATGCCGTTCCATCGCATGAGTGATAATGAACGAACGCTCGTACGACGCAAGCATATGGGATTTATATTCCAAGCGTTCGCGCTTATGCCCCTCTTGTCGGCTTGGGAGAACGTTGAATTGTCGCTTCGGATGGCTGGAACGCCTCGAGCCGAGTGGAAGGAACGTGTAGCCCGGTGCCTCGAGCTGGTTGGTCTGGAGAAGCGTATGCACCACAGGCCGTTCGAGCTGTCAGGCGGGGAGCAGCAGCGCGTTGCCATAGCGAAGGCTATTGCTCACAAGCCGATGCTTCTGCTGGCTGATGAACCGACGGCAGAGCTTGACTCCGGAATGTCCGCACAAATTATGGCCGTCTTTCAAAACATTATTCGCACTGAACAAGTCACGATATGCATGACTACACATGATCCTACGATTTTGGAGGTTGCCGACCATGTCTACGAAATGGTTGACGGTAAGTTTATTTAAGCGGTCCGTCATTGCTTTAATGAGTGTATCTCTAGTTTTTGCGAGCGGATGCTCGCTGCTGCCGAAGGAGCCGGAAGAAGAGGTGCTGCCGGAAATCGCGCCGCCTCAAATTTCCAAGAAACCGGAGTACGAGGTGACAACAGCTACTTTGGAAACAAAGGTGCAGGTCATTGGCAAGCTTATTTCTTTGAAGGAAGAGACCTTATTTTTTACTTTGGATGGTAAAAACCTGAAAGAACTGTATATTAAGGCCGGTGACACGGTGAAGGCGGGTCAAGTCATTGGCGAGCTTGACGTTGATGAGCTGACGAAGTCGCTTCGGCTGGAGCGTTTAAGTTTCAAGAAGGAAGAAATCGCAATGAAGGAATTGCTTCGCACGCGCGATGAGATGGATCCTACGGATTTCGAAGAGCGCCAGATCGCTTTCGAGGAGAAAAGACAGAAGCTTGTCGATATGGAAGAGGAGATCGCGAAAGCGACGCTCGTTGCTCCATTCGGCGGAACAATCGTGACCTTGAATGTTCAGAAAGGTGATCTGATTAAGGCGTATGCGCCGATTGCCATCGTAGCGGATACGGCGCTAATGACGCCGGCAGCGAAGCTGTCCAAGACGGAACTGGAGAAAGTGGCGCCGGGCATGGAAGCTGTCGTTAACATGAACAGCATCGGCAATTTCAAAGGAAAAGTAAAGACGCTTCCGGTTAAAGCCGAAGAAAATAACAACGGCGGCGGTCAACCTGGGGAGACGAAGCCCGAACGGCCCGAAGACTTCTTGATCGTGAGTGTAGCTGATTTGCCTAAAGGGCTAAATCGCGGCGCACCGCTGTCGATCAGTATTATTACGAATCGGACGGAAAACGCGGTCGTTATTCCTCCTTCTGCCCTTCGTTCAATCGGTTCGCGCACCTATGTGCAAGTTGTCGATGCTGAAGGAAAGCGTGAAGTGGACGTCGAGGTAGGACAGCAGACGGCTACGCAGATCGAGATTCTGCAAGGCCTTACGCCGGGGCAGAAAGTTGTAGGTCGATAGCTGATGGGGATTCCGTTGTTTCGTTTTTTGTTCCGCAAAATGTGGAACACGCGCTGGCTTACGTTAAGCACGCTGGCGGGGCTGACCTTGGCGGTCGCGTTTGCGACCAGTATACCGATGTACGCGGACGGCGCGCTTAAGCGAGTTGTTGCTGATTCGCTGCAGGAGAAGAGCTCTGGCCTTCCTGCCGGATCGCTGCTCATGCGGTATCAATCACCCTCAGGCGGAAAAACGGATTTAGCGGCGTTATCGGAGCTGAAACGTTATATTACCGAGGATGTGCCGAAGGAGATTGGATTTCCGTTCGGCACGTACGTAACCGGCTATTCGATTCGAAGCGGCGACGTCGTACCTGAGGACCCCACGAAGGTGGACGCGGGACGTAATCGCCAGCTTACGATAATGACGATGTCGGAGCTTGAGTCGAAGACCGAGCTGACGCAGGGCAGATGGTTCACGAATAGCGAGGGCGACGGCGAGATCCTTGAGGCCGTCATGCTCGAGGAAGCGATGTATCGCAATGATGTACATATCGGAGATGTATTCGAATATCCGGTATACGGCGGTCTAGACCTGACGCTGCGGGTTAAGATCGTAGGGGCGGTTAAGCCGCTGCTCGATACAGACCCTTACTGGTATCAAGGCTTGGAAGGCTTGCTGAATACGTTCCAAATCAGCGAGCAGGCGTTCACGAAGACGCTGCTTGAGAAGCACGGTATTCCGCTTCATAATGCAAGCTGGTATTATGCTTTCAATCTATCGGAGATTCAGACGAGTCAGCTCTCGCCACTTGGTCGGACGCTGGATCGATTGAATATAGAGCTCTACCAGCGATTGAAGGATACAAGGGTCGATATTTCCTTTGCCTCCACGCTGACTGAGTTCAAGAAGCAGAGCTTGCAGCTTCAGACTTTGCTGTTCACGCTTGCTGCGCCGATGCTTGCGATGGTCTTTTTCTTCATCGCGATGAATGCTCGACAATCGCTCGACAAGCAACGGAGCGATATTGCGGTGCTTCGCAGCCGCGGAGCGGGAACGAGGCAGATTATATGGATCTACCTGCTTGAAGGACTTATTCTCGGAGGGCTCTCGCTCGCTGCCGGTCCATTCATCGGCTGGTTCATGGCGAAGAGTATCGGCTCGGCGAACGGATTCTTATCCTTCGTTAGCCGCAAGTCGATTCCGGTAGGTTTCTCGACTGAGGCGATTATCGCCGGCGCCGCGGCAGTGCTAATTGCGATATTGGCGACAGTTATACCGGCCGTTATTTATGCCCGCGCCTCTATCGTTAACTACAAGCAGCAGCTTGCGCGCTCCGATCGTCAGCCGGGATGGCAGCGATGGTTCCTTGATGTACTGCTGCTTGGTCTAGCCGGTTACGGCTGGTATCTATTCAATGAACGTCAAATGCTGACGTTCCAGACCGGTATGACAACGGATCAGCTTAACGTTCAGCCGTTCCTGTTCTTCGTGCCGGCGCTAGCCATATTCGCACTTGGACTATTCTGCTTGAGGCTGTTTCCTTGGCTGCTTAAGCTGTTCAACTGGCTCGGACGCAAGTTCTTGCCCGTACCGATTTACTTGACGCTGACACAGCTGTCTCGTTCATCCAAAGGTTATTATCCGCTTATGATTTTACTCGTTCTTACGCTGGGGCTAGGTGTATATAATGCTTCGGCGGCCAGAACGATTGATCTCAATTCGACGGAACGTACGCTTTATAAATACGGCTCGGATGTCATTATTCAGACCGTATGGGAAGGTACGACCGAAATTACGACGTCGGGAGGAAATAACGGCGGCGGTAATGGCGGGGGCTCTGGCGGTGGAGGTAACGGAGGAGGCAATGGAGGCGGCGGAAACGGTGGAGGAGGCGGCGGTGGTGGCGGTGGCGGTGGCGGTCAAACGACACCGACTCGTACGCTGTATAGCGAACCTCCGTTCGAGCTGTTTCGCAAGCTGGAGGGTGTAGAAGCTGCCGCTCGAGTCATGCAGACCAAGGGCAATATCGTTATTTCGGGCAAATCGGTTGGTCAAGGTACCGTAATGGGCATTGACAACGTTGATTTCTCTAAAGTTGCTTGGTTCCGTGATGATCTGTTCCCAGCGCATCCGTTCCAGTACTTGAACAACTTAGGCAAATACGAGCACGGGGCGCTTATTCCATCCGGCGTAGCCGAGCAATATCAGCTGAAACTCGGCGATATCGTATCCGTTGGCTTTACGGACGGGATGCTGGAATTTACAGTAGCCGGCATAATACCGTATTGGCCGACGCAATATCCGGACAAATCGCCTTTTGTAATCGCCAATTTGGATTATATTTACGATCAATTGCCTCTCATCCCTTATGAGGTATGGCTGAAGATGAAGCCGGACGCGAAGGTTGCGCCTATTATTGAATCGCTTCAGCAAGCAGGCGTTGGACTCGCGTCGGTCAAGGATGTGCGCACAGAGCTCATCTCTCAATCGAAGCTTCCTACTAGGGGGGGCGTATTCGGGATATTAAGCTTAGGCTTCCTGGTCTCCGTCATCATTACGCTCGCTGGTTACGTCTTATATTGGTTCTTCAACTTATCAGGCCGTGCCGTTCAATTCGGCGTACTTCGAGCAATGGGGCTGTCGCGCAAGCAATTGACGGGAATGCTGCTGCTCGAGCAAATCTTTACGGCAGGTCTAGCGATTGGGCTAGGTGTTCTAATAGGTAAGTCGGTCAGCTTGCTCTTCCTGCCTTTCCTGCAAACAACCGAGAACGTTGCAGAAACGGTTCCTCCGTTCCGGGTTATTTTCAACTCGGACGATACGAATCAGCTCTATTTTGTCGTCGGATTCATGATGTTGATCGGCGCTTTGCTGCTGTTCCTCCATATCCGCAGACTGAGAGTGCATCAAGCGGTCAAAATGGGAGAGGAGCGTTAAGCGATGATCGATTGCGAAGGACTTGTCAAGATTTACAAAACAGACGATCTCGAGGTCGTCGCGCTTCAAGGGTTGAACCTGAAGGTGGAAGATGGAGAGCTGATGGCGATTATCGGCAACAGCGGAAGCGGCAAGTCAACGCTGCTGAACATATTGGGCGGTCTTGACCGCCCCTCCGCCGGCCAAGTGAAGGTAGGACCATGGGATCTGCTTAAGATTACGGAAGAAGAAACCGTGCAATACAAGCGTGAGACGGTTGGTTTCATTTGGCAAAATAATGCCCGCAATCTGCTGCCCTATTTATCCGCGCTAGAGAACGTTGAAATGCCGATGATGCTCTCGGGCAAAGTCGATCGCGCCTACGCGAAGCAGCTGCTAGATTGGGTAGGACTCAAGGATCGTATGCATAACAAGCTGCATCAGCTCTCAGGGGGCGAGCAACAGAGGGTGGCTATAGCCATCTCGTTGTCTAACCGTCCGAAGCTGCTGTTGGCCGATGAGCCTACTGGCTCGGTAGATACGGCAACCTCCGATATGATCATGGGCATATTCCGGCGGCTCAATCGAGAGATTGGCATTACTGTAGTCATCGTAACGCATGACTTGACGTTAGCCGGCAAGGTGGATCGTGTCGTTGCCATCCGTGATGGTCTTACGAGTACCGAATTCATTAAACGCAATCCGAACATTACTCTAGGTGGAGGTGAGGCAGAGCTTCCGGCAGCAAGCGGGCTGCAGACGGTACATGAAGCGTATGTCGTTGTAGACCGTGTCGGACGTTTGCAAGTGCCAAAAGAATATTTGACGGCGCTCAACATTAAAGACAAAGCAACGATGGAGTTTGACGGAGAGCGGATTATTATTACTCCGCCTAAATCATTGGGGGGTTAAATCGAATGAATAAGTTAGCAAAATTGCCTTTGCGTAAAGTGGTTGGAGTTAGTATGTCGCTTGTTTTGCTCGGCGGCGTCTTGGTTGGATGCAGCGGCTCTTCCGATAAGTCTGCGGAGAAATCGGTGCTGCGAATTGGTGTCATGTATGGCGGTTCAGACAATGAGCCTTATATGCGCCAGCAATATACGGATATGTTCGAGATGATGAATCCGAACGTGACGTTTGAGATCGTCGGCGCGATCAATTATGATGATCAGCGTTTTGAATCGCAGGATTCTTCGAAACCTGTTACGGAACAACCCGATACGTATGAGAAAGTGAAAGAACTGCTGACTGGCCAGAATCCGGTTGACGTTATGATCTTCGACTACAACCTGCTCCGCCGTATGACGCAGGATAATCTGCTCCAACAGCTTGATCCGCTCATTCAACAGGACAAATTCGATCTGACGGATTATGTTCCGACTGTTATTGATGGCATCAAAGCGGCAGGCGACAGCAATATTTACGCACTGACGCCAACATTCAGTTCATCGGCACTTTTCTATAATAAGAAGTTGTTCACAGATGCTGGCGTTACGCCTCCAACCGATAAAATGCAATGGTCCGAAATCTTGTCGCTTGCTCGTCAAGTAGCAAAAGGCGAAGGCGAAGACCGCAACTTCGGCTTCTCGTTCAACCGTTGGTCGAATGACGGCTTTAGCGACACGCAAACGTATGCTAACGCGCTTCAATTGAAAATGTGGGACGATAAAGCAGAGAAAATGCTCGTTAACAGTGATCAATGGGCGGAAGTATGGCAGACGGTAGCGGATCTGTATAAAGAGAAGATCGTTCCAACGCAAGAATTCGTTCAACAAATGAATGAAAAGGTTAGCGCGGAAGGCGGCAACGATCCATTCTATGGCGATCTGTTCATCAAAGGCAGAGTCGCTATGACGATTGGCGAGTACTACTATATTAACGAACTGAAGAAAGCTTCGGATAACGCGGCGAAGGTCAAAGACTACACTCCGGTTGATTGGGATGTCGTTACGGTTCCTACGTTCCCCGGCAACCCTGACGTAGGTGGCAACATCTACTTGAGCTCGCTAATGGGCATTAACGCGAAAGCGCAAAATCCGGATGGCGCTTGGGATTTCATTAAGTTCACGAACGGCAAGGAATGGGCGAAGCTGAAATCGAGAAGCTTGTACGAAATGGTTGCGCGCAAAGAGTTCTTGACGCCGATCGGCGGCTTGCAGTACAACATGGATGCATTCACGACGCTTAAACCGCTTCCTCCTGTAAGCTCCGATCAGGAGAAGATTTACCGCGAGAAACCGGGCATTTGGGAAGCTCAGTCGCCTGGTTACGAATTGTTCCAACAAGTGCTTACCGAAGAGAAGACGGTTAAGGAAGCACTCGCTGAATGGGAGACGCGCGGCAATGCTACGCTTGAGAAGCTGAAGACCGATCCTACCGGCGGCATGGGTGACGGCGGCATCGCTCGGCCTATGCCCATGGGTTAAGCAATATTAAGAAAGTAGAGAAGCCTGCATCCGACTTTGCGTCGCGTGCAGGCTTCTTTTTATTGTTTTTTGAGTTCGAAGGCTCTTAATTGTTTCCATGTCCCTGTGTCTGATTGCTGAAGCAAGATCAGCTTCTCGATCGTGGAGGTGAGGTTCATCTTGTTCATCCTCCAATTGCCGTATAGATCGTACAGCTCATCGGATGTAAGTTGCTGGGCTAACGTCAAATGAGGCGTATAGACGTAACGCTGCGCTTCCAACGCGAGCGGACCGGTGCAAACCTGTTGATGCAGCTGAACCATAGGAGAAGGGTCTTCCAGCGCCATATACAGTACATGACTGACCGGGAAGAAGGAGGATACCCGATTGAACGCAATCGTAAAGGATGATAGAGCGGTAGATACAGCTTCCAGATGGGCGATCGCTGCAGCTAGCTTCTCATCACTCCACGGTTCAGCCTCACGAACAGTCAAATGGGCGGGGATCAGCGAATAATGAGGGTCATGTCTAATTCGTAATCGATCGGCAGCTTCCTGCACCTTTTTATCGGGAAAAACCGCAATGCCATATTTCATGTCCACCAGCCTCCTGAAAAGATCTTATGATTCAAGTATACCCGAATGCATGAAAAGATAAGAATTTCCGATTTTGGGGTATTCTATGGCTACAAGCACGTTTGCAGAATAGAAAAACGCAGAAGATCGCGAACAGCAGGGAGGGATCAATATGAGGTGGGTATACTGGGTGCGTTTGTACGAGACCAAATTTCAAGCGGGATGCCTCGTAAGGAGGATGGAGAACGATTGGTGGGTATACGGCTACGAATGTCCTCGTGAGGTTGAAGTATTCAAATCGCGCAAAGGACGGTACGGAGTAAGGTTCTTACCCTAATACGGGATCGGATAGAAAGAAATCTGAAGAAAATTAGAATAATTTGCTTGACTTGAAATATGCATATATAGTATATTAATTGATGTCGCCATTTCAAAAAAAGCTTTTTAACAAATGGAATTACGTCGCGGGGTGGAGCAGCCCGGTAGCTCGTCGGGCTCATAACCCGAAGGCCGCAGGTTCAAATCCTGCCCCCGCAACCAACCTTTCGATCTCAACGTCAACCGGCGTTTTTCGAGGGCCCTTAGCTCAGTTGGTTAGAGCGGTCGGCTCATAACCGATTGGTCGGGGGTTCGAGTCCCTCAGGGCCCACCATTTGCAAGCTTTTTTTACACACATGCCGGGGTGGCGGAACTGGCAGACGCACAGGACTTAAAATCCTGCGGTGGGTGACCACCGTACGGGTTCGATTCCCGTCCTCGGCATCCTTTATCGGATTATATGATTGACGTACATAAAACTCCTTTTTCTTATCTGTGAACGCAGCTGAGAAGAGGGAGTTTTTTCTTGATAGATGTTTTGTATTGATAGAGATATTTGTCGAACATTTGTTTGGTGACAACCTATGACAATATGAGATAGTATAATAAGAAGAGATAAAGCATTCATTCATTACCATATGAAAAGGATCGTGAGCAGGCATGTCGCGCGGCAAGTTCGAAGGGTATAAAGTTTCGTTCAAGATCGGTTCCTACAATACTTACGTGTATATGAAACCGGAATACTATGAGAAATGGAAGTTTGAGCGTGATTCGCGAATTAAGGATGTTTTGGTAGAAGAGGTTGAGATTAAGCTGTCTTATTTCTTGAAAGGGTTAGACAAGCAGTAGAGACGAGGAGACGGGAATGACGAGATTACTAACACGAGTGCTTTGCTTGTTAATGGGCATCATTTTGGTCCTATTGCCTGCCTGCCAGATTGCGCCTGCGAACAAGAGCGGGTTGGCGGACACGGCTGGCAAGCTGAGCGTTCATTTCATTGATGTCGGGCAAGGCGCATCACAGCTAATAATAGGTCCGACGGGCAAAACCATTCTTATCGATGGCGGGAATAATAGCGAAGAAGCGAAGATGGTCGCATACCTCCAAAGTCAGCGGATAAACAAAATCGATATATTGATCGCGACGCATCCCGATGCGGATCATGTTGGCGGTTTGGATGCGGTCATTAGCCATTTCGATATAGGTAAAATCTATATGCCGAAGGTTCAGTCCAATACAAAGACATTCGAAGATGTACTGACGGCGATTAAGGAGAAGTCGTTAAAGATCTCTACGGCGAAAGCCGGGTTATCGCTAGAATGGGAGCAGGATGTCGAGGTTCTCATGATCGCGCCTGTATCCGTCTATGAAGATACGAATGAAATGAGTGCGGTCGTAAAGCTAAGCTACGGGAAACATTCTTTTCTGCTAACCGGCGATGCAGAAGCGGAGAGCGAGAACGATATTATGAAGTCTGGCGTCAGCTTAAAAGCAGATGTGCTGCTTGTTGGTCATCATGGCTCTAACTCTTCAACCTCTACTGAATGGTTGAAGAATATTCAGCCGAAATTTGCGGTAATCCAGTCTGGGACGAACAACTACGGCCACCCTACGAGCGAGGTGCTGGGTAGGCTTAAGAAACAAGGTGCAGAAGTCTATCGTACGGATCAGTTAGGAAACATTTTGTTTGTTACTGACGGTACTTCACTTGAGATTGATCATACAGACCGTTTAGTCGATGCGAAGGCAACCGACACTGCAAGCGATAAGCTCACCCAGCAGAGCGTGTTTGAGAGCTGTGCAGCGGTCAGGGAAGCGGGCAAAGCGCCCATTCGCAAAGGTGACCCTGGTTATAATGCTAAGCTTGACCGTGACGGTGATGGGATTGCTTGCGAATAAGGTTATATGTGGAGGTGGCTGTTCATGCGTGGAATTGTTGACCGCTTTGAAGGAGAATATGCCATAATTGAAATTGACGGACAGATGCAGGATGTTCGAAGAGATCAAGTGGAGGACAGCGTGCAACAAGGCGATGTTGTTGAACTATGCGGAGCTATTTGGAAGACGGATAAACAAGCGACAGAAGCACGCCAAAATGCCGTGAAGAAATTAATGGATGAATTATGGGACGACTAGTTGTTGGTTTTAAGCAATTTTGAACAACGTTGGAGGTGCATACGAATGAGCATCGAGCTAAATAACGACTGGGCTCAGCGGTTGGAACAGGAACTGGAGAAACCTTATTTTCAGCAGATGCTGGCTCTTCTCGAGCAAAAGTATAACAATGAAATCGTGTATCCGGCCAAAGAACATATATTTAACGCCCTTCACTATACACCTTATGAATCAGTAAAAGTCGTAATCCTCGGGCAAGACCCCTACCATGGGGAGGGTCAAGCCCATGGCTTAAGCTTCTCGGTAAGAAAAGGTGTAAAGACGCCGCCTTCCCTTCAAAATATTTATAAGGAGCTTCAGGCTGACATCGGTTGTCCGATACCCGATCATGGCTGCTTAGAGCACTGGGCAGAGCAGGGCGTTCTGCTGCTCAATACGGTACTGACCGTGGAAGAGGGCAAGCCTAATTCGCATCAGCGAATCGGATGGGAGAGCTTCACGGACGCAGTCATTGAAGCGCTGAATGAACGCGAGACACCGGTTGTATTCATACTTTGGGGAAATCATGCTCAAGCGAAAGCAGCGAATATACAAGCGGACAAGCATCATATCATCGCTTCGCCTCATCCAAGCCCATTAGCGGCACGCAAAGGCTTCTTCGGCAGCAAACCATTCTCGCAGACGAATGCCTTCTTAACAAGCATAGGGAGCGCGGAGATCGACTGGCAAATTCCAAACCACGCAGAGGCGACACAGGAAAGTTTTGTTTTCTAAATAGCTTATCAAAAAGGCTTCTCGCCGTGATCCGATGCGCTTATCGGATTGCGGGAGAAGCCTTTTCGATATTATTCGGAAATCGGGAAGCCCTCGCTGGAGCTAACACCTTCATTACCCGAAGTACCGCCGCCTTCAGAGCTGCCGATAACGGGCTCATAAGCTGCATCAATATAAGTGGATATTTGAACATCCGTAATGACTTGAGGATACATTTTGTCCGGATCTGGCTGCGTTGCTTCAAGCCTTAAGATAGCTTGCTTCCCTTCGAATACGATGGACCCAATCCGAACGCCATAGCCTGGATGAGGCACCTGAGCTGTTATGGTTACTTTGTTCACGTCTCCGTTAACTGGCGTTACACTAAGCTTCGCATCAATAATCGGATCTGGCGTTGGCTCTGGTGTAATAACCGGCTCCGTGTTCTTAACGAATTGAATGCTGTCATACACCCAGCCTGCTGCTTCGCTGCGAGTAATCGGCTGCTTCGGATAGAACTTGTTCGAGCTGTCGAGCTGCGCGATTTTGCTTATGAGGAGCTTCTGAATGCTGTCCGAGTAAGACGGATTAACGTCTGCTTGATCCTCGAGCATGAGGAAAATCTCTATAAAGGCATAGTCGCCTTTGATGGAAATTGCTTTGAACAGGTGATGCGCGAATTGCTCTTTTGTCATGATGTCGCCTGCTTTAACCGTCTTCGGAACTTCAAGACCATAGAATGCAGCGATAATGAATGATTGGGAATACCACACATCATCCTTCAAATTCGGAAATGAATCCGTCGCTTTGGGAGCTCTGATGAAACGGACATGGTCCAAGTTAAGATCCAAGCTTTTGACGATTAGGGAAATACCTGCGGCGTAAGTTAGATTCCCTTTGGGATCGAAATTATCGCTTTGACCAACGCCGCTCAACAACCCAAGCTTTTTCAGCTCTGCGATTTTCGCTTCATTCGGGTCGTTCTTAACATCCTTAAATGCCCACACAGTTTGTCCGAGTGCAAGGAGCAACACGGCTATTATTGTGAACGTCAGTAAAGATTTCTTCTTCATCGAATCACCTCATTTATGATTTGCTGCAGCACTTATTTGACGTGCAATATACGGTTATTGTTGCATCTATAGGCAGTTTTGATTTCAAAATTATGTGAACAACCTATTCGTAACCAGATCATTAAAAATTTTTTTTAATGCGATGTATATATAACCAAGATCCATCACAAAATAACCTCACATCCAAGAAAGGAGTGAGCATACATGGCTAACCAAAATTCGAGCAGTTCAAACAACTTGGTTGTACCACAAGCGAAACAAGCCATCAATCAGTTGAAAATGGAAGCAGCACAATCTCTAGGCGTGCAGTTCTCCCAAGACGGATACAATGGCAACTTATCGACTCGCGATGCTGGATCTGTTGGTGGATACATCACTAAGAAGCTTGTCCAAATCGCTGAGCAACAATTGAGCGGCGGCAGCCGTTAATCAACACCTGATGTAACCTTGCAGGCTTGGAAAAATAACCCCCGAATCATCTACATAATAGATGGTGAAGGGGTTATTTTAGTTTGCAAAATTATTATGGTGATTGTAGTTGGCTCGAACCACTGCCCCCTACCCTGTCAAATTTGGGACCGCGGAATCGTGCAGGAGGAAATAGGTAGACATAGATTGAATAGTTATAAGGTGAAGAAATGAGTAGGGAGCGTACGATACATGGAAATGGAAGAAGTTATAGCATTGTGGGAAAGATTGCAAGGGCTAGATAATCATGATCGCTCTAGAGTAATGGCTAACATTTACGGGGGATACAAAGCAGCTATTCAATATAAACTATCACCTGAACTGGAAAAAGAAGCTTTAGCTTTTTTTACCAGGGTCAACGAAGCGATTGAAAATGTCACAAAATGAATATGGGATAAGTACGAAATAATAGGTGAAGACACTATAAGCCACCCTTGTATAGGGTGGCTTTGTATTATGCGAATAAATGGTACTGAAAAATGGCCGTGTTATGTTAAACGTGCTAAAAGGCCATTACTTACGTGGTTGGCGGTTCTGGAGGTGGCGGTGGAGGCGGCTCGGACGTTCTGACATTCACGATTGTTCGATCTGATTGAATTTGTCTTTGACTTAGTAAGGCTATTTGCGCCTGATGTTGAGTTATAAGTAGAGACTGTAATTGACTTTGTGCTTGTTGCTCTGCTTGTGCCTGCTCTTGCATCTGTGACATAACTTGTGCTTGGAATTGTAATTGGGCTTGAGTTTGTGCTTGCAACTGTGCTTGCACTTGAGCTTGAAATTGTAATTGGGCTTGTAATAGAAACTGTAGTTGATTGGAAGATCCACAGTTCTTTCTAGTTCGGGGCGCTCTTTTTTTGCATGACTTTTTCGCCATATCTGAATGCACTCCATTTCAATAATAAAATAGTTATAACTCTATAAGCATATGATGCGAGACAAATATCGGACGAGGCTAAAGACGTGGTATAATCGCACATTTTGATAGAAGACGGTAGATTGGTCTCGAAAACTTTTAAATTTGCATCCTTCTGGGCTCAGGGACAACTGTGGAGTTCGAGTAGGTTGCCTGTTTAAGGTGCCGAAGGGTGTACCATCAGGAGGGGGGAGTCGTGATTTGTTATTCACATGAAGGAAATAATGGGGGGATAAAGCCTACCACAAAAGATAGGCAGAGGGTGCGGCAAACGGCGTAGGTTTAGGACAAAAATAGGATACCGAGTCGAATCACCAGGGCGGCATTAAATTATTATTAATATTATTAAGCGCTCGGCAATCCGTTTGCACCAAATTCGCACCAAATCTCAAAAAGTTTAAGGAATTATAAACAAAATTAAAAAACGAAAAAACCGCGAGCCTAATGTTTATAAGGCTTCGCGGTTTTCTTCTAGTATGATCTGTAGTGGGCTCGAACCACTGACCCCTACCCTGTCAAGATAGTGCTCTCCCAGCTGAGCTAACAGATCAGGTTGTATTAGCGACAATTAATAATATATCAGGATCGAAAACCGAAGTCAACCATAATATTCATTTTTTCTAAGAAAAAGTTCGGTCAAACCAAATAGAACAAATAGGGCTACCCTTAACGTCGTTAAGGATAACCCTTTCGTTCATGCTCAATGCTTATGCTGCATTATTATTGCAGCGATGTGAATTAATTAGCAGCCTTTTCCATAGCCGCCTACTACTCCGCAGCTACAAGCAATAATAACCAACAGGATGAACAATACCAAGATAAAACCGATGTTGTTGTTGTGGTGGAAGGCGCCGCCTACATATCCAGACATTATACGATGCACCTCCTTGTCATAAAGTACTCTGTAATGTATGTTGACTGTTTCTAATGTGATTGGGTGTTTGTTAGGGAGGTTAATAATAACTGGCAAATGACTATGAATGCGTATTCTAAAGCCGATCTGATCCGCGTATACATATAGAAAGCGTGCAGGAGGCGGTATCGGTTGGCGGAGCAGTATGCGTATTTGGCTATTTGGCTGATTGGCATGTTTGGGATTATCGGCATTGTCATTGGAAGTGTCGCCAAGTTTGTGAAGGACGACTCGCTTGCTTACGATGAGCAGTTCATATGGAGAAGGAAACTGGGGAAGGATGGCCCTAGAAAGCACTGAAAAGGAATAGTCCGATGAGATTCATCTTAATCCAATACATGCATGCACCAGCAAACAAAGAAGAACCGACGTCAGTCGGTTCTTCTTGTTGCGTTGTTACACAGTGCGTACCAATCAACGCTTAGAAAGTTGGTAAGCTATCTAGATTATTATCTGTGCGCCCGTCAGGCACCGAACGTAAGTGCTCTTCATGGTCGCGGCCACGGAACAATTGCAGGTTGTTGATCTCGTTATTGCGGACCATCGACTGAGCAGTTAAATAGTCGACCACATTGCCAGACGAAAGCTTGAATTCGACGATACTGCCATCGCCATTTTTTCTGACGGCTACTACTTCTTCTTGTCCGTTATTCGGTTCCATTATGATCAGCCTCCCGCCCAGTAGTATGCGAACTTTAAACGTCACTCATACACGGACGCGGAAATCGTCATATCCTCATTGTTATACCTCGTAACGCTTCAACTGCTCTACAAATCGCATTGAACCCGTCTTGCCAATGAATTGTTCCATCGAATCGCCATAATGCATGAGCCACGTTTTCTGTTGGATCTCGTCAGGCAGGGTCATCAGCTCGTCTAAGCCTGCATGAACGACGGCCGGCGTTTCCAATTGGCAATCATGATAGATTGTCTCAATCCCGTCATTGACGAGTCTCTGCAGCAGTTCTCCGTCGAAACGCATATCAGCGCTGTAGAAGAAGCGGCGGTTGAATAGGAAGGAGTAGCTCTTCTTGTTCTCGATATGTTTTGTTTCTATCGGCAGCACCGTTAAGCCTGGCGCAATCTCCGTTTCACGGTCAGCATGAAGCTTTCTCACTTCAAAAAAATCGCCCAGCGTCTGCAGAGGACCTTGCGTAAGCCCTCCCCGAAGCGTCTGCTCCCATAGAGGTTCGATTATATCTTCTACAATATAAAGGACCGGTTTACGCCCATATTTAAACATCATTTGAAAGGCAAGCTCTTCTAACCCGCCAACATGATCGCCATGGATATGGCTAATTAATACGGCATCAAGATCATTGAAAGTTAAGTCTGTTTGATGAAGCGCCTTAGGGAGCGTTATGCCGCAGTCCAGCAGCAAGCGAAAGCTTCCCGCTTCGATCAAGGCGTTGTTATTATCGTATTTTTTGGCAAAAGCGCTACCTGTCCCTACCATTTGAATAAACATAATGATTCCTCCATCGTTTTCATGTCATTACTGTACCAAAAATTACTTGTCGATGCCAAATGTAGATGCACATTCGCCCCTCTCTACATACAATGCAGGAGCGAATGGATATTATCGAAGGGGTGCATCCAAGTTGAGCAAAGGCAAAGGAAAAGGGAAAGTAGCCAAGAAGAAACCGGCGAGCGAGAGGAAGCAATATCATTATAAGCTTGTGTTGTCCGATACATGCGCAGTATGCAAGACGCCTTGCACAAGAGGGATGCGCTATTTGGATCGGATGAGGCAGCCGGGAGCCGTTGGCAAAGGGGTACCTTGCGTCCTTACGAGAACCTACGGGTAATAAAATTAATTTTCTGACTATTTCCCAGGCAAGCGCATATTTCAACAGCATTTGACAGCGACTGACGACAGGCATTGCGCTTTGAGGCAGCAATGAAAAAATATGAAGCGGCCCCGCAACTTTGGACCTCTCTGTGAGTATAAACTTACATCCAGGCAATCGGATGGAGGTCCACAGCGATGAGATTCAGAAAGGTAATTATTCTGTTGGTGCTGCTATCCCTATGGGGCGGAACGATGCTGTTCGCGGATGCTGCAACTCAGAAGGTACGAGTCATTATTAATGGCATAAATCAAGATGACGGCGGAATTATAGTAGACGGCAAAACTTATTTGCCGCTGCGGCAGATCGCATCTTCTATGCAAGCTATAGTGGAGTGGGACAATCAAAGCAAGCGGGCTACGGTCGACAAACCAAATGTGCATATGTTCCTCTTCCGGAACAATAACGTTTTCGGCAACGTCAACAAAGGTTTCCAAGGCAGCTTTAAGGTGTTCGCCCAGATCGATAACTTGAAGGCCGAAATAACGGCTGTTAAGGTATCTATATTCGACCCTGGCGGCAAGGAGAGAGTCATACAGAGCGGAGCAGTTAATCCGAAGAGCGATAACTTCTGGTATGCAACCGAGGATATCGAGTACAAGTTCGAATCTGCCGGGAAATATCCGATTCTATTCTTCATTAAGCTGAAGGGCTCAGATGAATGGCAAGCCATCTCCGAGAAGCAAATATCGTCATTAGCGCCTTAATGAACGTCTCCCCATTACGGGGAGGCGTTTTGTTTGACCAGCATAACATATCGTGGTAGGATAGCAAGGTATGCATATATAACTGAAATGGGGTAATATCATGAGCGAGCATCAGCATGAGCATGGAGATAATTGCGGTTGCGGTGAAGACCATGAGCACGAAGAGCATGTGTTTATCGTGACTGACGATGAAGGCATAGAGCGTGAAATGGTTATGGTTTATACGTTTGAATCCGAGAACAATGTATACGCAGTTCTGCTGGATCGCAACGATCCGGAAGCGGACGGCGTTATTTTCCGTATTGAAGAAGAGAACGAAGAAGCATTCCTCGTTGGCATCGAAGACGACGCCGAGTGGGATCGCGTTACGGCTATTTACGAGGAAATTGCTCGTACGGAGAACGAAGCGAAGTAATTCGCCGACTTTATCATTGCATAAGAAAAGAAGGGGCAGCCGCGGCTGCCCCTTCTTTTGCTTTCGTTTACTTGCGTGGATAATAATAAACGGTCCGGCCGTTGAAAAGCGTAAGCTCGGCTTGCAACTGCTTCGCCATGTACTTGCATAGCTCATTCGCTTTGGCCTTGTCGCCATGCGTCGCGCTGTCCGGCAGGACGACCTGTACGCAAGGTACGGTATCGCCGGCCGCGCTAGTCGCTTCGCCAGTGCCGAATAGAATGTGATTGTAGTGAGATGTGATTCCTTTCAAATAGAACCAGCGATCGTCGCCTTTCGATTCGAACGTATAAGGAAAAGCGGCTTCAGCATAATCCCAATCGAGCTGGGTGCCGGTGAGCGCTGTCTGTTCCCTGTAATGCTGCAGCTTGCTGCGTACATCGTCTAACGTTAAGCTCGGGGCTAATGAACCTTGCACGAATTTAATATAAGCGCTCTGACTCATCGACTCTCACCTCTGTCAACATCATAGCATGACCGTTTGGAAGTGACAATAAAAGGATATTAGCTGATAGCCGTTTCTTCCACGATTACTTTCACGTACTCGATGCTGCGATCTTCCGGTCCTTTGACTGGCAGGCCGACTTCGACATGATCGATAATGTAGTCGATATTTTTTTGCGAGATGACCTCGCCCGGCAGCAGAATCGGAATTCCCGGCGGATAGACGTAGATGAATTCAGCGATAATCCGACCTGCCGATTCCTTGAACGGAATGACTTCTGTCTCGGCGTAGAAGGCGTCGCGCGGCGTCAGCGAGAGCTGCGGAATGTCCGGAATCTTGACGACGAGCTCGCGTGCTTCGGCGCCTTCGTGGAACTTGTCGGACAGCCCGCGCAGCGCTTCGATTAATTTTGATACCGAGTCGGACGTATCACCAGGCGTAACTAGGCAAAGAATGTTATACATATCGCTCAGCTCGATCTCAACATTATAGTTGTCGCGCAGCCAGTTCTCCGTCTCGTAGCCGGTAATGCCCAGATGACGGACGTGAATGCATACTTTCGTCGGATCGTAATCATACGTCGCTTCGCCTCCGAGAATTTCTTCTCCGAAGCTATGAAGTCCCGGAATCTTATTGATTTCCGCGCGAGCATGTTGGGCAAGCGAGATCGCTTTCTCGGCAAGCTCATGTCCGTTAAGCGCTAGATTGCGGCGCGATGTGTCAAGCGACGCAAGCAATATATAAGAAGTTGAAGTGGTAGTCAGCATACTGATGATCGTCTGCACGCGCTGCGGATTAACGCGACCTTTGCGCACGTTAAGCACCGAGCTTTGTGTCATGGAACCGCCGAGCTTATGTACGCTCGTAGCCGCCATATCTGCTCCTGCTTGCATGGCGGACATCGGCAGCTTCTCATGGAAATGAATGAGCACCCCATGCGCCTCGTCGACAAGGACAGGAATATCGTAGCTATGAACGAGCTCAACGATTTCCTTTAAGTTAGCGCAAATGCCGAAGTAGGTCGGATTAATAACGAGCACGGCTTTGGAGTCAGGGTGACGCTCTAGCGCTTTGCGAACGGAACGGGTCGTAATGCCATGGTCAATACCAAGGTTGCTGTCGCGAGCGGGAGAAATGAAAACGGGTCTCGCGCCTGCGAAAATAATAGCCGCCATAATAGACTTATGAACGTTGCGTGGAACGATAATTTTATCGCCCGGCGCGCATACGGACAAAATCATCGTCATAATAGCGCCGCTCGTTCCTTGTACGGAGAAGTACGTATAATCGGAACCGAACGCATCGGAGGCAAGCTTCTGAGCTTCCTCAATGACTCCGGTTGGCTGATGCAGGTCATCAAGCGGTGCTATATTGATGAGATCGATCGACAAAGCATTGTCGCCGATGAATTCACGAAATTCGGAATCGCTTCCTAGCCCTTTTTTGTGACCGGGTATGTGGAACTGAACGGGATCCTGCGCCGCATGTCGGCGAAGGGCGTTGAAGAGCGGGGTATTGCTATGATCCATCGCTTTCATCCCTGCCTTTCATCTGATGTGCAAACAAGCCCCAGTATAGCAAAAACAGGGGGGAATGCAAGCTTCATTTTCATTCAAGCGCAAACGGCTCTCGCCATCTTTGGCGGCAATAACAATGTTTCACGGTGAAATATAGACACAAGTATAAGTGTGGAATTTATACTTTCCTTATTTTTATAAAAGGATAGGTTTGGCTATTTGTTCTCGAATTGTTCATACCAATCCCATAAACGGTTATGGTAACATAGGTGGGTGGAGGGATTACAGCATGTTAAAAAATCGTATGGCTATCGTAATGGCAACTTTAATGACTACATTCATAGGCTTTGGCATTATCATCCCGGTTATGCCAGAAATTATACAAGCCGCCGACCCGGATGGGGCGGAGATTCATACCGGCTGGATGCTTGCTTTGTATTCGGCTGTATCCTTTGTTCTGTCCCCGTTATGGGGCGGATTGTCGGATCGGATCGGCAGAAGACCCATTATTTTAACCGGCATATTGGGCTTCGCAGTCAGCTTCCTGCTGTTCGGTCTGTCTTCAGGCGACTTGACGCTCATGTATTTGTCCCGTATTCTTGGCGGATTGTTCTCCGGTGCGGTTGCATCGGTTATCGTCGCTTACGTAGCAGACATTACTCCGCCTGAGCAACGGACGAAAGGGATGGGACTCGTCGGCATGTCGATCGGTCTGGGCTTCACCGTTGGACCAGGCTTCGGCGGGATATTAAGTCTCGTATCGCTGGAAACGCCGTTCTACACCGCATCGGGTCTAGCGCTAATTACGTTCATTTTGGCTTTCATGATGCTGAAGGAATCGTTGCCGCCAGAGCAGCGTCGCAAGAGCACGGAGAAGCGGGAGTCCCGCTTTTCAGCATTCACAGGACCGCTCAAATACTTGTATGTGCTTGCTTTCTTCGTGACCTTTACGCTCGCGGGCATGGAGGCGACACTGCAGTTTTTCGGAATGAAGCGATTTGATGTGACGCCGCTGCAGGTCGGCATTTTATTCTTCGTCTGCGGTTTTGTCGGAGCGCTTGTGCAAGGCGGCTTCGTAAGACGCCGGATTAAGACGGGCGATGAACCGAAATATATCGGCATCGGACTTGTCATCTCGGCGATCGGATTTTTTATGCTGCTAGGTGCGCATTCCTTATGGTGGGCAACACTTTCGCTGGCCGTATTCGGCATCGGGAACTCGCTTATCAGACCTTGTGTAACGTCGTTAATTACTCAGAAGACGAAGGTAGGGAAAGGCGTTGCTTCCGGACTTAGCTCCTCGATGGACAGTCTCGGACGTATTGCCGGACCGTTGCTTGGCTCGTTCGTGTTCACCATCTCGATGGGTCTTCCTTATTTGATCGGCGGCATCTTATGTTTAGCCGCACTGTTGTTGCTGATCCGATTCCGCTCGCTGGACAAGCAGGAAACTGCGACAGAAGCTTAGGCTGGGCAAGAGCATGAAAGAGGGCTGTGCGATTAGCGATCTCATTCGCTATTCGCACAGCCCTTCCTTTTTATGGAGCCAATCCCTTTAATACAAATGTAATTGTAGCTTCTCGTTCCGCTTCATCATCCCAGTTCACCGCATCCTTCGAACCGAACAATGAACGCGATAGCACATAACCGATTATACTAGACACCGATAACCGAATGATCGTGAGCGGCGACCAATCGATAAGCGAGCCGTTGCGCTGGAACTTTTCGACGCTGGCGGTCAGCTTCTCCAATATTTTCGATAGTATTTGCTTCTGGAACTGCTCTTGCATGTCGGGATGGAATGGAATTTCCTGAATGAAAATCTTTAGGATTTTCATGTTCTTTTCTATAAACTCGATTCGATTAACAATAATGGCGCGCAGTAGCTGGTCGTAGCTGTCATAGGTGCTATCCAGCACTTTATTGAAGTCACGCAGGACGAACGGTGCAATCAGCTTCGCCATCACTGGCGTGACGATCGACAGCAGCAAATCCTTCTTCGTCTTGTAATGACGGAATATCGTCCCCTCCGCAACGCCTGCACGCTGCGCAATCTCGCTTGTTGAGGAAGCGGCGAACCCTTTCTCCGCGAATATATCGGCGGCAGCCTGCACGATCTTGAGCTGCTTATCGGTCATCGCATGTTCAGCCTCGTCGAGCTTCAGAAGCTCCTTCAGCCATTTTTCTATCGGTTCTTGCTCATCCCTACGCTCAGACACTTCCTCACTCCTTACCATTCTCTATCTATTGAAGTCATTATAGCAAAGTAATGAAATTCTTACATACTCCTGTGTTTCTTCAGCGCCAGCACGTTCAGCAGCGCGAACAACAAGGAGAAGCCAATGAGCACATATACATCGATCCCGATGTCACGCCAGCCTTCGCCGCGAATCATGATGCCTTGCATCGCGTCAGCTCCATAGAAGAGCGGCATTGCGTAGCTGATCTTTTGCAGCCAAGGATTCATCGCATCAAGATTGAATAAGCCGGAGAAAAAGGCTTGCGGCACGATGACAATGGGGATGAACTGAATCATTTGAAATTCATTGCTGGCAAAAGAAGACAGGAGAGTTCCCAGCGTCAACGCGGTTAATGAGAGCAGCAGGTTAATAAGCAGCACATAACCGATCTGTCCGGCCATGTACATGCCTAACACGTTAATGGAATACCAAGCGATCAGCATCGCCTGTATGAGCGTGAACAGACCGAAGCCTGCCAAGTAACCGAGCACCACCTCGGTGCGCCTGATCGGGGAGGCAAGCAGACGTTCCAAGGTGCCGGTCGTACGCTCTCTTAGAAACGACACGCCAGCGAGCAGGAAGACAAAGAAAAACGAGAAGAAACCAATAAGAACCGGGCCGAATGAGTCGAAGGAGGCCATATCCGGACCGCCATGCAAATAGGTGATCGCCGGCAGTGACGAGCTGACCTTTGCTTGAAGCGTGTTTTGGAATAGCAGCATAACCGCCTTGTTCATCGCCGGGTCGCTGCCTTCGAGCGTGATTGCGAATCCGGGAGTGCCGACTTGGATGAAAGCATCGAGATCCCCATGCTCAATCGCCAGTTGCGCCTCGTCGGTCGAGGCGTACTCCGTTAGCGATGCGCCGGCTGCAGTCAGCTCGTCTGTGAATGCTTGAGGCGCGTTGACCGTCCCAATATCGGGAGTTATCGCTTGACCGTCGAAGACCAGCTTCATCAAGCTTAAGATGAGCAATGGAGCAAGGAATAATAGAGCGAGAGTTCGCTTGTCTCTAATAAATTGCCGGATGATGCGGAGGGCCAGTGCGCGGATTCTCATTGTGTCGCCTCCGTTCCGGCAACTTGCTGCTGCCCGAGAGTGATGAACGCTTCCTCGATCGTTGCCGCTCCCGCTTGCTCGATTATGGCTTGCGGCGTATCGACAGCGATTAGTTTGCCGTCTCTAATCATGCCTAGGCGGTCACATTTCTCAGCCTCGTCCATGACATGAGTCGTAACGATAATCGTTACGCCTTGCTGGCTAAGAGCGGAGAGCTCCGCCCATATCGATCGCCGCAGCACCGGATCGATGCCTACGGTCGGCTCGTCGAGAACGAGCAGCCGAGGCTCATGAAGCAGTGCGGTAGCCAGCGATAATCTGCGCTTCATCCCGCCTGAGTAGTCGCTAACTTGCTTGTTAAGGTGGTCAGACAGTTCAACGAGTGCGGCAACCGCTTGAATGCGTACTTGCAGCTTAGCGCCTTTTAAGCCAAAGAGCGCACCGAAGAATGCTAAGTTCTGTTTGCCGGTTAGCTCATTGTAGAGAGCGTCGGATTGCGCCATATAGCCGAACGCTTGCAGCATCTTAAGCTGAGGAATGGGCTCGCCAAGCATGTGAACACTGCCGCCGTCGGCGCGGTCGATACCTGTTATAAGCTTAATAAGAGTTGTTTTGCCAGAGCCGGAGGGGCCGAGCAGCCCGAATAGCTCGCCTTGCGGAATGGTAAGCGATATGCCGTCGAGTATGGTTTTGCCATTAAATCGACGCTGTATCTGATGCAACTGTACAGCAGACACCGATTGCCCGTTTACCGAAGGGGTAGCCGACATGAAATACACGCTCCTCGAATGAAATGTCGTGAATGAGTGATTACTCACTTCATTTGATTATAAGCGAGGTATAGCAAAAATAGAAGTGAGTACTTACTCATTCGTGAGGTCGACCTAGACTTAAGGCGTAGATTAGTTCCGACTAAAGGCGAGATCAAATAACGTTCTCGAGACGTTTTTACAAAGTCTGCCTGACCTTTATGATTATGAAAGACAAAAACAAAGAAACCGTATGGGAGAAGGAGTCGGGAAAGATGAGTAGATTGACGGAGTGGTCCTTCCGCAATAAGGCAGCTATTATTTTGATTGTAATCATGGCACTAGCGATGGGGGTGATGAGCTACCTCAGGCTGCCGATGGAGTTTTTGCCAGCTGCGGACAATCCGCAAGTCATGATTACGGCAATCGGACCGGGCAATGACGCGAAGTCGATGGAACAGCAAGTGACGGGACCGATTGAAGAAGCGGTGGCCTTCGTGAAAGGCAAGACGGATATGTTCTCGACCTCGGGCGATGGTTACGCTCAAGTGAACTTGAATTTTGATTCGAAAACGAATATGAAGGAAGCGAAGGCGGAGATCGAACGAATCGTCGATCAGGTACAGCTTCCGGCGGGCGTTATGAAGCCGTTCGTCGTGCAATTCAACACTTCGATGATACCTATCTCCTGGGTCGTAATGACCTTCGAAGAAGGGTTGACGGATCAGCAGAAGGATGACAAGTTCAAGGAAGTAAAAGCGGAACTGCAGCGTTCCGAGGGAGCGGGACAGATTTCGATTGGCGGCAAATCGACGCCAACCATTCAAGTGACTCCGCTAACGGATAAGCTGGCATCGGCTGGCATTCCTGCGCAAACGCTGATGGGCGTACTGCAAGGACGGGGCGTAACGGCATCGCTAGGCGAGAAGAATGTAGACGGATCGGCGGCCAACATTGTCCTTAACGATCAAATTGCGGATATCGAGACGCTGCGCAAACTTCCGATCATTCCAGGTGTAACGCTTGCTGACGTCGCGAAGGTCGACTATGCCAATGATCAGGAGAGCATTAACCGACTGAACGGCAAGGACGCAATCATGTTCACCATTTCCAAGTCGGCGGACGCTAATGCGGTGAAAGCCGGCAACGCAATCGAAGAGGCGGTTAACCGACTGAACGAAGACGTAGAGGGGATCGAAATTTCCGTCGTGCTTAGCACGGCTGAATCGGTCGTATCTTCGGTGAACAGCATGCTTCGCGAAGTGTTGCTAGGTGCATTATTCGCTACAATTGTTATCCTATTGTTCATGCGCAATCTGAAGGCGACGATCGTAACGGTCGTATCCATACCGTTGTCACTCGGCATTACGCTCTATTTGCTGCAATTATCCGGCGTTTCGCTCAACATTATTACACTAGGCGGAGTTGCGGTTGCGGTCGGTCGACTTGTCGACGACAGTATCGTCGTCATTGAAAATATATATAGAAGATTACAAAAAGAGCCTTTCTCCATGAAGCTCATTACAGATGCGACGAAGGAAGTGGCATCGGCGATTACGTCGTCGACGCTCGTAACGGTAGCGGTATTCCTGCCAATGGGACTTCTGCGCGGATCGCTCCAAGCGTTCCTGTTGCCATTCGCATTGACTGTTGCTTACTCGCTTCTAGCATCGCTTATTGTAGCGCTGACTGTTGTTCCTTTGTTAAGCGCGTGGTTATTGCGCGGCACGAAGGAGAAGGAGCATACAGGCTCACCGAGGTTCGCTGCATTCATCCGCTGGAACTTGCAACGGAAATGGGTGCCGATTGTGATTGCGATCGTACTGTTCGTAGGTTCAATCGGCGCATACGTCGCGATGCCGAAGGGCGCGCTTGATTCTTCCAGCGCTGGCACGGTAAACGTCTCGCTGCAATATCCGAGCGATACGCCTGCCGAAGCGGTAGAAGAAGGCGGGAAGAAGCTCGAGTCCTATTTGGCAGAAAATGATGGCACGGAATGGGTGATGATGTCCATCGGCAATAGCGCCGACGCTGCCCAGTATGGCGGAGTCAATTCGCCGACGCTTGTCGCTTACATCGTGGATCTGAACGATGGAGTCGATGCCGAGCAGTTCATGGATGATGTGAAAAAACAGAAAGATGGTTATGGAGAAGCGGAACTGCTCGTGAACGCTACCGATTTGATGATGGGCGGAGGTTCATCGCAAATTTTCGTAGACGTTACCGGCGAAGATCCGGCGAAGGTTGAACAAGCTGCTCAAGAGCTGCTTGCAGCGCTGAAACCGGTAGACGGCGTGCTAAAGGTGGAAAGCAATCTCGAGGAGAAGAAGCCAGTCTACTCGTTCAATATTGATCCGGCTGCTGCGAAGGGCGAAGAGCTAGCGATGCAACTGCAAAGCATGTTGAACCCTCTGCCGATTGGCAGCATCCGAATTGAGGATCATGACACGCCTGTTATTTTGCAGCCAATTGTTAACCCAACCTCTGAAACAGATCTTAAGTCGCTTACGGTTATGACAGAAGCTGGTCCGAAAGCGATGTCGGATATTGCCGAGCTCGTTCGTAAGGAAGAGCCGAGCAGCTTCTACCATAAAGACGGTAAAATGTATGTACGCGTAACGGCAACCGTAGAACCGAAAGAGCTGTCGGTCGTCGGCAGCGCGATTACCGATAAGACGAATGAGCTTAAGCTGCCGGAAGGCGTTGCGTTATCCGTAGGCGGTGCATCTGCGGAGCAAGCGAGTGATTTCGCGGATCTGGGCTTAACCGCATTAATCTCCATCGGTCTCGTATACTTGATTATGGTGCTGTCGTTCAAGACATTGCGCACACCGCTTGCCATTATGTTCTCGCTGCCGCTTGCGGCTATCGGCGCAGTGACAGGCTTGCTCATCTCAGGCGTAACGCCAGACTTCACCGCGATGTTCGGTGCGCTTATGCTGATCGGTATCGTCGTTACCAATGCGATTGTATTGCTCGACCGCGTCAGACAGAACGAGGAGCATATGTCGATTCGCGAGGCGCTTATAGAAGCCGCAACGACAAGGATGCGTCCAATCGTCATGACAGCGGTGGCGACAATCTCTGCGATGCTGCCGCTTATATTCGGCTCGCATGAGTCGGGAAGCATAGTCTCGCAAAGTCTTGCTATTGTTGTCATTGGCGGTCTGACGGCTGCGACATTGCTTACGCTCATCATCGTGCCTTGTATTTATGAATTGCTGTACTTCCGCAAGTCGCGCAAGCAACGTATTGCGAATACGAATGGAGCTGCGAAGGAAGCGGCGGCATCGGTACAATAATTTAGATATAACGAAAAGAAAGGCCGTTCTGCAGATCGTGCAGAACGGCCTTTCATATTTCATATATCTAGCAGTTTATACAAGCGACATACGATAAAGCGGCATAAGCGTTTCGAATGTCGAAGATGCGAATTTGAGCAAAATATCGCCGCTGCGCAGCAGCATGTCATCCGCCGGAATGTGGCGGCCGATCAACAGCTCCGCTTTCTTCACGTCGCGGAACCGGACGAGCGCCTTGTTCCAATCCTCGGTGCTCATATCTCCGGTTCTCGTCGCTTCCTTCATCGTATGGTCAAGAGAGATCATATAGTTGTCCGGCACGGCGGCAATGACGTCATCGAGCTTGTCCAAATAAGCTGTAGCAATCTGCGATTTGTTCGGCACTTCATAGATGAGCGCCAGCCACAGGAACAGATGGTCATCGAACAGGCCCAACTGGAAATGCGGATGAGATTTGTAGCCGCGTTTGTTGTTGCAAATGCTGAGCCAAGTATCCTTCGGAGGGTTGACCGTGCGTCTGGCGTGTTTCGCGATATGCAGATACATTTCGTCGCCGGCATGAACGGCAAGCTCGCCAGCCAGCCGTTCGCCGATAGCTTGGAATTTCGGCTGAATAAGCTCTTGAATGCCAGCCATGCGTTCCTCCAAGCCTTCCAGTTGAAATACGTTAAAATCCTCTTGCGTGAAGCCGACTAGTCCGGCTGTTGCTGTTTTCGTTGCCATAATATAATTTCTCTCCTCTATGTCTGTGATGGACTTACAAGCCCTGCAAGAGCTTCAAATAATAGATCGCAAGCTGCGTCCGATCTCGCAATTCAAGCTTGTTAAGAATTTCAGAAATGTAATTCTTAATCGTTCCTTCGCTTAGAAAGAGCGACGAAGCAATTTCCTTGTTCGACTGCCCGTCCGCTACGTGACGGACAATCTGGCATTCCGCCACCGTCAAGCCCTGCTCGGCCAATCTTTTGCTTGCTTGATCGAATAGAAAGGATGGCTCGACCGAACCGCCGCGAGGCGATTCAAGCATGCCAGCCAGTTTGCGGGCAATGTCGGGATGAATTAGCATCGTGCCTTGATGAACGGTCTTAATGCCATTAATAATGAGGCTAGGCGAAACGTTCTTAAGCAAGTAACCGTTCGCCCCATTGCGAATGGCCTGCGCAATATAATCGTCATCGTCGAATGTCGTCAGAATGAGGACGGCAGGCGGAACCGGCAAGGCACGAAGCAGCTTCGTGCCTTCCACGCCGTCGCAGACCGGCATTCGAATATCCATAAGCACGACATCAACAGGGTGAACAGCCGCGAAGTCGGCGGCTTCTCTGCCGTTCTGACTAACGCCGACGACTTGAAGTTCCTTATCCAGATCTAATATCACATGCATGCTTTCCCGAATAAACGGATCGTCATCGACGACAAGAACCTTGATCATCGTGTGCACCTCCTTATTTATGGCGCTCGCATATGTAATCCCGAATCACGCCGCCGCCTTCCGTTTGCGCGAACCTACTTCGTTAACAGCGGCAAAATAGTTGTGATGGCAAATTGCTCCGCGGTCGCAACCTCCAGCCTTCCGCCAATGAGGGCGATCCGCTCTCGCATGCCGCGTATGCCAAGTCCGGCTTCTACAGGCTCGTTCGGCAGCATGCCGTCATTCGCAACCGTCAAGGACACGCTGTCGCTCTCGAACCTGAGGTCGACGGTAATGACTGTTGCTTCGCCATGCCTGATCGCGTTCGTTATCGCTTCTTGCGCGTTCTTGAACAATATAAGCTCCATGCTCGGGTAGATCGGCCTCGGATTGCCGTGCACCTCGAATCGGACCTCGTAGCCTTGTCCGTCCACCGATTCGGCCATTAACCGATCCAGCGCGTAACGACGCGGTTCGCTATCGCTATCCGAAGCGAGCTTGCGCACGGTTCGGCGCATGCGCTCCATGCTGTCCTGTAATTGATCGCGGATTTGCTCGACAATGCCGCGGGCTCTATCCGTATCGACGTCAAACAGATGCAGCGCGGCTTCCGACATCATTTTCACGCGAATGAGCCGGTGCCCGAGATCGTCATGGATATCCTTGGCAATTCGATTTCGTTCCTCGGTCTGGGCGTATTGCTCGATTTGGGCGGCGTAATCTTTCATACGGTCTTTGGCGGCATCCAATTGCTCGTTGCTGATCGTGAGCGCTTCATACAGCTCTTCGAACTTAAACCTCTTTTTCTCAAAATCATTCGTAACGAAGAGCATGCCCGCGGCCGTTCCCCATAAGACGAGGAGAGCAACAATCAACTCAAGCTCTCTGCCGTACAGTCCGACCGTAAGCGCCGCACAGCCGATGGCCGTCCAAGCCGCGCAAGCTCGCACGGTCGCTCCTCTGCGGAATGCCGCAATAAGCGTTGCGAAAGGCAGGAGGTATAAAATTCCGCCGTACGTATAAGAAAACCAGCTAAAGTAGACGAGCTCCACAATCAGTATCGGTCCTGCTAATCGAGGCTTGATAATGTCGGCTTTGCTAATTAAGAGGGCGATCAGTGCGAATGCGGTATACGGGGCGTATGTTCTTGCTTCAATATCTATGATGGTTACAAGTGCCGGTATAGCTATGAGCAAGCTTCGCATTCGGAGCAGTATGACATTCATATGGAATGGTCTCCCGAAACTGAATTTGTTCCCAATCTATGCTTTTTTGACGGCGTTAGCCATATCCGCTTCCATATATTGCGATAGGCGTTTTCTCATTATATCACAGACAGTCAACCTGGTCGCCGGTATCGCAGGCATGCATCATTTTGGCAAAAATGACTTTTGTCACCTCGATCTCATGACTTTGGAGACCTGCCTGCATCCAAATCCTTCCGTATAATCAGAGTTAACAAGGGCGCAAGAGAGAGGATGAACAGACATGAGTTTGGTTTCATTTCGAGATGTGGTCAAAAAATACGATACGAAGGTGACGGTCAATCATTTGTCGCTCGAAATAGGCGAAGGCGAAGTGTTCGGTTTGCTTGGTCCGAACGGAGCGGGCAAAAGCACGACGATCAACATGCTGGCCGGACTATTGAATGCCACCAGCGGAGACATTACCGTCGGCGGTTACTCGATCGGCAAGCAGCCGCTGGAGGTCAAGCGAAGAATCGGTCTCGTGCCGCAGGAGCTTGCGATCTACGAGACACTGACGGCCAAAGAAAACGTTACTTTCTTCGGAAAGCTGTATGGACTTAGAGGAAAGCTTCTTAAGGAGCGTGTGGCGGAGGCGCTGCAATTCGTCGGGTTGCTGGAGAAGGCGGGCGATCAGCCTCGGACGTTCTCCGGCGGCATGAAGCGGCGGCTGAACATCGCTTGCGCGATTATGCATCGGCCGAAGCTCATTATTATGGACGAACCGACGGTCGGCATCGACCCGCAGTCCAGAAATCATATTTTGGATTCGGTGCGCGAGCTTAATAAGCTGGGTTCGACCGTTATCTATACGAGTCATTACATGGAAGAGGTTGAAGCGATCTGCTCGCGCGTAGGGATTCTGGATAACGGCAAGCTCATTGCATGCGGAACGAAGGAGGAGCTGAAGCAGCAGGCTGGCCAAGACGAGAAGCTGATCTTCGAGATCGACCGCCAGCTGGGGCAAGCGATGGAAGAGCTGAAGCAGCATCCGGGCGTTCGCCAGATCGATGAGCAAAACAATGGAACGACATTAGAGGTGACGGTCAAGGAGTCGTCTTCGATGCTTCAGGATTTGCTGTTCATCCTTCAAAAACACGGCATTACGCTTCGGAAGCTGACGCGGGTCGAGCCGAATTTGGAATCGATGTTCCTGCAAATGACGGGTCGTACGCTGCGGGACGATTAGCGGAAATGCCGAATGCTCGGTTAACAAGCTTGGGAGGGAACGATAAATGCGGATTTGGTGGACAACGGCTTATTACGAGCTGCTTAAATACAGTCGCAAAAAATCATTGATTTTAATATTGATCGTATTGCCGCTTATTCTTATTTATATGCTCGGAAGTGCTTTCGATACGGAGATTAAGCCTGCGAAAGTGATCGTATACAACGGCGATCAGGGAGAGCTGCGGGCGAGCGTGGACGCCTTCTGGGAAAATGATGCCATCAAACCTTACGTTCGGCTTATTGTCGCGGAGGAGGAAGGAGACGTACAGCCGTCCGTGACGGAATCCGAGTCCGACTATGGCGTCGTCATTCCGACTGATTACTCCAGTCGTGTTCTAAGCGGCGAGAATGTATCGTGGAATACGTATTCAGGGAGGTACGCGGAGAAAAATTTGGCCGTGGAATCGGTCATCAACAGTTACTTAGCGGAGGTTAACAGAGAAGTGGCTGCGCAAGCCGTTCTTGGGCCGGAGGCAGGTAGCGGGCAAGCGGCATCCGGAGGAACGGGTTCGACCGAACCGTTCGTAAAGGTCGGCATGCTTGGCGTTGACAGCAACCAGATTTTCCACTCCGTATCGGCCATGCAATATTATGCGGCGACTTACTTGATCATGTTCCTTCTGTATGGCGGCATGCTGGCAGCCATCGAGCTGTTGAACCAACATAAGAACGGCACGCTGCAGCGCATGTTCACGTTGCCGCTATCTTTCGCCGGGCTTGTTCTCGGCATCATAACGGGCTCCTTCCTCGTTGCGGGGCTGCAGGCTGTTATTATTGTCGTATTCACGACTTACGCATACGGCGTCGACTGGGGCTCGAATTACGTTTGGCTATTTCTCATCAGCTTGCTCACAACGGCTATCGGAGCGGGCATCTCTATTATCATTGCCTCCTTCGCCAAGACGGTCAAGACAACGCAAACGGTATTCGGTATCGTGGCATTCACCATGACCTTTGTAAGCGGAGGAATGATCGCGGATATTGACGTCATCATCGGAGATGTCTCCAAGTGGACGATTAATCACTGGGCCAATGAGGGGCTCCGGGCGATTATGAACGGTTCAGGTTGGTCCGCTTTTAGCCAAGCGGTAACGATTCTGGCTATTATCGCGGTCGCACTATCCGCACTTGCCGTGATCAGATTGCCTAAGGTGGTGAAGCAGGATGCCTAGTATCCATATTGCTCTGCAGTTAATCAAACGGACAATGGGCTCAAGACGGGGGTTATTCCTCAACATGCTGCTTCCGGCTATCATATTATCCGTGTTGACGGGTCTGCTCGGCGCACAAGGCCAACAAGCCGTTATCGCTGTTGCGAATGCGGATGCCGGCGAGCTGGGCGCATACGTAAAAGAGGCTTTATCACGCGAAAAGCTGTATGATGTCCGCGATGTGACAGGGAGTACCGAGGAGGAAATCAAGCAGCAGGTGCTTGATGGAAAAGCGGATGCCGCCGTATTCATTCCGTCGGATTATACAGCCGCTTTGCTCGAGGGCAATCACGTTCCAGCCGTGATGTACCGGATGAATATTCAGCTTTGGAACGCCTCGCTGGCTACGACGCTGGAGGCAGAGACGAAGAAGCTGTCCGCGTCCGCCGCGATGGTTGTGGGTACGGTAGGAGTCGATAAGGAGGGGGTCATGCAGCTCCTCAAGGAACTATTGGCCGCGCAGGAGAAGCCGCTTGTCACGACGGAGCATGTCGGGACGAAGCTTGGGAATATTTTGTCCAGTCCGATTATGGTCGGTATTCTGCTCATGTTCGTCATGATGCTCGTCAGTCAATCCATCGGGTTCATCATGGAGGACAGAGAGCTTCGCACGATGGCGAGGATGTATACGGCGCCGGTCAGAGCGATCGACATCTCGCTCGGCAACTTTCTGGGCAGCATGGCCGTAGGGACGCTGCAGCTTCTCATCGTGCTAAGCTTGACGTACTTTGTGTTCCAATACGATCCTGGCGTCTCGTTCGGCTACATGCTGCTGGTGCTTGAGTTTTTCTTGCTGGCTGCCGTCGGTCTTACGTCGGCTATTGCCGGGCTGGTCAGAGACAGCCGGCAACTTACGCAAATTAATAACCTCGTCATCATGCCAAGCTGTATGGTCAGCGGTTGCTTCTTCCCCTTGTCGATGCTGCCGACGTTCATGCAGAAGCTGGCGAACTTTTTGCCGCAGAAATGGGCTCTTCAAGCGATCGACCGGCTCGGCGGCGGAGGAAGCGTTGCGGATATCGGCTTGCAGCTAGCCATTCTGGTCTTGTTCGCGGCCGTACTCATCGCCTTCGGTTCGGCGGTGCTTAGGCCGAGCAAGCAAAGTCTGTAGGCTGAAGCCGGAAGCGTCTTGACTTGTGGCAAGCGAATATTGTAAATTATTCAAAAGCTTATCTTACGATATCACAATAGCATTGACCAAGGTTATGCTGATCGGAACAACGTTCGCGACAGAGAGGAAGCCCATCGGTTGAAAGGCTTCCGCGAATGGCCGATAAGCTCCCTGCCTTGCGAGCTGCGGTGGCTGCCAGACGATCGTCATGGGAGCTTGTCGCCGGAATGTCAACATTCCGTTATTGAATGAAGAACTGCCGTTTTCTTGGGCGGTCAGAATTAGGGTGGTACCGCGAACGCATTCGTCCCTGACGAACGCGTTCTTTTTTTATGCTCAAAATCCACGAAAATCGGGGGAATTCTCATGCGTCAAAGTAAAATGCTAATGCCTACCTTACGTGAAGCGCCGACTGAGGCGGAGGCAGTCAGCCATCAACTGCTGCTGCGAGCCGGTCTTGTCAGACAGCTTGCCGCAGGCATCTACACGTACTTGCCGCTCGGACGCCGCGTACTGCGGAAGCTGGAGGGAATCGTACGCGAGGAAATGGATAAGGCTGGCGGGCAAGAGGTGCTCATGCCGGCGCTGCAGCCCGCGGAGCTTTGGCGGCAATCCGGTCGTTATGAGGTGTATGGACCGGAGCTTGTCAGGCTGAGAGATCGTCATGATCGGGAATTCGCGCTAGGTCCGACGCATGAAGAGGTTATTACGGCTCTCTTGCGCGGCGAGATCAGTTCGTATCGCCAATTGCCGGCGACGCTCTATCAGATCCAGACCAAATTCCGCGATGAGCAGCGTCCGCGTTACGGGCTACTGCGAGGCAGAGAGTTTTTGATGAAGGACGCTTATTCATTCGATGCGGATTGGGAAGGGCTTCATCGGAGCTACATGGCCATGTATGACGCCTATCACCGCATATTCACGCGCTGCGGTCTCAACTTCCGTGCGGTAGAGGCAGATGCGGGCTCCATTGGCGGCGAAGGGGGCACGCACGAGTTTATGGCTCTCGCCGATATTGGCGAGGATACGATTGCATCATGTACCTGCTGCAATTATGCGGCCAATCTGGAGAAGGCGGAGTACGGCATCGCACAAATGGATGCCGCAGTAGTTGAACCAGCAGCGCCTAAAAGGCTGCATACGCCAGGCATCAAAAAAATCGAGCAGCTTACGGAATCGCTTGGTCTTGACGCATCCGTATTCATTAAGACGCTTATCTTCGTAGCGGATGGCAATCCGGTAGCCATTCTCGTACGCGGAGATCACGAGGTGAACGAGATTAAGGTGAAGCAGTCACTGGCCGTTGACTCGCTTGCGCTCGCTGATCAAGAGACTACCGAACGGGTAACAGGCGCGCCTACAGGCTTTACGGGCCCAGTCGGACTGGCGATCCCGGTCTATGCTGATATTGCGGTTACGCAAATGGAAACATCCATTGTCGGTGCTAACGAAGCGGATTATCACCTTGCCAATGTACAGCCGGGCGTTCATTTCAACAGCATGGCGAGCGGCGATTACCGCAATGCGGCGGAAGGCGACCGTTGTCCCCGTTGCGAAGAGGGGCGGCTTCAATTCCACCGAGGTATCGAAATCGGACATGTGTTCAAGCTGGGGACGAAATACAGCGAAGCGATGGAAGCCACTTTCCTCGATGCCTCAGGTAAGGCACAGTCTCTTATTATGGGCTGTTACGGCATTGGCGTGTCGAGGCTGCTCTCGGCCGTCATCGAGCAGCATGCCGATGGACAAGGCATTGCGTGGCCGGCTTCAATCGCGCCGTACCATGTTCATATCGTGCCTGTGTCGGCAAAGGATGACACTCAGATGGCGCTAGCCTCGCAGCTGGCAGAACGACTTACGGCTGCCGGCATTGAAGTGCTGCTCGACGATCGGGATGAGAGGCCGGGCGTTAAGTTCAAGGATGCCGATCTGATCGGCATTCCGCTGCGCTTGACGGTCGGCAGGCAGGCGGCGAACGGCATCGTCGAAGCGAAGCTTAGGACAGAAGCGGCGGCTAAGGAAGTGACGATCGAAGAAGCGCTTACAATGGCGTCGTTGCTGAATGCCGGTCAATAGTTGTACAGATGGGGGACAAACCGCTTAACATAGGCGGACTTGCCCCTTTTTTTTACAAACAGGCGCCCGATTCCATAAAATTAGTCAATAATCCAAGTTGCCATTACATAAGATGGAGTATAAGATATTGGTAAGAACAAATTATCAGATTATTTCGTCAACTATCATAAAGCAAGGGAGGGATTGCCGTGAACAAGAGCTATGAAGTCGAATATTGCAATCTAGAACTGCGATTTGACCGCCGGCAAATCCAAAATCTCATCCGTGATCTGATTCAGGAAGGGTACTCCTTATACTGGAGCGAGACGGAGGGCCAGTTTCTCGTATCCATCCGCACCGGCCGCAAGCTCGTCAAGCTTCGGTTTCAGCGAATGAAGAGTCGGTATAAAATTGTCGGAGATTATATCATTAAGGACGAAAAGTTGTCTGAGTTGATCGAGAAGCTGATTAATGACACGCGTGGACATGCGGTAGTGAAGCGAATCAAAGATCGTCAAATCGTCATTGAGAGCATTATGTTCGGTGAGATTATACGACTCGTGGAGGTGTCAGGTATGGAACATCGCATTATTTATCAAAAGAAGCCTTTCGTGACAATAGAGGAAATGATTAAAGCTTTCCAGTCGAAGAGAGCGGAAGAGCGAGCAATCGTCCTGCGCTACGAGCTTGATTACGAGCTGTCGATGTTGTTCGACGCGCTGCAGGACGGCAATGAGGAGGCGGCAAACGCATCGAAGGAGAAGCTGGCTGTTCTTCGAACAGAAATGCTGCAATTAGAGTTATAGACATGAAATTTTTTTTCATACTAAAATGCTAAACGATTGAATGCTGCTCCGATGAGGCACAGCGTTTGATCGTTTTTTTGTTGTGAGGCAAGCAAAGGACTAATGCCTGAAAGCCGCGTCACGCTTGACTTTTTGATTAAATATAAGAGAATCTTTCACGAGCGGTCAATTTTATTAATAACCAAAAGAAATTTTTTTTCATCCAAACGGTTTTCTTCTGCCAGCAAAAGGAGTAGAATAAAGTCATTGCAAAACAAATAAATAACAAAGGATGGACGAAACCAAATGTCGAAACAGCAAATTGGCGTAATTGGATTGGCAGTAATGGGCAAAAACTTGGCACTCAATATCGAGAGCAGAGGTTTCACGGTATCGGTGTTCAACCGTTCCCGCGAGAAAACAGACGATCTTGTACAAGAAGCAGCAGGCAAAAACCTCGTTCCTACTTATACGATCGAAGAGTTCGTTCAATCGCTTGAAGTACCGCGCAAAATCCTGATCATGGTTCAAGCAGGAGCAGGCACAGACGCAACAATCGACTCGCTCGTTCCGCACCTGGAGCAAGGCGACATTATTATAGACGGCGGCAACGCTTATTTCCCTGACACCGTTCGCCGCAGCAAAGACCTTGAAGCCAAAGGCTTCCGCTTCATCGGCACGGGCGTTTCCGGCGGCGAAGAAGGCGCTTTGAAAGGCCCTTCGATCATGCCGGGCGGTCAAAGATCCGCTTACGAGCTTGTAGAGCCAATCCTTACGGCTATCTCCGCGAAAGTCGGCGAAGACGCATGCTGCACATACATCGGACCAGACGGTGCCGGCCACTACGTGAAGATGGTTCATAACGGCATCGAGTATGGCGATATGCAACTGATCTGCGAAGCTTACGACTTGCTTAAGAACGTTCTTGACGTTAGCGCCGAAGAGCTCCACGAGATCTTCACGGAATGGAATAAAGGCGAGCTCGACAGCTATCTGATCGAGATTACGCGCGACATCTTCTCCAGATACGATGAAGAGACTGGCAAACCAATGGTAGACGTCATTCTTGACTCCGCTGGCCAGAAGGGTACTGGCAAATGGACAAGCCAAAGCTCGCTTGATCTTGGCGTACCTTTGTCGATTATTACAGAATCGGTATTCACACGCTTCCTGTCCGCTATGAAGGAAGAGCGCGTTGCAGCAAGCAAAGTGCTTAGCGGTCCTGCCAAGAAGCCTTTCACAGGCGACAGAGCGGCATTCATCGAATCCGTTCGCAAAGCATTGTTCGCATCCAAAATTTGCTCATACGCGCAAGGCTTCGCACAAATGCGCGCTGCTTCCGAAGAGTACGGCTGGGATCTTCGCTACGGCGACATCGCAATGATCTTCCGCGGCGGCTGCATCATCCGTGCTCGCTTCCTGCAAAACATCAAGGACGCATATGATCTTGATCCAGGCCTTCGCAACCTGCTCCTTGATCCTTACTTCAAGGAAATCGTCGAGTCGTACCAAGGCGCATGGCGTGAAGTTGTATCGATCGCAGTTGCTAACGGCGTACCGGTACCGGCTTTCGCAAGCGCGATCGCATACTTCGACAGCTACCGCACAGAACGTCTGCCAGCTAACCTGCTGCAAGCGCAACGCGACTACTTCGGAGCGCATACGTTCAAACGCATCGACAAAGAAGGCACGTTCCACTACAACTGGATTCAATCCTAATCGTCAGCGCCCGCGCGGCGATCGATTATCTTGCTTTGTTCGAGTTGATGCCGTATGAGGCTTCCCTGAGCCAATCGCGTAATCGATCGGCTTCTTGATCGCAGTAATGCTTGCGGTTAATGAGGGACATAGCCACTTCGGCAAAGTAATGAAAGTTCTGCAACAAGCGTGGCTGCGAGAGATCCATTAAGGCGGGATCCTCGTCAGCCACCTTTTTTTTGATATATTGAAGCATCCATACGACATCTGAGCGGCATAACGGATGGTCGGGATCCATTATGCGGTCGATATGCGATTCGGTTCGGTGCGGCGGAGGTAAATCCAGCTTGCTATTCATCTCTAGCTTCACTCCTGTCCGGAAGTTATGCATCTTTAACATCCATACGGCATATGCAACTTTTTTATACCCTAGTATTCAAAAAAAATGATATGATGTTGTGGAATATGTGCGAAGATACAATGGTTATAAAGGGTGGATCAGCTACAATGGAACGGCAGCTTGGCAACAAACTGATTTTGGTCGGCTTTATGGGGACGGGTAAATCAACCGTCAGCAAACTGCTCGCCGGCCGCCTAGAATGGGAACGCGTTGATGTCGACGAGCAGATCGTAAGCAGAGCAGGACAAGCGATTTCGGATATCTTCGCCGAGAGCGGGGAAGAGGGCTTCCGGGATATCGAGTCGGATGTGCTTGCGAGCATACTGGCAGATGAGGCTTCATCGGTTATAGCTACTGGCGGCGGAGCTGTGCTTCGCGAAGCGAATCGCAACCTGATGCTGGCATCGGGACTCGTCGTTGCGCTTAAGGCGGATGCTGCCCAGATTATTGACAGAGTGCAATCGGACGACGCTCGTCCGCTGCTTCAAGGAGATGCCGCAAGCCGGGTGAATACGCTGCTCGAGCAGCGGAAGCATGCGTATGATTTTGCGCATATCACCGTGGATACGACAAGCTTGACGGCAAACGAGGTTGTAGCCGTTATTATGGAACGTTGGGGCAACGGCAAGCAGCAGTAGAGGATACTATTATAGTAAAAGGAGATCATACGAACTATGGACGTGTTAGTGACACCTACTCCAAAGCTACAAGGGGAAATTCAAGCGCTTTCCTCCAAAAACTATACGACGCGCTACTTGCTGGTAGCCGCGCTTGCTGAAGGAACAAGCACGATTTATTATCCTGCGCATAGCGAGGACAGCGATGCGATGCGCCGCTGTATTCGCGATCTTGGCGCTATCGTGGAAGAGGATGACGAGAAAATCGTCATTACCGGCTTCGGCCGCAATCCGAAGCCTGCCGAGCAGCTTGATGTAGGCAATGCGGGAGCGGTGCTTCGTTTCTTGATGGCAATCGCGGCGCTATGCCCTGACGTTACGTTTATTAACCGTTACCCGGACTCGCTCGGCAAGCGTCCGCACGATGATCTGATCGAATCGCTGAGCTCGATGGGCGTTAAGATTGAGCATAACGAAGGCAAGCTGCCGATTCGCATTCAAGGCGGCAAGCCGAAGGGCGGCCACATTCAAGTATCCGGCAATATTAGCTCGCAGTTCCTTAGCGCGTTGCTATTCCTTACTCCATTGCTTGAGGAAGACAGCGAGATTGAAGTGCTTCATGACTTGAAGTCGAAAGTCGTTGTAGGCCAGACGCTGGAAGTGTTGGAGCAGGCAGGAATCGTTATCCATGCCGACGAGGACTACATGCGCTTCCGCGTTCCCGGCAATCAAAGCTATGCGGCGAAGACATACTCCGTGCAAGGCGACTACCCGGGCTCGGCTGCGATTCTGGCTGCTGCTGCGGTTACGGAATCCGACGTGATCGTACATCGTCTCGAAGAGCGCAGCAAGCAGGGCGAGCGCGCTGTCGTAGACGTACTTAAGATGATGGAGACGCCACTTACTCACGAGAACGGCATCGTTCACGTGAAGGGCAACGGCAAGCTGAAGGCCGTTGAATTCGATGGCGACCACGCAACCGACGCTGTGCTTGCGATGGTAGCGGCTGCCGTATTCGCAGAAGGCACATCGCGCTTCTATAATGTAGAGAACTTAAGATACAAGGAATGCGACCGCATAACGGACTACTTGAATGAGCTGCGTAAAGCAGGAGCGAACGTCGAGGAGCGCCAAGCGGAAATTATCGTGCACGGACGTCCCGAAGGCGTTGAGGGCGGCGTGGAGATTAATGCGCATTACGACCATCGCGTAATTATGGCGCTTACGATCGTAGGCTTGCGCTCGAAAGAGCCGATCCGCATTCGTGACGCGCATCATGTCGCTAAGTCTTATCCGATTTACTTCGACCATCTGAAGGCGCTTGGCGCGAACGTAGAATGGATCGAAGCGTAAAGGTCGCAAGAATTGGGTTATTCGAATCATACAGCAAATCAATAAGATGAATTGAGGTGCGGCAATGGCCTATCAACATCCGTCTCGCGAGGAAATCAAGTCGATTCTGAAGGGAAGCACAACAATTGCAGTTGTCGGGCTGTCTGATAAGCCTGACCGCGTATCGTATATGGTGTCCGAGGCGATGCAAGCCAAAGGGTATACGATTATTCCGGTGAACCCGAACGCGGAATCGATTCTCGGTCAGAGGAGCTATGCCAGTCTTAAAGAGATTCCCGTGCCCGTCGATATCGTGAACGTCTTCAGACGGAGCGAGCATACGCCTCCAGTGGCTGAAGAAGCCGTTGCGATCGGGGCGAAGACGTTGTGGCTGCAGCTGGGCATCGCAAGCGAGGAAGCAGCTTCCATTGCAGAAGCAGGCGGCCTGAATGTCATTATGGATCGTTGCATTAAGGTAGAGGATTCCATCCTTCTTCCAGGAGGCAAATAATAATACGGTACAGAGAGCTTTTTAACCGCACTTCGGTTAAAAAGCTTTTTTGTTGTGTCCTTACCGGACCGGCAGGTTAGACGAGCACGACGCTTTCCGCTATGCTTATAAAATAGAATAGTAATGCTGGGAGGGAATTGCCAGTGAGCGATACGATACTGATTGTAGAGGACGAGCGCCGGATCGCCCGTTTGCTGCAAATCGAGCTCGAAAGCGAAGGGTACGGGGTAAGACTTGCGCCAGATGGCGTAGAGGGCTGGGCAGAATATAAGGCAGGGGGAATCGCCCTCATTTTGCTCGATGTGATGCTTCCAGGGATTAGCGGAATTGACCTGCTGCAGCGTATTCGCGCTGTGGATGCAAACACTCCCGTCATTATGCTCACGGCCAAGAGCGCTTTATCGGATAAAGTAACCGGTCTTGATCTGGGCGCTAATGATTATATGACGAAGCCGTTCGAGATGGAGGAGTTGCTCGCCCGCATTCGCGCAGCCTTGCGCAAAGCTGCCGGGCAAGTCACGGGGGACCAGCAGCCCGGCCAGTGGATGACGGCGTCCGATCTCCGGTTGAACGAAAGCACGCGCGAGGTGGAGCGGGCCGGGCATCCGATTGCACTTACTCAGCGGGAGTTCGACCTGCTAGCCTATTTGCTTCGCAACAAAAAACTGGTCTTAAGCAGAGACCAGCTGCTCGCCGAGGTGTGGGGCTATGATTATGCGGGCAATACGAATGTCGTGGATGTTTATATCCGCTATGTACGCAAAAAAATAGACGAAGGCTTCGATACGGAGCTTATCCATACGGTGCGGGGCATCGGCTATAGCATTAAGGACGCGACATGAAGCTGCGCAGCAAAATACATCTGTATTCGTCGGTATTGTTCACGGTGCTGCTGCTGCTTGCCAATGCAACGGTATACACGATGTTCTCTTCCATGATGCTGGAGCGCGAGCTGAACAATCTCGCGGCGGAAACCCGCCAGGCGGCAACTGCATTACGTCAGGCAGACCACAATGCTGCATTAGTGGAGCTGCTTCGCGCTTACGTGCCGCTTAACGGCATGCTTAGGTGGGTGCCTGAAGGGGCGGACGGCGGCGGAACGCTCGTTACTTCAGCTTCGGAAACAGATTTAAGCGGCCAAGCGGCCGTATATTCCAGCGAGCAGAAGCAGCATCGAGTGAATATCGCGGGCAAAAGCTACGGCTTCGTTTCCATTCCGGTTATCGGAGGGGATGGGGCGGTTGCGAACGTGCAGGCGACGGCGAGTCTCGAGGAGCTTAAGGAGCTGCTGCGGATATTGCGGCTTGTGCTGATCAGCGTTTCGGCAGCGGTGCTGATACCTGTGCTCGTTTCCAGCGTCGTAT
This sequence comes from Paenibacillus sp. J22P218, assembly GCF_056269195.1. Taxonomy (NCBI): domain Bacteria; kingdom Bacillati; phylum Bacillota; class Bacilli; order Caryophanales; family Paenibacillaceae; genus Paenibacillus; species Paenibacillus sp. J22P218. The sequence goes on from NZ_JBWDNL010000001.1 coordinate 1,487,287, forward strand.
TAGGCAAGGTGCTGATGCGTCCTATTTCTGCTATGACGAGAACAATGCGTCAAATTGCCCGAAGCGGCGAGTTCGTCAAGCTGAAGCAGCAGGGACGCTCCCGCGACGAGCTCGTGGAAATGGGAGAAACGTTCAATGAGATGATCGGACTGCTGGAGGAAAGCTTCGCGAAGCAGGAGCAATTCGTGTCTAACGCTTCGCACGAGCTGAAGACGCCGTTAACGATTATCGAAAGCTACGCCAGTCTGCTCAAGCGAAGAGGACTTGATCGGCCGGAGCTGTTCGAGGAATCGATTGAAGCGATCCATTCCGAAGCCGTACGAATGAAAGGGATGACGGAACAGCTGCTGCTGCTCGCGACGTCCCGGCGGGAGTGGAAGGTGGAACGGGAGCCGCTGGAACTGCTGCCGTTCGCCGAGCAGACCGCCGAGTTTTTCCGCAGCGCATATAAGCGCGATGTCCGGGTGGCAGCGCTGGATCTTGCTGGCGTGACGGTTAGCACGGATCAAGACATGCTTAAGCAGATTCTTTTCATTTTGTTGGACAACGCTCGCAAATACAGCAGCGAGATGATTCAAATTGAGGTGGGACGCGTGCAGAATGCCGGGTATATACGAGTGAGGGATCATGGAATCGGGATTCCGGCAGAAGATCTCAAGCAAGTATTCGAGCGCTTCTATCGCGTCGATAAAGCCCGCAGCCGGGATCAGGAGCCGGTGGGCGGCGCAGGGCTCGGCTTGTCGCTTGGCAGGGAGCTTGCGCACGCCATTAGCGCCGAGCTTGTGCTGGAAAGCGTGCCTAACATTGGCACGACGGCAACAATCGTCATTCCTATCGAGGCGTCAGCCGGTCGTTCTCAGTAAAATGTAAGAAAAGGGAGCTAGAATAGACGGTATAAAGGAACGACTGGAGGGATGGATTGCATGAATTACGCAAAATGGCGGCTCGGTGCAGCGGCAGCAACCGTCATCGTTATTGTTGCCGCTGCAGCGATTTATTTGGTGGTCCGGGCCGATAGCTCGCCCGAACTTACGCTAGCTGCGGCCGAGGAGGAGGTACTCGGACAATATTCGGGTGAGATCGTTGGAAGCAAACCGTTAGGCGAAGGGTACGCGATCCAGCTCCGATCAACGCAAGGTTTGTATGAGCTGACAGTCGAACCGGCGGGTATTGCCGCTATTCGAACGTTGGAACGCTACGGCATTGAAGAGGGGGGCGCGTCTCCGGAACCGGGTTCGCCCGAACCGTCGCTGTCGCCTCCGCCAACGGCGACGCCTAAGCCGACTCCTCCTCCTCCTGCAAGCAGTCCGTCAACCAATCCGTCCATTCTGATTACCGAGCAGAAGGCAACCGAGCTGGCTCTGGGCAAAATTGCTGGCAGGGTCAAGGATATCGACATGGAGCAAGAGGGCGGAAAGTGGTACTATTTCGTGGAAATCGAAAGCAAAGACGGACGTGAAGCGGACGTACAGCTGAATGCCGCTTCCGGTAAGGTCGTATCTGTAACTTGGGACGACGATGACGATTAGCTTTATCATCAAACTCTAATGTTTCTGTAATGGTTCTCTTAGATTGCGGGTGTAAGTTATAGATGTAGCAGCAAGAGCCGGCAACGGTTCGCAATCAGAGAATGGTGAAGGAGATGTTAGAGTATGATGAAGAGAAAAATCTGGATGATCGGATTGGGACTTATCGTGGCGCTAGGAGGGGCGAGCGCGGCCGTGGCGGCCGAAGGGGCAACTTCCTATATCGGCAAGACCAAAGCGAAGCAAATCGCTTTAAAAGCAGCTCCAGGAACCGTGACGGATATTGAATTGGAGCGTGAACGCAACACGGTGTACTACGAGGTGGACATCAACCGCAAGGACACCTTCCAGGAAGTGGATGTCCACGTAGATGCGGCAACCGGTAAAGTGCTGAAGGTTAAAAACGATGACGATGATGCTCCGCGTGCTACGGCTGCACCAACAACGTCGCCGACAACAACACCGTCAACAGCACCGACAACAGCACCGACAACAGCACCGACAACAGCACCGACAACGTCGCCGACAACAGCACCGACAAGTGCTCCGTCAGCCGAATCGGCATCCATGACGATTACGAAAGAACAAGCCGGCAAGCTGGCTCAGCAGAAGGTGAAAGGCGAAGTCATCCGGGTGGAGACAGATTGGGATGACGGCATCAAAAAATTCGAAGTCAAGCTAAGAACAGCTGCAGGAAGGGCAGAAGTGGACATTGCAGCAGCAACTGGCAAGGTACTGGATGTCGATTACGATAATGATGATGACGACAATGACGATGATAACGATTCTGATGATGACAAGCATGATGACGACGATCGTGATTAATCCCATGGATCAAGCGCGAGTGCCGAGGCTGGCGAAGCCTCAGGTGCTTGCGTTTTTTTTGACGTATAGGAAAGTATATGATTTTGCACATACTTTCTCTATACGTTTCGACGAAGCGTTGGCGTCCATAGATAGGACGCCGCTAGGCGATTCTTCTTAAAATATAGGATAGTATATGTTTTCACACTAAACTGACGCCTATATTTCTCCGGAATGAAACGCGCAACGCAGCCAAAAGACAGCGATAGCCGTTTCACCTTGCATCTTCGTTGTAGGAATGATTTCAAACAGCTAGACTAAAGATAGGAGGGTTTTGTTTTGACAAAACGGACGTATGCGCTTAACATCGTAATAGACATTTTGGTTCCATATCACAACAGACGCAAACGGTTAGGGGGTGCGTAATGATCTCCATTGGGAGCTTTCAACAGCTCGGCAGAGCGATCATGCTGCCGATGGTTGTGCTGCCTGCGGCAGCTATATTTTTAAGCTTAAGCACGCTGCCATGGGATATGGTTGGGATGCCCGGCATGTCCGGCTATTTGCAAGCGGCGAGCGAAGCTGTATTTATGTTTTTGCCTTACATATTTGCCGTCGGCATCGCGCTGGGCATGACTGGCAATGCGTTGTCGGCCGGTATGGCTGCCCTTGTAGGGATGTTTATTTACGAAGGGATTACGGGCTCCGTAGAAGCGCAGATTGAGCCGACCGTGCTCATCGGCACCCTTATAGGCGTGGCATCGGGTTTAAGCCATGCGCAGTTCAAAAATCTTAAGCTGCCTGAGTACATACAGTTTTTTGGCGGTCCTCGGTTCGTGCCGCTGTTCGTCAGCTTTATTTCGCTGCTATTCTCAATAGGAATGGTCGGTGTAGCTCCTTATTTGCAGCAGTTACTGATTGATCTTGGCGACATCGTTGCCTCAGGCGGCGGATTCGGCGTGTTCCTGTACGGATTCGTTCATCGGATACTCGTCGTATTCGGCCTGCATCATCTCGTCAGCCATGTGTTCTGGTTCCAAATTGGCGGCTATGAGACAGCAACAGGCGAGATGGTCTTCGGCGATCTTCCGCGTTTCTTCGCAGGCGATCCAACGGCGGGTTCATTCATGGCGGGTATGTACCCTACGATGATGTTCGCATTGCCTGCGATTGCGTTTGCGATTATTCATGAAGCGCGCGAGGATTTGAAGCCGAAAATCCGCAAAACGTTTATGTATGCGGCACTGTCTTCCTTCTTGACCGGGGTTACCGAGCCTGTCGAATTCGCTTTCTTATTCGTAGCACCGTACTTGTACGTCGTTCATGCGATTCTGTCGGGCGTTATTATGTGGGTAACGTATGAGCTAGGCATTAAACACGGCTTTTCGTTCTCGGGCGGCGCGATCGATTACCTTATTAATGAACATTTGGCTACGCGCGGGTGGCTGCTCATTCCGATTGGCATCGTCGTTGGTTTGGTTTATTACTTTCTGTTCCGCTGGGCGATTCGGAGATTCCGCATTCCAACGCCGGGACGCGAGGAAGGGTCGCAGCTCGACGAATGGGCAGGCGATATTCCTTACCGCGCGCCGCTCATTCTCCAAGCGATCGGCGGCAAGCAGAATATCGTGCAAATGGAGTCCTGCATTACTCGACTGCGGCTTAAAGTATCAAACGAGAGGCTAATAGATACGAACGCACTGCGCAATCTCGGCGCGGCAGGCGTTATCAAGCTTGGCGGCGGGCATGTTCAAGTCGTCTTCGGGACCTATTCCGAGCTTATACGCGAGGAAATGAACAAGACGATCCAGCGCGATCAGGCGCAAATCTTGTTTAATTCCCCGATGCAGGGCAGAATGATTCCGCTCGAGGAAGTGCCCGATCCCATCTTCGCCGGCAAGCTTGTCGGACAAGGGGTGGCCTTCATTCCCGACCGAGGGGAGCTCGTATCGCCGGTCAAAGGTGTCGTCATTCACATTTATCCGACGATGCACGCCATAGGCATCAAGACAGGGGAAGGACTTGAGGTGCTGCTTCATATCGGTATCGATACGTCGAAGCTTGCTGGCAAGTCGTACTTCAACGCTGTCGTGAAAGAAGGGGACGAGGTTACGCCGGGCATGCTGCTTATCCGCTTCGATCTGCAGCGCGTTAAGAAGGAGAGCAAGTCGCTTGCGACTCCAATGGTCATTACGAACTCCGATCTCGTACACTCCTGGCGCTTTGCGCCGTTCAAAGCGGTGAAGAAAGGTCAGTCTTCGGTGATGTCGGTTGTACTTAAAGAGAGAAATGGTGGAGGGGAAGCACAATGATTCAAGGAATAGGAGCGTCAGCAGGCATTGCGATCGGGAGAGCGTTCGTGCTGCCTAATTGGGAGTGGGAGCTTCCGGAGCAAAAAATTGACGTTGCCGATTTTGCGCGGGAGTTCGAGCGTGTATATGAAGGCATTCGGACGTCCAAAGTCGAAATCGAGCAAATCAAGGATGAACTTCGAGAGGTTGTCGGTTCGGAGGAGACGCATATATTTGACGCGCATCTCGCTATTTTGGACGATCCTGTATTCATGAATGAAATTCAAGGCATCATCCAGCGCCAATACAAGGCGGCTGAAGTTGCTGTGAAGGAAGCGATCGATCATTTCGTAACGATGTTCGATCTGCTGGACGATGAATATATGAAGGAACGCGCGCTGGACATTAAGGATGTCGGCAACCGGCTGCTCAAGCACTTGCTGGGCGCTCCGGAAATTACGCTTCCTTCCGACACGCAGCCATTTATTCTTATAGCGAAGGAGCTGTCCCCTTCACAGCTCGCTCATATTAATCCACAGCATGTGCTTGGCATTGTGACGCTGCAAGGCAGCACGACTTCCCATTCTGCCATAATGGCGCGAGCGCTAGGCGTTCCGCTAGTCGTTGGCGTCGAGATCTCCTTAGAGGAGCCGCTTCAGACCGGTCAGACAATCATAATCGACGGTAGTGACGGCAAAGTATTCATGGAGCCGACGCAACAAATTATTGAGACATACACCCAGCTGCACAGCCGGCAGAAAGAAGCGAAGAAGAAGCTTCATAACATTGCCGGCTATCGCCCGATGACGCCGGACGGCAAGACGCTGGAGCTTGCTGCTAACATCAGCTCCCTCAAGGAGCTGGAGATTGCGATGGCAAGCGGGGCGCATGGCGTTGGTTTGTTCCGAACCGAATTTCTATACATGGACCGCAATCGATTCCCAAGAGAAGATGAGCAGTTCGACGTATATAAAGGTGTAGCCGAGAAGTTGGCAGGAGATGCGCTCGTCATTCGAACGCTCGATATCGGGGGTGACAAGCAACTTGATTATTTCGAGCTTCCGGAAGAGGATAATCCGTTCCTTGGCTATCGTGCGATTCGCATATCGCTTGATCGGCAGGACTTGTTCAAGACGCAGCTTCGAGCGATTCTTCGAGCCAGCCATTACGGTCAGGTGAAGCTGATGTACCCGCTTATTTCCTCGGTCGACGAAGTACGAGCGGCGAATGCCATACTGGAACAAGCGAAGCGGGAGCTGGAACAGGAAGGCATCCCATACGATAAAGAAATTAAGATCGGCATTATGATTGAGGTTCCTGCAGCGGTCATGATAGCCGACATGCTCGCGAAGGAAGTTGACTTCTTCAGCATCGGAACGAATGATCTCGTTCAATTCACGCTAGCGGTCGATCGGATGAACGAGGAAATTTCACATCTGTATGAGCCGTTCCATCCTGCGCTGCTTCGAATGCTGATGTTGACCGTAGACGCGGCAAAGCGCAATGGAATCAAAGTAGGCGTATGCGGTGAGCTGGCGGGGGATTTGCGGGCGCTGCCGATATGGCTAAGCCTAGATGTCGAGGAGCTGAGCATGTCCTCGCACTCGATCTTGCCTGTGAAGGAAAGACTGCTAAGCACGACGCAGAATGAGAGTCGCGAGGTGCTCCATCAGGTGCTGGAATGCCGAACAAGCAATGAGATTATTGATGTGCTGACTCGTTTCATGGAACGTGTGGACGTAAAGACAGCGAATGGTTAACCCATTCGCTGCTCTAATGCGTCTACGAAAGCTTTGGCGTATTCCGGCAGATCCGGCGGACGTCTGGCCGATATGAGATTGCCATCGACAACGACGGCTTCATCGTACCAGGTCGCGCCTGCGTTCTCCATATCGTCGCGAATGCCCGGAGTCGACGTAACTTTGCGTCCTTCAAGTATTTTGGCAGAGATGAGCACCCAGCCGGCGTGGCAGATTTGTCCGATCGGCTTATTTTGCGCATTTAGCTCCTGTACAAGCTGGAGCACCTTCGGATAACGGCGGAGCTTATCCGGCGCCCACCCGCCAGGAACGAGCAAGCCGATGATATCTTCGCTGCTCACCTCATCGAATGAGAGGTCGGCAACAGCGGGAACGCCATACTTGCCAATATGCTTCTTGCCTTTCTCGGGTCCAGCATAGAGCACCGTTGCTCCGGCTTCACGGGCGCGATATACCGGATACCACAATTCCAAATCTTCAAATTCATCATCCAGCAAGCAAATGACTGTCTTATTATGTAAGGACATTTCGATTTTCCCCTCCAACGTGTACGTTTAACCATCCCTATTATTGTAGCGAAGGAGTTTCAATGAAGCAAACAGAACAAAAAATGATGCAGACTCAACGGCGTATTTCCATTTTTCGATTTATTCCCGCTTTCCTTTGGATGACGATTATCTTTATATTATCCTCACGAACAGGCGAACAGCTGGATACCGTGCTTCCGCTGTTTCAGAAGCTGTTTCCATTCATGGACGATTTCAATTGGGGTCACTTTGTTTCCTACTTTTTGCTTGCCATGCTGCTCGACTATGGTTTTGGACGCCGCTCGGAGCTTTTATCCTACAAGCTGCTCGTGATCTTATTATGCGGCTTATACGGCATTACGGATGAGTATCATCAGTCATTCGTAGGAGGCCGGATGCTTGATCCGCATGACCTAAGGAACGACCTAATTGGAGCAACTATATGGGTTGTTATCGGGTTACTGCCGCCCGTGAGGCGGTTAAGATCGAAGTTGTCCAAAGCGAATAGTCAATAGGCTGGCGATTAACGCTTGTTGCCTGCTGTAGTAAAAATTACATAGACGATGCAAGCAGGATTTTTTGCGAAAAAGGTCGAATTACCTACCTATCTCTTTGTGCCTAGATTTCTGCTTAGGCTCAAGCTGCCATGAGAAGGAGTGGACCACTTTGCAAAAGCGGTGTCATTGCGGCGACATTATGACGATGAAGCTGCGAACAGTTATATTTTCCGGAAAAGTAGAAATTGATAACGTTCCGATATTCTCCTGCACGATATGCAACCGGAGCGAGGTTATTCCCGAGGTTAAGCCCGATTTGACTGGACTAATCGCCCAGCTTGGCGCAGAACCCGATAAGCAAACGTTTTTGTTTAACGAATGCAATGAATGGGCAAGTTTGTTAGTAGAGGCGAAATCCTATAAGCAGCATACGGATCGCAGCGCGGTCGAGCGCCTCTTCGAGGAGCGCGTCAATCAATTGCTAGATCTATATTTGCTTGCGCAAACGCTGAAGGACGAAGCATGGATTCAAGATTTGGATAAGCGGCTGAAACAGCTTAGCCGCCGCACGCTACTTACATAACGGTACAACGACTGCACTTTTAGCCAGATCTACCCGGGTGGGCGATGTGTGATTAAATCGTTCATACGGCTATTTTACTTACACCGTAAGCGTAAACGATAAGCGTTAACATTGCGAAAAGTAATATTTTGTCGTATCATTACTGTAATATGCGGCGTACGTAACAATACAAATCTGAGCTAATGGAGAGAAGGACCGTGACTGTAACCATTTATGATGTAGCAAGAGAAGCAGGAGTATCCATGGCAACGGTTTCTCGGGTTGTGAACAACAATCCTAACGTAAAGCCTGCAACACGCAAGAAGGTATATGAGGCGATTGAACGGCTAGGATATCGTCCGAATGCCGTCGCACGCGGATTGGCAAGCAAGAAGACGACAACGGTAGGCGTCGTCATCCCCGATATATCGAATGCTTTGTATGCAGAGGTAGCCAGGGGCATAGAAGATATAGCTAATATGTATCATTATAATATTATTTTGGCTAATGCGGACAAGAAGAAGGACAAGGAGATTCGCGTTATCAATACACTGCTAGAGAAGCAAGTCGACGGTTTGCTGTTTCTAGGAGCGCCTGTAACCGAAGAGCACTTGCAAGCGTTTAAGACGGCCAATGTGCCAATCGTGCTATGCGCGACTAAGGATGAGAGCGGACAAGTTCCATCGGTAGACATTAATCACGAGAACGCAGCTTTCGACGCAGTCATGAGCTTGGTTGGGAAAGGCCACAAGCGCATTGCGATGATTAGCGGAACGCTGCAAGACCCGGCTAACGGCTATGCTCGTTTCCAAGGATATAAGCGCGCGCTGGAAACTTCCGGCATTCCCTATGACGATTCACTCGTTCGTATCGGCAACTATCGTTATGAGTCCGGTGCTGATGCAATGAAATATTTCATTGAGCTTTCTGAACGTCCTACGGCCGTATTTTCAGCTACGGATGAGATGGCGATCGGCGCTATTCATGCGATTCAAGATGCGGGACTGAAAGTGCCTGACGACTTCTCCGTTATTAGCGTGGACAATAGCCGTATGGCTTCCATGGTAAGACCGCAGCTAACAGCTGTAGCTCAGCCTATGTATGATATTGGCGCAGTATCGATGCGTTTGCTTACGAAGCTGATGAAGAAAGAAAACGTGGAACAATCTCAAGTGGTTTTGCCTCATGAAATTGTTGTGCGTCAATCAGTTGGAGGAATTTAATAGAAATGCCGTTTAACAAAATCGGAATTATTGGCGCTATGGTTGAAGAAATTGAATTGCTGCATAAGCATGCGGAAGTAGTTTCCGAGGTGACGAAGGCAGGGATTACGTATTACGAGGGCAAACTGCACGGCAAGGAAGTTATCTTCTGCAAGTCGGGTGTAGGTAAAGTGAACGCCGCCGTATGTACGCAAATTTTGCTTGATCTCGGTGCGGACTGTGTGTTGTTCACAGGCGTTGCAGGCGCGGTTGATCCGCGACTCAACATCGGCGATATCGTCGTATCGACAACCAGCATTCAGCACGATATGGATTGCTCGCCGCTTGGCTTTGCTAGAGGCACGATACCTTTCCATAGCCGTTCGGAGTTTCCTGCCGACGACAGACTGATTGAGCTTGCTGTATCGGCTAGCGATCGTCATTTCCCAGGCCGCAGTCTAAAGGGAATCGTATTGTCTGGCGATCAGTTCATTGCAAGCCGCGAGGCGGTCAAGCTGTTGCATGAGACGTTCGATGGCGCATGTGCGGAGATGGAAGGCGCGTCCGTTGCGCAAGTTTGCGACATGAATGGGATCCCCTATGTCGTCATTCGCTCCATGTCGGACAAGGCTGATGGATCTGCTCATGTGAATTTTGCGCAATTTACGATTCAAGCCGCTAATAACTCGTACCAGATCATTGATGAGATGGTCAAGCATATGTAATTATTATGATTAGACATATAAGCACCCGCCAGTTGATCGCTTTCGATCGACCGGCGGGTGCTTTTTTTGCTGAAAGATGAGACAATCGCAGTTTATTTTTTTCATATATCCTGAATGGCAATTTGTTGCGTCACGCGATTTTTGAGTGTAATTTCTTCACGTCGCGGAATAGGCGGGATGTGCGTCAGATCATCCAACCAGTGTGAAGGAAGCTCATGCGGACAAGAAGCTGACCAGTGCTCCAGCCAATCCGCTGGCAGCTGCGGCATTGTAAGAGTGTCTTGGAGCTCTGTCGTTACAGGATGCTCGGTCATCGTCAGCCACACGAGCGCCCAAGCTCTTGGAACGACACGCCATATATCGTAACCTCCGCCGCCAAGCGCAACCCACTTGCCGTTCGTATAATCATGCGCAAGCTCATGAATGATGGCCGGGATTTCCCGATAGATGCGCATGCTGCAATGCATATGGGAGAGAGGATCATAGGCGTGAGCGTCGCAGCCATGCTGGCTGATGATGACATCCGGCTTATGGGCGGCAATGACTTTGCGAAGCGTCACATTAAAGCTCTCCAGCCATGAGTCGTCTTCGGTATAGGGCTCGAGCGGCACATTGAAGCAAGCGCCAAACCCGCTATCCGCGCCTTTCTCATGAACGAAGCCCGTTCCCGGAAACAGGAAACGCCCGGTTTCGTGAATCGAATAAGTGCATACGTCCTGATCGGCATAGAATACCCACTGTACGCCGTCGCCATGATGGACGTCCGTATCGATGTAGAGCACTCTTGCGCCGTATGTACGGCGTATATGTTCGATTGCGATGGCGGCGTCATTGTAGACGCAGAAGCCCGATGCGCGCTCAGGGAAGGCGTGATGCAAGCCTCCAGCGAGGTGGAACGCATGAAGCGACTGTCCGCTCATGACGGCATCAGCAGCGGCTACGGAGCCGCTGACGATCGCAGAAGCGGCTTGATGAATGCCGGCAAAGAACGGGGTGTCTTCGGTTTGCAGACCGTATTTCTCGGCAAGCGTGTCGCTATGATCGACAGGCGCGCTTAATTTCTTAACGGCGTCCACGTAATCCTGCCTATGCACTAACGCAAGAAGCTCCTCGTTTGCGCTTAGATGGGGCTGCTTTATTTGATCGTCCGTCAACGCGCCCATACGTCTCAGCAGATCAATCGTTAACATAAGGCGCATCGGATCAAAGGGATGCTCCTCTCCGAATTTATAGTTCTCAGAACCCGGATGGTGAAAAAATATTGCGTTTGCTTTTGAAGACATTCCCCTTATAGCCTCCTAGAAAGGTTAAGCCTATGTCTTAAGCTCTAACCGTGTTAGTACATGAATCGCTGACGGAACCGGACGCGGTCGAACTGTTCAACGGAGCTTAACGGCACTTCCTTGCCGATCTTCACCATTAGACAGTTAGCGGGGTGGGAGCAAATCTCGGGATCATCCGTTGCGAACCAGATCATGCCTACCGACTTCATCAGCTTCTCCATCATATTGCGATATTCCCATACATTAAGCTTCGTACCCTCTAAGTCCCAATGCCAATAATATTCGGTTGTAAATACAATCATATTGTCCAGCTGTTCTTCGGCAAAAGCGAGATTTATCATCTTCTTGCCGAGTCCATAAGAGCGGTAGTCGTCAGCAACCTCAATCGCGCCGAGCTCGATTAGGTCGTTCATCCCGCCCTCAGACCAGCGCTCAAGCTCGTCTGCATAATGGAATGTTACATAACCGACAATTGTATCTGCTTCCCGTACGAGTATAATTCGTCCCTCGTCAAGCGCTGCAATTTCTACCAACGCCTCATGCTGGTCGCGAGGCCTTCTGAATGCGTCAAGCGCAGGATGCATAACGAGCTGTGCAACTTGCTCAGGCGGCACAGGACCTTCAATCACAAGCTCACGATTGCCAGGCAGCTCGATTCGCTCATGCTGCAACCGTTTTCGATGTTCCAAAAGCAAATCCCCCTTTCGTATACTCATGCAGCCCGTGCTCAAGGCGATGCTCTATTAATGGTTATAACAAACATTGCGGGAAATGAAAAGCATAGTCGAGATGAAAAAGGTTATGCTATAATAGTTGTGGCGGTTAAATGCCATACGAATCGTTTAGGTTAGTCGGCTTGTTTGCCTGCAAGAATAGACTACTTTTTGAAAGCGTATTCTATGGTAGCAATAGACAGATTTGATGGGAGAGTGATAGAATGATCAACTTGCATCAAGAGCGTATTCCAGCAACGGCGACAAATGCGAATTTGACGAACTATGAGGATGCGGCAGCTAACTTTAAATGGGAACAAATCGAAAGTCAATTCAGCTGGTATTCAACTGGCAAAGTAAACATGGGTTATGAAACGATAGATCGTCATGTGGAGCAGGGCAAAGGAAGCAAAATCGCGCTTCACTACAGCGACAACGACCGCGATGAGTCCTATACGTATGAGGATCTTAGCAAGCAGTCGAATCGATTCGCGAATGTGCTTCGGAAGCATGGTATAACGAAAGGCGAGCGTGTTTTTATTTTCATGCCGCGAACGCCTGAATTATATTTCAGCGTGCTCGGCGCGCTGAAGGTTGGCGCAATCGTTGGGCCTCTGTTCGAAGCATTTATGGAGACAGCTGTAAAAGATAGACTGCAAGACAGCGGAGCAACGGCAATCGTTACGACTCCTTCCTTGCTTGGGCGGATCAAACGCGAGGAGCTGCCTGCGCTTAAACATATTTTCGTATTCGGCAACGACGTACAGACGGAAGACGGCATACAGGATTTTGCCGCTGAGATGGGCCAAGCCTCGGAGGAAGCTGAGATCGAATGGCTTGATCGAGAAGATGGTCTGATCCTGCATTATACATCCGGATCAACCGGCAAGCCGAAGGGTGTATGTCATGTTCAGAACGCAATGATTCAGCATTATTATACGGGCAAGATCGTACTTGATTTGAAAGAAAACGATGTCTATTGGTGTACAGCGGATCCAGGCTGGGTAACGGGCACTTCGTACGGCATCTTCGCTCCGTGGTTGAATGGCGCTACAATCGTCATTCGCGGCGGCCGTTTCAGCCCTGGCGACTGGTACGGCGTCATTCAGAAGTATGGCGTAACCGTATGGTATAGCGCTCCGACGGCCTTCCGGATGCTTATGGGGGCTGGCGATGACGTCGTAACACAATACAATCTATCAAGCCTGCGTCATGTCTTGAGCGTTGGCGAGCCGCTGAATCCAGAGGTTGTCCGCTGGGGGATGAAAGTATACGGCCAGCGTATTCATGATACGTGGTGGATGACGGAAACAGGCGGTCAGCTAATCTGCAACTACCCGAGCATGGATATTAAGCCGGGCTCCATGGGCAAGCCAATTCCAGGTGTGTCAGCCGCGATCATTGACGACAACGGCAATGAAGTGCCGCCGTATCGCATGGGTAATCTGGCTATACGCACGCCATGGCCTTCGATGATGCGCAAGATTTGGAACAACCCGTCCAAATACGAGGAATACTTCCGCTTGGAAGACTGGTATGTATCAGGAGACTCCGCGTATATGGACGAAGACGGTTACTTCTGGTTCCAAGGACGGATTGATGACGTTATTAATACGTCCGGCGAGCGGGTAGGGCCTTTCGAGGTCGAGAGCAAGCTGGTCGAGCATCCTGCGGTAGCGGAGGCAGGCGTAATTGGTAAGCCTGACCCGATGCGCGGCGAGATTATTAAAGCGTTTATCGCCTTGCGCGAAGGTTACGTCGCTTCCGAAGAGCTTAAGAAAGAAATCTCGCAATTCGTTAAGGTTGGCTTGTCCGCTCACGCGGCGCCGCGCGAGATTGAATTCAAGGATAAGCTTCCCAAGACGCGAAGCGGCAAGATTATGCGCCGTGTGCTGAAGGCGTGGGAGCTCAACTTGCCGACTGGCGATTTATCTACAATAGAGGACTAATCTATTAATGAACGAAGGCGGCGCAGGAAAGATCCTGCGCCGCCTTCATTTGTTCTGTACAGTTTACCGCTGGAACAGCTCGATCCGCTCGTTGTCAGGGCCGCTGACGAAGAAGTAGCGGTAACCATTAGGCAAAGTCGTAATATCCTCATCAACGAATGGAACTTCCAGCAGCTTCAGACGCTCGAACTCCGCCTCAATATCGTCCACCTTGACCGCAAAGTGATGCACCTTGCCTTCGATCGGAAGATCGCCGTTGTAGCCTTGAATGAGCTCCAGATCGGTTTCATCCGAATGTCCGAACCCCAGGAATGCAAGCTGGATTACGCCATTTGTATGCGGCACGCGGCCCTTCTCCTCAAATCCGATTACTTCCGTATAGAATCGGATGGAGGCTTCGATATCTTTGACCATTACGCCTACATGATCGATACGTTTATTAGTCAAAACGATCATTCCTTTCATTTGTTATTCGAATTAATTCTGCTCTATGTTATCGATCTATTTCTAAGCTGTCAAGTCGGGATTGTATGATTAAAGAAAAAACGGTATCCCGCTGCAAGCCAATGGCCGAGGGGATACCGTTTACTATCGTTATTAGTTATTAACAACGATGACTTGAGAAGGTGCGGATTGACCGCTTGCGTTCTCAGAGGTTACGTAGAATGCGCCAGTTACGAGTACATCGATATACTCGAACTGCGATTCGCTAGTGGAGCCGATTAAGGAATACTGTCCGTTGTTGCCCGGACTATGGTAGATATGGTACTGCGTAACTTGATCCGATACGGAGTTCGGCGTCCAGCTGAGCGTGACGCTAACTTCGTTCTTGTTAGCTTGCAAGCCTTCAGGAGCAGCTGGGGCATTGCCGCTAGGCTGCTCTGTACCGCCGCCAGGCTCTTCGCCGCCTTCCCCTGGGCCAGTAGGCAGCTCAGGAATGATTGGGGCGTCACCGTATTGAACCATCAAGCTAGGCTGAGATTCGTTGCCTACGACATCGACAGAGGTAACATAGAAGCTGTAGCTATGCGCGTTCGACGCGTATAGCTTCGCCTTGTATTCGTTGCCGGCAGGTATCGATTCGCCTTCTTTCGTAGGCGCGTTTCCGTCAATTGCTTTGTACACACGGTAGCCAACAACATCCTTAGCTGCACTATCGGTGAACGTTAGAATGAGTACGCCGTCGGCTTGATTCAGCCTTACATTGCTCGGAGGCGGAGGCGCTGCGCCATCGTCTACACGAGGATCGGGCTTGGATGGCGCGTCATTAGCCGCATCCTTCGGCAAGTAGACCGACATCGGCCGTCTGCTCTTCGCAGGAAGCTTCGCTTGCGCTGCGTTGATCTCATCCATTAGCGCATCAAGCGGTTTCTTGCGCTTGACAACGATTTGCTCCTTCAGCATATCGAGCGGAGTAGCCGGATTCGGCACATAGTTGACGCCTTCATAGGTTATGAAAGCCATCTTCACAAGTGATTCGTCAACCGCCTTCGGCACATATTTCTTGTTGAACCAGTCGGTTACAAGCATGCCTGCTTCTTTCGTCAGTTGAGAAGGAAGCAATCCGCTTGCGCTGGATACAGTTGCCTTCACAATGCCGTCCGGTTTATTGAACTTATCCGTAACGAGCAACTCAGGTTTCTTTTCTACAAGCTGATCCATAATCTTTGCCCAGATTGCCCGAGCGCGTTTCTTGCCTTCGGTCGAGAGAGAGTTGATCTGCTCCTCGTAGCCTGCCCACACGCCGAGCGTAACGTCCGGCGAGAAGCCCATGAACCATACATCGCCGTAGCTTTGCGTTGAGCCTGTTTTGCCGGCAATCGGAATGTCACCGTAATGCTCGAACTGAGAGGTCAGTCCATGACCTGAACCCGATGGGCTGGAAATGACGGTCGACAGCATATCCGTAATAAGGAACGCGCTTTGCTCGGAGAATACGCGTTCAGGCTTTGCCTCGTGCTCATAAACGATTTTACCTTCAGCATCGGTAATTTTCTCAATCATGTATGAATCATTGTATATGCCGTTGTTCGGGATAGAGCCGTAAGCGTTCGTAAGCTCTTCCACCGAGACACCGACGCTGAGACCGCCGATTACGCCTGTCTGAGCGCCAGCGTCCTCCGGCTGAAGCGTAGTAATGCCAAGCTTCTTGACGAACGCCCAAGCGTTCTCGATCTTAAGCTCTTCGTTGAATATTTTTAGCGCTGGTATGTTCATCGATTTGTTAAGCGCTTCGCGCGCCGTCACAAGTCCGGAGAACTTCTTATCGACGTTCATCGGGATATGGAAACCCTTCTGATAGTCTTTCATGACGATCGGCGAGTCATCGATAATGCTGGCCGGTTGAATGATGCCTTGCTCAATCGCAGGCAGGTAAGCAGCGATGGTCTTCATCGTTGAACCCGGCTGGCGAGTCATTTGGGTAGCGTAGTTCATTTGCTCTTCGTAGAAATCGCGACCTTCAAGCATGCCGAGAATGGCGCCGGTCTTATGATCCAGCATGACGGCAGCAACTTGCTCAAGTCCTTTCTCTTCGCTATAAGGCGTGAAGTTCTCCTCATTGGAGCCGATCTCGCGCATAAACTTGTAAATATCTTTATCGATCGTTGTGTATACTTTGTACCCGCCGCGAAGCAAATGATCTCTTGCTTCTTCAAGCAATTGCGGGTTTTCCTTCAGGTCTGCCTTCGTCAAGTCCGGGTCTTGCTGCATAAGCATAATTTCCGCGGCTTGGCGCTCGGCTTCCAGCATGAGATATGGATAAGTCGTGTAAGCTTTCTCGCTTGGCGCCGCAAGTGTCTTGCGAACGTCGAAGGCGAGCGCTTCATTATATTGCTGCTGATCGATGCGTCCAGTTTCAAGCATGCGGCGAAGCACCATTTGCTGGCGCTCGATGGCTAGCTTGATGCCTTCTTCGTTGTATTGCCCTTTGCCCGTGTAGGCCGTATAAGCGGACGGGCGCTGCGGCAAGCCTGCGAGATAGGCGGCCTGCGCGATATTAATTTGATTCAGATCGGTAATGTTGAATATTCCTTTGGCTGCAGCCTTAATCCCGAATACTTGATAACCGCTCGAACCGTTGCCGAAAGGCATCTTGTTCAAGTAAGCGGCCAATATTTCCGGTTTCGTCAAATATCTTTCCATACGGAGCGACAAGAAGATTTCTTTGATCTTCCGGCTGTCGGTTTTGTCCAAGCTCAGAAATACGCGTCGTGCGAGCTGCTGCGTCAGCGTACTGCCGCCTGTCTGCGTTTCCTCATTCAGAAGCTTCTGCTTGACCGCACGGCCGAGGCCGTTAATATCCACGCCGTAATGCTCGAAGAAGTTGTTGTCCTCAATAGCGAGCAGGGCGTCTATTACTTGCGGAGGCAGATCCTCATATTCGACGATCATACGGTCTTCGTCGGTACGAAGCTGTCCGACAAGCGAATCATCATTAAAATAAACATAACCGGTGAGCGAGTTCTCCCCGACTCTCTCCTCGATGACGGTACGGGGCCGGACCTCCTCGTTTTTGACGAGAGCAGCCACATAGCCGGTTACGGCTCCGCCTGCTAACAAGCCGATGAATATGCCGAAGTATACCATCCATTTTACAGTTATAAAAGTTACGATTCCGAATGTTCGCCATTTGCTTCGTTTCGTTGGCGCCGGCTGACGATCTTCTTGCATCTTTTTAATTCCCCCTCCAAAATAGCAAGTCCATTATAACATAAAACACCAATAGAAGCAGGTACTAACCGTATGGTCATATATATTCGTTATCTCATTGACGTATCGGGGGGCTAAAATGTTTTGCTTAAACGTGAAATTCAGCAATAATCAGCCTGAGACCGTAAAAACTGCTGAAAACGAAGCGATTTACAACTTTTTTGCTTATTTTTCGACGATTTTGAAACATATTGGGTTTTATGGCGTAATACTTATTGGGGAATAGTTGGAAAATATGGTTATAGAAAGAGGGTGAGGGAAAGTGGAAACGCTGTACTTAGCCTGTCTGATCGGCGGCATTCTGTATGCGATCGTCAGCGTCATATTCGGAGATTGGCTTAGCCTGGCTTTGGACGGCGTGCTTGATTTTCTATCGTTTGACGGCCATTCATGGCTGCAGCCAACCGCGCTTGTTGGAAGCATTACCGTATTTGGCGGCGCCGGCATCATGCTTACCAGATATACTTCGCTAAGTATAGGCGTTGTATTGGCGCTTGCGTTGCTCATTGCTTTAGCCGCTGGCGTCGGCGTGTTCTTTCTATATGTTCGACCGATGGAACGAAGCGAGAATTCCATAGCTTTCTCCATGAATGCTTTGTCGGGATCGCTCGCAGAGGTGCTTGTCTCAATCCCCGATAAAGGATATGGCGAAGTGCTCGTTAAAGTAGGGGCGGGGTTTACGAATCAGATCGCGGCGAGCTATGAAGGCGTCCCGATTACTGCCGGTTCCCGTGTCGTCGTCGTCGAAGTGAAGGACCGTACATTATTTGTATCCGAAGTGGACTTATCCTAAATCCAAGCGTGAGAGAGGAGTCATTCGATATGCCGGAACATTTGTTAATACCGATCATTGTTGTTGGAGTGCTTGTTGTGCTGGGGCTTGCCTTCTGGGCTCGTTATCGAACCGTTAGTCCTGATGAGGCAATGCTGGTTACGGGGTCATTCTTAGGCAGCCGTAATGCGCTGACCGATGACTCTGGAAGAAAAGTAAAAATCATTCGCGGCGGAGGCGCCTTCATCCTGCCGATCTTCCAAAAGGCTGAGTTTCTATCTTTGCTTTCGCATAAGCTGGACGTATCAACCCCGGAGGTGTATACGGAGCAAGGCGTTCCTGTAATGGCCGACGGTGTCGCGATTATTAAGATCGGCGGAGCTGTAGAGGATGTTGCAACGGCTGCCGAGCAGTTTCTAGGCAAGCCGACCGAAGCGCTTAAGGGCGAGGCCCAAGAGGTGCTGGAGGGGCATTTGCGAGCGATTCTAGGATCGATGACGGTGGAGGAAGTGTATCGCAACCGCGATAAGTTCGCCCAAGAGGTACAGGGAGTAGCCGCCAAGGATCTTAAGAAAATGGGGCTGCAGATCGTATCATTCACGATCAAGGACTTGCGCGACAAGCATGGTTATCTGGATGCGCTGGGTAAGCCGAGAATAGCGGCGGTGAAGCGTGATGCGGAGATAGCAGAGGCGGAAGCGGTCCGCGATGCGCGTATTCAGAAGGCTTTAGCGGCCGAGGCGGGGCAGAAGGCGGAACTGCTGCGCGATACGAATATTGCCGAGGCGGAGAAGGACAAGGAGATGAAGGTGGCTTCGTTCAAACGCGATCAGGATACGGCGAAGGCCGAAGCGGATCAAGCCTATTCGATTCAAGAGGCGCGTGCCAAGCAAAGCGTCGTCGAGGAGCAGATGAAGGTCGAGCTCGTCAGAAAGGAACGCGAGATCGATCTCGAAGCGAAGGAAATATTGCGCCGCGAGAAGCAATACGACGCGGAAGTGAAGAAGAAGGCGGATGCCGACAGGTACGCCGTAGAGCAGGCAGCGGAGGCAGACAAAGCGAAGCGCCTGCGCGAGGCGGACGCGGTGCAATACCGCATTGAAGCCGAGGCGAAAGCCCTCGCCGCGCAGAAGCGGCTGGACGGCCTTGCGGTCGCCGAAGCGGAACGAGCCAAAGGTACGGCGGAAGCAGACGTGATAAGGCTGCGCGGTCTGGCAGAAGCGGAAGCGAAGGAGAAGCTTGCCGAAGCGTTCGAGAAGTTTGGCGAGGCGGCGGTTCTCGATATCATCGTGAAAATGTTGCCGGAGCTCGCGAGTCAGATCGCGGCACCGATTGGGGCGATCGATACGCTCACTGTCGTAGATACCGGCAAAGGGGAAGGCGCAGCGCGTCTAAGCAATTATGTAACCGATCTAATGGCAACCGCTCCTGAAATGCTTAAGAGTGTGTCCGGCATCGATGTAAACGGGTTGATCAAAGGGCTCACCTCACGAGCGGCAGCGTCAACCTCGTCTGCCTCATCCGCGCTAAGCCGAATGACAGAGCAGGATTAAAGATTTGATTGAATGGTAGACAAACAGCCAAGAAGCCCGCTCAGCAGGCCTCTTGGCTGTTTGTCTATGCAGATATAGTGTTAAATGATTGATTGTGCATGGAGGCAACCGTACAGAGCAGTCATTTAGTAACCCCAGCCTCCGCCGCCACCGCCGAAGATTCCACAGCTACATGCTATAATCACGAGCAGGATGAAGAGGACCAAAATGAAGCCAATGTTGTTGGAAGCACCACCTACGTAACCGGACATTATACAATGCACCTCCTTACGTGTTGAGTACTCTTTACTGTATGAATGTCTAGTGGGGTTTGATTGGGTATTTGTTACGGGAGGCTGTCGTTTATATACAAATTGGGCGGGGAGCAGGTGGTGGGGCGCTGAAACAAAGAAAAGCCGTATGAATGCAGCTGCATTCATACGGCTTCGTCTTATTAACGGCTGTAGAACTCGACGATTTGTTTCTCATCGATGTCTTGGGACAGCTCGCCGCGGTCTGGCAGGCGAACGTACTTGCCTTCCATTGCTTGCTCGCTGAACTCAAGGTAGTTAGGAAGGTGATGACGGCCTTCCATAGCTTCTTTAACAGCTTTTAGGCTGCGGCTGCGCTCGCGCAAGCCGATTACGTCGCCAACAGCAACCGTGTAGGAAGCGATGTCGACTTTTTTGCCGTTAACTGTTACGTGACCGTGAGCTACCAATTGGCGCGCTCCAGCACGGGAGTTGGAAAGTGCAAGACGGTATACAAGGTTGTCAAGACGGCTTTCAAGGAGAGCCATGAAGTTTTCACCGGCTTTACCTTTCATGTTTGCCGCTTTGTCAAACAAGTTGCGGAATTGCTTTTCGTTCAAACCGTACATGTGGCGAAGCTTTTGTTTCTCTTGCAACTGAACGCCATAACCGCTCATTTTTTTGCGTTGGTTAGGGCCGTGTTGACCCGGAGGGAAGTTGCGTTTCAATTCTTTTCCTGTACCGCTCAAAGAAATGCCTAGGCGGCGGCTTAGTTTAAATTTAGGTCCTGTATAACGTGACATGCGTCGTGTTAACTCCTTCATCAAATAAATTTTGAGAATGGGGTTGTGTTTCGCCGTTTACGTCCAATGTCCGAGCTCGCTCGTCCCTGATCTGCACTTCAGCCGCTGGCCTATCAGTGTACGTAATCATTGAGGGTGACACAAAACCGTACGCCCATGTATTCAACAATAAATATTATATGAAATTCACCCAGAATGTCAAGCTGTACTTCATAAAATTAAAACTTTGTAATAAGCATCTAAAGTCCTATAAATTTTGGGGAGAGTAGTGCAAAAATATCAAAAATGAAGTAAGATAATAACTATTACAAGAAGGAATTATTGGTTGCCGCACCGGATTTAGGTCGGCTCTTGAAATGCCTTCTGCTTATTGAATAAGCTACGGTATAAGCTGAGCTTAACTTTATGCCTATCATATAATGTAACCTCATCTCCTGGCTATACAGACGGAAGGGTTGGGTGCCGTATGGTTAATCGGATTAACAGCGATGCTGCTTATAGTGAATCGTTAACGGAAGATCGCGCATCAACAAGTACTGAAGCCGTTTGGTTTGCCAGCGAAGATATTACGGAAGCGGACGAGCCCTATTTGCCGCCTTTACTAGACGACAGCTTTCACCAGTGGATCAACGAGGCGGAAGGACTCCCTTTGTTCCAGTCTGGTGAATTTTCATTATTCGGTGCTGATTGCCAGCGAATTGCCGTTACCGGGCAACTCAGCATGGATCGGCCGGATGGTTTAACCGCTATAGTGAATACCGTTATTTCCTCCGTGTTCGAACAGAGGTTGACGGTTGCAATGAACTTGGACGAACTGCATGTGGTTGGCGTTCCGGTGAGGAAGCGTACGGAGGATCTGGTGTTCTCGGTCTTATGTTATGTGACCGAAGCGGAAGCAGATGCCTCATCAGCGAACCATGCGCAGAATGTAGAGATATGCGCTTATCATTTCCGCAGTTGCTTCTACAGAAGGTTCGAGCAGCTTTATGTTCAGGATCTGCTCGTGCAACAGAAGCAGACGGAGAAGGAAGCAAAGAGAAGAGATGCGCTGTTTCTTGCCGCGAAGCGGCTTTATGATCAGATCGATGTATCGTCGGTGCTGTCAGAGATGCTGAGCAGTCTTGAACAGCTCTATCCAAGCTCCGAGGTTCATCTTTACTTATCGCAGGACCATCTCAATGGAGACGAGCGTGTGAAGCCGCTCGTATTCAAGAATGCGGCGCATGATCTCGTTGCGAAAGCGTTCCTCGACGGACAATCCGCAAGCGAGCACGATCGTGACGGCACGATTCGCCTGGCGGTTCCGATGACGGGCAAACAAGCAGCATATGGCGTCTTGTGTATGACGATTGGACCGGGCAAATGGGACGAGGCCGACTTGCCGGCGTTTCTGCTGCTCGCCGACACGGCTGGTTCGGCGTTCGAGAACGCCAAGCTATACGAGCAGTCCAATCTGCTCATTAACGAGCTGAGGCTTATTAATGAACTCACGAAGCGTCTTAATCAGTCGCTGCGCCTCAAAGAAATATTTCAATTCGCGACAAGCGAATTGCTTACGATATTCGATGCCGATTATTGCTGCGTTCTGCAGATGAATAAGGAGAAGGACCAGTTCGTTGTTATGTCGAGCAACTTTCCGGCATTGGCGAGCGAGCATTTCTCGCCGGAATACGGGTTCTGCGGCATGGTATACAGGACAAGAGAACCGCTCATCATATCCGATTATTGGCATACGAGAGTCGTGACGTCGAAGCTGATGGACAATACGGGTTCGCGTTCGCTTATCGCTGCGCCGATTATGGTGGATGGCGAAGTGGTAGGCGTTATTCTAGTCACGCACAAGGTGCCGAACTTCTTCTCGTATGATAATTATAAGCTGCTGCAAGTGATGAGCACGCATATAGGTCTTGCCGTTACGAATGCCTCTTTGCATGCCGAGGTGCGTCGAATGGTCATTACCGACAATTTGACAGGTCTGCATGCGCGTCATTATTTGAATGAGCAAATTCAGAACCGCCAGCGGAAGGACCCGTTCGGAGCTCTTATTCTCGTCGACATTGATTACTTTAAGAAAGTGAACGATACGTTCGGCCATCAAGTAGGCGACCAAATATTGATCCAAGTGAGCAATATTATTAACGCATCGATCAGGCAAGGCGATATAGCAGCCCGTTGGGGCGGCGAGGAGCTCGCGGTGTATTTGCCGGGCATTAGAGCGGAGCAAGCATATCGGATTGCCGAGCGCATACGGATGCATGTGGAAGCGGAGACCGATCCGGTCGTCACCGTATCCTGCGGCGTATCGGAATGGACGTTCGAGAACGAGAAAATTAGCGTGGAATCGTTGTTTTATCGTGCGGACATGGCGCTGTACGAAGCGAAGAACAACGGAAGAAACTGCATTTTTGTCGGACAGAATTAAAGGGTCGTGACATAGACAGATTAGCGTAATTCGTTAGGGGAGCGTCGTTATCGACGCTCTTTTCTTTTGTTTTCTCTTCGGCATGAGGAATAAGACGGGGATACGTGAGGGGAGTCTACGTAGAAGGTCTGTAATGCGGAAGGAGAGCTTATGAGAGACAAACGTAAGAAGAATGCCGCTTGTATCCTATTATGCGCTAGCATCGCTTTAGGGGGCTGTGGCGGCATGAATGTGCAGAGAGAGCCTGAGCAGTGGCTGTCGTTATCTTATTCGGGTCTTGCGGCTATGGATCAATATGCGTTCACAGGATCAATGGACATGAGCTTGGACGGGGGAATGCCAGTCAGCCCGCAGACGTTCCAAGGAAAAGTCGCCGATCATAAACAGTTAACGCTCCAAACGAACAGCGGTGATCAGCTCCATATTAACCCAGCCCATGTTCTGGAGTCGCTTGCGCAATCCGACAACATAAAAATCGTTGTAAGCGATTCGTCCGACCCGGATACGATCACGCTGCAAATTGCCGAGGACGCCGCTTCAGCAAAGGAGAAATGGGAGCAGCGTCTTAGGCAGCAGCTTGAGGCGCTTATGGTGAATGAGCCGCCTGACTCTGCGCCTTATAAGAAAGAGTGGGAGCAGGAGGCCGAGCGTTCTCGCGAGCAGCTAGAAGCGATGCTGAGGTCGATGAGTACGAAGACGAGCTATGAGCTCGTTATTGACGAGAACCGGCTGCTTCCGCTCAGGCTGGATGAGCAGACGGATTTTCAGTATGAATATGGCGGTAAGAAGGCTTCGGAGGCGCGCCATACAACTATCCGATTTCACGCCTTCGACGGAGCCTCAAGCGCCGCCTTTCAATGACATTGAGCCGTAAGAACGGCGACAGCCGTTTCACCTTATGGTACGATATTAGGGAAGGCGCTAATGCTAATTAAGCAATTGAACACTTAAAGGAGATGAACGAACGTATGCGCGATCCAAGAATTCAGAAACTTGCACAAAATCTAGTCTGTTACTCCATTGACGTACAGCCTGGCGAAAATGTGTTGATCGATATAATCGGTTCAGAGCGTGAGCTTGCCAAAAGCTTGATCGAGGAGGTGGCTAAGCGCGGCGGCAGACCGTTCATCGAGACGAGCGACCGCACGGTACTGAGGACAATGCTTCATCATGCAACAAAAGAGCAGCTTGAACTATGGGCAGCGCTCGATCTGGAGCGCATGAAAAACATGCAGGGTTACATTGCCGTTCGTTCCGGCGAGAACGCGAATGAGCTTTCCGATGTTCCCGAAGAGAAAATGCGCTTATACGAGCAAATTTATCGTAACCCCGTACATATGGAGCAACGTGTCAAGAAGACGAAATGGGTTATTTTGCGCTATCCGAATCCGTCCATGGCGCAGCTTGCTAACATGAGCACAGAAGCGTTCGAGAACTTTTATTTTGACGTATGCAATCTTGACTACGCGAATATGGATAAGGCGCAGGATCCGCTGCAAGCGCTGATGAAGAGGACGGACCGTGTCCGTATTGTCGCGCCAGGAACCGACCTTACTTTCTCAATCAAGGGCATTGGAGCGAAGAAATGCTCCGGACATCGGAACATTCCTGACGGCGAAGTGTTCTCTGCCCCGGTTCGCGATTCCGTACAGGGAACGATTACGTACAACGCGCCAAGCGTGTATTCCGGCGTTTCGTTCCAGAACATTTCCTTTACGTTCGAGAATGGCAAGATCGTCAAAGCCGAAAGCAATGATACGAAACGTCTGAACGAAATATTGGATGCAGATGAGGGAGCTAGATATATCGGGGAGTTCGCGATCGGCTTCAATCCGTATATTTTGCATCCGATGAACGACATCCTGTTCGACGAGAAAATCGCCGGCAGCTTGCATTTTACGCCGGGTCAAGCGTATGAAGAGACGGACAATGGCAATCGTTCGTCTGTGCATTGGGATTTGGTACTCATTCAGAGACCGGAATACGGCGGCGGTGAAATTTACTTCGATGACGTATTGATTCGCAAAGACGGTCGATTCGTTATTCCAGAGCTTGAAGCGCTCAATCCGGAGAACCTTAAAGGCGAGTAATAATAGCTTCTAACTCCAAATATGATGTGTTCTAACGGGGGATCTCAGGCTATGAAAATTGGAAAATAAAGCGTTTTTCATTTTTCCTCTTGATGGATGTGAGATTTCGGGTTATCATGGTGTCAAAGGTAAGCTTTACTAAAATAACTGGAGGGATCTCCCATGTCCAATAATGCTGCAATAGTTGAAATTTCCCAAACGGCTGGCCAATTCCGCTCATCCATCGTTCTACAAGCCGAGAGTAAATATATCGATGTAAAGAGCATTCTCGGACTATTCACGACGCTTGTGGGAGGCCACGCTTACGAGCTTCACGTTCACGGACCTGATGCTGAAGAAGCGAAGGCTGCAATGGCAGCTGTATTCGCTAAGCATAACCTTAATGTATCTGTAATTACGGAATAATTGTACGATTGTTTCCAACCGGAGCACTCCTCGCTTTTGCGAAGGAGTGCTTTTCTGTTTTGTCCTTGTGTATTCGTCCTTTTTCGTCTAATATAAAAGGTATAGAAGACGGCGGTACGCGCACAGGGGGGAAAACGATGTCTTCACCGGAAATAACTGTTCAATTGCATGAGAAAGCGCTTCGTCTCCTTCAGGAAGATGCGAGTAAAATAGAAAAGTTGATCGAAGTTCAGATGGAGAACTTGACGACTCGTCAATGTCCGCTGTACGAGGAAGTTCTAGATACGCAAATGTACGGTTTCTCGAGAGAGGTCGACTTTGCCGTTCGCGCCGGATTAATTGCCGAGCTGGCTGGGAAAGAAATCGTCAGCAGGCTTGAGAGAAATCTTGCCATGCTGTATGAAGCGTTAGATCGCAAAGAGTAGTCCCCCGATTCGGGAGACTACTCCTTTTTTTTGCCTATATGATTGTCATGCGCAACGTTAGACGAGATAGAACGCAATCCCTAGTATGACGTATACCATAAGCAGAAGTACGCCCTCGTACCAGTTCGTATTGCCGTCCCTGGAGACAGACTTGGCGATAAAGACCGATACGCCGATCGCGGTTAGCTCGATCGGGGTGAATACGATATCCATCGTATTGCCGAATAGCGTACTGACGATAATGAGCACTGGAGCAACGAACAAAGCGATCTGCAAGCTGCTGCCGATGGCGATCTCCACGGCTGCCCCGATCTTGTTCTTCATTGCGAGAATGACCGCAGCGCTGTGCTCTGCCGCGTTGCCGACGATGGCAATGACGAATGCCCCGATGAACAGTTCTGACAGTCCGAAGCGCTCCGAGAACGTATCCAGCGTATGTACGAGCCATTCGCTGACGAATGCGACCATTACGGTAGCTAGAACGAGGAAGAGGATTGATTTCATTTTCGACCAAGCTGGCTCTTCGCCGTGATCGGCATTCATATCGACGTCGGCAAGCATATCCTTGTGCGTAACCATCGAGAAGAGAAGCCAAAGCACATACGAGATTATGAGAATGCCTGCTACCGCAAGGCTTAGGAATTGGTCCTTGTCGAAGGTGAACTTCTCGGATACGACGAATACAGCCGGGACGAACAGACCGATGACGGCCATAATCATGAGCGTAGAGTTATGATCGGCGAGCCGGTTGTTGAACCGCTGCTCCTTGTACTTCAAGCCGCCAAGCAAAATACTAAGTCCAAGCACAAGCAGCAGGTTGCCGATAATGGCGCCCGTCAAGCTTGCCTTCACCATATCGAACAAACCTTCCTTGACGAGGAAGATGGCGATAATGAGTTCGGCCGCATTGCCGAACGTGGCGTTCAGAAAGCCGCCAAGCCGTTGTCCTGCATAATGTGCGACGCTTTCCGTAGCTTTGCCTAGGAAGCCCGCTACAAATATAATCGCAATTGCCGATATGACGAACTGCACCGTCATGTCCCAATGAGCGTAATGGCCTACTGCGCTGAGAACGAACATGACAATAAGCCCCGAGAAAAACAACTTCTGATTCAATAGCTCCACCTCTTCTTGACTTTGCTGAAATCCTGCTAATAATATAGCGAAAAAAAAGGGAGAAGTAAACTTTTACCAATATAATAACATTCGCGGGTATATTCAAAGCTTAGCCTCCTTGATTACATCGTATCCATCTATTACAATGTTCATATATGGCAAAAACGAGGAGTGAATCACATGACCGAAGACCTTCAAACAGGTATTATTCGTATTTCTGATGATGTAGTAGCTACGATAGCGGGACTTGCGGCACTTGAGACACCGGGCATTGCAGCGATGTCGGGCGGCATCTCGGAAGGTTTGGCTAAACGTCTAAGCGGCAAAAACGTTCAAAAAGGCGTTTCCGTCGAGGTTGGCCAAGTTGAAGCAGCAATCGATCTTCGGATAATCGTTCACTATGGCATTCCGATTCAAGAGGTATGCCGTCAGCTTCAACTGAACGTTCGTGAGTCGGTTGAGAATATGACGGGGTTACATGTTGTCGAGGTGAACGTGAAGGTCGAAGGCGTCGCGTTCAAAGAGGAAGAGCTTGAAGAGGCTCAAAGACTTAAATAAAGCATTCCAAAATAAAACGGTATCCATCTTAGCGGATGGATACCGTTTTTTGGCTTGAGCGAGTCGTAGCAGCTGTGCTGCGGGTGGTGCTCGCTTTCTCGATTCGATTCGATTCTCTCGATATGCTAAGCAGGACGCCCATACTCATGAGACACACGAGCAGTGAGGAGCCCCCGTGGCTAATGAACGGCAGAGTTACGCCGGTAAGCGGTATGGCGCCGGTAACGCCGCCAATGTTGATGAACGCTTGGATGGCGAGCAGGCCGACAATGCCGACGCCAACGACGGTACCGTATTCATCCGAGCATCGCAACGCTATGATAAGACCGCGCCATAGGAAGCATAAGTAGAAGAGCAGGAACAGCGTGCCGCCGATAAAACCAAATTCCTCGCCGATAACGGCAAAGATGAAGTCGTTGTATGCAAATTTCAAATAATGCAGCTTCTGGACGCTTTCGCCAAAACCGGCACCGCTTATGCCGCCATGTCCGAAAGCTTGAAGCGACGATACCAGTTGCCAACCCGAGTCCTGTGCATCGGCTAACGGATCGGCATACGTTGTGAAACGAGCAATCCGGTATTCCCACTTATCAGGGTCGATCGCCATCGAAATGCTGAATACGACGGCGACCAGCAGTACGACGGCAAGTCCCGACGTTGCCGCTTGCTTCAAGTTCGCTCCGCCAGCGAAAATCATTACGATCGCGCTGGCTGCAAGAACGAGACAGGAGCCCAGATCGGGCTGCATCATAATAATGCCGCATACGGCTCCAACGATAATGATGACTGGCAGAAGTCCTTTCTTGAAGTCCCGGAACTTGTCGCCTTTCTTGGAAATAAGCGCTCCAAGATATAGAATGACGGCAAGCTTCGCCGGTTCCGTAGGTTGGATGGTGAAAGGGCCGATCTGAATCCAACTCTTTGCTCCGTTAATATCGGGAGCGATGAAAGGCACTAAAACAAGCAGCAGCATGACCGGAATGAAGTATAGCAAAAACAGCTTCTTGTATACTTGATAGCGGATGTTCATGCTGAATAGCAACGCGAATATACCAAGGCCAGCCCAAACGAGCTGGCGTTTCGTAAAGTACAGTGCATCGTTATGCTCAACGAGCGCAATGCTGGAGCTAGCGCTGTAGACCATGACAAGTCCGAAGCCGACGAGCAGAAGCGTCATTACGAGAAGCAGAAAGTCTGGTCTTCCACGGCCACCGTTCTGCGGTTGCTTCATATTGCGACCGCCTAAGCCAACAGTTGTTTCAATTGCTCGATGCGTTGCGTTGCCGTGTTCATGATTGCTTGCGGAATCGGCGATTCATATTCCATTCCGTGCGGGAAAGTGGCTCGTCCAATATAGACAGCCTCGATAGCGAGCACAGCATGCGGCGATTCCAGCTTGCCTTCAACGGCGCGCGTGTTGATGCGCAGGAAGTATTCGTTGCCGTTCACGTGATCCTCAAGCTTCAAATCGTATGTAGCGCGATAGTATTCCCATTGCCAACGAACAAAGCCAACTTTCTCGGCGGATTCGTCCAAATGGTACAGTTCGCTCTTAACACCGTTTAATCCGGTATTTTCAATAATCATGGTAGTTCCTCCTAAAGGTTTTGTTGAAGCAAACCTGGCTCTGCAAGCTACTGCTTCCAATCATCGGACATAAGTTGTCCATTCTTTACTCATGATAGTATGTTTCCCCAGCTAGCGCAACCCTTACTCCTTAGTCATCATTACCTTAATAGTGACATTTTTGAGAACAGTAGCGGAAGGTATAGCGGCTCGTTTAATAAGCTTCCTTAAAGCTGCGGTTATCTGTTAAAATAGATGAAAAAAGTTCGTGCGGAGAGGGAGATTCGAGATATGCACAATTACAAAGAAATAGAGCATGCGATGCAGCGTCTCTATCCCGATATGGTACGGTGGCGCAGACATCTTCATCAGTTTCCGGAATTATCCTTTCACGAGAGAGTGACGTCGCAATGGATTGCGACCAGACTTGCAGAGTTTGGCTGCACAGTGCGGAGCGACGTAGGCGGACATGGATTGATGGTTACGATAAAAGGAGATAAGCCCGGCCCCGTAGTGGCGCTGCGGGCAGATATAGACGCATTGCCGATTCAAGATGAAAAGGAATGCGCATACGCATCGAAGGTGCCGAATGTGATGCATGCGTGCGGACATGACGGCCATACGGCGGCTTTGCTGGCCGTAGCCGCTTATTATTCGGCGAATCGCGGTCAGATTGCCGGTGAACGCCGCTTACTGTTCCAGCCTGCCGAGGAACAGACGCCTGGCGGAGCGAAGCCGATGATCGAAGACGGGGCGCTTGATGGTGTAGATGCAATTTACGGCGTACATTTATGGACACCGATTCCCTATGGAATAGTTGCCTCGAGACCCGGGGCGTTCATGGCGGCTGCGGATGAATTCGTTATCGATATTATCGGTCGCGGAGGTCATGGCGGACTGCCGCACCAAACGATTGACGCGATCGTTGTCGGTTCGGCGATCGTGCAAGCCGCGCAGACGATCGTGAGCCGCAGCGTTAATCCGCTGCACCCGGCTGTCGTATCGATCGGATCGTTCCAAGCCGGAACGACGAACAATATTGTGGCGGAGAGATGCCGCATGAAAGGCACGGTAAGAACGTTCGATGAGCATACGAGAGCGCTTATACACGAGCGCCTGGAGGCCGTGATCCGGCATATTTGCGAGATGCACGGAGCGAAGTATGAATATCATATGCGCATCGGCTACCCGCCGGTCGTCAATGACGACAAGGAAGCGGAGCGCTTCTTCCAAGTAGGAGCAACCTTATTCGGCGAAGAGTCGGTTCAGCGTTCAGAGCCGCTAACCGTTGCCGAGGACTTCTCTTATTATTTGAACGAGGTGCCGGGCTGCTTCATGTTTGTCGGCGCCGGCAATGAGGAATGCGGAGCAACGTTTTCGCATCACCATCCAAGATTCGATATCGACGAGCGGGCGATGAGCAAATCCGCTTCGCTGCTAATTGGCATGGCAGAGCATTATGCAAGTGAATTTGCAGGCTAATCATGAATATCCCGTTATTTAGACTTCGTATGAACGCTGCGGCCGAAGGGCAAGCTAATCGCCGATGCACGTTCAAGGAAGGATGATAAAGGAATGAGTAATCATACAGTCGAACAATTAATGTCAACGAATTGTGTTACTGCGACGCTGCTCGATAACGTCTACGAGCTTGCGGTGAAGATGAAGCAGCATGATATCGGATTTATACCGATTGTTAATGGAAATAAGCTGATCGGTGTCGTAACGGACCGGGATCTGGTCGTGCGAGGATATGCCGAGAAAAACCCAGGCTCGGAAGCTGTAGAGACGGTGATGACGCCTTCTCCAATCACGATCGAGCCTTCGTCTTCCGCTGACGATGCGGCGGCATTAATGGCGGAGCATCAAATTAGAAGGCTGCCGGTCGTTCAGGAAGGGATGCTCGTTGGCGTAATCGCCATAGGCGATCTAGCTGTAAGGGATATTTATGCCAATGAAGCCGAGGCTGCTCTTAGCGCTATTTCCGAGCACAGTCATAGCGGCCATCTGCATTAAATAATAAAAGGCTGGCGGGGGCATTGCATATGCCTCTCGCCAGCCTTTTTTTTGCACTACTTATCTTCCCACACGGTGACAAGCTCATTACTCGCGTTGTACAGTTCGCCGGGATCCGTCTCGCTATTGCTCCACACGCTTTCCTTGCCCCAACGCAGCGTTTTGTCAGGCAACAGCTCATTGCCGCTGTTAGAAGAGATCGTAACGTTCTCGCCCGCGGCAAGCATGTATTTTTCGAATTCATACGTTTGATTGCCGCGGACGCTCACGAGCTTCCAACCGGCCAGCTCTATGTCCTGTCCGGATTCATTGCTTATCGTGGCAAGTTCGTCTTGCTTATCGACGGTAAGCAAGATTCCGGTTTGCTCAGCTGTCTTGACCGGATAGGCATTTTTGAATTTCTCGCGATCGGTTCCCCAAAGGCCTAGCTCCGCTTGTTTCGCGGTTTGCTCGATCTGCTTGTACACGTTCTCAAGCTTGACGTTCGGCTCGACGATCATGACCTTGGCAAGCCCTTCCTTAAGCAGCAGCTCATTCAATATTCGTCCGTCTTTCAGCTCAACCACGGCCAAGGTTCGTTCGTACTTGTCCATCTGCTCCTTATCGAAAGTAAGCCTAACCTCTGCAGACTCCGTTAACACTTGCTTCGTATATATGGATGCCTCGCTGCCGAAAGGTTCTTCAGGTCTACTCGAATCCTCATGGGCAATTTCCGGAGTATTTACGTAGAGCAGTCGGATGGTACGGTTGTCGTCTCCGACATTTATTTTGAAGGTATCGCCGTCGATGTAATCGGATACGGAATACCATACGTTCGTTTGTAGTTTCTGAGGGGTTGTTGTTGCCCAAGAGCAGCTGGCTAACGTCAAGCAGCCAAGCAGAAGCAACGTTATTCCTATTCGTTTCACCTTCGCATACCTCCAATCAGTCGTAATGATGAAGCCTATTTCAATTAATATACCACAAAATACGACCAAGAATCGCAATTCATTGGTCACGGTATGGCATAAAATCATAAAAAACCTTTCATACTGACAGAAGAAGGACTCTGTTTGAGGAGGGAAATCGATGCTGGAGCAATCAGAAGGAGCGATAATCGTCCAATCCGATTTGACGATATTGCTGGATGAGCAGAGTAGTGGCGCGGAGCAGGCAAGAGAAAAGCTGCTGCTGTTTGCCGAAGCCGTGAAGCAGGCTGGAACGCTGCATACCTATCGGATTACGGCGTTGTCTTTGTGGAATGCTGCGGCTGCCGGTTATAGTGCGGAGGAGCTCATTGGCTGGCTTAACGCATTTGGACGTTATGACTTGCCCTTCGCTGCGGAATCATCCATCCGCAGGCTGATCGGAAGGTACGGCAGGCTGACGTTGACGGCTGATCAAGACGTGCTGCTGCTTAGCGGAGACAAGGAATTGATGGAAGAACTTGCTGCTCAGTCGGCCATAGATAAGTGGGTTGCCAAGCGCCTTTCGGAGGAGACTTGGCAGCTATCCGATGCTTGCCGGGGAGAATTGAAGCAGGAGCTCACAAGGCTTGGATATCCGATTATTGACCTGGCCGGCTATCATACGGGAGAAGCGCTTGCTGTGAAGCTGAGAGACGTAACGCTGCAGGGGAAAGCGTTCGGACTTCGGCCATATCAGAGGCTGGCGGCAGAGCAATTCTATCGTGACGGTACGGCGCAGGGGGGCAGCGGCGTTGTCGTTCTGCCTTGCGGCGCAGGGAAGACGATTGTCGGTATTGCCGCGCTTGCGAAGCTGAGCAGCGCCACGCTTATTCTGACATCGAATTCAACGTCCGTTAAGCAATGGAAGGATGAGCTGATCGACAAAACGACACTGAGCGAGACGGAAGTCGGTCAGTATTGCGGGGCATTGAAGCAAGTGCGTCCCGTCACGATTGCAACCTATAATATTTTGACCCATCGAAAGTCGAAGGATGAGCCCTTCTCTCATATGAAGCTGTTCTCGGAGCGGGATTGGGGACTCATTATTTACGACGAGGTGCATCTGCTTCCCGCGCCGGTGTTCCGGATGACGGCGGACATTCAAGCTACAAGGAGACTCGGCCTAACGGCTACGCTCGTGCGCGAGGATGGCTGCGCGGAGGACGTATATTCGCTTATTGGGCAGAAGCAGTTCGATCTGCAATGGAAAGCAGCCGAACGGGACGATTATATAGCTGCCGTCTCCTGTGCGGAAATAAGAGTACCTCTGACGCCAGCCTATGAGGATGAATATAACATCGCGGGAGCACGTTCGCGCTTGCGCCTTGCAGCGGAAAATCCAGGCAAGATGGAAGCGTTGAAGAAGCTTTTGGGAGAGCACGCAGGCAAGCCGACGCTTATCATCGGCCAATATTTGAAACAGCTGCGTGACGTATCGCAGAAGCTTAATGCTCCTTTACTCACAGGGGAAGTACCGCATGTCGAGCGGCAGAAGCTCTATGATCGGTTCAAGTCGGGTGAAATCGGGGTGCTGATCGTATCCAAGGTGGCCAACTTTGCCGTTGATTTGCCGGACGCGGCAGTTGCGATCCAACTGTCGGGCAGCTTCGGGTCCAGACAGGAGGAGGCGCAGCGCATTGGAAGGCTGCTGCGTCCCAAGGCCGCCGCGAACGAGGCTTGGTTCTATACGATCGTTACCGATCACACGAAAGAAACGGAATTCGCGTTGAAACGTCAGTTGTTCATGCTGGAACAAGGCTATACCTACGATCGACTGCTGCTCTCTGATCTGGATGCCAATAAGGAGGTTGTAAACCAGTGAAGCTGAGCGAGTTGTCCAAGAAGTTAACGAGACAGCAACAAATGGACTTCATTAATCATCGCGTCTGGTCGGACGCTAATCGAAGGCGGATGGACTGGGCGGAAGCTGCATCGAATCTTCAAGCAGTAGGGGAGGCTGCGGATAAGTTGTCTTCTCATGCCGCGATGCTGCTTACAGAAATGATCAGGGCATTCGGGGCAGAGCCGATAACCGAGGAGCGTCTTATAAGAGAAGTGCGGAGGCGAACGATGATGTCAGGCGCGGAATGCGATATGGCACAGGCGGAGCTGGAGCAAGCCGGTATTCTGTTCGCTGTCGTTAAAGTATGGGGCGAGCGGATATGCTTCCTGCCTAGAGACAGCTTCCTGCCATGGCAGCAATCGTTGTTTCCGGCCGAAGTGCAGCAGGTCTCGTCTAGCGATATGCTGTTATCAGGCGCAGTGACGGCAATGCCGGTCAACAAATCGCTTGGCAAGCAGTTAATGGATGCGCTGGCTGCGATGGGGCAAAACAGTATGTCGTTGACCACAAAAGGCGTATTAGCGAAAAAAACAGTTGCCGCTATCGTGCAGAAGGCGGTGTTCGAGGAGCATACGTTGATCGCCTCCGGATTAAGCTGGTCTAAGCGAGAGCACTATTCCTTGAAGGCGGCATTCCTATTAGAAGCAGCAGCGGCATTCAATTTGATTCGAATCGATAATGATAGGGTCCGCTGGAGCGAGGATCGTTTAGCCGCTTGGCTATGGCAAGACGAAGAAGAACGAGAATGGCGTCTGCTGCAATGGTGCTTGGATCTGCTGCTGCCAGTAGATGCCGCATCCGCACATCTTGTATCTGCCCTATGTGCGCTGGAAGTCGGCAAATGGTATCGAACCGATGATATTCGAGGTTTGCAGATTCAATGGAAGCTGGATAAGGAAGCGGGAGGGAAGACGCTTGATTGGCCGACGCTGCTGCTAGCATTCGGATGGATGGAAGCAGCCCAAGCAACGTCAAGCGGAAAGACAACGGAGTTCATTAGATGGAAGCTGAACGCAAATACAAGGAATATAGATGCAGTGGAGGGATCTGCTGCTAGTGTCAATTATGGCGATCGCCAGCTGCACGTGCAGCAGAATGGTGAACTCATTGTAGAGCCTGGTTGCCGCTTGGCGGTTCATTGGGAGCTCGGGCTTATCGCTGAGCTGATCGCTGATGAAACGGTTGCCATATATCGATTGACAGCAAGCTCCGTGACGCGTGCGCTGGAGTTCGGGCGAACGAAGCAGTCAATGATCGCGTGGCTGGAGCAGCAGAGCGGACAATCGGCGCTGCCCGAAACCGTCGGTGTGATGCTGGAGGAGTGGACGAGCAGAGCTTGCCGCACTTGGTTCGAAGAAGTAACGCTGCTGCGATGCGATAATAAGCAGATGGCAGATTGGGTTCGTATGAGCAGTGAGCTTGCCCCGATGCTTGTGCATGAAATCGGCTCAACCGATTTCATAGTGGATGCATCACTAGTCCCTGATATCAGAAAGCTGTTGCAGCGTGCCGGTTATCCGGCGCAGAAGGCGCTGCGCTCGAAGGAGACAGCAGCATCTTGCGTATCAGCCTTGTATCCTGTTATTCGCGAGGCAGTATCCGGTTCGGATAACGAAGCCGAAGCGGATGATGCTGAAGCAAGACGCACTGGCGCGTATTCGTTTCTATACGAGCCGAGCACGCTCGCGCACTTTGAGCTCGCGAGCGCTAAGGTACGCCTGAACGATCAATTGCATTCGCAGGAGCAGACTGTGCCTGCAATGTGGACGAAGCAGATGCGCGTATACCATCATTCCACGCGCAAGGAGCTTATTGAGAGAGCGTTAGCCTGGCAATCTCCTCTCCAGCTTCGGATGGACAGCGAGCTGCATTCATTCGTTCCTGAGCGTCTCGAGCAGCAGGGCGGAGACTGGGCGGTTGTGGGCATACTCAGGAACGATAAGGCGACGGATCATAAGCCGATAAGGCTGACGCCGGATATGTGGGACGAGATGAGGATCGTTATTCCTGGCCGTCCATATCCATAATAAACTCTACCTATTGGCTAAGCGGTTATGATATGATAGTGTAGAAGTAAGCAAGTGGAAAAGAGGTGGACGAATGCCAACTGTCGAAGGGGTGCAGGAGACTCTGTATGAGCAGCCCGAAAGCGGCGTGTCTTCGCTCGATATGGCGTCGCTGCTGCTTTGTGCCTATGAATTAGGTGATTGGATCAATGAATCGGTGGAAGTTGCCGAATATTTATATTGGAAGTCGGCTGTGAATGCCGATGAGCAAGTGAAGCAAATGTCCAGGCAATTCGCGAAAGCGAAGGAGCTGTTCGAGGAAACCGAACGCTTCGGAAGATTTCACCCGGATTATCATTCCGCTAAGGATAAAGTGAAGCAGATCGAGCAAAGCCTAGGTGAAATTGAGAGCGTACGCAACTTCAAGATTGCGGAGCAGGCTGTCGACGAAATGCTGTATGAAGTATCCCGGATGATTGCAGAATCGGTATCCGAGAATATCAAGGTGCCTAGCAACGAGAAGTCGTCCGGAGGCGGCTGCGGAGGCGGCGGATCTTGCAGCTGCGGAAGCGGCGGCTGCGGTTAATATGTGAAGCAGGAGGTATGCGAGCGATGCTGCCGGAGAGAACAGGTTATATCGTATGGGTAAGTGATTTGAAGGCGGCAAGGTCGCTGGAGCGCTTCGGAACGGTTCATTATATGTCTCGCAAGATGCATTACGTTGTGATGTACATGAATGCCGAACGGGCAGAGGAAGCGGTGCGCCAGATGGACAGACTGCCTTATGTCCGCAAGATCGAACGCTCCTACCGCAATGAGATCAAGACGGAATACAGCAAGGATAGCGAAGATAAGACAAGATCCTATAGCCTGTAAGTGGATGAGGTATAAGTAGAATAGAACGCGTCTAGCATCTTAAAGTTGCTAGACGCGTTCTTTTTTGTTAGGGTAGATTTACATATAATTACATATATGTATCGTCTTTAATTTAATGTTGAAAAATCGGACGAGCGTGATAGAATGGAATTAAATTCATAGTAAAAAAGCCCTGGTTCGTTAGGAGGAGTAGGTTGCGTAATGAAGGATAAAATGACGAGAAGATGGAATACATATGAGTCGTTTTATGTCGGTCTTGGCGATAAAAAAGTAGCTGATATCGTAATTACGAATCACGCCAAAAGCCGCTGGATCGACCGTATTGAGAGTGAGAAGACCGGATTTGAAGATATTGCCGAGTATTTGTGGGAATGTCTTAAGAACGGACGGATCGAGCCGTACTACCGCAACGAGCAGGACGTTTATTTGATTGATGACGATTTAGTATTTGTGGCCGAATTCGCGGATTCCTTCACAGAAACCGATATTACGGGCCGCCCGCTGCAGAAGATGATTGTTGTGACGTTTCTAGGACGCATGTCGGAGACAATCGAGCTACGTGACCTTAAGTCCTATTACTCATGGCTGCGTCATTCGCGCCGCATGACTTTAGTGAAGAACAGCAGAAAGCGCAAGTAATGGCAACAACATAGATGTACAGCCCTTAGGCATGCGATCTTTTATGGATTGCATGCTTTTTTTGCATATACGATACGACTATGCAAACGCTTTGTAGTATAATAACGGGAATACAAAGGAAGGATGACTTACCAATGGCGCTTAATTTTCATCAATTGCATATTTTCTTTACGGTTGCGGAGAGGGGCAGCTTCTCGGCAGCGGCACAGGCGCTGCATATGACCCAGCCGGCCGTGACGATGCAGGTGCAGTCGCTTGAGGATTACTTCGGGACGAAGCTGCTGCAGCGTTCGACCAAGCGAATCGATCTGACCGAGGCCGGCCGAGCGCTTATGCCTTACGCGGAGCGCAGCATTGATTTGATACGAGATACCGATCAGGCGATGTCAGCCTTCACGAAGCAGTTGAAAGGAAGACTGCAGCTAGGCTCAAGCTTAACGATCGGAGAGTATATATTGCCGAGGCTGCTAGGGCCGTTCGGTCAGGAATATCCGCATATAGCAATCAGCATGAAGGTTATGAATACCTCTCAAATAATGGAAGATATTCTGAATCATCAATTAAATTTCGGACTAATTGAAGCACCTGTCAATCATCCCGATATGCATATGGAAGCGGTAATGAGCGACGAGCTGCGGCTTATTGTCTCGAAAGATCATCCGCTTGCGGACCGAGAATCGGTAGCGCTTGAGGAGGTCATGGAGTATGCGTTCGTCTTGCGGGAGCAGGGATCGGGAACGCGGATTGTCATGGAAGAGCAATTGAAGCGGAAGAAGATTGATCCGGCAAGCATGAAGATCGTAATGGAGCTCGGTAGCACAGGTGCAGTGAAGTCGGCGGTGGAAGCGGGTCTTGGCATTTCGTTCCTCTCTGCGTCGTCAGTCAAGCACGAGGTAGCGCTTGGACTTATCCGGATGATAAAAATTCCTGATGCCAACTTCCAGCGGCAATTTTATTCGATCTATTTGAAATCGGCCTTGCTGCCGATCTCAGCGGTTACTTTTTTGACGTTTCTGAGAGAGAGGGACTTGCAGCAATGGTTATAAAAGGCGGACTAGCTGATCTTCATACACATACGACGGCATCGGACGGCCTGCATTCGCCATCGGAAATTGTTCAGTTCGCTAAAGCGGCTGGACTGGCTGCTGTCGCGATAACCGATCATGATACGGTGGCGGGAATAGACGAAGCGCTGGCCGAAGGCGAGCGTCTCGGCATAACAGTCGTGCCGGGCGTGGAAGTAAGCACCGTCGCAAGCGGCAACGATATTCATATTCTCGGCTACTTCACGAATGGATCGGATACAAAGTGGCTCGCGAGGCTGGAAAGTTTAAGAGATGTCCGTAATCGCAGGAATGATATGATCGTTAATCGGCTGAACGAGCTAGGTGTAGACATTACGATGGACGATGTGCGCGAAGCAGCACGGTCCAAGCAGACTTCAAGCGAGGCCTCCGCAAAGGCGTTCAGCATTGGACGACCGCATATTGCGGAGGTGCTCCTTCGCCTAGGTGCCGTCTCTTCGATGAGTGAGGCGTTCGATAAGTATTTGGGGAGCGGCGCTGCCGCTTATGTCAATCCTCCGCGGCCTACGCCTTTCGATGCGGTCGATTGGATACGTGAAGCAGGCGGAACGAGTGTTATCGCACATCCAGGTTTGTATGGGGACGATGAGCTTGTTGAAGCTATTGTGAAGCACGGCGTGAACGGAATCGAAGTGTTTCACTATGATCACGGCGAGAAGGAAGAGTCCCGGTATGCTGCAATGGCGGCTCAATATAACCTGATCGTTACAGGAGGCTCGGACTTTCACGGCTCTCGGCAAGGGAAAGTGTTCCATGGCGCGGTCGGCAGCCGTACAGTAGATGCAGGCACGATTACATATTTGCGTCGACCGAACGTATGAAGGGGCCATAACGCAAAAAAATCACGGCAGCTTGTTCAGTAGAACAAGTCCGTGATTTTTTTTTGTGATGATGGTGGAAGTTTAGCTGCTTACGGATACCAGGCTCTTGATCCGCTCTTCATCCGGCGTAATAAACAGCGTCTTCTGATTATCGTAAATGACGAAGCCCGGCTTAGCGCCATTCGGCTTTCGGACATGGCGAATGAACGTGTAATCGACCGGAATCAGGCTCGAGTCTCGCGCTTGGCTATAATGCGCCGCAAGCATTGCCGCTTCCTCAAGTGTCGCATTGCCGAAGTCTCCGCCCCGAATGACGACATGGGAACCGGGAATATCCTTTGTATGCAGCCAAGTGTCGGACGGAGAGGCTAGACGGTTCGTTAAAAATTCGTTTTGCGTGTTGTTTTTGCCAACGTATACTTCTACGCCCTCAGAAGAAGTGTAGCGCAGCAGCGTAGGCTTAAGCGATTTTTTCTTCTTAGGACCTCGCCGACCGCGTTCCTTCATATAACCTTGCTCTACGAGCTCATCGCGTATTTCTTCAATGTCGGTAATGGCCGCATTATCGAGCTGTTGGAGAAGCGATTCGAAGTATTCAATTTCCTTCTGGGCGATCTCCATTTGCTCGGCGACGATCGTGAGACTGTTCTTATGTTTCGTATAACGTCTGAAGTAGCGCTGAGCATTGTCTGAAGGGGTGAGCTGCGGATCAAGCTCGATCGTAACGACGGCTTGCTCCTCGTCATAGAAGTTGACAAGCTCGATCGTCGTATCGCCCCGCTTCATCTGATGCATATAAGCGGTCAGCAGTTCGCCGAGCACTCTATATTTCTCCGCATCCTTCGCTTCTACAAGCGTATCTTCCAGCTTCGTGATCTTCGAGATGTTCTTCGCTTTCTCATTCTGTACGAAGCGGATCAGATCGGCTGCGCGTTGCTTGACAGTATCCCGCTGCGCCTTATCTCCAAAGAACGCCTGCAGACATTCGCTAACGGCCGGATAGGAAGCCTCGACACCGTTAATATGAGTTAGTTCGGTAACGGAGAAAAACAGTTTGCCGCTCGTTTCATCGGTCTTGATGACGGGGGAGTATCGGTGCGCTTTCATCTCACCTATAAACGACTCGAAGCTGCGCCATATTGCGCCCGTGTCCTCCGCTTCTGTTCCAGCGCGATAAGCGATTTCCTTGGCGATAAGCGGGCTTAGTCCGCTGAATGCTTCAACAAGCCGTTTGCCTGCTGCCGAGCCTTCCGTTGTGTGTTCGTACGCTTCTCGGAATCGTTCCTCGCTGTCAATGACGAACGGATTTGTCTTGCTTTGGTCAGGCGGCGGTGTATAGTTGCTGCCCGGCATGACGATCCGATAGCTGCTGATCGAGGGCGTGACATGATGAATGCCGTCGTGAATCGTTTGTGTGGCTGGGTCCACTAAGATGATATTGCTATGACGGCCCATTATTTCGATAATAATCGTTTTGACTGAAATATCGCCGAGCTCGTCCCGATGCTTCACATCGATATGAATGACGCGCTCGTTATCGATTTGGCGAATGCCTTCTATAATGCCGGATTCACAATATTTGCGGAGCAGCATGCAGAACATCGGCGCTTCCATCGGATTCAAGTAGCTTGAAGTCGTCCAGTGCACCCTCGGATATGTCGGATTCGCCGACAGCAGCAGCTTGCCTTGCACGCCCGCGCCTCTGATGCTGAGTACCAGCTCATGCTCGGTTGGTTGATGGATCTTATGTATACGCGCTCCTATGCAGCGCTGCAGGTCATGGGTTATTGCTCTGGTGACAATGCCGTCTAAAGCCATAGCTGTGATTCCTCTCTTCCTTCGCGTAAGTCTTCTCCTATCATGCCATAGTTAAGCCAAAAACTTAAGTCCCTTTTGGGATAATTTCCGGGATGTCCGAATACATTTACCCTAGAAAGGCTGTCCGAGGGGCCGGCGTCGGCCATTACGCTGCTTCGCTTGCAGCGGGTAGCGGGTACAATATGGGAGGGAGTTATACCATGGAACAAAAGAATTGGCATCAAATGGGGACAAGCGAGCTTGTCGACATGCTGTCCATCTCCCCTGAGAAGGGGCTGACCGCGTCCGAAGCGGCGCAGAGGCTGGAGGAGAACGGGCGCAATGAGTTGTCTGAGGGAAAACGCGTTTCTCCGATCATTCTATTTCTAAATCAATTCAAAGACTTTATGGTGCTTGTGTTAATGGGCGCAACGCTTATATCGGGGCTGCTCGGCGAGTACTTGGACGCTATTACGATTATCGCCATTATTGTCATTAATGCAGTGCTCGGATTCGTGCAGGAATTTCGGGCGGAACGTTCGCTGCGCGCGCTTAAGGAATTATCTGCCCCGGCGGCCAAGGCGATGCGCGGCGGCGAATGGGTTACGATACCGGCTAAGGAGCTTGTCGTCGGCGATATCGTCAGTCTTGAGAGCGGAGACCGTATTCCGGCCGACCTGCGGTTGATCGAAGCAAACAGCTGTTATGCGGAGGAGTCGGCGCTCACCGGCGAATCGGTTCCGGTGGGCAAGCATGCCGGCGCTATTGATGACGATGAACTGCCGCTGGGCGATCAGAGAAATATCGGCTTCATGGGCACGATGCTGACGCGCGGAACGGCCAAGGGCGTTGTCGTCCGAACGGGCATGAACACCGAAATGGGCAAAATCGCCGATTTGATCCAGCAGACGGAGTCGATGGAGACGCCGCTGCAGCATCGGCTGGAGCAGCTTGGAAAGCTGCTTATCATTGTCGCCATAGGGCTGACGATTATGGTCGTCGTTGCAGGCATTTTGCACGGTCAAGAGCCTTACGGCATGTTCCTTGCAGGCGTCAGTC
Source organism: Paenibacillus sp. J22P218 (assembly GCF_056269195.1). Classification (NCBI taxonomy): domain Bacteria; kingdom Bacillati; phylum Bacillota; class Bacilli; order Caryophanales; family Paenibacillaceae; genus Paenibacillus; species Paenibacillus sp. J22P218. The sequence continues at coordinate 1,529,866 of NZ_JBWDNL010000001.1, forward strand.
TAGCAGTCGCAGCTATTCCTGAAGGACTGCCGGCCATCGTGACGATTGCGCTAGCTCTTGGCGTACAGCGGATGATAAAGCGAAAGGCGATCGTGCGCAAGCTGCCTTCCGTTGAGACGCTTGGCTGCGCCTCTGTCATCTGTTCCGATAAGACGGGTACGCTGACGCAAAATAAAATGACGGTTACGCATGTCTGGCTTGGAGGCCGCCAATTGGAAGTGAGCGGCGAAGGCTATGAGCCGGTCGGCAGCATATACGAGGACGGCAAGGCGCTTGATGTGAAGCATGACCAGTCGGTCAAGCGGCTGCTGCAAGTTGGCGCGTTATGCAATAATGCGCAGGTTGTGAAGGTTGAGGCGGAGGAGACGAAGCGCCGCAAGAGCAAGGAGCCGCAGGAGGAATGGGTTCTGAAGGGCGATCCGACAGAAGGAGCGCTCGCCGTTCTTGCCGCGAAGCTAGGCTCATCGGCGAAATCGTTGGAAATGCTCTATAAAAGGGAGCAAGAGTTTCCGTTCGATTCCGAGCGCAAACGAATGTCTGTCGTTGTATCTCATCAGGGCGGCAGGCTCGTATGCACGAAAGGCGCGCCGGATATGCTGATGGAGCTGTGCAGCTACGTACTGTGGGACGGCAAGGTCGTGCCGTTCACGCAGACGCTGAAGCGCAAGTGCGCGGATGCGGGAGAAGTGATGGCGCAATCGGCGCTTCGCGTATTGGGCTTCGCTTACCGCGACCTGCGAACGACCGACAAGTGCGATTCGGAACAAGATGTCGAGAGCCAGCTCGTGTTCGTTGGTTTGACCGGCATGATCGATCCGCCTCGCCGCGAGGTGAAAGACGCGATTGCGACTTGCCGCCGCGCGGGCATCAAGACGGTTATGATTACAGGCGATCACCAATTGACGGCGGAAGCTATCGCCGGGCAGCTTGGCATTATGCCGCGCGGAGGTATCGCAATGAGCGGCAAGCAGCTTGAAGCGATGACTGACGAGCAGCTTGATCGACTCGTCGATAACACTTACGTCTATGCGCGAGTATCGCCAGAGCATAAGCTGCGTATTATTAAGTCGCTTCAGCGTCAAGGGCATGTCGTGGCGATGACCGGCGATGGAGTGAACGATGCCCCTGCAATCAAGGCGGCCGACATCGGCATTGCGATGGGCATAACGGGCACGGACGTATCGAAGGAAGCATCGGCGCTCGTCCTGAGCGATGACAACTTCTCCACAATCGTGGCTGCTATCGAAGAGGGCAGGGGCATCTATGAGAACATTAGAAAGTTTATTCGTTACTTGCTCGCATCCAACGTCGGCGAAATACTCGTTATGTTCCTTGCGATGATGGCGGGTTTGCCGCTGCCGCTCGTGCCGATCCAGATCTTATGGGTCAACCTCGTAACCGACGGCCTGCCTGCCATGGCGCTTGGCGTCGATCAGGCAGAGAAGGATCTGATGCAGCATAAGCCGAGAACGTCCAAGGAAAGCATATTTGCCCGCAGGTTGGGGTGGAAGATCATAAGCAGGGGCATTCTGATTGGCGTCTGTACGCTGGGCGCTTTCTGGATTACGCTCAGGGAGGCGCCAGGAAGCGCCGACCACTTGATAAAGGCGCAGACAGTCGCATTCGCCACTCTCGTTATGGCCCAGCTCATTCACGTATTCGATTGCCGCAGCTCGCGCTCGATTTTCCACCGCAACCCGCTGCAAAACAAATATTTGGTGCTGGCCGTGCTCTCGTCGCTCATCCTTATGCTAGGCGTACTTTATATCGACGCGCTGCAGCCGATCTTCAAGACCGTTCCGCTTGGCTTCCGCGAATGGTGTCTCGTCTTCGTCGCGGCAGGCATTCCTACCTTCCTCATGGGTATCGGCAGCGTCATGGGCACGCGCAAAAACAAGTCGCAATCGAAGACGCCATTCCGTCCGCAAACGGCAGCCAGATAACGGAATAATGCAAATGATGATACAAATTATGAATAGCCTTTCTCCTTTCTTTACGGTATGCTAATAGCATTATTAATAGCTTATTAGACATACGTAAGGTTAAGGAGAGGGCTAATAGATGAACTTTACAAAGATGAACGGACTAGGAAATGACTTTATCGTTGTCGCAGGCGAGCAGCAGCTTCCGGGCAACGCGGCTGAACTTGCTGCCCGGCTATGTAACCGATTTTTCGGTATCGGGGCAGACGGTCTCGTCTATATTTTGCCATCGGAAATCGCCGATTTCCGTATGCGCATCATTAATTCGGACGGCTCGGAGGCCGAGCAATGCGGCAATGCGATTCGTTGCGTCGCGAAGTACGTCTACGACAACGGTCTTACGAATAAAGAAGAGATTACGATCGAGACGCTGGGCGCAGGGGCACAGAAAGTGCAACTGACGGTTAGCGACGCTAAAGTGCAAAGCGTACGCGTCGATATGGGCGAGCCGATCCTGAATGGTCTGCAAGTGCCGACGACGGTAGACGCAGAGCGCGTTATCGAGCACCCGATCGAGGTTGACGGACGCGAATTCCGCTTTACTGCCGTATCGATGGGCAATCCGCATGCCGTGATCTACGTGGACGATGCGGTGAACTTCGATCTGAATACTTGGGGACCGAAGCTGGAAACGCATCCGATGTTCCCGCGCAAGATCAACGTGGAATTCGTTACGGTCAATTCGCGTACGCAAACCGATATGCGCGTATGGGAGCGCGGCGCAGGTCCAACGCTCGCTTGCGGAACAGGAGCATGTGCGACTGTCGTAGCGTCCGTGCTTAACGGAGCGACAGACCGCGAGGCAACCGTATCGCTTAAAGGCGGCGATCTGTTCATTGAATGGAATGAAGCGGACAATCACGTATATATGACAGGACCTGCTGCGGAAGTATTCCGCGGGACGCTGTAGGCGTCCGCGCAGGATGGGTGAAAGAGACAAGATGAAGCCGGATTTGCGACAAGCTCTGCAAGAGCGCATATTGACCGGAGACGGCGCGATGGGAACCTATCTGTATCAGATGGGGTTCCCTGTTGGCGTTTCTTACGAGGAATTCAATACGCTAAGACCTGATGTCATTGAACATGTTCACCGCAGTTATTATGAAGCGGGCGCAAGAGTGATTGAGACGAATACGTTCTCGGCCAATACCGAGAAGCTGTTGAAATACGGCCTTGAGGCAGAGATGGAAGCGATTAACCGCGCAGGTGTCCGAATCGCGCGTTCGGCCGTCGGCGCGGATGCTTATGTTGTCGGCGCTGTCGGCTCGATCCGCGACGGCAAGCTGAGAAACATGCGTACGGCGATCGTAAGCGAATCCTATGAACGCCAAATCCATGCTTTGCTTGAGGAGGGCGTGGACGGCCTCTTGTTCGAGACGTTCTACGATTTGGACGAGATGCTGCTTGCTCTGCGGCTTGCAAGAAACGTATCGAAGCTGCCGATTATTTGTCAGTTCGCAGTTGACGAAATCGGCCGCACGCAAGACGGCATCGGTTTGAAGGATGCTTATGAGACGCTTCGCCAGGAAGGCGCAGACGTTGTTGGCCTTAATTGCCGAAGCGGCCCTAACGGGATCATGCGGGCGATCAATACGATAGACGGTCCGATCGGACTTCCTTTGTCCGTATTCCCGAATGCGGGCTTCCCGGATTATGTGGACGGCAAATATACGTACTCGGCCGGACCGCAGTACTTTGCCGAGACGGCGCTTCGCTTCGCGGACCGCGGCGCGCGTATTATCGGCGGCTGCTGCGGTACGACGCCGGAGCATATCGCCGCTATCTCGCAGGCGTTAGACGGCTATGTGCCGCAGAGCGGAAACTCTGCCCAGCTGCGTACGTCTGCGGCGCCGCAAACAGAAACGATCACACCGCGAACCGCTAACGATGGAGCGTATCAAGAGCAGCCGGCCGTTCAGTCGGCGGTTGAACGCGAGCCTTCGATCGTAGATCTCGTTAAGCAGCGGCATACGGTCATCGTGGAGCTTGATCCTCCGCGCGATCTCGACATTCGCAAGTTCATGGACGGTGCGGCGGCGCTTAAGGCGGCTTCCGCGGACGCCGTTACGATGGCGGACAACTCGCTTGCGGTTACGCGAATGAGCAACATCGCCTTGGCCGCGCTCGTTCAAGAGCGGGTCGGCATCCGTCCGCTCGTTCATATTGCCTGCCGAGACCGCAATCTGATCGGCACGCAGTCGCATATGATGGGACTTGATGCGCTGGACATCGACCATGTGCTCGCCGTAACGGGCGATCCGGCACGCTTCGGCGATCTGCCTGACTCCAGCTCGGTGTATGACTTAACATCGTTCGAGATGATTCGAATGATTAAACAGCTTAACGACGGAACGGCTTTCAGCGGCAAGCCGCTGAAGCAGAAGGCGAAGTTCGTGGTCGGAGCGGCGTTCAATCCGAACGTCAAGCACTTGGACAAGGCGGTTCAGCGACTGGAAAGGAAGATTGCTTCCGGCGCCGACTATATCATGACGCAGCCTGTTTATGATCCCGATCTGATCGTGAAGGTTGCGGAAGCGACCAAACAATTGTCCGTTCCGGTATTCATCGGCATCATGCCGCTGGCCAGCGGACGGAACGCCGAATATTTGCATAACGAAGTGCCGGGCATTCAACTGTCCGACGAGGTGCGGCAACGGATGGCTGGGCTCGAAGGCGAGGCAGGCCGCGCTGAGGGCGTTAAGATCGCAAAGGAGCTGCTTGATTGCGCTTTGCCTCATTTTAACGGCATTTACTTGATTACTCCGTTCATGTTCTACGACATGGCGGTTCAATTGACGGAATATGTATGGCGCAAAACGGAGAAACAATGAGCACCATTGCCTAAGAGAGAGCGAATATGAGCATTTTGTGCTCTTTTCGCTTTTTCCCTTGTTCGTAAGCGGAAAATCAATTAGAATATAATAAAGTTTGGATACCGTTGCCATGCTCCTTCCAATTCAGACAAGCACGAATCTATGCCCCAGCACGAAGCGGGCAGCAATCGTATCACGTATGCTCCGAGGTTTTTTCGTCAACAATAGTGCAGTAGTTCTGTCGGTATTTGGCAAGAACGCAAACTTCGTCGTATTCACATTATTAATAATAGAAGTTTATTAGAGGCAGAAGCATAAGGATTAGTGGGGGCGAAGGGGGAACCTGGGTTGGCTATAAAGCTTATTAATATCGGGTTTGGCAACATTGTATCGGCAAATCGCATTATTTCGATCGTAAGCCCGGAATCGGCGCCTATCAAGCGGATCATCCAAGAAGCGCGCGACCGTCACATGCTTATCGATGCGACATACGGACGCCGGACGCGTGCCGTTATTATTACGGACAGCGACCATGTCATTTTATCGGCTGTACAACCGGAGACGGTGGCACACCGGTTATCCACCAAGGATGACGATAACGACGAATAGTACGGGGAGTATTAAGAATATGGGATTGCTAATTGTTTTATCCGGACCTGCCGGTGTCGGCAAAGGAACGGTGTGTACGGCTCTTCGGAGCAAGATGCCGGATATCGTCTACTCTGTGTCAGCTACTACGAGGCAGCCGAGACAGGGAGAGGTTGACGGCGTCAACTACTTCTTCAAATCGAAAGAGCAGTTCCAGGACATGATCGCGCGCGACGCGTTGCTTGAACATGCCGAGTATGTAGGCAACTACTATGGAACGCCAAGAGACTTTGTCGAACGCACGCTTGCGAGCGGCAAGGACATCATTCTGGAAATTGAAGTGCAAGGCGCTCTTAAGGTGAAGGAGAAGTTCCCGCAAGGGATATTTATTTTCCTAATGCCTCCTTCCATGGAGGAATTGAAGCAGCGTATTACGGGCCGAGGCACGGAATCGCAGGATACGATTAATCATCGGATGAACGTTGCAGTGGAAGAGATGAACCTGCTTCGCCATTATGATTATGCAGTCGTGAACGACCAGATCGACTCGGCTTGCCATCGTATTCAGAGCATTGTTGTCGCTGAGCATTGCCGTAGTGAGAGGGTTATGCCTTACCTGGCGGAAGCGCAAGCGGCTATTGAGAAAGCATGAGTGAGGAGAATGAATAATGTTATATCCGTCTATTGACGAAATGGTTAAGAAGGTAGACAGCAAGTACACGCTGGTCGTTGCGGCTTCCAGACGCGCACGCATGCTTCGCAACGGTGAGAAATCCGAGCTTCGCAACCCGCGTTCCCGCAAATATGTTGGCGTAGCGCTTGAAGAAATTTATAACGATATTTTAATAGTGGAATCCAACGTCACCAAAGACGAGCAATAAGGCACGGAATATGGAGGCTGTCCGATGGTCATTGACCTTCGGACAGCTTCTTTGTATTTTCATAGAGTCGTCGCGTAATAAAGAGGGCAGGAGGAAAAACGAATGTACACAGAGTTGAAGCAGTATAAAGCTTTATCGCAGCCTATTGTATGGGGAGCGGTAGAAAATTGTTTTACGCTGGATATGGAGATAGATGAAACGCTTGTAAGCAACATTAGCATCATACCGACAGTCGGTGAGTATTACGCGGTCATTCAGCTTGAGGATGGACGGTGGGAGCTCGCGGGGGGGACGCTTGAGCCCGGCGAGCATTATCAGGATGCGCTTGTGCGCGAAGTGCGGGAGGAGCTTGGAGCCGAGCTGAAGTCGTATACGCGGTTTGGCTGCTTCAAATGCCGATCTTCGGCTGCAGAGCCGTATCGGCCGCATATTCCGCATCCTAGCTTTATTAGGCTTGTCGGCTATGGCGAGGTGGAGCTTGTCGGCAAGCCGCTGAACCCGCCGGATGGGGAACAGATTGCCGTCGTCGACGTCGTAGATATTGATGAAGCCGTGCGGCGTTTCGAGGAGATCGGGAGACATGATATCGCCGAACTTTACTTGCTGGCGCATCAATTAAGGCAGGCAGAAAGACGTCTGTAATCGGCCAAAAAAAGATGAAAGCGCAGTTAGATTTTAAATCGGCATATGGTATGATAGGGAAAATAGGTGTCAGGAGGCGAAGCAAATGGAAAAGCTGCGTTACCCGATTGGCAGATATGTGTACGAAGGTATGACGACGAAGCAGAAGGATCAATGGATTTCCGATATGGAAAAATTGCCCGGCCAGCTTAGAGAGGCTTTATCCGGATTGTCCGAGGAAGGGCTTGATACCGCTTATCGAAGCGGAGGCTGGACAGCCCGTCAAGTCGCACACCATCTTGCAGACGCCACAATGAACTCTTTCTCCCGCTTCAAGCTTGCCTTGACGGAGAAAAATCCGACCATTAAGCCATTCGACGAAGAGCAGTGGGCGGAAACAGCTGATAGCTTGAACGCATCGCCGGATATTAGCCTGGCAATCGTCGAAGGCATTTATGCGCGCTGGGTGCTGCTGCTTCGTTCAATGGAGCGTTCCGATTACGATAAACAGTTTTATCATCCCGGGGAAGGTAAGCAGATCGGTCTTGCTTACTTCCTAGGTTTCGTAGCCTGGCATGGCAAGCATCATGTAGCGCATATCAATATAGCGAAAGAACGGACGAATGGGCAGTGACAGGAGACATAAGCATGCTAAGAGGAAAATCTATTATTCTTGGAATTACCGGCGGAATCGCCGCTTATAAGGGAGCAGCGCTATGCAGCAAGCTTGTGCAGGCTGGCGCTAACGTTCGCGTCATCATGACGGAGTCCGCGACGAAGTTCATTACGCCGCTAACGTTGCAAACGCTGTCGCGAAATCCTGTATATATCGATACGTTCGATGAGCGCGACCCGGCTGTCGTCTCGCATATCGACCTCGCCGATCATGCCGATCTTATTATTATTGCTCCAGCGACCGCGAATGCGATTGCCAAGCTTGCCGGAGGGCATGGAGACGATATGCTGAGCACGACGCTGCTCGCTGCGACGTCTCCGATCGTTATTGCTCCGGCCATGAATGTGCATATGTATGAGCATCCGGCCGTTGTTGCGAATATGGAGCTGCTTGCCTCGCGAGGCGTTATGTTCGTCGAGCCTGGCACCGGGCAGCTCGCTTGCGGTTATGTCGCTAAGGGGCGTCTTGCCGAGCCGGAAGATATTGTGGCAGCGGTTGAAGATTGGCTCTCCAGCGGCAGCCTGCTTGCCGGCAAGCGGGTCATCGTGACGGCCGGCGGAACGATGGAGCGACTCGATCCCGTTCGTTACTTGACGAATGATTCCTCCGGCAAGATGGGCTTCGCTATTGCAGAGGCTGCCCTGCTGATGGGCGCGGACGTGACGCTCATAGCGGGCAGAACGTCTGCGGCCCCGCCTGCGGGGGTTAAGCTCGTTAGAGTAGAATCAGCTGAGCAGATGCTGGCTGCCGTTACTGCGGAATACGACGAGGCTGATATTGTCGTGAAGGCGGCGGCTGTGGCCGACTATCGACCGGTCGTTGTCAGCGGACAGAAGATTAAGAAAAACGGTGACCGGCTCACGCTTGAGCTGGAGAGGACAACCGATATTTTGCAGACGTTAGGCGAGAGGAAGCGGCATCAATTTCTTATTGGCTTTGCTGCCGAGACGGAGCAGCTGGATCATTATGCAATGGACAAGCTGCAACGCAAAAACTGTGATCTGATCGTAGCGAACGATGTGAGCGAGAGCGGAGCGGGCTTCAACGGAGAGACGAACATCGTTAAGCTGTTCGATGCCGGTGGGCTCGTGGAATCGTTGCCGTTGCAATCGAAACGGTCGATCTCCCGGAGGCTTCTAGAGGTTGTCGCGGAACGGTTGCCGCGCAGCAGCGGGGGAATAAAGTCATGATTGCCAAAGTGATCGTAGACGTGCCGAGCCGCCAGACGGATCGGCCGTTTGACTATTTGGTCCCATTCGAGATGGAGACGTGGATCGAGGTCGGCAGCAGAGTCGGCGTGCCGTTCGGCGGACGCGTGCTGCAAGGCTTCGTTGTTGGACTCGCCGGTGAGGCGGATATTGATCCGAAGCGTCTTAAGGCCGTGTCTGAGCTGCTTGATCCGATGCCGCCGCTGCTGCCTGATCTAGTAGAGCTCGCGAAGTGGCTTAGCGATAAATACTGCTGCTCATGGACGACTGCTTTGCAAGCGATGGTACCGGGAGCCCTGAAGGGGAAAGCCGAACGTGTAATCGAGTTAGGGGAGACTTCCGAGGAAGACGAGCGGGAGCTTCCGGATGAAGTGGTGGACTGGCTGAACTCGCAAGGAGGCGCAGCGAAGCTTGATTCGCTGCTCGCGCAGTTCCCTCACTATGCGAAGGAAGTGAAGAGCGGACTTCGAGCTGGCGAGCTCATCGAGCATGCCTCAATTAAAGATCGGTTATCTATTAAGAAAGTGTTAACCGTCTTCCTCGGCGCAGCGGGAGAGGCGGCCATTAGGGCCGCAGCAGAGGAACTGCCCGCAAGGGCGGCGAAGCAGCGCGATATGCTTCTTTATATGCTCAGTCATGGCAAGCCGCTCCAACTGCAGGCGTTAATCGCGGCAACCGGAGGCTCGGCATCGACTGTTCGGGCACTGGAGGGCAAAGGGTTGCTAGAGCTTCAAGAGGTTGAGCAGCAGCGAGATCCATATGCCGGCCGCGAGTTCGAGCGCACGAAGCCGTTGCCGCTCATGCCGGGGCAGCAAGCGGTGTTCGAGCGTATTGTTCGCTCGGTACAATCGGGCGAGCCGGATACGATGCTGCTGCACGGCGTAACGGGCAGCGGCAAGACAGAGGTCTACCTGCAATCGATTCAATATTGCTTGGAGCTCGGCAAGCAAGCGATCGTGCTCGTGCCGGAGATATCCTTGACCCCGCAGATGGTGGAGCGTTTCAAGGGGCGCTTCGGCGATGCGGTAGCCGTTATGCACAGCCGGCTGTCGAATGGCGAGCGGTACGATGAATGGCGCAAAATCCGCAGCCGCCAAGTGCAGGTCGCCATCGGCGCTCGATCGGCGATCTTCGCTCCCTTCGAGTCGATCGGTCTTATCATTATCGATGAAGAGCATGAATCCTCCTACAAACAGGAGGAGAGTCCGAAATACCACGCGCGCGATGTCGCGGTGCGCAGGGCGAGGCAGCATGGCGCAGCCGTTGTGCTTGGTTCGGCTACGCCTTCGATCGAGTCTTTCGCGGCGGCGAACCGTTCTGCGCAGCTATCGGGTACAACTGGCGGCCGGGAGCCGGCGCTGTTGCCGATGCCAGAGCGGGTAGGCGGACGTCCGCTTCCGCCGGTTGAGGTCATCGACATGCGCGAGGAGCTTCGCGAAGGCAATCGCTCGATGTTCAGCCGCAAGCTGCACGAGCTGCTGACCGATCGTCTGGAGAAGGGCGAGCAATCGGTGCTGCTGCTTAATCGGAGGGGCTACTCGACCTTCGTTATGTGCCGCTCCTGCGGCTACACCGCGCAATGTCCGCATTGCGATATTTCTCTTACCTATCATCAGAAGACGCGCGTCATGCGCTGCCATTATTGCGGCCATGCCGAACAAGCGCCTGCCAATTGTCCTTCTTGCGAGAGCGAGCATATTCGCTACTTCGGAACAGGCACGCAACGGGTCGAGGAGGAGCTTGCTAAGCTGTTCCCCGGCATACGCGTCATTCGGATGGACGTGGATACGACGACCGAGAAAAACGCCCACGAGAAGCTGCTTAAGCAGTTCGGCGAGCGCAAAGCCGATGTGCTCCTAGGCACGCAAATGGTAGCCAAAGGGCTGGATTTTCCATACGTTACACTAGTGGGCGTTATCGCAGCCGATACGTCGCTTAACTTGCCTGACTTTCGCGCGGCGGAGAGGACGTTCCAGCTGCTTACGCAGGTGGCGGGACGCGCGGGGCGGCATCATTTGCCCGGGGAGGTCGTCATTCAGACGTATTCACCTGAGCACTATGCAGTTGCAACCGCTCAGCACCACGATTATGCTGCGTTCATAACGGAGGAACTGCGCCATCGCGGTGCAATGGGATATCCGCCTTATTGCCGCTTGATCCTCATAACGATGTCGCATGAGCAGCTTACGCTGCTGTCCTCGGTAGGCGAACAATTCGCTTCGCGCCTGCGCGATTTGGCGGAAGAACAGGGCATTCTCGTTCCGCTCAGCAGCGGCTTGCCGAGAGCTTTCGACGTGCTTGGACCGGTCGCCTCGCCAATCTCTAGAATGAAAGATCGCTACCGTTTTCAATGTGTGATAAAATATCGTGGTAGCATTGACGCTTCCGCGCTTATTAAGGAGGCGCTCGCACCGTTTAGCGACGGTCCGCCCCAGCGTCAGGTGCAATTCAGCGTCGATGTGGATCCGCAAGTTATTTTATAAACATAAGCATGTTCAAGATTTACGTCCATACCATATAGACGTTATATTCTCACTATTAACATGAGTAAAGGAAGGGAATACCATGAGTATCCGTATCATTGTGAAGGACCCAGATCCTGTATTGCGGGAAGAGGCAAAGGAAGTAACGAAGTTTAATCCGAACTTGAAAAAATTGCTCAAGGATATGGCGGAGACGATGTACGATGCGGAAGGCGTTGGCCTTGCTGCGCCGCAGATCGGCATTTCGAAGCGCGTAATCGTTGTAGATATAGGCGATGAGACGGGTCTGATCGAGATGGTTAACCCGGTAATCGTCGAGCAAGAGGGCGAACAGCTTGGACCTGAGGGCTGCCTAAGTATCCCGAATTTGAACGGCGAGGTTATGCGCGCCGATCGCATTGTCGTGAAAGGGCAAAACTCCGACGGCGAGTACTTTACCGTAGAAGCCAGCGGCTACTTGTCACGCGCCTTCCAGCATGAGGTCGACCATCTGAACGGCATATTGTTCACCGATCTTGCCGAGAGCATTTACGACATTTCGGAGAGACCAAGAAAAGGCGGCGAATAGATTCATGCGTATCGTATTCATGGGAACGCCCGAGTTTGCCGTTCCCTCCTTGAAGCTTCTGCTGGAGCAGAACTACGAGGTTGTTGCTGTCGTATCGCAGCCAGACCGGCCGAAGGGCCGCAAAAAAACGCCTACGCCGCCGCCTGTGAAGGAAGCGGCGTTGTCGCTTGGACTGCCTGTGCTGCAGCCGGAGAGGATGCGCAGCGCAGAAGCGGCAGCTGCGATTGCCGAGCTGGCGCCTGATCTGATCGTTACGGCGGCTTATGGGCAAATACTGCCGAAGGCCGTGCTTGATGTTCCGCGTCTCGGCTGCATTAACGTGCACGGCTCGCTGCTTCCGAAATACCGCGGAGGAGCGCCGATTCAGCGTTCGATCATTAACGGCGAGGACAAAACCGGCGTTACGATCATGTATATGGCTGAAGGGCTGGACACCGGCGATATGATCAGCTCGGTAGAGGTAGCTATCGAAGAACAGGACACTTCGGGTACTTTATTCGAGAAGCTAAGCGCGGCAGGAGCAGAGCTGCTGGGCAGAACGCTGCCTTCCATCGTGGACGGTACGGCAGTTGCCGTACCGCAAAATAACGAAGAAGCGACCTACGCCCCCAATTTGACCCGCGACGACGAACGTATAGATTGGAGCAAATCAGCTCGAGCGATATACAATCAAGTGCGCGGACTCTCGCCGATGGCGGGTGCTTTCACTTATTTGGGCGGCGAGGTGTTCAAAGTTTGGACTTGCTCGCCCGCAGCGAACGGGGATAAGGCTGGAGCAACGCCGGGAACGATTATTCGTACCGATAATACGGGAATTACCGTTCAGACGGGACAAGGCCAGCTGCTACTTACGGACATCCAGCCAGCAGGCAAGAAGGCTATGGCTGCCGCAGAGTGGCTGAAGGGAGCCCGCATCGAGGCTGGCAGCAGCTTTGATGATGGAGGTGCGCAATGACCGGTGCAAAGAACGGCAAGCCGCAAGGCAGACGGCAAGGTGGCGGCCATTCGCCTCGGAAGGCTCCGCAAGGAGCGGCTGTCTCTTCATCAGCGGCTCCGCAAACGCAATCCCGCAAGGCGAAGTCGCCGCGTGAATTGGCGATGGACGTTCTAGTCAAAGTAGCCGAAACCGGCGCTTACAGCAATCTGCAGCTTAATCGTACGCTGCAGGATGCGAGGCTGGAACGAGCTGACGCCGGACTTGTTACCGAGCTTGTCTACGGTACGATCCAGCGCCAGCTGACGCTCGATTATTGGCTCGACAAGTTCGTAGCCAAAGGCGTGCGCAAGCTGCAGCCGTGGGTGCATCAGCTGCTTCGCCTGAGCGCTTATCAGCTTCTTTATCTAGACCGGATTCCGCCGCATGCAGCGGTGAACGAAGCGGTTACGATTGCGAAGAAACGCGGACATATGGGGATCTCCGGCATGGTGAACGGCGTCTTAAGAAGCATGGATCGCGGCAAAAGCGACCTTACGCCTGACCATATTAAGCATGATGATCCGGCTGTGCAGCTGTCGCTTCGCCATTCGTACCCGGAATGGCTCGTTAGACGGTGGCTGGCTTCATACGGCGCAGAGACGACGGAAGCGATATGTGCGGCAGGCAATGAACAGCCGCATTCCAGCATACGCGTCAATACGCTTCGGTCTACCCGCGAAGCGGCGCTTGAACTGCTGCGCGAGAGCGGTTACGACGCCGAAGCGTCCAAGCTTGCTCCGTCCGGCATTAACGTGGGCAAGGGCGGCAATCTGGCCGATACGATCGAATTCCGTGACGGATTATGGTCGGTGCAGGACGAGAGCTCCATGCTCGTCGCCGAAGTTGTTGCTCCTGAAGCGGGCATGAAGGTGCTCGATTGCTGCGCAGCGCCGGGAGGCAAGAGCACGCATCTTGCTGAGCTTATGGGCGGCAAGGGCAAAGTATGGGCGAATGATCTGCACGAACACAAGCGCGAGCTGATCGTATCGCAGACGGAGCGCCTGAAGCTGCGCAACGTCGAAGCGATTACGGAGGATGCAACGAAGCTGTCCGAGCGGTTCGCGCCGGGGTCGATGGATGCGGTGCTGCTGGACGCGCCTTGCTCCGGGTTCGGCGTCATTCGAAGAAAGCCGGAGATCCGGTGGACGAAGACGGCGGGAGATGTAGCAGAGATTGCAGCGGTGCAGTATAAGCTGCTCGATGCGGTATGCGGGCTTGTACGCATAGGCGGCGTATTCGTCTATAGCACGTGCACGATGGAGGCGGAAGAGAACGAGGAGCAGGTTGCGGCATTTTTGCAGCGTCATCCGGAATTCGAGATCGATGCGGCCGGCTGGAATGAAGCTATCGTGGACAGCCTGCGGGAGGCGCGCGCAATCGGCGAAGATTTTGACGGGCAGGCACAGCTTCTTCCGCATCATTTTGGCAGTGACGGATTTTTCATTGCGAGGATGATTCGGCGCGCTTAGGACGATTATGGCTGAATATGGGCGTTTGTGGTAAAATAAATCGATGGCGGCTCGCAATAGTTCGAAGCCGCCCTACTTTAAGGTACAGGTGTGATGAGATGAAACCGTTCATTTATGACTATACGCTCGAGCAGCTTCAAGAATGGGTGAAGGAAAATAGTGAGCCTGCGTTCCGCGCGGGACAACTGTTTGACTGGCTCTACGTGAAGCGGGTCAAGAGCTTCGAAGATATGACCAACTTGCCGAAGCAGCTTCGCGATAAGCTGGAGGATCAATTCCAATTCGTGACGCTGACGGAGATTACGAAGTTCGAATCGAAGGACGGCACCGTTAAGTTTCTGTTCGGCCTTCATGACAACCATGCAATCGAGACTGTAATTATGAGACATAATTACGGCAACAGCGTATGTGTAACGACACAGGTTGGCTGCCGTATCGGCTGTACGTTCTGCGCATCTACGCTCGGCGGACTGAAGCGCAATCTGACTGCAGGCGAGATTATCGCACAGGTTGTTACTGCGCAGCAGATGCTCGACGCAACAGGAGACCGCGTATCGAGTATCGTTATTATGGGCTCTGGCGAGCCGTTCGAGAATTATGAAGCAACAATGACGTTCCTTCGTAATATGATTCATGAGAAGGGACTCAATATTGGCCAACGCCATATTACCGTCTCCACGAGCGGCATCGTGCCTAGCATGTACAAGTTCGCGGACGAGAACACGCAGATCAATCTGGCGCTCTCGATCCACGCGCCGAACGATACGCTTCGCTCGAAGCTGATGCCGGTTAACCGCCGCTTCCCGTTCGAAGACGTAATGGCCGCTTGCCATTACTATATTGCGAAGACGGGACGCCGGATTACGTTCGAATACGCTTTGATCGGCGGCGTCAACGATCGTCCTGAGCATGCGCAAGAGCTGGCAGACGTGCTTCAAGGCATGTTGTGTCATGTCAATCTAATTCCGGTCAACCACGTGCCGGAGCGCAATTACGTGCGGACACCGCGCGAGGATATATTCGAATTCCAACGCATCTTGGAGCGCAATAAAATTAACGCGACGATCCGCAGAGAGCAAGGCCATGATATTGCGGCCGCATGCGGCCAATTAAGAGCCAAACATATGGAGTCCCAAGCGAGGTAGGTGAAGATCGATTGTTGACTGCAAATCGCAGCGATATTGGACGAGTTCGGCAGGTTAATGAAGATTATTCATGGGTGAGCCAATTCAATAACGGAGTTACGCTTGCCATTGTGGCCGACGGCATGGGAGGACACAAAGCGGGCGACGTTGCCAGTCAGAAGGCGGTTGACGCCTTCCGCAGCACGGTCGAGCATGGCGCAGCCAAACCCGATCTATCGCTGCAGGAGGGCAAGATGCTTATTCGACAGGCGATTTCGTCTGCGAACGAGGCTGTCTATGACTTGGCCTCCCGCAACGAGCAATATTCCAATATGGGCACGACGATCGTAGCGGCGCTTGTGAAGAGCGACAATGCGATCATCGGCTATGTCGGCGACAGCCGGGCCTATAAGATTGCCGAAGGTGACATCACGCAATTGACGGTCGATCATACGCTTGTCAATGAGTTGGTCAAGTCGGGACAGCTAAGCGCCGAGGAAGCGGCTCATCATCCGCGCCGCAACGTGCTGACGCGCGCAGTGGGAACGGATTCCCATGTAGATATTGATATTCAAACGGTTGATTTGTTGCAAGGAGACGTATTGCTGCTATGCAGCGACGGTCTCACGAATATGGTTACCGATCAGCAAATGCTGGAGACAGTAATGAATGAGCATTTAGAGCTGGACGCGAAGGCGGAGCATCTCATTTCGCTGGCGCTGCATGCAGGTGGAGACGACAATATTACGATTGTTCTTCTACAGGATGCGGCTGGCGCGAATCGAGAGGAGCGAGTTGGATGATCGGACATGATCTAGGCGGACGGTATGAGATACTGACTAGAATCGGCGGCGGCGGCATGGCGCTCGTATATAAGGCGCATGACGTGCTTCTGAACCGCAAGGTGGCCGTTAAAGTGCTGCGGCAGCAGTTCGTGCACGACGAAGAGTTTATCCGCCGTTTTCGCCGCGAAGCGCAATCGGCTGCGGCGCTATCTCATCCAAACGTCGTAAGCATCTATGATGTTGGGCAAGAGGACGATACGCATTACATCGTCATGGAATACGTGGAAGGCAATAATCTGAACGAAGTCATTCAAGAGCGAGCGCCGCTGCAAGCTGATGAAGCGGTGCGCATTGCCATGCAAATTTGCGATGCGCTTGATCACGCTCACCAGAACCATATTATTCATCGCGATATTAAGCCTCATAACATATTGATCGGCAAGAACGGCCGCGTTAAGGTAACCGATTTCGGCATTGCCCGCGCAGTAACCTCGTCGACGATTACGCAGACGGGTTCGGTTATCGGCTCCGTCCACTATTTCTCTCCGGAGCATGCCAAGGGCATCAATACCGGCGAGAAATCGGATATCTATTCGCTGGGTATCGTTCTGTACCAGATGCTGACGGCAAGACTGCCGTTTCTTGGGGAAAGCCCGATTAGCGTAGCTCTTAAGCATCTTCAGGACAACTTCGAGGAGCCGCGCGTGGCTAACCCGCATATTCCGCAAAGCGTGGAGAATATCATCCTCAAAGCTATGCGCAAAAACCAAAGCGAGCGCTATAGCTCGGCTCGCGAAATGCTGCTTGATCTGGATACATGCTTGCGTCCGGATCGGCTTAAAGAGAAGAAAATTACGTTTAACAGCGACAGCGATATGGAAGAAACGAGAGTCATGCCCGCGATTCGCGACATGCAGGTGTCGAAGCCGATCGGGGGCAGCGAGCGGTCGGAGCAATCCGCCGCGGCAGCAAATGCGAATACGGATACGCAATGGAACGAGAAGGGCTTATCGGCCAAAGAGAAGGGCTGGAAGAAGCCGGTTACGATTGTTGGCGTTACGCTCGTCGTGCTGGCGCTCATTATCTGGGGCTTCATAGCACTGCTCGGCCGACTTGATGTTCCAGAGGTACAAGTGCCTTATGTCGTAGACAAAACATTTGAGGTCGCCAAGGCGGAGATCGAAGCGGCTGGCCTGAAAGTGCAGGATCCGGTTACTCGGGAGTTCAAGAAGGATATTCCGAAGGATCAGGTATTCCAGCAGTCGAAGGCGAATATGAAAGTCAAGGAAGGCTCGCTTATCGAGCTGTGGGTTAGTGACGGACCTGAGATGGAGAAACTGGATAATTACGTTGACCAGCTGCTTCAGGATGCCAAGGACGCGCTTGCTGCGCTTGGTGTCGAGGAGGGGCAGATTAAGACCGATCCTGTGTTCAGCGAAGAACCCGAGGGTACGATTCTGAAGCAAACACCGGAAGCCGGCACGGACTTCGATCCGGAGCAAGTGGAGATTACGTTCATGGTCAGCAAAGGCAAGGAAGAGGTTTCGATGCCGAATCTGATCGATCGATCGCTAGATGAAGCGAAGGATCTGTTGAAAGCGAGCGAGCTCGTTCTGAACAATGATGACATCCTCTATGAGCCGAGCTATCTGCATCAGAAAGGCTACGTTATTAAGCAAGAGCCATATCAACCGAATCAGAAGGTCGCCAAGGGTGCGGAAATTTCGATTACCGTAAGTTCGGGACCGCCGGCTGATGCGAAGGAGCATAAGTTCAATTTCATTATCTCGCCTGCTGAAGCGGGCAAGACAAGCCAAATACGAATCATGTACTCCGATGCGCGCGGCGAAGATTTGGAATGGGACAAACCGCGGCAAATTGACAGCACGCGGACATTCGCGGTAACGGTTGTCGTCGCGCCGGATACCGAAGCGAGAGTAACGATCATCCGCGATAATCAATTCGTCGAAACGATGACGATTACGTATGATGAAGTTGCGGGAGGGTCAACCTCATCGAACGTGACGATTCCGGGCAACGAGGCGCCTCCATCCGAGGAGCCGACCCAAGCGGAGGTAGGCGAAGGCAATGAGCAGCCAAAGCAAGAAGAACAACAACAGCAAGAGCAGCAAGACCAACAATAACAATAGTAATGGCACAGATAAGCTGAGAGGCACGATCGTCAAAGCGCTTAGCGGATACTATTATGTTCGCGCGGAGGGAGTCTCCACCGATACAGCGCCGGTCCAATGCCGTGCGCGCGGCGTATTCAAGAAGCGGGGGATTTCCCCGCTTGTCGGAGACGAGGTGCTCTACAGCATGACGGATAACGGCGAAGGAACGGTTGAGGAAGTGATGCCTCGCAGCACGGAGCTCATTCGGCCCCCGGTAGCTAATATCGATCTTGCCATTCTCGTGTTCTCAGTGACGGAGCCAGCGCTTAACTTGCAGCTTCTGGATAAATTTCTAGTCCATATCGAGCATGCGGGCATCGAGCCCGTTCTATGCTTAAGCAAGCAAGATCTTGAAAATGACGGTATGGAGACGGAGGAGGCGCAACTAGCGGCCTCCTCCGTTAACCGTATTTACCGTTCTATCGGTTATGAGGTATTCGGTACAAGCTCGCGCAAGGGCGAAGGCATCGAAGCGCTGCATGAGCGCCTCAAAGGCCACTTAGCCGTCTTCGCAGGTCAATCAGGCGTTGGGAAGTCGTCGCTGCTGAACGCAATCGTACCTGGCCTTACGCTCGAGACGAATGAGATCAGCAACAGACTTGGCCGCGGCAAACATACGACGCGTCATGTTGAACTGATCGCGATTGGCGGAGGTTATGTGGCGGATACGCCGGGCTTCAGCCAGCTAGACTTTGCTGAGCTGGGTATTGAGGATTTAAGCTACTGTTTCGTAGAGATGCGTCATCTTGCATCCGACTGCAAGTTCCGCGGCTGCACGCATCTGCATGAGCCGGGCTGCGCGGTGCTTGCCGCGGTGGATAAAGGCGAGATCGAGCGGAGCAGATATGACAACTATGTATTGTTCATGAATGAATTGAACGACAAGAAACGGAGGTACTAACCTATTATGACTATTATTGCGCCTTCTATATTGTCGGCCAACTTCGCCAAGCTTGGCGACGAGATTAAGGATGCGGAGAGAGCAGGGGCTGATTGGATTCACGTGGACGTCATGGACGGACATTTTGTTCCGAACCTAACCTTCGGCCCGCCGGTTATTGCCGCGGTTCGCAGCGCAACGAAGCTGCCTTTCGACGTTCATCTCATGATTGAGCGTCCTGAGCTGTCGCTATCCGATTATATTGCCGCAGGTGCGGATCGAATTACCGTACATGCGGAAGCGTGCGTTCATCTTCACCGTACGGTTCACTTTATTAAAGAAAAAGGATTGCCGGTTGGCGTTGCTCTTAATCCCGCTACGCCGGTGTCCATATTGGAGCCGATTCTACAGGATCTCGATCTGGTGTTGATTATGACAGTGAATCCGGGCTTCGGCGGTCAATCGTTCATTCCGTATTCGCTCGTCAAGCTGCGCCAGCTGCGAGCGGCTCTGAATGAGCGCGGGTTGGACGGGGTGCATGTGCAAGTGGACGGGGGCGTTAATCGCGAGACGGCTCCGCTTATCCGTGAAGCGGGCGCTAACGTGCTTGTGGCGGGTAACGCGGTGTTCGCCGAGAACGATCGCGCCGCGGCGATTGCGGCTCTTAGATAGGGGATATAAGATGAACGATAGATTCAAGTCGATTGTATGGATGATTCTTTATTCGTTCGCGGCTGGGGCACTGCTGGCTGCGTTCAGTTTTACACCCGGTTTTGTGAAATACTTGTTCTCGCTCTTGGCCTTATATATAGGCATCCGCTTCTTCCGCAAGTACGATAGCATCGGCCTGCGAATCGCTTTCTTCGTTGTTGCGATCCTTTTTTATCTCGTGGTCGCGATCATCGTCTCAATCGTCACGTATATGCGCGATAATCCGGATTTGATAAACAACGTATAACAGCCCTTTCAGAGCATGCTCACGATGGAATAGGACAGACCAGGGACGCATAGGATGGTTACATAAGCGTATGTTCTGGTCACGGTACAATTCGATGAGCGTGTCTGAGGAGGGATGAGGCATGAAATTTTACACGATCAAACTGCCGAAATTTTTGGGCGGTTTCGTAAAGGCGATATTGAATACCTTCCAAAAAAGCTAATAGTGTTCCTGGCTGCCGCCTTACGACCGCGATCGCGTAAAGGGATAACAAAAAGCACCTGAGGTCTCAGGTGCTTTTATCTATGGCCAAAGCCATGATTATACGCGTGTAACTTTGCCGGATTTCAGTGCGCGAGCACTGACATAAACACGTTTCGGTTTACCATCAACAAGGATGCGAACCTTTTGAACGTTTACGCCCCAAGTACGACGCGTTTTGTTGTTGGCGTGGGATACGTTGTTCCCTTTGCCCGGTGCTTTACCTGTAAGAAAACATTTGCGGGACATGACTACACCTCCTTCAAGATTTGCGTATGCAAAAACTTAAGTTCGTTAGCGGATATTCATTAGAACGCATTTGAACACACTTGAACATCGTATCATAAACTAAGTTTCTGTTCAACCCAATTCTAAAGGATCCAGCGTGTAAAATATAATGAATAATTAAGCATTTTGCTTGATTATGACCGTATTTGACGTGTACACTTCTATAAAGGCGCTGTTTATAGTACAATGATACATAGTCCATAATACTTACAGTAAGGGAGTGTAGTTCTATGCCTCTGCAGCTTAGCACCGAGCTTGGTTCCATTCACGTTACAGATCACTGCATTGCCGTTATTGCTGGCTCCGCAGCTTTGGATTGTTATGGACTTGTCGGAATGGCTTCGAGAAAGCAACTGAAGGACGGTATCGCC
This sequence comes from Paenibacillus sp. J22P218, assembly GCF_056269195.1. Lineage (NCBI taxonomy): Bacteria > Bacillati > Bacillota > Bacilli > Caryophanales > Paenibacillaceae > Paenibacillus > Paenibacillus sp. J22P218. The sequence continues at coordinate 1,550,951 of NZ_JBWDNL010000001.1, forward strand.
GAGCTATTGGGAAGAGACAATTATACGCGCGGGGTAGAAGTGCGGCGGGAGCAAGAGAAGCTGCATATCGATCTTCATATTGTCGTGAGCTACGGCACGAAGATTTCCGAGGTTGCCCATAATATTCAATCAAAAGTGAAATATGTACTTAACAATGTATTCGATCTACAAGTGGAACAAGTCCATATATTTGTTCAAGACGTGAGGGTATCCAGGTAGCGGAAGGGGAATTTTCTTTGAGTAAGCGCTTTATTAACGGATCTGATTTTGCCGCAATGGCACTGCTAGGTGCAGAATATTTACAGCGTAACGCCGAACATGTTAATGCTTTGAATGTGTTTCCTGTGCCGGATGGCGATACGGGAACTAACATGAATTTAACGATGACCTCCGGTATTCGCGAGCTGCGCAGTAAACCGTCCGCAGGGGTGGGCAAAGCGGCAGAAGCTCTTTCGAAAGGGCTGCTCATGGGCGCGCGCGGCAATTCCGGCGTTATTCTATCGCAGCTGTTCCGCGGCTTCTCGAAGTCGCTGAGCGGGGTGGAAGAAGCGGGAGTGCTCCAGCTTGCGAACGCGCTTCAGCACGGTGTAGACATGGCCTATAAGGCGGTTGTTAAGCCGGTCGAAGGAACAATACTTACGGTTGCCAGAGAAGCAGCCAAACATGCGGTTCAGTACGCGCGCAGAACGAATGATGTTGCTGATCTGATGCGTGAAGTGCACGCGAAGGCGCATGAAGCGCTGCAGCGCACGCCTGATCTGCTGCCTGTCCTGAAGCAGGTCGGCGTAGTCGATTCCGGCGGGCAAGGGCTCGTATTTATTTATGAAGGATTCGTGCATAGCTTGAACGCCGGTACCGGAATCGTAGAGCAAGAAGGCTACACATTGCCTTCTGAAGCCGCGCCTCCAGAGGAAGTGGCCGTTCCCGGCTCAGCGCCAAGCATTCGCAAGCAGGAGCCAAGCTCTGCGCAAGCGAGACTGTCGACGGATGCCATTGAGTTTTTATACGACATGGAATTTTTTATCAATCGCAAGCTGATCGGCAATAAAGCGGCGTTTTTTGATGAATCCGCTTACAAACGTGCGCTCGAGAAGGACGGAGACTCCATCCTCGTCATTACGGACGACGACATTATTAAAGTGCATGTCCATTCGCGCAAGCCTGGCGATGTGCTTAACTTATCTCTGCCTTACGGCGAGTTGACCGATATTCATATTTTAAACATGAGAGAGCAGCACCGCGAGCTGTTGGAGCAGGAGCATGAAACATCCAATTATGCGACTGCAAGCTTAGCTGCAGCGGAATTGCTGGCGGGGCAAGTGCCGGGTGCGGCGGTAGCGCCTGGACAAGTATACGAACGCGCTCCTTACGGCATCATCGCAGTAGCGCTTGGCGACGGTATTGCCGACATATTCCTCGAAAATGATGTGGATACCGTATTGTCCGGCGGACAAACGATGAATCCGAGCACGGAAGATTTCGTGAAGGCAATCGAGGCGCTCTCTGCCGAGCATATTTATTTGCTGCCGAATAACGGCAATATCATTCTTGCTGCCGAACAAGCTGCCGAGCTTAGCGAACGCAGTGTAACGGTTATTGCTACACGTACGATTCCTCAGGGGCTGGCGGCTGTGCTCGCCTTCAAAGAGGATGAATCGATGGAGCGCAATACGGACTGGATGCGGAATGCGGCTGAACAGGTCGTTTCCGGCCAAGTAACGAAGGCCGTTCGGGATACGACGATCGAAGGGGTCTCGATTCGCGAAGGCGAATATATCGGCATTAAGGAAAAGACGATTGTTGTTTCTGATCCGGCTGTACTGGGCGCGTGCCAGTCGCTGCTAGCCAGCATGCTGGCGGACGGCGGCGATCTCGTAACCGTGCTAACAGGCGAGGATGCCGACCCGAGCGTAACCGCGGCGTTGTGCGAATGGATTGCCGAGCAGTACCCAGAGCTTGAGACCGAGGTCCAAGAAGGCGGTCAGCCTCTTTACCCTTATTTGTTCGCCGTTGAATAATTGGCAATCGTTATTATGTCCGGGAGGGGATTCCTATGGGGAAGGTTCGAATTGTAACGGATAGTACCGCTGATATTCCGCTCGAGGTAAGAGAGAAGCTGGGTATTTCGATGGTGCCGCTCAAGGTTCTGTTCGGGGAAGAAACGTATTTGGACGGCGTGACGATCCAGAATGAGGAGTTCTACGCGAAGCTGACCTCGTCGTCCGTTCTGCCGACGACCTCGCAGCCGTCGCCGAACGAGTTCTCCGAGATGTACGAGAAACTGCTCGCCGAGGATCCGGAAGGGCCGATTATTTCGTTGCACTTATCGGCAGCGCTGAGCGGAACGTATCAATCGGCGGTTATTGCGCAGTCGATGCTGGAGGACGCCGGCGATATTACGATCATTGATTCCAAGTCGGCTTCGTACGGCTTCGGCATGCGTGCCATTCGGGCGGCCGAGATGGCGCTGGCCGGTGAATCGAAGGATGCCATCCTGGCCGAGCTGCAGCGTCTCGAAGGCGAGATGCAAATTTATTTTTTGGTGGATTCGCTTGAATATTTGCAGAAGGGCGGAAGGATCGGCAAAGCTTCGGCACTTATAGGTTCGATTCTTAATATTAAGCCGATTCTGTCGCTGGACCCAGACGGAACGGTCTATCCGGTCGATAAGGTGCGCGGAACGAAAAAAGCGATGGCGCGCGTGCTTGAGATGTTGAAGCAGCGCTTCGATGCGCAGGAGCCCGTGTCGATGACGATCGCTTGGTCTTCAGGTCAAGACACGGCTATGGAGCTGTGTGAATACTTGAAGGGCCATTTCAATATTCGGCATATAGGCTTCACGACAATCGGAGCGGTTATCGGAACGCATACGGGACCGGGGCTATCGGCCGTATTTATGTACAAGGTGTGAGTGAATGATGATTAGTTTAGATCAAGTTTCCGTTAAACAAATTAAAGGCGTGAGCGCTCCTAAGGAACAGGAGCTTCACGCCTTTGGCATTCAAACCGTCGCCGATCTGCTCGACTATTTTCCATACCGGTACGAGGACTATCGCATTCGCAATTTGGCGGATGCCAAGGATGGCGAGAAAGTGACAGTGCTTGGCCATATCCGAGGTAATCCGCTGCTTCAACGATACGGTAAAGGGAAGTCGCGGCTGACGTGCAAGATCGAGGTTGACGGATGGCTTGTGACGGCCGTCTGGTTCAATCGGCATTACTTGCAGGAGCAGCTTACGCTGGGGCGTGAAGTGATGCTGACGGGCAAGTGGGAGCAGCATCGGCTGCAGATGACGGTATCCGATTCGGAGTTTCAGGATGGCGGCAGCACGGCTACAGGAGGCAAGGCGGCTAAGAGCGGTACGCTTCAACCCGTCTATTCTGTAGGCGGCAGCATTACGCAGCCGTGGATGCGCAAGACGATTCGCCAAGCGCTGACGCAATACGAGACGATGATTGAGGAAGTGCTGCCGCATGAGCTGGTGCAGCGACATCAGCTTATGGCGAGGCGCGACGCTGTACGCCATATTCATCTGCCGGAGGACGCGAAGGAAGGACAAGCTGCGAGGCGGCGGCTTGTGTACGAGGAGCTGTTCCTGTTCCAGCTCAAGCTGCAAGCTTATCGCGCGCTGAATCGCAAGCGCGGCGACGGCTTGGCGATGCGTGTGGAGAGCGAATGGATACGGCAGTTCGCGGCAACGCTGCCATTCGAGCTCACCGATGCGCAGAAGAAGGTCGTCAACGAAATATTGATGGATATGCGCCGTCCATCGAGCATGAACCGGCTGCTGCAGGGCGATGTCGGCTCGGGCAAAACGGTCGTTGCTGCTATTGCGCTCTATGGGGCCGTCAAGACCGGCCATCAAGGCGCGCTCATGGTGCCGACGGAAATATTGGCCGATCAGCATATGCGCTCCCTGCAGAAGCTGTTCAGCGGGATGGGGATCGAGGTCGGCTTGCTGACGGGCAGCTTGACGGAGCGGAAGCGCCGCGACGTGCTTGCCGGCTTGCAGATGGGGATGATCGATATCGCGGTTGGCACACACGCGCTTATTCAAGACGACGTATTCTTCCGCAGTCTTGGTCTTGTCGTGACCGATGAGCAGCATCGGTTCGGCGTTAATCAGCGCAGCGTGCTGCGGCGCAAGGGCATGAATCCGGACGTGCTGACGATGACGGCTACGCCGATTCCGCGAACGCTTGCCATTACGGCGTTCGGGGATATGGACGTGTCAACGCTTCGCGATCGGCCTCATGGGCGCAAGCCGATCAAGACGTATTGGGTGAAGCACAGCATGATGGACCGCGTGCTGGAATTCATTCGCAAGGAAGTGGATCAAGGGCGCCAGGCGTACATTATTTGTCCGCTTATCGAGGAGTCGGAGAAGCTTGACGTGCAGAACGCGATCGATCTGCATATCCAAATGCAGCAAGCGTTCCCGCAGTATAAGGTTGCGCTTCTTCACGGGCGGCTGACGGCAGCCGATAAGGATGCCGTCATGAGCGCCTTCGGTGCGAACGAGACGCAGGTGCTCGTCGCGACGACCGTCGTCGAGGTCGGCGTCGACGTGCCGAATTCGACGTTAATGGTCATTATGGATGCGGAGCGCTTCGGCCTGTCGCAGCTCCATCAGCTTCGCGGACGCGTTGGGCGCGGCGAGCATCAGTCGCATTGCATTCTCGTCGCCGATCCGAAGTCGGAGACCGGACGCGAGCGGATGAAGGTCATGACGGATACCGATGACGGCTTCGAAGTATCGCGGCGAGACCTGGAGCTTCGCGGACCGGGCGACTTCTTCGGGACGAAGCAGAGCGGGCTTCCCGAGTTCAGGCTGGCCGACATGGTGGCTGATTACGAGACGCTGGAAGAGGCGCGCGATGACGCGGGCGAGATCACGGGACAAGACGATTTTTGGACCAATACATCCTATGCAAGGTTGCGCGCGCTGCTGCAGAAGGATCAAATTTTTCAAGGGGAGCAATTGGACTAGGCAATAATTCCTTAATTCCGGCATATAGTTAACCGTTAACACTGCCGGTTGGAGGTGTCTAGACTGTGAGTTACCAAAAGTACGGCATTAAGCCGCAGTTGGTCGAGCGCGTCAAATATAAGTTGAAAAATCCGGTTACGAAGGATCGGATTCGAGAGCTGCTGGGCAATGTAACGAAATATGATTTGCAGGAACGTCCGAAGGTGCGCAGGCTGGTGAAAGCTGCTGCCGTTATTTTACAGGAGCCGCTCACCGATGTGCAGGAGGATCAAATCGTCGCCTTCGTTCTGGGACAAAAGATTGATCCGAACAATACGTTTCATTTGCTCAAGCTTTGGGGCATGTTTCGCTGACCTATCCGGTCGGCGATTTTTTTTGTTGTGGGGCAAGCTTGGCTTGCATTAAAAATGGACTAGATGATGCGTGAACGCCCTCGCTTAGAACAGCCGCAACTGCTCGTCCACCATCATTTGCTCAACTAATTCGGGGGAGTCGTTGCGCACGTTGCCTACAGCGGAAGAGACGGCGTAAGCGACCATGTCGCGCTCGTCATATGGGCGCAAGAGCGGCAGAATGGCTTCTACGTCCTGCGTCTTGCGATCAAGCCATAACGCTTCGTTCTCTGGCTTTAAAATGACCGGCATTCGATCGTGGATAGGAGCCATTAACGGATTGGGTTCTGTCGTAAGGATGGTACAGCTGTTTATTTTGGCGCCATCGGGAGAGATCCAAGTTTCGTACAGACCCGCCATGCTGAATATCCCGCGGTTCTTCAACGTAATCCGCATCGGCTGCTTGCCGCCGCCGCTTAGCTTCTTCCACTCGTAGAATCCGTCCGCGGGAATGAGGCAGCGCTTGCTGCGAAGCGGCTTCTTGAACGCAGCCTTCGCGGCTGCCGTCTCTGCTCGCGCGTTAATCATCATGAAGCCGACCTTCGGATCATCGGCCCATGGCGGAACGAGACCCCACTTCAGCTCGCCGAGCCGATTGGCGCTCCCATCGTTAATGACTGCGAGCACTTGCTGGCTTGGGGCTACGTTATATTTGGGACGATGGAACGGAATGCCCGTCTCGTCTACCATATACCGCACCATTAGCTCTTCTATCGTTATTGTGAGCGTATATCTTCCGCACATCGCTTCCAACCTCCGTCTGTTGCTGCTCGCTTAAGGCATAGCGTGAATTTGGCTCTATTATACTATGACTTTCCCTGTATGCCCAACTTGCACGCCCGCTTCCGTATGGCAGCCTGCGACTTGGAGGATACTGGTCTTATAAGGTGATGATCGGGAGGGGCGTGTATGGACAAACAGGGAAGTTTCCGAGGGCAAAGGCAGCAGCGGGGAAGCGGCGATTCGTTGCTTAGTCGGCTGTTTGCGCTTCCGCGCGCTGCTGTCGCTTATGCTATCGGGAAGTGGAAAGCAATGAGCGTATCGGAGCAGATGATCGCCGAAGCTTCTCCGCTCCTGCTGTCGCCGGCTTCGATATCCCGGCTGACGACTGCGTGGAGAAGACTGGAGGAGGAGTCAGAGACGTCGCCCCTTCATGCTTCCGAGTCGTGGACGGATGAGGAACTGGCGCTCATCTCACAGATTCGCACGGAGACGGACAAGTGCAATCGGAATAACGTAACGCGTACCGAGGCGTACCGGACCGTTTATTTTCGCACGCCAGTGCTTCATTGGGCGCTCCTTGCGCATCTCGTCTCGCGCAACGGCGGCTGGAATATGACGGATCTGCAAGGGGAGTGGCTGCCTTATTTGCTTCGGGACGATCAGCGGGAGGAGCTGTTCTCTTTCCTGGAACGCGCGAATGCGCTTATTTTCCAAGATGCCTATCCGCAGTTGCTGCTCTACGAGCGCAGCCTGAGGGAAGGCCGAAGCCTGTTCCATTTGTTGCCGGCGTTCGACGTTTCGGTGTTCATGGCGCCTGTATGGCGGCAGTTCTGGAAGGAACGGGATCCGGTTCCCTTGACGGTGGCGCTTATCGTTAACGAGCAGCATTACATCGAACAGCGCGTTATACAGAACGAGCATTTCAAAGAAAAGGTGCTGCAAACGCTGTTCTTCGGTCTGCAGTCCGTGCTGCAATTGAACGGCGTCGTCTTTCCTTACGGCAGCGGCGGCAAATCAGCTGCCGACGGGGACTGCAGCACGGAGGCAGGCACGCAGCTGGCGGGTATCATTATCGAGCGATTCGAGAATGTAGAGGAGCGGATTGAATTCGGCAAGCAGCTCTATGCGATGCTGTTCGGCATCGCTCCTGTTCTCCACGGCGCCCGCTGCTTCGCTGCCGCCGTGAAGCATACAGGCTCGCGGGCCGACTTCGCGCCCCAGCTCTACGCCCGCATCCGGCAGCTGCCGCCGCAGCGCGTCTATAAGGAGCGGCTTATCGGCGGCGCGTTGAAGCCGGGCGCGAAGCCGCTGTACAGCCCGGAATTGCCGTCAGCTTGGGGGGATCGCCCCGTCGCTCCTGCCGAGAAGGGAGATTGGTTTCATTCGGCAGATCAAGTGCTGCCTTATTTCCGCAAGCTGCCGCTGCCGCCCGTGTTCGAGCTGACGAACGAATACGGACTCATCCTGAATAAGCTTGAGCTTGCCGTGCTTGCGGCGCAGCGGCAAAAGCTTTAGTCGCTGCTCGTGACGCCTTCGATATCCTGGACCGGGAACCACTCGCCGTCGATCATGAACCGGCCCTTCAATGAATCGACTCGGTCAACGATGCCGATAATCGTGAGCTCCTCCAGCGGGTGGAACATCCGCAGCGTGATCGGCAGCCGCAGCTGCAGCGATTCGGCGACGGCGCGGGAGACGGCTTCCCATTCCTGCTCGTCGAGCGAGGCGCGCACGCGCCGCTTCAACGCTTCGTTGTTCCGGACAATCTCGGCTTTGTGCTCAGGCAGCATTATGCGGCTCGATTCCCATAGTCCGTTTCCCTCAAGCTTCTTTCTCATTTGTAATGGCCTCCAATTTTGGCGGAGCGGTCTTGCGCTTGGCCGCTCGCTGTGATCGATACGGCGCGCATAATGCTGGCGTCTCCGTACTTTAGCTTGATGGCGTCGGTCGTCTTCTCGAGCGCGATGGACTTCTCCCGGTGCAGATCGAATAAGGAGAGCTGGTATTCGTCATCCGCCGAAAATTGCGAGAGGCTGACGCCGACCTTCCGGACAGGCAGGCCGTCCCAATGCTTCTGCAGCAGCGTCACGGCGGATCGATATACTTGGTTCGTAATATTGGTCGGGTCCTCCATTTTCATCTGCCGGTTGAAGCCGCTCGGACGGTCGTAGTCGGCGCCCATGCATCCGACGGAAACGACATGTCCCATGTAGCCCTTGCTGCGGCAGCGCTGGCATACAAGCTCGACGAGCTCCAGCAGCACGACCTTAATCTCCGCCAGGCTGCCGTAATCGCGAGGCAGCGTCATCATATGGCCGACGGTCGTAGGCGCGACCTGATGCGTGCCGGGCGTTACGGGGCTGTCGTCGATGCCGCTGGCAATGCGCCAATACAGCTCGGCGTTAATGTCCGAGTTTTTGCCGAATTTGCGGCGCATCATCGCTTTCAGCTTATCCAGCGGCGTTCGCGCGATATGGCCGATGGTCGGCATACCCATCGCATTGAAGTGGGCGTTCATCCGGTTGCCGACCATGAACATCTTGCCTACCGGCAATGTCCACAGCGTCTCTTCCAGCAAATCCTTGGTTAGCGTGTAGATGCCGGATTCGTTCTTCTTGGCATAATTGTCGCAGGCGGTCTTCGCCAAAATTTTGTTCTCGGCGATGCCGAAGCGGGTGTAGATGCCGGTCTCGGCCAGTACGCGCGCCTGTATGAGCTCGGCGAGCTTCTCCGGCGGGCCGTACAGCTGCAGCGATCCCGTCACGTCGAGAAACTGCTCATCGATTGAGTACGGCTCGACCAAATCGGTGAAGCTTTCGTAAATTTGCGTAATTCTCATCGACGTATCAATGTAAAGCTTCATGCGGGGCTTTACGATGACGAGATTCGGGCATTTGGCGAGCGAGTCGCCTAGCCGCTCGGCGGTTGTGACGCCGAATTGTTTCGCCAGGGGGCAGGCGGCGAGAATAATGCCGGATCGGCGCTCGGGATCGCCGGCGACGACGAGCGGGAGATCCTTATATTCGGGATGCTCCGCCTTCTCGACGGAGGCGTAGAACGACTGGCAGTCCGCCAGCATGACAACTCTTTGACGGGACATCGTGTTCCTCCTATACTATGCAGAACGTTTGTTCAAATATAAGAAAGCATAAAATGGGATGCTTATACTGTGCACGGCGTTAGCCGTTTCACCTTGCCTTATTATATACAGAACATACGTTCTTATGCTATAGGCTCTGCTATGGTTATTATTTACAATTATGAGGAGACGGGATGATCTTACATATATTCAACCAGTTTGCGCCAAAATAGAGGCAACATGGAAACGGAAAGGTGTCCGAATGCCGCTATGAAAAAAAATGCCCAGAAGGCGCGAACGCCGCTTAGTCCGTCGCTTCAGGCTAATGCAGATGCGATCCGAAGCCGCTTCGGCGGCAGCTTCGATCTGGTCGTTCGTTTGTTCCGCAGCGATGCGACCCCCAGCCGGGAGCTTGCGCTTATCTATATCGACGGCATCGTCGACGCGGAGACCGTGAACGTCAGCATTATGGAGCCGTTAATGTCGATGCAGCTTCCGCAGCATGCGCATACGAAGGGAACTAAGCTGCTGGAGGCTTTGCGCAATTGCATTGTATCCGTTGGCTCCGTAGGAGAAATGTTCACGCTGGAGGAGGCGCTGCAGGCGGTGTCTGACGGCTTATGCTTGATCGTAGCTGAAGGCTGCACGTCGGTGCTGACGGCCAGCGTTACAGGCGGCGAGCAGCGGTCCGTAACGATTCCGCAGACGCAGACGGTCATACGCGGTCCGCAGTATGCCTTTGTGGAAAATATCCGGACCAATATCAGCCTTGTTAGGCGCATTATCCGCTCAAGCGATCTTCATGTGCAGATGCACAAGATCGGCCGCCAAACGCATACCGACGTCGCCGTGCTTTATTTGAACGGGGTCGTCGACGAAGGCGTGCTTAAGGAAGTGTATCGCAGGCTTGGCGATATCGATATTGACGGCGTGCTGGAGAGCGGCTATATCGAAGAATTTATTCAAGACGAGACCTTCACGCTATTCCCGACCATTCTGAACACCGAACGTCCCGATACGGTAGCCTCCATCCTGCTGGAGGGACGGGTGGCGATTATGGTGGATGGCACGCCGATCGCTCTGATGGCGCCGATTACGTTCTTCAGCTTCTTCCAATCGCCGGAAGATTATTATCAGCGGTTCGATATAGCAACGCTTGTGCGGGTGATCCGATATGTGGCGTTCATTGTATCGATCTTGCTGCCGGCCTTATATATTGCCGTTACGACCTTTCATCAGGAAATGCTGCCGACGACGCTTCTTATTAGCATAGCGGCTCAGAGAGAGGGCGTCCCTTTTCCGGGGCTCGTAGAGGCGCTGCTGATGGAGATGACGTTCGAGGTGCTGCGCGAAGCGGGGCTGCGGATGCCGCGGGCCATCGGGCCTGCCATATCGATTGTAGGCGCCCTCGTGCTGGGGCAATCGGCCGTACAGGCCGGCATTGTGTCGGCGGTGATGGTAATCGTCGTGTCGTTCACGGCGATCTCGAACTTCGTCATGCCGGAGTTCAATATGGGCGCGGCATCGCGCATTATCCGGTTTATCTTCATGGTGATGGCGGGCATGTTCGGCTTCTTCGGCATCTTCATCTCGGTGCTGATTATGCTCGTTCATCTCGTATCGCTGCGTTCGTTCGGCGTGCCCTACATGTCGCCGATGGCACCGGGATCGGCAAGCCAGACGGCATTCCGCGACATGTTCATCCGCCTGCCGTGGTGGGCCATGGTATTCCGCCCATTCGATCTTAAGCTGCGCAATCCGCGGCGGCTGCCTAATCGCCGGAAGCCGCCGGCACAGAGGCATTCAGACAATCCATAACGGAAGGAGGGAGGCGCGTGATCGGAAGGAGGCTGCTATCCGGACTGCTGGCGCTGCTCATTTGCTTGCCGCTGGCGGGCTGCTGGGGCAAGGTTGAGCTAAGCGATATCGCGATCGTATCGGCAACGGGCATCGATTGGAAGGATGGGCAGTGGCAGTTGTCCTATCAGGTCGTCATTCCGCAAGCGATTTCCGGCCAAAGCGCTACGGCGGGCACGAACGCGGCGGTTAACGTGTTCTCCACCAAAGGGGACAACTTTCGGATTGCGATCAGCAAGGCGAGCCTGGAGACGCCGAGGCGGCTTTTTTTCGCTCACAACCAGGTCGTTATTATTGGACAGGATGCAGCGCGCAAAGGCATATCCGCTCTTGCGGAAGCCTATCTCCGAAATCCCGATTCGCGCGAGACGGTCAGCGTATTTCTGACGAAGGGCAACGCGCGCCGCGTGCTGGAGCAGCTCATTCCATTGGAGAAAATACCCGGAGCCGCCATTCAGCAGATGATCTTCAATGAGCAGTTGAACGGCTCGACCTTCCAGGAAACGACGATGCATAAGGTGCTTAAGGATTTGCTTGGCGGGGCACAGGTCGTTGGCATACCGAGTCTGGTGATCTCCGGAACGGGAGAAAGTCTAGACCAGGTAGACAAGCTTAGCCGAACGAATACGTCCTCCAAGGTGAGGCTGATGGATCTGGGCATCGTCTCCGGCGATAAGCTCGTAGGCTGGATTACGAAGGAAGAAAGCTCAGGTCTGATGTGGATCAAAAATCAGGTCAAGAAGACGACGGTAGCGTTCGGCTGTCCGGATGACGGAAAGGAGGGCAAAGCCTCCTCCATTCGCATTACGAAGGCGAGAACGATGCTTCGCCCGCAACGTTCCGGCAGCAAGTGGACGATGCATATTGAGACAAAAGCGGAAGGCACGCTGCTCGAGTACAATTGCGGCGGCGACATGAATAAGCCGAAAGAAGTAGACGAGACCGCGCAAGTGATAGCCGAGACGATCAAAGCGACGATGGAAAACGGTTGGAAAGCTGTTGTGGGATATAAGGCGGACGTGGTCGGTTTCGGCAATATCATTCATCAGAGGCATCCGGACGCTTGGAAGCAGATGAAGGGGGATTGGCCTGACTTATTTGCGGAGATGGAAGTGAAGATTGACGTAAAGGTGAAAGTGAATTCAGCGGGCATGAGCGGCGGCGGATTTAAGAAACTGCAGGAGAAGGCGCGTTCATAGACGGAAAGGAGATGCCATGCAGCAGATCGGCAAACAACAGTTGTCTATTCTGATTATTGTTTTCTTAATCGGCAGCACGCCGCTGTTCGAGCTTGGCATCAAAGCGAAGCCCGATTCATGGCTTGCGATGACGATGGCTGCGGTCATCGGATTGCTGTTGACCGTTGTTTACGTGACGGTGCAGAAGCGCGCGCCCGAAGCGGGACTCGGCGAGCTGATCTTGATGCATTTTGGCAAATGGCTCGGCGGAGCGGTTGGACTTGTCTATGCGCTATGGTTCGCCTATGAATCGATGCGTAATGTGCGGGACGTAGGGGAACTGACGAATATGGCGCTCTTGACCGTGACGCCCAAATGGATGATTATGCTGCTCATTCTGTTTGTCGCTGCGTACACGGTCAGCAAGGGGCTTGAAGTGTTCGTGCGTGTTACACAGCTGCTGTTCCCGATTGCGGGGATCAGCTATTTGCTTATTATTTTGCTGTTGTTTATCGCGAAGCTGCCTGATATTCACCAGTTGCTGCCCCTGATGGAGAACGGGATAGGCCCGATTGCGAAGGCGGCGTTTCCGGATCTGGTTTCGTTTCCTTTTGGGCAAATGGTCATTTTTCTTGTCTATTGGAAATATTTGAAGGAGAAGCAAGTGTTGCGGAAGGTCACCTTCTGGGCGCAAGTGGGCGTATCTGTCTTTTTGATTTTTATGAATATGCTCGTGATGAGCGTACTGGGCCTCTCCTTGTCCGAGGTTACGGCGCTGCCGCTTCTGCAGGCGGTTCAATTGATTCGGTTGGCGAATTTCCTCGAGCGGCTGGACGTTATCGTTACGCTGCTGCTATACATCGGACTCTATGTAAAAATGACGGCGTTGTACTTGGCGGCGGTCCTTACGCTTAAGGAAGTGACGGGGGCGGCTTACCGTCATTTGGTCTGGCCAGTCGGGATGGTCATCTACGCTGCATCGTTTCTGGAGCCGAATAATACGTATCATATATGGCTAGGGTTCGATGTGACGCTGAAAATCGTTCCGTTATTCCAAATCGTGCTGCCGCTGCTTCTGCTGATCGTCGGTGTGCGCAAACGGTACAAGAAGGCGGCGCAGCGGAATTCCGACGCAGGCCAAACGGGTTAATGCCGGCCTTCTAGCTTCAAAAAAAGATAGCTATTTAGTCGGGATTTGCTATAATAGGCATATTGACGAAACCGAATATGTTCCGGGGAGCTGGTTAGGCCGGCTGAGAGGGGATTTATGTACATGCAATCCCGACCCTATAAACCTGATCTGGATAATGCCAGCGTAGGGAAGATAAGCTTTGCGCGTTTCATGCAAGGGACGACCGTTAGATCGTGTTTCTAACGTCATGCCGAAGCAGCGTGCATAGGTGCAGCCGAATTTCAGGCGTCCTTCCATACGGGAGGACGCTTTTTTGCATGCGGCAACGGTCGATCGCACGGGGGCAACCAACCGGACACAGACAAGATATCCTTTCGATTCGTTTCGTTTTGACACAATAAAGAGATACAGGGAGAGGGAGACAGCAGGATGAAGAAACAAACTGGACGAATGACTTGGAGGCTTATGGCGTTATTAATGGCGTTCGTTATCGTACTTGCAGGCTGCGGCGCGAACAGCAACAAGCCGGAGGGCGGCAACGCGGGAGAGAATGAAGGGAGCGGCGCGGATAAGCCGCTGACGAAAGTGCAGGTCGTGCTCGACTGGACGCCGAACACGAATCATACGGGGCTGTACGTCGCTCGGGATAAAGGGTTCTTCAAGGAGCAGGGGCTTGACGTTGAAATTATTCAGCCGGGCGAGAGCGGCGCCGACCAGATGGTCGCTTCCGGCAACGTGCAATTCGGCGTCAGCTATCAGGAGTCGATCACCATGGCTCGTATCGCAGGCGTACCGCTCGTATCGCTCGCGGCAGTCATTCAGCATAACACGTCGGGCTTCGCTTCGCCTGTCGATAAAGGCATCGATTCGCCGAAGAAGTTCGAAGGCAAAACATACGGCGGCTGGGGCGCTCCGCTTGAGGAAGCGGTCATTGATTCACTCATGCAAGAGGAGCAAGCGGATGTGAAGAAGGTTAATATTATGAGCATCGGCGACGGCGATTTCTTCTCGGCTGTTAAGCGCGATATCGACTTCGCTTGGATTTATTACGCGTGGACGGGTGTTGAGGCCGAGCTGCGCGGCGAGAAAATCAACATGGTATATTTGACCGATTATAGCGACAAGCTGGACTACTATACGCCCGTGCTTGCGACAAGCGATAAGCTGATCGCCGAGGATCCGGAACTCGTCAAGGCGTTCGTTGCGGGCGCTGCGGCAGGCTACCAATATGCGATCGACAATCCGGAGGATGCTGCCGAAGTATTGATTAAGGCAGAGCCGGATCTGAATGCCGAGCTCGTTCGCGCAAGCCAGAAGTGGCTGAGCCCGAAATACCAGGACGATGCCGCGCAATGGGGCGAGCAGAAGCTGAGCGTATGGGAAAATTATGCGAACTGGATGTTCGACCACAAGCTGCTGGAGAAGGAGCTGGAGGCGGACAAAGCGTTTACGAACGACTTTTTGCCTAAGAAATAATTCATACTGACGAAAGCAGGGGAAACGAATGGATAATGCACTGGTAAGCATTCAAATATTGCCGACGACGCCGGGCGGAGAAAGCGTCCTTCCGTACGTCGATCGGGCGATTGACATCATAAAGGCAGCGGGCGTGCCCTACCGGGTAGCTCCGCTGGAGACGACGATGGAAGGCGAACTCAGCTCTTTGCTAGGGGTTGTGCAGCAGATGAGCGAAGCGATGGCAGAGATGGGCTGCCCGTCCGTTATTTCGCAAGTGAAAATCTACTATAATCCGGCAAACGGCGCTTCGATGGGCAGATTGCTGGAGAAATATCCAGATGGGCAATAAGTCGGGCGTATGGGCTAAGGTATGGCCGCCGGTAATCGTTATCGCTGCACTGCTGGCTTGCTGGCAGGCGGTGACGATGTGGGGGCAGGTCGATCAATGGCTGCTTCCCAGCCCATTATCGATCGTGCAGGAGGCGGCCTCGGCGAACGTATGGCCGCGTTTAGCGGAACATACCGGTGCGACGCTGCGGCTTACGCTGCTCGGATTTGCAGGCGGATCGGCGGCGGGCTTCTTGCTCGCCGCTTTGCTGCATCTAATTCCGGGTTTGCGTACCGCTGTCTACCCGCTCCTCGTCGTTTCGCAGAACGTTCCGATCGTCGTGATCGGTCCGCTGCTTACGATGTGGCTTGGCTACACGCTGCTGCCGAAGGTGCTGCTCGTTATGATGGTATGCTTCTTCCCAATCTCGGTAGCCATGCTAAGCGGCCTCACGAATACAGATCCGCAATTGCGCAATTATTTGCAAATGATCGGCACAGGCAAGTGGCAGCTGTTCTGGAAGCTGGAGCTGCCCCATGCCGTCATTCATCTGTTCTCGGGACTTAAGCTTGCGGCATCCTATAGCGTGCTTAGCGCGATTGTCGCTGAGTGGCTCGGCACGAATAAGGGACTGGGCTACTTCATGCAGCTGTCGGCCAAAGGGTTCATGCCGGAGCGGGTATTCGCGTCGGTATTCATCATCGTGGCGCTCAGCCTGTCGCTGTTCGGCTTGATGACGCTGGCCGAGAAGCTGCTCTTGCGCTGGCGTCCTGCCAAGAAGGAGGGGAACTAGCAATGAGCGATATAGCAAATGAAGAGCGACGAACGACGATGGATGCAGGTGCTGGAGCTGCTCGAACTGAGACCAAAGCGCTGGAGGTTAAATCGGTCAGCAAAAGCTTCGGCAAAGGAACAGCCGTGAAGGAAGTGCTCGGAGGGCTGTCGCTGACGGTCGGCGAAGGGGAATTCGTCTCCATCGTGGGGCCGTCAGGAAGCGGCAAGTCGACGCTGTTCCAGGTCATCGGCGGCTTGGAGCGTCCGACTAGCGGCGAGATATGGATCGATGGCCAGCAGGCGACGGGACAGACGGGGCATATCTCGTATATGCCCCAGCAATCGTCGCTGCTGCCGTGGCAGACGGTAGCCGGCAATATTGAGCTGTCGCTGACGATCGCTGGCATGGAGCGCAAGGAAGCGAAGCGCAGCACGGAGGAGTGGCTGCGCCGCATCGGGCTTGAGGAATATGGAAAGAGCTATCCGCATGTTCTCTCGGGGGGCATGCAGCAGCGCGTATCCTTCTTGCGGGCGCTGTTGTCGCCGCAGCGGCTCATGCTGCTTGATGAGCCGTTCGGTTCGCTCGATGCGCTGACGCGGCTGCAGATGCAGAAGTGGCTGTTGTCGATCTGGGAGGAGAACCGCAGGTCGGTGCTGCTTGTCACGCACAGCATCGATGAGGCGTTGTTCCTATCCGATCGGGTTATCGTGCTGTCGTCCTCGCCTGCAGTTGTGCTCGAGCAATTCGACGTGCCGCTGGCTAGGCCGCGCAGCGAAGCGATGTGGACGGAGCCTGCGTTTATTGACCTGAAGCAGCGGATCTATGAGCTGCTTCAGGCAGGAGCGGGAGAGAAGGGGGAAGCGGAATATGCCAAGCGCCGTTAACGGGGAAACAGCAGCAGGAACGTGGATCGATGCTCATATCCATGTCGATCATTATGAAGAAGCGGAACGGGAAATGCTGCTGGAGCGGGCGTTTGATGCGGGTGCGGCTGCTGTCGTAGCCGTGTCGATGCACTTGCAATCCTCGATTGTCAATCGAGAGTTGGCGCTGGCGCACCTGCCGAATCGCGTTCATCCCGCATATGGCTTCCATCCGGAGCAGCCGATACCGTCTGCATGTGAGCTGGATGAGCTGTTCGCTTGGATTAGAGCGCGTCATGCGGAAGGCGAGAGCTTCGCCATCGGCGAGGTCGGATTGCCGTATTATACGAGAACGGAAGCGGAGGCTGCGAGGCAGCCGTTCGACGAAGCGCCTTACCTCGCGCTGCTCGAACGGTTCGCAGCGCTTGCCGCGGAACTGGAGCGTCCGATTGTGCTGCACGCCGTCTATGAGGACGCGGACAAGGCTTGCGACATACTTGAGCGGAGCGGCGTACGGAGCGCGCACTTCCATTGGTTCAAGGGAAGCGAAGCAACCGTGCGGCGAATGATCGCCGCAGGCTACTTCGTGTCGATGACGCCGGATATCGCTTACGAAGCGGAAATTAGGGTGCTGGCGGAGCAATATCCGCTTCACTTGCTGATGGCTGAGACGGATGGGCCATGGCCGTTCGAAGGACCGTATGAGGGGCGAAGGACCGAGCCTGCCATGTCGCAGGATGTGGCGGTACATATTGCGGCCATTAAGCAGCAACCGGTGGAGCTTGTTCGTACTACTTTATTGCAAAATACGAAACGGCTGTACGGAATATAGCGGAAATACGAAAACAAGCTGGCGGTTGCGCATGATGCGACGCCAGCTTGTTTTTGGTTTCGTTGAGGACATCAGAGGCGTTAATTGCTGTCTATCGCCTTTAATGCGCCTTACCGATTCATACCGTTTTGTCCATTGCGCCGTTCTTCTCTTCCGCATACAAAGATAGCAATAGGGTTGAGAGAAGGGAGAGTTCTAAGATGGCAGCTTTGACTAGAGAACAGTTTTTTGCGGCACTCGCTCCAACCGTCATTCGGGTAAGGGGGGAAGGCTCGACGATGTTTCCTTCCGTGCGGCTAGCCCAAAATTTGCTCGAAACAGGCGGTGTTATTCACCCTTGGAACAATCTGAGCGGCATTAAGGTCGGCAGCGGGCAGACGAATGCTTACTGGCATGGCGAAGCAGTGGTGAAGGGGACGTGGGAGTATGTCGATGGCCGCAATGTCAACACGAAGGCGGCGTTCCGCGCTTACACAAGCTTATATCACTTCTATAAGGATCTTGATCTGCTGCTGGCAACGCCGCGTTACGACCGCGTTCGGAAGGCGGAAACGCCTGAGCGCCAAGCCCAGATGCTGCTCGCTTGCGGTTATGCGACGGATCCGAATTATCCGCTCAAGCTAATGGCAATCATTAAGCAGTACTCGCTCATGAAGTACGATCTAATGGGCAAGCCGCCCGTTAAGCCGGAGAAGTTCAAAGACGCTGAAATCGTGGCGGTTGTGCATGGCGGGCAAGCGGTGTCGGATGGTTACTTGGTTCATGGCGCTACCTGGGTGCCTGCTAGGCTGGTCGGCGAGCGGCTTGGAGCGGTCATTGACTGGAACGGAAAGCAGGTTACGGTGAACGGGGTTGCAATCGAGTCCGTACTGTCTAATGCAAAGGGCTACGTCAAGCTGCGCGATCTGGCAGACCAGCTTGGACTTGCGGCCAGTTGGGACGCTATGGCGCGAGCAGCATCGATCGACTAACGAAAAAGATCAGCCGGTTTACATCGAGGTTGCTCTTTTGGTATTCTATAGACAACATTGAAACGCGATGACGAGAAGAGTAAGGGAATAGGTTGTTGCACAGAGAGCCCTCGGCAGCTGAGAGGGGGCGAACGACGTTTCCCTGAACCAAGCCTCTGAGCGGCATGTCGGAATCGCCCCCGGGCGAGGATGGCATGACGGGAGCTCCCGTTACAGAGCTAGAGTATAAGCATTCTCTGCAATGCCGTACTTGAAGAGGTTAATATGGCGACATGTTAATGAACCTGGGGTGGCACCGCGAGAACTTCGTCCCCAAGACCAACGTCTTGGAGGTGAGGTTCTTTTTTGCGTTTATTAGGCGCATATGGAGGTAGCTTGGCTGTTACAGTTATTCATTAAGGAGGAGCCGGCAATGGAATCGGATAATAAGAAAGAGCATTCAAGCGACAACTTTTTATTTAGGCTGATAACGGAGGAACTGGAGCAATATCCGTTCACGAGGGAGATGCGCACGCGGTTTCCGCCCGAGCCGAACGGCTATCTTCATATCGGCAGCGCCTACGCGATTCAGACGAATGACACGATAGCAAGGCAATTCAACGGCAAGTTTCATTTGCGCTTTGACGATACGAATCCACTTAAGGAAGACATTGCTTACGTGGACGCGATCATCGAGGACATCAAGTGGCTTGGCTACGATCCGGGCGAGCACGTCTATTACGGGTCAGATTACTCCGAGGAAATCTACCGTGCAGCCGTTCATCTAATCGAGCGCGGGCGTGCATACGTATGCGATCTGACGCCGGAGGAAGTATCGGAATACCGGGGAACGTTGACGCAGTCGGGCAAGAACAGCCCGTTTCGAGAGCGCTCCATCCTAGAGAATCTGACGCTTTTTGCGAAAATGAAAGAAGGTGCTTTTCCGGCCTCTTCCAAAGTACTCCGCGCCAAAATCGATATGGGCTCGCCTAACATGAACCTGCGCGACCCTGTTATTTACCGCATCATCCATGCTGAGCATTACCGAACGGGCGGCGAATGGTGCATCTATCCGATGTACGACTTCGCGCATCCGATTCAGGACGCTATCGAGGGCATTACGTACTCGCTCTGCTCCGTCGAATTCAAGGATCATCGGCCTCTGTACGAATGGGTGCTTAGGGAGCGCGGCATAGACAGTCCGCCGCGGCAAAGGGAGTTCGGCCGTCTAAGTCTGACGGGCGTCGTGACGAGCAAGCGTTTCCTGCGGCAGCTGGTCGAGGGCGGTTATGTAGACGGCTGGGACGATCCAAGGTTGCCGACGCTCCGCGGCTTAAGAAGGAGAGGATTCACGCCCGAGAGCATACGCGGCTTCATCAAGGAGATCGGCAGCATCCGTACGCAAAGCACGGTGCATATTTCCTTGCTCGATCATTGTCTAAGACAGGAGCTGAAGGCATCGACAGTTACGGTCATGGCGGTGCTGAATCCGCTCAAAGTCGTCATAACGAATTATCCAGACGATGAAACCGAGCTATTGATGATCGAGAATAACAGCGAGAATGAGGAGCTTGGGAAGCGGGAAGTTCCTTTTGGCAAAACGATCTATATTGAAAGAGACGACTTCGAGGAAAATCCGCCGAAGGGCTTTCATCTATTAACTCCGAATGCCGAGGTGCGATTGAAGGGCGCTTATTTTATCCGCTGCGAGGAAGTGATTAAGGATTCGGTTACCGGAGAGGTGATGGAGCTTCGCTGCACCTATGATCATACGACGAAGAGCGGCACAGGGTTTAACGGGCGCAAGGTGAAGGGGACGATTCACTGGGTGTCGGCGGATCACGCCTTGATGGCCGACGTTCATTTGTACGATAAGCTGCTGCTAGAAGCTTCGGAAAAGGATACGCCGGCTGACGGGGATTGGACGGAGCGCGTTAATCCGCATTCGCTAATCGTCGTCGGGGATACTCGGATCGAGCCGTATGCGGCGGAGGCGGAACATGGAGCCGGAATTTTGGAGCGGAGGCTGCAGTTTTTCCGTCATGGCTATTTCTGCTTGGATAACAAGCATACAACTGCCGATAGACTTGTATTCAACCGCATCGTACCGCTTAAGGATAGCTGG
This sequence comes from Paenibacillus sp. J22P218, assembly GCF_056269195.1. Classification (NCBI taxonomy): domain Bacteria; kingdom Bacillati; phylum Bacillota; class Bacilli; order Caryophanales; family Paenibacillaceae; genus Paenibacillus; species Paenibacillus sp. J22P218. Next base: position 1,571,634 of record NZ_JBWDNL010000001.1, read on the forward strand.
AATAAAAAGAATTGATCGGTTAAGATGTGCGAAGGCTGCTGATTGAAGAATCGGCAGCCTTTGTGCGCTTCCTGGCGCCGCGTATGCGAGGCGAGGGCGAGGGCGTTACTTGCCTTTCTTAGAGGCGGCCCAAAACGCTAGCACAATAAGCGGCAGCAAAATAAACCAAGGGATCGTAATCGTCCCTCCGACGATAAATGCCAATATCATAACGAAGATAACGCCCAAAATAATGTACAGACAACCTCGTCCGAACGTTTCCATGCCATTGCTCCTTTCGTACCACATCAGAATGTTAGTTGTTTTACAGCGATAAAGCTAAAGAAATATCATTCTGATTGGCGATAAAAACTTCCTTTGAAACGCGGTCGTACATCTTTGGGTTACTCCGATAGAGTTTTTCTCATGCCCCAGATCTGCATCGCAAGCTACAAAGAAGTATATTCACGGATATAGCAGGATAGAGCAGCGGGTTGTTGGCAGGGGTATTGTTCGCGGCTTGACTTCGATAAAGTGATGGGCAAAATAAAAACCCGGCCGCGGGGGCCGGGAAAGTAAATGCGTTTTAGTAACATAATGTATCGCCGTTATCTGTTTTTTGAATCCTGGAGCTACAATTCGTGTACTCCATCAGCTTTTTGTCGAGCTCCTGACTTATCTGTATAACCACTCTGTCCGAAAAGCTATTGGATACTCCAAACACACGAACCATCTCTGTTCTCAACGCCTCAATCTGTTGTTGACAAACACAGTTATGCATTTAAAGTGTCCTCCTACGTAAGGTCCAAGATGTAACTGTTAAGCTAAAGCATACATCATTTTACTGTAAATTTCCTTCTTTTACAATTGGGTTATGTCAAAAAGGGACAGGAGTACGAAAAAATTGGAAGTAAAAGTGTAGAGGACCCACATTGCTGTGGGTCTGTCCTAGCTCGTCATCAACTGTGGGGTTGATAGGACTAGTATACGGATCTAATCTTAACGCTTCCTTAAAAATAATTGTCGATGTGTTGAACTATTCTGATAATGATTGGAGGCAAGTGCAAGGTGATGTCATGAAATTGTGTCATTTTTGTTACCACATAACAATTTATAAGTTTCCGAGCATTGCGGAAGAACAAATTCTTATTGGCATAAAACCTTCCCTGGCTTCCGAAGTGAGTTTGCTACGCAAACTTGTAGGTCGCTCATCTTCGAATAGCCTCGATAGAGGTTTTCTCAAAATCGTTGTGGCAACCGGAGGCCATTCATGATAACGTTAATGTTTCTGAACGACTGATTATAAGCGGGTTATGGAATAGAGGGAGGGCAATGGAATGGCATCAAAAGGACCGAAACGGCCAACGCGGGACGAGTTCCAAATGGAGGAGCTTGGTGAGCGCTTGGTCGAAGCGCAGCGGGAAGAAATTGAGCTTCTGTTCACCGTCTGGAATTGGACGGAGCAGCCTCGCGGCATTATCGTGAAGATGGACTCGAGGACGAAGCTTGTGCATGTCGAGTACGAAGGCGAACTGACGAAAATCCCATTTATGGATATTATGCAGGTAGAGAACCCTTATTAAGCTGCTGAAGCGTGGCATGGGCTGAAACATTGCGTGCTTCATTGACGTTTATTGGTTAACCGACTATTTATGGAGGAAATGCCAATGATGAAGCAACTCATATTGTTGTTCATAGTAGCAGCCATGTTGAGTGCCTGCGGGCAAGTTCAATCGAATATAGAAGAACGACCAGTAATTGCCGAGAGTGCAGAGTTCGCTGGTGCTTCTCGGGCTGTCGGACAAGGGGAATATGGAGAACTGCATGTCTTGCCGTTGACGGAAGACGGCGGAGTAACGGAATCGCTGGGAGCGCCGTCATGTCTAGGAGAAGAGACGGATTACATATCGTCCGGCGACTATGATGTCGTGTTCAAGCGAACGGACGGAACGGAGACAAATGTGGGCAGCTTGGTTGGGACGCAGATCGTCTCGGAAGGCGGATCCGATGAGCCTCGCAAACTGGGCAGATTGGCGTCCGAAGGCGTTGAATTGTATTATTTTCAACCTATCCAGAACAAATGCCGCGCGGATGCTGTTTATGTATATGTAGTGAGTGAAGACGATGCGTATCAAGCAAGCTTCGAGGTAGAAGGGCAGTTATTAGATCAGTTTAGCCTAGCTCCCGAGAGCGAGCCCTATATAGAAGCGGGGCAGCTTGTGCTGGAGTCGACAGAGGATGAGCAGCAGGCATATACCTATATGTTCAAGCTGGAAGACAAGAAGCTGAGGCTTGCGAAAAAGGAGGAGAGGGGCGATTAAGCCGCCTCTCCTTTTTTATGCTTTGCCAAACTTAACGATGCTCGACTAAATCGATCGCGCCAAGAATGACATGGGCAAGACCGAAGCCGAGGACACCCGTACCTATAAGCTTATACTTGCTCTTCAGCAGTGTAGCGCCAGAAGCCGTAACCACAGTTCCAAGAACGGCAGGTATCAATCCTTCACGCATTATCCAACACTCCCTATGGTTTGTTTGGCAAGCAGTATTAGTGTGCTACGGGAGCAGGATTGGCATACTTCGCTGACTGCGTGCATGTGTTCTTATTTGTCTTTTTGGAGGAGCTATGATGGATTTTGCTGCATTTTACCTCGCGTTTGCTAGCTATATTGGATATTGGCAGTAACTTTTCCCTTTTGCGCCATAAAAGAGCTGATTTTGAACAAAGTTATTGCAGAAATCCAACATAGCGGAGAAACCTTGCTTTTAGTAAACGAAGTTAGCGCGAGAATCCAACATAGCTCGTATTAGCAAAAGTTTCTCCTCTCCCATGAAAAAGGCGCCCTCTTTCGAGGGCGCTCTTTTTCATAGGAGAGTCTGCTGTTTTTTCAGCTACTAGCTGCTTTAGGCTCATTCATAAACCATGAAATATAAGTACATCGTTGGCATACAAGAATGGTTGCATTTTTATTTGCCCAGTCGACGCCGAAAAAGGTAGCGCCTCTTGAATTGAGTTGACGATAATCTTTGTTAAAGGCGTCATGTTGACAACAGGGGCAACGAAGCATAACACCGCCTGCAGAATAATTCACATTATCAAATCCTTTCTCAATGTTATAGTTGAAATCGGATAATTAATAATGGATAGTACGAAAATTAACGATTTTGGTTACGGGAGGAAGACAGAGCATGAAGGCTTATACGCTTATGTCTAGATTTCCGCCTAAGTTTGGCTGCACGCTTAGTTCCATCATTTTCACCAACTGCTGCATTTGATCGGTAGATTGCTCGGTAGCCATTTTAAGAACACTGATCCCAACAGCTTGAGATAGATTGCTCTGGGCTAGGGATACGGATAACGCCGCGATGTCCATTTACTGCCTCCTTCATTATGATCCTTCACTTTATTTATCGGAAGTTGCAGGTGCAATTCTTAACTGCGTTTGGGATAGAAAGCTAAGGATTGCAATGGATTGGCTCAAATGCGGACGGAATATAAAAGAATTGGACAAAAAAATCGGGCATCCCTTTCGGGATGCCCTTTTCATGGGAGAGGAGAAACCGGACGAAGAGCTTATGGGGAAACGTAAGTCTTCTCCGCGGTTGTCTACGGCATCTTGCGACGCCGATGACATTATCTTGTCCGCTTTGTGGGGGAATATACATAATTAGGACAAAAAAGTTGAGCGAAGCTTGTGGATAGTCCCAAAATCGCACATATGCCTGCCTTTCAACAGCTTTATCTCCAAAGGGAATGTATGGTACGATAGGCGGGAATGAGACAGAAGGGGGCAATTGCAAGTGAGAGTCATTGCGGGCGAGGCTAGAGGCCGCACGCTGAAAGCGGTGCCCGGCGTGAATACGAGGCCGACGACCGACAAGGTGAAGGAAGCGATATTCAGCATGATCGGTCCTTATTTCGACGGAGGAACGGCGCTTGACCTGTTCGCCGGTACGGGAGGACTTGGGATCGAGGCGTGGAGCAGAGGCACGGAACGTGTCATCTTCATTGATCGGGAAAAAATCAGCATCGATATTATCCGTCAGAACATACAGACAGCCGGCATGGGCAGCGCGGCGGAAATATACCGCAACGACGCGGAGCGCGCGTTGAAAGCGCTGGCGAAGCGGGAGCTGAAGTTCGATCTTGTTTTTCTTGATCCGCCATACAAGCTAACGACGATGGACGAGCTTATGGGAGAGCTGGCAGCGAAAGGCATGCTTGAAGAGGCGGCGGTTATTGTCGTTGAGCATGATTCGTCGGTACGGTACCCGGAAGCGATGGAACATTTTGACCAAATCAAATACGCCAAATACGGAGATACTGCCGTGTCCATATACAAATACTACAGCCAGGTCAGCCATGACGACAGGAGTGAGACCGATGTTAACGATTAACACAGGCAACGAGAGAGTGGCGGTATACCCAGGCAGCTTCGATCCGGTTACATACGGGCATCTAGACATAATCCGAAGATCCGCCAAGCTTTATGATCGCTTGATTGTAGCGGTACTGAACAATACGAGCAAAAATCCGCTGTTCACAGTAGATGAGCGGAAGCAGCTGCTAGCGGAGGTTACACAGGATCTGCCTAACGTTGAGATTGACAGCTTCCGCGATCTTCTCGTTCGATATATGAAGTCAAGACAGGCGAATGTCATTATTCGCGGCATCCGGTCGGTAACGGACTTCGAGTACGAGCTGCAGCTTGCGTCCACGAATCATTTGCTTGATGGCGAGATCGATACCGTATTCATGATGACGAATCCGAAGTATTCGTATTTGAGCTCCAGCATTGTGAAAGAAATCGCGCAATTCGACGGCGAAGTGAAGGAGCTTGTGCCTCCTGCGGTTGAACGTGAATTAAGGAAGAAGTATAACGCCCGCAAATAAGCGGCATTAGCGTCTTATACGCCGAGCCCGCCAGCGAGGCGAGGCAAGGTGCAATAGCGTGAAGACTGCGAGCAGCAGCAAGCTAGCTGTGATGGAATAGGTCCATAACATAGGCATGTCGCTTACGGTTATAGCTGACGTGCCGCCCCAAGCTCCTTCGGTCTGATTAGGGCTGAATACGGGGAACGTCCCGGGAGGCGTTACATAGCGCAGCAAGGCTGACATTGGATTCCATAGCAGCAGCATGAGCAAAAAAGCAGCAACTGCGTGCATCATGCGGAACGCGGCGAAGGGCAGCAGCTTCAGATCGGTCCCCGCAATCGTATATCCCGTCTGCAAAATACCGCCAAGACCGCTCCAGGCCAACACCGCTGCAATAGCAGCGGCATTCATCAGGCTTCCGCCAACAGGGCTTTCCCAGATTGCGGCCGCATAAGCGCCGATATGTCCTTCGAATAGCGCTGGCCCGATGAATGGGGCACTCAGCTTCGTTAGAATTGGTGCGAACAACGGCTGCGCGAGCTTTGCGAGCACGGAGGCGAAGATCATGAAGCCGCCGATCATAAGCAGCTTCTGTACGCTTGCGGTCACGGCGTCGCCGAGCACTTTGCCGAAGCTGCGGCCGTCTTGGTCTCTGCCAAGCTTCATAGCTGCTCCCAGCTGCCCCAATAGCCTGCTGCTTTGCTGCGCCTTATCAGGGGAAGCCGTTTCTATGGACGGAGCAACTTCATTATTTTTTGCTCCGATATTTGCAATGGACAATAGAAGCAGCAGGAAGAGAGCAGACAGCCAAACGGCTGCTGCTATCATAATGCCGACAATTGGTTTATGAAGGAAGCCTGCACCGATGACAACGAGCATGAATAGCGGATTAGGCATATGCGCGATGGCGAGCAGGCGTTGACCTTGCGTTTGGTCGACTTTATTTTGTTTGCGCAGAGAGGCTGTTGCTTCCGCTCCCGCAGGATACCCGCCCATCCAGCCAAGCGCAATGGCGTGCGCCGCCTCGCCGGGCAGCTTGAACAGCTTGTTCATAGCTGGACTTAGCAGGGCGCTAGCGGCATGAGCGAGCCCAAAGGCGGTCATGAGCTCGAACAGGACGAGAAAGGGCAAAATGCCGGGAAACACAATGTTCCACCAAACGGTCAGTCCTTGCAGCGACGCTTGGAAGGCGGCATCGGGCTGTACAATAATCGTACCGACAAGCAGGATGGAAATGATGGCGATCAGTATCGTTTTGGCCATTGCCGTTCAACTCCTAGGACAATCTGTTCGTATAAGTTAATTAGTACGCTTATGGCGCAGCAGATAGACCAAGCAAGGACATGGAGGAACGGCTGCACGACTAGAGAGCTGTAACCGCGTGGAAGTCAGGTACAGAGGAATAGGAGGCTTGCTTCTTGTGAATAGGCAGGTTTCGGATTTAAAACGGATAACGCTTGTTGCGGTTGCGACGGCGGCAGCCATGTGGATTCTGTTGTATGCGCCAACACCTTATGTCGTCTATGAGCCGGGTATTGCAACACCGGTAGCCCCGATGGTGGCAGCTGAGCAGGGAGATGCCGAAGGGAACGGAAGCTTCCTGCTCACCGCGGTTAAACTTAGCGATCCTAATTTCTTCAACGTCCTGCGTTCGGCATGGGACAAGGATGATGATATCCTCATGAAGAAGGATGTGTTCAGGGGATATACGCAGCAGCAATATGCGGATAGACTTTCCGTCATTATGGAGGGTTCGCAAAATAACGCAGTCGAAGCCGCCTACCATCAACTGAATTTATCCTATACGATCGAAGTACAAGCGATCATCGTGTCGGATAATGCCTCCCAGGTCGAAGAGGGAAAGAGTTTATTCCAAACCGGAGACAAGCTGATCGGAATGACTGGCGGTCCGCGATTTGAGAATGCGGCCGATATGCTGGACAAGCTGCGTAACGTAGAGGAAGGCAGTCCGTTAACGCTCGAAATTGAGCGTAGCGGCGCGCGTATGCAGGTGCAACTGGATGCGGCTCGCCTTGGTTCAGGCTTAACGGAAGAGCAGTTGCCTGCTTTGTTCGGAGCATCCGGGCTTACGGAGCTTAGAGCGCTTGAGCCAACCGATACGCGCGACCGGCTTACGATTAAGGCGGGAGACATTGGAGGGCCGTCAGCCGGTCTCGTATTCGCTCTGCAATCGATTGATTTGCTGACTGAGGGCGATTTAACTGGAGGAAGCCGTATCGCTGCTACAGGCACGATTACGCCAGAGGGCAAGGTTGGACCGATAGGCGGTATTAAGCAGAAGGTCGTGATCACGAGCCGGGAGGGCGCGCAGCTGTTTCTCGTTCCGGAAGGCAATTATAAGGAAGCGACTGCGAAGGCGAAGCAACTCGGCACGGCGATGAAAATTGTAGAGGTTACGGATCTTGCGGATGCGCTTAGTAAAATAAAGCAGTTCAACGCTGCCGCAAGCGGCGGCCAGTAAAAAAGAAGCGCGGCATCCTTTACAGGATGACGGGCTTCTCCTTGAAATCTCTGAACAACGCTTCAGACGGAACGGTGTCTCCGCGGCCAAGCATGTAGACGGCGCTTGCACGGGTGTCGAGCTCTAAGTAGGGATAAGGCTCGGGCGCTCTGGCAGCGCTAAGCAGCACAGGCAGCGAAGCGGTTGTTCTCATGCGGCGCAGCAACTGTTTGCCCTTCTCAGTGAAGCCAAGAACGCGAATGTACTGAACGCCGGAGGCTAGCTTCTCTGTTGTGAAGGACGGCTTCTCATGTCCGAGAAGCACCGACAGCAGCGCGCGTTGCAGACGCGTGCGCGTGTATCGTTTGGTTTTGAGCATGTCCAGCAGTTCCTCGAACTGCATCGAGGTCAGCTCCGGGAGCGTTCGGAGCAAGCGATGCTCCATACCTTCCGATATGTCCCGCAGCTGGGCAAGTTGACTGACGGAGCGGGTCACGGTCTGATGCAGCAGCGGCTGCATGAAGTTGGTCCAACTGATCGGGCAATGACCGGCCGACCATTGCTCTTCTATGATATGATAGGTCGATGAAGGAACGTATGCGCGAATAGGTGCCAGATTTCGTTCCTCGAGCAACAGCTTGCGAATAGCGGTCGCGCTGGCAATCTGGCTGTCCGAGATCGTCTGATCATTGTATTGCGATTTCTCGCGGGCGATCGTGAACGGCTGCATTCGGCCCTCCAGTCGCCGCAAGGCTAGCAAATAATGAAGACCTAGCGTATGATTAGGCTGGGCGAACGGGAATGAAGCCGTATCCGTATGACCCTGCTCCGATAAATAAGCGGCGACGGCCGCACTGTATGCGTTAGGGTAATTCATTCCCGTATCGAGCAACTGCTTCAGCGATGCACGGAAGTCCGGCGGCTCGTCCGCCAGCAAATCGGCTGCCTGCTGCAATGGAGCAAGCTCGCCGCTCTCTGTGCCGAAGCAGAAGGCGTCTACGACGCCTGTCGCCTCGAGCAGAGCAACTGCGCCGTAAGCGAACCATTCTGCGGCATGCGTGGCGTAGGCGATTGGCAGCTCGATGATAAGGTCGCAACCGCCCTCCAGCGCCATACGTGTGCGTGACCATTTATCGAGCAGCGCGGGTTCGCCGCGTTGTAAGAAATTACCGCTCATGACAGCGACTACAGTGTCGGAGCCCGTTATTTTGCGCGATTGTTGTAAATGATAATGGTGACCGTTGTGAAACGGATTGTATTCGACGATGAGTCCTACCGTACGCATCCTCTAACCTCTCTCTGTTAAATCTTGGTCGTTCTATCATAACATAGAGAGGCGCGCCTTACACGGCTGCATAGTGGATAAACGAAATAACCGTGTGAAAATGTTGACAAAACGGTAGGCTGATAGATATAATAATCTTTGTTTGTTTGGGGTGATCTGATGCAGTTTCATATTCAAGAAACGATGTCCAAAGGTCTAAAGTCGACGATCAATGAACAATTGGACGTCAGCGACCTATTTCAAGGACGCCAAGATGTTATTCGTACTGGACCGCTTCACGTCTCGCTTCAAGTAACCGGCAATGAAGGCTTCATTTCGGTTGATGGAGAACTTTCCATCGATCTGGAGCTGGCTTGCTCGCGTTGCCTTGATCCGACAAGTGAGCATACGGTCATTCCGTTCTTCGAACAATTCAAGCCTGCTTCGGGTGACGAAGACAAGGATGAGGAAGAAGAGAGTGACTTCATCGAAGTAAGCGGAGAACGTCTGGACTTGAAGCCTTATCTCGAAGAAGCGCTTCTGCTGTTCATGCCATTCGCGCCGCTTTGCAGCGATGATTGTAAAGGTCTATGTCAAGAATGCGGACAAAACTTAAATGAGCGCACATGCAGCTGCAAGACGGAGAAGATTGACCCTCGCTTTGCAGCGCTGAAGGATCTATTTAAGGAATAACGGCTCGATTGATTTTGTGAAGGAGGTGGGAAATATGGCAGTACCTCAACGTAGAACGTCCAAAACTCGCCGCGACAAACGTCGTACGCATTTCAAGCTCGCAATACCGGGCATGGTGAAATGTGAGCAATGCGGAGAGCTGAAATTGGCTCACCACGTATGCAAAGTTTGCGGATATTACAAAACAAAAGAGATCATTTCCCAATAAGAATGATTTCAATAATAGCACTTCATCTCGCGATGAGGTGCTATTTTTTTTCTTCGTTCATTGCGCTTGGGCCATTTTTTTTATATACTCATATTTAGTACCTGGTGATAATATCAGCTTTCATACATATACTTATCGCAAACCAAGCAAGCTATGGCGGTGCTGTGTCTGCGATCAGGTCATCTATACATGCGGTCACTATTTTTGTCAAAAAAGGCGGTGCCGGACATCGAACGAATGCCCAAACGGCAGCGGCATCAGCAGCTTGCCCGACTTATAGAAGAAAATCCTTTCATCACCGATCGGGAGCTTACTCGCCAGCTAAAAGTCAGCATTCAGACGATCCGATTAGATCGTATGGAGCTTGGTATCCCTGAGCTGAGGGAACGATTGAAGCTGATGGCAGAACGCTCATACGATTCTGTCCGTTCGTTGCCGCTGCACGAGGTCATCGGCGACATCGTTGATTTGGAGCTCGATAAGAGCGGTATCTCGGTATTCGAGATTCGGGAAGAACATGTATTCTCGAGAACGGGCATCGCTCGCGGTCATCATGTGTTCGCACAGGCGAACTCGCTTGCGGTTGCCGTAATCAACGATGAGATTGCCCTTACTGTAACGGCGGACATTCGGTTCATACGTCCTGTTAAGCTCGGTGAGAAATGTATAGCCAAGGCTTATGTAAGATCTATCTCGGGCGAGCGGAACAAAGCGAAGGTGGAGCTGTTCACTTACGTGGCCGACGAGATGGTTTTCCAGGGGAACTTTGTTATATTCAGATCCGCGGGTGCTGCAAACAGTGAAGGAGGAGACGAACATGCGGATCGCTATTGATGCGATGGGGGGAGATCACGCCCCTGGCTTAATCGTGCAAGGCGCTTTGGAGGCTGCGGCAGAGTGGCCCGATACGGAGCTTCTGCTCGTTGGAGACACTGCCGTAATCGAGAAGCTGATTGGCGGCTCTAAGCCTGTTAATATTACAATATGTCATGCCGATGAAGTGATCGGCCCGGATGATGAGCCCGTTAAGGCGGTGCGCCGTAAGAAAGGTGCGTCGATGGTCGTAGCAGGCCAGCTCGTCCGCGAGAAACAAGCTGACGCTATGCTGTCGGCCGGCAATACCGGTGCCCTGATGGCGACGGGATTGCTCGTCGTCGGCCGAATGGACGGCATTGAGCGTCCGGCGCTCGCGCCTATGATGCCGACGATGGATAACCTAGGCGTACTGGCGCTTGATCTGGGTGCGAATATGGATGCGAAGCCGGAGCATTTGCTGCAATATGCAATAATGGGCAGCATCTATCGCTCGAAAGTGCATGGCGTGGAGAAGCCGAGAGTCGGCTTGCTCAATGTCGGCACGGAAGCGAAGAAAGGCAATGAAGTGTCGAAAGCTGCATACGATTTGCTTCAGCAAGCTCCGATTCATTTCATTGGCAATGTCGAGGCAAGAGATGTGCTTACGCGCAACTGCGATGTCATCGTGTGCGACGGCTTCGCGGGGAATATTATGTTAAAAGCGATGGAAGGCGCGGCTGGCGCGATTTTCACCGAGCTTAAGGGTGCATTCGGGCAAACGCTTCTGACAAAGCTTGCGGCAGCGATTATGATGCCGCGCTTGCGTCAACTGAAAAATAAGATGGATTATAAGGAGCACGGCGGGGCGCCGCTCCTCGGTTTGAACGGTCTCGTCGTGAAATGTCACGGCTCGTCCGATGTTGTCGCTGTGAAAAATGCAGTCCGGCAAGCACGCATAGCGATTCAAGGACAATTGATTGAATCGATCGCAGATGAAATCAACGGGAAATGAGTGTGTGTTATGAGTTTATATCCTGTAGGCATTATAGGAACGGGTAAATATGTTCCGGAACGTATTCTTACGAATCAAGAATTGGAACAAATGGTTGAAACGAACGACGAGTGGATTGTCACTCGCACGGGCATTAAGGAGCGCCGTCTCGCCTCTGCAGAGGAAGCGACGTCGGATCTAGCGCTGCACGCTTCAAGAAAAGCAATTGCTGCGGCAGGTCTTACGGCCGAAGACATTGATCTTATCATCGTCGCTACAATTACGCCGGATATGTTCTTCCCGTCGACGGCTTGCTTGCTGCAAGATAAGCTTGGCGCGAAGAAGGCGGCCGCGTTCGACTTGTCGGCTGCGTGCTCAGGCTTTATTTATGGCCTGGCGACTGCTTCGAACATGATTGCTACTGGCATGTACAAGCATGTGCTAGTCGTCGGCGCAGAGACATTATCACGAATTACGGACTACACGGACCGCAATACTTGCATCCTGTTCGGTGACGGTGCTGGCGCAGTAGTCCTCGGGCAAGTGGAGGAAGGACGAGGCTTCCGCTCGTTCGAGCTTGGAGCGGACGGCAGCGGCGGCGACCTGCTTAAAGTATGCGGAGGCGGATCGCGCGTTCCTGCTTCAGAGGCGAGCATCTCGGCTAAGCAGCATTTCATTCATATGGCTGGCAACGACGTGTTCAAGTTCGCGGTGCGCATCATGGGCAGCGCGGCGGAGGACGCTTTGCAGAAGGCCGGCATGACGAAGGAAGATATTGATCTTCTTGTGCCGCATCAAGCGAATATTCGCATCATTAACTCGGCGCTTAACCGCTTGGATCTGTCCGAAGAGAAAGCAATGATCAACTTGGACAAATACGGCAATATGTCGGCCGCTTCGATTCCGGTCGCGCTGGCAGAAGCTGTAGAGCAGGGTCGCGTGAAGCAAGGCGATTGCCTTGTGCTTGTTGGCTTCGGCGGCGGCCTGACATGGGGCGCATCGGTACTCGTGTGGTAATATGCTTTCGAAGTTAGGTTTGTATTCGCAAACCTTTTAGGAGGGTAAATAAGTTGAGCAAAACAGCATTCGTATTTCCCGGCCAAGGCGCTCAAGCCGTTGGCATGGGCAAAGACGTGTACGACGCTTTCGATCAATCGAGGGCAATTATTGAGCAAGCGGACGAAGCATTAGGCTTCAAGCTTAGCGACATTATTTTTGATGGACCTGAAGAGGCTTTGAAGCAGACGGCTAACACGCAGCCGGCACTTCTCGCTGTCAGCATTGCTTTGCTTGAAGCGCTTGAAGGTCGCGGCTTTAAAGCCGATTATGTTGCCGGACATAGCCTTGGCGAATATAGCGCGCTTGTCGCAGCTGGCGCCTTGTCGTTCCAGGACGCGATTCGCACGGTTCGCGCACGCGGCTTGTTCATGGAGCAAGCGGTGCCGAACGGTCAAGGCGCGATGGCAGCTGTTCTTGGCGCTGAGCGCGAAGCGCTTGCCGCACTCTGTGCCTCAGTGACGTCCGAAGGCATGGCTGTGGAGCTTGCCAATGTGAACTGTCCGGGCCAGATTGTCATATCCGGTACGGCAGCAGGCGTTCAGGCCGTAGTGGAACGCGGCAAGGAAGCTGGCGCCAAACGCGTCATTCCGCTTGATGTCAGCGGTCCTTTCCACTCTTCGCTAATGAAGCCGGCTGCAGAGAAGCTTGGCGAAGCGCTGGCAAGCGTGGAACTGCAAGATGCTTCGATTCCGGTCGTCGCCAATGTGACGGCGCGCGAAGTGACCAGCGCAAGCGACATTCGCGGACTGTTGGTAGAGCAGGTCTACTCGCCGGTCCTTTGGGAAGACAGCGTTCGTTACTTGATCGAGCAGGGCGTAGATACGTTCGTCGAGATCGGTTCTGGAACGGTGCTTGCCGGATTGATCAAGAAGATTGACAAAAATGTTCGCATCATTTCGGTGAATAACATCTCTGCGCTTGATGCGCTGCAACTTAATTAACGCCAAACGGAGGGGATAGTTTATGTTTGCCAGTCTGGAAGGCAAGAAAGCGCTCGTAACGGGAGCTTCCCGCGGAATCGGCAGAGCGATTGCGATTGCGCTTGCTGAAGCGGGAGCGGATGTTGCGATCAATTATTCCGGCAGCGAAGCGGCGGCGGCGGAGACGGCAGCGGCCGTTGAAGCGCTCGGCAGACGCGCTGTCATCGTGAAAGCGAACGTTGGCAAAGCCGATGAATTCGACGCGATGGTGAAGGAAGTTATTGAGCAATTGGGAGCTATTGATATTTTGGTGAATAACGCTGGCATTACAAGAGATAATCTTATTATGCGAATGAAGGAAGAAGAGTTCGATCAAGTGATCGAAACGAACCTCAAAGGCGTGTTCAACGGTATCAAAGCTGTCACCCGTTCGATGATGAAACAGCGCTCCGGCCGAATTATTAATATTTCTTCGGTTGTTGGCGTGCTCGGAAATCCCGGGCAAGCGAACTATGTCGCCGCCAAAGCAGGCGTTATCGGTCTAACGAAGGCAAGCGCGCGCGAGCTCGCTTCGAGAGGCATCACAGTCAACTGCGTGGCGCCTGGCTTCATTCAGACCGAAATGACGGACAAGCTGCCTGAGGAAATGCGCCAGTCGCTTGCTGGGCAAATCCCGCTTGCGCGTCTAGGCGACGCGTCAGACATTGCGAACGCGGTTCGCTTCCTGGCTTCGGACGCCGCTGCATATATGACAGGCCAGACCGTCCACGTTGACGGCGGCATGTACATGTAAAGCAGCCTTAATGCCGCAACCACGAAACGTTAGCCCTCGCCGCCAGAGACGGTGAAATCCGCTTCCGATTCAATTAAAACGGTTACGTATGGCATTTTATCTTTAATTCTCGTATAATACCATGGAGGAGGTGAACCGGATGTCCGAAGTAGTAGATCGTGTAAAACGTATCGTCATCGACCGCCTTGGCGTAGACGAAGCGGAAGTCACGCTGGAAGCTTCCTTTAAAGATGACCTCGGCGCTGACTCTCTTGATGTCGTTGAATTGGTCATGGAGCTGGAAGACGAGTTTGATATGGAGATCTCTGATGAAGATGCAGAGACAATCACAACGGTGGGAGAAGTTGTTAAATACATACAATCTCATACCTAAGAAGGACAAGTCCCGTTATAACAAACGGGACTTCTCTCCATCTTAACCGTTTTCAAACGACGCGTGATCACAAAGCCCGATGGCTTATTCCTAACAATTATACTTAGCGTTATAGCTTTTATATAAATATAAAGATGACGCAAGCTTGGTCATCCATATTGCTGTCCGTAGAGGTGAAGCGAATGAAACAACGAGTTGTAGTTACCGGTATGGGGGTTATGACCTCATTAGGTTCTGATTTGGAACAGTTTTGGGGCAATTTGCTTGAAGGTAAGTCGGGGGTTTCCGTTGTAGAAGCATTTGATTTCTCCGAATATCCGACGCGCATTGCCGCAGAGATCAAAAACTTTAATCCTGAAGATTACGGTTTAGATAAAAAAGAAGCGCGCAGAATGGACCGTTTCGTTCAGTTCGCGGCAGTAGCCAGCCAATTGGCGGTTAAAGACGCGGACTTGAAAATCGGAGAAGGCATCGACGCGGAACGCGTTGGCGTTATGATCGGATCCGGTATCGGCGGTCTTGGCACGTGGGAAGATCAACATAATATTTTGCTTGAGAAAGGCCCTAAGCGTGTCAGCCCGTTCTTCATTCCGATGATGATCGCGAACATGGCTTCCGGCCAAGTATCGATGCTGACGGGTGCAAAAGGTCCGAACAGCACGGCGGTTACCGCTTGTGCGACGGGCACGCATTCGATCGGCGATTCTTACAAGCTCATTCAACGCGGCGACGCTGACGTCATGATCTGCGGCGGCGCGGAAGCAACGATCCGTCCGACTGGGATGGCGGGATTCTGCTCGATGCGCGCGATGTCGGTTCGCAACGAAGAGCCGGAGAAGGCAAGCCGTCCGTTCGACGTCGATCGCGATGGTTTCGTAATGGGCGAGGGAGCAGGCGTATTGGTCATTGAATCGCTGGAGCATGCGCAAGCACGCGGCGCTAAGATCTATGCGGAGATTATCGGCTATGGCATGAGCGGCGACGCTCATCATATGACAGAGCCGGATCCGGATGGCGCGGCACGCTGCATGACCAAAGCGCTTAAGGATGCGGGTATTGAGCCTTCGGAGATCGATTACATCAACGCGCATGGCACATCGACGCCGGTAGGCGACCGTTCGGAGACGAAGGCGATCAAGAAGGCGCTGGGCGATCATGCCTACAAAGTAGCCGTAAGCTCGACGAAGTCGATGACAGGTCATTTGCTCGGTGCTGCCGGCGGCGTAGAGGCTGTCATCCTTGGACTTACCCTCAAGAACGGTATTATTGCGCCAACGATCAACTTGGAAAACCAAGATCCGGAGTGCGATCTGGATTATGTGCCTAATACGCCGCGCAAAGCGGATGTGAAGACGGCACTGTCGAATTCGTTCGGATTCGGCGGCCATAACGCAACGATCGTGATGAAAGTTTATGAAGCGTGATTCCTTTATGGAGCTGCAGCAGAGGCTGCAGCTCCATTTTAAACGTCCGCGGCTGCTGAAACAGGCTTTTACCCATACGTCATATGTGAACGAGCACAAGGGTGCACAGACGAAGGACAACGAGCGGCTGGAGTTTCTCGGCGACGCGGTGCTGCAGCTGTTGGTGTCGGAGTACTTGTTCATGACCTATCCGCAGCGGCCGGAAGGTGAGCTGACGAGAATGCGCGCATCGGTTGTATGCGAGCCTTCCTTAGCACAGTTCGCTGAACGACTGGAGCTTGGAGCGCATGTGCTGCTCGGTCGCGGAGAGGAACAGCTGGGCGGACGGCAGCGTCAAGCGCTGCTCGCCGATTTGTTCGAATCTTTCATTGGCGCGATTTTCCTCGATGCAGGAATTGAGCAGGTACGAAGCTTTTTGCAACAGCATATGTTCCCGTTCATTGATTCGAATGACTATGGTCTGCTTGTGAAGGATGCCAAGTCCAAGCTGCAGGAACGCTCGCAGCATCATGGACTGGGTCCGGTCGAGTATCGGATCGTAGAGGAACGCGGCCCTGCTCACGATCGGGAGTTTGTCGTGGAGGTATACCTCGGTGTCGAGCGATTCGGCATCGGCTCGGGCAGGACGAAGAAGGAAGCGGAGCAACGTGCGGCTGCTGAGGCATGGCGCAACTTATCGCAAGAGCAGCAAGCATAGAACCATAATGGAACACCCCTTGGAGGCCGCGTCTTCCGAGGGGTGTTCCGTTTTAGTTGGATTTTTTTCAACTAAAAGAGCCAGATGAGCTACTTTTGTCTGTATTTCATACAGTCTAATCGGTCCAAATCGTCTGTGAAGTGACTTTTGAGTGGAATTCATACAGCCAAAACTAGTATTTTAGCCCTCAATAACCTTTATCGACCCATTAGACTGTACAAAATCCAACCAAACTCTGAAATCTGCTCGTTTCTAGCCTTTTGATTGGATGAAATCCATGCTATAGGCTAGAAACACCCCTATATGACTAAGTTATATTGACGTTCCGTCTGCCAAAATGGTTAACGAATGCCTTTATTATGTGGTACAATGTAGGGTGAGGTGAAAGCCAAACCATGTTTCTGAAGAGGATTGAATTATCGGGTTTTAAATCATTTGCCGATCGTACGGAAATGGAATTTGTTACCGGCATTACGGCTGTTGTTGGGCCGAACGGCTCGGGCAAGAGCAATATTTCCGACGGTATCAGATGGGTGCTGGGCGAGCAGAGCGCGAAGAGCTTGCGCGGCGGCAAGATGGAAGACATTATATTCGCCGGAAGCGACGCCCGCAAAGCGGTCAACTACGGTGAGGTATCGCTGACGCTGGATAACGCGGATGGCGCGCTGCCGCTCGAATATAATGAAGTAACGGTCACCCGCCGGGTTCATCGAAGCGGCGACAGTGAGTACTTAATTAATAAGCAGCCATGCAGGCTGAAGGATATTACCGAGCTGTTCATGGATACGGGCATCGGGAAGGAAGCGTATTCGATTATCGGACAAGGCCGAATCGAGGAGATATTGAGTACGCGTTCCGAGGATCGCCGAGGTATTTTCGAAGAGGCTTCGGGTATCGTCAAATATAAATCCCGTAAGCGCGAGGCACAGAAGAAGCTGGATGAGACGGAGCAGAACCTGCTTCGGATTCACGATCTGGTCACCGAGCTTGAGGATCAGGTTGAACCTCTCCGGAAGCAGTCGGAGAAGGCCATCCACTTCAAGGCGCTTAAGGAACAGTTGAAAAACAAAGAAATCTCCATGTACGTACATAATATCGAGCAGATTCACGGTTCGTGGACGGAAGCGAGCGGCAAGCTCGAGAAGCTGACGAATGAGCAGATGCAGTTGTCGACGATCGTAAGCTCGCATGACGCTCACCTGGAGAAGGATCGCCATATGCTTCGCGAACTGGAGACGACGCTGGATCAGCTGCATGAATTAATGCTGCAAATCAGCGAGGATTTCGAGAAGTGTGAAGGCTACGGCGAAGTGCTTAAGGAACGTCTTCGTAACTTGGAGCAGAATAAGCGGCAGCTGGAGGAGTCGATTGCTTCGCAAGATGCGCGTATTGGCGCCTTGACGAAGGAAGAAGCCGAATTCCGAAGCAAAGCTGCGGCATTGGAGCTGGAGCTTGCCGATCTGCGCGCCAAGATGAAGGAAGAAGAGTTCCGGCTGCTCGGCGTCGCCGGCGGAGCGGCTCCCGATGCAGAGGAGACGCTTAAGAGCGAGCTGCTTGAGGTGCTTAGTTCGATGGCGCAGAGCCGCAACGAAATTCGTTACGCTGCGCAGCAGCAAGAGGCTTTGCAGCGCCGAATGGAAAGGATGAGCGAGGACGAGTCCAAATGGTCCGAGCAGCAGACCCGCGTAAGCGAGCGAAGAGAACAATTGCAGCAAGCGCTGCAAGGGACACTGGAGCAATTGGAGCAAGCGCGCAGTAAATCGATAGCGGAGTCGGAGCAATCGAAGTCGAATACGCAGACAATCGATGAAGTGACGATAGCCATTCGCAAGTGGGATCAGAAGCTGGACAGCCATATTTCGCGTCGCGATACGATGAAAGAAATGCAGGATGCGCTTGATGGCTTCATGCACGGCGTTAAGGAAGTGCTGAAGGCTGCACGCCGCAGTTCGGGCGGCATATCCGGCGTTCATGGAGCGGTCGCTGAGCTCGTGCGCGTACCGGAGCGGATCGAGACAGCTGTCGAGACAGCGCTCGGAGGAGCGCTCCAGCATGTCGTTATGGAGGATGAGAAGTCGGCTCGCGCGGCAATCAGCTTCTTGAAGCAAAGACAGCTCGGCAGAGCGACATTCCTGCCTCTCGATGTTATTCGCGGGCGGCAAGTGCCTGAGCATGATAAGCGGATCGCATCCGAAGTCGAAGGTTTCATTGGCGTCGCAGCCGATCTTGTAGGAAGCGACAAGAAGTACGAAGCAATCGTGAACAACTTGCTCGGCAACGTATTGCTCGCCGAGACGTTGGAGCAAGCGAATCGCATCGCGTCCAAGTGCCAATACCGCTACCGTGTCGTTACGCTGGACGGTGATATTGTGAACGCCGGCGGTTCGATGACAGGCGGCAGCTTGCAGAAGAAAGGCGCAAGCCTGCTTGGCAGACAGCGTCAGATCGAAGCGCTCGACCAAGAGATAGCGGATGCAAGAATTACGGTAGAACAATTGCGGGACAAGCTAAGCGACCTGCGCAAGGAACAGTCTATTCGCTCGCATAACATGGAAGAGCTGCGTGCAAAGGCTGAGCAATGCCGAATTGAAGAGCAGCAAATTCGCGCCGAGCTCCAGCAATTAAATAATGAAGCGAAGAACTTGGACGAGCAGCAGCAGCTGCATACGGCTGATCGCAGCACGAACAAGAATGAGCTGGAGACGCTGCAAGCGGCTGGGGCAGCTGCCGAGAAACGGTTAGAGCAGCTCGTAATAGATGAAGCAAGGCTGCAAGAAGCGATTCGTCTGGCAGAGGAGCGGCGCAAAGCGAGCGAGTTCGCGAAGGAGGAACTGCAAGGGCAGCTTACCGATATTAAAATCGCCGCAGCGAAGACTGATCAAGAGAAGCAATCATTCGATGATCAAGCGACGCGGGTGCGCGCGGACATTCAACGGGCGAAGCAAGAGCTTGCCAGCCTGCGCTCGTTGTCCGAGCAGCAGGATGAGGAGCTCACTCGTCATGGCGAGGAGTCGGTTCGCCAGATCGAGCAGCTTAATGCGCTGCGCATTAAGAAGCAGCAATGCGCGGAGCAGACGGATCTGAAGCGTGCCGAGCGCTCGCAGCGCTTCCAGGAAATCGAGGAAGGCGAAAGCGAGACGAAGGAGCAGCGCGCTCAGCTTAGAGCAGTCGAAGAGCAAATGCGGCAGACCGAAATCGCCGCTAATAGGCTCGACGTAGAGCTTGATAACCTGCTTCGCAAGCTAAGCGAAGAATACGAGCTTAGCTTTGAATTGGCGAAGGAGCAGTATCCTGTGCCGGAAGATGTGCTTGGCACGCAAACGGCAGTACGCGATCTGAAGCGTCAAATTACGGCACTCGGTGAAGTGAACCTTGGCGCGATCGATGAATACGAGCGCGTGAAGGAGCGCTTCGACTTCCTGTCGGAGCAGAAGGACGATCTTATTGAAGCGAAGACGACGCTGTATCAAGTTATTCGCGAGATGGACGACGAGATGTCGAAGCGATTCAAGACGACATTCGAAGCGATTCGCGGCCACTTCGTTGTTGTATTCGCGAAGCTGTTCGGCGGCGGCCGTGCGGATCTCGTCCTAGTCGAGCCGGATAAGGTGCTCGATACGGGTATCGACATCGTGGCTCAGCCGCCGGGCAAGAAGCTGCAAAACCTGCAGCTGTTGTCGGGCGGCGAGCGGGCGCTCACAGCGATTGCGCTGCTGTTCGCGATCCTGCAAGTGAAGCCGGTGCCGTTCTGCGTACTCGATGAAGTAGAAGCTGCGCTTGACGAAGCGAACGTCGCGCGTTTCGCCCAATATTTACGCGAATTCTCCGGGCTGACGCAATTCATCGTCGTCACGCACCGTAAAGGCACGATGGAGGAAGCTGACGTGCTATACGGGGTAACGATGGAAGAAGGCGGCGTGTCGAAGCTGGTATCCGTGCGTTTGGAAGAAGAAGAACCGGTTTCGGCGTAGAAACGTAGAAATAAAAAGAATGGCCCCTATGCTTAGGATGGAGGAAATAGAGAATGAGCTTTTTTAAGAAACTGAAGGAAAGTATCGCTACGAAGACAGAAGCGGTTACGAATATATTTAAGGAAGGTCTCACCAAGACGCGTACCGCCTTCGTCGAGAAGGTCGAAGAGCTTATTCTTCGCCGCAAAAAAATCGACGAGCAGTTCTACGAGGAGCTTGAAGAGATCCTGATCGGCGCTGACGTTGGCGTTAATACGGTTATGCAGCTTATCGACGAGCTGCGCGCAGAGGTGAAGAAACGCAAGATCGAGGATGCTGCCGACCTGCAGCCGATCCTCTCCGAGAAGCTGATCGGCTTGATGAAGGGCGACGACCAATCGGCGCTGCGAATGGCTTCCAGCGGAATTACCGTTATTCTGTTCGTAGGCGTTAACGGCGTCGGCAAGACGACGACGATCGGCAAGCTTGCGCATAAGTTCAAGAGCGAAGGCAAGAGCGTTCTGATGGCTGCCGGCGATACGTTCCGTGCCGGAGCGATCGAGCAGCTTGAAGTTTGGGGACAGCGCGTAGGCGTTGACGTCATTAAGCAGCAATCCGGCTCCGATCCCGCAGCCGTCATGTTCGATGCCGTTCAAGCGGCTAAGCAGCGCGGCGTCGACGTGTTGCTGTGCGATACGGCCGGACGTCTTCAGAACAAGACGAATCTGATGGAAGAGCTTAACAAAATATTCCGCGTTATCCAGCGCGAGCTGCCTGATGCGCCGCATGAAGTATTGCTCGTTCTCGACGCGACGACGGGACAGAACGCGCTTAGCCAAGCGAAGCTGTTCGGCGAGAAAAGCGGCGTAACCGGCCTCGTGCTGACGAAGCTTGACGGTACGGCAAAAGGCGGCATCGTCATCGCAATCCGCAACGAGCTGAATCTGCCGGTGAAGCTTGTCGGTCTCGGCGAGAAGATGGGCGACCTGCAGCAATTCGATTCCGAGCAGTTCGTGCATGCGCTGTTCGCCGGCTTAATTCAGCGCGAAGAAGAGGAAGCGCAGGCTGGTCAATAATTCATTTTGGTGACAAGTACAAAAGCTTGACAGCCGCCCATGGCGTCATGTATGATAAGAGACGTTGCAATGCTGTAAAGGTGAATGCCTTGACGGCTTGCCGATAGCGCAATAGTGAAGTTAGGAATCGGGAGGCGAAGGGGATGAAAGCAAATGAACCAGACGCCTTATCGAAGACTACCAGAGTTAATTTGCTATTCGACTTTTATGAGCAGCTTCTAACCGAGAAGCAGCAGACGTTTCTCAAATATTATTTTCACGACGACTTCTCACTGGGCGAGATCGCCGCGGAATTCGGCATTAGCCGTCAAGCCGTGTACGATAACGTGAAGCGAGCGGAGCAAGCGCTGGAAGGCTATGAAAGCAAGCTGAACCTGCTTGCGAAGCATGAAACGCTGCTGAAGCTAACCGAACAGCTGGAGAAGAGTGTAATGAGCTTAGTAATAGATGATACAGCAAGAGCCGCGCTAGTGAATGTGATTGATGCGTTCCGAGCGGCGGATAATCGACTAGAGAAGGAGGTGACGGTTCATGGCAGCATTTGAGAGCTTATCGAATAGGCTTCAGAATGTATTCAGCAAGCTGAGGGGTAAGGGGAAAGTAACCGAGGACGATCTGAACGAGGCGATGCGCGAAGTGCGGCTGGCGCTTCTGGAAGCGGACGTTAACTTCAAAGTCGTGAAGGACTTTATCGCCAAGGTGAAGGAAAAGGCTTTGGGCTTGGACGTATCCAAGAGCTTTACGCCCGGCATGGTCGTCATCGATATCGTAAATAAAGAGCTCACGGAATTAATGGGCGGTACGCAAAGCAAGCTTGCTAAGGCGAACAAGCCTCCGACCGTCATCATGATGGCCGGCTTGCAGGGCGCAGGTAAAACAACGACGTCCGGTAAGCTAGCGAAGCTGCTGCAGAAGGGCAATCACAAGCCGTTGCTCGTTGCGTGCGATATTTATCGCCCGGCGGCAATTAAGCAGCTTCAAGTGCTCGGCGAACAGATTAATGCGCCTGTATTCGCTCTTGGCGATCAGACATCGCCCGTTGAGATTGCTCGTCAGAGCTTGCAGTTCGCGAAGGAAAACAATAACGATTACGTCATTATCGATACGGCGGGCCGTCTGCATATTGACGAAGCGCTGATGGAAGAGCTTAAGAACATCCATCAGATCGTTAAGCCTGATGAGGTTCTGCTCGTAGTCGATGCAATGACAGGTCAAGACGCCGTTAACGTAGCCCAAAGCTTCCACGAGCAGCTCGAGCTTACGGGTGTTGTACTGACGAAGCTTGACGGCGATACTCGCGGCGGCGCGGCGCTATCGGTTAAGGCTGTAACAGGCTGTCCGATCAAGTTCGCCGCAATGGGCGAGAAGATCGATTCGCTTGAGCCGTTTCATCCGGAGCGGATGGCATCGCGTATTCTCGGCATGGGCGACATGCTGTCGTTGATCGAGAAGGCGCAAGCCGGAATCGACGCGGATCAAGCCAAAGAGATGGAACGCAAGATGCGCACGGCGGAATTCACGTTTGACGACTTCCTAGAGCAGATGGCTCAGGTGCGCAAGCTTGGCCCGCTCGATCAGATTATGGATATGCTGCCCGGCATGAACAAGATGAAGGGCGTTAAGGATATGAAGATCGACGAGAAGCAGATCGGCCGCGTCGAAGCGATTGTTCGCTCGATGACGAAGGAAGAGAAGCAGAAGCCTGAGCTGCTCAACCATAGCCGTCGCAAGCGCGTCGCAACGGGCAGCGGTACAACGATCGTTGAAGTTAACCGTTTAATTAAACAGTTCGACGATATGAAGAAAATGATGAAGCAGTTCTCGTCGATGATGGGACCGAAAGGGCCTAAAGGCGGCAAGAAAGGGCTCAAAGGCATGCTCGGCAAAAATATGAAGTTCCCGTTCTAATGCGGGTTGCATAGCAGAAAT
This sequence comes from Paenibacillus sp. J22P218, assembly GCF_056269195.1. Classification (NCBI taxonomy): domain Bacteria; kingdom Bacillati; phylum Bacillota; class Bacilli; order Caryophanales; family Paenibacillaceae; genus Paenibacillus; species Paenibacillus sp. J22P218. The sequence continues at coordinate 1,595,122 of NZ_JBWDNL010000001.1, forward strand.
ACGAACGTTTATTTTTCGAAGGAGGTGAATTCTAATGGCAGTACGTATTCGTTTGAAACGGATGGGCGCTCACAAAGCACCTTTCTACCGCGTTGTTGTATCGGACTCCCGTTCGCCGCGTGACGGACGTTTTATTGAAGAAATCGGTACTTACAATCCGGTTGCACAACCGGCTCAAGTTAAGATCGATGAAGAGAAAGCGTTGAAATGGCTGCAAACTGGTGCTCAGGCTTCTGACACGGTTCGCGACCTGCTTTCCAAAGCTGGTGTCATGAAAAAGTTCCACGAGCTTAAACTTCAAAAATAATGACGGTTGAACGGCGGAGGGCTTTGAGATGAAAGAATTAATTCTTGTCATAGCGAAGGCTTTGGTGGATCATCCGGAGGAAGTGCGTGTAAACGTGAAGGATGATGACCGCAATACGATTTACGAGCTTTCGGTTCACCCTGAGGATATCGGTAAAATTATCGGTAAACAAGGACGTATTGCGAAAGCGATGCGTACAGTTGTGACTTCAGCTTCCGTCAAATCGCAGAAGCGCGTCGTCGTCGATATCATGTCATAATACACGCATGCGAGGGTTAGGATGAACAGTCCTAACCCTTTTCCATTTTAGGGAGACATCATAGACGGCTTCCTTCCGCGGGCTCGACGTGGAACGAAGCCGTTTTTCATGTATAATACATATATACATATAGGCGAAAGGCTGGTCACAATGAACGGAAAATATTTAACGGTAGGAAAAGTCGTTAACACGCATGGCATTAAAGGCGAGGTCAAGGTGCTCTCGCAAACGGACTTCGCGGACGAGCGGTTCGCACCTGGCAGCAAGCTGCTGCTGCAGGATGAAGAAAAAGGCACTTCCCTTGAAGTGAAGATCATAAGCTCAAGAGCGCACAAAAACGTATATATTTTAAAACTGGCCGGTTTCGACGATATTAATATTGTGGAGAAGTACAAAGGCTGGGCGCTCAAAATATCGGAGGACCAGCAAGGCAAGCTGGATGAAGGCGAATATTATTACCACGAAATTATCGGCTGCCTGGTGAAGACGGATGAAGGTCAGGAGCTCGGCACGATTACTGAAATACTTAGCCCTGGAGCAAACGATGTGTGGGTCGTAGAACGCCCGAAGGGAGCAGGCAAGCCGATTCTTATTCCGGTTATTGATGACGTGCTGCTTCGAGTTAACGTTGCTGAGAAGATCGTTACGGTTAAGCTGATGGAAGGATTGATCTAAGGAATGAAGATTGATGTGCTGACGTTGTTCCCGGAAATGTTCGAAGGCGTGTTCGGTGCGAGCATACTGGGGAAAGCAAAGGATAAAGGCATTGTCTCTCTGCAGGCGATCAACTTCCGCGATTATTCGAACAATAAACACAATACCGTAGACGACTACCCTTATGGCGGAGGCGGCGGTATGGTGCTGAAGGCGGAACCGGTCTTTGCGGCAGTAGAGGATTTGAAGCTTGCTCCTAATGTGAAGCCTCGCGTCATCTTGATGTGTCCGCAGGGAGAAACCTTCACGCAGAAGAAAGCCGAGGAGCTTGCGGCCGAAGAGCATATCGTCCTTATCTGCGGCCACTACGAGGGCTATGACGAGCGTATACGCGAATATCTGGTCACGGACGAGCTCTCGATCGGCGATTACGTGCTGACAGGCGGAGAGATCCCGGCGATGACCGTCATCGACAGCGTTGTTCGGCTTCTTCCAGGAGTGCTTGGCAATGAAACGTCCGCGGTAACGGATTCATACAGCACCGGTTTATTAGAGTATCCGCATTATACGAGGCCAGCAGAGTTCCGAGGTTGGGGAGTGCCCGATATCCTGTTGTCAGGGCATCACGCCAACATTGTCGTATGGAGACGTCAACAATCGCTGCTGCGCACGTTGCGACGTCGTCCTGATCTGCTTGCGCACGCAGAGCTGTCGGACAAGGAGCGCAAGTTTCTTAAAGAGGCTGCCGCCCAAGAGGGAATCAAGTGGAAAGCATAAGAGGCGTTTGAAAAACAACAAGCTGCGTTCGGTAAATTGCAACCGATAGCAGCTTGTTGTTTTTTTTAGACAGTGATTTGATTATGGCGTATAAAAATCTTGGGTATAATAGATGTTATAGGTACTGTTAGAGTTGCCGAAGCCGACACCTGTTCCAAGCTTCTCCAGCTTGCTGTTCAGCAACGTCTCTCGGTGGCCGGAATCGGAATTCATCCAGCCGTAGTGGGCGTAAATGCTGTTGTTGTAACCTGCCGCTATATTTTCCGCTGCCAGCATATAGCGGACGCCATTTGCTTTCATGCGGTCGAATGGCGATTTGCCGTTAAGGTTCGTATGGGCGAAGAAATCTCTATTCCCCATATCGACGCTGTGTGAGCGGGCTGAAGCGGCGGCCAGCTTGTCCCATGTCAACAGCGAGATGCCGCGCTTTGCTCGTTCGGCGTTCGTGAGGTCAAAGCTTTGCTGCTCGAGCGCGGTTTGGAGCGCCTCGGAAGGTTTGGAAAAATTAGCGTTCATGCTTGCGGAGTCAACAAGCAGCATTCCGCTTATTTTGTTTCCATCCTTGCGGTCAATGAATAGGGTCGAGTGAATGCCTTCCGAAATGTATTCATAATAGTCGTCATGAGCGGAAGCGTTCCCGACCGGCCCTGTCTTCGACTTTGCTTCGGCTATCGTAATTCCCGGTACAATGCCAGTCTTGGCTTGCCAAACGGACTTAGAACCCGAGAATAGTGCTACAACGCGGTTGTTCTGCATGCCGATCATGAGATATTGTTTGTAGCTTTTGTCGGTATTGTAAATATGCCATGCGAAGTCGTAGCCGCTTGCTTCTTTTCTAGCGGGGTTGCCTAGCAATTGCGTGACTTTTTGGGCGTTATCGCCGATCGCTATGCCGCCTAGCGAGTAGCCGATCTGCGCAATTTTGGTGCTGGATAAAGAAGCGCTGTGCTCCTTAAGCTTGTAAAAGAAAGTCAGTGCTTCTGCTCGCGTAAGCAAGCCGTTCCCTTCGAAGCCGGCGACGGTAGCGGAAGTTCGCCCGTTGGAGATGCCTTCCTTCAATACCCATGCGACGGCGCTTGTTTCCGTAAAGGCTTTGCCTTCGACGGCCGTGGCGATGAGCAAGGCGGCTTGTCCGCGCCGAAAGGAATCGTTCGATGTGACATAAGTAACAGGCCAGCCTAGATTGCCTGCATAGTCATAATAAGGCGTATACCAGGCCTCGGACGATTGCGTTTGCGTCGGAAGCCCGTACGACCTCAGAAGCATCGATAGAAATTCGGGCTCGCTGATGGGCCTGTTCGGCTTGAACGAGCCGTCCGTATAACCCGATGCCAAATGCTCGTCTACCGCCCAGCTGATATAGGGTTGGGCCCAGTGACCGTTCGTATCGACGAACGGAACGCTTTCAGCAAAGGCAGGTTCCCCGGGAGCGTAGGCAGCGATCGAACTTGCGACGATCATGGCGACGCCCGCTTTGAGGAACGGTTTGGATTTCCATAATTGTTGGAGCATTTTGCACCTCTTTTCTGTCGTATTTTGTCAATATATTATACGTACAAGTATACATGATTGTGACCGTCGGAAAAACAAGTTGATATATTTTTTTAGGTATGATAAAATTTTTAATGTTGTTCGTATATCGGGCGGTCCGCTAGCAGTGATGAACCGATTCAATGGAATCCGGCGAGCTTCTATGAACGTCTATGGTGGAAGGAGTGAAATTTAAATGAATATCGTACAAGCAATTACACAAGAGCAATTGCGCAAAGATCTTCCAAACTTTCGTCCAGGCGACACTTTGAAAGTACATGTTAAAGTTATCGAGGGTACTCGTGAGCGTATTCAGTTGTTCGAAGGCGTTGTTATCAAACGTCGCGGTGGCGGAATTAGCGAAACTTTTACAGTGCGCAAAATTTCTTACGGTGTAGGCGTGGAAAGAACTTTCCCGCTGCACTCGCCAAAACTCGAAAAAATCGAAGTGGCTCGCCGTGGTAAAGTACGTCGTGCGAAACTGTACTACCTTCGCAGTCTGCGCGGTAAAGCTGCTAGAATTAAAGAGATTCGTTAAGATGAACAAACAAGGGGGGCTTGCGCAAACAAGCTCCTCTTCGTTTTTTTGCAGCTATACTTACTTAACAACGCTTAAGGAAAGAGGGCGGGACAGATGGACTTACAGAAGAACAATGGTGTTTCAGAGAATGATGACAGCAATGAAATGAAGCATACAGCTGGTGAGGATGGGCAGAACCCGCTCCCGGGGCGTGCTGTTACATATGGAACAGGATCGGTTAAGAAGGGCGGCGCTTATAAGGAAATCGTGGAATGGATTAAAGCGCTCGTCATTGCGGTAGTGCTTGTGTTTATTATACGGCAATTTTTGTTCTCGCCTTTTATTGTCGATGGTCCCTCGATGGAGCCTAACTTCGAGACGGGCGAGCGGCTAATTGTTAATAAAATATTGTATTCGATTCGTGAGCCTAAGTTTGGCGAGGTCGTTGTGTTCGACGTGCCTGATCAGCACCGCAAGTTCATTAAACGCGTAATCGGCGTCCCGGGCGATGTCATTCGTCTTGAAGGTGACGATCTATATATTAATGATAAAAAAATCGAAGAGCCGTATATTAAGGAAGCGATCGAAGAAGCTCATGCAAGAGGCGAATTGTATAACGAGCCTGGCATTAATACCGACTTCCCGAATAGCCAAGTCACAGAAGCAACGGTGCCAGAAAACACGATCTTCGCGCTAGGCGACAATCGCAGCAACAGTACGGACAGCCGGTTTATCGGCTTCGTAAGAGACGAAGAGATCGTAGGCCGTGCGGATATTATTTTCTGGCCGCTGAACAAGCTTGAGTTTATTAAACATTGGACGAAGTAACAGAAGTTTGATTGAGGTTTGAGGTGAAGGAATGACGATTCAATGGTTTCCCGGTCATATGACGCGGGCCAAGAGACAGATACAGGACAAGCTCAAATTAATCGACATCGCAATCGAGCTTCTCGATGCGCGTGTGCCGATCTCCAGTCGTAATCCGATGATCGACGATATTCTGAACAATAAGCCGCGTCTTATCGTGCTTAACAAATCAGATCTAGCCGATCCGAAAGCAACGGAAAGCTGGATGCAATATTTTGCCAATGAAGGTCATGAATGCGTAGCGGTCGATTCGTCGACTGGCACAAGAATTGGCGACATTCCCGTGAAGGCGAAGCAAATTCTTCATGAGAAGATCGCCCGCCAAATCGCGAAAGGCATGAACCCACGCGCGATTAGAGCGCTCATCGTCGGCATTCCGAATGTCGGCAAGTCGACACTCATTAATCGTCTCGCTGGCCGCAATATTGCGATAACGGGCGATCGTCCGGGTGTGACGAAGGGGCAGCAATGGATTCGCGTTGGCGGCGATATTGAGCTGCTCGACACGCCGGGCATTTTGTGGCCGAAATTCGAGGATGAGCTCGTTGGTTATCGACTTGCGATGACAGGAGCAATTAAAGAGCAAATATTGAACGTTGATGATATTGCGTTTTTCGCCGTTCGGGAGCTGGCTGACCGTTATTGGCCGACGATTAGCGAACGTTACGGACTGGACACGCCACCGAAGGATATTCAGGATTCGGATGAAATCGTACGAGTCATGGAAGATATCGGACGTCGCAGAGGCTGCTTGATTGGCGGCGGGCGAGTAGATTTGGAGAAAACGTCTGGCATTATTTTGCGCGATCTGCGAGCTGGCAAGCTTGGCCGGATTACGCTTGAAGCGCCGTATGATGATATGCCTGGAAGAAACGACTAGCCGGGGCTAGGGGGAAACAATATGATGCTGCAGTTTGAACGAGCTTTATGGAGCGACGGATACAAGACCATTGCAGGTGTTGACGAGGTGGGGCGAGGCTGCTTATTCGGCGATGTAGTCGCCGGCGCAGTTATTTTGCCTCCCGGTCTCATCATTGACGGTGTTGACGATTCTAAGAAGCTTTCCGAGAAGAAGCGCGATATGCTGTATGACATTATTTTGCGGCAATCTGTCGCTTGGTCCGTTGCACGCGTCGATGCGGAGACGATCGATCGAATCAATATTAAGCAAGCGGCAAGGCTGGCCATGAAGCTGGCGGTGGAATCGCTTGAGATGCCGGCTGATTATTTGCTAATCGATGCGGAGAAGGTGGACGTGCCGCTTCCGCAGCAATCGATTATTAAAGGCGATGCGACTAGCCAGTCCATTGCGGCAGCGTCTATCGTCGCAAAAGTAACGCGTGACAGACTTTGCCAGAGTGAGTGGGAGGAAGCTTATCCGGAATACGGAATTGCCATTCACAAAGGTTATGCAACGAAGCTCCACCGGGAGAGACTGCTTGAGTATGGCGCGAGTCCGCTCCATCGTCGAACGTTTCTCGGCAAGCTCTTTGCAGAGCAGCAGCAACTGCTTATATAACGCGACCCTTGTACATACTAACGCCTGTCTTCTTGTTCTTGGCAACTGCTGCCACTACAAGAGACAGGCGTTTTTGATTGGAAAACCTACACGGAAGAAGCTTGCCAGCCGATATATAAGGTACATGTGTTGCGAACGAGAAAATCGTAAGTCGTAAAGAGAATGCAAGGGAGGCGGATGCATAGATGAACATCGGCCAGATGATGAGAACCTATCTGGGGGAAGCCGCCGGCAATGATACGCGGGCGCTGGAGCTTAAGACAGGCCAAACGGTTCGCGGCGTCGTATTGCAAGTCATGGAGAATAACGAAGCGCTCGTACAAATAAACGGCGTGCAAGTTCGCGCTAAGTTAGAAATTCCGCTTCAGCAGGGGCAGACGGCACTGATGCAAGTCCAGCCGCAATCCTCAGGCGCGCTTATTGTGCTCAAGCAGGTAGAACCAAGCGCGCTCGGCATGCCGGATGAGAATTTCAAGGAATGGGCAAAAGCATTGGGGCTGCCGGAGACGAAATGGGCGCTGGCGCTCATTAAGGATCTTCGCCGGGAAGGTCTAGTGCTCACGAAGGAAGTGGCGCAAGCTTTCCAGCAGGCTGCTGCAGCAATGCCGGAGGGCGGCGATATTGAGCAGTGGATGAATGCGGCCGCCGCGGCGCATAAGCGCGGCCTGCCGATGACGGGAGCCGTCGTAGCGTCGTTACAGCAGGTCATGTTCGGGCAGGATGCGCATGAGTTGCTGGATACGCTCCAGAAGCAGATCTCAGCGATGACGATGACGCAAACGTTGCAAGGGCAGGATGGAGAGGCAACTGCTGAAGCGAAGACGCTGCCGCCAGCAGCAGCGCGCGTAGCTGCGCTGTTGGCTGAAGGAGCGGAGTTGTTGCGGGGCGCGATTGATGGCACTGCGACTGCCGACAGCGAGCCTCAAGCTGGCACTGCGGGAGCGAAGGCGGCTATGTCTTCGTTATCGTTAGCTGGCAAGCCAGATGGGCTTGCGCAAACGGCAACAACGGCAACGGGAACGGCATCTGCAACGGGAAGCGCGGTGGATGCGGCGGCTGTTCAAGGCAAGGGAGCAAACGAGGCTGGTAGCGTGCATGCTGAAAGTCGCCAAGCAGCTTCTGCTGGTGGCAAAGGCTCGCAGAATTGGATCGGCCAAATGATGAAATGGCTTGGAGTCGATCATGAGCTGCAGCTCGCCAAGGCTACGGCTGCGCCTGATGCTGCCGCAGCTCGTGCGGCTGCAACAGCTCAGCCAGTCGAGGAGCAGTCGCAAGCTGCGGTTGGTGCAAGCGTTAGTGAGAGTGCTGGCGAGGGAGATTCAGAGTCGACTGCTCGTCCAGTGGCTACGACTACTAGAGGAATTGAAGCAGAGCGTGGTATTAGCAGCGGCTTAGCGAAACCTCAGTTGCCGGAGAATGAGCAAGAAAACAGTGGACAGGCTCGAGTCAATCAAGGCATTGTGGAAGAGCAGCAGACGAAGCCGGCTGCCGCGGAAACACGACTCGCAGGAGGCATGGAACGTACAGCCGGTTTATTACAGCAAGCAAACGCTCTCGGTCTGGATGCAGCGAAACCGGACATTCAGCTTCAAGCGCAGCCGGCTCAGCAAACGCAAAGCGCGCAGCATGAATCGCTAAAGAGCGCGCTGCTCACACTCATCTCGGATAGTGACACGCCGCCAGCAATCAAGGAGACGGCGCAGCAGCTCGTTTCCCAAATTACGGGGCAGCAACTGCTGCTGACACCGGAGCGCAACAGCTCCATTCTTACGCATGTCACGATGTTTATTCCGCTGAACGGGCAAGACGGCAATCAGACCGCGTCGGTTCATATTCAGACCCGCCGCGGACGCAAAGGCGAACTCGATGCTGCCAATTGCCGATTGTTATTCAATTTGTCGATGAACAATCTTGGCGATACGTTAGTTGACGTGAATGTAGTGGACAAGATCGTCAGTCTGAATTTGTGGAACGATCACCCTGCTATTGGAGCGCTTGCGGAAGCTTCGCGCATGGAAGTGGCAGAACGACTGCAGGAGACCGGCTACCAACTGCTGTCGCTTCGTACAACGCCGTTGCCTAAGCCGGGAACGGAGACCGAACAGAAGCAGGATCAGGGCGCTGAGAAGGCGAAGAAACCGCTGACGCCGCCTGATCTGTCGCAGTTCTCGCAGGCGAGGTACAAAGGAGTCGATTTCAAAATATGACCGGAGATCAGCAAGGCAACCGTTCATCGGTTCCCTCCCGCAAGGCGGTAGCGCTAAAGTATGAGCCAGGCGAGCGGAATGCTCCCGTAATGATTGCCAAGGGCAAGGGACATATTGCCGATCAGATATTGGAGAAGGCGAAGGAGAATGGTATCCCTATTCAAGAGGATGCTTCGCTGGTAGAGGTGCTCTCTAAGTTGGATGTCGATCAAGAAATACCGGCCGAGCTGTACACGCTCGTCGCTGAAATATTAAGTTTCGTCTATCGCTCGGATCGCAAAGCGAGGGATTGGAATGACGACAAGTAGACTGCAGCTTGGAAAGTTAGGCGAGGATGCCGCTTGCAGCCTGCTTGAAGCGGCGGGCTATCGAATTATCGAGCGCAACTGGCGCTGCCGTATCGGAGAGATAGATACGATTGCCGAGCATTATGGCAGAACGGTGTTCGTTGAGGTACGTACGCGAAGGTCGGGAGCAGGTCGTTTCGGTACGGCCGCAGAATCGGTCGATATTCGCAAGCAAATGAAGGTCAGATCTACAGCTCTCGTCTATATGCGGAGCGCAGGCTTATTGGACAGTCCTGTTCGCTTCGATGTCATTGCCGTTTCGGTTAATAGCGACGGGAGCGTCGCGGAGTGCAAGCATATTGAAGGTGCATTCTGATAAATGCGTCGGAGAGAGTTGTCCTGGAAGTAATCGCACAGTTTGGTCCATCTCAATAGAAAGCAAAGACTCGCAACCATAGGCTGCGAGTCTTTTAACTAAACAAAATTGAAAGAAATACAGAGAAATTGCGAATGATTAATTTATTATCAGCCATTTCAACTTGTATAACGTGGATGATCATACGTTTTGCCTGTATTTCATACAGTCAAATTGGTCTAAATCGTCTGTTAAGCGACGCTTGAGTGGATATCATACAGTCAAAACCGGCAATTTAGCCTTCAACTGCCTGCCTCCGACCATTTGCCTGCACAAAATCCAATCAAACTCTAATGTCGTCTCGTTCTTAGCCTTTTGATTGTACAAAATCCAATCAAAATAGCGAATTTATGCGGTCGTTACAAAAAACTTGTCAACTGTAAGCAGTTACTTGCAACTGCTACACCGTATCCAATCTCCGATATTGAATCGCTTCAGCGACATGCTCCGCCTCTACTTCCTCGCTGCCCTCTACATCAGCGATTGTACGCGCCAGCTTAAGGAGCCGGTCATAGGCCCTCATGCTGATACCGAACAGCTGGAAAGCATGGTCGAGCAGCGATAACGCTGCCGGCTTAAGCAAAGCATGCTTGCGGAGCCCAGAGCTTGTCAGCTCACTGTTCCACACGGTCCCAAGTGAGCGTGTTCGCTGCTGTTGGCGCACCCTCGCCTCCTGAACAATTCGCCGCATATCGGCAGAAGTTAAGCCCAGCTCAGCTCCTTTTCCTTGCTCCATCATGATAGGCCTAGGCACTTCAAGCTGCAGATCGATACGGTCAAGAAGCGGGCCGGATAGCTTGGAGCGGTAGCGGCTAATCGCCGTCGAATTGCATGTGCAGCGTTTCTCGCCATATTCATGGCCATAATAGCCGCAAGGGCAAGGGTTGAAGGAGGCGGCTAGCATGAGATTGGCGGGAAACTGGAAAACGGCCTTCGATCTTGCGATCGTGACGACCCGATCTTCCAAAGGCTGCCTCATCATCTCAAGCACCTGCCGCGGAAATTCAGGTAATTCATCTAGGAATAAGACTCCGCGATGGGCTAACGTAATTTCCCCGGGCTTCGGAATGGTGCCGCCGCCAATTAGACCGCCGGAAGAAATCGTATGATGCGGAGCTCTGAATGGTGGATGCGTAATTAACCCCTGGGGTGCCTCTGACAGCTTGCCGGCTACGCTGTATATCTTCGTTACCTCAAGCGCTTCTTGCTCGCTCAACGGCGGCAATATGCCTGGCAAACGACGGATCATCATTGTTTTGCCCGTTCCCGGCGGTCCGCTTAGCAAAATATTGTGTTTTCCGGCGGCAGCGATTAACATAGCCCGCTTCGCTTGATGCTGGCCGATAACGTCGCTAAAGTCGAAGGCATCATCTTCATCCGATAAAGCAGCATGGCCTGCCTTGCCGCGAGTGCCTGCATTCTTAGCCGATGGGTCGAATCGCAGCCGATTCCAATCCTGTTCGCCGCTTGCCTTCTCGCCCTGCAATTGCTTGAGATGCGTGAGGGCGAACAGTTCCATGCCGGATATCCATGCTGCTTCGGCAGCGTTGGCGAGGGGGAGGACGATTCTCGTAATACCGCTGCTCTTTGCCTGTTCGATCATTGCAAGCACTCCCGATACGGGTTTGACGCCTCCATTAAGTGATAGCTCGCCGATGAGAAGCGTACGCTCGAACGGTTGAGCGCCGATCTGCGCGCTGGCCGTTAATATGCCAACAGCGATCGCAAGATCGAACGCGGTGCCTTCCTTGCGAAGATCGGCTGGCGCTAAATTTACCGTTATGCGATCCATTGGAAAGCTGAAGCCGCTGTTCTTAATCGCAGCCCGAACACGTTCCACTGATTCGCGAACAGCGGGGTCGGGGAGTCCGACTACATTGACCTGGGGCAAGCCGCTCGATATGTCGACTTCAACCGAAATGCTTCTGCCGTCAACTCCGTAAACGCTTGCGCTTTGTACCAAACTGAACATAAAAAAATAGCACCTCCAAGTATTGAATGAAGGTGCTTCCTAACCATTCCGTTTCCATTTTTTAGATTATGGGACTATCATAGATCATGCCTTTCCCTACTGTCAATCCTATAACATTTGTCGCGTAATAAATGAGGTTTAAGGATATACTATTTGGCGTAGTTTGCCTGGCTCCTGCGGTTTAATCTCAAAAAGAGATTAAACCCATATCAAAAAAGCCGTATTAATTATGCGTGAAAATAAGGTAACAAGCATGGAAAGGTGCTACAATAATAAAGGTTTGTGTACATATGACTGATTTCAGTCTGTGAAATGGAGGATTTCAACAATGAATATCCATGAGTATCAAGGGAAAGCGGTCCTTAAACAGTATGGTGTAGTCGTACCTGAAGGTAAAGTTGCCTTCACGGTTGATGAAGCTGTAGAAGCGGCCAAAGAGCTCGGAACTTCCGTAGTTGTCGTGAAAGCACAAATTCATGCTGGCGGACGCGGTAAAGCGGGCGGCGTTAAAGTAGCAAAAAACTTGGATGAAGTGCGTGCATACGCTAGCGAAATTCTTGGCAAAGTGCTCGTAACGCATCAAACTGGCCCAGAGGGCAAAGAAGTCAAACGTCTTCTCATCGAGCAAGGCTGCGACATTAAGAAAGAATATTATATCGGCGTCGTTCTCGACCGTGGTACAGGCCGCGTCGTTATAATGGCTTCGGAAGAAGGCGGCACGGAAATCGAAGAAGTTGCCGAGCATTCCCCGGAGAAAATTTTCAAAGAGGTTGTCGATCCGGCTGTTGGCCTTCAGGCATTCCAAGCGCGCAAGCTGGCTTATGCAATCAATATTCCAGGCGAGCTGGTTAATAAAGCAGTTAAGTTCATGATCTCTCTCTACACGGCATTCGTTGAGAAGGACGCTTCCATCGCGGAGATCAACCCTCTTGTTGTTACTGGCGACGGACAAGTTATCGCTCTTGACGCGAAGCTGAACTTCGATTCCAACGCGCTGTATCGCCACAAAGATATCGTAGCGCTTCGCGACCTCGAAGAGGAAGATGCGAAAGAAATCGAAGCTTCTAAATACGATCTCAGCTACATCGCCCTAGACGGCAACATTGGCTGCTTGGTTAACGGCGCAGGCCTTGCAATGGCAACGATGGATATTATCAAATACTTCGGCGGCGACCCGGCCAACTTCCTCGACGTAGGGGGCGGTGCAACTGCAGAGAAGGTTACCGAAGCTTTCAAAATTATTTTGTCCGACGAAAAAGTAAAAGGGATCTTCGTTAACATTTTCGGCGGCATTATGCGTTGCGACGTTATTGCTAACGGCGTTGTCGAAGCGGCTAAACAAGTTGGTCTTGATAAACCGCTCGTCGTTCGTCTGGAAGGTACAAACGTAGACCTCGGAAAAGCTATTTTGAAACAATCGGGATTGAACATTGTCGCTGCTGACTCCATGTCGGACGGCGCTCAAAAAATTGTCGCTCTCGTGAAATAAATAGCTTGACTTGCGGCATGCCCGCATACGAATTCATTCAGGGGATGTGAGTTAAGAGTGAGCATTTTGGTCAATAAAGACACAAAAGTCATTACTCAAGGTATTACAGGCGCAACCGGCTTATTCCATGCAAAAGGCGCTTTAGAATACGGTACGCAAATGGTTGGCGGCGTTACTCCGGGCAAAGGCGGCACGAACGTTGACATCACGCTTGACAACGGAAATGTTGTATCGCTTCCGGTATTCAACACGGTTGCTCAAGCTGTCAAAGCTACGGGCGCTAACGCTTCGGTTATCTATGTACCGCCGGCATTCGCTGCTGACGCAATCATGGAAGCCGTAGACGCTGAGCTTGACCTTGTCATCTGTATTACAGAAGGCATTCCGGTACTTGATATGGTTAAAGTAAAACGTTATATGGACGGCAGCAAAACGGTTCTTATCGGACCGAACTGCCCAGGCGTTATTACACCAGGCGAGTGCAAAATCGGCATTATGCCGGGTTACATCCATACAAAAGGCCACGTAGGCGTCATTTCCCGTTCGGGTACGTTGACGTACGAAGCGGTTCACCAGCTTACAACTCGCGGTATCGGTCAATCGTCCGCGGTTGGTATTGGCGGCGACCCTGTTAAAGGATCCGAGTTCATCGACATCCTTAACCGTTTCAACGAAGACCCTGACACTTATGCGGTAATCATGATCGGCGAGATCGGCGGTACAGCAGAGGAAGAAGCTGCTGAGTGGATCAAAGCGAACATGAAGAAACCGGTAGTCGGCTTCATCGGCGGCGCAACAGCGCCTCCGGGCAAACGGATGGGCCATGCAGGCGCTATCATTTCCGGCGGCAAAGGTACTGCAGCAGAGAAGATCGCTACGCTTGAAGCATGCGGCATCAAAGTTGCTCCGACACCTACGGATATGGGCTCCACGCTCGTAAGCGTGCTGAAAGAGCAAGGCTTGCTTGATAAATGCACGACTCACCAAGCACAAATCTAATACGCAAGTTATGAAGGTAAGCAACCTTTCGACGACCCGTTAACGGGAGTTGGAGGGTTGCTTTTTTTTGTTCATTTTCATTTGGATTTTCAAAATTTAATCGGTCGACTTGCATTCTTTATCCATGTAACGCACAATAGATAAGAATGTATGCCGTCCGGAACTATGAGAGGGATGGGCGTATGAATAGCAATAATGAACTGAAAAGAAGCATGGTTGTCGCATTCTATGAAATACCGGGCATTGGCTGGCATTCCATTACGAAGGCGCTTGAGCATCAATTATGGCTTACGCCAATATGGACATTTGAGCTGTTGACCGGCATTGGCTTGAAAAAGGATCAGGCACAATCGGTCATGAACCGATTCGCTGCGGGGAGATGGGATCTCGCTGACAAGTCGGCTCCAACTGCCGAAAGAGCAGGGGCGGTTACGTTAACGCCGTTCGATAAGGAATATCCATATCGTTTAAGACAGATCGATCAGCCCCCTTGGGTGCTGTACGCGAAAGGCAATATCGAACTGTTGCACGCGCCAAGCGTTGCTATTGTCGGTACGAGAGTGCCAACCGCCTATGGCAGACATAGTGCAAGAGAACTGTCGAAGGAGCTCTCCGATCTTGGTTTAACCATTGTTAGCGGACTTGCCAAAGGAATCGATAGTGTTGCGCATGAAGCGGCGCTAGACGGTGCTGGCGGAACGATAGCGGTGTTGCCAACGCCGATTGATACCTGTTATCCTTCGGAAAATGCTTCATTATTTCGTGCGATAGCTGAGAAAGGCTTGCTTTTATCCGAAACGCCGATTGGCACGAAGCTTCATCCGGGACAATTTCCCCAGCGCAATCGGATCATTGCCGGTTTATCGGTAGGCACGGTTGTTGTGGAGGGAGCCAAACGAAGCGGGTCGCTCATAACGGCGCAATACGCGCTCGACATGTCGAGAGAACTGTTCGCCATCCCGGGACAAATCTCTTCGCCGAAGAGCGATGGTCCCAACGAACTTATCAAGAAAGGCACAGCAAAGCTCATCTCTTGCGCAAATGATATCATTGAAGAGCTGAGGTGGCTGCCAGCCGCTATTGAGAATAGGTTCAAAAGCAAGACAACTGCTGGGAGTGCGAGTGAAGACTCGGCCTTAAGTTTAACAGCAGAAGAGCGGCAAATCGTCCGTTTTTTGCAAGATCAGCCATTGTCCATTAATGAATTACACGAGCTGTCCGCCATTCCGTTTGGACATTTGAACGCACTTCTGATAAATTTATGTATAAAACGGAAAATCGAGCTTCAGCCCGGATCCATATATATCCCATTGTAACTAGCAGTAGAGAGAGGAGGCACCTCGCATGGCAGATTCATTAGTTATCGTCGAATCACCGGCCAAAGCCAAAACGATAGGCAAATATTTAGGCAGCAAATATATCGTTAAAGCATCGATGGGTCACATTCGCGATTTGCCTAAAAGTCAGATCGGCGTAGAGGTAGAGAACGATTTTAACCCCAAATACATAACCATTCGCGGCAAGGGAAGCGTGCTCAAGGAATTGAAGGACGCCAGCAAAAAAGTAAAACATGTTTTTCTGGCGGCTGACCCGGATCGCGAAGGCGAGGCGATTGCGTGGCATTTGGCACACTACTTGGAGCTTGACGAAACAGACACTTGCCGTGTCGTATTTAATGAAATAACGAAGCAAGCCGTGAAGGACGCGTTCAAGACGCCGCGGAAGATCAATATGGATTTGGTTAACGCGCAGCAAGCCAGACGAATACTAGACCGGCTTGTAGGTTATAAGATTAGCCCTCTTCTATGGAAGAAAGTGAAAAAGGGCTTGTCCGCCGGACGCGTACAATCTGTTGCGGTTAAGCTTATTATCGATCGCGACAATGAGATCGACGCTTTCGTTCCCGAGGAATATTGGTCCATTACCGCTAAGCTGACCCATTCCGGCATCCCGTTCGACGCCAAATATTATTCGGTGAACGGGGAGAAGAAGGAACTTGGCAAGGAAGCGGACGTGCAAGAAGTGCTGAGCGCTATGAAAGGCGAGAAGTTCAGCGTCTCCGATGTAAGAGAGAAGGAACGACTCCGTAATCCGGCTCCGCCGTTCATTACGAGCTCCTTGCAGCAGGAGGCGGCCAGAAAGCTTGGTTTCCGCGCTTCCAAGACGATGTCGGTTGCTCAACAGCTTTATGAAGGCGTAGAGCTTGGCAAGGAGGGTACAGTCGGTTTAATCACTTATATGAGAACGGACTCGACTCGTATCTCACCGGTTGCACAAGAGGAAGCGAAGGAGTACATCACGACGAAGTACGGTCCGGCGTTTGCTCCTGAACAGCCGCGCGTCTATACGAAGAAGAACAGCAATGCGCAAGATGCGCATGAAGCGATTCGTCCGACATCCGTGCTCCGTGACCCGGAGTCGGTTAAGGCATTCACGAGCCGCGATCAGTTCCGTCTATATAAGCTCGTATGGGAGCGCTTCGTATCCAGCCAAATGTCTTCTGCTATTCTTGATACGATGACCGTTGATATGCAAGCTGGCAGCACTGTGTTCCGTGCGGTCGGTTCGAAAGTGAAGTTCGCGGGTTTCATGAAGGTGTATGTCGAAGGAAACGATGACGGCACCGTGGAAGAGCATAAGTTTTTGCCGCCGCTTGCAACGGGCGATGTGATTGCTGCCGAGACGGTTGAACCGAAACAGCATTTCACCCAGCCCCCGCCGCGTTATACGGAGGCGCGGCTCGTTCGAACGCTTGAGGAGCTCGGCATAGGGCGTCCAAGTACGTATGCGCCGACATTGGAGACGATTCAGAAGCGCGGTTATGTGGCGATGGAAGAGAAGAAGTTCATGCCGACCGAGCTAGGCGATCTTGTTATCCAACTAATGGAGGAGTTCTTCCCCGAAATTCTTGACGCCGAGTTTACCGCCAACATGGAAGGAAACCTTGACCATGTGGAGGAAGGCACGGAAGATTGGGTAAAGGTGCTTGCAACGTTCTACGAATCTTTCGAGAAACGTCTCGAGGTTGCAGAGGACGAGATGAAGGAAATCGAAATTCAGGATGAGGTTTCCGACGAGCTGTGCGAGAAGTGCGGCAGGCATTTGGTATACAAAATGGGCCGCTTCGGCAAGTTCCTTGCGTGCTCAGGGTTTCCTGATTGCCGCAATACGAAGCCGATCGTCAAGGATATTGGCGTTCCTTGTCCGAAATGCGGAGACGGAAAGATTATCGAGCGACGCAGCAAGAAAGGCCGAATCTTCTATGGATGCGATCAATACCCAGGCTGCGATTATGTGTCATGGGATAAGCCGACTACGAAACCTTGTCCGAATTGCGACAGCATGTTGGTCGAGAAGCGCAACCGGAGCGGGGTTAAGCTGAATTGTCCGACCTGCGACTATTCGGAAGAAGTACCGGATGAAGAGGATAACGAGGAAATCGTGGATTAAAGCAAGCTTATTAATGAAATGAACAAACAGCCATTGCGAGTGGCACACCGTCCTCCCTTACTAGGGAGGACACCGTCGTTATATGGGCTTATCATTCCATTTTTTAACACCCGATGCATTATCGTATCAAGCCCTCCCTGCAAAGGGGAGGGTTTGACCGTCCATAGACGGTCAGCGTGAAGATGCAGGTAGGATAGAGAACGGAGTAAGGAGCAAAAATAACTGGAATTTATCCAGTTAAATGCTCTCCATCGTCGACTGCGCTAGCAATAGCGGGAAAAACTCCCGTTAATACAGCCCATTATCCGCATCCAGCACATATCATCACGAAATAGATGGAGAAAATCCAGTTATTTCGAGAAATTCAGTCCATATCCGTAAAATAACAGGACAAATTCCAGTTAATAGAGAGGGTGACGGTTGCCATCCATCGGGTACAAAAGAATCGTTTGGATGCGGGCGATTGGATTGTAAATATAGCTGACTCAACCTTAGTCCGAATATTCGATCAATAGTCCATACTTGCTCTTCAAGCACTCAAAACTAACCAAGCTTTGCCCAGTACAAGCGTGTCCCGTAGGGACAAAGCGTTCGAAGCGCTAAATAAACTCAAAAACACATCTGGTACTCCATCGTTACTGTTGCACGAAACCAGGTAAGTAAACACCAGCCAAAGGTGAAGAGTGTCCGGAAGGACACCAGCGATCCTAGCACAGTGTGGACTCGCGAGCGTCTCTCTTCCTACATCGTTAGTCAGGCGGTGTCCAGAGGGTGCAACCCTATGGGGCCCTCCCTTGGAAGGGAGGGTTTGGGTGGGTTCGAAAAGCCTTTGAAGGTTTGGTAGCAAATATACTCGAAAGGATTGACCTAAATTGTCATTGTCACAACCACAAACCGTAACCGTCATCGGAGCAGGCTTAGCCGGAAGCGAGGCTGCATGGCAGATCGCCTCCCAAGGAGTGCCCGTGATTTTATATGAAATGCGTCCGGTTAGGCAAACGCCGGCACATCATACGAACCAATTCGCAGAGCTTGTCTGCAGCAATAGCTTGCGTGCGAATGGTCTCACGAACGCCGTAGGCGTATTGAAGGAAGAGATGCGTCAGCTTAACTCGCTTATTATGAGCTGCGCTGATCAGCATGCCGTACCTGCTGGCGGGGCGCTCGCCGTCGACCGTGACGGATTCTCTGGAGAGGTAACGAGCAGGCTTCGCGAGCATCCTCTTATCGAGGTGCGCAACGAAGAAGTAACCGAGATTCCGACGGACGGTATCGTCGTCATTGCAACAGGCCCATTAACGGCGCCTGGCTTGTCGGCTCAAATTCAAGAGCTGCTTGGCGAGGAATACTTCTACTTCTATGATGCGGCTGCGCCGATTATCGAGAAAGACTCTATCGATATGAACAAAGTGTATCTGGCATCCCGTTATGATAAAGGCGAAGCAGCTTACCTCAACTGTCCGATGACCGAAGAGGAATTCGAAATTTTCCACGAAGCGCTTACGACAGCCGAGACCGCTGAGCTTAAGGAATTCGAGAAAGAGGTTTATTTCGAAGGCTGTATGCCAATCGAAGTTATGGCCAGTCGTGGCAAACAGACCGTGCTCTTCGGGCCGATGAAGCCTGTCGGTCTTGTTAACCCGCATACCGGCAAGCTGCCGCATGCGGTTATTCAACTGCGCCAAGATAACGCTGCCGGAACGCTCTACAATGTAGTAGGCTTCCAAACCCATTTGAAATGGGGCGAGCAGAAGCGTGTGTTTTCACTCATTCCAGGGCTGGAAAATGCCGAGTTCGTCCGTTTCGGGGTCATGCACCGAAATACGTTCATTAACTCGCCGCGTCTGCTTAAGCCGACTTATCAGCTTAACACGCGTGAGAATCTGTTCTTTGCCGGTCAAATGACCGGGGTAGAGGGTTATGTAGAGTCAGCCGCTTCAGGCCTTATAGCGGGTATTAACGCCGCTAGAGTCGCTCAAGGTCAGGAGCCGATCGTATTGCCAGAGCAAACGACGCTGGGCAGTATGGCGAAATATATTACGACAGCCGATTTCAAGCATTTTCAACCGATGAATGCGAATTTCGGGCTGTTCCCGCCGTTAGAAACGAGAATTCGCAGCAAAAAAGAGAAAAACGAAGCGATCGCAAATCGTGCACTGGAAGGTATTGAGCAATTTAAACGGGAACATTTGCAATAAAATTTCGTAGGAAAGCATAGCAAGGTCTACTCAAGGCGGCGCTTGTATAGGATTTCATCATATAGGCGCTTAACTTTGGAAGAAAGACAACTGCTGCTCAAGTAGGAGTATATCGTGCTTGAGTCATACCATAGAGGAGGCAAAGCAATGGAAATGCAATTTCACGCGACGACGATTTGCGCAGTCAGACATAATGGAAAGGGCGCAATTGCCGGAGACGGGCAAGTCACGTTCGGCAATAGCATGGTGATGAAGAACACCGCCAAAAAAGTAAGACGACTCTATCGCGGACAAGTCATATCTGGTTTTGCAGGATCGGTTGCCGATGCCATTACTCTATTCGAGAAATTCGAAGGCAAGCTTGAAGAACATCATGGCAATCTGCAACGTTCTGCCGTGGAGCTGGCTAAGGATTGGAGATCGGATCGCGTGCTCCGCAAGCTGGAGGCGATGATGCTGGTCATGGACGAAAGCGGTCTGCTGCTGATCTCTGGAAATGGTGAAATCATTGAACCGGATGACGGTATTCTGGCGATTGGTTCGGGCGGAACTTATGCGCTGTCGGCCGCTCGGGCGTTAACTCGCTATTCATCGCAAATGGAGGCGAAGGAAATTGCTCGCGCTTCCCTGCAAATCGCTGCCGAAATTTGTGTCTATACGAACAATAATATTATCGTTGAAGAAATCGGATAATCAATTAGGCCTTAAGAACTATCAGCTTAGCGTGTAATGATCGGATGGAATCTATTATCGGAGGGATTATAGTATGAAAAATGATGCCTTAACGCCGCGCCAAATTGTTGCAGAGCTGGATAAATATATTGTCGGTCAGAAGTCAGCGAAGCGGTCGGTTGCGATCGCGCTCCGCAATCGTTATCGCAGAAGCATGCTGGATGAATCGCTGCGCGATGAGATCGTTCCGAAAAACATTTTAATGATCGGTCCTACTGGTGTCGGCAAGACGGAAATTGCCCGCCGTTTGGCTAAGCTGGTGAAAGCTCCCTTCGTGAAGCTCGAAGCGACGAAGTTCACGGAAGTGGGTTACGTTGGCCGTGATGTGGAGTCGATGGTTCGCGATCTCGTTGAGACGTCGATTCGTATCGTGAAGGCTGAGCGTACGGAGCGTGTGCAGGAGCGGGCCGAGAAGCTTGCTAACGAGCGTATTGTATCGCTGCTTGCGCCTTCTGCTGCCAAAGCGAAGTCAGCCAAAAATCCTTTTGAAATGCTGTTCGGCAACAATCAGCAGCAGGCGAAAGAGGAAGTCGAAGAGCCGGACGTTGACTTTAACGTTCAGCAAAGACGCAGTCAGGTGAAGGAACAGCTGGCAGCAGGCAAGCTGGAGAACGAGACGATCGAGATCGAGGTTGAAGACTCCACGCCTAATATGCTGGATATGCTGTCTGGCCAAGGACCTGAGGGCATGGGCATGAATATGCAGGAGCTGTTCGGTCAGTTCATGCCGAAGAAGCATAAGAAGCGTAAGCTTTCGGTCAAGGAAGCCCGCAAGGTGCTTACCCAGGAAGAAGCGAATAAGCTGATTGATATGGATGATGTCATCTCGGAGTCGGTCCTTCGCGCAGAGCAATCCGGTATTATCTTCATTGATGAGATCGACAAGATCGCCAGTCCGTCGCGAGGCAACGGTCCCGAAGTATCGAGAGAAGGCGTTCAACGGGACATTTTACCTATCGTTGAAGGTTCTACGGTCATGACCAAGTATGGTCCTGTGAAGACGGATTACGTGCTGTTCATCGCCGCGGGAGCTTTCCATATGGCTAAGCCTTCCGATCTAATTCCCGAGCTTCAGGGACGTTTCCCAATTCGGGTAGAATTAACGAGTCTAAGCTTGGATGATTTCGTGAGCATTCTGACGGAGCCTAAGAACGCATTGACGAAGCAATACACCGCACTTCTGGAGACAGAGGGCATTAAAGTGGAGTTTTCGAACGAAGCGATTCGTGAGCTCGCGTCAATAGCGGCAGACGTCAATCGGAATACTGAAAATATCGGTGCGCGCAGATTGCACACGATTCTTGAGAAGCTTCTAGAGGACTTGTCGTTTGAGGCGCCTGAGCTGACGCTTGCGACAATGACGATTACACCGGAATATGTGAAGGAAAAGCTGGGAAGCATTGCGCAAAATCGCGATTTGAGTCAATATATATTGTAGTTGTTAAGAGTTTTGGGAGGCAGTGTAATGACTTTACTTACAAAGACAAGAACCTTGAACCGTTTGCTGCAGCGCGCTGCGGGCAAGGCGCTTAACTTTAGAGAAATGGCCGAGGTGCTGTGTACGACGATTCAGACAAATGTATTCGTTGTGAGCCGCAAAGGGAAAATCCTCGGCAGCGCGGCGGTTGATGTGTATGATCACGATTTCCTGCGTTCCTTGTCGTCTGATGAACTCAGGTTTCCGCAGGACGCTAACGTCAGGTTCCTCGATATGCAGGAATCCATGACGAACGTGAAGCCGGATGAAGGCGTTTATGAGACGTTTCCTCGGCTTGGCGACCAAGAAATTATGACCGTAGTACCTATTATCGGAGGCGGAGATCGTCTAGGAACGCTTGTACTGACCAGGCAGTCAGGCACGTTTGATGATGATGATCTAGTGCTTGCGGAATACGGATCGACGATCGTAGGAATGGAAATATTGCGCGAGCGTGCGGATGAGATAGAACAAGAGGTACGCAGCCGGGCTGCCGTATCCGTGGCAGTCGGTTCGTTGTCCTTCAGTGAGCTGGAGGCCGTTGAACATATTTTTGAAGAGCTTGATGGCAAGGAAGGGCTGCTCGTAGCGTCCAAGATTGCCGATCGTGCCGGCATCACGCGTTCGGTAATCGTCAATGCGCTTCGCAAGCTCGAGAGTGCCGGCGTCATTGAAACAAGATCGTTAGGCATGAAAGGCACCTACATCAAAATATTAAACCATCAGCTTTTACAAGAACTTCAAAAGATGAAAAACTAGAAATGGGACGTTTAGACCATTTCAGCCCTATCTGAATTCAAAGATAGGGCTTTTTTCTTATTGTAATAAATTAGGGAATTGTTGAAGATTATGAAGTCGGCAAATATCGACACACTCGTCTCATTTTTTTCATTTTTATGTGTCGAACTTAGCAGGAATGAAGATTATTCTGTTGAATACCTAAGAGAAGATCATCAATGAAAGTGGTGAAACTGCATGAATTTGTTGAATGGCGCTTCATTCCAAAGAATGGAGGGAGCCGTACAGGCGGCTGAGCTCAGGCATCGCGTCATTTCAAACAATGTGGCCAACGCTGAAACGCCGCATTTCAAGAGGACAGAGGTACTTTTTGAAGAACTGCTGGAGCAATCGATGGGGGGCAATAGTCTCAATCGTTTTGCAGGCAGAACGACTGATTCCAGGCATATCCCGATTGGTATCGGGGGTTCTAACGTGCCAACTGCTAAAGTGGTAACCGATGAAACGACTTCTATGACGAACAGTGAAAACAATGTCGACATTGAACGCGAAATGTCGTTATTGGCGAAAAACCAATTGAGTTACAATTTTTATATCCAACAAATTAACCATGATGTCTCCATGATGAGAACCGCGATAGAAGGGAGAGCGTAAAGAGTGAAGCTTTCGACAGGATTTGATATTAATGCTTCTGCATTAACGGCACAGCGGTTGCGGATGGACGTTATTTCGTCAAATATCGCAAACGCTGAAACGACGCGTGCAAATTTCGTGAATGGAAAGTTCGAGCCGTACAAACGCAAGATGGTTGTCATGGAGCCTGTGAAGCAATCGTTCTCCAGCGTCCTTTCCCAGCAAATGGGCGGCAATAGCTCAGTTGGACAAGGCGTGAAGGTGACCGAAATCAAAGAAGATCAGACACCGACCAAGCTCGTGTATAATCCTACGCATCCAGACGCCGACGAGAACGGTTATGTACAAATGCCAAACGTTGACGTGATGAAAGAAATGGTCGATTTAATTGCGGCAACCCGTAACTATGATGCAAACATAACGGCAATAAACGCTTCGAAGGCCATGTTTGTCAAAGCGCTTGAAATTGGCAGGTAAGCAACGGAGTGAATTGAACTAGAATGGAGGGGTACTGATGATACAACCGATGTCGCTAAGCCAGATTCAACCGACGAAGCTAATCGAGACTAAATCGTTTGACAAGGCGACTCCGGCGGAGATGACACAATCGTTCGGCGAATACTTAAAAACGGCGATTGAAAATGTTAGTGCGCAGGAAAAAAATGTACATAAGCTTAACGATCAATATTTAGTCGGTCAGGTGGATGTGACGAAAGTCCTGATCGCTTCGGAACAAGCGCAGCTTAGTTTGCAGCTAACCTCGCAAATCCGCAATAAAGTAGTCGAAGCATACCAAGAAATGATGCGGATGCAAATTTAGCATGAAGACCTTCTTAGCATAGTATTTGGGTGAGGTGACAATGTGAACGAGAGAATCGCCCAATATCGAGGCAGACTTACGCAGTTTTGGGGCCAGATGGGCAGAAAACAAAAAATATGGTTGGGGGCATCCATTGGAGGGTTGTTAGTAACGATTATTTTGTTAACAATCGTGTTCACTAGAACGGAATACGAGATTGCTTTTCAAAATTTGGATACAACCGATGCAGCAGCAATCATGAATCATTTGGATGGCAGTGGGATTCCTTACGAACTTAGCGCGAACGGCAAAAGTATTTCAGTGCCAAGCGCGGTGGCATCCAGAGTTAAAGTCGATGTTGGTTCACAAGGGCTTGTTCAAAACGGTTCGATCGGCTTCGAAGCGTTCAACGCTAGCTCGAGCGCTTTCGGCACAACGGACAACGAATTCAATGTGAAGTACTTGAACGCATTAAACGGTGAAGTACAGCAGTTGCTTAACGGCATGCAAGGTGTGAATTCATCAAACGTGCTCATTAATTTGCCGGAGGAAAGCGTGTTTCTGTCTGCTGAAGAAGCGAAGAAAGCTTCAGCGTCCATCATGCTTAACTTTGCGTCAGGTTATCGCCCAAGCCAAAAGGAAATCGATGGCTACTATAACTTGGTGAAAACAGCTGTTCCGAACCTTGCTATGGAAGATATTACAATCTCGAGTCCGCAAGGCGAACTTGCATCGTCTGAAGTTGACGGCGCGCTTGTCGGAAATACGGACGTCGTTGAACAACAGTTCCAAATCCAGCGCAAATACGAATCGGAATTGAAGAAGAACATTCAACAATTTCTAGGTCCGATGGTCGGATCGAACAATCTTGTCATTAGCGTAGCGAGCACGATGAACTTCGATAAGAAATATTCGGAGGAAAATCTCGTTAGACCGCTTGAAGGCAACAATAACAACGGAATTATTCTGAGTGAAGAATCGAACAACAGCTCGTCTACGGGTGGTTCTTCGCAAGCTGGCGGAGTCACAGGAACAGGTGAAACCGACGTTCCTGGCTATGATGCTGCGAGCTCAGGTGAAAGTACTTCGGAGAGTAGTTCTAAGGCGACAAATTATGAATTTGATCGAATCAAAAATCAGATCGAGTCCGCTCCGTTTCTTGTAAAGGACCTTACTATTAGTATCGGCGTCGAACAAGGAAAACTGAATGACGAATCGAATCAAGCGGTAAAAACATATTTGACGGCGCTTGTAAGAGCGCAGCTAGCCGATTCGGGTCAAGATGTTACTAATGACGAACTAATGGGCAAAAAGGTTTCGGTAATCGCACAAACTTTTGCAGAAGGTTCTTCTGCGAGCCAATCAAGCGGATTATCACTCGGCTGGGCTATTGGAATCGGTGCTGCGGCACTTGCATTAATCGGCGGTCTTGTCGTCATGCTCGTTCGCAGACGCAAACAAACTGTTGTTGAAGAAATTGATATGGCTTCGCCTCCTAAAGTGGAGTATCCAACGCTTGATTTTGATAGTGTCAATGGTGACAGTCAAGCCCGTAAAAATCTTGAAACACTTGCCAAACGGAAGCCGGATGAATTCGTCAACCTTCTTCGTACTTGGCTAGTGGATGAATAGAGGTGCTTTAATTGTCCAAAGCGATGCAAGGTTTGTCAGGCCGGCAGAAAGCGGCCATCCTGCTCATTACGCTCGGTCCCGAAGTATCGGCTCAAATATTCAAGCACTTGCGCGATGAGGAAATCGAGCAGCTGACACTTGAAATTGCGAATGTTCGGAAGGTAGACAGTATAGACAGGGAAACGATTCTTAGCGAATTTCATCAAATATGTTTGGCTCAAGAATATATATCGCAAGGCGGTATCGGCTACGCGAAAGATATTTTGGAAAAGGCGCTTGGCGAACAGAAGGCGCTTGATGTCATCAATCGATTGACGGCAACGCTTCAAGTCAGACCATTCGACTTTGCTCGTAAAGCCGAGCCTACTCAAATATTGAACTTTATCCAGAACGAGAACTCGCAGACAATTGCACTAGTGCTTTCGTACTTGCAATCCGAGCAATCGTCACATATTCTGTCATCTTTGCCTCAAGAGAAGCAAGCTGATGTAGCAAGAAGAATTGCTTTAATGGACAGTACGTCTCCTGAAGTCATTTCGCAGGTTGAACGCGTATTGGAACAGAAGCTGTCTTCAACGGTAACACAAGACTACACAAATGCCGGCGGTATCGATTCGATCGTTCAGATCCTGAACGGCGTAGACCGCGGAACGGAACGTACGATTCTCGATTCGCTTGAGATCCAAGATCCGGAACTGGCTGAAGAAATCAAAAAACGCATGTTCGTATTCGAAGATATCGTCAATATCGACAACCGTTCGATTCAGCGTATCATTCGCGATATCGAGAGCACGGATCTTCAATTGGCGCTCAAGGTGGCGAGCGAAGAAGTTCGCGAAGTTATCTTCCGCAATATGTCCAAGCGTATGGCCGAGACATTCAAAGAAGAAATGGAGTTCATGGGTCCTGTAAGGCTTCGCGACGTCGAAGAAGCTCAGACTCGTATCGTTGCAACGATTCGCAGGCTAGAAGAATCGGGCGAGATCATTATCTCGCGCGGCGGAGGAGACGATATCATTGTCTAATTTGATAAAATCTTCGAGCGTCATTTCGGTAGAACAATTAAAGCATCTGGAATGGATGAATCCATATGCTCCAGAAGTGCCTGAGACGGAAGAACATCAAAACAGCGAACCGGTACCCGACGAGGAGTTAATAACGCTTCGAGATCAAATTCTGTCGGATGCGCAAACTTTCGCTGAAGACCGACTGCGCGAAGCATCACAGCAAAGTGAGCAATTACTTCAGGAGACCGAACAGCAGATTGAAACCTGGTGGCTTCTCAAGCGTTCCGAAGATGAAGCGGCATCGGAAGCATCTAGACAACAAGGCTACGCACAAGGTTACTCGGAAGGCGCAGAACAAGCCGAGCTAGA
Source organism: Paenibacillus sp. J22P218 (assembly GCF_056269195.1). Classification (NCBI taxonomy): domain Bacteria; kingdom Bacillati; phylum Bacillota; class Bacilli; order Caryophanales; family Paenibacillaceae; genus Paenibacillus; species Paenibacillus sp. J22P218. The sequence goes on from NZ_JBWDNL010000001.1 coordinate 1,621,959, forward strand.
GCTTCGTGAACATTGGGAACATAAGCTCGAAGAGGCGTCTGTTATTCTGAAAGGTTCTTATGATATGAGAGAGCAGATCATTCAGGAAGCTGAACCGTTCCTTGTTGAATTAAGCTGTGCGATTGCCGAGAAAATTATCGGAATGCAATTGTCGGCTGCACCGGAAATGGCAATTGAGCTCATTCGCAAATCGTTATCGAGACGCAGAGAGCTAGGCGTCATTACTTTATGTGTATCCCCTGGACAGCTTGCTTTCGTACAAGCCGCAAGGGAAGAACTGCATTATTCGATCGATTCGCAAGCCGAGCTCCAAATTTTGCCGGATTCTACCGTTAAAGATTTTGGATGCGTGATCCGTTCGGCTTACGGCAGCATCGATGCTCGAATCGACACGCAGCTAGCCGAGATCAAAAAAGAGTTAATACAGCTTGCGCATCATAGCAACGAAGAGCGAGGCCATACGCATGGAAACGATTAAGCTTGACGTTCTCAAGTATATCGAACATTTGCAACCGCTCGATCCGATCAGGGTCAACGGAAAAGTAACTCAGGTAATCGGGCTTACTGTTGAATCAGAAGGTCCGGATGCAAGTATCGGCGACGTTTGCTACATTTATCCGTCCAAAGGGGCGAAGCCTCTCAAAGCGGAGGTTGTCGGTTTCCGGGATAACAAAGTTATTCTTATGCCGCTAGGCGATCTTCATTCGATTAGCGCTGGTTGCGATGTCGTTGGAACGGGCAAGCCATTAACGGTTCAAGTCGGATCCGAATTGCTAGGCAAAGTGCTTGACGGTTTGGGAAATCCGCTCGATGGATCGTTTCTGCCAAGCCGTATGCAGCAATACTCGACTCATAACGAGCCAAGCAACCCGCTTATGCGTCCTCGGGTTGAACACCCGCTGGGCATTGGCGTACGAGCGATTGATGGTCTTCTTACCGTAGGCAGCGGCCAAAGGGTCGGCATTTTCGCAGGCTCTGGCGTTGGCAAGAGTACGCTGCTCGGTATGATCGCCCGCAACACATCGGCTGATGTGAACGTCATCGCCCTGATCGGTGAACGTGGACGCGAGGTTCTCGAATTTATTGAGAAGGATCTTGGTCCGGAAGGCTTAGCACGCTCGGTTGTCATTGTAGCTACTTCCGATCAGCCGGCACTAATTCGGATGAAGGGCGCGTTAATTGCTACCTCTATCGCAGAATATTTCCGTGATCGCGGACTAAACGTGATGCTTATGATGGATTCCGTTACACGATATGCGATGGCGCTTCGTGAAGTTGGACTAGCCATTGGCGAACCGCCAGCGACAAGAGGGTATACGCCATCCGTATTTGCTGCGTTGCCTAAGCTGCTGGAGAGAGCGGGCACTGGTCCGACAGGCTCGATCACTGCCTTCTATACCGTTCTAGTAGACGGTGACGATATGAACGAACCGATAGCCGACGCAGTGCGCGGTATTCTGGATGGTCATATCGTACTTAGCAGGGCGCTTGCTCATAAGGGACATTTTCCGGCAATTGATATACTGGCTTCCGTCAGTCGAGTCATGAAAGAAATTGTTACGGAAGAGCAGCAAGATGCCGCGAATGTGCTAAAAAAATACCTTGCTGTTTATAAAGATTCGGAAGACCTGATCAATATTGGGGCGTATCAGCGAGGAACAAATGAAGAAATTGATAGGGCCATCCAATACATGGATGAAATCCAAAGCTACACAAGGCAAAAAACGAATGAGAAGGTAACCCTTGAGGAAGCCCAGCAACGATTAATTACTGATTTCTATAGGAGCTGATCTGCTAAGTGGCGGCATTTCGTTATTCGTTCCAGAAGATCGTTGATTTAAAGTCTAGCGAGAAGACGCAAGCGGAATGGATTTTGTCCGCGGCGGTCGGCGCGCTTGCTGTGGAAGAGCAGTCGCTTGAGCAACTGCACATGTCCAAGCGGGAATGGGAGATTAAGCTGATCGAAGCTTCTCAGACCGCGGTTTCCTTAATGGAGCTTCAAGTCATGCAGCAGTACTTGGATCACTTGGTCACTTGTATCCAAAACAAGATGGCGGACGTTCTCCAAGCGAAGAAAAAGGTTGAGCATCGAAGAGGATTGCTTACGGAGAAGATGAAAGACGAGAAAGTATGGCTAAAAGCCAAGGATCACGCTTTTGACCGGTTTCGCAGCGCCCTGCAGGTGAAGGAGCAGAACGAGCTGGATGAGATGGCAACCGTCCGTTTCATGATATCAACCCCGTAACGTGATCTGTGACGCTGGCTAGAGGGAGTGAATGATTTGGCGGGTGCGGATGCAGAGAAGCAAAGTTATAGCGCGATCGAACGGTTCATGTTTTTTACGACACCGATTCTATTCGCGATTGTCATGCTGGTTGTACTGCTAATCCTGTTTAACAGTGATATACGGAATAAAGCGCTGGAAGTCGGTAATTCGGTTCCTTTCCTTAAAGAAGTACTTCCGGAACCGAAAGCTGAAGCAGGGGCTGCTTCAGACGATGAAAAGTTGAAGACGGACAATATGTCCAAGAAAATCGCCGATCTGCAAGCTGAGCTTACAACGAAGGAACAGGAACTGGCGACTGCCGTAGAGTCCAAGACCGCGCAAGAGCAGCAGATCAAAGATCTTGAAGGCGAGATTGCTCAGTTGAAACGCTCGAATGAGGAACAGCTCGTAGAGGATGAACAGTATCAGGCGAAGGTGCTTGAGCTGTCGAACATGTTCTCGACCATTTCCCCGAGTAAAGCAGCGCCAATCATGCAGAGCATGACGCTTGAAGAGATGGTGCTTATCTTTAGCTCCATGCGTCCTGACGATCGCGTTCGGATTATGGAGAAGATGAATCCTCAGACGGCTGCCGATGCAGCAATCAAGCTGAAGGATGTTGGTACGGCGAAAGATTTGCAGATCGCTGCACTTCAATCGCAAGTGGATGAGCTGAAGTCGAAGACGACGAAGCCGGCCTCCTCCATGCTAGACGAGGAACAGCTAAGCGCAACGTTTACTTCGATGAATGCGAAAAGCGCGGCCGAATTGTTGATTAAGATGGTTGATGTCAGTCCTAGTAAAGCACTTCGGATATTGAATCTTGTAGATAATACGACACGTTCGGCAATATTAGCGGAAATGTCAGCCATTAATGAGTCGACAACGGCACAGCTAGTAACGAAGCTCATGAGCGGCAACTGATTTTTCACAGCATCCTTTTAGATCCTATCATGGAGAGGAGGTGAGAAAAATGGAAATGGTTATTCCGCAGGCAGTGAACGTTCAATCGCAAGCAGGAACATCGGCAGGTCAGAATCAAACTTCAAGCGCAACGAATGCTGCTGGAGGCTCAAGTGCCAGTGGCAGCTTTCAGAAAGCGCTCGTTCAACAAATCGGAGGCAACGCATCGCAAGCTGCTGGATCAGCCAAACCAATCGTTCAGATTGTTGGCGGTACACAGCCAGTGACAGCAGGCAATGAGAATGTAGACAGCTTAACGCTTCTATCGGATTTGATGTCATTGATTGACGGCTTGCTAGAGAAGCTGAAAGATGAGGATGGAAACATCGAGCCCGCTGTTGAACTTGAGGACAACTTGACGGAGCTTGAGTCGGCGTTAGATCAATTAAACGCATTGCTCGCGATGTTGGGCGCACCGATCGTAATGGTGAATCAACCTGCAGTAAACTTGCAAGCGAACAATGAAGAATCAGCGGACTTAGGGATTAACACGAATGCAGCTATGATCAAGAACAGCCTGCAGGATGCGTTATTGCAACTGCAAGCTCTCATGTCGCAAGGTGATCTGAAGCGTGTTAATCAGCAAGAGCCAACGACGTTAATTAGTCAACAGCTTCAAGCATTGGCAGCGTTGCTTCAGGACGATTCGGATTCTCAAATCAAGCAGGAAACGAAATCGGATTCCGCTTCGAATTCATTGTTTACGGCTGTATCTTCACCGAAGTCAGAAACGAGCACGCTACTGCAACGATTATCTCAACAAGCGTTGCATCCGTCTTATGTTGCTGCAGCAGCTGCGCAATCTTCTGAGAATACGGTTGATTCAGAAGCAGGACAACAAGCAGCAGCCGAACAAACACCGTTTGCGCCTGTGACGACAGCAAATGCTGAGCAAGCGAAAAACGCAGCTCCGCTTATTGCGAAGAATGCGCCTATCCAGTATGTGGTTGCTGAAGAATTCGCCGAAACGATGACTGGACTTGTCGTTCAAAAGTTCGACGTTACATCGGCAGACGGCGTATCGGAAGCGAAGCTGCTTTTATTCCCTGAACATATGGGGCAAGTAGACGTTCGTATCTCGATGCAAAACGGACAGCTGACAGCAATCTTCCATACAGATACGGCAGTAGCAAAAGATATGCTGGACAACCAGTTAGCCCAATTAAGAACGGCGCTGCAAGCGCAAGGATTAGTTGTCGATAAGCTGGAAGTATCCCAAGGCGGAGCATCCTCGCAATTGTTCGGTCAACATAACAGCCAAGGAAATGGGCAACAGGCATCTGGCAACCGACAATCCTCGAAAGGTAACGGCGATGGATCAGCAGATGCGGCCTTCGAGAACGAGATCGTTGAGCAGGTAACGATTCAAGGACTTGGATACGGCAGAGCAATCAATGTGAAGGCGTAGCGCTTAGCGGCGACAATGAGAAGAAACGGAGGTGATTAGAAATGGCAGACAGCGTTTCCTCCAAAGTAGTTTGGCCCAATTACAGTACAGATAATGTTCAGAAAGCGGCCGAGAAAAAGACGGATACGTTAGGCAAAGATCAGTTTCTAAGTATCCTAGTTACTCAGCTTCGCAATCAAGACCCGATGCAGCCTATGCAAGACAAAGATTTCATCGCTCAAATGGCTCAATTCACATCGGTTGAGCAGATGGTGAACATGGCAGATGAAGTGTCCAAGCTTCGCCAAAGCATCGGTTCCGCTTCTAGTCTAATCGGCAAAACGATCGAATGGAACGAGTATGACGAAGCAGGAACGATTATTCCTGTTAGCGGCGTCGTGGATTCGATCGTCTCGAAAGATGGCATTTTGTACGCAACCGCGGGAGAAAAGTCGGTCGCATTAGATTACGTGCTTGGCATTAAAGAAACGAGCGCCTCAGATTCTAGCGAGGAGGCTGAAGCATAATGAGTGACACGATGAAGATCGGCCATTTGTTTCCGGTCAAGAGCACTCCGCTTGTCCCAAGCAAAACTGCGGCATCACGCGGATCGCAATCAACGGAATTCCGCGACATGCTCGATGCGAAGGTGCTCAAGTTCAGCCATCATGCGGAATTGCGCATGCAGCAGCGCGGCATTAAGCTTCAACCCGAATCATTAACGAAGATTATGAATGCCGTCGAAGATGCGGCGTCCAAAGGCGCGAAAGATTCTTTGATCGTTTTCCGAGACATTGCGATGATCGTCAACGTTCCAAGTCGCACAGTCGTAACGGCACTGGACGGCGGTCAGATGCAGAGCAACGTATTTACTCAGATCGATAGCGCTGTAATTATTCAATAAGGCTGGACCTAATAGGAGGCCTCGAGCCGCCGACCGATTGAAGCGGCTTGCAGCAGCTCGCTATCGAATTGAAAAAACTTTTAGGAGGAATAACGAACAATGCTAAGATCGATGTACTCCGGCGTATCCGGTATGCGCGGTTTCCAAACAAAGCTCGATGTAATCGGTAATAATATCGCGAACGTGAACACAGTCGGCTTCAAAGCAGGTCGCGTCATGTTCAAAGATATTTTGAGCCAAACGGTTGCTGGCGTTACAGCACCAGAGGAAGGCGTCCGCGGCGGCGTCAACGCGAAGCAGATTGGCCTCGGCGTATCGATCGGTTCGATCGATACCGTTCATACGGCAGGCAGCGCTATGACGACGAACCAGCCGACAGACTTGCGTATCGACGGTGACGGTTTCTTCGTGGTTAGAGCTAACGACGACGCTGAAATGCTGCTGACTCGGGCAGGCAACTTCACGCTGGACGCGAACAGACAGCTCGTAACGGCTGACGGTTACTTCGTGCTTTCCGTGGACCAAGAGCCGATCGTCCTTGATCCGGAGGTAACGGCATTCTCCATTGGTCAAGACGGAACGGTTATGACGGTTACAGCTGACGGTACGGTTCCTGGACCGCAAATCGCTGTAGCTAAAGTCATCAATCCTAGCGGACTTGAGAAGCTTGGCGGCAATATGTACCGGATGACGGCAAATGCGAATCCGGAGGCTTCCATTGAAGACTATCTGACATTCGCAGGCGATCCTGAGTTTGGAACAGGCTCGATCATTGCAGGTCAGCTTGAAATGTCGAACGTGGACTTAACTGCTGAGTTCACAGAAATGATCGTTGCGCAACGCGGCTTCCAAGCCAACTCGCGTATCATTACGACATCCGACGAGATTTTGCAAGAGGTTGTTAACTTAAAACGATAATTTAAGTCTTAACCGGCGGGAGGCGGCGTAAGGCGTCTCCCCTAGGTGTGAGGGGGTAACTGATGATTACCGTAACGCGTTTGAACGGCACAAAAGTTATAATTAATGCGCTCTTAATTGAAGTGATCGAGGAGTCGGCTGATACAGTTATCACGCTTACGACTGGCAAGAAGATGGTCGTAAAGGAAAAGTCATCTGACCTGATACTGCTTAATCAGCAATTTCTTCGGACGATCGGCCTCATTGCGACGGCTCAGAAGAGTGAACAAACGGAGGGTCCTTCGACATGAAAAAGATGATGCCATGGTTGATTACGATTTTGCTGTCCATTACGCTTATCGCCATCGTAGCTGTAATTCTGTTCAAATCATTTTTGACGGATACAGATGCGGAGGCTGCCAACAAGCCAGTGGAAGTGAAAGTTTTGTCCGCCACTGAGCGCGTAGAGGTTACTTCCGAACTGAAAGATTTCCGACGGAATCTGCTCGACCCCGAATATGTGGTCATACTAAGCTTTGCTTTCCAACTGGATAGCAAAAAGGCGAAAGAAGATTTTGACAAGATCATGGAAATTGAAGTGCGTCCGATTATTAACCGCGCGGTTGCGGATATGACGGCGGAAGAACTGAGCGGCTCGAAGGGCGAAGACGCGCTGGAATCGAAGCTTCTTAACTTGATTAATCCTATTCTCGTCAAAGGCAAGCTTGTTAAGGTCGAGATTACCAACTTTACAATCGCAGAAATTTAAAGGTTAAGGCCGACATTCCTCGAAGGAGGTGAGAAAATTGGTTGATGTTTTATCGCAGAACGAAATAGATGCGCTGCTCGCTGCCTTGTCCTCAGGGGAAATGGATGCAGAGGATTTAAAGAAGGAAGATACGTCACGAAAAGTCAGTGTTTACAACTTCAAGCGCGCCACTCGTTTTTCGAAGGATCATATCCGGAGTTTGACTCGCATACACGAAAACTTCGCGCGATATTTGACAACCTATTTCTCAGCGCAACTTCGCACTTTTGTTCAAATTAACGTCGTTCACGTAGACCAATTGCCGTATGACGAATTTATTCGATCCATACCGAAAATGACGATTCTGAACATATTTGAAGCGGAGCCGCTGGAAGGGCGGATGGTGCTTGAGGTTCATCCCAATGTTGCCTACGCTATGCTCGACAGAATGTTAGGCGGCCAAGGCTCGGCGCCTTCCAAGATCAACAACTTGACCGAAATCGAAACAATGATTATGGAAAAAATCTTCAGCAAGACATTAGAAAGCTTGCAGGAAGCTTGGAGAACGATCATTGATATTTCGCCGAGCATGGAAGCCTTAGAGACAAATCCGCAGTTCATGCAGATTGTCTCGCCGAATGAGACGATCGCACTCATCTCTTTCAGCACGAAGATCGGCGATACAACGGGAATGATCAATCTTTGTATTCCTCATGTCGTCATCGAACCGATTATGCAAAGACTGTCCGTCCACCACTGGTTTGTATCGCAGAAGAAAGCGCGCGCCCCAGAGGAATACGAAATACTTGAACAACGGGTACATAGGGCGAAGCTTCCGATCGTTGCAGAACTTGGCGAATCTTCGATATCGATTAGCGAATTTCTAGGTTTGAATATCGGTGACGTTATTACATTAAATAAGCCGATTGAGGATGGACTCAAAATAAAAGTTGGAGATAAGCTTAAGTTCATCGGCAGTCCGGGTTCGGTTAAGGATCGGATTGCGATACAGGTGGACGAGGTTCTCAGCGAAGGAGTGGAAGAAGAATATGACGAGTAAAGACTATTTATCGCAAGAGGAAATCGATGCATTGCTTCGTCAATCCTCTAATGAGCCTGAATCAGCGCAGTCGACCGAACAAGCCGAACTATTGGAAGATTTCCTGTCGTCCTTGGAACAGGATGCGCTTGGCGAGATCGGTAACATTACGTTCGGAAGCGCGGCAACAGCTCTGTCTACGCTCCTAGGCAAAAAAGTCGATATTACGACACCGCAAGTTACATTGGTTAGACGCGATGAACTTGGAGATATCTTTCCGAAGCCGCATGTGGCCGTAAGCGTGCAATATGTAGATGGCTTCCAAGGGATCAACTCCCTAGTCATTAAGACGAAGGATGCACAAGTCATTGCCGACTTAATGTTAGGCGGCGAAGGCGAAGTATCGATCGAGGAGCTTAATGAGATTCATATAAGCGCCGTACAAGAAGCGATGAATCAAATGATGGGCTCGTCTGCGACTTCGATGTCAACGATCTTTAACCGCTTCGTAAACATATCGCCTCCAGGCATTGACATTCTGGATGTGAACAATGGCGACGGTTTAGGACATTTGCCTCCTGTCGACGTATTTATCAAAATCTCGTTCCGCTTAACGATTGGTGATCTTATCGATTCGACGATCATGCAACTGTTGCCGGTATCGTTCGCTAAGCAGATGGTTTCTACGCTTATGGGCGGCAGCTTCGATGATGAGGTTGCTCCAGCACAGGCGCCAGCGCCATCACCAGCGCCAGCGCCATCACCAGCGCCTGCTGCGGCTTCACCGGCGGCAGGCGAGCAAGCGGCAGCTTATCAGGAAGTTGCGGCAGCTCAGATGTATGCGATGCCTCCACAGACGCAACCAGGCATGCCTTACGGGGCGCCGGCAGCTGGATATGATATGCCAATGCAGCCCCCTGGACCGCATACATATGGACATCAAGCAGCAAATCGCAATGTCAATGTACAACCTGTTCAATTCGCTAATTTTGGCGGAGGTGCGTTCGTTCAACCTGATTCGACAAACCTCAATTTACTTCTCGACATACCGCTTAAGGTCACTGTAGAATTAGGAAGAACCCAAAAGCAAATTAAGGATATTCTTGAGCTGTCGCAAGGCTCCATTATCGAGCTGGACAAGCTGGCAGGCGAGCCAGTCGACATTCTCGTGAATAACAAACTGATCGCCAAAGGCGAAGTTGTCGTCATTGACGAAAACTTTGGCGTCCGCGTAACGGATATCGTAAGCCAATGGGACCGCATTCAAAAATTACAGTAACATCCTGGGAGGAAGAAAAAGATGGCAAACCGCATTCTTATCGTAGACGACGCAGCTTTTATGCGAATGATGATTCGCGACATTTTATCGAAGAACGGCTACGAAGTCGTCGGCGAAGCACCAGACGGCGCGCAGGCGGTTGAGAAGTATAAGGAATTGAAGCCTGACCTGACTACAATGGACATTACGATGCCTGAGATGGACGGCATCTCCGCATTGAAAGAAATCAAGAAGCTGGATGGCAACGCTAAAGTTATTATGTGTTCCGCTATGGGTCAACAAGCGATGGTTATCGATGCGATTCAAGCAGGCGCTAAAGACTTTATCGTGAAGCCATTCCAAGCGGACCGCGTAATCGAAGCGATCAAGAAGACGCTCGGATAAAGGTAACGCCATGGCTAACTTAATCTCGCGCGTCTCGATCGCATCTGCGCTTGGGACGGCGCTAATGCCAGGGCTCGCTTCGGCGGCGGAAGAAACGGTTAACAATGCGACTAATGATGAGCAGATGGTCTTCACCGGATCGGACAGTCTTGCAGGCAGCTTCGTATGGGTAATTGTGTCGCTGGCCATTGTTATCGTGCTAATCGTATTTGTAATCAAATGGCTGTCCCAGCGCAATCGGTCATGGGGAACGAATCGCTCGATGCGCTCGCTTGGCGGCATTGCGCTAGGACAGAACAATTCGGTGCAAGTCGTTGAAATTGCCGGACGCATCTATGTTGTCGGAATAGGCGAAAATATTACGCTGCTGGACAAGATTGTCGATCCAGAGGAAATTAAAGCGATTATTGAGTCGTTAGAACGTCAGCCTGAGCAAATGTGGCCTCAGAACGCCTTGAAGCAGTTCACAAGCAAGCTGCGCGGATCTAACACGGACAAAGATAAACAACCCGACAATGAGCAATGGAATCGTTCAACATCGTTCCAAAGCATGCTCCAAAGCAAGCTTACTCAGCAGTCGGACCGCAAGCAACAACTAGAGTCATTGCTTAACGATACTAAATCAAATGAACGGTTGATCGACGATGAGAAATAAATGGTGGATATCCATAGTAGCTGTACAACTGCTTGCTATGCTGTTCTACACGCCAGCATTCGCAGAGCCTATACCGGACATCTCCATTAATATCGGAGACAGCAGTTCAGGGGAGCCGGCAACGAGCGCATTATCCATTTTGCTGCTCATTACGGTTCTTAGTATCGCTCCGGCTATTATGGTGTTGATGACAAGTTTCACGCGTATTGTCATCGTGCTCAGTTTCGTCAGAACGTCGCTCGGCACGCAGATGATGCCGCCGAACCAAGTGCTTATCGGACTTGCTATGTTTCTAACCTTCTTTATAATGGCACCGACGTTCTCTCAAGTGAATGAGGTAGCATTGCAGCCTTATATGAAAGGCGAAATTTCACAAACCGAAGCGTTTGAGCAGGCTTCAATTCCTATGAAAGAGTTTATGTTCAAACATACGAGGGAGAAGGACCTGCAGCTGTTTATGAATTATACGAAGGCTGAGAAGCCGGAAACGTTTAAGGATATTCCGATTACCGTTCTCGTTCCAGCCTATGCGATAAGCGAGCTCAAGACAGCGTTCCAGATGGGTTTCATGATATTCATACCGTTTCTAGTCATCGACATGATCGTTTCAAGCACGCTGATGGCGATGGGGATGATGATGCTACCGCCGATTATGATTTCATTGCCCTTTAAGCTGCTATTGTTCGTTCTAGTCGACGGCTGGTATTTAATAGTCAAATCATTGCTGTTAAGCTTTAACACATGACAAAGGCAGGGAGGACCAGAAGAACATGAGTGCTGACTTCATTATCGGACTAGCCGGACAAGCCGTCTTTACGGTGTTGAAAGCCAGCGCGCCAATGCTCATTCTTGCTTTAGTCGTTGGCCTAATCGTCAGTATATTTCAAGCGACAACTCAGATTCAGGAACAGACGCTTGCATTTGTGCCCAAAATTGTAGCCGTTTTTATAGCCATCATCATTTTTGGCCCATGGATACTGAATACGGTCGTCGACTTCACTTACAATCTGCTGAATAATCTCCATAAGTACATCGGATAGGCTGTGAATGAATGGACGCGATCGTAACTGGCTTTCCTATTTTTTTGCTTATTTTTTGTCGAATTACGGCATTTTTCGTTGTCGCACCGGTCTTTTCTTCCCGAGGCGTACCGAGTACGTTCAAGATTGGGCTCGGTTTCTTCATTTCATTTATCGTATTTCTTACTTATGGAATGGAACAGACGATTCTACTGAATGCAGAATATGTATTAGCCATATTCCGTGAAATATTGCTTGGCGTCTTGTTGGGCTTCGTTGTGTATTTGTTCTTCTCGGTCGTCAACACGGCTGGTTCACTAATGGATATGCAGATCGGGTTCGCGATGGCCAACGTCATTGACCCGCATACGGGCACATCTCAGCCGCTGCTTGGCAACTTCAAGTATATGGTGATGATTCTGATCTTCTTGATGATGAATGGCCATCATTACTTGCTTAAAGGCCTAATGGACAGCTACCAATGGATGCCACTGTCGAATGAGCTATTTGCAAGAATAATGAGCGGCAGCATTTCCGACTTTCTTGTCAGGGTCGTTGGCAATACGTTTTTGCTCGCGCTGCAAGTTTCAGCACCACTTGTTACAGCAATGCTACTGACTGACGTGGGACTTGGCTTGTTAGCCAAGACAGCGCCGCAATACAACGTTTTTGTTATCGGCATGCCGCTTAAATTGATTATCGGCTTGTTCCTGCTCATTCTTCTGATGCCGGGTCTGGCGTCGATCTTCGAAAGGCTATATTCGATTATGTTCGAGTCGTTAGAACATATATTCGGCATCGTACAAGGGCCGCCCGCCGGGCGTTAGGAGGGCAGCATCGATGCGTACATATCGTTTTAAACTAGATTTGCAGCTGTTTAGTCAAGAGAAGACGGAGAAGGCGACACCTAAGAAAGTAAGTGAAGCCAGAAACAAAGGTCAAGTTGCCAAATCAAGCGATTTGCCTGGTGCGCTCGTTCTCCTTGCAATATTCTCCAGCTTCATGATGCTAGGCGGCTATTATAAGAAACATGTTCTGGGTTTGTTCGGCAATTTATTCGAGGATTGGCTCTCGATGGAGCTGACTACCGAGAACGTGATGACGCTGCTGCTTGATGTATCGGTAGAGATCTTAATGTTTTTACTGCCGATCTTCGCAATTGCGATGTTCATCGGCGTTGTCGGAAACGTCATGCAGTTCGGTTTTCTGCTTACTGGCGAGCCGTTAAAGATGAAACTGGAGAAGCTTAATCCGCTCAAAGGTTTTAAACAAATTTTTTCAATGAGGACGGTTGTTGAAGGACTTAAGAGCATCCTCAAGCTGCTCATCATCGGTATCTTCGTGTTCATGGCAATCAAGAGTGACTGGGAGCGAATATTAACGCTAACGACGATGCCAATTGAGCAGACATTCAGCTATATAGCGGGTCTGACGTTGAAGATCGGGCTGCAAGTCAGTGCAATGCTTGTTGTGCTTGCCTTCGCGGATTACTTCTATCAACGCTATGAGCACGCGAAGAGCTTGAAGATGTCCAAGCAAGATATAAAAGACGAACACAAGAAGTCAGAGGGAGATCCGATCATCAAGGGCCGCATTCGCGAGAAGCAGCGCAGAATGGCTTTGCAGCGCATGATGCAGGAGGTTCCGAAGGCCGATGTCGTTATCACGAACCCGACTCACTTTGCGATCGCACTCAAATATGACGCTTCGAATATGGAGGCACCTACTATAATCGCGAAGGGGATGGATCATGTAGCACTCCGTATCAAAGAGATTGCAAAGGAAAACGGAGTCATTACGATGGAAAACAAGCCGCTTGCCAGAGCGCTGTATGAACGGGCCGAGATCGGCGATGTGATCCCGGGTGATCTGTTCCAAGCTGTGGCTGAAGTGTTGGCATATGTATATAAAATGAAAGGCCGAGCAAAGTCATCATAAATTATAGGGAGGAGGCAGCGTCATGAAAGCAAGAGATATAATCATATTACTCGGTATCATTGGGATTGTTCTCATGATGATTATCCCGATCCCGGTGCTGCTGCTAGACTTTCTCCTTATCGTCAATATATCGATAGCGTTGATGATTTTACTTATTGCGATGAATACGCGGGAAGCGCTGGATTTCTCGATCTTCCCCGCCATTTTGCTCGTAACGACCTTGTTCCGATTAGCGCTTAACGTATCAACGACAAGAAATATTTTGAGTCATGCCCATGCAGGCGAAGTTGTTGAGACGTTCGGCAGATGGGTAGGCGGCGGTGAAATAGCAGTTGGTTTTATCGTCTTCCTAATCCTCGTCGTTGTTCAGTTCATCGTTATTACGAAAGGCTCCGAGAGGGTTGCGGAGGTTGCCGCAAGGTTCACTCTCGATGCAATGCCAGGCAAGCAGATGAGTATCGATGCTGACCTCAACGCCGGCTTGATTAATGAGACCCAAGCGAAAGAGCGCCGCTCCAAGATCGAACGTGAAGCCGACTTCTACGGCGCTATGGACGGTGCGAGTAAATTCGTAAAAGGCGACGCGATTGCGTCGATCATCATTCTATTGATTAACTTGGTAGGTGGCTTCATCATCGGGATGACGCTTCGTGGACTTAGCTTCGCCGAAGCGCTAGAGACATTCTCGATTTTAACGATCGGCGATGGACTCGTAAGCCAAATCCCGGCACTACTGATTTCGACGGCGGCAGGTCTTATTGTAACAAGAGCAGCTTCCAACGGAAACTTTGCCGAAGATGTCACAAGCCAATTATTCAAATATCCGAAGCTTCTTTACATAGCAGCGGGCACATTGTTTTTACTCGGTTTTACGCCAATCGGAATATTCAGAACATGGCCTTTCGCACTGTTACTAGCTTTTGGGGCATGGAAGATGCAGAAGGTCATCTCGAAGGAACAAGAACAAGCGGAAATGCTTGTCGAGGAGCAACAGATCGAGGAGGTTCGCAGTCCGGAGAGCGTTATCAGTCTTCTTCAGGTGGATCCGATCGAATTCGAATTCGGTTACGGCTTAATCCCGCTCGCCGACACGCAGCAAGGCGGCGACTTGCTTGATCGGATCATCATGATCCGCAGACAATGCGCGCTTGAGTTGGGACTTGTTGTCCCAGTCATCCGCATTCGAGATAACATTCAGCTTAAGCCGAACGAATATGTCATTAAGATCAAAGGCAATACAGTGGCGCGCGGTGATCTGCTGCTTAACCATTACTTGGCGATGAGCCCAGGCTTTGAAGACGATTCGGTTATCGGCATCGAAACGATGGAGCCGGCATTCGGTCTTCCAGCAATATGGATTGATGAGCAGATGAAGGAACGCGCCGAGCTGTCTGGCTATACGGTCGTGGATCCGCCTTCCGTCGTGGCGACGCATTTGACGGAAATTATTAAGCGCCATGCGCATGAACTGATCGGACGTCAAGAAGCGAAACTGCTGATCGAGAATGTGAAGGAAACGTATCCTGCTCTTATCGATGAACTCATTCCTTCGATTCTATCGATAGGCGAAATTCAAAAAGTGCTTGCGAAGCTGCTGCGTGAGAAAGTATCGATTCGCGATCTCGTAACCATATTCGAAGCGCTTGCCGATCATGGCAGCTATACCAAAGATCCGGATGTGCTGACGGAATATGTAAGACAATCGTTGTCCCGCCAAATTACACAACAGTTCTCGCCGCAAGGCGATACGCTTCGTGTCATTACGGTAGGCCCGCAGCTTGAGAAGAAGATTGCCGAATCGGTGCAACAGACGGAGCAGGGCAGCTATATCGCGCTTGATCCGGTATCAACGCAACAGATCTATCAGAAGCTTGCCGAACATGTGAACAGACAGATTCAAACCGGGCAGCAGCCAGTCGTACTCGCTTCGCCGACGATACGGATGTACTTAAGACAAATTGTCGAACGGACGATGCAGGATGTACCCGTGCTTTCGTACAGTGAACTGGAGCCGAACGTTGAAGTTCAAAGTATCGGGGTGGTGAACTTATGAGAGTAAAACGTTATATCGTTGACGCATTGCCGGAAGCCGTATCCATTATCCGGTCGGAGCTAGGCAAAGACGCTGTCATATTGAATTCGAAGGAAATAAAGATTGGCGGCTTCATGGGAATGTTCCGCAAAAAAAAGGTTGAAGTGATTGCAGCGGTAGAATCGACGCCTGCGAACGCTGTTCCGCAGCGGCAGGCACCACCCGAGGTGAACGCTGCAGCGATGCAGATTTTGCAAAACATGCAGCGTTCATCCGCCGCAGTTCAAGAAGCTGAAGCGCCTATTCTGCCCCCTGTATTAGCACCGCCTGCACCGGAATCGAAAGAAAGCATGCGGGCGGAACGGGAGCAGTTCATCATCGATGAGATTAGAGATTTACGGCAATATATGGTTCAGCTCTCTAAGCAGCAAAGCGAAAGAGCCTTTTATTCTGAGCAAATGCTGGAGCTTAAGGAGAGACTGATCGATCAGGAATTGTCAGACGAATGGATCGACCGCTTGCTGCAAGCTATTGCGGATAAGCAGAATGAGCAGCAAACCGAATTAGACAAGAAGCAGCTGTGGATTGAGGCAGCCAAATTGTTGGAAGAATGGATGCGCCCATTTGTTGGACAAGCAATCGATCCAGACGCAAGAGTCATCCATTTTGTTGGGCCTACAGGTGTGGGCAAGACGACCACCATTGCTAAGCTTGCCGCCGAGCAGACGATTAAGTTCAGCCGCAAGGTTGGTTTCATTACTTCGGATACGTACCGTATAGCAGCGGTAGATCAACTCCGCACGTATGCGAATATTTTGAACATTCCGCTTGAAGTCGTCGTGTCTCAGCCTGACTTAACGAAAGCGTATAAGCAGCTAGACGATCGCGAACTCATCTATATGGATACGGCGGGACGCAATTTCCGGAGCGAGCTTCATGTATCCGAGGTGTTTAGCCTGTTGCAAACGAAGGAGCCGAGCGAGACGATCCTTGTCCTTAGCTTAACGGCCAAGACGAAGGATATGGCGGCCGTTGCTGAGCAGTTTGCGAAGTATGGCGTACGGAAGGTATTGTTCACGAAACTGGACGAGACATCCGTTTTTGGAACGATCTTCAATCTGATTATGAAATACGAGCTGCTCCCTACATACTTGGCTGCTGGCCAGACGGTGCCGGACGATATAGAAAGGTTCCGGGTACAGTCCTATATTCAGCTTTTACTGGGGGATTCATCCCATGAATGACCAAGCAGAAGCGCTGCGAAATTTAATTAAGCAGAGAGAACGAATAGAAGAAGGTCGCCAGACCCGCATCGTTACCGTGACAAGCGGCAAAGGCGGCGTTGGGAAATCGAACTTCAGCCTTAACTTTGCTATCATGCTGAAGCGTCTCGGACAGAAGGTGCTCGTGTTCGATGCCGACATCGGAATGGCGAATATCGACGTTCTGATGGGAGTTTCGTCACGTTATAGTCTTTATCACTTACTTAAGCAAGAGAAAACGATATGGGACATTATACAGCTTGGTCCGGAAGGGCTGCACTTTATTGCTGGAGGTTCGGGCTTTAGCGATCTCCTGAACTTGACCAAGGAGCAGCTTGACGGCTTCGCTGAGCAAATCGATAAGTTGCATGGGCAATATGACATTATATTGTTCGATACAGGTGCGGGATTATCGAAGGAAACGGTAAAGTTTATTGCCGCTTCGCAAGAAACGATCGTAGTGACGACACCTGAACCTACCTCCATCACGGATGCTTACGCACTTATCAAGATGGTAATAGGGATGGATATTCACGTCCCGTTCAAGCTGATTGTCAATCGAGCAACGGATTATCGCGAAGGTCGCCAGACGGCCGACAAGATCAATCTCGTATCGAGTCAGTTTTTGCACATGGAGATTCCGTCACTTGGCATCGTGCCCGATGATTCGAACGTTTCCAAGGCTGTAAAACGACAAATTCCTTTTACTGTCGCATATCCGAGCTCGGAGGCTTCCTCAGCAATTGAACGAATTGCCATGCAATTTCTGGAGATGCCTAAAGCCGTAGAGACGGGAGGCGTCAAAGGGTTTTTACACAAAATGTTCAGACTTTCACGATAATCCTTTGAAATCTAGGGGGAACGCAGATGGCTCCTTATCGCATTCTAGTAGTAGATGACTCCGCCTTCATGCGGAAAATTATAAGCGATCTGATACTCCAAGATTCGCAATTCACGATTGTTGCCACTGCCGATAACGGCGAGGAGGCCATAAAAGCTGTTACGCAATGGAAGCCGGACGCTGTAACGCTGGATTTGGAAATGCCGCTTATGAACGGGCTCGAAGCGCTGAAGCACATTATGAAGGTTCATTCAATTCCGATCATTATGTTATCCGGCATTAGCGAAGATAACACAAGAGATACGATAAAAGCGCTGCAATACGGCGCATTCGACTTTATTCGGAAGCCGTCAAGCAGCATTTCCCACGATATTCATCAGGTTGGCGAGCAATTGCTGGAGAAACTGAAAATTGCCGTCTTGACGAAGCGTCATCAACCGGTCATCCAGATCCAAGAAGTCGAAGCGAGCAAAGTCGACGCAGCCATTATGCCGTTACTTAAACCTGTATCTGAACCTCAAAAATATGAGGATACGACGCCAAAGCCTGCTGCTCCTATCTTTAGTGAACGTAAGAAGCCTTTGCTTCAGCCGTCCAAGGACAAGCCGCTGCCGGCAAGGTCGACCACCCCTTTACATAAACCGCTTCATGATGCCGCTCCTAGCAAACCATTGTCGGCACTGAAAGCAAAACCTGCACATTCGCAGCCAAGCAGTCTTCCTAAGGAGTCGGTTGCGAAGGCGAAACCTGCACAATCGAGAGTGATTCAGCCACCGAATAATGTCGTTAAGCCATTATCGGGAACGGCTTCGAATTTCCGCCATATCGTAGCAATCGGCACATCGACTGGAGGACCAAGAGCGCTTCATGAAGTGATATGCTCGCTGCCAGCGAATTTCCCATCCCCTGTACTTGTTGTTCAGCATATGCCTCCGAAGTTCACGAAGTCGCTCGCACAGCGGTTGGACAGCTTTAGTCCGCTGCAGGTTGTAGAAGCGACCAATGGAGAAAAGGTAACGGCCGGTGTCGTATATATCGCGCCAGGCGGCTATCATATGATGCTGGACAAGGACACTGACGGATATCGGATCAAGTTGACAGAACAGCCAGTGCGAAATGGTCATCGTCCATCTGTTGATGTGTTGTTCGAATCATTAATCGATCATCAGGAGTTGAAGCGGCATGCGGTTATTATGACCGGCATGGGAAGCGACGGCGCCAAAGGAATGATGCAGCTCGCTCAAAGCGGTGCGGTATCAACGATTGCCGAATCCGAGGAAACTTGCGTCGTTTACGGCATGCCAAGATGTGCGATTGAAGGCGGGTACGCTCGAACTGTATTGCCGTTGCAACACATTGCGTCCGAGTTAGTGAATGCAGTGTTGAAATAAATGTTAGTGACTACCATAAGTACTTACAGGAGGTGTTTCTCGAAATGGATATGAATGCATACTTGTCCATGTTTATCGATGAATCGAACGATCACTTGCAAGCATTGAACGAAAACCTGCTCAAGCTTGAAGGCGAGCCCGGGGAGCTAAGCATCGTTCAAGCCATCTTCCGTTCCGCTCATACGCTTAAAGGGATGTCGGCAACGATGGGCTTCGAGGATCTGGCAGCTCTAACGCATGAGATGGAAAATGTGCTAGATCTCGTTCGTAATAGCAAGCTTAAGATGGATAGCTTTATATTTGATACATTGTTTAAAGGGCTTGACGCTTTGGAAGCGATGGTACAGGATATCGTTGGCGGAGGAACGGGCAAAGCGGACGTAACGGCGATCGTTGCTTCTCTTCAAGTCATTCTCAAAAGCGATTATAAATCGGGAGCTGCTTCGGCTCATCCTGTTGCAACTGAGGCTGCTAAGCCGTCTGCGGGAACAGCTGGAGCCATGCTGCTCGATGAATTCCAATCATCGGTATTGCTGCAATCGATCGAAAGCGGTCAGAATGTGTATCACATTCAAGTATCGGTCCGCGATAATTGCGTCTTGAAAGCGGCGCGTGCCTACATGGTATTCGACTTGCTTGAGCGCAGCGGCGAGATCGTGAAGTCAGAACCGTCCGTTCAGGATATCGAGCAAGAAAAGTTCGATCTATCGTTCTCTGTATTTACGATATCGCCGCTAGAGGGCGCAGATCTACAGAAACAAATTTCCGATATTTCAGAAATCGAATCGGCCGTCGTTACGTTGCTTGATCAGGAATCGCTGGCTATGCTAAGCCAATCGCCAGCGGCGCCTGCGATCGATAGTGCTGCCCAAGGGAACGAAACTGCAGCAGCACCTGTTATTGAAGCCCAAAGCCAAACGGCGGCGGCAACTGCTGCGGCGCCAGCTGCTCAAACGAGTGCATCTTCGGCTCCAGCGCCAGCCGTTTCGCGTACGATTCGCGTCGATATTGAACGTTTGGACACGCTTATGAATTTGTTCAGCGAACTGTTGATCGATCGTGTAAGGCTGGAGCAGCTGTCCAGTGAGATTAAACGCAATGATTTGACCGAGACGGTTGAGCACATGGCCCGTGTCAGCTCTGACTTGCAAAACATCGTTCTAAAGCTTCGCATGGTTCCAGTGGAATCGGTATTCAACCGCTTCCCGCGGATGATCCGGGATTTGGCTAAGTCGTTGGACAAGAAGATCGATCTCGTCATTTCCGGTGCTGAAACCGAACTTGACCGCACGGTCATCGATGAGATCGGCGATCCGCTTGTTCACTTGCTTCGCAACTCGGTGGATCATGGAATTGAGACGGTTGAAGAGCGTATAGCCGCGGGCAAATCGGAGACAGGTACGATCAATCTCCGCGCTTACCATAGCGGAAACCATGTATTTATTGAAGTGGAAGAAGACGGCCGAGGCATCCATAAGGATAAAGTGCTGAAGACCGCAATCAAGAATGGCGTCGTTACAGAGGAAGAAGCGAAGAAGCTGACGAACGATGAAATTAATATGCTCATCTTCGCTGCTGGATTTAGTACGGCCGACAAAATATCCGATATTTCCGGCCGCGGTGTTGGTCTTGACGTTGTTAGATCAAAGATCACATCACTCGGCGGAAACGTAACGGTAGATTCCGCGTCAGGCAGAGGAACGAAATTCTCTGTTCAGCTTCCGCTTACTTTGTCTATTATATCTGCAATGCTTGTTAAGCTAGGAAGCGAGAAGTATGCGATTCCTCTATCGTCCATCGTGGAGACGGGCATTATTCGCAAAGAGCAAGTGCTCCATGTACATGGCAATCGGATGATTGAATTCCGGAATACAATCATTCCTGTCGTATCGCTAAGCAAAGTTTTGGATTCACCTGATTATAACGAGGATACGGAAGACGAAACGGAAATTGTCGTCGTTCGCAAAGGCGAGAAATGGGCTGCCGTTACGGTAGACGAGTTCATCGGCCAAAGTGAAATCGTACTTAAGACGCTTGGCAAGTATCTGGCCAACATTGAAGCGATATCCGGAGCAACGATTCTCGGCGACGGCTACGTGGCACTTATCATTGATCCGAATGCACTCATTAAATAGGGAGGGTTTACAATGGGAGAAGAAGTAAAGGTTATCGTGTTCGCGCTAGGCAACGAGGAGTACGGTATTGAAGTAGATAAGGTTCGCACGATTGAAAGATTGTCTCCAATTACTCGTGTCCCGAAAACAGCGGCATTCATTAAAGGAGTTATTAATCTTCGCGGGATAGTCGTTCCCATTATTGATCTTCGCGGCCGCTTTAATCTATCCGAGACGCAGCCGACCGAAAATTCGCGGATAATCGTCGTAGCGGTAGGCGAGATTGAAGTAGGCTTTATCGTAGATGCAGCTAACGATGTCATTGATATCGACACGGATTCTATTGATTTGCCGCCAGAGATTGTTGGCGGCATTAAAGCGAAATATTTGCGCGGCATTGCGAAGCTCGGAGAAGGCCGGCTTCTTATTATGCTCAATCTATCGGAAGTCCTCAACAAAAACGAGATTGTCCAGCTAGCGCAAGTAGAGGCGTAGAAGTGAGTATATTTAGTCGTTTCGAAGCCTTCGAGCTAGATGTACTGAAAGAAGTAGGTAATATTGGGGCGGGCAATGCAGCGACCGCATTGTCCCGTCTTCTGGACAAGCCGGTTGATATGGCTGTTCCCAAAGTAAGCTTGCTTCCTTTCGAAGAAGTTGCCGATCGGGTTGGCGGCTCGGAACAAATTGTGTTCGCCGTTTTCCTTCGCGTAGAAGGGGACGCCCCGGGCAATATGTTCTTTATCATCGAGGAAGCATCGGCTGAACGCTTGTTAAGACAATTATTGTCTATACGAGAGGAAGGCCAAGAAGGTTATTCAGAGATGGAGCTTTCCGCGTTATGCGAGATTGGCAATATACTCGCCGGATCGTACTTATCATCGCTGGCCGATTTTACTCATCTGACGATGGCGCCGTCTGTTCCACAGATTGCGCTTGATATGGCGGGAGCTATTCTTAGTTATGGACTTGTCCAATATGGCGAGATGGGCGACTCTGCAATGCTGATCGAAACGACTTTCTTAGAAGATCGTGAGGCGCTAGAGGGGCACTTCTTCCTAATCCCGGATCCAGAATCGTTCGACAAAATATTCAGGGCCCTGGGAGTCGTTCAATGATACAGCAAAATGTGATCAAGGTAGGCATGGCAGATCTGAATATCGCAATGGACGGGGCAATCCTTAAGACGACTGGACTTGGTTCCTGTGTGGGTCTTACGTTGTTTGACCCGATTCGCAAAATAGCCGGTATGGCGCATGTCATGCTGCCTTCATCAGATATTGCCCGCGAAACTACAATTAATTTGGCAAAATATTCGGATACGGCAATTCCTGAATTGCTGGATCGAATGCTTGCACAAGGCGCGCGAATAGAGCGTATGAAAGCGAAGATGGCTGGAGGCGCACAAATGTTTGCGATGTCCGGACATAGCGATACGATGAGAATCGGACCGCGTAACGTAGAATCGTGCACAGCAATGCTTCATCGATTCAAGATTCCGATCCTTTCACAAGATACCGGAGGCAGTGTCGGCCGCACGATTGAAATAGACAGCAACAGCGGCATACTTTCGATACGAAGTGTGCAGTTTGGAATAAAGGAGATTTGACATGCTAGGAACATGGCGATGGAATGTTGGATTAGGATTCGTCGGCACGGTACTGACGGTAGCTTTCTCACTCGGAGCGAATCCGCTTGGCGTAGTACTGCTTCGAAGCGCGTATGCTTTCATCGCTTTCTTTGTTCTTGCGTATGCGGTACGAGCAGTGTTTGCCATCATCCTTAAACCTCCGGCGCTAATTGGAGAACCATCCGAAAGCGCGGAAGCTGCCGGCAGCCTAACAGGAGGGCAGCTCGATCTTCAGACGCCGAACGAAAGTGACGATTTGAATGAGCTGCTCAAGAAACAGATGCGAGAAGACAATTCTACTGTTGGAGCCCAAAAGCAGGAGGCTGTTAGCGCGTTTCAACCGCTTAATCCTCCTCAATTGCTTTCTACAAAAAATTCACAGCCTGAGGAATTGGCTAAGGCCATTCGTCACCTGACAGGAGAGTGAATCGATGGCCGAGCCAAAAACCGCACATCTGACAAACATCCAGATGTGGCAAGCGTGGAGAGAACGTGGTGAAGTCGAAGCTAAGAAGCAATTGATCGAACAATATTTGCCGCTTGTTGATTACGTTACGAATCGTATGGCAATCGGCCTGCCCAAAAACGTAATTAAGGATGATCTCGCTAGCAATGGCGTTATGGGTTTAATCGATGCAATCGAGAAGTTTGATTATTGCAGGGGATTGCAATTCGAGACTTATGCTTCATGGCGTATACGCGGTGCAATTATCGATGGATTGCGGCAAGGCGATTGGGTGCCTCGTTCGGTGCGCGAGAAAGCGAAGCGAGTGGAGGAAGCCTATCAGCATCTCGAGCAGCAGTATTTGCGTTCCGTAACAGATGCCGAGATTAGCTCCTATTTGCAAATATCGGAGAAAGAATTTGCCGGCATGCTTCAAGACATTGCAGTGACGACGGTATGCTCCTTGGAAGATCCCATTCGTGAAGAGGAATCCGAGACACGTATGTCATTGCTGGTGGACGACAAAGCGAAAAATCCCGATCACAAGGTTCATGAGTTTTATATGAAGGAATCGTTAGTGAAGGGGATCGAAAGATTGACCGAGAAGGAACGTACGGTAGTATCCTTGTTCTACTACGAGGAATTGTCTTTGAGCGAAATAGCTGAAGTGATGTCATTATCGCCTTCGAGAATTTCCCAGCTCCATTCCAAAGCGATTTTACGTTTGCGCGGAGCGCTGGCTAAACATAAGGATCAACTCTTGCAGCATTAGAAAGGAGGAGATAAGGTGGATGATCAACAATTAGACAGCTTTCTGCGCGTCCAGACTTCAGCGGACAAGATGTCGGCCTTCTTAACCTTTAGCCGAATAACGGATGAATTCGAGTGTACAGCTGAGCAGTTGGAGCGTTTTGTACGGAGCAAAGGAATTGTCCAAGGGCTTCAGACAGAGATGCTAAATTACATAAGCAGTAATCCGCTAGCCTATTGCAAGGAACAAACCATCATTGCAAAGGGCAGATCAGCGCAACCCGGCAAAGATGGATACATTAACCTTATCTATGAACTTGAACAGCGGGATAAACGTCCGTCCGAGAATGAAGACGGCAAAATTGACTTCAAGGATGTTAATAAGCTGAAGAACGTTACGCGAGGGCAACTGATCGCTGAACGAATTGATCCGCAGCCAGGGCCATCCGGAGTAACGGTTAACGGAGAAGTGATTCCTTCCAAGCTGGGCAAGCAGGTACGTTTCAAAGTAGGCAAGAACGTTGTGCTTAATCCGGAACAAACGGCTATGTATGCGGCAATTGACGGTCTGATCACGATGACGGATAAGGAAAAGATTAACGTCTTTCCGATCTATGAAGTGAATGGCGACGTTGACTATCGTGTCGGAAACATTGATTTTGTCGGAACGGTCGTCATTCGCGGCAACGTACTTAACGGCTTCCGTATAAAAGCAGCTGGCGATATTCGCGTTATAGGCGGCGTAGAAGGCGCTGAGCTTGATTCAGAAGGCTCTATTGAGATTACAGGGGGTATTCTCGGTGGAAATAAGGGGCATGTAAAGGCTGGGCGCAACGTGCGCAGTTCCTTTATTCAAGAAGCGAATGTCATTGCCGGTGAAGATATTCTCGTCTCCCAAAGCATTATGCATTCAAGCATAAGAGCGGGCAAAAGCATCGTTTGCTCAGGAGCAAAAGGATTAATCGTTGGCGGCATCGTTCAAGCAGGCGACTTGGTGCGTGCCCGCACCGTCGGCAACACGATGTCTACAGCAACAGCGATCGAGGTTGGCGTGAAGCCCGAGTTCCGTTATGAACTGCAGGAGCTAAGGACGAGGTTGAAGCAATCTGCGGAAAGCTTGGACAAAACGGATAAAGCGCTTACGATTCTCGATCAGCTGGCCGCAGCTGGACAACTCTCCGAGGAGAAGATGGCTTTGCGGGTTAAGCTTAGCGTGACGAAGCGTCAGACTAAGGTAGAGGTAGAGGAGACGAGAATGCGCATTCTCGAGATTGAACGTTCGCTGGAAGATACGGATCGGGCCACGATTGAGGTCGTACATACGATCTACGGCGGAACGAAGGTCGTCATCGGACGTTATACCAAATTCGTTAAAGACGCAGCGCAGCGAGTATCTTTCCGTTATCAGGACGGGGATATTTCTATGAATCCATTAATCTCCTAATCACATTAGAAGTCCAAGTCCTTGAAGTATAAGCGAACTTAAGCATTTAACTGCGGCAAGAAACAGAGATAGACCGCACTGCTCGGCTTCTGCTCGGCCGACTACCTTATAAGGGGGAGTCTTCTATGACCTTCAAACCACTTGATATGCAAATGTCTGTGCCGCGTACGCAAGAGTATAGTGGACTGCAAGGACAAGCTGCTCATAAGCCCTTAGCTGACCAGTCAGCATTAGCGGGTCAAGCATCCAAGGAAACCGAACAGCTGCGGTCAAAAAATACCGGAGTTGAGCAAGCGACCGGTCAGAAGGTGCGCAGCGATCAAGATCAGAGTAAAGAATCCGGAGGTCACCGTTCATCTGCTTCCAAGCGCACAGCTGGCGAACAGACGGACGAGCAGACGGAAGCGAAGCCTGCCCATCCATTCAAGGGGCATAATCTTGACATTAAATTATAGAAGAGCAAGTCATCAGGAGAAAGGCGGTAAGTGAGGTGGAATCGTACTGGCAATATATTGTGTTAGTTGGAGCGGTTGTCATCGTGCTGGCTTTTATGCTGCCTAGACAGAAGCGGCAAGCAGAGCAGCCATCACAAAGCATTCAGAATATGGAGACGGCGCTCGAGCAGTTTATGGAGAATATGGAGAAGGACAATCAGGAGCTCGTCTCGCTTGTCGCGAAATCGCAGCAGGAAGCGAAGTTGGACGCGGAGCGCAAAGATATGCGAATAGCAGAGCTAGAGCGCAAGAGCTCTACACTTGAGCAACAGCTGCTTCTAGCGACGCAACAAGCTGCGAGTATAGTGAACCAAGGGACAAGGCTGGTTCCATTAACGAAGGAATCCGTGCAGCAAGAAGCGATTCAATCTGCTCCAATAATGAGTCAGTCCAATCATGAGGAAGAAGCAACGCAGACAGAAGAAGAGCCCGTTCAAATGAAAAACTCGATCCAGGCTCGTTACGCGGAGCTGTTCCAATTGTATGAGCAAGGAAAATCGATCGAAGCGATATC
Source organism: Paenibacillus sp. J22P218 (assembly GCF_056269195.1). NCBI lineage: Bacteria > Bacillati > Bacillota > Bacilli > Caryophanales > Paenibacillaceae > Paenibacillus > Paenibacillus sp. J22P218. The sequence goes on from NZ_JBWDNL010000001.1 coordinate 1,648,352, forward strand.
GAAGAAGCTTGGCATGAACAAAGGCGAGGTGCAGCTCATTATGCAGCTTGCAAAGCAGGAGGATGCCGCTCATGCTTAAAAACCGGACATTTATGATTGGTCTCGGCGTCGGCATTATTATAGGAGCGCTTCTTTTGGAGCTCATGTACATCGGCGAGAAAAGCGAGGACAAGCTGTCTTTGCTTGGCGTAGATCAAGCAGCTGACCAGAAGCTGTATACCCAAGAAGAAGTCGATGCGCTGCTGGCAGCACAGAAGGATTCAGCCGAGATAAACGACGAAGTGAATCATAATGCGGATCAAGCAGCAACGGATGCGCCAGCGAAAGCAAGCGACAAGCCCCTTGAGCCTACTTCTACGCCCGTTCCGGCTAAGCCTGCAACTGATCAATCTAAAGCTGAGAAGGTGCTGCGGATTGAACATGGAGCGAACTTAAGCAATACAGCTTCATTGCTCGAGAAGAACCATATTATTGACGATAAGACGGGGTTCATCAATCAAATGAAGAAGGACAAAAAACTGGTTCGCGCCGGTTATTTTTTGTTTCACGAGAATATGACGGTTGATGAAGCCATCGAAACCGTTACGAGCAAGCCGATTACGAAATCAGAAGCGGACGCGTTCAACAGCTCCAAGGCAGCGAACTGATTTTATTCTATAAACCATTGTTGCAGACGTTTGTCATATATGATATATTAATTGACGGTGTTAAAAACGCACGCCGGTCAATTTTGCCAATGGTGCTTTCGCTCGGCGAAAGTGTTGGCAAGAGATGCGAGTGGCGGAGGAGCACACAAAACCAATACAGGAGGTGTTGAATATGGCGGTTATCTCCATGAAACAGCTTCTCGAAGCTGGGGTACACTTCGGTCATCAGACTCGTCGTTGGAATCCTAAGATGGATCGTTATATCTTCACAGAAAGAAACGGAATTTACATCATCGACTTGCAAAAAACAGTTAAAAAGGTTGACGAAGCGTATAACTTCGTTAAATCCGTTGCTGCAGAGGGCGGCACTATGCTGTTCGTCGGCACAAAGAAACAAGCTCAAGACTCGGTTAAAGAAGAAGCAGAACGTTGCGGCAACTTCTACATCAACCAACGTTGGTTGGGTGGCACGCTTACGAACTTCTCGACAATTCAAAAGCGTATCGACCGTTTGAAACAACTTGAGAAATGGGAAGAGGACGGCACTTTCGAAGTTCTTCCTAAGAAAGAAGTTATCATTCTTCGCAAAGAAAAAGACCGTTTGGAGAAATTCCTCGGCGGCATCAAAGGTATGAAAGGTTTGCCAAGCGCGCTGTTCATCATCGATCCGCGCAAAGAGCGTATTGCTGTAGCAGAAGCTCGTAAACTTGGTATCCCAATCGTTGGTATCGTTGATACGAACTGTGACCCAGACGAAATCGACTATGTCATTCCTGGTAACGACGATGCAATTCGTGCCGTTAAGTTGTTGACTTCGAAGATGGCTGACGCAATCGTAGAAGCTAACCAAGGCGAGCAAACAACGGCTTAAATAGCAGTTCATGCAGGTCAACAAAGGGTGGTCAGATGGTGAAAAACCTCTCACTGCCCTTTTTTTGAACGAAAATCATTTTTTCTAAATAAGGTAGAATAACAGCTTCGCACAACATTTAGGAGGGTTTAACATGGCAGTTAGCGCTAGCGCGGTAAAAGAACTACGTGAAAGAACGGGAGCAGGAATGCTCGATTGTAAAAAAGCTTTGGACGAAACAAACAACGACATCGAAAAAGCGATCGCTTTGCTTCGTGAAAAAGGTTTGTCGGCTGCAGCTAACAAAGCTGGCCGTATCGCTACAGAAGGCGTAGTAGAATCGTACATCCACGCTGGCGGCCGTATCGGCGTTATCGTTGAAGTAAACTGCGAAACGGACTTCGTTGCAAAAACGGATCAATTCCGTGAATTTGCAAGAGACATCGCTATGCAAATCGCAGCTGCTAATCCGAAATTCGTTCGCCGCGAAGAAGTTCCTGGCGATGAGCTTGAGAAAGAACGCGAAATTTTGAAAGCACAAGCGCTTAACGAAGGCAAGCCTGAGAAAATCGTTGAAAAAATGGTTGAAGGCCGCATTTCGAAATATTATGAAGAATATTGCTTGATGGAGCAATCGTTCATCAAAGATCCGGACAAAACAATCTCGACTTTGCTTAATGAAAAAATTAGCAAAATCGGCGAGAACATCTCGATCCGTCGCTTCGTTCGTTTCGAACTTGGTGAAGGTCTTGAGAAAAAAGTCGACAACTTCGTTGAAGAAGTTATGGCTCAAGCAAAACTTTAATCCGAACGCACAGGCGGGGCGGGGCGTCCGCCCCGCCTGCTTGTTTTCAAAGACACAATTTGTAGAAGCTTGCACACTTATTTGAGCTGTATGATGGAGGTATAAACGTTGGAACATCCTGTGTATAAACGTATCGTTCTTAAGGTCAGCGGTGAATCATTGGCAGGACAGGAAGGCTACGGTATTGAAGCGTCGGTCATTTCTTCCATTGCAAACCAAGTGAAGGAAGTTATTGCACTCGGCGTAGAAGTCGCAATCGTATGCGGCGGCGGCAATATCTGGCGCGGAATCGCCGGTACGGCGAAAGGCATCGATCGCGCGACAGCCGATTATATGGGCATGCTTGCTACTGTAATGAATTCACTGGCGCTTCAAGACGCGCTGGAACAAATTGATGTGCCAACACGAGTGCAGACGTCGATCGCGATGCAGCAAATTGCTGAACCGTACATTAGACGCCGTGCCATTCGTCATTTGGAGAAGGGCAGAGTCGTTATTTTCGCAGCAGGAACAGGCAATCCGTTCTTCTCGACCGATACGACAGCCGCACTTCGCGCTGCTGAGATCGAAGCAGAAGTGATTCTCATGGCGAAGAACAAAGTGGATGGCGTTTACTCGGCCGATCCGTTCAAAGACGATACGGCAGAAAAGTTCGAAGAGCTTACTTACCTTGACATGCTTAACCGCAACTTGGGCGTAATGGATTCAACAGCCGCTTCGCTCTGCATGGACAACAATATTCCGCTTATTGTATTCTCGATAACAGAGAATGGTAATATTAAGCGTGTCGTGCTCGGTGATAAAATCGGGACTATTGTGAAAGGAAGTGTCAAATAATGCCGCTTCAAATTAAAAAAAACGCTGAAGAACGCATGGATAAAGCAATCTCGGCTTTAAAACGCGACCTAGCGTCGCTTCGCGCAGGCAAAGCGAGTCCTGCTTTGTTTGACCGCATTCAAGTTGAATACTACGGGGCAATGACGCCTCTTAACCAGCTCGCTAATATCAATACACCGGATTCGCGCACGCTGCTCATCCAGCCTTGGGACAAATCGTCCGTTGCTGCAATTGAGAAGGCGATCATGAAATCGGATTTGGGCCTTACGCCTTCTAACGATGGAACCGCGATCCGCATTTCCGTGCCTATGCTTACGGAAGAGCGTCGCGGCGAACTCGTGAAAACGTCGAAAAAGTTCGGTGAAGAAGCGAAGGTGGCTATCCGCAACATTCGCCGGGATGCGAACGACTCGATCAAGAAGCTTGAGAAATCGGACATTTCCGAGGACGAATCACGCGGCCATCAAGAAGATATTCAGAAGGCAACGGACAAATTCATCGCTGAAGTGGATAAAGTGCTCGTTTCCAAAGAAAAAGAGATTATGGAAGTATAATTATACAATAGGCCCCTCCGACAGGTGGGGTTTGGTTTTGATTCCGGTTGGGAGGAACGAAGATGATCAAGCGACTTTGGGCCCTACTTGGCAAATCGTCCAAAAAGCCGTCTAATCCTAAAGTCTTCGAAAAGGTTCCTGAGCATGTGGCTATTATTATGGACGGCAACGGCCGTTGGGCTAAAACTCGTGGATTGCCGCGGACGGCAGGTCATCATTCCGGGATGAAGGCGGTCAAGCGAATAACGATGGCCGCTGATAAGCTGGGCATTAAATATTTGACGTTATATGCGTTTTCCACGGAAAACTGGACGAGGCCGAAGGATGAGGTCGACTTTTTAATGAAGCTTCCCCAGCAATTTCTTGAGATCGAGCTCGACGAGCTGATTGCCAACAACGTCCAAGTCCGAATGATGGGGCATAAAGAGAACTTGCCTGCCCATACAATAAGCCCGCTTGAGGAAGCGATCGTGAAGACAGCGAACAATACCGGGCTCGTCTTGAACTTTGCTCTTAACTACGGCAGCCGCAAGGAAATGCTGGAGGCGGTCAAGGATATTGCTTCGGATGTGTCGCGAGGCGAGGTCGACATCAATGAAATTGATGAGAAGCTGATGGCAAGCCGGTTACATACAAGCGGAATGCCTGACCCGGATTTGCTTATTCGAACGAGCGGAGAGCTCCGTCTAAGCAACTTCATGATGTGGCAGCTCGCATACAGCGAATTATGGTTTACGGATGTGTATTGGCCAGCGTTTACGGAAGAGCATTTTCATGAGGCCATACAAGAGTATCAGCGCCGTGTGCGCCGATATGGCGGTTTGTAGCTTCAAGTATCGGAGTGTGACGTTTCGTTGAGACAACGGATTATTACAGGGGTGCTGGCTGGCGCGCTTTTAGTTGCTCTGACAATTGTTGGTGGCTGGCTATTTACCGCTTTGCTCGTACTGCTCGCCATTATAGGGTTTACGGAGTATGCAAGAATGAACGGCGTCAAATGGTCGCATCCGTCCGCAATGCTTGGGTATGCGGGCGTATTGCTGTTTGTGCTTCCTTGGTCGGACTGGAACGTTGATGTGCCTTCCGAAATGACAATCATGTGGATGCTGGCGTTTCTATTGCTTGCCGTGACTGTCATTACCAAAAATAAAACGACAATTGATGGCGCCGCGCTTATGTTGCTAGGCGCTTTATATGTAGGTTACGGCTTTGCGGCTATGATCGAAGTACGAGGCATCGTTCCGAACGGACTGTTCTGGACGTTCCTGTCCTTCTCCTGTACGATTGCGTCGGATACTGGCGCTTATTTCTGCGGACGAGCCTTCGGAAGAACGAAGCTATGGCCGTCGATCAGCCCGAATAAGACAATCGAAGGTGCGTTAGGCGGTGTCCTGCTGTCTTTGATCGTTGCAGTGATCTTCTCCCTATTCGCGCCGGTTACGGTTAGTCTTGGTCTGCCAAAGGCACTTCTCATCGGTTTGGTGGCCGCAGTTGCCGGGCAATTCGGAGATTTGATCCAATCTGCCTACAAGCGAGTGCGTGATATTAAGGATACGGGAACACTGCTTCCCGGCCACGGCGGCGTACTCGACCGTTTTGACAGCTGGCTGATCGTATTTCCGCTGCTGCTCCTGACCGGCCTGTTGCCGTCTTAAGTTTGGAGGATATTAGTGATGAAGAAAATTAGTATTTTGGGCTCGACAGGATCTATCGGAACGCAAACGCTCGATATCGTTGCTCATGCTCCGGAGCTGTTCAAAGTCGTCGGACTGTCGGCGGGGGCTAACGTCGACCTGCTCATCGAGCAAGCGCGTCAGTTCAAACCGGCAATCGTATGTCTCGGTTCGAAGGAGCTAGCCGATGCCGCTAGACTGCATGTGCCCTCTGGAACAAGAGTGGTATATGGAGAAGAGGGCTTGATCGAGACGGCTTCTCATACGGATGCAGATATAGTTGTTACGGCGATCGTTGGCAGCCGAGGGCTTCCGGCAACGCTTGCGGCTATTAATGCCGGCAAGACGATTGGCCTCGCTAACAAGGAAACGCTCGTTACGGCTGGGCATCTCGTTATGGAACGCGCGAAACAGCGCGGCGTGGCGATTCTGCCGATCGATAGCGAGCACTCGGCTATCTTCCAGTGTCTGAATGGCGAGAAGCGGGAGAGCATCAAGCAAATTACGCTTACCGCATCGGGGGGCTCGTTCCGTGATCGTACGCGCGAGCAGCTAGAAGGCGTTACAGTGACTGAGGCGCTTAACCATCCGAACTGGTCAATGGGTGCTAAGATTACGATTGATTCGGCTACGATGGTCAACAAAGGGCTTGAGGTCATTGAAGCCAAATGGCTATTCGGGGTTACATACGATCAGATAGATGTCATTATTCATCCGGAAAGCATCATTCATTCCTATGTGGAATTTTCCGATCATAGCGTAATCGCTCAAATGGGCTTGCCGGATATGCGAGTGCCGATTCAATATGCGCTCACTTATCCGGATCGCGTGGCAACGCCGACGAATCGACTGAACTTGGCTGAGATCGGCAAGCTTCATTTCCGCGAGATGGATTTTGTCCGTTTCCCGTTACTGCGGCTTGCTTTCGATAGCGGACGCTTAGGCGGCTCCGCTCCTGCTGTATTCAATGCAGCAAATGAAATAGCAGTCGCTCGTTTCTTGAACGGTGAAGTTAATTTTCTCGATATAGAGAGAATTGTAGAGTCGACCGTTAGCCGGCATGATGTTACGGAGATTAACGATTTACAGACGATTGCGGAAGTAGACAGCTGGGCCCGCCGGTTTGCGGCAACCGTATAGCGATCGCATACGGCCAAAAACCGGTTCTCTTGTATCGGACGGGAGAATAATGATAATCTATGTACAGGCCGTAACGAACAGGAGGCTTCACGTATATGCATATGATTCAGGTCATTCTTCTGACCGTGCTCGTTTTTTTCGTTATTGTCACGATTCACGAATGGGGACACTATTACTTTGCCAAACGGGCGGGAATATTAGTCCGCGAATTCGCGATCGGTTTTGGTCCAAAGCTGTTTTCGGTGTTGCGAGGCGAGACCAGGTATACGCTTAGACTGATCCCAGCAGGCGGCTTCGTTAGAATGGCCGGCGAGGATCCAGAGATTGTTGAAGTTCAGCCAGGCCAGACGATAGCAGTCCGCGTTAAGGATAATGTCGTCAAGAAGCTGTATCTGGATCGCTTGGATGAGCGGAGCGACGTTATTCGCGGTGAAGTTACCTCGATTGATCTAGAGCGCAATCTTCATGTGACGCTGGATATAGAAGGGGAAACGGAACGTTTTGCCGTACATCCTCAAGCGCTGCTGATTACGAAAGGCAGAGATACGCAGATTGCGCCTCTTGACCGCCAATTCGGCAGCAAGACGGTAGGTCAGCGCGCGCTTGCAATCGCAGCTGGTCCATTTATGAACTTCGTACTGGCATTCGTGCTGTTCGCTGCTTACATTCAGATGGCCGGCGTACCAACCACTCAGCCCGATAAGCTGCTAATTAACTCGGTATTGCCGGATTCCCCTGCATCACAAAGCAAGCTGCAAGAAGGCGATGTCATTCATGCCATTAATGGCACGAAGATCGGTACCGATTTTGATAAAATGCTCGATATCATCGGAAAGTCTCCTAATGTTGCGCTTAAGGTCGATATTATAAGAGACGGCGTAGCTCAGCAGATTGAGATTACACCGAAGCCTGACGACGAAGGAGTCGGCAAGGTCGGCATTACCGCCGGCGTCAATAAAGTGCCGATGAGGCAGGCGACCTTCGCGGAGACGATTACGGGTTCGGCTAAATTAATGAAAAATATGACGATCAGCATTTTCGAAGGATTCAAGCAGCTAATCAGCAACTTTAATCTAGACGATGTTGGCGGTCCAGTACGAACGGCAGAAGTTACGGGCCAGATTGCAAGCCAAGGCATCGTACAGCTGACTTCGTGGACAGCACTGCTTAGTCTTTACCTCGGCATATTCAACCTGCTTCCAATTCCGGCGCTGGACGGCAGCCGTCTCATTTTCCTCGGAATCGAAGCATTGCGCGGTCGACCGGTCGATCCGAACAGGGAGAGCATGGTTCACTTTGTCGGGTTTGCAATGATTATGCTGTTAATGCTGGTAGTTACCTATAACGATATTTTACGATTGGTACGAGGGGAGTAGTAAGAAAGCTCATGTCTAAGGATAAGCAATTTGTTACGGAGATTACGCCGCAGAGCGAAGATTTCTCCAGATGGTATATCGATGTTATTAAGAAAGCCGAGCTGATGGATTACTCGCCGGTTCGAGGCTGTATCGTGTTCCGCCCAGAAGGTTATGAATTGTGGGAAAATATTCAGCGCGATCTGGACAGAAGATTCAAGGAAACAGGTCACCGCAACGCTTACTTCCCAATGTTCATCCCGGAGAGCTTCTTCCAAAAAGAGAAGGAGCATGTCGAGGGCTTCAACCCGGAGCTTCCGTGGGTAACTGAGGCTGCAGGCGAGAAGCTGGAGGAGCGCCTTGCCGTTCGTCCGACTTCCGAGACGATGTTCGGCCATATGTATTCCAAGTGGATTCAATCTTACCGCGATTTGCCTGTCCTGATTAACCAATGGGCTAACGTTGTACGCTGGGAGAAGCGTACGATGCCGTTCCTTCGCACAAGCGAGTTCCTATGGCAGGAAGGCCATACCGCTCACGAGAACGAACAAGAGGCACGTGAGGAAACGATGCGCATGCTGAACGTTTATCGTGAGTTCGTAGAGGAGTTCCTCGCAATTCCGGTTATCGTAGGCGAGAAGACACCTTCGGAGCGATTCGCGGGCGCGGTTGACACTTATTCGATCGAAGCGATGATGAAGGACGGCAAGGCGGTTCAAGCCGGCACATCCCATTATCTCGGAACGAAGTTCGCCGTTGCTTTCGATATCAAATATTTGGATCGTGAAAATACATTGCAGTTCTGCCATACGACGTCATGGGGAGCAAGCACGCGACTCATCGGGGCGCTGATTATGGTGCATGGCGACGACCGCGGTCTTGCGTTGCCGCCTAAGGTTGCTCCAACACAAGTTATTATGATTCCAATCGGACCTGCGAAGATGCGCGAGCAAGTTGTTGGTCGCGTGGACGAGCTGTACGCCGAGTTGAAAAAAGCTGGCGTTCGCGTTCGCGTCGACGACCGTGCGGACGTTAGTCCGGGCTGGAAGTTCAATGAATACGAAATGCGCGGCGTACCGCTCCGTCTCGAGCTTGGACCACGCGATATGGAGAACGGCGTCGTTGTGCTCGTATCGCGGATCACTGGCGAGAAGCGCATCGTGCAGCAAGAAAATCTTATAGCTGAAGTTGAAGCGATGCTTGCCGAGATTCAGAGCGGCATGCTGGAGAAAGCGAAGCAATTCAGAAGCGACAATTCCCGTTCCGTTGATACGATCGACGAGATGAAAGCTTTCCTTGAAGAGCAGCGCGGTTTCGTTGAAGCAGGTTGGTGCGGTTCTGCCGCTTGCGAGAAGCAAGTAAAGGAAGAGACGGGCGCTACAAGCCGCAACATTCCTTTCGAACCTTCCGTTCAGAAGCCGAAATGTCTCGTATGCGGCGATGATTCGAAGCATACAGTCGTATTTGCAAGAGCTTATTAAGATAAACTCCTATCGGAGTACCTAGAACGAACAACTTTGTTCAATTATAGGATCGTATATCAATTTGCCATACTTTCGCTATATTTCTCCGGAATGAAACGCGCAGCGCCGCCTAAAGACGGCGCTGCGCGTTTCACCTTGACGTATAGGAAAGTATATAATTTTCTCATACTTTTTCTATACGTTTCGATGAAACGATGACGTCTATAGAAAGGACGCCGTCAGGCGTTTCTTATTAAAGTATAGGAGTATATCGTTTCACTATTATACTTACGCCTATACTTCTCCGGAATGAAACGCGCTGCACCGTCAAAGGACGGCGATAGCCGTTTCACCTCGGGATTGGATCATAAGGAGTGATAAACATGAGCCAAACCGGTGACAAGCGGCAGCGCTTCGAGCTGTTGTTGCAGCAAGCTGGACTGCCGCAGGAACTTATACAATCTTATTTTCAAGACGGCTATATTGATCAAGTTATCGTAAGCAACAGCAATCGGGAATGGACGTTTTGCATCCGCAAAACGTCCATGGTGCCTTTACAGGCGTATAATGGCTTCTGCCAAGCCGCGAAAATGAAGTTCGAGCATATTGCCGCCGTTTCTTTTCAGCTTATCTATGACCCGATTGTCGAGACGGAATCGATTTTACAGCAATATTGGGGTTTGTTCATGGAATGGGCGCAGCGCGAGATCGCGTCGGTTAACGGCTGGCTGCAGAAGGCAACGATTGATGTAGAGGGAGACTTGCTTACGCTGTCGCTGCTCGATACAACGGGGCTGGAGCTTGCGCGCAAAAAGAGGCTTGATGAGGAGATCGTCCGTTTCTACGAAACGAGCTTTAACCGCATATGCAAAGTGAAGATGATCGTCAGCGAATCCCGCCAAGAAATATTGGACGAGTTCAACCTGAAGCTTGTCGAGGAAGAGCGTGAAGTTGTGCAGCAACTGATGGCCAGCTCGCAATCGGAATCCTCATATTCGGGTGACGACGAGGAATCCGTTAAGCTTGCCGTCGGTTACGATATTAAAGAAGAAGCCGTACTGCTTATGAATATTCAAGAGGAAGAGAAGAAAATAACGGTACAGGGCGCGGTATTCGGACTTGATATGAAGGAGCTCCGCAACGGCAGCACCTTATTTACGTTCAACGTAACCGACTTTACGGACTCCATCGCGATGAAGATGTTCGCCAAAACGAAGGATGACGTAAAAGTGCTAAGCCAGCTGGCCAATGGCAAATGGGTGAAAGCGCGCGGACGGATCGAGTATGACCGATTCATGCAAGAGCCTGAGCTTGTCATGATGCCGAACGACCTGCACGAGATTGGTTCTCCGCCGGAACGGAAGGACAAGGCCGAAGAGAAACGTGTCGAATTCCATCTTCATACGACGATGAGTGTCATGGATGCCGTAACGCCGATCGGCGATTACGTGAAGACGGCTGCGAAGTGGGGACACAAGGCGATTGCCGTTACGGATCATAGCAACGTCCAATGTTACCCCGATGCGTTCAAAGCGGCTAAGAAGCATGGCATTAAAGTTATGTTTGGTTTGGAAGCGAACGTTGTCAATGACGCTGTGCCGATGGTGCTGCAATCAAGACCCGAGCCGCTCGCATCTGCGACTTACATCGTATTCGATATCGAGACGACGGGCTTGTCCGTCATTAATAATAAAATTATTGAGCTCGCCGGCGTGAAGATGCGGGAAGGAAAGGAAGTAGATCGCTTCTCGACCTTTATTAATCCGCATGAGAAAATACCGTACAACATCCAGCAGCTTACGAATATTAACGACGATATGGTGAAAGATGCGCCAGAGCTGGAACCTAAGCTGCGCGAATTCATTGAATTTATTGGGAATGATGTATTAGTTGCGCATAACGCGCGATTCGATATCGGCTTTATCCAGGCCTCCTGCAAAGCTTTCGGCATGCCGGAAGTCATGAATCCTGTGCTCGATACGCTCGAGTTGGCTAGATTCATACATCCTTCGCTAAAGAACCACCGACTGAACACGCTCTCCGACAAATACAAGATTAGCTTGGAGAATCATCACCGGGCCATCGATGACTCGATTGCGCTTGGCGGAGTGCTGTTCGGCTTGATAGGTGACGCGGCGGAGCGCAATATTACCGATCTGCATCAGCTTAATGATTATGTAGGCATGGATCTTTCTAATTCACGTCCATTCCATTGCAATATATACGCGCTTAATGCAGTAGGCAAAAAAAATCTGTACAAGCTCATCTCGATGTCTCATACCGAATATTTCAAGCGCGTCCCTACGATTCCGAAGAGCAAGCTCGTCGAGCTGCGAGAAGGACTATTAGTCATCTCCGGCTGCGAGAAAGGCGAGTTTTTCGAGACGGTGCTTAATAAGTCGGAAGAAGAGGCTACCGAGGTTGCCCGCTTCTATGACGTGCTGGAAATTCAGCCGATCGACTTCTACATGCATTTGGTTGAGAAAGGATTGGTCGGAAGCCGGGCGGAGATCGAGCAAGCGCATCGCCGCATATGCCAGATTGGCGATGAGCTTGGCAAACCGGTAATAGCGACAGGGAATGTGCATTACTTGAACCCGCGGGATAAGATGTACAGGGACATTACGATAAATGGCATTACAGGCTTTAGCCCGCTCAAGGGACAACGCAAACCGGATGCTCATTTCCGTACAACAGACGAGATGCTGGAGGAGTTCGCGTTCCTCGGGGAAGCTCGCGCGCGCCAAGTTGTCGTAACGAATACGTCTGAACTCGCCGATCGGTTCGAATCGTATGATTTGTTTCCAAGCGAGCTGTTCACGCCGATTATTGAAGGCGCTGACGAAGAAATTCGGAATACCTGCTATTCGACCGCTAAGGGTTTTTACGGAGAGGATCTTCCGCAAGTAGTAATCGACCGTCTGGAGAAGGAGTTAGTTCCGATCATTAAGTTCGGCTTCTCTGCCAACTATCTCATTTCCGAGAAGCTGGTGAAGAAGTCGAATGCGGACGGTTATCTCGTAGGGTCAAGGGGTTCGGTCGGCTCTTCGGTCGTGGCGACGTTCCTCGGCATTTCCGAAGTTAATCCGCTTCCTGCCCACTATATGTGTAAAAACCAGGATTGTCGCCACAGCGAATGGTTCCTAGACGGAAGCGTGCCGAGCGGATTTGACTTGCCGGCTAAGATGTGCCCGAAATGCGACCAGCCGATGAAGGGTGAAGGACAAGATATCCCGTTCGAGACTTTCCTAGGCTTCAAGGGAGATAAAGTTCCCGATATCGATCTTAACTTCTCTGGCGAATACCAACCGGTTGCCCATAACTACACGAAAGTTCTGTTCAGCGAGAAGGCCGTATTCCGAGCCGGAACGATCGGTACTGTGGCGGAGAAGACAGCCTACGGTTTCGCGAAGAAATATGAGGAAGAGAATAACAAGAAGTGGCGCGGGGCGGAGCTTGCAAGGCTCGCCAGCGGCTGTACGGGCGTTAAGCGAAGCACTGGCCAACATCCCGGCGGTATCGTTGTTGTTCCTGATTATATTGAGGTCGAGGACGTAACTCCCGTGCAATATCCTGCGGATGATCAGAATGCCGAGTGGAAGACGACGCACTTTGACTATCACGCGTTCGAAAGCAATCTGCTCAAGCTCGATATTCTCGGACATGACGATCCGACCATGATGCGGATGCTGCAGGATTTGACCGGCGTCGACCCGACGACGATACCGATGAACGATCCGAAAGTCATGAGCATGTTCAACTCGACGGCGGCGCTTGAAGTCGCACCCGAGAAGATTCGCTCCTCGGTGGCAACGTACGGCGTGCCGGAGATGGGGACGAAGTTCGTTCGTCAGATGCTTCAGGAAACACAGCCTTCTTCATTCGCCGACTTGCTGCAAATATCCGGTCTGTCGCATGGTACGGGCGTATGGCTCGGCAATGCGCAGGAACTGATTAAGAACGGAACCTGCAACATCAAGACCGTAATCGGTTGCCGTGACGATATTATGTTGTATCTGATCTACAAAGCCGGCATGGATGCCGGACTTGCGTTCAAAATTACCGAGAGCGTTCGTAAAGGTAAAGGGTTAACGCCGGAATGGATCGAAGAAATGAAGCGCTGCAAGGTGCCGGCCTGGTACATTGATTCCTGTCTGCGCATCGAGTATATGTTCCCGAAGGCGCATGCCGCGGCTTATGTTATTTCGGCTGTGCGTACCGCCTTCTTCAAGCTCTATTATCCGATTCATTATTACGCGACCTACTTTACCGTTCGTGCCGATGACTTCGATTTGGAGCTGCTCTGCCAAGGCTATGATGCCATACTGGCTAAGTTGATTGAAATCGAAGCCAAAGGGTTCAATGCGCTTCCGAAAGAGAAAAATATGGTTTCGCAGCTCGAAATGTCGCTCGAAATGACGGCTCGCGGTTTCTCGTTCAAGCCTATTGATCTTTATCGATCGGACGCTACGAAATTCCAGGTGGACGGAGATTCTCTGATCCCGCCATTTGCAGCGATTGCTGGTATCGGCGAGAATGCGGCGCGCAATATCGCAGCTTCGAGAGAAGACGGTGAATTCCTGTCGATCGAGGATTTCCAAATGAAATCGAAAGCAACAAAAACGATTGTCGAGGTACTCGGATCAATGGGTTGTTTCCGCGGCCTGCCTGAATCTAACCAGCTTTCTTTGTTCTAGTTTTGAAAGGGACTTGAAAACATTTCTTGTCACTCTATAGTGGTTATGTTATAATTTTTGTGGCAATGATGATGATAAAGGCTCTAATGCAGAAGAGTGGGGAAACCCACTCTTTACGTTTTGTATTCGGCAAAACAGGCATACCGCGTAAAATACAGGAGGTCAAGTCAATTTGAGCACATCCAAAATCAAAACCGTTGTTGAGGAAATGATTTCACCATTTCTTGACAGCCAAGGATTTGAACTGGTCGATATTGAATACGTGAAGGAGGGCAGCAACTGGTTTCTCCGGATTTTCGTAGATAAGGAGGGCGGAATCGACATTGACGATTGCGGCCGAATTAGCGAACACGTAAGCGAGCAGTTGGATAAAAATGATCCGATTACGGATGCTTATTTCCTCGAGGTGTCCTCCCCTGGTGCGGAGCGCCCGCTCAAGAAGCCGGAGGATGTGCGTAAAGCCGTCGGGAAACACGTTTACATAACGACATACGAACCGATCAGCGGCGCTAAGGAGTTTGAAGGGCTGCTGCTTTCGTTTGACGGCGATAACGCCGTTGTTGCTGTGGGGAAAAAAGAGCATAGTATTCCATATTCGAAGGTTGCAAGCGCTCGTTTGGCAATCGTGTTCTAACATTCGTTTTTTTCTATTTTGAAAGGGGGAACTCCATTCCAATGAGCATGGATTTTATTGAAGCGTTACAGGAAATCGAAAGAGACAAAGGCATTACGAAGGATGTGCTGTTAGAGGCCATCGAGGCAGCGCTTATTTCCAGCTACAAACGCAATTTTAATACCGCACAAAACGTAAGGGTTGATATTAACCGCCATACCGGCGTTATTAAAGTATATGCCCGCAAGACCGTTGTCGAGGAAGTTCTTGACCCGCGACTGGAAATTTCGGTTGAAGCTTCCCGCGAGATTAACGCGCATTACCAGTTGGACGACGTTGCCGAGATCGAAGTTACGCCTCGAGACTTCGGGCGTATTGCCGCACAGACGGCGAAGCAAGTTGTTACGCAGCGTATTCGCGAAGCAGAACGCGGACTGATCTATAATGCCTTTATCGACAAAGAAGAAGATATTGTTAACGGCATCGTACAGCGCCAGGATGTGAAAAATCTATTCGTCGATCTAGGCAAGGTAGAAGCGGTATTGCCGCTTACTGAACTTATGCCGACTGACAAGTTCAAGCATGGAGACCGTGTCAAATCGTATATTACAAAGGTTGAGAACACGACCAAAGGGCCTCAAATTATTTTGTCCCGTACGCATCCAGGCTTGTTGAAACGTCTATTCGAGCTTGAAGTGCCGGAAATTTACGACGGCGTTGTGGAGATTCGCTCCGTTGCACGGGAAGCGGGTTTCCGCTCGAAAATTGCCGTTCATACGCGCAATAGCGAAGTCGATCCTGTCGGCTCCTGCGTAGGTCAGAAGGGCGTTCGCGTTCAAACGATCGTCGGCGAGCTGAAAGGCGAGAAAATCGATATCGTTCGCTGGTCCGAGAATGTGGAGGAGTATGTGGCGAATGCGCTCAGCCCATCCAAAGTGCTTGAAGTCATCGTCTTCGAGCAAGAGAAGATGGCGCGCGTCATCGTACCCGACTATCAATTGTCGCTCGCGATCGGCATCAAAGGGCAGAACGCTCGTCTTGCCGCGAAGCTGACAGGCTGGAAAATCGATATTAAGAGCGAGACGCAAGCCGAGCAGGAATACGGACGTCCAAGAACAACGACGGGAACGATGCATCAGGACTCCGTCTCGATCGATTAGTATAGATCAACACGATTGTCAATGTAACTCGCAGAGGAGGGGTGCGCGGTGAGACCAAGAAAAGTGCCGCTTCGCAAATGTGTCGCTTGTCAAGAGATGATGCCGAAGAAGGAACTTATCCGGGTTGTGCGGACGCCAGCCGAAGAGGTTCAGATTGACCTGACGGGCAAGAAGGCTGGACGCGGAGCATATCTGTGCGGCAAAGTGAGCTGCTTCAAGCTTGCTAAGAAAACAAAGGCGCTTGATCGTGCGCTTAAACAGCCGGTAGGCGATCATATTTACGATCAATTAGAGCAAGACTTCGTAGCCGTCGAAGATCAATTCATTGCCGGCAAGGAGCTGAGCGCCGATGAAGACGAATAAAGCATTGTCGTCGCTTGGCATGTGCATGCGTGCCGGCAAGCTCATCACCGGCGATGAAATTGTGGAGAAGGCGGTAAGGCAGAAGCAAGTGCATCTGGTCATTATTGCCGGAGATGCTTCTGCCAATACGAAGAAGAAATTCAACGATAAGTGCAGCACCTACGGGATACAACTCGCCGAAGCGTTCGACCGTGAGCAACTTGGAAAGGCGATAGGCAAGCCGGATCGAGTCGTGCTTGCGGTAACCGATGCGCAGTTCGGAAAAATGATTGCGAGTCATCTGAGCCATAATACGGAGGTGGATAATATTGAACAATAAACAAGACAGCAAGGACAATAAAGATAAACTCCGCGTATATGAATATGCGAAGTCGCTCAATATGAGCAGCAAAGAAATTATTACGATTCTTAAACGGTTGAACTTGCCTGTAAACAACCATATGAGTGTTATGGAAAACGAAATGGTTCATAAGGTTGAAGGCTTCTTCCGTGATATTAAGGCGAATGCAGCGGCTAAGCGCGCACAGGAATCATCCGGGGGCGTGTCCGTATCTTCGTCTGCTTCTGCTAAGCAAGGCGCTAACCGTCCGCCGTCGCAGCAATCGCAGCAGCCACAGCCACAGCAGCAGCAAGAGCGAAAGCCACAGCCACAGCCACCGCAAGCGGCACAAGCGCCACAATCTTCTCAGGCGACGCAAGGGCCGACAAGCAATAATCCAAATCATGACAGACAGGGGCCTACGAATTCTATTAATACGAAAACACCATCTACCCAACAGCAAAGCGAACAACGACCAGCAGGACAACAAAGCAACAACCGTCCAGCGCAATCTCACAATAATCGTCCGGCACAGTCCGGATCCAATCCGAATCGTCAAGGCGGTCAAGGCGGACAAGGCCAAGGCGGCAGCGGCAATCGTCCTGCTCAATCCGGCTCGAATCCGAATCGTCCAGGCGGACAAGGCGGCGGATTTAACCGTCCTTCTTCGCAAGGTCAAGGCAGTCGTCCAGCACAGGGCGGCCAAGGCGGAGGTCAAGGCGGCTTCAATCGTCCAAGCGCTCCTCGTCCTGACGGCGGCGGCAATCGTCCGGCGTCCGCGCCAGCTGCGCCTAGCCGTTCGTTCGAATCCAGATCGACACAAGCTCCGAATCGCGGCGCCAACGATGCGAAGGATAAGAACGGCCGCTCGAATACGAAGCGTTTCGATGATGGCAAGCCTAACGGCTACAGAGGCGGCAACAGCAATAACCGTGGTCCGAAAGGACGCGGCGGCAGATATCAACAACAGCAGCCTGCTCGCGAGAAGATCGACAACACGCCTAAGAAGATCATTGTACGCGGTACGATGACGGTAGGCGAACTCGCCAAGCTGCTCCACAAGGATGCTTCCGAAGTCATTAAGAAGCTGATCTTCCTTGGTGTTATGGCAACGATTAACCAAGAGATCGATATGGACGCGATTCACCTGCTCGCAAGCGACTACGGCGTGGAAGTAGAAGTGAAAATTCCAGTCGAAGAGGATTCCTTCGAGACCGTTGAAGAGACGGATGAAGAAGGGGATCTGGAAGCTCGTCCGCCAGTCGTAACCATTATGGGTCACGTCGATCATGGTAAAACGACGCTCCTTGACGCCATTCGCAAGACGAACGTAACGGGTGGCGAAGCTGGCGGCATTACGCAGCATATCGGTGCTTACCAAGTCGAAATCAATCATAAAAGAATTACGTTCCTCGATACGCCTGGTCACGAAGCGTTCACGCTCATGCGTGCCCGCGGCGCACAAGTAACGGATATTACGATCATCGTCGTAGCTGCCGATGACGGCATTATGCCGCAGACGGTTGAGGCAATCAACCATGCGAAAGCAGCGGGCGTTCCGATCATCGTTGCAGTCAACAAGATCGATAAGCCGGAAGCGAACGTTGACAAGATTAAGCAAGAAATGACCGAGTATGAACTCGTTCCCGAAGAGTGGGGCGGCGACACGATTTTCGTTGAAGTATCGGCGAAGCAGCGTATCGGCCTTGAAGGCTTGCTCGAGATGATTCTTCTTGTTGCAGAAGTGAACGACTACAAAGCGAACCCGAACAAACGTGCCCGCGCAACGGTTATCGAAGCCGAGCTGGACAAGGGCAAAGGCCCGGTTGCACGTATTCTCGTGCAGCACGGTACGCTCAAGATCGGTGATGCATTCGTTGCCGGCAACTGCTTCGGCCGCGTAAGAGCAATGGTCAACGACAAAGGCCGCCGCTTAAAAGAAGCCGGACCATCGACACCGGTGGAAATTACGGGTCTTACGGAAGTTCCGCAAGCCGGCGATCCGTTCATGGTATTCGAAGATGAGCGTAAAGCGCGCGCAATTGCTGACCGCCGTTCGATCAAGCATCGTCAATCGGAGATGGGCGCGAATACACGCGTTACGCTCGATGACCTGTATAACCATATTAAAGACGGTGAAATTAAAGACTTGAACGTTATTATTAAAGCTGACGTTCAAGGCTCGGCAGAAGCACTTAAAGGCTCGCTCGCGAAAATCGATATTGAAGGCGTACGCGTTAAGATTCTTCATAACGGCGTAGGCGCAATAACGGAATCGGATATTATTCTCGCTTCCGCTTCGAACGCGATCGTAATCGGCTTCAACGTTCGTCCTGATCCGCAAGCGGAATCGACGATCGCACAAGAGAAGGTAGACGTGCGCATGCACCGCGTTATTTATAACGTCATCGACGAGATCGAACAAGCGATGAAAGGCATGCTTGATCCGATCTACAAAGAAGTCGTTATCGGCCATGCGGAAGTTCGTAACGTATTTAAAGTGACGAAGGTTGGCGCGATTGCCGGTTCGATGGTTACTTCCGGCAAAATGTTGCGTTCGGCAGAAGCAAGACTTATCCGCGGCGGCATTGTCGTTTATACAGGGAAGATCGATTCCCTCAAACGTTTCAAGGATGACGCGAAGGAAGTTGCTCAAGGCTACGAGTGCGGCATCACGCTAGACCGTTTCAGCGATGTCAAAGAAGGGGACATTATTGAAGCGTTCGTCATGGAAACGGTAGAGAGGTGATTACGGCATGGCAAAAATTCGTGTAGGGCGGGTCAGCGAGCAAATCAAAAAAGAGCTGAGCCAAATTATTCAAATGGAGCTTAAAGATCCAAGGATCGGTTTTATTACCGTAACAGGGGTAGAGACGACTAGCGATCTTTCGCAAGCGAAAGTATACTTGAGCGTGCTTGGCAGCGAAGAGCAGAAGGAAGAGACGCTTAAGGCGATAGCCCGCGGCACCGGATTTCTTCGCTCCGAGCTTGGCAAGCGAATGAAGCTGCGCCACACGCCCGTGCTGCTGTTCAAGTTCGACAGCAGTATCGAGTACGGCAGCCGAATTGAGTCATTGCTCGACGATATCAATAACGGAAACGATGTTCGATGATCGGGTCCGCGAGCTACTTGAAGCAGTTGGACGAAGCACTCGCTTTCTTGCGAGAAGGAGACAACTTTCTAGTCGTATCGCATGTACAGCCTGACGGTGATGCAATCAGCTCTACGGTAGTCGTAGGCTGGTTGCTTCATAAGCTGGGCAAAGCAGTCACACTCATTAACGAAAGCGAGCTGCCTTCGCGCCTAAGCTACCTGCATCGTTCCTCGGAGATCGTTCATTATCGGGCGAATCCTCTAGAGCAGTCCTTTGCGACGGTCGTATCAGTCGATTGCGCTGACTTCCGCCGTATCGGTGACGTTGCAAGCAGCTTCACTGAAGGCGTGAAGCTGCTTAATATCGATCATCATCCTACGAACAACGGCTTCGGCACCGTTAACGTCATACGTGACAACGCGGCTGCCACCGTTGAAATTTTATATGATTTGATCGAGCATGCCGGCATTGAACTCGATCTTGATTGTGCGACGGCCATTTATACCGGTCTGCTCACCGATACGGGTGGATTCCGGTACTCCAATACGAGTCCGCGCGTGATGGAGATCGCTTCCAAGCTGCTCGCCATTGGCGTATCAGGCCATCAACTCGCCGATCATTTGCTCGAGAAGATGACGATAGCGAAGCTGAACCTGTTGAAGCTGTCGCTTAACCGGCTAACTTTCTCTGACGACCTGAAGATCGGATGGGTTCACATCGGCAAGGACGATATTCGTACGACGGGGGCCGTTCCAGAGGACCTTGAGGGAATCGTGAATTATGCGCTTAATGTGGATGGCGTTGAAGTCGGCATTTTATTCAAGGAAACGGAAGACGGCGCAGTGAAAGCAAGCTTGCGCTCGGCTGGCAAAGCTGATGTAGCGGCAATAGCCCAATCATTCGGCGGCGGCGGACATGTCAGAGCTGCCGGCTGCCGGCTTGACTGCTCGCTTGATGCAGCGCCAAGTCTTCTAGTGGAAGCAGTTCGAAAGGCGTTGGTTTAATTCATGGACGGCATTTTGGCGGTTTGGAAGCCGGAGGGCTGGACATCCCACGATGTAGTAGCAAAGGTAAGGCGCATATTGCGGATGAAACGGATCGGCCATGCTGGAACGCTTGACCCGATGGTAACAGGTGTGCTTCCGTTATGTCTTGGCCGCTCAACACGGGTCGTCGAGTACTTGCAGGAGCGTCCAAAAGCGTATGAGGCGGTACTAAAGCTCGGTATAGCTACCGACACGGAGGATGTAACAGGCGCTGTTCTCGAGGATCAGCCGAATCCGCAAGTGACGGAGGATGCCGTGCGCAAGGCGCTGCGTCAATTCGTTGGTCAGATCGACCAGATTCCGCCTATGTTCTCTGCCGTTAAGGTAGACGGCAAGCGTCTGTACGAGCTAGCGCGTGAAGGGAAGACGGTAGAACGGAAGTCAAGAACGGTGACGATCTACCAGTTGGAGCTTCTGGACATGAAGCTGGATCAACAGTATCCGGAAATTAGGTTTTCCGCTGTATGCTCCAAAGGCACTTATATTCGCACATTATGCGTTGATATTGGCAAGGCGCTAGGCGTTCCAGCTACGATGGCTAGTCTTACGCGCTCGATGTCGGGCGGTATTACTCGCGAGCGTTGCTTGACGATTGAGCAGATTGAACAATTGCAGCAAGCAGGCCGGCTTAATGAGCATCTCATTGACGCTGATGAAGCAATCGATCATTTGCCGATCGCCGAAGTACCAGCCTCTGTTGGCAAGCTAGCATTGCTGGGGCAGAAGATAGCCTTAGCCCATGCTGCCATAGCTGACGGTTCAGTTGCTAATAATGGTGTACTAGTGCGTTTATATAATGATCAACAGTTGTTTATAGGAATCTTTCAGATCGATACGGAAAGCGCGCTGCTGAAGCCGATTAAGGTATTCTCCTCAGTCGCCGAGTAAATTAAAGCTTATTAGGAAATGCAGGTGTATCAGCGTTGAAGATAATATCCCTTCAATATCCGTTAGACGATTTGTCCGCATTGCCGCTGGACAAACCGCTTTCTATAGCTATCGGCCACTTTGACGGCGTACACCGCGGTCATCAGAACGTGATCCGCAGAGCCGTGGTTGAGGCAAAAGCCGCAGGTCAGTTGTCGGCGGTCATGACCTTCGATCCGCATCCGAAAGAGGTGCTGGGCCAAGGCGATCATTATTACCGCTGCCTGACTCCGCTGCACATTAAGACGAAGCTGTTCGAGGAGCTTGGCGTCGATCTTGTTTTTGTAATGAGCTTCGATACCTCATTCGCCTCAGTCACGCCAGAGCGATTCGTTGACGAAGTTCTTCTTGGTTTAGGCGCGAAGCAAGTTGTCGTCGGCTTTGATTTCAGGTTCGGCAGCAAAGGCGCAGGCAATGCGGAAGCTCTTATGCGTCTTGGTGCGCCTAACATTGTCGTACACATCGTTGAACCGCTCTACGAGAATGAATCCAAGGTTAGCAGTACATGGGTTCGTGAGTCGCTGGAGAAAGGCGATCTGGAGACTGCCTCGCTGCTGCTGGGCAGAACCTACGAAATTACGGGCACAGTTGTCCATGGGGATGGCAGGGGGAGAACGATCGGTTTTCCAACCGCTAATATCGATTTCGATTATCCTTATGTTTCGCCAAGACTTGGCGTATTCGCCGTCATTGCATGGCTGGATGGCAAGCCGTACCCAGGTGTCCTTAATCACGGCATGAAGCCGACGTTCAATAAGGAAGGCGTTCAGCCCGTTATGGAAGCCCATCTGTTCGACTTCAACCGGGATATCTATGGTGAGACAATCCGAATCGAGTTCAAATCCTTCATAAGGGCTGAGCAGAAGTTCAGCTCGGTGGACGAACTTATTAAGCAGATTGGACGGGATTCCGACCAGGTAAGAGAACAATTCAAGGCGAAGTAAAGCAACGCCTCGACAAAAGCCTATTCGATATGATATACTGTACAACGTTGTGACTGATTATACACTTTGTATATACGGGCACATACTTAACCTTAGCTTGGTTGTCCGCTCTCACCGGCGGCGCACGAGGCTAATGGCGATTATGAAGAAGGAGGTGAATTAGGATGGCAATCACGCAAGAACGTAAACAGGAATTGATCGACACTCACAAAACGCACGCGAACGATACGGGTTCTCCGGAAGTTCAAATCGCTATCCTGACTGAAAACATCGTTAACTTAACGCAACATTTCCGGGAGCACAAGAAAGACCACCACTCCCGCCGTGGCTTGCTCAAGATGGTAGGTCAGCGCCGTAAGCTGCTTGCATACCTGAAAAACAAAGATGTTAGACGTTACAGCGCATTGATCGAAAAACTCGGCCTTCGCCGTTAAAAACATGCGTAATGAAAAGCAACCTGGCTGTCCTGCCGTCCGGGAATATCGGATAAGCGGATTCGGGTTGCTTTTTGTAATATGAAAAGTTTCCGAGAGATTTGCCAAAAATGTAAGGTATAGGAGGGATAACAGATGGTACATAGCATTGAAATGACTTTAGGCGGCAGACCGCTCACAATTGAGACAGGCCGTCTTGCAAAGCAGGCGAACGCTGCGGTAACCGTCCGATATGGCGATACGGTTATATTGTGTACAGTTACAGCATCAAACGAACCGAAGGATTTGGACTTCTTCCCGTTGACCGTTAACTACGAGGAACGTCTATACGCGGTCGGCAAAATCCCTGGCGGCTTCATTAAGCGCGAAGGACGTCCAAGCGAGAAGGCGATTCTGTCCAGCCGTCTGACTGACCGTCCGATTCGTCCTTTGTTCCCAGAAGGCTTCCGTAACGATGTGCAAATTGCGAATATCGTGATGAGCGTAGATCAAGATTGCCCGCCCGAAATTGCGGCAATGATCGGTACATCTGCAGCGCTTTCGATCTCCGACGTTCCGTTCAGCGGTCCAATCGGCGGCGTAAGCGTTGGTCGTGTGAACGGTCAATTCGTGATCAACCCGACGGTTGAGCAAGAGCAAGTAACCGATATTTTCGTAGTGGTAGCAGGTACGAAAGATGCCATTATGATGGTAGAGGCCGAGGGCAATGAAGTGTCTGAGGAAGTTATGCTGGAAGCGATTATGTTCGGCCACGACGAGATCAAAAATATCGTTGCGAAGATCGAAGAGCTTCAAGCCGTAGCAGGCAAACCGAAGATGGCTGTCAAACTTCATAGCGTTGATGCGCAAGTCAATGAAGAAGTTCGCGCATTTGCTTCCAAAGGTCTTCAAGAAGCGATTAAGATCGCGGAGAAGCATGCTCGCCAAGAAGCAATCGATGCCGTGAACAGCGAAACGATTGCTCACTTTGAAGTGAAGTATGCGGATTCGCCTGAGCTTCTGTCCGATGTGAAGGAAGTGCTGTACGATATCGTGAAGGAAGAGGTTCGCCGCCTCATTACTCATGATAAAGTTCGTCCTGACGGACGCGGATTGGACGAGATCCGCCCAATCGAGTGCGATGTGGCTTTGCTGCCGCGTACACACGGTTCCGGTCTGTTCACTCGCGGTCAGACGCAAGCGCTTAGCATTTGTACGCTTGGCGCAATGGGCGACGTTCAAATTTTGGACGGCATTTCCCCTGAGGAAACGAAACGTTTCATGCACCATTACAACTTCCCGCCATTCAGCGTAGGCGAGGCTCGTCCGCTCCGTCCTCCAGGACGCCGCGAGATTGGTCACGGCGCACTCGGCGAACGTGCATTATCGAAAGTTATTCCTTCTGAAGCTGATTTCCCGTATACGATTCGTCTTGTATCCGAGGTTCTTGAATCGAATGGTTCGACATCCCAAGCAAGTATTTGCGCGAGCACGCTTGCCATGATGGATGCCGGCGTACCGATCAAAGCACCGGTTGCAGGTATCGCAATGGGTCTCATCAAAGACGGCGATCACTTCTCGATCTTGTCCGACATTCAAGGGATGGAAGATCATCTCGGCGATATGGACTTTAAGGTTGCGGGTACGGCTGAAGGCGTAACGGCTATTCAGATGGATATTAAGATCGACGGCATTGACCGCAGCATTTTGCAACAAGCGCTTGAGCAAGCTCGTCTTGGACGCCTGTTCATTCTTGGTAAAATGACAGCAGTTATGTCGCAATCCCGTACTAACCTTTCCAAATATGCTCCGAAAATTTTGACGCTTCGCATCAACCCGGACAAAATCCGTGACGTTATCGGCGCAGGCGGCAAAATCATCAATAAAATTATTGAAGAAACCGGCGTGAAAATCGACATCGAGCAAGACGGCATGGTATTCATCGCTTCCTCGAATGAAGAGATGAACCAAAAGGCGAAAGCGATCATCGAAGGCATCGTGAAAGAAGTTGTCATCGGCGAAGTTTATCTAGGTACGGTTAAACGTATCGAGAAATTCGGCGTATTCGTTGAAATCTTGCCGAACAAGGACGGTCTTGTACACATTTCGCAGCTTGCGAATGAGCGTGTAGCCAAGTGTGAGGACGTCGTGGCCATCGGTGACCAAATTACGGTTAAAGTAACGGAGATCGACCAACAAGGCCGTATCAACCTTTCCCGTAAAGCTGTTCTTACACCAGAGACTGCGCAATAAGGCGGTTGGCATGACTATATCGCTTCAAACGAAGAGTCAGATTCGATCTGTCTCTTTTTTTGTTTTGCCCTGCTTTTACGGATAGCTTCATAATCTCGTCCAACGATTCATACATATGTGTAAAGCGTGTCCGCGTCTTGCGGCAAGAAGAATGGCGTGGGGCGCAATAGGCTATGCGGGAGTTGGGGCTATGGCGATTCGAAAAGCGGCAATCATCGCGGCAAGCATGCTGATGCTGATTGTCTTCGTTCGTATAAACGGTGACGTATCTGCTTATCTAACAGCAGTCAAATCAGGAGGCGCAAGTCTGGCGATAGGCAAGGTTGAGCGCAGCGATGAGGAAAAGCGGCTGCTCTATGATACAATTGTTGCCGAAGCAGCGAATAAGCGGGAAGCTCCCGTCAATGCAACGATCGATCGCGTATGGCGAGCGATCCCCGGCTACAACGGCATCGAAGTCGATGTCGAGCGAACGTATGAAGCCGCCTTGCGATTGCCGGCTAACAGCGCTATCCCATACCTATTCAAGGAAATAGAGCCGTCAATAAAGCTTGAGGACCTTGGAGCGCATCCCGTATATCGCGGTAATCCGAATAAGAAGATGATTGCGCTAATGATTAATGTAGCATGGGGCAATGAATATATTGAGCCGATGCTGAAGACGCTCGAGCAGGAGAACGTGAAGGCAACC
Source organism: Paenibacillus sp. J22P218 (assembly GCF_056269195.1). NCBI lineage: Bacteria > Bacillati > Bacillota > Bacilli > Caryophanales > Paenibacillaceae > Paenibacillus > Paenibacillus sp. J22P218. The sequence continues at coordinate 1,674,197 of NZ_JBWDNL010000001.1, forward strand.
TTCTTCCTCGATGGCAGCTGGTTGAACAAAAATGCCGATATGGCACGCAAGATTCAAGCAGCCGGACATGAAATGTCAAACCATGCTTACTCTCATCCCAATATGAGCGAATTAAGCCGTGGAGCGGCGTATACGCAAATTGCGAAGACGGAGGAGTTGCTGAAGTCAACGCTTGGCGTTAACAATCGATGGTTCGCGCCGCCTTCCGGCGATTTTAATCAAATGACCGTTCAAGTTGCCAGGGAGCAAGGTCTGCAAACGGTATTATGGACGATCGATACCGTGGATTGGAGGAAGCCGCCAGCGGAATCAATCATTCGCAAAATCAATGCTAAGCTTGAGCCGGGCGCGTTAATCTTAATGCATCCGACGGCATCCAGCAGGGATGCGCTGGCGGGAATGATTGCAAGCGCCAAGGCGAAGGGGTATGCGCTGGGAACGGTTAGCGAGACATTGTCTTCGAGCAGAATAACACCCTCCGTTGTTGAGGGAGCGGACTTATTCTGATATAGTGATATCATTCATGTTGTAGGAGGATACTTGGTGAACAAATATACGCTTAGTAATGGATTACGCGTTGTCGTTGAATATATACCGCATGTCAGATCGGTATCGTTCGGCATATGGGTAAAGACCGGCTCGCGCAACGAGACGCCGGAGAACAACGGCATTTCACATTTTATCGAGCATATGCTCTTCAAGGGCACGGACAAACGGTCTGCGAAAGATATCGCTGATTTATTCGACGGCATTGGCGGTAATGTGAACGCCTTTACGGCGAAGGAATACACATGTTACTTCGCAAAGGTGCTTGATGAGCATCTGCCGATTGCGGTAGATGCGTTGTCGGACATGTTTTTCAATTCGCAGATGGATCCAGAAGAGCTGGCGAAAGAGAAAAACGTTATTTTGGAAGAGATTTCGATGTACGAGGATACGCCCGACGACAAGGTGCATGACGAAGCATCGAGGGCATCGTTCGGCGATCACCCGCTTGCCTATTCGATTCTAGGCCTTGAAGAAAGACTGACGGCAATGGGACCGGATACGCTTCGCGGCTATATGAAAGAACGTTATACGATTGATAATACGGTCATTAGCGTTGCTGGAAACGTAGAAGAATCGACTTTGCTGGAGCTGCTTGAGAAACATTTCGGCGGCTTTAAGAACAACTCGGGCATTATCGTTGGCAACGAGCCGCCGATATTCCATGGAGAATACAACTTCTTTAAGAAGAAGACGGAGCAGAATCATATTTGCGTCACCTTCCCCGGCTGCTCGATTACGGATTCCAAGCTGTATGCAATGATCTTGCTCAACAATGCGCTGGGCGGCGGCATGAGCTCAAGACTGTTCCAAGAAATTAGAGAGAAGCGCGGACTTGCTTATTCCGTGTATTCCTACCATACGTCTTATGCGGATTCCGGCTTGTTCACGATCTATGCCGGCACCGCCCCTAAGCAGACGAAAGAAGTGCTTGATCTGACGATGGAGCAGATCGGCGAGCTGTCCGTCAAGGGACTATCCGAGGAAGAGCTACATCGCGGCAAAGAGCAACTGAAAGGCAGCTTGATACTCAGCCTTGAAAGCACAAGCAGCCGGATGAACCGTCTTGGCAAAAACGAGCTGATGCTCGGACGCCATTATACGCTTGACGATTTGCTGCAGCGTATCGATACGGTGACGATGGAGGATGTACAATCTGTAACGAAGCAAATGCTGTCCGTTCCTTTTGCCGTTGCGATGGTGGGATCTAATGACAAAGCAGCTGCGCAATTGGGGAGGAATCGATTTGTTCCAGGTACTGTTTAAACGACTAGAGGGTAACGAGGATATAGCCGTCCCTCGCAAAATGTCCGAGTGGGCTGCAGGCTTCGACCTGCAGGCTGCGGTCGGCGAACCTATTGTGCTGGCACCGGGAGAGCGCAAGCTCATCCCGACAGGCTTCGCCATGGCGATGCCGGGCGAGCTTGAGGCACAAATTCGGCCGCGCAGCGGCCTAGCGTTCAAGCATGGCATCACTTGCTTGAATTCTCCGGGTACGATCGACGCTGATTACCGCGGAGAAGTAAAGGTGCTGCTCGTTAACCTAGGGCAAGAGCCTTTCACGATTACGCGAGGCGAACGCATCGCGCAGATGGTATTCCAGGTAGTGCCTGCTGTAACGATAGTAGAAGAAGCGGGCGAATTGCCGGCAACGGTACGCGGAGCGGGCGGCTTCGGTCATACAGGCGTATAACGCACACGATAGCTATACGAGAAAGATCGGGGCATTTTACCCGATCTTTTTTTCTTTTTCACCCCGATTTGGGCGATCGCATAAGATGATACATATCCAGTTGCCAGAAAGGAGTGAGGCCTAATGCTAACAGGCGTTCAAGTGCTGTTGCTTGGGGGTGATGCAAGGCAGCTTGAAATTATCCGCAAGTTAACGGAGCTTGATGCAACCGTTACGGTATGCGGCTTCGACGGACTGCATTCCTCGCTAGACGGCGCCGTGCATGCGGAATTCGACGAGCAGCTGTTCGAAGGAGTGGATGCGCTTCTGCTTCCTGCAGTAGGAACGGATGATCAGGGCGTTATTCATGCCGTGTTCAGCGACCGTCAGATGAAGCTGACCGAAGCTCATATTGCGAAGCTGCCGAAGCATTGCAAAGTATATGCCGGCATGGCGAAGCCCTATTTGCGGCAGCTATGCGAGCAAAATCATATTGCTTTAGTCGAACTGTTCGACCGTGATGACGTTGCGATCTATAATTCCATTCCGACTGCTGAAGGCGCCATTATGATGGCTATTCAGAATACCGATTTTACGATTCACGGGTCTACGTCCATGATTCTTGGACTGGGGCGAACCGGGTTCACGCTAGCTCGAACGCTTCAGGGATTAGGGTCCAAAGTGAAGGTTGGCGTACGTCGTTCCGAGCACTTTGCACGTGCTTCAGAGATGGGTTTTGAGCCCTTTTATATGGGGGTTTTGCAGCAGCAAGTGGGTAATATTGACTTGCTTTTTAATACAATTCCGACTATGATAGTCACAGCGCAAATTATCGCAAATTTGCCATCGCGAGCGGTCATTATTGACCTTGCATCGAAGCCTGGCGGGACTGATTTCCGCTTCGCTGAGAAGCGTGGCATCAAGGCGTTGCTTGCACCCGGACTTCCCGGTATCGTCGCACCGAAGACAGCTGGACGTATCATAGCGGATTGCTTGACTCAGTTGATTTTGGACGATTCGATTAAGCGGGGGAATGGGTCATGAACTGGAATGGAATTACGGTGGGCTATGCGTTGTCGGGCTCACATTGCACGTTTGCTGAAGTCATGCCAGAAATTAAACGGTTCGTCGACGCGGGTGCCAATGTCGTGCCGATCGTTTCGAATACGTTAATGACGACGGATACTAGATTCGGCAAATCCGAAGATTGGCAAGCGCAATTGAAGTCGATTACCGGTAATGAGTTGATCTCCACGATTGTGCAGGCAGAGCCGCTTGGCCCTTCGAAGCTGCTCGACGTGCTCGTTATCGCGCCATGTACCGGCAATACGACAAGCCGACTGGCTAACGCACTGACAGACAGCGCAGTCTTGATGGCTGCTAAGGCGCAGATGCGCAATGGTCGTCCGGTCGTGCTCGCTATCTCTACTAATGATGGATTAGGGTTGAATGCTGCTAACATTGCGAAGTTGCTAGTGGCTAAACATATTTATTTCGTGCCTTTCGGTCAAGATAATCCGGTGCAGAAGCCGAATTCGCTTGTTGCCAAGATGGATCTTGTTATGGAAGCCTGCGAGGCAGCACTACAGGGCAAGCAGCTTCAGCCGCTGCTCATTGAACGCTATAACTAATTGTTGCGCACAATGAGACGGCACCTTCTTGATGCGTCTACGCGCATATCGTCAGCCGTTGTCGTTTCAGAGGCTACTAACAGGAATTTAATCAATAACAACTGCGATTAGTAAGGTGTCAAGCAGTTGCTGGCGGCCTTAATACGTGGATGGTCTTTGATAACCTGCTCGATTTGCAGCATGATACGCCATATGAGTCGCCGAAATGAACGCAACAGGTACATGTATTAAGAGAAGGATAGTAGACTGCTTCATCTTGCGATCGGCTACGGAGGCTAGCTTACATGCGCATCCTGATTCAAAAATTCGGGGGCACCTCATTATCATCCGATCATGCCAGAGAACATGTCATTGACCACATAAGAAGAGAACGAAGCAATGGATACGCCGTCGTCATCGTCGTGTCCGCGATGGGGAGGAAGGGCGATCCGTACGCTACGGATACGCTTCTTCAACTTATCAGGGATAATGGCGATCGATTGCCTGATCGCGAGAGAGATATGCTGTTGGGCTGCGGGGAGATCATATCTGCAGCCGCTTTATGCAGTTTACTTGTAGCGAGAGGTATTCCTGCTGTTGCCCTAACCGGCGGACAGGCGGGCATTATAACCGATGAACAGTATGGCCATGCACGTATTAAGGAAATACGGCCTGATCGCATCGTCAGCCTGCTGCATTCTGGCGTTGTCGTCATTGTGACAGGTTTCCAAGGCATTACTGCGCAAGGCGATACAACAACGCTCGGTCGAGGCGGAAGCGACACGTCGGCAACGGCGCTGGGCGCTGCTCTGCGAGCTGAGATGGTTGATATTTATACGGATGTCAGCGGGATTCTGACTGCCGATCCGCGCATTGTGAAGGAAGCGAAGCCGTTGCCCCGCGTCAGTTACGCAGAAATATGCAATATGGCGCGGCAAGGCGCGAAGGTCATACATCCTCGCGCGGTTGAGATCGCTCAGCATGCGAAGATTCCTTTCCGAGTTCGTTCAACATTTAATACGGACCCGGGGACACTCGTTACCGATACGTCTTTGGATCGTTCAGAGCATACGGTTAGGGATCGTCACGTGACCGGCATTGCGCATGTCTCAGGCATTACGCAAATATCGGTCAAAGCGATTGAAGGACGCAGCGACGTTCAGCTTCAAGTGTTTCAGTCGATGGCTAAGCATCGTATTAGCGTCGATTTTATTAATGTTACGCCGAGCGGAGCCATATATACCGTATTCGATCAGGACGCTGAGCGAGCTGTCAACGTGCTCAGGGAAGGCGGATTCACTCCAGCAGCGATTAATGGCTGCGCGAAGGTATCTGTAATCGGGGGCGGAATGAATGGCGAACCGGGCGTAATGGCCCGAATTGTCGAAGCATTGACAGAGCAAGGCATTTCCATTATGCAATCGGCGGATTCGAATACGACGATCTGGGTGCTTGTACGCGAAGCGGATATGGCGGCTGCGCTTCGGGCGCTGCATGCAAAGTTCGAACTTCACCTGCCGCTTTATTCGCAATAGTGAGCAATGTTAGCGATATATATTGGTTTCACAGATTATTCACGTATTCGATGAAGTCTTAATCATAGCTGTTTACGATGTTGGTTTTGCCCGATCGAACTTCGATGCGAACAGGCAAAGCTCTTATACTTATAGGAGGAGATCAGATGGACTTCGGAAGACTAATTACCGCCATGGTTACGCCGTTTGACGCAAACGGACAGATTGATTTGGAGACAGCAGCACGCTTAATCGATTATTTGATTGACGTGCAACAAAACACGAGCATCGTAGTATGCGGAACAACCGGAGAATCGCCGACGTTGTCCGACGAAGAGAAGCTGGAGCTGTTCCGTTTCGCTGTTAAGCATGCGGCAGGCCGCGTCAAAATTATTGCAGGAACAGGCAGCAACAACACGGCCCATACGATCCATCTTACGAAAGAAGCGGAAGCTTGCGGCGTGGATGGCATACTTCTTGTGGCCCCGTATTACAACCGTCCTAGCCAGGAAGGCTTGTACCAGCATTTCAAAGCAACGGCAGAAGCAACGAAATTGCCGATTATCCTTTACAACGTTGAAGGGCGAACTGGCGTCAATATTTCCGCAGCAACGACGATTCGACTAGCACAGATTGACAATATTGTTGCGACGAAGGATTGCGCATCGACCGATCAATTGACGCTAATCGTTGCCGGAGCGCCGGATGGCTTCGTCGTGTATAGCGGTGACGACAGCATGACATTGCCTGCGCTTGCAGTTGGCGCCTACGGCATTGTCAGCGTGGCGAGCCATGTCGTCGGCTCAGAGATGAAGCAGCTGATCGACGCATACTTGAGCGGCAACGTTCAGGAAGCCGCGCGTATTAACGGTCGATTGTTCCCGGTATTCAAAGGGTTGTTCAACTGTCCTCATCCCGTTCCTAATCCGGTTGCAGTGAAATACGCACTAGGGCTCAAAGGAATTCCGGTAGGCGAAGTAAGGCTGCCACTCGTTCCGGCAACGGAGCAGGAAGCTGCTTTCATTCGCGATTTGATTCAATAAATAACGCAATTATTTATCGACAGCCGGTGCGTCCAGCATCGGTTTTATTTTTTGGGGAAATCTAAATAATATCGCTAAATCGGGTTTCACTTGTATTCCAGCTTTTTCATCATGTATAATGAGTTCAAGTGACTGGGTGCGGCAAATATTTGAGAACGAAAGTAATAACGTCGGAACGGCGTCTGACGATAGAAGCGCATACGTAAACTCATATTTGCATTTTCGGTTTGCAACGATCGAGAATACGCTTTCGAAGCTGTCTAAGCTTCGGTACTTTTCGTATGATTTTTCGTGGCGACTTATGGTTTCACAGAGCCGAATGGCCGTATTCGTACGATCGGCTCACCGCTTTACATTTCCAAAGAATAGGCTTTCGAGGAATTTTATGCTTGATAAGCCACACTATATGCTTTCCATGAAGCTGTCATAAGCTTCACATACTTACCAACAAATTATATTGCTTACGAAGCAGCAAGTTGCTTCGCATAACCTTAAGGAGGTCTAGATCCACTTGTCGAAGAAGAACAACCAGGATAAGCTGCTCATATTTGCACTAGGCGGCGCAGGCGAAATCGGAAAAAATATGTACGTAATTCAATATAACAACGACATTGTTGTTGTTGACTCGGGATTGAAGTTCCCGGAAGAGGACATGCTCGGAATCGATATCGTCATTCCAGATATATCCTACCTCACAGAGAACCGCGACAAAGTTCGCGCTATTCTCATCACGCATGGTCATGAAGACCACATTGGCGGTTTGCCGTACGTGTTGAAAAGTCTGAACGTACCGGTATATGCAACAAAACTTACCCTTGGACTAATCGAAGGCAAGCTGAAGGAAGCGGGCTTGCTTGGCGAGACGAAGCGTATTCTTATCAATGCTGAATCCGAAATCCAGTTCGGCTCGATTCGCGCATCCTTCTTCAAAACGAACCACAGTATCCCGGACTCTGTCGGCGTAAGCTTGGACACGCCTGAAGGCACAGTCGTTCACACAGGCGACTTTAAGTTCGACCATACGCCGGTTAACGATCAGTTCGCCGATCTGCAGCGGATTGCTGAGATTGGAAGTAAAGGCGTACTTGCCTTGCTGTCCGACAGTACGAATGCTGAGCGTCCTGGCTTCACGCCTTCGGAGAGCAACGTAGGGGAAGAGCTTGAAGATATCTTCCGCAAATCGACGCAACGCGTTGTAGTTGCCACATTCGCATCCAACGTACACCGTATTCAGCAAATCATTAACGCTTCGATAGCAACTCGCCGCAAAATTGCTGTCGTAGGCCGCAGTATGGTTAACGTCGTAGGAATCGCTTCCGAGCTTGGTTATTTGAACATTCCCGAAGGGATGTTGATCGAACCGGAAGAAGTGAATAAGCTTGCTGCCGACCGTGTCGTTATTCTGTGCACAGGAAGCCAAGGAGAGCCGATGTCGGCACTTACGCGGATGGCGCGTTCGACACATCGCAAAGTTGATATTTTGCCTGGCGATACCGTCATCATCGCAGCAACACCGATCCCTGGTAATGAACGTTATGTAGGACGTACGGTCGATGAGCTGTTCCGTCTAGGCGCTAACGTCATTTACGGTCCAGGTTCCGTATCGGGCGTTCACGTATCCGGTCACGGCAGCCAAGAAGAATTGAAGCTTATGCTTAACCTGATCAAGCCGAAATATTTCATTCCTATCCACGGTGAATATCGTATGCAGCGTCAACACGCTAAGTTGGCTGAATCGATCGGTATTGAGCGCGAGAACATCTTCATCATCGATAACGGCGATACGGTTGAAGTTCAAGGCGGCGTAGGCCGCAAGGGCTCGAAGGTACAAGCCGGCAACGTATTGATTGATGGACTCGGCGTAGGCGATGTAGGCAATATCGTATTGCGCGATCGCAAGCTGCTGTCGCAGGACGGGATTCTCGTTGTTGTCGTTACGCTAAGCAAACAAGACGGCGCAATTCTATCCGGCCCGGACATCATCTCGCGCGGATTCGTTTATGTTCGTGAATCGGAAGGACTTCTTGATGAAGCGAACCGTATCGTCACATCGACACTCACGAAACTAATGAACGACAAAGTAAATGAATGGGCTTCGCTTAAGACGAATGTGAAGGATGCGCTTGGCCGCTTCCTGTATGAGCAAACTCGTCGCCGCCCTATGATTTTGCCGATTATTATGGAAGTGTAATTTCCATTCCGGATAAACAGAGGATCGCAAGTGTTCGCAGTTTAGGCTGCTTATGCTTGGCGGTCCTCTTTTTTACGCGCAAGCGATCCATTTCTCCTCCTGCCATATGCAGCGCAGCCGTATAAATTCAGCCATCAGCCCCATACTATGACGAGTTGCAGGTTATGAGCATAGAGGGGGATATCGATTAATGACAACGATCAGAATGGATGATTTGACAGCAGAACAACCCGAGCCGGCTGGAGCAGATGAGAAGAAAAAAGCGGCTGCTTCTGTTGTCGAGACGATTCAGCAGTTAGGCCAAACTTCTACACCGGTTAATGCGGAGTCCAACATCTTCTGTATGACGATTATCGGTCAAGTGGAAGGGCATATCGTGCTGCCGCCTCAGAATAAGACAACTAAATACGAGCATCTAATTCCCCAGCTTGTTGCGACGGAGCAGAATCAGAAGATAGAAGGCATTCTCATTGTACTCAATACGGTAGGCGGCGATGTAGAAGCAGGCCTTGCCATAGCCGAGATGATTTCCTCCTTGTCGAAGCCGACGGTTACGCTCGTTCTCGGTGGCGGACATTCCATTGGCGTTCCGATTGCGGTGGCCGGCAATTTATCCATCATTGCGGAGACGGCTACGATGACGATTCATCCGATACGATTAAACGGTCTAGTGATCGGGGTGCCGCAAACATTCGAGTATTTGGACAAAATGCAGGAGCGAGTCGTTCGGTTCGTCACCTCGCATTCCAAAATACCGGAGTCTACGTTCAAGGAGCTGATGTTCAAGACCGGGGAACTGACACGCGATATCGGTACGACTGTAATCGGCGCAGACGCAGTCAAACACGGCTTAATCGATCGTGTAGGCGGATTAGGCGATGCTTTGAAGGAGCTTAACCGGTTGATTGACGAACGCAGAAACGAGACGAAACGAAAAGTCGGGGAGGAAGCGACCGTATGACGCTTTATACAAGTATGCCGCTTGAGATCGTGCTGGAAGGATTCAGCGAAGAGATGGAGCCGCTGCAAGAGGTATGGGCAATGGGGGTAAAGATGCTTGTCACGCCAGTTGCGCCAGGCATGGGCAAGATCGTACGCTTACTTGAATGCTCGCTCGATGATTACTTGAATCCCAGACTTAATCCGGGGATGATTATCAACTACGATTACGTATAAAGGCTATTGCAAGTACCATCGTCTCATAGGAACATTTCCCCACCTATGGTATAATGTTTTACTAGAGGTGACGGAATTGGCTAAGAGAAGAAAACGTAAAAAATCGATAGCAGCTCAACTAAAATATGAGGTTTACGGCATTTTGCTTATAACGATTTCCATCATCGCGTTGTCAGGCGAAGCAACTGTCGGGCGATCATTATCTAAGCTATTCGGACTTATACTTGGCAAGTTCTATTTCGTGCTTGCTCTAATCGGCATATACGTCGGTCTATACGTGATGGTGAAACGGATATGGCCGAAAGGATGGTCGAATCGGAAGACGGGTTTGTTTATATTGGTGTTGGCATTGACCTTGTGGAGCTCGGTAACGGAGATCGATAAGAAGCTTCGCCCGACGACGGAGCTGTCAGGAAGTCTTATTTTGACTCAATTAAGTACGGATATCCGAATGGGATTGCTATCGGCTCCCGATGCTGAGGTTGCGGCTGATCCCGATGCACCAATTAAAGATAGGGCAATTAGCGGCGGGTATGTCGGGGCACTGCAATATTCGATGCTGTTCTCATTATTCGGTTACTACGGATCTGTGCTTATCCTGCTCGTCATGTTCGCGATCTCGATCATGCTGATGACCGGCAAATCGTATGTCGAGCTTGGCCGCATTATTCAGAAACGGGCAGGCAACATGATTAAGCTGCTAATGGCCAAATGGGCAAAACGATCCTCGCTCCGCGCGGCAGCAGTTGCAGCTAACGGTCCGGTCGCCGCGAACGGTGGTGACGATCAGACGATTGATGACGATGATGAATACGCTGATTATGAAATCGTGAAGCCGAAGAAGAAAAAATCTTTGTTCTTCTCATGGAGGCAAGAACAATCACAAGAGGCGCATGTCGATAAGGATGAGTCATCGGACGAATGGATCTTCGAGCCGGATGACGATACACGTCTTTCCGGGAGTAAGCCGTCTTGGCAATCGGACAATAACGAGCAGCCATGGGAGAAGTCCGGCGAAGCGGGAGAAGCAGTAGTGCCGGATGCCGACCTTGCTCCTTGGGAGCAAAGCGAAACGATTAATCATACTCCAGTCGTAATCGAGTCTGAACCTGAACGTCATGAAGAGGCTGGCCGCGGCGAATGGCCGCAGGCAGTTGAAGAGCCGCTGCCTTGGCAGCAGCCTAATGGAAGTGCAGATTCAAGCGATGACGCGGATGAAGACGATGTTATGCTTCGAGAGGGAGCAGCTGTTCCTAGCGATGTTATAGGCGCAAGTACGAGTGTAGGTTCGGTCGAAACATCGGAAGCACTTGTTGTATCTGTGAGCGGCGATGAGCATGCGCCCCGCAGACCGATAGCGGAGGAAAGACCGGTAGAGAAGCCATACTTGCTGCCGCCATTCTCGCTGCTGACAAAGCCAAGCTCCATAGGCAAGGGAGCCGATGCTACCGATAAATACGATTCGAAGCGCAAGCTGGAGGCGACGCTGGAAAGCTTCGGTGTCAAAGCAACCGTGCTTGACGTAGTTCGCGGACCAGCTGTAACACGCTACGAGGTGCAGCCTGCTACAGGCGTGAAGGTAAGTCGTATCGTAAGCTTGACGGATGACATTGCGCTTGCTCTTGCAGCTAAGGATATTCGGATGGAGGCGCCGATTCCCGGCAAGTCGGCAATCGGAATTGAAGTGCCGAATATGGAAGTGTCGGTCGTAACGATGCGCGAGGTCATGGAGACCGTCCCGTTCCAAAATGCAACTTCAAGACTATCCATTGCATTCGGACGTGATATATCTGGACAGCCTATCATCGGCAACTTGGCGAAGATGCCCCATCTGCTCGTTGCAGGGGCAACGGGATCAGGCAAGTCCGTATGTATCAATGGCATCATTACGAGCATCTTGTACAAAGCAACGCCGGACGAAGTGAAGTTTCTTATGATTGACCCTAAGATGGTTGAGCTTAACGTGTACAATGGGATTCCGCATTTGCTTGCGCCAGTCGTTACCGATCCGCGCAGAGCTTCGCTGGCGCTTAAGAAGATTGTTGTTGAGATGGAGAAGCGATATGAGCTATTCTCCAAGTCAGCGACGCGCAATATCGAAGGTTACAACAACTTAGTGGCGGACAACCCGTCCGCCGTATTGCCGTACATAGTCGTTATCGTAGACGAGTTAGCTGATTTAATGATGGTTGCAGCGAATGATGTAGAGGATTCAATCGCGCGTCTTGCTCAGATGGCGCGCGCTGCCGGCATCCACTTGATTATTGCGACGCAAAGGCCTTCAGTTGATGTCATTACCGGCGTCATAAAGGCGAATATACCTTCCCGTATCGCATTCGGCGTTTCTTCGCAGGTGGATTCGCGTACCATCCTCGATATGGTCGGCGCGGAGAAGCTGCTTGGACGCGGCGACATGTTGTTCTTGCCAGTCGGCATGTCGAAGCCGATACGCGTGCAAGGCGCTTTCCTTTCCGACCAGGAGGTCGAGGTGCTTGTCAATTACGCCAGAGGACAAGCAGAAGCGGAGTACAAGGAAGACCTCGTTCCCGAGATCGATGACGACACATCCGGCGATGACATGCAGCTCGACGAGCTGTACGATCAAGCCGTGCAAATCGTATTGGAAGCGAAGCAAGCTTCCGTTTCGCTGCTGCAGCGACGGATGCGAATCGGCTATACGAGAGCTGCAAGGCTAATCGATCAGATGGAAGCGAAGTCGATCGTCGGACCTTATGAAGGCAGCAAGCCGCGTGAAGTGTTAATGACGATGGAGCAATTCCAAGCGGGCAAGACAGGCTCATAAGCTGCCCTTGTATTGGATAAGCTGGCAGAGGTGCATAGAAGCAGGATTACTTTCTCATAATAAGGTTAGGTAACGCTCACTTCAGCGAACTAACTTGCAAGAGAAAGGCAGATCCCTTCATGAAAAACCGTTTGATTGTGGTGACCTCGGTCATTGTGCTGATCTTGTTCGGCACCTTCTCCTTGCTGCGAAGCTATTCGAATGAAGCAGCCGAAACATTTAGCAGCGCAATACTCAAGGTTGGCTCCTCAGGCTCGGATGTATACGAGTTGCAAGGTCGATTGAAATATTTGGGCTATTATAACGGCAAGATCGACGGGCAATTCGGTACAACGACCAAAAATGCAGTAACGTGGTTTCAATGGAAATTCGGACTTAAGTCAGACGGGGTCGTAGGCAGCAAGACGAAGCTGAAGCTCTGGGAAGCAACCAAGTCGTGGAAGCCGACCGCTTCTGATTCGCCTTCGACAGGCGGCGGCAGCGGCAGCGGGGCAAGCAAAGAGACGGCAACCGGCGATTCTACTTCGATCGGTCAATCGAATCGGCTTGGCTTGACCGACAACGATCTGAAGATTATGGCGAATGCCGTATATGGAGAAGCGCGCGGCGAGCCTTATGAAGGCCAAGTTGCGGTTGCGGCTGTCATCTTGAATCGTCTGAAATCGGAGAGCTTTCCGAATACGATCTACGGCGTCATATTCCAACCTGGCGCTTTCACCGCAGTTGCAGACGGCCAAATTTACTTAACGCCGAACGAACGTGCCAAAGATGCAGTAGAGGATGCGATTAACGGCTGGGACCCATCCGGCGGTTGTCTCTACTACTTCAATCCGGTCACGGCGACATCGAAATGGATATGGACGCGAACGCAGATCAAGACGATTGGCAAACACATATTTTGCATGTAATCTACATCGCAACAAAGAGAGGAAGCAGCCGCTACTGCCATGCGCAGCGTCGGTTGCTTCTTCCATTTCTTATAGGGTAGAATGGTATAGCAGATGGTCATTTGGAATAGATTATGTTTAAAATCGGTCTACGTGTTTACATAACTGTAAGAGCGAAAGGAGCTAACCTTTAGTGACCCAATTCGAGAGAGGGCAGTTGGAGCGTATTCGGCTTCATGTATTGCCGACGAAACGATTCAAGACGTTTGCCATATCGTTATTTGCAGGACTTCCGCTTGAGGAAGATAACGTAACGCCTGTAGCTCTTATTCCGTTCGTGCTGCGCAGAGGCACAGCAAGCACGCCGGAAACGATTGCGTTCCGTGAACGGCTTGACGACTTGTATGGCGCAGGCTTCGGTTTTGATGTATATAAGCGAGGCGATGCACAGATCGTGCAATTCCGTCTCGATGTGATTAACGATCAATTTGTCTCGAGCGACGTTCCGCTTCTGGACGAATCGATCACATTCCTTGGCGAAGTGTTCACTGATCCTGCGAAGGAGAAGGAGGCGTTCAGAGCCAAATATGTGGATGCCGAGAAGGAGACCCTTCGCAAGCGGCTCGAGTCGATCGTCAACGACAAGATTCGTTATGCGGCTGAGCGCTGTCTCGAGGAAATGTGCAAGGATGAGCCTTATAGGCTTCATCCGCTCGGTAAGCTTGAGGAGATTAACGAGATCACGCCGACATCGCTCTTCGAACGCTATGAGCACTGGCTGGAGCAAGCAGCGCTTGATTTGTATGTCGTAGGCGATACGACACTGGAGGAAGTGACTCAGCTTGTCGCAAAGGCATTTCAGTTGAAGCCTGGCACACCTGCAGGCTATAGCTTGCCGGATGTTAAGCATCAAGTAAGCGAAGTTAAGACTGTCATCGACAAAATGGACGTTAACCAAGGCAAGCTTAATATGGGTCTTCGCACAGGCGTAGGCTACGCAGACGACGATTATCCTGCAGCGCTTATGTATAACGGGATTCTTGGCGGCTACCCGCATTCGAAGTTGTTCCTTAACGTGCGTGAGAAAGAAAGTCTTGCCTATTACGCAGCTTCCCGTCTCGATGGTCATAAGGGCATTTGCACGATTCAGTCCGGCATCGAAATCAAAAACTACGAAAAAGCCGTTACCATAATAAAGGAACAGCTTGAATCGCTGCGCCAAGGCCAAATTTCAGAGCTGGAGCTCGATCAGACGAAAGCGATGATTGCGAATCATTTGCGGGAATTGCAAGACTCGGCTTACGAAATGATCGCTTACGACTTCAACGGTGTGCTGACAGGCAATGAACGCAGCGCGAAGCAACTGCTGGAGCAGGTTCAAGCGGTTACGGCTGAGGACATCGTGCGCGTAGCGAACCGTGTGCAGCTCGATACCGTCTACTTCTTGCGCGATCGAAAGGAGGCATAATAGCGTGGAAACGTTGAACTATCCGAATGTACAGGAGACGCTTTATCGCGAAATATTGGATAACGGCCTGGAAGTGATTGTGTTGCCGAAGGAAGGCTTCCAGAAGACGTATGCCACCTTCTCCACGAAATACGGCTCGATCGACAACAACTTTGCGGTTGGCACCGAAGAACCTGTGAAAGTACCGGACGGCATTGCGCACTTCCTGGAGCACAAAATGTTCGAAGAGCCGACCGGCGACATCTTCGCCGTATTCGCCGCACAGGGCGCTTCGGCGAACGCCTTTACGAGCTTCGACCGTACCGTCTATTTGTTCTCCGCGACCGAACAGATTAATGCCAATCTGGAGACGCTCATTAATTTTGTCCAAAATCCTTATTTCACTGATACGAATGTCGATAAGGAAAAAGGCATCATCGAGCAGGAAATCAATATGTACAGGGATAACGCCGACTGGCGCGTATACTTCGGCTTGATTGACGCCTTGTACCACAATCATCCCGTGCATATCGATATTGCCGGCACGGTCGAGTCCATCTACCAGATCGACAAGGAAACGCTGTATCGCTGTTACGAAACGTTTTATCACCCGTCCAACATGCTGCTGTTCGTGGTTGGCGGCGTCAAGGCCGATGAAGTGTTTGATCTCGTGCGAGCTAACCAAAACAGCAAGACGTTCAGACCGCAAGGCGAAATACGGCGCTTCTTTGACGATGAGCCTTCTTCGGTCAAAATAACGCGTAAAGTATCCGAGCTTCCTGTATCGCTTCCGAAAGTGATGATCGGCTTTAAGGAGAAGGAGGTTGGTCTCGAAGGCGAAGCGCTGCTCCGTCAAGAGGTCGAAACGAAGCTTATGCTTGACGCGCTGATCGGCCCAAGCTCGAAGCTCTATCAGAGCCTGTATGAGCAAGACTTGATCTCCGATTCCTTCGGCCATGAATTCAATTCAAGCAGCGGTTATTCTTTCTCGGTTGTCGGCGGCGATACGCCGAAGCCGGATGAGCTGATCGCTCAGATTAAGCAAGCAGTGGAAGCGCTATTGGAGTCCGGTATCGAGCCTGCGGCGTTCGAGCGATCCAAGCGCAAAAAAATCGGCGGATATCTCCGGATGCTTAATTCCCCAGAAGCGATTGCCGGCGAGTTTACGAGATACCGCTTCCGCGACAGCGATATGTTCGATGTGCTGGCATTCTACGAAAGCTGCACATTAGATCAAATTAATGAACGTCTTCGCGGGCATTTCGACTTTAATCAAATGTCCGTGTCGATCGTACAATCGCCTGCGGAGTGAAGACATTGCAGCAAATGACGGTTTTGATTACCGGGGGAAGCCGCGGCATCGGGGCGGCCATCGCCAAACGATTCGCCGCGGAGGGCGTCAACATTGTCATTCATTATTTGCATTCGCATGAAGCAGCTAACGAAACGGCTCGCACATGCATGGCGCTAGGCGCAAATGTATTGACCATCTCCGCCGACCTGCGCTCCAAAGAACAGCTTGAGCGGATGCGCGACAAGCTGAAAAGCCATCATATGCTGCCTGATATTTTGGTTAATAACGGAGGCATATCGCATTACGGCATGTTAATGGACGTCACCGAGCAAGACTGGGACGACGTCATGGCTGTTAATTTGAAAGGCATGTTTCTCTGCTCGCAGCTATTCATGCCTCATATGATTGCGGAGCGTTTCGGCCGCATTATTAACGTGTCGTCCATTTGGGGCATCTCAGGCGCCTCCTGCGAGGTTCTGTACTCGACGACCAAGGGCGGCATGAATGCATTCACGAAGGCGCTGGCTAAGGAGCTGGCGCCCTCTGGGGTGACGGTGAACGCGGTTGCGCCAGGCGCAGTTGATACGGTCATGATGGACAGCTTCAACGAGGAAGAGAAGGCTGCGCTGCAGCAGGAAATTCCGGTCGGACGATTCGGGTCGCCCGAAGAGATTGCATCGCTCGTCTACTTCTTATCGTTGCCGGAATCATCGTATATAACAGGGCAAATTATTAGCCCGAACGGCGGATGGCATACGTAGGACAAGCATCCAATGTTGTGCAATGCCCGTTTGTTGAATAATCAAGACCACAATATCGCATCATAAGGACTGTTGCTTATTCTTTTCCACACCCACAGGAGGCGAAGAGTCATGTCAACCGTCCTAACTAACTTTGCTACATGGAAGCATTTCTTGGCTGATCGCGTATCGCAAGCTAAGAAGATGGGGATGACCGAGGAGACGATTGCGAGCTTAGCATTCGAGATCGGTTCATTCTTGGATGAGAAGGTCGATCCAAAGAACGAGGAAGAACGTCTTCTGAAGCAGCTTTGGGATGCCGGCGATGAAGCAGAGCGCAAAACGCTCTCTTGCTTGATGGTGAAGCTCGTCCAGGAATCTTAGAACCGCAGGCTGTGTCCTAAACAGCCGTAATCGTCGCAATCAATGTGAAACAGCAGAGGAGCCTCCGAAATGGAGGCTTTTCTGCAATGTTTCATGTGAGGTTGCAGGATTGTGATGAAAATTGTAGAATAATGCTTTATGACGTATAATTTTCCGCACAACCATTACGATTATGTTCAAATTTAGGACGGTGACAGCAGGCAATGGAAAAAAAACAGTGGTATATGGAGTACAAAATACATAAAAACCGTCCGGGCTTGCTCGGAGACATCGCTTCCTTGCTCGGGATGCTCGAAGTAAACATTATGACGATTAACGGCGTCGAGGATCGTACGCGCGGCATGCTGCTGCAGACGGACGACGATGAGAAGATCGAGCTGCTAGGCAAAATGCTGCAGAAGGTTGACAACATTACGGTCAACAAGCTTAGAACGCCTACGATTGTCGATATATTGGCCGTTCGTCACGGTAGATATATCGAGCGAGATTCCGACGACCGCAAGACGTTCCGATTCACGAGAGACGAGCTCGGCATATTGGTTGATTTCCTTGGCGAAGTGTTCAAGCGCGACGGCAATCAAGTGATCGGGCTGCGCGGCATGCCGCGTGTCGGCAAGACCGAATCGATCATTGCGGGCAGCGTATGTTCCAATAAACGTTGGACCTTCGTATCCTCGACGCTGCTTAGGCAGACGGTTCGCAGCCAGTTGTCTGAGGACGAGATGGGGCCAAACAATATTTATATCATCGATGGTATCGTAAGCACGATCCGTTCCAACGAGAAGCATCATGCGCTGCTTCAAGAGATTATGGCCATGCCTTCGACGAAGGTCATTGAGCATCCGGACATTTTCATTAAGGAGTCCCATTACGATTACAGCCACTTCGATATTATTGTTGAACTGCGCAATTCTCCTGATGAAGAGATTTCTTATGAGAAATTTACCGCAAATTATACAGACGACTTCTAAAGCAGGGTAGGAAGGAGGTATTTCAATGTCTGATTTGGGCGCGTTGCTTCGCAAAGCGAGGGAGCAGCGAGGGTTGTCGTTGGATGATATTCAAGAGACTACGAAGATTCGTAAACGGTATTTGGAAGCGATTGAAAGCGGAGATCATAGCATTCTGCCAGGCAGCTTCTACGTAAGGGCATTCGTGAAAAACTACTCCGAAGCGGTCGGGCTTGATCCCGACGAAGTGCTGCGGCTCTATCAGCATGAGGTGCCTGCAGCCCAGAAGGAACAATCCGCGGAACCGATTCCTGTACGGGCGCCTCGCAGAGTGAAGTCGCAATCGTCGGAGCGTATGGGGAAAATCGGCTTTAACGTAATGATGTGGTGTTTTCTAATCCTTATTTTTGTTGTGGTGTGGATGTTTGTCATTAATCGTGACCCTAATCCGGCAGACAAGCTCGATCAGAAGACGCCGATTACCGATGCTTCGCAGCCTCCAACGGACAATAATGAAGGAAACGGCACAAGCACGGACAATCCGGTGCCATCTGCAACACCGGAACCGACTCAGGTTCCGACGACGGTTACTTTCGCGAGTAAAGTCGGCAAAGCGGATAAATATGATATCGGTCCTGAGGGAACGCATAAGTTGGAGATTAAGGTTAGCGGCGGCAAGAGCTGGCTCGAGATTCGCGTAGGCGGCGCAGGTGGCGAAAAGCTGTATTCGGCCAATGCGGATGACGGGACGGTTGAGACGCACGATCTAACGCAAACTTTGTATGTGAATGTCGGCCGGGCTGACCTCACGGAAATTACGGTTGACGGCGTGCCTGTTCCTGACGGCGACCGTGCCGGATCGAAGAAGCTGCTCATTAATCCGATCGTATCAGCGGGACAGCCGACCGATACGAGCGATACAGGAGAAACTGGCGGAGCGGGCAACGAGCCGGACTCCGTAACATCTGAATAGAAGTACGAGAGGAGAGATTGTGGTTGAGTTCAGAAAGTTCATTTGACATTGTATCAAAGGTTGATATGGCGGAGCTTGTTAATGCGATATCGCAAGCCGAGAAAGAGATCGAGACGAGGTTCGACTTCAAGGGCAGCAAGAGCAGTATCGCGCTCGAGAAAGAAGAGCTTGTTATCGGATCCGATGATGATTATAAGCTGAAAGCAGTTATTGACATCTTGTTGTCCAAGATGGTTAAGCGCGGCGTCCCGATCAAAAATATGGATTACGGCAAAATCGAAGGCGCCTCGGCCGGTACGGTCCGCCAAAAGATTAAGTTAAGACAAGGCATCGAGCAGGATGTCGCCAAAAAAATCAATATTTTGATTCGCGATTCGAAGCTTAAAGTAAAAAGCCAAATTCAAGGCGATCAAATTCGGGTGACGGGCAAGAGCCGCGACGATCTTCAAGCGGTTATGGCGCTTTTGCGCGGAGCGGAATTGCCGATTGAGCTGCAATTCATGAATTATCGATAACTTTGCATCTAGAGCTGCACAATGTTACATAGCCGCCTTGAGCCTCGCTTTGTCGATCGTTCGCAAAGCGGGGTTTTGCAGTTTTTTTACATACTATCAGATGCAAGAAACTGCATTGGCTGTTTTTGACACATAGAAAACCATGTATTATACTTGAACTCGAAGTATTTGAAAGCTGCATGAAATTGGTTCGATCCATAAGGTACGTGTTACGCACACCTATGAGTTTGACATGTCCGGGGAGGTAATTGCATGAATCTGGCGAACCGCATAACGCTTGCCAGAATTTTTTTGGTACCAGTTATTATGTTGTTTTTGCTTATGAAAGTTGATCTAGGGTCGCTAACAATAGCCGACTTCACCATTACATACAATCAAATCGTTGCGGCGCTTATTTTCATAGTGGCGGCGAGCACGGATGGTCTTGATGGTTATATTGCCCGCAAGAACAAGATCGTCACCAATCTAGGCAAGCTGCTCGATCCGCTCGCAGACAAGCTGCTTGTGGCAGCCGTACTTATCTCGCTCGTTGAAATGGACAAGTTGAGCGCATTGATTGCGATCATTATCATTAGCCGTGAATTTGCCGTGACGGGCTTGCGTCAAGTCGCTTTGCTCGAAGGTTCGGTAATGGCGGCCAGCAAATGGGGCAAATGGAAGACAGCCATTCAGATTACGATGATTATTGCGCTGCTTATTAACAACTTCCCATTCGCCTTCATCGATTTTCCATTCGATGTCATTGCGAGCTGGATAGCAGCAGCGATAACGGTATACTCTGGCGTTGATTACTTCGTGAAGAATAAGAAATTAATTCCCGTAGAATAGCCGATAAGCATCTTTCCGATTAAAGGAAGGGTGCTTTTGCATATAGTAGGATATTAGAACGCTCACGCATGTAGCAAAGGAGAGGCTGCGGATGAAGGCAGAAATTATTGCGGTCGGCACAGAACTGCTGCTTGGCCAAATTGTAAATACGAATGCGCAGTATTTATCGCAAAAGCTTGCTTCGCTTGGCATCGACGTATATTATCAAACGGTCGTTGGCGACAATGCCGCAAGATTAAGGAAAGCAATCGAAATTGGACGCGCGCGCGCAGATCTGCTTGTCTTCACAGGGGGACTTGGTCCGACGCTAGACGATCTGACGAAGGATGTGCTGGCCGACTACTTGGGAAGAGGACTATATCTCCACTCCTCATCCATGGAGCGCATTGAGCAGCTGTTCGGTTCACGGGGATTGCATATGGTCGAGAGCAACCGCCGCCAAGCGAATATGATCGAGGGCAGCGATGCGATTGACAATAGCGCCGGCCTTGCGGTCGGCAATGGTCTGGACGTAGACGGTACGCTCTATTTGCTGCTGCCTGGCCCTCCTAAAGAGATGAAACCGATGATTGATGGTCCTGGCGAGGCGTGGCTTCGAACGAAGCTGATTGATGAGCAGCCGCTATATTCGCGCCAGCTAAAGTTCGCGGGCATTGGCGAGTCGAATCTCGAAGCGAAGCTTATCGACCTCATTGAGGCGCAAAGCGATCCGACTATCGCCCCTTATGCGAAGGAAGGCGAAGTGGCGGTACGCGTGTCCACGAAGGCGGCAACGCTTGCTGAAGCAGAGCGGAAGATCGACGATATCGTCGATCAGATTAAAGCTAGAATCGGAGAGCATTTGTATGCGCAGGATGACATCCCGCTGGAGGAGGCTATCGTACAGCTCCTGAGAGGCTCGCGGCGCAAGCTGGCAAGCGCGGAGAGCTGTAGCGGGGGATTGTTCGCGGAGCTCGTTACGAACGTTCCTGGCAGCAGTGGCGAGTTCGTGGGGGGTGTCGTAACCTATACGAACGAGATGAAACATCGGCTGCTCGGCATTCCGATGTCGCAGCTCGAAGGAGACGGCGCTCCCGGGGCGATCAGCGAGTCGACAGCCGCTCTCATGGCTGAGCGCGTCAGACAGTTAGCCGATGCCGACTTCGGCGTCTCGCTGACCGGCGTTGCAGGACCTTCCGAGTCGGAGGGCAAGCCGGTTGGCCTTGTTTACTTCGCGATCGCGGAGCGGGGCAAGGACACGCTCGTGCACACGACGAACCTAAGCGGAGATCGGGCGATGATACGCTTAAGAGCGGTGAAAGCTGCGATGTACCGGCTCTGGCAGGCTCTTCGGGAGAAGTGATCGGGTACGGGTTGTAACGAGGAAGCTAAGTAGCCGATCTTTTTTACTGGCAAACACTGATGCTGAAAAAAAGCTTGTCTTTTGTCGAAGGCAGATCTATAATCGGAAGTAGTTATCGGAAGAACCGTGGCGAAGAATACTTTGCTGCGGTTTTTTTATTGTCCTCTGGCATGCGCATCTAGAAAAAAAGCGAATGTATGTTCGAAAAAAATGCTTGGCAAGCAGTCATAAGTAAGGTATCATACAATTATAAACGATGAAGGATGTGAGTTTCTTGTCGGACCGTCGCGCTGCGTTAGAGATGGCTTTACGCCAAATCGAGAAACAATTTGGTAAGGGTTCTATCATGAAATTAGGTGAATCTACACACATGCAAGTAGAGACCGTTCCTAGCGGTTCGCTTGCTCTAGATATTGCGCTTGGAATCGGGGGCTTACCTCGTGGTCGTGTTATTGAAGTATATGGACCGGAATCGTCCGGTAAGACGACAGTTGCTCTTCATGCTATTGCAGAAGTACAACGTATTGGCGGACAAGCTGCATTCATCGATGCGGAGCATGCACTTGATCCGCTCTATGCTAGCAAGCTCGGTGTTAACATTGATGAGCTGTTGCTCTCCCAGCCGGATACAGGCGAGCAAGCACTCGAGATCGCTGAAGCGCTTGTACGTAGCGGCGCAGTTGACGTTATCGTCATTGACTCCGTTGCCGCACTTGTTCCAAAGGCTGAGATCGAAGGCGACATGGGCGATTCGCACGTTGGTCTTCAGGCACGTTTGATGTCGCAAGCGCTACGTAAGCTGTCCGGCGCGATTTCGAAGTCGAAAACGATTGCGATCTTCATTAACCAACTTCGTGAGAAGGTTGGCGTTATGTTCGGCAATCCGGAGACAACGCCGGGCGGACGCGCACTGAAGTTCTACTCCAGCGTACGTCTTGATGTACGCCGCGTTGAAACGCTTAAGCAAGGTAATGATATGGTCGGTAACCGTACGCGTATCAAGGTCGTGAAGAACAAAGTTGCACCTCCGTTCAAGCAAGCAGAGATCGATATTATGTACGGAGAGGGCATCTCGAAGGAAGGCTCATTGATCGATATCGGCGTTGAGATGGATATCGTTCAGAAGAGCGGTGCTTGGTTCTCTTATGAAGGCGAGCGTCTTGGACAAGGCCGCGAGAACGCGAAGCAATATTTGAAGGACCATAAGGACATTTCTGCTGTCATCGAGAAGAAGATTCGTGATGAGAGCAATCTATCGGCTACGGCGCAGCAAGCGAACTTTAACCAAGAGCCGCAAGAAGAAGACGAATTCGAAGATCTGGAATAGAGCTGCAACAGGCAGTATGAACTTATAGCTAATGTCGCTTCGCCGTCCCGTAAGGGGCGGCGAAGCTTCGTTTAAAAGCGACTTAACCGCCTAACGGCAGTAACGTCAGCTTGTCGGGAGGTCGTCAGCACAGTGGTTGAGCAGCATTCGGATGAAGATGGATGGATGATTATATCCGTTAAGCAAGACAAGAAGGAACGACGGAGATACCAGCTGTTCGCAGGATCAGAGGAGCCGTTATTAAGCGTTCATGAGGATATCCTAATAAAGTTCAGTCTTATGAAGGGCCGATTGCTTTCCGAGTCGGAGCTGGAAGAGATAAGAACGGAGGACGAGCGATATCGCGCTTATGCATTGGCGGTTTATTACTTGGGCTCAAAGCCGAGGACGAGAAAGCAGATCGAGCAGTATTTATTAAGGAAGCAATTCGAGGAAATGAATATTCGTTATGCGCTCGACCGTTTAGAAAGCGAGCATATTGTGGATGATGAACAATATGCGCTTCAATTCGCCGCTCAGCGGTTGAAGAGCGGTCTAAAAGGCAGGCATTGGATTAAGCAGGAGCTGCAGCAGCATGGCATCTCGCAAGAGCTGGCCGGAGAAGCGCTGCGTACGCTGAATGGAGAAGCGGAGTTAGCATCCGCAACTGCAGCTGCTGGAAAGAAATGGCGTTCTCTCAAAGGCACGCCGAAGGAAAGAAAACAGAAGCTGATTGTCTTTTTGCTGAGGCGCGGATTCCCGAGCGACATCGCTAGAGAAGCCGTGAAGTCAGTTGATAGTGATGAAGATGAGGATGCTTTCGACATGGATGAGGAGTACTAAAGGAAGCTGTAAGCCGTTTTCGCTTGACAATTGATTTTACGAAACGATAAAATGAGGATGTATTCCTTCTATTTGAATCAATTTTCCTTCCAAAAGTTGATTCGAAACGATTATTTTCGTCAAAATGGTAGATGAGAAACGGTTTGGAAACCGATTGAAAACCTAATATCATCCCAAGCGAAAGCTTGGTGTGCAACAAGGAGGTGAACAAGATGCATTATGCAATTTGGATCTTGATCTGTCTCTTTGTTGGCGCAATATTCTTTGTGATTGGTTATTTTATTCGAAAGTCGATTGCAGAGGCTAAAATTTCGAGTGCCGAGCAAGCCGCAGTCCAAATCGTGGAAAACGCGAAGAAGGAAGCGGAGGCACAGAAAAAGGAAACCGTACTTGAGGCAAAAGACGAAGTCCACAAGCTCCGTTCGGAAGCCGAGAGAGACATTCGTGAACGACGCAATGAGGCTCAACGTCAAGAACGACGTTTGCTCCAAAAAGAGGAGTCGTTGGATAAGAAAATAGAAGCGCTAGAACGCAAAGAAGAATCTGTAGCCAACAAAGAGAAGCGGATCGAAGAAACGCAGGAGCAGATCGACTCCATTTATAAGCAGCAGCTCAGTGAACTTGAGCGTATATCGAGTCTGACGATGGAAGATGCGAAATCAATTATTTTGTCGAATGTTGAACAGGAAGTACGACATGAGACAGCACAAATGATTAAAGAGATCGAGCAGCAAGCGAAGGAAGAAGCGGACAAAAAAGCGCGCGACATTATTTCCCTAGCTATTCAACGCTGTGCGGCGGATCATGTGGCAGAGACGACGGTATCTGTCGTAACATTGCCTAATGAAGAGATGAAAGGCCGCATTATCGGGCGCGAAGGCCGCAATATCCGTGCTTTGGAAACATTGACCGGTATCGATCTCATCATCGACGATACACCGGAAGCGGTCATTTTGTCTGGATTTGACCCGATTAGACGTGAAATTGCTCGTACATCTTTGGAGAAACTTGTGGCTGACGGACGCATTCACCCTGCCCGTATCGAAGAGATGGTCGAGAAATCCCGCAAAGAAGTGGATGAGCGTATCCGTGAATACGGAGAGCAAGCTACTTTCGAGGTTGGGGTGCATGGCTTGCATCCAGATCTAATCAAGATTCTGGGCCGATTGAAATATCGGACGAGCTATGGTCAGAACGTATTGAAGCACTCCATGGAGGTTGCTTACCTGACGGGTCTGATGGCTGCCGAGCTAGGCGAGGATATTACGCTCGCGAAGCGCGCAGGCTTGCTGCATGACATCGGGAAAGCGCTTGACCACGAAGTGGAAGGCTCACACGTTGAGATTGGCGTAGAGCTTGCTAAGAAATACAAGGAGCATCCTGTTGTTATTAACAGTATCGCTTCCCATCACGGCGATTGCGAGGCAACTTCCGTTATCGCAATGCTCGTTGGAGCGGCTGATGCTTTGTCGGCTGCGCGTCCTGGAGCGCGTCGTGAAACGCTTGAGACGTACATCAAGCGACTGGAGAAGCTTGAAGATATCTCCGAGTCGTTCGAAGGCGTAGAGAAGTCGTACGCGATTCAAGCTGGTCGTGAAGTGCGCGTTATGGTACAGCCAGAGAAGATCGATGATACGGAAGCGTTCCGACTTGCACGCGACATTACGAAGAAAATCGAGAGCGAACTCGATTATCCGGGGCATATTAAAGTCACCGTTATTCGTGAGACAAGAGCGGTCGAATACGCGAAATAAACAACGAACCACATATGCAATACCGAAAAGTGGCTGCTCGTCAGCCACTTTTCTGCATATAGCGTACAAATAGAAGGAAGTGGATTAGAAGTGAGCACGAACGTATTATTCATCGGCGATATTGTAGGCAATGTAGGAAGAAGCGCACTTAAGCGGGTATTGCCCGCGCTGAAAAGCAAATATAATCCGCATATTATTATTGTGAATGGCGAGAATGCAGCCGCCGGCAGAGGCATTACGGCGAACATAGCGAAGGAATTTTTCGAATGGGGTGTCCACGGCATTACGATGGGCAACCATACGTGGGATAATAAAGATATATTCGAATGGATCGACGATGAGCCAAGACTCGTACGTCCGGCTAATTTCCATGAGAGTGCGCCTGGTCAAGGCATGGCTATCATTAAAGCGGGCGGCAAGCAGCTGGCGATCATTAATTTGCAAGGAAAAACGTTCCTGCCGCCGATCGATTGTCCGTTCGCCAAGGCGGATGAGCTGGTAGAGCAAGCAAGCCAGAAGACAAACAACATATTAGTTGATTTTCATGCGGAAGCGACCTCCGAGAAAATCGCTATGGGCTGGCATTTGGACGGGAGAGCTTCGATTGTTGTCGGCACTCATACCCATGTACAAACGAATGACGATACGATATTGCCCGGCGGCACGGCTTACTTAACCGACGTAGGCATGGTTGGACCAAAAGAAGGCGTTTTAGGTATGGAACGCAACGCAGTCCTTCATAAATTTATTACCCAAATGCCTGTTCGTTTTGTCGTTGACGAGGGCAAATGGCATTTGCATGCCGTATCCGTTCAGCTAGACGATGCGACGGGAAAGGCGACGAAAATGCAAAAAATTCGATTGACCGAGGACGAATGGCTGCTTATGTAAGGCTCAAAATCTTTGAAAAGTGCGACTATTCAGAATAGCTCGTAAAGTGTGACGAATAAAGCAGGAATTTTTTAACCTCCCTCGAATACTATTTAAAAGTGGAATCCATCCAACATTCCCAGGGGAGGTACTTTTCATGGATGTATTAAAAGTTTCAGCAAAGTCCAATCCAAATTCCGTTGCAGGCGCATTGGCTGGTGTTCTCAGAGAGCGCGGCGGCGCTGAATTGCAGGCTATCGGCGCAGGGGCGCTCAATCAAGCGATCAAAGCAGTAGCTATCGCACGCGGGTTCGTCGCTCCCAGCGGGGTAGATCTCATCTGCATACCGGCTTTTACAGACATCGTTATTGACGGCGAGGATCGAACGGCTATTAAGCTGATCGTGGAACCACGATAATAACGAAATAGTAAAGCGGCGGCGGAATGTCTGGATGACCGATCAAATCGTTCGCCTGTTTACGTCGTAGACAGGTTTTTTTGACGTATAGGAAGGTATATGATTTTGCTCATACTTTCTCTATACGTTTCGACGAAACGATGGCGTCATAGAAAAGGACGCTGTCAGGCGTTTCTTCTTAAATGCATAGGATTATTCATATTGTCCCTATAAGTGAGGTGCTTCATGAAAGTTGTCGATTTCCATTGTGACGTGCTCTGCAAGCTGCTGGAAGACGAGCTGTTGACCTTTCAAAGCAGCAAGTCAGGTGCACTCGATGTTACATATGAAAGGCTGCAGGCAGCAGGCACGGTACTTCAGACGTTTGCGATATACATACCGAGGGCAATAAGCGGAAGACTGGAACCGATTCTGGAAAGCATTGATCGATTTCATGAGCAGGTGCTGACATGCGAGAATATGGTGTGGGTACAATCCGCCAGCGATCTGGAGACTTGTCTGGCAACGGGCAAAATCGGAGCGCTGCTCTCGCTTGAGGGAGTGGACGGCCTGCAAGGGAATATGTCCATGCTGCGCACCTTGCATAGGCTCGGCGTTCGGGCGGCCGGCATGACATGGAATAATGCGAATTGGGCAGCGGATGGCGTGATGGAGCCGCGAGGCGGCGGATTGACAGGCCTCGGGCGTCAATTCGTTGATGAATGCGATAAATGGGGAATCCTACTGGATGTATCTCATTTATCCGAACAAGCCTTTTGGGATACCGCGGAGCGGACGAAAAGGCCGATTATCGCTTCGCATTCGAATGCAAAGACGATATGCAACCACCCGCGCAACTTGTCTGATGACCAGATTAAGCGGATTATCGAGAAAGACGGCATGCTTGGCATAACATTCGTTCCCTATTTCGTATCGCATGCGGAGCGGGTAACGATCGACGACGTTGTGCGGCATATTGAACATATGTGCGAGCTGGGCGGAGAGCGATCGATCATGTTGGGTTCGGATTTTGACGGAATCGATGCCTATGTCGAAGGACTAACTCATCCGGGAGAGCTCGTTAATCTAAAGGAAACGCTGCTAAAGCGTTATACGGAACAGCAGACGGAGCGGTTTTTCAGCGGAAATGCGATCGATTTTTTGCTGAAGCAGCTGCCTTAACCAAATATACATCTACGATCTAATTGCGGTATTGATTTCATCTAAACAAACTATCGTTCCCTATAAGCGTTTACATCTTGCATTTTGGCACTTTGACCTTTAAAATTGTTGTGACTGTTATAAGAAGATACACATTTATCGCTAGATCATGTCGATATACGTTTCATTTTAAAAATATAAGAAAGTATAAATTTGCTGTTTATACTTTCTTATATTTCAACGCGAAACGTTAGCTGTTGCCGCCAAAGGACGGCGACAGTCGTTTACGCTTGGGCAAGCCGGATCCGTATTTTTCGATTTTACGATGGAATAAACATGATGTCGTCAGAGGGCGGCGACGATCGTTCACGCATGCCATTTTAGAACGTGCTGAAATGGCTACAAAGAGGAGATGGGCGTTTTGATCAGTCAATTGTCTTGGAAGATCGGGGGCCAACAAGGGGAAGGCGTCGAAAGTACAGATCGGATCTTTTCCACGGCGCTCAACCGATTGGGCTATTATTTATACGGATATCGCCATTTCTCTTCAAGGATTAAAGGCGGACATACGAACAACAAAATTCGCATTAGTACAACACCGATTCGAGCGATTTCGGACGACTTGGATATATTGGTTGCATTCGACCAAGAAAGTATCGACCTGAACGCGGTAGAGCTTCGTCCAGGCGGAGTTGTGGTAGCGGATGCAAAGTTCAAACCAACGATTCCGGAAGGTATCGATGCAAGATTATTCGCGGTACCGATTACGGCAATGGCCGAGGAGCTCGGCACTTCCTTAATGAAGAACATGGTTGCTTCAGGCGCTTCATGGGCGTTGCTCGGGTTGCCGCTCGAAGTATTCAATAAGGCGGTAGAAGAGGAGTTCGGCCGCAAGGGCGCAGCCATCGTCGAAAAAAATATTGAAGCGGTTAAGCGCGGTGCCGAGTTCGTTCTTGCGGAAGCTGGCGGACCGATAGATGCATTCAAGCTGGATGAAGCAGACGGCAAGCAAAAGCTGTTCATGATCGGTAATGAAGCGATTGGCCTAGGCTCGATTGCGGCAGGCTGCCGACTCATGTCGGCCTATCCGATTACACCGGCATCGGAAATTATGGAGTATTTAATTAAGAAGCTGCCTAAGTTCGGCGGTACGGTCGTGCAAACGGAGGATGAGATCGCAGCGGTTACGATGGCGATCGGCGCCAACTATGCCGGCGTTCGCACAATGACGGCATCCGCTGGCCCTGGCCTCGCGCTTATGATGGAAGCAATCGGTCTCGCAGGCATGACAGAGACGCCGCTAGTCATTGTCAACACGCAGCGCGGCGGCCCGTCTACCGGTTTGCCGACGAAGCAAGAGCAATCGGACTTGAACGCGATGGTGTACGGAACGCACGGTGAAATTCCTAAGGTCGTTATTGCGCCAGCCTCGATCGAGGACTGCTTCTACGATACGATTGAAGCGTTCAACGTCGCTGAACAATATCAAGTGCCGGTCATTCTAATGACCGACCTTCAATTATCTTTAGGCAAGCAATCCTGTGAGCAGCTTGATTACAGCAAAATCGAAATCAAACGAGGAAAGCTCACCGTCGATACGCCTGCACTCGAGGGGCCAGAGCTGTTCAAGCGCTACGAGCTTACAGAAGACGGCGTCTCGCCGCGCGTCCTGCCAGGCGAGAAAGGCGGCTTGCACCATGTAACGGGCGTCGAGCATGATGAGGTCGGCCGTCCATCCGAGAGCGCGGTCAACCGCCGCAAGATGATGGATAAGCGCCTTAACAAGCTCAATAATATGTACATTCGTGATGCGATTCGTGTGGATGCCCCGCATCAATCGCCTGATCTGCTCATTATCGGCATGGGCTCGACAGGCGGCACAATTGATGAAGCTAGGATGTCGCTTGCGAGCGATAGCGTGACGACGAATCATATTACGATTCGCCAAATCCATCCGTTCCCAACGCAACTGCTGCTGCCGCACCTGCAAAGCGCGAAAAAAGTGGTCGTTATCGAGAACAATGCGACGGGACAGCTTGCATCACAAATAAAAATGCACGCCGGCTTCGCTGAGAAGATCGAGAGCCTGCTCAAATATGACGGCAATCCATTCCTGCCCGCACAGATTTACAAAGCCTGTAAGGAGCTGATCGAAGATGGCAACATTCAAAGAGTTTAGAAATAATGTTAAGCCGAACTGGTGTCCAGGCTGCGGCGACTTCTCGATCCAAGCTGCCATTCAGCGCGCAGCTGCCAATGTCGGATTGGAGCCGGAGGAGCTGGCTGTCATATCCGGTATCGGCTGCTCGGGACGTATATCCGGCTACATTAACGCATACGGCTTCCATGGCATTCATGGCCGCGCGCTTCCAATTGCACAAGGCGTGAAGCTTGCTAACCGCGAGCTGACGGTTATTGCTTCTGGCGGTGACGGGGACGGCTTCGCAATTGGCATGGGCCATACCGTTCATGCGATCCGCCGCAACTTGAACGTCACGTATATCGTAATGGACAACCAAATCTATGGTTTGACCAAAGGTCAAACGTCGCCGCGAAGCGCGGAAGGGTTCAAAACAAAATCGACGCCTGAGGGCTCGATTGAAACGACGCTTTCGCCGCTTGAGATTGCGATGTCAGCCGGCGCTACATTCGTCGCGCAGTCGTTCTCCAGCGATCTGAAGCAGTTGACGAGCTTGATCGAGCAAGGCATTAAGCATGAAGGCTTCTCGCTAATCAACGTGTTCAGCCCATGCGTAACGTTCAACAAAATCAACACCTACGACTGGTTCAAAGAAAATATCGTTAACTTGGAGCAATTCCCGGAATACGATCCGGCGAATCGTGTTGCAGCGATGAATAAGATTATGGAAACGAACGGTATGCTAACCGGTCTTATCTATCAGAATACGACTCGCAAGTCGTACGAAGATATGATTACAGGCTTTAAGCAGGAAGCGTTGGCGAAACAAGATATGATGATTACGCAGGATGAGTTCCAAAAGCTTGTCTCAGAATTTAAATAAATGGTATGATGAGCATACGGTCTGCGGGCCGTATGCTTATTTTTTGCAATAAAACGAATCTAATTATTAAAGATCAGGGAGTGTGACGATATGATACATAAGCAAGTGCCAATCGGCGTATCTGCCAGACATATCCACCTATCCGAGGAGCATGTCGAAGCATTGTTCGGCTCTGGATATACATTAACGGAAATGAAGCCATTGTCTCAGCCAGGTCAGTATGCGGCCAATGAAACGGTTGCGGTGATTGGACCGAAGGGACAATTCGAGAAGGTGCGTATTCTCGGGCCGGTAAGAAAGCGGACGCAGCTTGAAGTATCGCGCACAGACGCCTTCGCCTTAGGCGTGAAGCCGCCAGTCCGCGAGTCTGGTGATATTGCCGGATCAGCAGGCATCAAGCTTCAAGGGCCTGCAGGAGAAGTGACGATTGAAGAAGGCGTTATCGTAGCTGCCAGACATATTCACTTCCATTCGAGCGATGCGGAACGCTGGAATATCGAGGACAAGCAGAGGCTGCGCGTTCGTGTCGGCGGTGATCGAGGCGTCGTATTCGAGAACGTCATTGCCCGCGTATCGGATGAATTCGCTCTCGATATGCATATCGATACGGATGAAGCGAATGCGGCTGGCATTGCAAATGGCGATAGCGGGGAAATCATCGAATAGATTTCTGTCATAGAGATGTACTAGCCATTTGAATGGATTTCTTACAATCAAAAAGCTGGGAATAAGACGATATCAGCGTTTGATTGGATTTTGTGCAGTCAAATGAACCGTGGAAGGCTGCTTATGGCTAAAATGCTGGATATTACTGTAGGTTTTCCAATCAAACGTCACTTAGTAAGCGATTTGGCTTCATTAGCCTGTACGTTATACAGGCAAAACATAAGAAAAGAAGCTGCTTCCCGCGCGAGCGGAGAGCAGCTTCTTCTGTTTTTAGACGTATTTAGTGACCCATCATCATCGTTACATCTGGTTTATCACTTGGATTCTCGCCCGCTTGCAGCTTCGGCTTGCGAAGCAGGATGGAGAATAGAATGCCAAGGATGCCGATGCAGCCTAAGACGAGGAATGTATCCGCATAAGCGGAGTAGAATACATCCGGTCCTGGATTCGAAGCCAAATGATGCTCAGCACGGCTCGCAAGCAGTGTAGAAAGTCCGGCCACAGCGAACGAGGTCATAACTTGTTGAGCAGCAGCCGTCAGCGACGTAACGCGGCTAACAAGCTCCTTCGGAGCGGATTGGATGATATGCGTATTAAGCGGCATCATCGACAAGCCCATGCCAGCACCGATCAAAGCAAGCGGAATCATCAGCGTGATCAGAGTCGTGTCAGCCGATAATTGCGTGAGTAAAAATGTAGCGATCGTAATGATAATCAAACCGGAAAAAACAACAGGACGTGCGCCGAGCTTGTCGTAGAGCTTTCCGCCGATCGGCATGAATAAGCCCGCCGCGAGCGCCTGAGGAAGCAGAATAAGGCCGGTCGTGAAGGCGGAATATTCTTTGACCACTTGCAGATAGACCGGAATAAGGAAGATCGTACCGAACAAAGCAATCTGCACAATCCATTGAAGCACAACTCCGCGTGTGAAGTTGCTTGATTTGAATACCCGCAGCTCAAGCAGCGGTTCACTGCGTCTAAGCTCTACGGTGATGAAAATAATAAGCGCGACTACGCCTACGATAATGCCGATAAGCGCCTCGGGCGAGGTCCAGCCGCTGCCAGCGCCGCCTTCTCCGCCGCCGGCCGAGCTAACGCCGTATGCAAGAGAAGCGAAAGCGAGCGGTGCGAAGATCATGCCTAAGTAGTCAAGTGCCGGAACTTTCTGACGTTCAATGCGAGGCAATGTACGAAGTCCGATAATGACAGCGATGATGCCGATCGGGAGATTAATCAGGAAGATCCAATGCCATGTAGCATAATCAACGAGCCAGCCTGCAACGACCGGACCAAGAGCAGGAGCGAGCAGCATCGGGATACCGATCATGCCCATAACAGCGCCTTGCTTGCCCGGAGGGCTAAGCCTGTAAGTAAAGGCCATTGCGATTGGCGCTACCATACCGCCGCCGAGACCTTGAATAATGCGGAACACGATTAGCTGCTCTGCCGTTGTAGCAAGTGCGCATAAAGCGGAACCGAGTGTGAACATGATGATTGACAGCAGGAAAATCTGTTTCGCGCCGAAGCGGTCAGACAGCCAGCCTGCCAGTGGGATAACGGCTGATTGGGCAAGCGCGTATCCGGTAATGGTCCATTGAACGAGCGTCATGGAGCTTTGGAAGTCGTCCATAAGCCCTTTCAGAGCAACGTTCATTGCCGTGCCGTCCAGTATAACCATGAACATGCCGACAATAATTGCGAGCAGGGGAGCGATAATACTCTTCATCGAGAATTCAGCGCCATCCTGCTGCGGCTTGATTGAAGCAGAAGCCATTATTATTTCCTCCTATCCTTCTATTGCGGTATGCCGGTTCTCCATGCGTTGACCTGCAACCATGTACAGGATACAATGAGAACGACTACTGCATTTATATAGCGGACAATTGTCCGCACTATAGAATCATAATGAGGATAGTATTAATTGTCAATCCTTTAACGTTAAAATAATTGAAGGAGAAATGTGCAATGACGGCAGCAGACAGCGGCAGAACAAAACAAGAGTTGAGCGCAGCAATTCTGCAGACGGCCCATCACTTGTTTAACGTGCACGGAGTTGAATGCGTCAGCATGCATCAAATCGCCAAATCAGCAGGAATCGGACAAGGCACGCTTTATCGGCGTTATGCCAACAAAGGCGACTTGTGCATGGATGTGATGAAGGACAGCTTCGAGCGTTTCAGCGAAGATATTGAACAACAATTAAAAGCAATGGAAGATCGTACCGTGCAGGATCGATTATATAACGTCGTTTGCAACGTTATTCAATTCCTGGAAACGAAATCGCGGTTTCTCGGCGTTATGCATGCTTCTCAATTAAACGACGTGCAGAAAACCGATTTTTTCGAGTCGCCGCCTTATCATTTTATCCATGGCGCAATTTGCAGCCTGTTGAAGGAAGCAGCCGAGCATGAACTCGCGTATTCCATTGATCCAAGT
The DNA here is from genome assembly GCF_056269195.1 of Paenibacillus sp. J22P218. NCBI lineage: Bacteria > Bacillati > Bacillota > Bacilli > Caryophanales > Paenibacillaceae > Paenibacillus > Paenibacillus sp. J22P218. Next base: position 1,708,568 of record NZ_JBWDNL010000001.1, read on the forward strand.
TATGTGGCGCATTCCTACATATCGGTGATGTCGCCGCATACTCACATGCATCTTCGAACGAGATGCGGATATTCGCTGGCCGAAGTGCAAGAGCAATTTCGACTTACGCATATAGCTCCGTTGTTCAAATAGAGCATCTTAGCGTTATAATCCATCGGCAGGGCATGGATATATGTACCGCTAACTGGTATAATACTGAATTGGACTATATGTGCCGGAAACTATTTATGTATCTATAAGGAAGTGAGAAGGCCTTGGCTGCCGATCGTACTCAAGAGGACAAGAACAAGAGTAATGTCCAAACGAAGGACTACTCCAAGTATTTTGATTTCAGCGATGCGAAAGTGATCGATCAAGATGATAGCTCAACTACTTACCGGATCAAAGGTAGAATTATAAACATAAATTCGGCGCCCAGCCACAAGGACGAGAAGAAGCGCGGCAAAGAGGACATCGAGGTTCATTACGATTTCTCCATTCCTGAAGAGCTGCAGACACTTGGCTTAGGCAAGCATTATTTGATCCAGACGTACGGTTGCCAAATGAACGAGCATGACACCGAGGTTATGAAGGGCATGTTCGAGCAGATGGGCTACACGGCAACGGAGGATCGACAGCAGGCTGATGTCATACTGCTCAATACTTGTGCGATCCGCGAAAATGCGGAGGATAAAGTGTTCGGCGAGCTCGGACACTTGAAGACGTTGAAGCTGGAGAAGCCCGATCTGCTGCTCGGCGTATGCGGTTGCATGTCGCAGGAGGAGTCGGTCGTCGGTCGAATTTTGCAAAAGCATGCGTTTGTCGATATGATATTCGGAACGCATAATATTCATCGATTGCCGCATTTGCTGCAAAACGCATATTTCAGTAAAGAAATGGTCGTCGAGGTATGGTCCAAAGAAGGCGACATTATAGAGAATATGCCGAAGAAGCGGGAAGGCATGCGCGCGTGGGTTAATATTATGTACGGCTGCGACAAGTTCTGTACGTATTGCATCGTTCCCTACACACGCGGCAAGGAACGCAGCAGAAGGCCAGAGGATGTTATCGTCGAGATGCGCGAGCTTGCAAGGCAAGGCTTCAAGGAGATTACGCTGCTTGGCCAAAATGTGAATGCATACGGAAAAGACTTCGAAGACATCAACTATCGCTTTGGCGATCTGATGCAGGATATGTCCAAGATTGACATACCACGTATTCGCTTCATGACAAGCCATCCTCGCGACTTCGACGATCATCTGATCGAGGTTCTGGAGGGGCGCGGCAACTTAGTCGAGCATATCCATCTGCCTGTTCAGTCTGGCAGTACGGAGACGTTGAAGCGAATGAGCCGCAAGTACACGCGCGAGGCTTACTTGGAGCTGGTCGGCAAGATTAAGCGAGCGATACCGGACGTTTCACTGACGACCGATATTATAGTCGGTTTCCCAGGCGAGACGGACGAGCAGTTCGATGATACATTATCGCTAGTGGAAGAGGTAGGCTTCGACTCCGCTTACACATTCCTTTATTCACCGCGTGAAGGGACGCCTGCTGCCGTGATGGAGGACAATGTTCCTCTTGCCGTTAAGAAGGAACGATTGCAGCGGCTGAATGCGCTTCTCGGAGCGATATTCCGAGAGAAGAACGAGCAGCTTCTCGGACAGATCGTAGAAGTGCTGGTCGAAGGCGAGAGCAAAAATAATGCAAACGTCCTATCAGGACGCACCCGCACGAATAAGCTCGTTCACTTGGAAGGACCGAAGGAATGGATCGGACAGTTCATTCACGCGAAAGTAACGGATGCGCAAACCTGGTATATCAAGGCTGAAGCGCTTGAAACACATACACAAGAAGCAGTTAGTTAATGACGATACAGGAGAGATGTTAAATGGCAAACCAACAGACCCAACAGACAGCGGCAAACAAAACGGATCAGCACGGTCACGATCATCATCATGAGCACGGCGAGTTCTGCAGTAACCATGAGATTCCGTCGTTCAATACTCGCGACCTCATCGTGAAAGAAGATATTATGGCCAAAGCGAAAGAACTGGCAAGCGTCATCTATAGCTCGGAGGAAGTGCAGCATTACCGTCGCGCCGAGAAGCAAATTAATAACAATGAGCGCGTTCAAGTGCTCATTAATCAGATCAAGAAGAAGCAGAAGGAAGTTGTCGCGTTCGAGACGACGTTCAAAAACGCCGATATGGTGAAGAAGATCGAGGCCGAAATGGAGACGCTGCAGGACGAACTGGACGGCATTCCGATCGTAACCGAGTTCCAACAAAGCCAAACGGACATCAACTACTTGCTGCAGCTCGTCGTATCGATTATCCGCGATACCGTTTCGGAGAAAATCAATGTAGAGGATGCTTCACCGTCTGAAGATCCAGAGGAATGCATGTAAGACTAATTGTGAATCGGAGAAACCCTCGCGTAATTGCGTTGGGTTTCTTTTTTGTTTAGCGACAAGCTGTTTTGGGCAGGGTTGAATATCGAAAAATAGGGGCGTATACTGGGTAGATATCAGATCGGGAAGGGAGAGATGGGATATGACGGTTGGTAAAATGCTGCGTAATGTTTTTTTAGGTCTTATATTTGGTGTATTAGCAATTGGACTTATGCCTTTTTTGATCGTATTTAATTGGGCGGAAATGCTCAATCTAGCCGAGATCGAAACCTCGCCGCTCCTTATGCTTTTGGGTCGTTTTATCGGGCCGGCCAAGCGTAGCGTCAATTCAGACGATCTTAAGCAACGATCCGATCAATGACCGATTTCGTTTTGTCTATTCATATCATACATGACCCGGAGAAGTAGCCTTATTGAAGGCTCTTCTGCCGGATCTTTTTTTATACATCCATTACATCAAGAAGTTCGAATGATCGATTCTCGTATGGACTTGAACTTCGAAATCGGCCAATCCGTAACGATGCTCCATCCAGTCGGATTTCATTGCTTTCCACTGCTTCGGATGACTGCGGTGAATTCTTTCGCCAATGCCCAGCAAGTCGACTTTCTGTTTCTGCGTGTATTGAAAGAATTTCCGGATGTCTTGCTCGATAATGGTATTGAGCTGGCCTTCCCACACATGGATCGTATCCGGCGTTATATCCATTCCTTTGCAGGTTAGATTAGTAATGGTCAAATCGGCATTAATCATGATCGATACGCGCGATTCCAAACTTGCATTAATGTTAACGTTCGTTTTTGCTTTGCTCATTATATTTTCTAACGTGACATGCCCGCCGTCATCGCAAGTAATGCTTTCAATTGTGCCTTCCATCAGATTGCTAGCTCGAAGATAGGCTTTCGTTAAGGACGGCGACAGCTTGCCCGACAATCGATCGCCGTGAAAAGCATACATCCCCGACGCTTTCAAAATGGATTTATCTTCATCAGCTGCTTGATTAGTCGGATAAAGGAGCGGAATCGCTATATCCTTGAATTCGTTCATGTAATCCCGATAAGCCATTAGAAGCGTTGTTTTCGAAGTCTGACCGGTAGATTTGCCGCCTTCGATCAAACCCTGGAACACTTGCGAATTAATGGTCGCGCTTGGAGAGGACATTTGCAAAATTTCAAACGCGTTCCCTTCCGTTATAAATAACAATGCCGTATTGCGAAATTGGCGCAAGCGTCGGATGGCTTCGATCTGCGGCATAATGCCTTGCTCGGCGACCGCCTTGCTAAACAAAATGCTGGATGCATGTCCCCACAGAAGCATCCGGTCCGATTTATTTCTCATATGGCGAGCCGCTTCGAATAGGCTTTCACCTTCCTGCGACAAATAAAATTTATCATTTTGCATGCCTTTCGGCTGTTGTCCGCTAGGCGTTATTTTCGAAATTTCGGCGGTCAGCTTTATGTTATGTTTGTCCCCCTTGTCAATCGCGACGGAATGCACGATATGAATTTCGTTCAGCTCCGCGCTACCCGCGCAGCCGGCGGTAATTGACAGAGTGATAAGGGCAAGAATAAGGGACGCGCGGACTCTGCTCATCTTTTTGCCCCGTTTCGGTAACGAAGACGACGTAAGGGGTGAAATAGAGAAGGACGTTTACTGTTGAAAGTACTCGGCCTTCGGATCGCGATATCTCCGAGTAATTCGAAATCGAAAGGAGCCGCCGGCGACAAGTAAGGCACGCCGAACGATCGCAAAGAGGACAAATACGTCATGAGCATAATAACCCCGGCTACGATGCCGACATAACCCATTAATGAAGCCAGCAGCGTCATTCCGAATTGAATCATTCGGATGACATAATTGATTGCAGTGGACGGAAGCGTGAACGTAGCTATGCCGGTAAGCGCAGCGACAATAACCATAATAGGAGACACGATACCCGCTTGCACAGCGGCTTGGCCAAGGATTAAGGCGCCGACAATGCTGACAGCTTGGCCTACCTGCTTAGGCATCCGAACGCCTGCTTCGCGCATGATTTCGAAGGCGATCATCATCGAGAAACTTTCGACAACGGCAGGAAAAGGAACCGGTTCCTTCGCGGAAGCGATGCTCTGGAGAAGCGGCGTCGGCACAAGCTCATGGTGAAACGTTACAGTTGCAACATAGAAACCAGGCAACAGCATGCCTATGACGGCACACAGCAGCCGCATGATGCGGATGCTTGAACCAATGTAGTAATTCCAGGCATAATCTTCGCTTACTTGGAACGCTTGCAGGAAAACGAACGGCAGCATCATCACGAAAGGCGAGCCTTGCAAAACAATTGCGATCCGGCCTTCAAGCAAGCCTCCGACGACTCTATCCGGTCTTTCGGTTGACTCGATCAACGGCAGCAATGTTCCTTGGTTATCGACGATCCACTCTTCAATGGTATTGTCTCCCGGGACGAGGTCTCCCGGAATTTCATCCAGCCGCCGATGCACCTCCTTCAACAGAGAAGGGTTCGTCACGCCGCCTATCGATACGACGGCCAAGCCTAATTTCGTAATGATCCCGGTAGAACGGTATTCGACCATCAGATCGGGAGAAGGGCAATGATAGCGGATTAAGGCGAGGTTGTTGCGATATGATTCGGTAAAGCCGCTGCGCGACCCTTTGACCGAAGCTTCGCTAACGGGCTCTTCCACATTGCGGAGTTGCACATCAAGCGTGTCATAGGCAATGCCAAGCTGTTTGTTGTGAAACAAGAGTACGGTCCGTCCCAGAGCCAATTCCGTTGCTGTCTCCTCAATTTTATGCAGCTTGTATTTGCTTGACAACATCCGTTGCAGAGATGAAGAGGTGTTATCGCATATGGACAACTCAAGTTCACGAAGCTTCGTTTCGTCGGCAAGCCCCTTCAAATAGCAGACGGTAATATTTTCTTGCTCGCCTTTGGCGGCTTGATAGTCAATAATGACCAAGTCTTCCGTATGGCGCATTCTCTCTGTCAGCCGTTTTTTGTTTATTTCCGGGGACGAAGACAACAATTGATCATCCGCTTCCATAGGGTTTATCCTCCGATGACGTTTGGTGTTTAATTGCCGCCCCGACGAGCAGCAGTACAGGGAGCACGAGCTGGAAAAGAACAAAATACCATGCTTGCTTGTCGTAAAAGCTGCTCATCTCGATCAAGCCCCACACTTTATACTTCGAGCTGATAACGATACCTATCGCCATCGGTACTATGAACAACCGTGGGTTGCTAAGCCTGAAGCATTCGCTCAACGCTTGCAAGGACGACCAAAAATAAACGGTTATTTTCACGAACGAGCTCATGACCCAAATGGCGATCAAAATGGCGTCAAGTCTTTCAATATTTCGGAACAATTGAATGTTTTGAATCAGGCTGATGATGGGATACGTAAAACTGCTCGTCGCCTTCCCCCCGAATACAACACTGCAGCCAATGACTGCCATCATCAGAAATATGCCCGATATAACGACTCCGGCTACCGCGTATTGAACGGTCTGTTTTGAACGTTTCACGTGATTCAGAACCATCGATATGAACATAAGATCGCCAAACCAAGAGACGACCACGATTGTACCTTTCAGCGGCTGCAAAAAGCCGTTCTCCAGCACCGGTAGCAAATAGTCAAAGTGGTACTCTTTGATCAACAGCAAATAAATGACTAGAAAGGTTATGATCGTGATCAAAAAAATCATAAACGCGACTCTTGAAATGACCTCCAATCCATGAAAGACGGCATAGGCACACATGATTATGCCAATGAGGAGATACCAATTTTGCGGAATCATCGGGTTCAAGGCAATGACGAAAAACTGGGCGAACTCTCGAAGCACCCAAGACGACACATCCATAAAGTAAAGGATGAAAATAACCGCCAATAGTCCGCCTACCGGGCGTCCGAGCACATACATGCAAATAGCTATAAGGCTTTTGTCCGGGTACAGCTTATTCAGTTGCAGGAAAACCAGCAGGTTCAATGCTCCGCCCAAGATGCCGATAAGGACTAAAAACCATGCATCTCGGTTCGCATAATGCGATAAGGAAGACGGCGCATAAAGGCTTGAAGTACCTACGGTCGAAATGACGATTAATGCCATTAATTGTTGGTTCGAAATCATCATGCGACGCATCATAGTTAATAATTTCCTCTCTTTAATAAACTAAGTCTGTCCCCGAAGCTGTAAATTATTCGCATGCCTAACGTCATAATAGGGGCATAATGGAAAGACGAAGGAGGGAACTCGAATGAAAGGATATTTGATAGCGATGATTATCATTGCAGCTTGGTTTATTGCGCTGCTCCGCTATTTGCCCGGTAATGAGAATTACATAAGCGAAGCCAGATTTCCATGGACCTTCGTCTATATTGACGCCCTAACCTTTATCCCTCCAATGGTTTTGTTAGTAGTGGCAGACGTTCTATACCGGAGAAGACAGAAACAAAATAAAGTAGGATCAAGTGAAAATAGAGATTGAAACAACCGCATCTTGAGGATAGCGGTTGTTTTTTTGCATGCGGAGTGTAACTTTTTGGGAGCTGATACGTGTATAGGATGTCAGCGGCGGAAGGGAGGCGGCGAAACCGAACAATCAACTGGACGAACTTTACAAGCAATATATGCAGGATGTCCATCGCTACTTGTTATATCTCACTGGCGACCATTACGCGGCCGAGGACTTGCTGCAAGAGACGTTCTACCGCGCTTACCTATATCTAGAAAGCTACGATGGCGAAAGGGTGAAGCCCTGGCTGCTGCGCGTTGCTCACAACGCTTTCATTGATTACAAGCGTAAGGAAAAGCGAAGCAAGCCATTTGCATCTATCTTCTTCCGAAACATACGCGCGCCGGCCAAGCACTCGCCGGAGTCTGTTCTGCTGAGACGCGAAGAACTTGGCGAGCTTGGTCTAGCCGTCGCCGGCTTACCCGAGAATCAGAGACAAGCGGTGCTGCTCTACGATTACCAAGGCTTGAGCTATCAGGATGCAGCGGACATTATGGATATAGGATTAGCTAATTTCAAAGTGGTGCTCTTCAGAGCGAGGCAGCAGCTTCGCAAGCTGCGCGAGAGGGGAGAAGACGATGAGCGATGATTTCAAACAGCAATTGAAAGCGTATAGAGAAGGGAAGCTAAGCCAGGAGGAGCGGGAAGAGCTTGAAGCGGAGTTAACGAAGCTGGAGCTTTATCAATCGCATCTCGATGAACTGCTCGAAGAGGAACAGCGGGATACGATAAGAGAAGCAGGTTCGTTGCAGTTAAATCCGAAACGGGCGAAGGAGCTTATTCGCCGAGGCAAATGGCGTGCAAGGTCTTGGAGCATAGGCGGCGTAATCGGGATCGTGCTTGCGGCTATGATCGTTAATTCGATTCTGACTTCGATTTATTACGGCTTAGGGAAACCGGAAAAACGTAATTTGTATGCCGATGTTATTGAATCGGCCATAGCCGTGACTATTCCTAATATGAGAATAAGTCTAAACAGTAGTCCCTCCTCTGTGTTAGGCATTAAGTATTATGGCGACTTGCTGAAGCAAGTAGGCGACGAGCGTGTCTACATGGGCGATCTGAATACAACGATGTTTCTTGGATGGCCGAGGTTAATTGATCAGAACGATAACAAAAATTCGTCAAACCGATATACCCCTTTTTATTTGCCAGACGAAAGTTACGAAGAATATGGTACTCCCGGCTCTTCAAAGCTAAGTTCGCTGCCGGAGGGAACGGTCGCTGAAGTGTATGTTTCTTTTGATCGGATGTATTCGACGGATGAAGCGTTAAAGTTGTTCGAAGGCAAGGATATGGAACCGGTGTGGCTTGCTGTGTATACAGGCGAGGCGGGAGAGGAAGGGACTGATGCGGTGAGACATCCCGTTGGCTTCCCTACGATGCCAATGTGGCATGAAGAAGACGGTTACACGACGGTGTATAAAAACGGATCGACAACCTCTTATCCTAGTGTAGAAACATACGGAAGCGGAGATGTTCGGAATGGAAATTTCGTCAATACGCTTCGTTTGCTGAGCAAGCATAAGGCAATAACCAATTATTATACGCACTTCTTTGATACAGATCAGGTGCTTGATTATGTCGAAGAGAACGGGGTTGCCATTTATGGAATGGTCGTTACTGGCCCAACGAAGGAACTGCTCAAGTTGAAGGACGCGCCATTCGTTCGCTATTTGCATGTTGGGGAAGCAAAGTTATGGAACTGGGATGAGCGGCTTTAACCTGTTGTTCCCTACAATGTCTGTAATAAGAAAAGCTGTCTGATCATTAAGATCCAATCGGATCGAAGAATGATCAGACAGCTTGTTTTTATTGGAGCTTGCGAAGCCGTTTCGTTACGGCGATACCGTCTTCGTATAAGTATCACGGGTTGAACCAGTTGACGCGCGAATATAGGCAATGTAAGGTGTTAAGGAGATAGCTAGCACGGCACCCAATGCGGACTTAAGGGCGTCACCGATAATGAACGGGTAGAAACCGCCTGTCATCGCTTTCGCAAAGTTCCAATTGAGCACATGCATAAGCCAAGGAATACCCGGCAAATACGTTAGCAGCGAGCTGAACAATTCAAATGCAAGGAATAAGGCAATGAACAATACGATTTTGTTGCGCTTGAATGTTTCGTTGCTTAGCACCCACCTAACGGCCAGGCTGATAAGCAGCGCGCAAAATGGAAATGCAATGATAAAGCCGCCGGTGTGGCCAATCAAATACGAGATGCCGCCCTTGCCATTAAATAGCGGTAGACCGATGGCGGTTAACAAGATGACGGTGAAGATGCTTAAGAAGGCGTTGCGCGGTGTAAGGAACAGTCCGGCTAGCAATACGCCGAACGTCTGAAGCGTAATCGGAACTGGAGAGAAGCTGAGCCTTATCGATAACGAATTCATAACAATGAATAACGCGGCGAATAAGGCGGTAAATACAAGCGCTCTTATATTATTGGTTTGGACAGGCATAACTTCGGATCGACTCCTTTATGTAGTTGCTTTTTTACTGTTAACCAACTATATTTGATTTGTGGTTAACAATTCGGATTGTAGCACAATGATTTGGTTTGGGGAAGAGGTTGGGTGAAAAAAATTGAATTTCATTTCTGAAGTAGAGTTGTTGGGCGTAACGGTTCGTCCGATCGCATTCGTTGAAAGGCAACAACCAATAGAGCCGATATTAAAGCAGGTTGATTTACATATACGATCAGGCGAGTGGATTACTTTAGTAGGGCGCAACGGAAGCGGAAAGAGCACGCTTGCTAAGGTCATCGCTGGCGGAAGAGTCGATGGTTTATCGGGAAACGTTAAGCGTTCTGATTCTGAGAGTCGATTAGTGCCGATCGTCATGCAGCAGCCCGAAGCGGCAATGGTCGGCGCTACGCCATGGGAAGATGTTGTACTTATGTTGGAGCAGAATGAGGCCGAGGAGCAAGCTATTGCAGCTTTAGCCGAGCAGGCGCTTCAAGCCGTAGGCTTAGGCGACAGGTTGCATCAGCCGATCAGCACTTTGTCGGGCGGACAGAAGCAACTCGTCGCCATTGCCGGCTGTCTCGCCGTCTATTCGCCGTTGCTTGTGCTGGACGAAGCTACTTCGATGCTTGATCCTGATGCGGCCGCATTCGTATTAAAGCAAGCGAGAGCGATCCATAGCAAAGGGACGACCGTCATCTGGATTACGCAGAAGCTTGACGAGCTGGATGAAGGGGATCGTATCGTTGCCATGCAGGATGGCAGTCTCGCGTTTGATGGAAGTGCATCGAATTGGTATAGAAGAGAAGACGGGCATGATGGAGACAGCGTATGTGAAAGTCTTGGCTTCGAAGCGCCTTATACGGTTCAGCTTGCATGGGAGATGGAGAGGTTAGGGCTGTCGCTTGATCCATTCCCGATCGTGCCGGCGATGCTGGCGAAGGCGGTGAGCGGTTATGGGGGCTGATTGGCGACTTAAGGATGTATCGGTCGTTACAGATGGACCAGAGCGAAAGACGCTGTTGAAGCAAGCTAATATACGGTTGGAAGCGGGCAAAATTACGCTGCTCGTCGGACGTAATGGAGCGGGAAAGTCGACGCTGCTGGAGACGCTGGCGGGCCTGCGAGAGGCGCGCAATGGCGAAATCAAGCTCGGTGATGAGCCTTTATGGATCAAGAAGGGGCGGCGAAGGAAATTAAACGCATCGGTATCGCTGCGTTTCGGCCTGTCGATGCAGCATTCGGAGTCGCAGTGGTTTCTGTCCACGGTGCGCGGCGAACTGCTTTATTCGATGAAGACGTACAAGGTATCGGCGGAAGAGGCGGAGCGAAGGATCGAGCGGGCGATGGCGTCAGCGGGTCTTGACGCCGAGCTGTTAACGCGCGATCCTTGGACGCTCAGCGGCGGACAGCAGCGACGTCTGTCGCTCGCCTGCTTGCTGGCGTGCGAGCCGGAATGGCTGCTGCTGGACGAGCCGACGGCGGGTCTTGACGCCGTCGGCATCCGCAGCCTGTGCGCGGTGCTGGAAGCGCACAGGGCTGCAGGGCGCGGAGCGGTCGTGGTGACACACGACCTCGATGCGCTGCTGCCGCTCGCGGATGCGGTTGCCGTCGTTGAAGACGGCAACGTCCGCGAAGCGGCACCCGCTGCGGCGGCGCATGCGCACGCCGCAGCTGCGCCGGAGGCGCTGCGCGCGCTAGCCGCGCTGCGCGAGGCGGCGGCTATGCCGCCGCAAGAGCCTGCGGCGCCCGCGCGGAGCGGCGGGGCGCCATGGCCGTCGCCGCGCGAAGCAGCCGCGGCGGCGGCAGAGCAGCTGGCGCGCCGCATAGGCGGGCGCGCCTCGCAACCGGCAGCGGCGGCATCTGCGCCGCCAGCCGCCAGCTCCGCCGCTGCCGCGGCCACAGCCGCGGACGCCCCTAAGGGGCGAGCGCCGCGCGCGGATACATTCGATCCGCGCGCGCTCGTCGCGGCTTATCTGCTGCTCGCCGCCAGCCTGCTCGCTCAACCAAGCTTGGCCGCGCTTGCGCTTTCGGCCTGCGTGACGGCGCTGCTGCTCGTGCCATTCCGGCAGCTTATCTATCGGTGGGCAGGCGTCATTCGCGCCTACGCGTACTTTATCGTCATTATCGGCGTCATAAGCGGCATCCAATTCCGCCCGCTTGCCTTTCTATGGAGCAGTGCGGAGCCGACCGTGCTTAGACTATGCCAATTGCTCGTCGTAATGATGCTTGGCATGCCGATGCTGCAATTAGTAACGCCGCTGCGTCTGCAACGATCCATTCAGCAGACGTTCGGATGGATGTCGCGCCTGCGTATCCCGATTCATTCCTTTGCTTTGCTCGTTACGTTGATATTCAGATTCATACCGCTGCTGGCAGGGGAATGGGAGAGGTTTGCGAAGCTTGCTCATGCGAGAGGGAAGGCGGTAACGCCGCTGCGCAGCGTCCCGATTAAGATGCTGTATTCCGTCATCATTCCATACATTCGATCGATTGTACGACTAGCGGAGCAGATGGCCGATGCATTAGAAGCACGCGGATTTGGCCATGTTCGCAAGAAGCCGACGTACGGATTTCGGCTGCGATTCGCCAAGCCCGATTACGTACTGCTTGCCGCAACGCTTGCCGCTAGCGCCATACAACTAATAATCGCCGCCTCCTTATAGGAGAGCGGCGATTTTGTTGATCCATTGTCCGTCGTGATCGGCAAGCAACGTCCGCCAGCCATGCTGCTCCGCCTGCCTAAGATTAGCGGGATGATCGTCTACGAATAGAATGGGGACGTCCGGCCCCAGCAGACCATGAACATGGATGAAGATGTTGTCGCTAGGCTTCTTCATGCCGACATCGCTTGAGACCGTAACCGTGGTGAAATGATGGCGGACAGGCTCAATAATCGGATTCACCCACTCCGCAACATGATTGCTTAGGATATGGAGGTCGGCTTTATCGCTCCAATCTGCAACCTTATCCAAAGCGGGAAGCGCAGTCAGACTCTCCGCCAAATAATGCTTAGCCTCTCCGGTATCAATGGAAGGGAGCTGCACTTGCAGCCACTTCCAGAAATCCGTTTCCGCAAGCTGCCCCGTCCATAGCCGCTTCGATATTTGCTGTTTGTAATCCGCATATAAACGGTCAACCGCCAGCTCGGCGGATTCGGCGAGCATGTGCCAAAACGTTGGCGATAAATTCGTAGCGAGCACGCCGCCAATATCAAGCACGAGCTGTGTTCGCTTCTCGCTAACAGCACCTGTCATAAGCTGATGTCCCCAGAAGAAGAAGGCTTTGCTTTTCGTGCGCTTGCTCGTTCCATAGATGACCAAAGCCATACGAGCAGCGCTGCCGCAGCGCCCAACATCGCTCCGAATACGAAGCCGCTGTCGAGTCCCCAGCTCTCGTTAAGCCATCCGGCAAGGAAAGGTCCGGAGAACATGCCGATCGCATACAGCGCTTGATACAAGCCCATTGCCGTCGCGCGCCCAGGCAGCTCGACATCCCGAATAGATAGGGCGAGCAGCAGCGGCAGATGAAGTCCTTGGGCAAAGCCGTTAAACGCTTGTGTAATGACGAGCATCTCATACGATTGGAAGAAGGCCATCGAAGCGGTGCATAACGAGCTAACGGTAAAGCCGATCCCGATTGTTCCCCAATAGCCGAATCGCTTAACGAACCAGGAAGCCGTCAGCGAAGAAGCTATCGCATGAGGAAGCATGAAGGCGAATACGAGCAGCGTCAGCAGCGAGCCGTTCGCGCCGAGCTGTTCTGCCTTAAGCGGCGTAAAGCCGAACATCGTGATGAACAGCACGCCATGCGCTAATATCGAAAGGATCGACACCTGAAGGAGCAGCTTCGTGCGAATCACATTTTTGACCATTGCGAACGACATCGCAGGTCGGCTATCAGCAGCAAGCTTTGGTTCCTTAAGCGAGAATGCAAGCGCAAGACCGATTGCGGATAGGATGGCGCCTGTAATGAAAGGGGCATTGTCGCCAAGGCCATCGTTCAACCAGCCGCTTAGCACCATGCCGAGCATCTGTCCGGATACGATCATGACGCTTATATTGCCCATCGCGCGGCCTGTCTGGCCTGCTCCGAAATAGCTTGCATATAAGACGGTGAAAGCAACCCAGGTCGAAGCGCAGACTCCTGCCATCATACGGCCCGCAAGCGGCCATGCCCATATTCCCGGTACAATGAAGAGCAGACAGCTGATGCAGGAGGTAATCATGCCGAGCAGGACGAATGGTTTGCGCTTGCCCCATTTGTCCGACATAATCCCAAGCGGGAAGCGGCCAAGCATCTGGACGAAGCCATAGCTGCCAAGAACGATGCCTATCATTTGGAGCGACAGCCCGCGACCGCTTAAGTAAGGGGTAAGAATGGGTACGTAGGTGTACATAGATGTCCAATACAGAATGGTAACAATGGTAAACAACAGTTTTTGTGATCGATCATTTGCTTGCATAGGTATGAAAAAACTCCTTTCCCTAACACTTTAGCGCATGAACCTCGAAATTGTCACTTGCTATTTTGTAAGGGATCGTGGAAACTTTATCCATGGATAAGCGTATAAATCTTAGTCATAAACGATAAAGAGGTGAGCGTCATTTGAACGAGGAAACTGCGAAGAAGAGCAAGTGGAAGAAGGAATTAAGGGATTGGCTCATGTCGCTGGCGATAGCCATTATTGTTGCGATGTTATTCCAAAATTACGTGTATGCCCAGTCTCAAGTTCATAACGTCTCGATGCAAAATACGCTTGTTGCCGGACAACGCCTGATCGAGGATAAATGGTCCTATCGCTTCCACAGTCCTGAGCGCGGCGATATCGTCATTATTAACGGACCGGAAAGCGAGCTTCGACTCGTGAAGCGGGTCATAGGTTTACCGGGCGATGTCATTGACATTCGTGACGGGGAAGTATACATAAACGGCGAGAAGCTGTACGAGGACTACGCGAAAGGGAACACTTTCGCAGGTATGTACGAGGTTCCGTTCACTGTCGAACCTGGTTATTTATTCGTTATGGGCGACAATCGCGAGCATAGCATGGACAGCCGCGAGCTGGGCCCGATTAAGTTATCCAGCATTGAAGGCAAAGCGGTATTCCGTATTTGGCCTATTAATAAATTCGGCGGTTTGTATGACCGCTAGAAGCGGAGAATAAGCAATGCCTTTTACCTTGTCACATCCTTTATATGCGGCTCCGCTCCGCAAGCTAATGCCTTCGCTAAGCCTAACAGGACTCGTGCTCGGAAGCATGGCTCCCGACATGGAATATTTTGTGGCCATGCAGCCTTATCGTTCAATCGGCCATTCCTTTATCGGTTTCCTGACCCTTGGACTTCCTCTGTGCTTAGCGATTGCATGTGCTTATCATTGGATTGTTGCGCCCAGGCTGCATTTGTTCATGCCTGCGATCGGCGGGATTAATACCTATGTCCATCAGCAATTGTTGCCCAGGCGACTGGCACATCGGGCTGAATGGACTTTTTTTGATGCGTTAGCCATTTTTGTTTGGTTGTTGTCTGCCGGGATCGGTTTTATGTCGCATGTGTTTGTCGACAATTTCACGCATAGCGGCGGTTGGTTCGTGCAGCGGATACCGGCGCTTCAATTGATGATTGCAGGGGAATATGCACATCACTGGCTGCAGCATTCGCTATCCGCGCTTGGGCTAGCCGTGCCGTTCTTCGTTCTATGGCAGCGCTGGCGCAAATGGCATAAAGCGATATCCGTCAATCAGTCAGCAATGCCGCTGCCAAACCTTCCATTCCTTAAACGTTTGCCGTGGAAAGAAACGCTGCTGCTTCCTGTATTCGCTGCGCCTTTTCTGCTAGGAAAGCTGTTGATATCGGATCAATGGGTATCCATTAGCATATGGGCTGTAGCGCCAATAACGAGCTTCCTTATAAGCTTATATTTCGTTTCGCTGATACTTGGGACAGGCTATCGGTGGAGGAAGGCTGTGGCGATATTTTTGCCTTCGCTAGTCATTCTTGTCTACACTTTGCTCGATTGGCATGCGGAACGGCCGCTTATAGGCTGGATTGTTTTTATTTGGCTGCTTGCTGCTTCAATCATTGCAGGGGCACGATTATGCTCCCAAAACAGCGATGATACTTGTCGTTAAATATTAATAGCATTAATTATGAATCGCATAAACGATAAATTTCTACTGCGCTAAACGTAATAATTTTGTAAGAAATGGTTACTAGTTCGTTTAGAAATAGCCATTATGATAAAAGATAGATTGACGCGTTAATAAATCTAATAAAGCAGTGTGAATAAGCAATAGGCAGGGCGTGTATCGAATGTCCATTCGTGTAAAGCTGTATGTGTCTTACCTGGCTATGACCGTAGTTCCGTTCATTCTCATGATCGCTTTCTTAATGTTCGTATTTCATGCTGGAGGCATGCAGGACATCAGACAGTACATCGAGATCGAAAAGACAGAGAAGATGAGTCAAATGTTGATCTACGGCGAGCTCTCGTACGTTATTGAGAACGATTCGGACAAGATGAACGAAGAGAGTTATGTGAACGATCTGCAGTCGAGGCTAAGCGAGCAATGGGCGGGTCTGCTTATTGCTAAGGAAGGGAAGCTTGTATCGATTCCTCCTTTCCTGCAAGAGCTGTCTCCGGAAGAAGACTGGCAACAACTGCTGGACAATCCTCCAGATAAAGCGCCGCTTGGATTGTTCCGGTTCGAGACTGACGCCTTCGGCTTCCGGTATCCCGATGGCAGCGAAGGAGAAATGCTGCTGCTCCGGCGATATGACGTCGTTCCGCTCTTCTGGCGTCCGTTAGGCACCGCAATCGGCCTTGCGTTCGTCGCCCTGACCGGTTTGCTGTTAACGTACTTTGTGTCGCGCAGTATTATTAAGCCGATCCAGCAGCTCAAGACGGCAGCGCTGCAGATCAAAGACGGCGACTTGTCGCAGCGGCTTGTGAAGACGGGCAGAGGCGAGATCGGCCAGCTGAGCGCCGCGTTCGAGGCGATGCGAATACGTCTGAAGCAATCGATTGATCAGAGCTTGCTGTACGAGGAGAATCGGAAGATGCTGCTGTCCCATATCTCGCATGATTTGAAGACGCCGATCTCGGCGATCAAAGGTTATGTCGAAGGTATAATGGACGGTATTGCCAATACCGACGAGAAGCGGGAGCGGTACATGCAGACGATTTACCGCAAAGCGGGCGATATGGATCAACTGATCGACGAGCTGTTCCTGTTCTCCAAGCTGGACCTGCAGACGGTTGCCTTCGATTTCAAAGTGCTGGATATGAAGCGATATTTGGAGCATTTTCTCGAAGAGCAGCGTTTCGATCTGGAAAAGTCGGGTGTTAAACTCACCTACTCTGCGCCAGCTAAGCCGTCGATTATGATAGCGGCTGATCCCGATAAGCTTAGCCGGGTGCTCACGAATATTTTGAACAATTGCGTGAAGTATATGGGGCAAGAGGGAGAAGGCGGCGAGAAGCGGATCGACGTAACCATCCAGGACGAAGATCGATATGCGGTTATCGAGCTGGTGGATACAGGTCCGGGAATAGACGAGGAGGATCTTCCTTATATATTCGATCGATTCTACCGAGCCGAACAGTCGCGCAATTCCGAGACCGGCGGCAGTGGTCTTGGGCTTGCCATAGTCAAACAAATAATCGAAGGGCATGGCGGCGTCGTATGGGCTGAAAATGCGATAAATGGCGGAGCTCGCTTCTTCCTGAAGCTGCCGCTTGCGACAACGCCTAAAGCGGTGACTGAACATGAAGAACATACTGATCATTGAAGACGAGAAAGCTATTGCCGAGCTGGAACGCGATTACTTAGAGAGTTATGGCTACAGCGTACAGATTGAAGGCCGAGGAGATATCGGCTTGGAGAAGGCGCTTGCGGGAGAGTTCGATCTTATCATTCTGGATGTTATGTTACCGAAGCTGGACGGCTTCGAAATATGCAGACAGATCAGGCAATCACATAATATTCCCATCCTTATGGTCACTTCGAAGAAAGAAGATATTGATAAGATTAGAGGCTTGGGACTGGGAGCGGACGATTATATGACGAAGCCCTTTAGTCCGAGCGAGCTTGTAGCAAGAGTCAAAGCCCATCTTGCCAGATACGAGCGATTGACCGGCGACCGGTCAGGCGGAGAACGAGGCGAACAAATACGGATTCGCGGCTTGCTGATTGATAAGCCTTCCAGAAGAGTGACGATTCACGATAACGAATCGAGCCTGACTTCGAAGGAATACGAGCTGCTGCTGCTGCTCGCTTCGCATCCGAACCGCGTATTCGAGAAGGAAGAGCTGTTCGAGAGAATTTGGGGTCTCGATTCGAACGGCGACGCAGCTACGGTTACGGTACACATTCGGAGGCTGCGCGAAAAAATAGAGCATGATCCGTCGAACCCGCAATATATCGAGACGATATGGGGCGTCGGTTATCGCTTTAAAGTATAAACAGACAAACAAAGACTGAGGAGTGAGAGGTTTTGAAGAGCATCATTCGATTTTCATTAAACAATAAGTTTGCTTTATGGATTTTAACCGCGCTAGTTATGTTCGCCGGCCTTTATTCCGGATTGAACATGAAGATGGAGACGATGCCGGATATTACGATACCGATCGTAAGTGTTACGACGGTACTTCCCGGCGCTGCCCCGGAAGAAGTTTTGGAGAAGCTGACTAAGCCGATCGAGCAACGGACGAGAAACTTGGAAGGTGTCGATGTCGTTAGCTCGACTTCCTATGAGAATGCGTCGTCCGTCGTTATCCAATACACATTTGATACGGATATGGACAAAGCAGAGTCGGAAGTGAAAAGTCTGCTTGCGGACTTGAACTTGCCTGAGGGTGCACAGGACCCTCAAGTGTCCCGTCTAAGCTTGAACGCATTCCCGGTTGTATCGCTTAGCTTGTCGGATGAGAAGCTGTCCCTTGAACAATTGACGAAGCTGGTGCAATCGAGCATTTTGCCTGAGCTGCAAGGTATCGAAGGCGTAGCGAGCACCCAAATATCCGGACAAAACGTTATGGAAGGCGAGTTGGCGTTCAAGCCGGCAGCCATTGCCCAATACGGACTGACCGAAGATATGATTAAAGGCATGATTCAGGCTTCGGCTGTTAAAGCGCCGCTTGGCATTTTTGAATTCGGCGATTCGGAGAAAGCGATTGTCG
This sequence comes from Paenibacillus sp. J22P218, assembly GCF_056269195.1. Taxonomy (NCBI): domain Bacteria; kingdom Bacillati; phylum Bacillota; class Bacilli; order Caryophanales; family Paenibacillaceae; genus Paenibacillus; species Paenibacillus sp. J22P218. The sequence goes on from NZ_JBWDNL010000001.1 coordinate 1,727,119, forward strand.
TTGACGGCAACGTTGTAACGGAAGACGATCTGAAGAACCTATTACTGATGCCTAATGTGAAGCTCAGCGATGTAGCGGATCTGAACGTCGAGGGCAAGGCAGAGTCGATCTCCCGTACGAATGGCCAAGACGCGATCGGCATTAACATTGTGAAGGCAGCCGATTCGAATACGGTCGATGTCGTGAACAAGGTAAAAGAAACGATTAAGGACCTGGAGCAAGACAATGACGGTCTCGTTATCGTCACGACTCTCGACCAAGGAAAGCCGATCGAAGATTCCGTCCACACGATGATTAACAAAGCGCTTATCGGCGCAATCTTTGCGGTCATTATTATTTTGATCTTCCTGCGCGATATTCGCTCGACTATTATTGCAGTGGTGTCGATACCGCTTTCGATCTTGATCGCTTTGCTTATTTTGAGCCAATTGGATATTACGCTTAACATTATGACGCTTGGCGCAATGACGGTCGCGATTGGCCGGGTTATTGACGACTCCATCGTCGTCATCGAGAACGTCTATAGAAGAATGGCGCTGAAAGGCGAGAAGCTGAAAGGCAAAGATTTGATTTTGGATGCGACGAAGGAAATGTTCGTTCCGATTATGTCCTCCACAATCGTTACGATTGCCGTATTCCTGCCGATGGCACTCGTATCTGGCATGATCGGTGAACTCTTCATGCCGTTCGCGCTTACGATCGTGTTCGCGCTGCTTGCATCGCTGGTTGTAGCGATTACAGTTGTGCCGATGCTGGCGCATATGATGTTCCGCAACGGACTTAAGCCAGGCAAGGAGCATCACGAAAAGCCAAGCCGCTTGGCGGAATGGTACAAAAAAGTATTGACCAAGTCGTTGAACCATAAAGGTATCACATCGCTTATTGCTGTTGTGTTGCTCGTTGGCAGCTTGTTCCTCGTGCCAGTAATCGGCGTCAGCTTCATTGCCGGCGACGAGCAGAAGAGCGTTATGGTCACTTACAATCCGGCACCGGGCGAAACGCTTGAGCAAGTCACGGCGATGGCGCTTGAAGCGGAGAAGCTGTTGCTCGCTCGTGAGGAGCAAGGCATTGAGATCGTTCAATATGCGGTGGGCGGATCCAATCCATTCAGCCCTGGCGCATCGAAGCAAGCGTTGTTCAACTTGACGTACAACGAAGATGCGAAAGGATTCATAGAAGAGAAAGAGAAGATCGTACCGCTCTTGCAAGAGCTTGGCGGCAAAGGCGAATGGAAGCAGCAAGACTTCGCCGCCGGCGGTCTTGGCGGCTCAGGCATGTCGATGCTCGTGTACGGTCCTGACATGGAAACGATCACGCCGGTCGTTGCTGACTTAACGGCGAAGCTGAAAGAAAACCCGGATTTGAAAAAAATCGACTCCAGCTTATCGGAGACTTACGAGCAGTACCGAATTGTTGCCGATCAATCGAAGCTTAGCCAATACGGCTTAACTGCAGGCCAGATCGCGATGGCGCTGAGCCCGGTACGCGAGACGCCGCTGCTCACGACGATTGAGAAGGACGGCGAAGATGTTAACGTTTATGTGAAGGTCGAGCAGAAGACTTACAAAGAGAAGGCTGACCTTGAGAATGTGATGTTGAAATCGCCGCTGGGTACGGAAGTTGCCCTGAAAGATGTCGTTACGATCGAAGAAGGCGAATCGCCAAATACGATTACGAGCCGCGACGACCGTATTTATGCGGAAGTGTCCGCTGAACCGACAGGATCCGACATCGGCGCAGCGTCGGCTGAATTGCAAACGATGATTGATGAAATGGAGTTGCCTGCTGGCGTTAACATTGAGATGGGCGGCGTAACGGAGCAAATCAACGAGTCGTTCACACAACTCGGATTGGCGATGCTTGCAGCCATTGCAGTTGTTTACCTCGTACTCGTTATTACGTTCGGCGGCGCATTAACGCCATTCGCAATACTGTTCTCGTTGCCGTTCACCGTTATCGGTGCGCTTGTCGGCTTGTTCTTGGCTGGCGAGACCTTAAGCGTTACGGCAATGATTGGCGCATTGATGCTGATCGGTATCGTCGTCACGAACGCGATCGTACTCATCGACCGCGTTATCCAGAAGGAGAAAGAAGGCTTGTCCGTTCGCGAAGCGTTGCTTGAAGCAGCAGGAACGAGACTTCGTCCGATTCTGATGACGGCAATTGCTACAATCGGCGCTTTGCTGCCGCTTGCACTCGGATTCGAATCCGGCGGCATGATTTCCAAAGGCATGGCGGTTACCGTAATCGGGGGTTTGACTAGTTCAACGCTGCTTACGCTGATCTTCGTACCGATGGTATATGAATTGGTAAACCGTAAGAAGAAAAAACAAGCTCAAGCGTAATGGAAAGACATCGTTTATAGCATAATCAACAAAAAAGCTGATCCTAGCCCTTGCGGCTGGTGGATCAGCTTTTTTGCTTGTATATGACGGCTAGGAAACCGTTAATTTGCCTACCATATCCGCATGGCCGGAGCCGCATTGGATGGAGCAGTGGAAGTCGTAAGAGCCGGCTTTGTCGACCGTAAAGGTAGCGCTCTCGCCGTTTTTCAAATTAACGTCGAAATCCGGAATTTCCAGGCCATGGTTGCCGGTGTCGTTCTTGAGCGTAATCGTTACTTTATCGCCCGCGTTCAACTTGACGTCAGGCGGGTCAAATTCAAAGTTGGTAGCGTTCACGGTAATCGCTTTTGCTTCGCCGCCGCCATTACCGCCATTTCCTGCGGGGGGCGTTGTACTGCCGTTATTATTGTTGGTATTGTTGTTGCCGCAGCCGCTTAATGCCATTACCGCTGCCAATGCAGTGACCGTGAATGTCAATGCGAGCTTCTTCTTCATGCTGTAATCCTCCTCGAATGGTGCTGATGCGTTGGCTGGTTAGCCGATTCTGTCTTCCATTAACGTTCCCTGCAATACCTGCTTTTAAACGTAAAACCTCGCTTTATCGATCTGTAATGGTCGTTTGAGACCGCGTGCAACTATTTTCATAGCGCATTCGTTCGATATTACAACAAGCTGTATGGAATCCGAATCCATAAGGGGGAAGTCATTTTATGATTGATGCTTCAATGCTTCATCGCCCGATTAAGCGATCGAAGGCTAGATTATTAGCCGGAAAATGGTGGTTCACAATCAAACGATATGCGACTTGGCTGTCGCCAAAGGTGAAAATGGCAAGGGAACGTTCTGAAAGCGATCTAGCCCACAATATTTTTTCTCATCGGACGCCATTATTCCGACAGCTTAAGGAAGTTGATCGCTGGCTGCACACCAATAAGGCGATAAACTTAAAGCTGGCTGCGAACAAGCTCGACGGTTTAACGCTTAAGCCTGGCGAGACGTTCTCCTATTGGCGGACGATCGGCAAGCCTACACGCAGCAAAGGATATGTAGAGGGAATGGTGTTATTTTATGGCGGCTTTAAGACAGGTGTTGGTGGCGGACTATGTCAAATGTCGAATTTGATTTACTGGATGACGCTGCATACGCCGCTGACCGTAACGGAGAGGCACCGTCACAGCTACGACGTATTTCCCGATGTCAATCGTACACAGCCGTTCGGGAGCGGGGCAACATGCGCGTATAATTATTTAGATCTGCAAATTAAAAATACGACTGAAGCAACGTACCAATTACGGGTATGGGTAAGCGAAAACGAGCTTTTTGGCGAATGGCGATCTGATTTGCCTCATTATAATCGCTACGAAGTGTACGAAAAAGAACATATCATGGCATCGCAGCCATGGGGCGGTTATATTCGAAGCAATGTCATTTATCGCAAAACATTTAATCGTGAGCAACAGTTGCTTAATGATGAATATATCTCATCTAACAATGCCTTAATGATGTATGCGCCGCTGCTGGATCAGCCGGTCCGTTAACGTATAGAATATGGACGGACAGGTGAACCTATTTCTATTGTTATGGATTTTAGACAAAGGAAATAGGAAGGTGTTGTCGTACATATGCTCCGTCATATCGTTATGAAGGCGGTATTCGTACTCTTAAGCTTTACCAATTCGGATGTGATGACCGGAGAAGAAGCATCAGCGCTGCATGCGGAACCCAGCTATGCGAAGTGGGGAAAGCTAGCCATGGAGGAGACAGCCAGGGCGTATCGTGACGCTTCTATCATTGATTACAAATATGAAGGCAGGCACGCGATGGGCCGAGACGAAGCCGAGGAAAGTTTCCTGCTATGGGTTAAGCAAGGCGGCCGAGAATTCGGCGTTCGCGTTACGATAAAGGTCGAAGCTGCCGCCGATAAGCTTAAAGGTGTCAGTTTGGTGGAAGTAAAGTAAAATAATTGAAACACAATCGATCGCTTGAACGTATTAGCGATTAACAGACGACATTGCCGCAAGCGTCTAATACTAGGAAGACGAGAGGAGCAGCTTAATGTTAATCACAACAACACCGACCATAGAAGGACGTCCGATTTTGGATTATACAGGTGTAGTGACCGGAGAGGCGATCATGGGGGCCAACGTCGTACGTGACTTCTTCGCATCGATAACCGATATTGTCGGCGGCCGTTCGGGGGCCTATGAGAGCAAGCTGAAGGAGGCTCGCGATGTTGCCTTCGAAGAAATGAAGATGCAAGCGTCGAGGATTGGCGCGAATGCGATTGTTGGCATCGACATCGATTATGAGGTCATTCGGGACGGCATGCTGATGGTAGCTGTCAGCGGAACGGCAGTTCGAATCTAATTGGCGCAATCGTTCCAATCGTCATATAATTACAAAGAAAGCGACAATGCTGCGACCCTCGTAGAGTAGTTGTTGCTTTCTTTTTTGTGTGCTTAAGGACGGTACTTAGCCGTCTTTAGCATAATCTATCATTTGCAACTAAATGATTCGCTTATTCGTTATGATAGAGATGTGCTGCTTAAGATGAGGGGCTTATACAAAGAGAGGAGTCAGAATGTGAACCTATTGAACAAAAGGTTGATGCGATTTACGATGTTTGTTGTCGTATGCGGCTTGCTCGCCGCAATGGCATTGCAGACAGGAAGCACAGCGACTGCTGCGCCTCAAACTGAGGGAATAGCGATTCAAGCAAGCGTTGGTTATCAAGGAACAGTGAAGCAAAACGAATGGTATCCGGTTCGATTCAAGCTGATCAACCAGACGGGAGAGGACGTAAAGGGCGAGCTCGTCCTGACGGCGGTATCGTCGATGAGCAATACGTCTGTTGACTATGTAGCGTCAGCTGAGCTTCCTATGAATACGGAGGTAGAGCTGACGATACCCGTTCCGGGTGATTCGCTTTCAAAAAACACGAGCAAAATTCGGTTTTTCAAAGGCTCTGTAAAAGATGGTAAAACCATTCCGATACTCGGTAACGATTACATAGAGACAAGAGTTAGTTCAAGCTATACGATCGGCGTCATTTCCCGTGATCCCGATACGCTTAATTTCATGCCTTCGCTCAATCAGCGCGGCTACGATATTACCGTTATTCCCATCGCGGAAGACGAGCTGCCGCGGGAAGGTATTTTGCTAGAGACCTTAAATACGATCGTTATTAACGATATGGCAACGAGCAATTGGAAGCCAGAGCAAGTGGACGCTATTAAAGACTGGGTCATTCAAGGCGGAACACTCGTATTGTCCGGCGGTGCAGGCTACAGCAAAACATCGCAAGCGTTCCAGGATATTGCACCGGTTATTGCCAGCGGTACAACCGAACTAACGAGTACAACAGCGTTAACCTCGTATAGCGGAACAGCACTCGAGAACGCCGATTCGATTACGGTTTCTACGGGACAATTAAACGATTCGCAGTCACTGCTTGAAGAGAGCGGCATAGAGCTTGCTGCATCTCGCAAGGTTGGTCTAGGCACAGTTATTTATGTGGCCTTTGATCCTTCGCTTGCCCCGCTTGCGACATGGGCGGGAAGCGCATCTCTATGGTCGAAGCTGCTGCAAGGTTCGTTATCGCCGCTTACGCAAGGGATGGTCAACGTATCCAATAATATGTTTTGGGAGTACAGCAATCTTATCGATCAGTTTCCTTCCGTTAAAGCGCCTGAATTCCTTTTATTGCTGGTCATGTTCGTTATTTATATGATTATCGTTGCACCGGTGCTTTATATCATTTTAGCGAAGTCGGACCGCAGAGAATGGGCATGGTGGCTCATTCCTTCCGTATCCATAGTAACAGGCATCATCATCTTCTATTTCGGTGCTGCCGATAAGCGGGAGATGAATGCTCATACGATTGAGATTGTAGAGCTGACCGGTCAAGGCGATGCGGTCAAGTCGGGAGCAACGGGGATTTTTGTGCCGAACGGAGGTAATATGAAGCTTGCCTACGACGAGGAACGTCATATGATCCCATACCCTTCAGACAATCAATCCAGTATGGGCGGCAATCTTGCATTGAACAACAATACTCGGCTTCAGATTGCGGAAGGTTCGTCATCTGTCCTGTGGCGCTCTGTTCCCTATTGGTCGACTCGCAAAACGTTGCTTGATAAGCAGACGATTCGAAACGAAGCCGGGCAGCTGGAGCTTGCTTATTCCAATACGAACGGAAAGGTTGAAGTCGAAGTTACTAACAAAACGGCTTCGGATCTGACGAGCGTCTCTTTAATTATGAATGGCAGCGTCCAGCGGATTGGAGACTTGAAAATAGGCGAGAGCGGTTCCGTTGCATTGCCTAGTACAGCGAATAGCCAGCTCGGCTATTATCCGTACGGCGATATGGTATTCCCTGGCACATCCGGTTATAACGGCACCGATTTCGAGTATTCGCGCGAGCGCGAGCTCGTCAATATGTATATGAACCGCAACAATAGCGGACTTGCGATGGGTTCGCCGCTAATTGTAGGCTTCAGTATCGACCATGATCCGCTCTATACGGTGAACGGCGATAAAGTGAAGGCCGATAATTTGAGCATGTGGGTGCAGCAGCTTGGCGAGGTGACGCTTGCGGGCAACCGGATCCAGGTGCCTGTTGGTATTATTCAGCCTATCATTACCGATAATGGCTTGCAGCGTATGGATCACTACGGCAACGGAATTATGGGTGTCGGAAGTGGCGAGCTCCAATTCGAATACACCGTTCCCAATGCAAAAGGGGTTAAATACGATAAGCTCGAAATTAGTTACAACTCGCAATATGCATCTTCTAATGGTGTATGGAGCATATGGAATGAAGTCAGCCAGCAATGGGAGGATGCTACAATGCTTGCTTCCGAGGTAGCGGAATACATGGTAAACGAGCAGTCGATTCGTATGAAGCTGACCGTCACATCGGACATGGAGACGGCATTGCCGCAAATCGCATTGGAAGGAGTGACGATTTCCAAATGACTACGAATAATAGAGTAGAGAACCCTGCAATCGACGATAACGCCGCTGCTGTTCCGATGATAGAAATTAAGCAGTTGGCTAAGCATTTCGGAAATTTTCATGCCCTTAAAGGAATAGATTTAACGATTGCCAAAGGAACCGTATTCGGGTTCGTGGGGCCGAATGGCGCAGGCAAGTCAACGACGATGTCGATCTTGGCTACGCTGATGGCTCCGTCGTCGGGATATGCGAAGGTTGACGGCATCGACGTGACGAAGCACCCTCATGAGGTGCGTAAGCGCATCGGCTATATGCCGGATTTCTTCGGTGTATACGATCAATTCAAGACCGTAGAATATTTGCATTTCTACGGTGCGAGTTACGGCATTCCGAAGGCGGAGCGGGAGCAATTGATTCCGCAGCTGCTGGAGCTTGTTAATCTAAGCGATAAGAAGGATGCCTACGTCGACACGCTGTCACGCGGGATGAAGCAGCGTCTCTGTTTGGCGCGATGCCTTGTTCATGATCCGGAGCTGCTCATTCTTGATGAGCCGGCATCGGGGCTTGATCCGCGTGCCCGCATCGAGATGCGCGAAATACTGCGAGAGCTCAAGTCAATGGGGAAGACGATCATTATTTCTTCTCATATATTGCCGGAGCTTGCGGAAATGGTCGATGAGATCGGCGTTATCGAGCATGGGCAGATGATCGCGCAAGGCAATGTCGCCGACATTCAAAATCGGATGCGCGTCAAACGGTTTCTTCATATTCGATTGCTTGAACGCGAGGACGAAGCGGAAGCTTTCCTGCGCGATCGTCCGCATGTGAACCGATTGCTGCGCGATGAACGGGGCATACAGGTGCATTTCAGCGGGCAGGACGAGGAGCAGTCGGGTCTTCTGCATGATCTAATTCATGCTGGATTTAAGCTTGTCTCCTATAGTGAAGCACAAACGAATTTGGAGGATGTGTTTCTCGAAATTACGAAAGGAGGCGACGGCGATCAATGAGAGAGCAAACGGCAGGAAAAAGCGGATTAAGCTGGCGGGCTAAACTCATTAATCCGGTGCTGAACAAGGAGTTCCGGCTTCGGATGCGAACGCCGCGTTCGATGTGGACGTTGTTTTTCTATTTGTTCGCGATCGGCTTAATGGCGCTTAGCGCGATCTATTTGACGCAGGTCATATCGGGCAGCGGGCGCTCGTTCGATCCTGAAGCGAGCAAAGTTTTGTTCTACTTCTTAAGTATGGCGCAGCTTGGTCTTATAGCGTTCATGGCGCCGGGACTGACAGCAGGCGTCGTTAGCGGAGAACGGGAGAAGCAGACGCTTAATCTGCTGCTGACGACGCAGCAAAGCTCGACGACGATTATTTTGAGCAAGCTCGTGTCGTCGCTAAGCTTCATGGTGCTGATCGTTATAAGCACGATACCGATATACAGCATGGTTTTCCTATATGGCGGCATATCGCCGAAGCAATTGCTGCTTGTGTTCCTGTTTTATATTTTCATGATGCTTGTACTGGGCTCGTTCGGCATAATGTTCTCGACACTATTCAAGCGAACGATGATTTCGGTGATTGTGACGTACGGCATAACGTTGTTTATGTTCGCTGGCACGGCGTTGTTGTTCTTCGTCATGGTAGGAGTGACGGAAGGATTTTCTCAGAACGGTTCCCAAACTTGGGTCGGACATATTATAGCCTGGAATCCAGCAGCTGCGCTGTACAGCATATTGGATCCGGAAATATCGCAGCAGGTATACAATTACGGAAGCTACAGCGGTGTTTCGCCTAAGAAACCATGGCTCACATTATGGCAGGAGTTTATCCTTATTTATTCGATTCTGTCCGTTCTAGCGCTATGGACGGCGATTGGGAAGCTGCGGCCGAGATTGAAACGATAGACATGATCGATAGATATGGAATCCAAGAAGGTAATTAACGACATTAATGATGAACAATTACTTGAAAATAGGAGGGGCGGATATGAAGGGAAATGTGCTGTTCGAGCTGTTAAGGCCGGTTAGGCGAAGGCTGACGACTTTCATCGTTATCCGCTACTCGCTGCTTGGTTTGTTAAGCGGGAGCCTCGCAGGCTTACTTATCCTGATTGCAAGCCGGATTTGGCCAATTCTTCATGTGTGCGCTTATGCTGCCGCTGCAGTTGGACTTGGCCTATGCGTGGGCTTAGTTATCGGCTTTTGGAAGCGTGCTTCCATAAGAGAGGCGGCGCGGACGATGGATAAGTCGGGCACAGAGGACGCGATTCGTACGGCGCTCGATGGACTCGAGCGCCCAGATGGTGAAGTGCAGCCGATTGTGCGGCTGCAGAGGGAAGAGGCAACCGCAGCGGCGCAGCGTTATGTCGGCGAGCTGCACACGCGGTTGCCTTGGCCGGCTTGGAGCAGATGGCGCAAGCCGGTGTATGGGGTGGCAGCCGTCTGGTTCGTGGCGGCTGCTTTGCTGTTATGGCCCAATCCGCAGGATGATCGGGCACAGGCGCTGGCGCAAGCGAGAGATCAGCTTGCGCAGCTGGAGCGCGAGGCGGAGAAGCTCGCCTCGCAGGCCGAGGAAGCTTCGCTGCCTGAGGCGGCGAAGCAGGAGCTGCTGCAGCCGCTTGAGCAGCTGCGAAGCAAGCTGGACGCGTTAAGCGGCGACCCGCTTGCGGCGCTCGAGCAGCTCGAGGCTGCGATGCGTGAGCTGCAAAAAGCTGCCGACCTTGCGAAGCAGGCGGCGGAACGGCTGGAGACTGCCGCGAGCGAGATGAGCGGCGACAGCAACTTGCGGCAATTGGCTGAAGCGATGCAGGACCGCGATGCCGAAGGCGTGAGCAAGGCGATCGACAGCTTGCGATCGGAGCTGCAGCGGTTAACGGAGGAGCAGCGTGAAGCAATCGCGCAGCTGATGGAGAAGCTCGCTGCCGAGCAGCCGAATCAGGAGGGCGAAGGCAGCGAGGGTCTGGCATCGGCGCTGAAGAAAGCGGCGGAGCAGGCACGTGAAGGCGGCGAGTCTGCAGGCGAGAAGGATGGATTAAGCGAACTTGAACAAGCGCTTAAGGAACAATTGTCACAGGAGCAGCTGGAGCAATTGGCAAGATCAATGACGGAGCAGCTAGGGCAAGAGGGCGAGGCGCTGGCCAGCCAAGCAGCTGCCGCCGGAGCTAATGTCCCTTCCGCATGGGCAGGGGGAGCGGCAGGCAGCGGCGGCGCTTCCGGCGAGCAAAGTCACTCAGGCGGAGGTTCTAGCGGACCATCGTCAGGCGAAGGCAGCGGGTCGAATCCGAGCGGAGGCTCTAGCGCTTCACCAAGCTCGGGACAAGGAGAAGGTTCAGGAGCCGGTTCCGGGCAAGGCAACGGCTCGGGGGCTGGCTCTGGGCAAGGAAGCGGGTCAGGCTCCGGCTCCGGAACGGGCCAAGGAAACGGCTCGGGTTCGGGTCATGGTTCTGGTTCCGGATCCGGTCAAGGAAACGGGGCAGGTGTCGGAACGGGCGGACGAACGCTCATCACGACGCCGCGCAATATGGCCGGCTCTGGCAATACGCAGCAGGACGGGGGACCATCTACAGGCGGTCAGACGGAAACCGGCGGCAAGTCGCCGATGATTGACGGGATGACACGTCCTTACGAGGAAGTGTACAACGAATACGCAGCCGAGGCGAAGGAGTCGCTAGACAGATCGCAGCTTCCGGCCAGCATGCAGGATAAGGTGAAGCAATATTTTGAACAAATTCAACCGAACCGATAATAGGAGGCTTCTATGATAGAGTCGAAATCGCAATTGGATGAGGCAGCCTCGCGAATCTCCCAGCTGAGAGATGAGATTGGAAGAGTGATCGTCGGCCAGCAAAATGTAGTCGAGCAGCTGCTCTGGTGCTTGCTGGCAGGCGGACATGCGCTGCTTGAAGGCATTCCAGGACTCGGCAAGACGATGCTCGTAAGAACGGTGGCTGACTGCGTATCGCTGCAGTTCTCGCGAATCCAGTTCACGCCGGATCTGATGCCCTCGGATATTACAGGAACGACATTAATCGATTTCTCTTCGCAAGGAGTAGCTGTACAGCGGTTCCAGCCGGGGCCATTGTTCGGCAATCTGGTGCTGGCCGATGAGATCAATCGCGCAACGCCGAAGACGCAGAGCGCGCTGCTCGAAGCGATGCAGGAGGGAACGGTGACGGCCGGCGGCGAAACTCATGTGCTGCCTAAACCGTTTTTCGTGCTGGCAACGCAAAATCCGATCGAGCAGGAAGGCACGTATCCGCTGCCGGAAGCGCAGCTTGACCGCTTTCTGCTGAAGATCGGCGTGGACTATCCGAGCAGGGAAGAACTGAAGCAGATTGTACTGCGCACGTCATCGGTGGAGCAGCATAAGGCGTCCGTCGTCATGGACGGTGAATCGTTGTCTGCCATTCAGCTAATGGCGAAGCAAATATTGCTCGCTGACGAGCTGCTCGATGCAGCCGTGAAGATGATTATGATGACACATCCGGGCGAGGCGGATGCGCCTGACGATGTGAAACGATACGTCCGTTTCGGTGCCGGCCCGCGGGCGCTTCAAGCGATCGCCTTGGTAAGCAAGGTTCGGGCCTTATGCGCCGGGCGATTGCATGTTAGCTGGAACGATATCCGCGAAACGGCATTTCCGGTTCTGAGACATCGGATTGTGCTTGGTTACGAAGCGCAGGCAATGGGGCTTTCCAGCGATCGCATGACCGAGGCGATCTTACAATCGATCGAGGCAGAGCGATGAGTGAAGCTCACAATCATTCACCGATACAAAAGCTAAACGCTGAAGAAGCTTTGAGGCTGCTATTCCCGGATATGTCGCTGCTAGGGCGTATTGAGCAGCTGCGAATTGCTTCCCGAAGCAAAGTGAAGGGGACGTTGGCAGGCAAGCGTAGATCGGTTTCCTTAGGCGGATCTCAGGAGTTCGCCGACTATCGGCCCTATGCGCCAGGTGATGATATTAGACGAATCGATTGGAGTGTCTATGGCAGGACAAGGCGAGCGTATGTCCGTCAATATTGGGACGAGCAAGAATTAATCGTCCATATGTATGTCGATATTTCACGTTCGATGTCGTTCGGCGCGCAGGAAACGAACAAGCTGCAGTACGCTTTAAGGCTCGCGGCGAGCGTAGGTTATGCCGCGCTATGCGGCGATGATCGAGTAGCTATGAAGCTGTTCACTGACCGCATTGTGCAGGAGCTTCCGCCCGTACACGGCAGAGCCTCATCGCCAAAATGGTTCCAGTTCATTGCGGATGCAACGCGTAGCATCAATTACGAGCAATCATCCGAGAGCGCTTTATCTGCGCTTGATCTTTCTGCTGTGTTTCGGGCGCCAGGCGTACTTCCACGCCGAAGCGGCGTATCCTGGTTATTGACCGATGCGATGTTCGAAGAAGGAATCGAAGCTGCGATCGTATCGCTTCAAGCGGCGAAGCAGCAGGTTGTTCTATGCCATCTGCTATCGCCTTCCGAGCTGGACCCGGGGCTAAGCGGAGAACTTAAGCTCATAGACAGTGAGCTCAAGACAGGCAAAGATATAGCGGTTGGTCACCGGCTTCTCTCCGACTATCGCAAAGCTGTATCGGAATACATAGAGCGATTGAAGCACCTTTGCGCCGAACGGGGAGTCATCTATGTATTCGTGAATACAGGTATTTCACTCAACGACACGATCCATCATATTTTGCTGCCTGAACAGGCACTAGCGGGCAAGTCGTAATTAATCTTAAGCCCGGGCAACGGCTTTGGAGAGGAGGTCCAATATGCAGTTTTTGTCGCTTCCGTCGGCATGGTTTGCGATTCTGTTGCCGTTGATTGCGGCTATGTATATTTTGAAGAGAGCGTACTTAGAGCAGGAAATCGCAAGTCATATGCTGTGGCGCAGAGTGCTGAACGAACAGGAAGCGAACAGGCCTTGGCAAAAGCTGCGGAGCAGACTGCTGCTGATCCTGCAATTGTTGGCAGCGCTGCTGCTCATTTTTGCGCTTATGCAGCCGGTTATTATGAGACCATCTACAGCTAGCGGGCATGCGATCATTGTCATCGATCGATCAGCGTCCATGACGGCCCGCTCGGCTGACGATGGAGACGGACGCGGAACCAAGCTGGATCAAGCTGTATCGGAAGCGGAGCAGTGGCTGTCGGGCCAGCCTGCCAATCGACCGATTACCTTGGTTGTGACGGGACAGCAGCCGGAAGTTCTGCTGTCGCGTACGAAGGATCACGGAGCACTGAAGGAGAAGCTCCAGTCGATTGCGCCTGTCTATGGCAGGACAGACAATTCAGCTGCATTGTCGCTAGCACATTCCTTGCTGCTGGATGAGCGTGACGGAGAGATGGCCGTATTCACTGACGGATTATGGCCGGACGCAGCGGAGGCAAATGCGATACAGCTAAATCATAATGTGTCGCTGAACATTGCCGGAAATCCAAAGCAGCGTAATAATCAAGCGATTTTATATTTCGGGATTAAGGCTGATGCGAACAATGATGGAAGTTATTCAGCGGTCGTCACGATCAATAATGACAGTCAGGTTGTACGGAAAGCACAGCTCGACATTTGGGCTCAGGATGCTCAAGGCAAGTTGACGCTTGCCGCCGAGAAATCCGTCGATATTGCTGCGGGGGAATGGGAGAGCGTACAGTTGTCAGGTTTGCCGGCAGCCTCTTTTTACAAAGCAGAACTTCGTCATTCGACGGATGCTATAGCGATCGATAATAGCGCCTATCAATTTCCTGATACGCCGCGTGCAAAGGAAGCGCTTCTCGTAACGGATGGCAATCTATTTCTGGAGAAGGCGCTGCAGCTGGCAGGCATTAAGACGGTTAGAGTCAGTCCTGATAGCGTTGTGCCGAGCGGAGAAATCTCCCAAAATATAGATTGGATCGTACTTGATGGCAACGATCCGCGTCTATACGACGAGCCTGGCTGGGCATCGCTGCTGGAAGCGAAGCCGCTTTGGTTAATTGACCATCCAACGGAAGAGGATGGGCAGAGCGCAGTCCCTTCAAACGCACAAACGATCGTTCAAGAGCATCCGGTAACCTCTTACATCACGTTCGCTGACACGCATATTGGAAGGCTTCTTAAGCCGCCGGCAGAGGAGCTTGGCTGGGGGAAGCCGGTATTGTCCTATGGCGGCATACCAGCAATCTATGCTGGAGATGCGGGAGGTAAGCCGAAGCTGAGATTCACCTTTAACCTTCAGGATACCGATCTGCCGCTCAGATCCGAGTTTCCGGTGCTGATCATTCAAGCAGCCGAGTGGATGAGCGGAGGCTCGCAGCTTGAGCTTGGCATAACCTCGGCAGATCAGCTTATGGAACTATCTCTTCATTCGAATTCAATCACGGCGCAATGGGAAACCATGGAACTGCTGAACAACAGCCTGAAGCCTGAGCAATCGGTTGGAAACAGTCCCGTCAAGCTAGAACGACAGGCTAATGACATCTATGAAGCGCCTTCCGTGCCAGGCCTCTATCGGCTGGTTGAAGTCGATGCCGAAGGAGAGGTAGTCGGGAGCCGTATGCTTGCTGTTCATGCGGATGCTGCAGAGCTCGCGTCTTCACCTGAATCATCGCCTGTGCTCCGACTCACCCAAACGAACCAAGCGAATGAACCTAATCAAGCTGTCGCGCACCAGACGAATGAAACGGCTCTATCTCTTGTTGCGTGGGCTGCAGCGCTGTTGCTGTTCTTGATGGCGGCGGAATGGGAGGTGTACCGACGTGGGCATTCAAGCTGAAACGCCTTGGGCACTTCTGCTGCTGTTGCCTTGGCTGCTGTATATGATTTGGATTATTCGTTCCACGATTCGATTGAAGGGCGGTCGCAAGGCAGCGGCGATTACAATAAGAGGCATGATTACGCTGTTGCTCATTGCCGTCATAGCACAAGTACAACCTTACGTTATTAATCAGCAGCGAAGTATTGTCTTCGTTTCCGACCGCTCTGCCAGTATGCAGGCCGATGAGCGTATCGGTGAATGGATCACAGGCGTTTGGGCTGCCAGAAACGAGGACGATAAGGCAGGCGTCGTATCGGTGGGACTGAATGCAGCTGTCGAAAGGACGATATCGGACGAGCTCCTCGATGATTCTGCTGACTTCACCTTCCGAACAACGGTTAATAATCGGTTCACCGATCTGTCCGGGGGCTTGCAGCTGGCTGCCGCAATGCTCCAGAAGGAAGGTGGAGGGAGAGTTGTTCTGCTCTCCGATGGGGCGGAAAATGCAGGCGATGTGAGGCGTCAAGCGAGATTGCTTGCAGGCGCGGGGATTGCCGTTGATGTTGTTGAGATCCATACGGAGCCTATTAATGACGCTGCAATCGAATCGCTTGATGTGCCTGCCACGCTTACGCAAGGGGAAACCTTCCCGTTCGAGATTTCGGTATCGAGTACGACATCCCAGCAAGCCGAGCTGCGATTATTCGCTGATAATGAGGAAATATCGGTCACGCAGGTGCAACTGGAGAAAGGCGATAATCGTTTCGTACTGAACAGTATTGCAGTTGAACCAGGCTATCACCGCTTCAGAGCCGAATTGTATACACCTAATGATGAGCAGGCTGCTAATAATACGGCATACGCCTTCAGCCGGGTTGCGGGACCGCCGCATGTATTGATTGTAGAAGGACAACCGCAATCGTCGGCCAATGTAGAAGCTGCACTGTCTGCTTCATTCATCGGACATACGACGATTATGCCGGAGCAGCTTTCAGTTGAGCTTGCAGAGTATGCAAGCTACGACAGTATTATTTTGAACAATGTGCCAGCTACTCGAATTGCGGAGAAGCCGATGGAATGGCTGGGCAAAGCCGTCAGCGATTACGGCGTCGGTCTCGTCATGCTCGGCGGGGAAGACAGCTTCGGCTTAGGCGGTTATTTCAAGACGCCTGTCGAGCGGGCGCTGCCTGTTTATATGGATTTGCAAGGCAAACGCCAGATACCTTCTCTAGGTCTCGTGCTCGTGATCGACCGCTCAGGCAGTATGTCGGACGGCAAGCTGGAGCTGGCGAAGGAAGCGGCAATTAGAACGATCGAGCTGATGAGAGACGTAGATACGGTAGGGGTTATTGCCTTCGATTCCGCACCATGGTGGGTGGTAGAGCCTGAGAAACTGTCGAACCGCGATTCGATTATTGAACGCATTCAAGGGATTCAATCCGAAGGCGGCACCGAAATTTATAATGCGCTCCAAGCCGGTTATGAAGGGCTTCTAGAAGTGGATGCGCAGCGCAAACATATGATTTTGCTTACGGACGGTCAGTCGGCGACGAATCCTGGTTATGACGCGTTAACCGATGCCATTGTAGAGGACCAAATGACGCTCTCTACGGTCGCAGTAGGCGATGGAGCAGATCAAGCGTTGCTTGAACGGTTGGCGAAGGCTGCAAAAGGGCGGTTTTACTTCACCAAAGACCAAAGCACGCTTCCTGCCATCTTCAGTCGCGAGACGGTAATGATGTCTCGTACTTATATTGTGGAGCAGTCGTTTACGCCAGCAGTCGCTAGGGCTGCTGATTGGGGGAAGCTGTGGAACGGCGGCGTGCCAAAGATTAACGCTTATATCGCCGCAACAGCGAAAGAAGCGGCGGAAGTCGCTCTATTGACGCCGGATGGCGATCCACTGCTAGCCCGCTGGCAATATGGCTCTGGACGTTCTGTCGCATGGACAAGCGACGTTACGGGCAAGTGGGCACGCGATTGGGTGCAGTGGCCTGCCTTTCCAACCGTGCTTGCCGAATGGGTGAAGTGGACGTTCCCTCAGTTTGTGAACAATCCGTATTCGATAACGACCGAGCAAGACGGGGGCCAAGCCACTTTGAAGGTACGTTCAGAAGCTGACGCGGGCTCATTCGACAGTGCGCTGTCTGCGGGGATTGAAGACGAATCAGGCAGCTATTCCGTTCGCCGCTTAATGCCGATCGGGCCGGGAGAGTATGAAACGACCTTGCCTGCGACAGAACCTGGCGTTTATTTGGCTCAAATCGGACAGAAGTCGAACGGAAACGCAATTGAAGGCGGTACGACATCGGCTTTCGTCATTCCTTATTCGCCTGAATACCGATTATCGAACACGGACGGTCCAGAGACGATGGCTCAGATCGCCGCCACGACCGGCGGGCGCAAATTGCTGTTGGACGATCCTCAAACGGTATTTGATTTCAAGCCGCTGGAGGCTCGCAAGCCGATCGATTTGACGAATAAACTGCTCGTCGCCGCCTTGCTCCTTTGGTTGCTGGACATCGCTCTGCGAAGGCTGTCATTGCCTTATGGACGGATGCTCGAATGGGCGGGAACTTTGTTACGGCAACGCAATGGACGTAATCGCGGTCATACGAATGAAGTTTTAAACTCAACCAATGCGGTATCAAGGCTAAAGAGAAGGACAACCGAAGCAAGTCGCTTCTACGGCGGCGTGTCTGGAATATCTCCATCCAAAGAGAGCGACGATCGAACAAAGCCGAGTGATTTGTCACCTTTAGCGAATGCGACTGCATCTGTGACGAACACGAATCAACCCGGCTCGAGCGCTGCTCGGATAGAGCAGGATAATGCAACGGACGGAACGATCAACCGTCTGCTTGCTGCCAAAAACAAAAAGCGGAGATAGCCGCAGATATGGTTTTTCCAATAGCAACCGTTCTCCTTCATATGGACACGAGCGATAGGACGCGATACAATTCATATCAACGACTATAATAAGCAGCTACGCTTGAAGGAGATGTCTATATGACTCAGGAACTGACGACGCAGGAACTGGAACAAAAGCTTAAAAACGGCGAGTCTATCAATTTGATCGACGTTCGCGAGGTCGATGAATGGGAAGCCGGTCATATTAAAGAGGCACGCAACATTCCGTTATCGGAAATCGTTCAGCGTGTAGACGAGTTCCCGCAGGAAGAGATGGAGATCGTCATCATCTGCCGCAGCGGCGGACGAAGCGGCAAAGCATGCGACTACTTAGGCGCGCTAGGCCACACCGTTATTAACGTGTCGGGCGGTATGCTTGCTTGGAACGGCGAAGTTGTAACCGGCGAATAATCGCATAATGAGGAATATGGCGGCACTAGGCTTCTTAGCTTAGTGCCGCTATTTATGATCCCCCTTGACAATGCTAAGCGGCATCGTGTATAAATACGTTTAAGATATATTCAGAATTTTCACAAATCTAACATTAATGAACGGGACAGTAATCTTAGGACGGATAGTCGCAGCGAGCCGGAACAGTGGAAGCCGGTACGGATGTCTAAGATGAAGCGGGCCCGGGAAATGGTTTGTCGAAACGATTCCGCGCAGTCAAGGTCAATGCAAAGGCGGCTATCGGAGTAGACAAATCCGGTCAATGACCGTTATCAAATCGAGTGATTGAACCTCATTGCAGGTTCGATACTTAGAGTGGTACCGCGGGAATCAGCAAGCTCTCGTCTCTTTATTATTGGAGACGAGGGCTTTTTTGGCGTTCGGACTCGATTTGGCGATAACAAGGAGGAGGAATATAAAGTGTTGAAAGAACAACTGTTAACCGCATTAACTAATGCCGTAAAAAAGATCGCAACGGAAGAAGGGTTGGCGCTCCAGGACAAAGTCAATGTCGTAGTGGAACATCCGGCTAACGAGGCGAACGGCGAGTTCAGCAGCGGCATAGCGATGCAACTGGCGAAGCATCTAAAGCGTGCTCCTCTCGTTATTGCAGCTCAGGTTAAGGAAAAGCTGCAAGCTAATAACGCGATTATTCAACTGTTCGCAACCATCGATGTCGCTCCGCCGGGCTTTATTAATTTCTATGTCAATTGGGAGCAGTGGGCGAAGCTAATTGAGGATGGAGCAGCAGCAATAAAAGCTAAGAAGCAGCAAAAGCATAAGCATAAGGTACTCATCGAACATACGTCGATTAACCCGAACAAGTCTGCCCATATCGGACATTTAAGAAATTCCTGTATCGGTGATACGCTGGCTAGATTGATGAAGCAAGCCGGACATCTTGTAGAGGTGCATAATTACATCGACGACCTTGGCAATCAATTAGCCGATACGGTCGTTGGCATACTGAACACGTGGGCGGCTCAGTCGCATGCGAGATTTGGCGACTTCTGTTGGGAGACGTATGCGAAGGTGAATCAAGCGTATAAGGAACAGCCCGAATTGCTGCAAGAGCGTTCACGCGTACTTGCGCACCTGGAAGAAGGGGGCAACAACATTGCTTGGATGGGGCTGCTTATCGCAGAGCGCATCGTTAGCGAACATGTCGAGGAGATGAAACAGTTCGGGATCGATTATGATGTGCTCGTATGGGAAAGCAGTATCGTTAGCGGAGGATTCTGGGAGCGCACCTTCGAGCTGCTGCAGCAGACGAACGTTTTCAGACAGGAGCAGCAGGGGAAGCTTGCAGGCTGTTGGGTGCTTGGAAGCGTGCAGCCGTCACATGAAGCTGACAACCTGTCAGAGCCTTTAGAAGCCGAACAATCCGATCAGCAGCAAGGCGAACATCAAGCAGACAAGGTGCTTGTTCGCTCGAATGGAATTTTGACGTATACGGCTAAGGATATCGCTTATCATCTGTGGAAGTTCGGCTTGCTGGACAAAGATTTTCGTTATCGCAAGTTCGGCAGCGGTCTATGGTCAACGCAAGCAGGAGGCGTGAAGAAGAAGATCGGCAAGGCAGATGCCGTAATTAATGTGATCGATCAGAGGCAGCAGTACCCGCAGGCCATGGTGAAGCAAGCGCTGTTAGCGTTAGGTTACACAAGTCAAGCCGAGCAGCTCAAGCATGTCAGCTACGGGGTTGTGTCATTAAGCCCATCTACAGCTGCCGGACTAGGCGTAGACACTACAGCCGGCAAACATGCTTATCCGATGTCCGGCCGCCAAGGTATCGGGATCAAAGTATCGGAACTGCTCGACAGAATGGAAGGCATTATCGATGCCAAGCGTTCAAGAAAGCAAGGTCTTACGAGCCGAACAATAGCGGCTGCTTCCATTCGTTACTACTTGCTGCGCTTCCATCTGCAGACAGAGATTGTGTTCGATCTGGAGCAAGCGACGGAAATATCGGGCAATACAGGCGTGTATCTGCTTTATGCCTACGCTCGGGCTTGCAGCATTATGGCGAAAGCCGAGCAAGCAGGCGTTCAAGTGCCGGAAGTCCAGTTCGAGCAGTCGCTCGAGAAGCAGGAGCATGCCGTTCTAAGGCAGCTATGCTACTGGCCGGAGGTATTGCAGGCGGCGGAGCTCGAGCTTGCGCCGAACATAATCTGCAATTACACCTATGAGCTGGCAACGTTGTTTAATCATTTTTATGCGACATGTCCAATACTGAAGGCATCTCCTGCTCAGCGTCAGCTGCGCTTATGGCTTACGCAACGTTACAAGCAGACGCTTGGCGAGGCGCTCGACATTCTCGGATTGCCTGCTCCCGAAAGCATGTAACCTCACATTCCATTCATGCAAACGACTGGTCCCACATATAAATGAACCCAGATGGGTACAGGCATCGGTCGTTTAATGCGGAATGGAAGGAGGCGGGTTCAATGAATTCGCCGGATAACGGAATGATGATCGACTTTGCCGTGCAGGGAATGAGCTGTTCCGCTTGCGCGGCACGAATAGAGAAGTCGGTAGGGAAGTTGGAAGGCGTCTATGAAGCGGCAGTAAGCTTCCCGCTGCGCACCGCTTGGGTGCAATTCTCGCCAGAGCGGGTAAGTCCCGAGCAGATCGCCGAGCGCGTAAGCCAGCTTGGCTTCACGGCTTCATTAAGCGAGCATGGCGATACGGGTCTGCGCAAGGAGCATGCGATTTTAAAGCTTCGATTAATCGTTTCGCTCCTGCTGACACTGCCTCTGCTGCTTACCATGGTTCACCATTTGCCCATTTTATCGCCGCTTGCTGCTTATATACCTACATGGCTGACATTGCCTTGGCTGCAGCTGGTGCTAGCGACGGTGATTCAATTCGTAATCGGCATGCCCTTCTACTTCGGCGCTTATTATGCGCTTAGGCAGAAGAGCGCCAATATGGACGTGCTCGTTGCAGTAGGCACGACCGCAGCTTATCTGTACAGCCATTACATCGTGTTCCAACAGGATCTGTTAAGCGGTTCGAGCTTTGAGGCAGAGATGCCGGCGCTCTATTTCGAGACGTCAGCGGTTGTCATTACCGCCGTTTTGCTTGGCAAATATATCGAGGCTTCCGCTTCGTTAAAGGCGAACCTCAATACAGCCGGCTATGCAACCCTTCAAAGCCAGACGGCTTCCGTTGAGCGCGCCGGCCAAGTGACGCAGCTTCGCACGGAGTTCGTGCGTGCGGGCGATACGGTTATCGTCGAGGCCGGCGAGCTTGTGCCGGTTGACGGAACGGTTATCTCGGGTGACTCATCTGCCGATGAAGCGCTGTTGACAGGGGAGAGTACGCCCGTTGCGAAACGTGAGGGCGATTCCATCTGGGCAGGCACGCGCAATGTCGGCGGCCGGCTCCGCATATGGACGAAGGCTGCTGGCCATGATACGCTGCTGAGCCGAATCGGCGAGCTTGTCAGGCAAGCACAGCGGTCCAAATCGTCGATCCAACGCAATGTGGATGCGGCCGCGGGCTGGTTCGTACCGCTAATGCTGCTGCTAGCTGCACTTACCTTCATCCTATGGAGCGCTGTGCTTGATCCAGGCAATTGGAGCCGGGCGTTCGTCAGCTCCATCGCCGTTATGCTGGCTGCTTGTCCGTGTGCGCTCGGGCTGGCTGCTCCGATCTCGCTCGTGCTGGCCTCGGGCCGCCTGGCGAAGCAAGGCATCGTCGCGAAGGAAGCGGGAGCGCTGGAGCGTCTTGCGTTAATCGATACCGTCATATTCGACAAGACGGGCACATTGACCGAGGGCAAGCCGAGAGTAAGCGCGCTCCAACCGCTCAAGGGCAGCCGCTCTTCGGCGCTCCGTCTTGCAGCGGCAGCGGAATCGGCATCTTCGCATCCGCTTGCGGCTGCAATCCGTCAAGAAGCGGCGAAGACAGGTCTTGTCATACCTATGCCCGAGAGCCAAGTGTATACGCCCGGCGGCGGAGTTGTTGCCATGGTCAACAAGCAGCAGGTCGGCGTTGGCAATGCGGGCTTCGCTAAGTCGCGGGGCTGGCTGGTCAGCGAAGAGGGCGAGAAGTTCGCGAAGAGCAAGGAAGCTGCTGGGGAGACGGTACTGTTCATCGCTATTAATGATGAATGCGTAGCTATGATTGCCCTTATTGATTCGGTGAAATCCGACGCCAGATCGGTCGTCAGGGACTTACGATCGCTAGGCGTATCGATTCTGCTGGCGACAGGGGATCGGGAAGCGCCTGCCCGGGCTGCGGCAAAGGCAGCAGGGATTACGGAGGTGCACGCGTCCATGCTGCCCGAAGCAAAGCAGTCGCTTGTCGAGCGGTTGAAGGATCGGGGCAAGCGAGTCGCTATGGCCGGAGACGGCTGGAATGATGCGCCGGCGCTCGCATCCTCCGATGTCGGCATCGCGATGGGCAACGGGACGGATGCGGCGCTCGCAGCCGGACATCTGTCGCTGCTTAATTCGCGATTGCTCGCCATTCCTGGAGCCATTCGAATTAGCAGATTAACGCTTCGCAACGTGCGGCAAAATCTCGCTTTCGCCTTCCTCTATAACGGCATCATCATTCCGTTCGCGGCGCTCGGCATGCTTAAGCCTTGGATGGCCGGAACGGCGATGGCGCTGAGCTCCGTATCGGTCGTCGGCAACGCGCTTCGGCTAGGCGGCCAAATTAAGCGCGAGGAACGGAGACGTCGATGACGCTCACGTGGAATCTGATCGGCTTGATCGTGCTGACAGGCTTGTTCAGCGCACCGCATTGCATCGGCATGTGCGGAGGCATCGTGTCGACCGTATCGCTTCAATCGACAGTGTCAGCCCGCCGTTCAATGCTGCTGTACAATGCAGGTCGCATCACGTCTTATACGGTGCTTGGTGCTGTAATGGGCGCAGTCGGCTCATTCGTCGATCTCGCCGGCAAGCTTGCGGGCATTCAAGGCATTGCTTCAATCGTAGGCGGCTGCTTCGTATTATTATGGTTATGGCGCAGATTTCAACTGCCGCTTATGGGCAAGCTGTCTGCCTTGCTGCATAAGCGGTTGGTCGGCAGAACAGGGAAGTCACCTGCCAGCGAAACGACGCATTTGCTTGCGACGGGCATTGCTTTCGGCTTCCTGCCTTGCGGCTTGACCTATGCGATGCAGATGAACGCTGCGGCCAGCGGCTCGCCATTGGAAGGAGCGGCCATCATGGCTATCTTCGGACTATCTACGTTCCCGGCGCTAGCCGCCGCGGCTTCTATCGCTGCTTTCGCCGGCAGGCGCTGGAGAAGATTCATGCGCAAGGCAGGCGTAGTAACGGCAATTGCTGTAGGGCTATTGTCCATTATGCGGGGATTGGCCGTGAACGGCGTCATTCCGAGCATTTCGCCGTGGTTATGGTAACGATCATCAGTGGACGGCAGAGAGCCGCCTTGAAAGGATATAGCTGCCATCCGCCGTATCCAGCGTCAACGTTGCTTTCCACGTTCCAGCCATCAACGGCATGCCTTCGCCCTCGTAGACGCCGGGAGCGGTCTCGATTAACTTGAAGCTGTAATTGCCGCAGTTCATTCCGATCATATCTAACACGATGGATAACTCAGCGTAACGTAACGGCGCTCCCTCGGAATTTCTAAGACTGAGGCGAAAATCATTCAGATCGAGCACTTTGGCCGGATAGCGGCCGATCTCCCACGTCAATGAGCCTTCCTCGAAGTAATGCTCCGTGACGGCAGGTGGGGCAGCTTCCGTCGTTTGCAGCCACGCGAACGCAGCGATGATGATGACGGCAGCGGCAAGCAAGGCGAGCATCCACTTAAGAAGCGGCGTTCGTGCTTGGGTCGTTACTGTCGATTCGTCAGAGTTCATTATAAGCGCACCTTTCTGTATCTTTTTTTGTAGGCACGAAACCAATTAACAGCGTCTTTAGTTACCTATGCGGCGCAGTGGGATGAAAGAACGCCGGCGACGTTCAACAATAGTCTGACTTTGGCGATAGGGATAGACAAAAGATTGGAAGATGTGTATAGTTACATCTGACAATTTCATAGAAAATAACTAGGTGTCGAGACGGTCTATATGAGCAGCGCGAATGCTGCTTGAACAACCGCTCCGACTTAATAGGGAAGCCGGTGAGAATCCGGCGCGGACCCGCCACTGTAAGGAATGGCCGGAGAGCGCATGCTCTCGTTGCAAGGCCGATGCCGCGGCATATTGTCACTGAGCTTAGACGCTCGGGAAGACGCCGATTGGCATATATTCCAAGTCAGGAGACCTGCCTGCTTATTAACGCTGAATCCTACGAGGAACTAGGAGGTGTTGCACACGAATAATAGCTACTTGCCGCTTTGGAAGCGGAATTCGCGCAGCATTTCTGACAAGACGTCGGAAATGCTTTTTTTGATGTTTAAATCTTATCAAGCAGTGCCTTTTGATTGGATTTTATACAAGTAAAAGGCTTGTAACGCGTCCATATCTAAGTTTGATTGGATATTGTGCAGCCAAATGGACGGGGAAGCGCGACAAGGGGCCAAAATGCCGATTTTGACTGTATGTTTTCCAATCAAGCGTCACGTAAAGGTCGATTGGTCCCGATTAGGCTGTATGAAATGCAGGCTAAAAGTAACATCATGTTTTATTCGAACGTAACAGCTATAACGAGTAAGGCCGATTTGCTAGATAAATAGAACGTATAGGAGTGTGCTAATTAATGAATAAGATGAACAAAGCTTGGATTGGGCTGCTGCTGGCGATGATGCTCGTCATCATGACGGCTTGCGGAGCGAACGCCAATAATGAGGGGCAAGCATCGAATCAACCATCGAATGCGGCTACGGAAGCGCCGACGAACGCGCCTGACAACGAACAGGAAAGCGCAGCAACTACGGAATATCCGCTTACGGTGAAGGACGATACGGGAACGGAAATTACATTCGCGCAAGCACCTGCGAAGATCGTTTCGCTGGCGCCAAGCGAGACGGAAACGATCTATGCGATCGGATCCGGAGAGCAGGTCGTTGGAGTGGACAGCTATAGCAACTATCCGGAAGCGGCAGTAGCTAAGCAGCTGGTAGGCGATATGACGACGAATATTGAGGTAGTTACGGGGCTTAATCCGGATCTGGTCATTGCTTCTTCCTCGATGAACGTGGATGCGATTAAGCAGCTTCGCGAGCTTAATATCCCTGTATATGCAACGGATCCGCTAACTTATGATGCAGTAGTTGCCAAAATCGATACTTTAGGTAAAATTATGAATAGACAAGCGGAAGCTGCCGCAGTTGCTGACCATATGATTCAAGTGAAGCAGCAGGTAACGGACGCAGTGAAAGACGCGGAGAAGAAAAATGTATATTTGGAGTTCTCGCCCGGCTGGACGGTAGGCTCTGGCACTTTCCTCGATGAGCTGCTGACGCTAGCTGGCGGAACGAATGTGGCAGCCGGAAGTCAAGGGTGGTTCGAGGTGAACGCGGAAGAGGTCGTTGCCAAAAATCCGCAACTGATTGTGTACCCAGCATGGAAGGAGGAGCCGAATCCGATTGTAGCCGGTATTGAGAGCCGTCCTGGTTGGGACGTTATCGATGCAGTGAAGAACAAGCAAATGTTCGCCGTGACGGAAGACCCGCTCGTACGTGTAGGGCCGCGTCTCGCCGATGGATTGCTTGAGCTTGCGAAGGTTATTCACCCGGATCTCGTCAAATAAGCAATGAAACATAAAGGTATCATTTATGGAGGAGCAGCTTTGCTCCTTCTTGCCGTTTCTATGATCATAAGTCTTTCTATCGGTACGTCGGGTCTTACGGTAAGCAAGGTATGGGGCATTCTTATTCATGAGCTTCCGTGGGTGAAAGGGGGCGAAGACCTCTATACCAAAGGCGAAATAGCCATTGTTACGCAGGTAAGGCTGTCCCGCGTGCTGCTTGCCGTCCTCGTCGGCGCCTGCCTAGCTCTTGCCGGCACAGGCTTCCAAGGCGTGCTGCGCAATCCGCTTGCCGATCCGTATACGTTAGGCGTCGCCTCAGGGAGCTCGGTAGGCGCTGCCTTTATTATTTTGTTCGGACTCCAGATGGCTTTAGGCATGTGGACGATTCCACTTGTCGCCTTTCTGACGGGAAGCATCACGTTGTTTGGCGTATTCTGGCTGTCGCGAAGCAAAGGGGCGATGCATATTGAAACGCTTATTTTATCCGGTGTCATCATTCAAGCCTTTTTAGGCGCTTTCGTATCGTTCATGGTGTCGCTGTCTGAAGGCGTCGTCAATCAAATTCTGTTCTGGCTCATGGGTTCGCTTGCGATGCGCAACTGGGACAACGTATATATGCTCATTCCGTTTCTTGTCATCGGATTCCCTATTATTCTCATCTATAGCCAATCGCTCAATTTATTCGTTCTAGGCGAACGCCACGCCGCCCATGCCGGCGTTCGCGTGGAGCGAACGAAGCTGATCGTGCTGATCGCATCTACGCTGCTTACGGCAGCTGCCGTATCCGTATCAGGCGTTATCGGCTTCGTCGGCCTCGTAGTACCCCACTTGATCCGCTTGCTCGTGGGGCCGGATTATAGACTGATTACGCCGCTTTCGGCTATTGGAGGCGGCATATTCGTCTTGTGGGCGGATACGCTCGCGCGCAATGCGCTTAGCCCGCGGGAAATTCCGCTAGGCGTCGTGACGGCGCTGATCGGCGCGCCGTTCTTTGCCTATCTGCTCCATCGGCGCAAGATGAATGGAGGCGGTCAGCTATAGCTATCATGGAGGCAAAAGGAATTGTACAGACGATTCAAGGCCGAACGGTGCTTCATGAGCTCGACTGTTCATTCGCGGAAGGCAAGATCTATGGCATTATAGGGCCTAACGGGGTCGGCAAGTCAACGCTTCTTCATCTGCTGTCAGGCGTTGATAAGGCAGCGAAAGGCGAAGTGCTGCTGGCAGGCGAGCCAATCGTATCGTTGCCGCGCAAAACATTGGCGCGCAAGATGGCCGTATTGCAGCAGGGCGGATTGCCCCCGGTCGGGTTTACGGTACGTGAGGTCGTTGGCATGGGGCGTTATCCGTATCAAAGCTGGCTTGGCAATGAAGAGAGTGATCCGGCGGAAATCATCGATGAGGCGCTCGAGGCTATGGGTCTGGCTGGACTGCAGGAACGCAGGATGGATCAACTAAGCGGCGGAGAACGGCAGCGCGTTGCGCTTGCGAAGCTGATGGTGCAAGAACCGTCGATCATATTGCTTGATGAGCCGACAACGTATTTGGAT
This sequence comes from Paenibacillus sp. J22P218, assembly GCF_056269195.1. NCBI lineage: Bacteria > Bacillati > Bacillota > Bacilli > Caryophanales > Paenibacillaceae > Paenibacillus > Paenibacillus sp. J22P218. Next base: position 1,754,742 of record NZ_JBWDNL010000001.1, read on the forward strand.
ATCGGGTACCAAGTGCAATTGCTCGATACCGTGAGGTCTTGGCAGAGGGAGCGGGGATTAACCGTTATTGCAGTATTGCATGATCTTAACTTGGCTTCGTTGTATTGCGATGAGCTCGTCGTCCTGCATGAAGGGAAGATTGCTGCCGTCGGAACGCCTAAGGAAGTGCTGACAACGTCGTTAATTGAAAAGGTATATGAAACAACAACAGCTATCGTGCCGCATCCGGTAACGGGCATGCCGCAAATTATGCTGCAGCCTAGCGCATCGGTCTAACGGATATATTCGGATTTCGGAAGCAAAGAGGGGAGCAAGAACATGATGAACAAATGGCAGGAAACGCTGGAATCAGCGGTCTCCCGCATACGGGACTTCGATCATATAGCTGCTGAGCAGGCACAGCAGCATTCGGACAGCTTGACGAAACCTCCCGGCAGTCTCGGCAAGCTGGAGGCCATTGCTTGTCAGCTTGCCGGCATATCGGGTCAGCTATGGCCGGATATGACCCGCAAGACGGTCATTGTTATGGCGGGCGATCATGGTGTATGCGAGGAAGGGGTCAGCGCATTTCCTCCTGCAGTGACGCCGCAGATGGTGCTCAACTTTCTGAATGGCGGCGCTGCCGTTAATGTGCTCGCGCGGCAAGCCGGCGCGGATGTGATCTGCGTTGATATAGGCGTCAACGCCGATCTGGACCATCCGAAGCTCGTTAGCCGCAAAGTCGTTCACGGAACGGCTAATATGGCGAAGGGGCCGGCAATGACGAGAGAGCAAGCGCTCCAAGCGATAGCGGCAGGCATCGAGCTCGTCGATGAGCAGGCAGCGGCAGGTGTTCGGGTGTTCGCAACGGGCGAGATGGGCATCGGCAATACGACGGCTAGCTCGGCAATCGCGAGTGTGCTGACGGGTCTTCCGCCGGAGCAGTCTGTAGGAAGGGGAACAGGCATTAACGATGAGGCGAGAGCACGCAAGATTGAGGTTGTAAAACGTTCGATCGCGGTTAATAACCCCGATCCTTCCGACCCGATTGATGTGCTTGCCAAAGTCGGAGGCGCTGAGATTGCCGGCTTGGTTGGCGTAATTATCGGAGCTGCGGCTAACGGCTGTCCTGTCGTGATAGACGGCTTCATCTCATCTGCAGCTGCGCTTATAGCTTCACGGATCACGGAACAGACGAAGCCGTATATGCTTGCGTCGCATCTTTCCCACGAGCAAGGACATTTAAAGCTGTTGGCAGCTATTGGTTTGTCGCCGATGATTCAGCTGGAGATGCGTCTTGGCGAGGGAACCGGCGCCGTATTAAGCTTTCATTTCATAGACGCTGCGCTGAAGCTGATGCAAGAGATGGCGACATTCGAGAGCGCCGGCGTGTCCAAAGGGTAGGTGAATGAAGTGGCCATACTCGTAACGGGAGGCGCTCGCAGCGGCAAAAGCAGCTTTGCCGAGCAATATGCAATGAGAACCGGCAATCATGGTGTCTATATTGCAACTTGCCAATCGTATGACGAAGAGATGAATGCTCGTATCGCGAGGCATCAGCAAGACCGTGAAGGCACGGGCTACGCTTGGAAGACGCTCGAAGAACCGTATGAAGCATCGGATCTGATCAATAAGCTTCGGACTGAATTCGGGGAATACGAGCAGGACGCTGCACAGACTGTCCCTGGGCTGCTGCTGGATTGTTTGACGCTTTGGCTCACCAATTGGATGCTTCGCGTCGATTACGAAAAGCTCGGCGATCAGCGACTAGAGCAGGAGATAACGAAGCTCGTAGCTGCGATCGAGCGGTATCCTTATCCGCTCATCATTGTGACGAATGAGGTCGGTGACGGTATCGTGCCTGAATATCCGCTGGGCAGAGCGTTCCGGGACGAAGCCGGTCGGATGAACCAACGTATTGCCGCAGTGTGCGAGCGCGTATTTCTCGTAACAGCAGGCATTCCGGTTGACTTGAAAGCGATAGCGTTCAGATGGGAGCAGCTATGAGCTTCTATTCCATGCCGGAGCTGCTAGCTCTGGTTGCTGCGGCGATTGTGATCGATTGGATCGTCGGCGATCCGAAATGGCCCACGCATCCTGTCATATGGATCGGCCGTCTTATTCGCCTGCTGGAGCGGTGGCTCGCGCCTGAGCGATACTCCAATCGGCCAACTAGGGTCAAGATGCTCGGCATTGTGTTAACCGTTGCCGTTCTCGCCGCAAGTTGGTTCATCATGGCGATCATCGTAGAGGTAGCCGATGCGATCCATCCTTGGTTCGGCTATGCGGTTAGCGCATGGTTCATCTCGACAACGATTGCAGTAAAGGGGCTCAAGGAGGCGGCTATGCTTGTCTATAAGCCGTTAGTCGCCGGCAGATTGGATGAAGCCCGGAAATATGTCGGTTATATCGTTGGGCGGGATACGACAAAGTTGGATGAAGGCGAAGCGTCCCGGGCCGCTATTGAGACGGTAGCCGAAAATACGGTCGACGCTCTTGTGTCGCCGCTCGTATTTGCTTTGTTGGGAGGCGCGCCGCTAGCTATGCTTTATCGCGCGGCGAATACGCTCGATTCCATGGTCGGCTATCGGAACGATAAATACCGGCATTTCGGCTGGTGCTCGGCTCGCACTGACGATGTGTTGAATTATATACCTGCTCGGCTCACGGGAGCTTTGATGGCGTTATCGGCGTTGCTCCTGCCTAAGATGAAGGCAACTAGGGCCGTGAAGTCGATGCTCGTCTTCGCTCGCCGGCACCCAAGTCCGAACAGCGGCATTCCGGAGTCTGCTGCAGCCGGAGCCATAGGCATTGAGCTCGGCGGGACGAATGTCTACTTCGGGGTGACCAGCGAACGCGCGCGCATGGGCTGGCCGCTGCGCCCTTTGAAGCCAAGCGATATTGTGCTGACGATACGCTTGCTGTACGTTGTCAGCGTTATTATATTGGCAGGAGTGATGACAGCATGGCTGCTCATAAGCTGAAGCTGCACGGGCAGGCGCTTGTTGCGGCTTTTCAATTTCTGACACGGTTTCCTATCCCCATACAAGTGCCATTTAGTTCCCCGGTGTTGACGCGAAGTGTCCTCTACTTTCCGATTGCGGGAGCTTTTATTGGAATCATTGTTGCGGGAGTTGCGTGGCTGCTGCAGCTCTTTCTGCCTCCTTGGCCATCAGCGGTGCTGCTGCTGGCACTATGGACGGCGCTGAGCGGCGGGCTTCATATGGACGGATGGATGGATACAGCCGATGGCGTGCTCAGTCACCGCTCGCGCGAGCGAATGCTGGAAATTATGAAGGACAGCCGCGTAGGAGCGATGGGGGTGCTCGCTGCAGTATTGCTGCTGCTGCTCAAAGCATCGCTGCTGGCGGAGCTGCTAGGGGATGATGGTCGACTTGAGCTTGCGCTTCCGCTCATTGCCGCTTCACCGATATGGGGACGCGCATGGATGGGCATTGCGATAGCAGGTTGGCCGAATGCACGGCAAGGCGAAGGAATCGGAGCGCTCTTTGCTGGAGTAAAAAAGTCGACGGCTGGCTTATCGTTGATTATAGGCGGGCTCATTACCTTTGTCATGGTTGTTGCCTGTCAGAATTCGATTGAGACGTCCATTCTTATCACGTTAGCCTGCTTATTGTCTACGTTGGTTGCAGGGGGCGTATTGGCCATTTGGCTAGCAAATAAACTCGGAGGATTAACGGGAGATACATATGGAGCATTGAATGAAGCGGTAGAGGCTGTTATTTTATTAATGGCAGTAATTATATTAGGCACGACTTATTTATTTTCATGGTAAGGGGGCAAAAGGGATGTTGGAGAGATACGGCCATGGCGGTGACCTGCATACAGCGGAGGAAGCATTCGGCAGAGCAGCGGAATCTTTTCTTGATTTCAGCTCCAATATGAATCCGATAGGACCGCCGCCCTCGGTGAAGACGGTGCTTATCGAATACGCGACGCTTATCGATCGTTATCCCGACCCGGCTGTTCGCGGTCTGCGCAAGAAGCTGTCGCAGCTGCACGGAATTGATGAGCATAATATCGTAATCGGGAACGGAGCGGCGGAGCTTATCGATCTCGTCGTTCGTTCACTTCATCCGCAGGTAACGGCTCTCGCTATTCCATGCTTCGACGAATATGGGGATGCGGTTCGCAAGATCGGCGGATCGATCTATGAAATCGCGTTGTCCGGCGACAATCAATTCAGGCTCGATTCGGAAGCTGTCGGCAATGCGATCGATGCCAGCAACGCTTCCTTGTATATGTTGGGATCGCCTAATAATCCGACAGGTCAATTAGTGGATCCAAAGCTCATTAAGGCATTGCTTGACAGCGGCGCTTACGTCGTTGTTGACGAAGCGTTCATGGATTTTGTCCCTGAGGAGGAGCAGTTCAGCCTTGTGCAGGAAGCGGCCGTGAATGAACGTCTGTTCGTCATCCGGTCGATGACGAAGTTTTATTCCATACCGGGCATTCGGCTCGGCTATATCGTCGGCGTTCCGAAATCGCTCAGCGCATTGAAGCGCCTGCAAGTGCCATGGAGCGTCAATTCGCTTGCACAGTTGATCGGTGAAGCGGTTCTAGAAGAGCGGGAGTTCACCAAGGAAACGCATAACTGGCTTGCAGAAGAGCGTCCATGGCTAGTTCAGCAATTGCAGCAGCTTGGCTTCGAGGCGAATGACGGCGTAACGAATTATTTGCTGCTTCGAATCCCGCAACAGCTGCGTCTAAGCGCCAGCATGCTGCAGCTTGCCATGGGCAAGGAAGGTGTTCTCATTAGAGATGCTTCGCGATTCCCTGGTCTAGATCATACGTATGTGCGAGTAGCCGTCAAACGAAGATTCCAAAATGAAGCGCTCGTGGCAGCCTTCAAACACTGTTTAGCGCAGGTGAGGTCATGAGCCAGCCGTTTCGCAGCGACTCCACCGTCTACGAGTCTTTCATCTGGAGCGGATTGCGTTTGGAGCTGCTGGACGATCGAATCGTAGCGAGCCTGCAAGAACCGGTTCAGGCGCTAAGCAGCGCCATTCATCCAGGCGGTTTCTCCTGGGCCGATCATATCGTGAACTGGAAGGTGCCGCTTGATTATCGCTGTGACGATCCGATCGCGGACTTTGTTCACCGTTGCGAAGATTGGGGAAGCAAGGCAGAGCATACGATCGGCATGTTGACTGCGGCGAAGCTGACCCATGCGTCTGTGAAGGAGCTGGAGGGCGATCGTTTTAGGCTGCTATGCATCACGACGTCGGGCACGCGCAACGCAGCACGGGCCGGGTTGCCGCGCGAAACCTTCTCGGCATACGAGCCTGGTACGATTAATACGGTACTGCTCATTGACGGACAGATGACCGAATCTGCAATGGTCAATGCGGTTATTACGGCAACCGAAGCAAAAGCGGCGGCACTGCATGAACTTGGTATTCTGGAGACGGCGAATGGCCAGCTTGCGACAGGGACGACGACCGATGCGATCGTCATTGGCGTCAGCCAGCGAGCGAGTTGGCAAGCGATTCATGCCTATGCCGGAGTGGCGACGACGATCGGCTGCGCAATTGGCGAGGCGGTATACGAGACCGTGTTTGAGGCTACCCGGACGCAGCATGAGGAGTAGCCGGGTGGAAACAGGTAAGCTCCTACACGGCCTGAGGCGATACGCTCCAAGAGCCAGCTAAACCGCTATAGTTTCATTCTAGGCAACTAATTAGTCTTGTACCAAGCGAGCCTCCCGTGTAGTTCGATATATGGCAATTAAACGGGCTAGTTTGGTGAGTTGGTGGCGAATCGGCACATTTCGTTCGATGAAAGGCAACTATTGAGCTCAGAACCGTGTGGTAATTGAGATTAGATCGACGAAATGCACCTAATGAGCCTTGTACCCGGCGGTGAACTCCTGCACGGCATGAAGCAATAAGTTCCAGAAGCCAGTTATCCGCTATCGTGTCGTTCTAGAGTTACTACTTAAGTCTCCTGAGAATCAGGAGATTTTTTTGGTTTCAAAAATGTTCAATCGAGCTGAGCTGGAAGGAAATGTGAGCTGCAATCAAGAATCTATTTCTAATTACAATAAAGGACGGTGGAATAAAATGAAGGGGCTATTAGTCATTGACGTGCAAAACGGAATCGTTGAATTGGGTGATTTCACAAACGAGTTGTTAAGGATGGAGCATATCATTAAGGATTTCAAAGCTAGCGGCAATCCCGTCATCTTCATGAGGCATATTGACGCTTCTGAGGAGAGCCCGTTATGCAGGAGCTCCGTTGGTTCCGAACTGCATCCTTCGTTAAAGGACTATTCGGATGTGGTTATTGAGAAATCGACACCGAGCTCGTTTTATCAAACAGAGCTGTCTCAGACGCTAGATCAATTAGGTGTAAAGCAGCTGTTTCTAGTTGGTTTCGAGACGGAATTTTGTTGCATGTTCACAGCGATAGCTGCTTTTGACAGAGGTTATGAAGTAACGCTGATCAGGGATGCAGTTGGCACAACGAATACGGAACGATCTTACGATATGCCCGGCTTGAGCATTAACGATTTTGTAAGCAAAGTGCTTGGTTGGTCAAGTGTAATTGAAGTAATAAACCACGTTAAATATATGGAGACATACAAAGCACAAGGGCTGTAGTCGCTTAGTTTCCATGTTGGATATCCACTATAACTTTCAAATTAGGAAGAAACCTCCATTTTTATGACGCGTATAGGTAATATGGTGTTGATGCTATGCGTTTCCGTGAAGAGGAGGGGTTCTTATGAATCGATATGCGATTTATTTTGCTAGCGCGATCTTTTGTATTGTTATGCCGATTGTCGCTTTATGGTATGGCTATTGGGATGCGGCACAGCCGAAGGTGGGGCCTGTCGGCAACGGGATCAAGCCTCCTACTTTTCAACAAACGTTTCCTCTTTACATCGCAATGCTCATAGGAATCAGGTACTTAATAATGGCGATCTTACGTTATCGGGAGTATAAAAAAACGCAACGGAAGTCTAACAATGAAGAGATAGATTAATGTTCCCAGCAGGCGCAATTGTCAGAAAGGGGATAACGTAACGATGGGATTTTTAATTGAAGGGCTGTTCGAATTGATTCTGGAGTTGTTTTTTAATGATCGGTTTGAAAAGAGAGGAAGTTATCGTCAGAGGCGATATCTACTGAAGCTCAAGCGATATGCGAGAGAGTCTGAATGGTTCGAGCATCTGTATCGAAATCCGCATTATACGGGGATCATTGAGAATAACGACGCATTCAAAATCGTGCTTTGGAAGAGAGCGGCATTCCGGTCTATCGAGCGTAGTTTGGAGGAGCGGCAACGATTCGAACAGCGTTTGGCAAGCAAGTACGATTCGCTTACGGAAAGAGTCTGAAACGACTTCATGTTGTTTATATGATATTGCCAATCCGAATGATCTACCTTGTACGGATGTGGTAGAATAAAACGAGCCTATACGTTATAGGAAAGTTTAAGTTTGATATTGTTCGGCAGGAGGTTTCAAGTTGATTCGCATTGTAGGTTTTTCGAAAGATAAAAAATGGTGTACGGATCTAACGTTGGAGGAAGTAAGCGAGTCGACCGAGCTTGCCTGGTACTGGGTGGATTTCGATCAGCCTAGTGAAGAGGAAAGCAGGCTGCTGAGCACGCATTTCAAATTTCATCCACTTGCGATTGAAGATTGCTACCACTTGTTGCAGCGTCCGAAAATGGATCATTTTGACGATATTCATTTCCTCATTCTGCATGCGTTCAACGGTTCGAAGACGATGGTCGATGAAGTGAATATGTTCATCGGTCCCCGGTTTCTGGTAACGTACCATCAAGGGCAATCGCAAGAAATCGAGTCGGCTAGATTGAAGCTGATGCATAATCTGAAGCCAGGCCAATACGGTCACATTTGTGCGGCGTATCATGTTATTGACAAGCTGGTGGATGAATATTTCCCAGCCGTTCAGGAGCTCGAAGAGCTGCTCATCGATATGGATCTCAGCAGCGGCACGGTTGCCGGCGATGGAGCAATAGCAGATATATTCAACATTCGGTCACGTTTGCTGCGGCTTCGCAAGACGATTATTCCAATGAGGGATTTGCTCTATCGATTGGTTAATAGTGATCGAATCGAGGGTCTTAACCATCATTTGGCCTTCTATCGCGACATCTACGATCATTTGTTGAAGCTGTCGGAGATGCTTGATAATTGCCGCGAAATGACGGCCGATCTGCGCGATAGCTACATCTCGTACAATTCCAATCGAATGAATTCGATTATGAAGACGTTAACGGTCATTACGACAATATTTATGCCATTAACTTTCCTGGCTGGCATTTATGGCATGAATTTTGACAGGATGCCGGAGTTGGATTGGCGCTGGGGGTATTTTGGGCTGCTCGGCTTTATGCTGCTGATCGCTTTATCGATGTTTGCGTGGTTTAATAAGAAAGGCTGGTTCAAATAATGGCATGCAAGGAGATTAAGACATGGTAACGAATAAGGCCTCAGAAGAAGTCGGAGGAAAAAAAAGGACATTAGCAGTAGTCGGCATTATGCTGGCGATATTGATCGTGCTCGGTGTTTTATTTGCATTAATGATCTACGCGCTGCGTGCGGACAAGCCTTCTGCTGAAGCAGGTAAGAATGAAGCTTCGCAATATGCTTATGCAATGGCCGAAGCCGCGAATGGGATGAAGATTCATTATTTGGCTACAAAGCCATCGAACGTTCGACCTGAGCTCATACATAACAATGTCACTTTAACCGAAAATACGGGCATTAACGGCGGTTTCTTCTATGGCGAGCAATTGCTAAGCATAGCTGTTGTGGACTCCTTGCCGGTTGGAAGATCGCATGGGAAATACGGCGACGGCTCGGAAAATGTCAGGTATGCTCGCGGCACGCTTGTCTGGGACGGAGCGCTCGATGAACTTAATATACAAATCGTAAGCAAAGCCTCTGAGCTTAAAGTTAAGGATAATACGCGCTTTTGGGCGCAGGGCGGCATTAGCATGAGCATCGGAGACGATGCGGGTTGGGAAGAGCGGGCAATCGCCGAGAATGCGCCTTTTCCGAATGATGACCGTCTGCGTTCGGCGGTTGTGTACGATTCGCAAGGCAGACTGTACTTAATCGTCAGTGAGACGAAAGGGACGCTTGCAGCGTTTCGTGAAGCGATCATCGAGAAGGTCGGAGACGGCAAGCTTGCAGGCGGCATCTTCCTCGATGGGGATGGATCATCGCAGCTTCGCAGCAGTGAAGCTATGCTCGCGGGCGATAATCGTCCTGTGGTACAGATGCTGCGCGTATTGAAATAATGGAAATGCGTGTCTGCTTCGCAAACACTAAGCCTAATCTTACGAAGTGTGTTTGCTACGCAAACACTAAGCATAATCTTACGAAGTGTGTTTGCTACGCAAACACTTAAGGAGAATCACCATGAATCAACAGCAACAGCCATTGCCTATCGATGCCGTATTGCCTGAACTGCTCGAAGCGCTCCGGAACGGCGCTAATGCGGTGCTGATCGCCGAGCCGGGGGCTGGCAAGACGACAAGAGTGCCGCTCGCTATGCTTCATGAGCCTTGGCTGAACGGCAAGCGCATCGTTATGCTTGAGCCGAGAAGACTTGCGGCTCGCTCAGCCGCGCAATATATGGCTCGCTCGCTTGGCGAGCAAGCGGGGGAGACGGTCGGCTATCGCGTACGGCTTGAAACGAAGGTCAGCGCCAAGACACGAATTGAGGTTGTGACGGAAGGCGTATTGACCCGGATGCTGCAGGAGGATGCCGCGCTTGAGCAAGTAGGCGCGATCCTGTTCGATGAATTTCATGAACGCCATCTGCATGGCGATCTAGGTCTGGCGCTTAGTCTGCAATCACAGTCGCTGCTCCGTGAGGAGCTGCGGCTTCTTGTTATGTCCGCAACACTCGATGCGGAGCCTATTGCCGCATTGTTAGGCGCTGCGCCTATTATTCGATCGGAGGGAAGAGTATTTCCTGTCGATACTCATTATGCGGCCGCACGTCCCTCGCGGGAGGCGCGGATTGAACAGACCGTCGGCAGCACGATCGTGAGCGCGCTTCGTGCCCATGATGGCGATGTGCTCGCTTTCTTGCCCGGCGCGCTCGAGATTCGTCGTACCGCAAGCTGGCTTGCAGCGGTCGGACTGCCTTCCGGCGTGCGCATAGCGGAGCTCTACGGCACGATGCCGCTATCGATGCAGGATGCGGCAGTCGCGCCATGCTTACCTAACGAACGCAAGATCGTGCTTGCGACATCAATCGCCGAATCAAGCTTGACGGTTCAAGGGGTGACGATTGTTGTCGACAGCGGACTTATGCGCGTGCCGCGGTTCTCGCCGCGGACCGGCATGACTCGGCTGGAGACGATCGCGGTCTCGCAAGCTTCCGCGGATCAGCGCCGCGGCCGTGCTGGCCGTCTTGCTCCGGGCCACTGCTATAGGCTGTGGACGGAGCAGGAGCATCCGTACCTGCCAGTACAGAGCATGCCGGAGATTATGGATGCCGATCTTGCGCCGTTAGCGCTGGAAATTGCGGTATGGGGGATCCAAGACCCCGCCGAGCTGGATTGGCTTACGCCGCCGCCGCAGTCAGCGTACGAGCAGGCGATTGAACTGCTGAAGAAGCTGCGCGCGCTTGACGCGAACGGCAAACCTACGCCGGAGGGACTTAAGCTGGCACGCTTCGGCATGCATCCCCGCCTTGGCGCAATGGTAATGCGTGCTGCGGAATGGGGCTGTGCAAGCGAAGGCTGCGAGCTGGCAGCACTGCTTAGCGAGCGAGACTTGCTTCCAAATGAGCGAAGCGTGGATATGAAGCTTCGTCTTGACGCGTTGAATGGAAAGAGCGCTTCAGCGGATGCCGCCGCTGTTAGACGAATGACCCAGCAAGCTGAGCAATGGAAGCGCTCGGTTGCCGAGCATGGAACAGGCAACGACGTGACTTCACAAGGTTCGATTCCTTCGTCATCGCGATCGACCTCTCTATCCGTTCGGCCAAGTCTTGGCGTTCTTCTTGCTGCGGCCTACCCGGATCGAATCGCTCAGCGGCGAAGCGATGGCCGATATTTGCTGGCTAATGGAAGAGGGGCCGTGCTTCCCGACGTACAACCGTTGTCTCGAAGCGAGATGTTGGCAACTTGCGAATTAGATGACACGGGTACGGAGAGCAGAATCAGGCTTGCCGCAGATTTGTCGATGACCGATATTGAAGCGTTTATGTCTCCATACATTACGATTGAAGAAGTGATTGAGTGGGATCGCGGTGCGCTAGCCGTTCGTTCCCGCAGAAGAAGGAAGCTAGGCGCAATCGTGCTCGGAGAAGTGCCGATATCCGGTCCTGACGAAGAGAAGGTTGAAGATGCGCTGATCGCTGGAATCCGTATGGAGGGTATGGGTTTGCTTCCTATGACCAAGCCGGCGCTTGCGCTCCAAGCTAGAATAAAGCTGATGGCGCTTGGCGGGAAGGACTGGCCTGAGGCGACCGACGAGGCGCTGCTAAGCACGCTCGAGGAGTGGCTGAAGCCGCATCTCTACGGCATGAAGAGCCGTAACGATCTTCAGCGGCTGAATATGGCTCAGCTGCTTGGAGGCATGTTGTCATGGGCGCAGCAGCAGGAACTGGACGAGCAGGTGCCGACCCATTATACAGTGCCAAGCGGCTCTCGTATTCCGATCGATTACAGTGATCCATCGGCGCCCGTGCTAGCGGTCAGACTGCAGGAAATGTTCGGCCTCCAGGATACGCCAAGGCTCGCGAGAGGCAAGCTGCCGCTTACGCTGCATTTGCTGTCCCCCTCTCAACGTCCCGTTCAGGTGACTCAGGATTTGCGAAGCTTTTGGGAATCGGCTTATTTTGAGGTGAAAAAGGATTTGAAGGGCCGGTATCCGAAACATTATTGGCCGGATGATCCATACAGCGCAGCACCGACGAACCGCGCTAAGCCGCGCGGCACTTGAGGAAAAAGAATCGTTAGTTGAAGAGTGGAGGTAAACTATGGATATAAGTTACATCATCGTATTGTCTTATTTGCTGATTATCAATTTGTATACCTTCGCTTTAATGGGTAGAGACAAGAAGCTGGCCGTCAAGCAGCGTCGTCGTGTTCCAGAGAAACGACTGTTCACGCTGAGTGCCATTGGGGGCAGCATCGGAACTTGGCTTGGTATGCGTACCTGGCGGCATAAGACGAAGCATAATAGTTTTGTATTCGGAATTCCGGCTATATTCGTACTGCAAGTAGTCCTTGTAGTCGCACTCTATCGTTTTGTCGGTTAATCCAAGCGAAATGGGCATTGCATCGAGAAAGCTTCCTATGGTATATTTGACACTCGTTTTTTATTGACTACTTTTAGGAGGTAACTGACTAATGACCGTTCAAAGTGCCTATCAAGAGGAAAAGGATCGGCTTTCTGCTTCGATTCGAGATATTGAAGATCAGCTGGGAGCAATCGGTCCGCGATATACGGGAGACGATTTTACCGAGCAAATGCTCGACCTGCAGCGCGAAGAGAGAAGACAGCGTCTGGAGATCGCGCACCGCGAGCCGTACTTTGGCCGCATCGACTTCGAGGAGCTGCCGAATGGTAAGCAGATGCCGCTCTACATAGGCAAAGCAGGCGTCGCCAAGCAGGGCAGCAACGAGCTGCTCGTTATCGACTGGAGAGCGCCGGCAGCCAGCTTATTCTATTCATTCACGGGCGGAGATGCGCCCGGAACGTTCGAATCGCCCGATGGTGAAGTATCGGGTTATATTCATTTAAAGCGCAACTTCATGATTCGTCAGGGCGAGCTTGTAAGATTGGTCGACAGCTATGTGCGAGGCCAAGAAGAGGAAGCAGTCACTGACGAATTTCTTTTATATCGCTTGGGCGAGAACAAGGATAATAAGCTTCGTGACATCGTTTCTACCATTCAAGGCGAGCAGGACCGTATCATACGCGCCGATCGCGCGAAGGCACTATTCATTCAGGGGGTAGCGGGCAGCGGTAAAACGACCGTTGCGCTCCATCGTCTCGCATTTCTGCTCTATCAATACGCGGATCGGATGCGGGCGGAGAGAATGATTATTTTCGCGCCAAATCGGATGTTCCTCGATTATATTTCCGGCGTTCTGCCGGAGCTCGGCGTTGGAGACATCCAGCAGACGACGTTCTCGGACTGGGCGATCGAGCTGCTGGAGCATACCGTTAGGCAAAGCGATCCATCTGAGACGATGGCCTATTGGTTCGAACAACGCAGAACGGCATCTGAGATTGAGAATGCTTCCGGAAGATGGAAGGGCAGTTTGGCTTTCAAGGAAATGGTAGATAAGCGAATTGCAGCGTTCGAGCAAAATATCGTACCTACCGTTCCGTTCAGCCCGCTTGACCGTCTTGAGCTGTCGCCTGCGCAAATGCGCGAGTGGTACGACACCGATTATGGCGAAGAGACGGTTATGAAGAAACGCGACCGGCTAGCCAGCCGAATCCGGCGTTGGTTCGAATCCGAGCTGAAGCAGCGCGGCGTTGTCGATAAGAAAGTAAGAGCAAAGGCGCTGACGAAATTTAATGCCTTTGTGAAAAAGATACCGTCGTTTACGGCGGTTCAGCTTTATGCCTCGCTGTTCCAAGGCAAGCAGGCCGATCCAGCCGTGCCGAAAGCGATCGCCGCAGAGACAGCGGCTCGGCTTAAGCTAGGAATCGCCGCTGCCGAAGACCTCGCGCCGCTCGTCTATATCCATCTGCAGTTGTACGGACTGGATAAGCCGTCCTTCGACCATATCGTCATTGACGAAGCGCAAGATTATTCGCCGTTCCAGCTTGAAGCGCTTAAGCTATGCCAACGAACGCCGTCGATGACGGTACTCGGCGACTTGCAGCAAGGTATTCATGCTTACACGGGAATCCAGCACTGGTCTCAGCTGATGGGACTATTCCCTGAAGAGCAATCCGGATTCCACGAGCTTAACCGGAGCTATCGCTCAACGATGGAGATTATCGAATTCGCCAACCTGATCTTAGGCGAGATGTCGGGCGGGGTAAAGCCAGCCGTGCCTGTATTCAGGAGCGGCGACCCGGTCGAGACGATCGGGACAGAGGAGAGCGAATGGCTTGCTTCGATCGAACAAACGGTGCGCGAATGGAAGGCGAAGGGCATTTACGAGACGATATCGGTCATCGGAAGAACCGCGCATGAATGCGAACAAATTCATAGCTTCTTGATCGACAAAGGAATTGAAGCCTCCCTTGTCCAAAGCAAGCAACCATCATATGGAGGCGGCCTGACGGTCGTTCCCGTCTACTTATCGAAGGGACTGGAGTTCGATGCCGTGCTCGTTGCTGATGCGGGAGAAGCGGCATACGGACCGCTCGACGCGAAGCTTCTTTATGTCGGTTGTACACGCGCGCTTCATATGTTGAAGCTGCTCTACTTGGGACAACGAACTTCTTTGCTGGGCGATGGCGCTTAATTCGTTTATAATGGGAAGGTATCTCACATACGTACGGGAGGCCTTTGCAATTATGAATGGGAATGAGCTGCTGCCACCGCTTTGGCTATCGCTGAAGGTTTCGGTGACGGCTAGTATATTGGTAGCTATCATCGGCATTATTGTCGCGCACTTCATGGCGCGGCGATCGTTCAGGGGCAAGAGCGTCGTTGAGACGGTTTTCATGCTTCCTCTCGTATTGCCTCCGACCGTCGTCGGGTTTATATTGCTTGTGGCGCTTGGCCGCAGAAGCTGGATCGGGAAAAGCTATGAATGGCTTTTCAATCAACCCATCGTTTTCTCTTGGACCGCAGCGGTTATCGCTGCGGTCATTGTTGCGTTCCCGCTTGTCTATCAAACCATGAAGGTCGGATTTCTGACCATCGATAAAAGTCTGGTAGAATCGGCACGTTCCGCAGGCGCCAGCGAGAGGCAGGTTATGCGCTATATTACGCTGCCGCTAGCCAAGCAATCGCTGCTAACGGCATTCGTGCTCGGCTTTGCCAGATGCTTAGGCGAGTTCGGAGCGACGCTTATGCTTGCCGGCAACATACCAGGCAAGACGCAGACCGTGCCGACAGCCATTTATGTGGCGGTCGATTCCGGACATACGGCGATGGCTTGGGCATGGACGATCAGCATCGTCTTATTTTCTTTCCTGCTCCTCTCATTTACCGGCCGCAAAATGGAACAATAATGTGAACGGCGCATCCGCTTTCCGCAATGTTTCGTATAACACTCCAGAGAAGGAGGCAGAGCGCGTATGCCATTCGAAACGGATTCTAATGAGCGATTATTGGAAGCCTTGAGAGAAATAGAAGCATGGGAGAACGATCAGAAGGACCTGTGGTTTTGGGAGAAGCTTGGACGATTGCCGTTCATGCTGCTCGATAAATTAACGCCGAAGTTTATTCAAGCGAAGCTCGGACAGGCTGTCGATGAAATCGGCGGCTTTATTCAGAACGGGGGCAAATACCTCGTTTCGGAGAAAACGATAACAAGCAAGCTTGCGCGAAATGCGGAGGTTGTCGAGGTGGACGCATCGATATCCGGCAACGACGTTGTGCTGACCTTGGAAGACTGCTCATCGCTGCCGCTTGCCGTTATGGACAGGACGGCTGCGGAGCTGAAGAGCAGCCGTACAAACATGGCGACCGTTCAAGGCGCGACAACGGGAATCGGAGGCATCTTTACGCTCGCAATCGACATTCCAGCCATTCTTGGCTTATCGCTAAAGATCATACAAGAGATTGCCATATGTTATGGATATGACCCAAAGCTGAAGGAAGAGCGCATCTTCGCTGTGAAGGTCATGCAATTCGCTTCATCGGACATTGTCGGCAAAAAAGCCATATTAGATGAATTAAGCGCATACGGAACTGAGAGCGAGGGACGCGGAACGCATATGCTGTCGCAATTGCAAGGCTGGCGTGAAGTCGTTACCGTATACCGCGACAACTTCGGCTTGAAAAAGCTGTTCCAGCTCATCCCGATTGCCGGAATTGTGTTCGGGGCTTTCATTAATCGGGGCACGCTGAATGATGTCGCAGAAGCGGCGACGATGTTATACCGAAAACGAAGAGTACTGGTTAAGCTGAAGGAAGGCGGAGGAAGCGCAACATGATTACAGCACAGAGAGCGTTAATGGAGGAGGCAGCCTCCTTTATCCGCGCCTGCTATTCGGAGCTTGGCAAGTCAGTCCAGGAAACCGAAAGCAGGCTGCGGCAGATCGATGAACATATTGAAGCAAGAGGGACTTATTCGCATACATCGGAAGAGCTTAAGCATGGCGCGAAGATGGCATGGCGCAATAGCAATCGCTGCATCGGCAGACTGTTCTGGCAGGCGCTTGAAGTGTTTGACGCAAGAGAGGCTGAAGATGAAGATACAATCGCCGGACATATATTTAACCACATGAAATATGCCACGAACGGCGGGAGAATCAGACCGGCGATTACGGTATTTGCGCCGAGGGAGACGCATACTGGCAGCTGTATTCGGATATGGAATCATCAGCTTGTCCGATACGCAGGTTATCAGCTGGAGGACGGTATGGTCGGCGATCCGGCTTCCCTTGCTTTGACTGAAGCTTGCGAGAAGCTAGGCTGGCGCGGGGCAGGAACGGCGTTTGACCTATTGCCGCTTGTGATCCAACGAGGCGATCATGAGCCGAGATGGTACGAGTTGCCGGCGGAGAAGACGCTTGAAGTGAAGCTTACACATCCGGAGAATGATGGCTTCGAGCAGCTGGGACTGCGGTGGTATGCGGTTCCTTTCGTATCCGATATGGAGCTAGAGATCGGCGGCATCCGCTATTCGGCAGCTCCCTTCAACGGATGGTATATGGGGACGGAGATTGGTGCGCGCAATCTGGCAGACAGTAACCGCTACAACCAGCTTCCGCAAGTTGCACGGCTGTTCGGCTTAGATACTTCTACGAACCTTTCCTTATGGAAAGACCGTTCATTAACGGAGTTAAATATCGCGGTGCTGCATTCGTTTAAGAAAAACGGCGTCAGTATTGTCGACCATCATACGGCCGCCGAGCAATTCGCCAGATTCGAGAAACAGGAGCAAGAGAACGGCAGAACCGTGACCGGAAGATGGTCATGGTTGATACCTCCGATGTCTCCGGCAACGACGGCTATCTGGCATCGCAGCTATGACGATACGGAGCGGAGTCCGCAGTTCCGCTATCAACAGCCGCTTTTTAAGCAAAGCGAATAGTCTATTGTTTCTGTAAATGCGTGCAATCAATTCCTAATCAGAGAAATAGGGGGGAGCAGCAGACGTGGATTTTCATATGCAATATTTATCGTTTTTCGTTATTCATACAGACGGCGAAGAGAGTGCCTCATCGTCAGGCAAGCGGTTCAAGCATTATCAGACGCTGGACGAGGATACGTATGAGGACAGTGAGATTAAGAAGTTTCTAGACGACGAGTTCACGAGGGTCGTGAAGCGCAAGGTCGAGCGCAATCCGAATACGGCGAACGCACCGACGAAGATCGGCCGCTTCGCGGTTGAACCGGGTTATGCGCTCGGCAGCAATCAGAACTACAATCTGTTCCAGCGGCTGCGCGATGCAGATACGAAGGAGCGATTCTTTGGCATCGCCGACGAGCTTGTTCGTATTTATATGGATACTAGCGCGGTGCGCGGCGGAGCGTTCATTATTGCTCTATCCAAGCTGAACACGTATTTTGACGAGCCTTTTTTATTTTTGCTTAAATGCGACTTCGAGCCGAAGATTGCGCGAATTGCGGATGAGCGCAGCTTAATCTCGCAGGTCGAGATGGCCATCAGCTCCCGCAGCATCAAGTCGATTCAGTATCCGCATATGCCGGAGGAGGGTATGCTCGAGCATTGGGAGCTGAAGATTCATCAATCGTCGCATGCCCGGTATTTCGAAGATTTCTTGAAATACGTTACTTACGAGAAGCCATTGCCTGAGGTAATGGGCGAGCAGGTTATTGAGATGGTACAGCAATACATATCGGACAAGTGGCAGGATGATGAGAGCACGGAGCGCCGCGAAGAGGAGAATGCGGTGGAAGTATGGGCAGCTAGCGAGAAACGCGACATTCAAGAATGGTGGCCGCAGGAGCAGGTGGCTGTCGCATCGGCGGCGCTCGTCGAGCAGAAGCCGGACTTGCCGTTCACGTTTAAGCTGGACAGCGTTACGATAAAGGGCTTGCTCGCAGATTTCGGCGAATCGCTCCATATCGCGAAGCATAACGGACGTTATGTTGTCGTGATCGAAGGCGATGCGTTCCAATTCGATAAAGGGATGTCGCCGGTCGAGCTGCTGCAGCCGCCGGATCTAACCGATGTATTGCCAATCATCGGAAGCAAACAGCCGAAAGATGAGTTTGACGGTTCAGGCTATAGCTATAACGACAACAGCGGCGGCACGACTAACGTGAGCGACGACGATGTGCCTTGGTAAAGTTATGCATGCTCGCATGTATCTATTTGACAATTAAAGGAGAGGCTGTATAAGTGGACAAGTTATTTTTCATAGAAATTGGCATGGGCTGCGATCTGCACGGTCAAAATATTACAAAAGCATCGGTGCGCGCCGTTCAAAACGCGATTCACCATAATTCGATGCCCGGTCTGCGCTCTGTATTGCCAGGCGGCTCGCTTGATAACATGAAGGTTCATGTGAAGCTTGCTATTCCTTGCGATCGCGATCTGCTCGACGTGGAGCAGGTAAAGGCCGCGCTGCCTTACGGCCAAGTAACCGTCGAGCTTATCGATGGCGGCATGGTTACGACGAGCGGCGTCGTACTGCCGGACAAAGAGGACAAAAACGATCTCATCTACATCGTGAACGCGTCTGTGGAGGTCGGTTACTAGCCACATTACCTAGCAAAGGAAGAAGACGATGGTTTTAAAGCTTGTCATATTTGTGCTGCTGCTTGTGTTTACCGCTTTTTTCGTTGCAACGGAATTCTCGATCATCCGAATGCGTTCAAGCCGCGTCAGTCAGATGGTTGCGGAAGGGTTGAAAAATGCTAGGGCGGTTGAACAGGTTACCTTGAAACTGGATGGCTACTTATCCGCTTGTCAGCTAGGGATCACGATTACGGCTCTCGGTCTCGGTTGGCTAGGGGAACCTACGGTTGAACTAATATTGCATCCTATATTCCATCGACTAGAGCTGGGGGATGAGGTAAGCTCGGTTTTGTCATTCCTTATTGCCTTCGTGCTCGTTACCTACTTGCATGTCGTTCTTGGCGAACTGGCGCCGAAGACGGTGGCTATCATAATGTCAGAGCGTATCAGCCAGTTGACTGCACCGATCATAATTATTTTCTATAAGGTTATGTATCCGTTCATCTGGGTGCTTAACGGCTCGGCTAACAGCCTCGTTAGGCTGCTCGGCTTCAAGCCGGCCCAAGAGCATGAAGCCCATTCGGAGGAAGAGATTCGGATCATCCTATCGGAGAGCTATGAGAGCGGCAAAATCAACAAAAGCGAATACGGATACGTGAATCGTATCTTCCAATTCGACGAGCGGCTGGCGCGTGAAATCATGGTTCCGCGCACGGATATGGTATGTCTGTTCGCTGAGCATTCTCACGACGAGAACCTCGCAGTCATCAAGAAGGAGCAATATACGCGGTTTCCGTATGCAAGCGGAAGCAAAGACAATATTATTGGCATCGTTAACACGAAGCAGTTTTTTCTGCGCTATGATAGCGACCGTGCGCTGGACGTCAAATCGCTGCTGCAGCCGGTAATGTCCGTGCCCGATGTGATGCCGATTAACAAGCTGCTGCGCAAAATGCAGCTGGAGCGCGTACATATTGTTATTTTGCTCGACGAGTACGGCGGTACTTCGGGTCTTATTACGATTGAGGACATTATCGAGGAGATTGTCGGCGAGATTCGCGACGAATTCGACGCCGATGAAGTGAAGGAGATCGAGATGCTGAACGAGCACCGTTATATGGTGGACGGCAAAGCATTGATCGTCGAATTCAACGACACGGCCGGCACGGATCTGGATAGCGAGGAAGTGGACTCCATCGGCGGTTGGTTATTCAATCGGAAGCCTGATCTGCCAGTCGGCGAATCGTGGATTTATCATAATATGACGTTTACGATTAGGGAGCGGGACGATAATCGGATTCGCAAGGTAGAGATCGAGATCGCCATGAATGAGTCGGATGCCGAAGCGTTCGGTCATGCTTAATTCGTTAGCGTTGAACATACAGAAGCGCCGTCTGGGTCATCGATTGATGACGGGACGGCGCTTCTTTGTAGCGTTAATTAAGGATGATTACGCAGCAGCTTAGCATCGGATATGAACGTGCCGAAGGGAAGGAACGCGGCGATAAATGCAGCGACAACCTTCAAGAATGACCAGCGGTGCTTGATCCAAACGTGAAGCAGGGCAAATCCGTAGAGAGTGAACAGCAAACCATGCAGGCTGCCGACGATGGTAACCATATGCGGCAGGTCAGCCCAATATTTGAGCGGCATCGCGATCAGCAATAATACCAAAAACGAGATTCCCTCATAAAATCCGACAATTCTTAAACGGCCGATGGCGGTTTTGAACAAAATAACACCTCCTATTACATAATCGCAGTATCGATGAAACTAACCATTGCCTTAGGATCGAGGCTGTAATCCGTTCCAAAGTAATTGTACGATTTCGGCGGAAGCTTGTTTCACCGATTTTTGATCATTTAATAATTGTTTGTGATTGCGTACCGTCATCATGGCCGTGAACGTATGGGAGAGCAGCAAGGGATCTGACTTCGTGATCACGCCTTCCTCCATCGCTTGCGCGAAAATTTCACTCAAAAGAATATGAAGCTGTGCTTCTCCATCCCGAATCTGCTTAAACTGTTCCTCCGACAAGCCGGGAGCGGCTTCGCGCATCATCGTCTCGAACTCGACATGCGCGTTATTCATATGACGTTCCGCAACAATGAGCAGACGTTCCTTGAGCGTTCCTGGTCCACGCATGATTAGAGCGGTCTGGTCATATGCAATCTTGAGCACGAATAACAGACATTCCGTGAAGAGCTTCGCTTTGTTGTCGAAATAATAATAGACGCTTGCTTTCGTTATCCGGCATGCTTTCGCAACGCCTTCAAGCGACACCTTCTCGAAGCCGTGCTCCATGAACAGTATGGCGGCGGTGCGCAAAATAAGCAGATTGGGCTGCATCGTTTCGGAACGTTTAGGCCGTCCCGGTTTGCGTCTTGGCTGTTCTTCTTTCAATCTTTGCACCTCATTCAATAATTCGTAATAATTATAGGTTGATTAATTAACCTTCGGGTATATATAATTAATTTGAGCTCGTAATACTATATTAAACGATTTGAATGTAGATGTGAAATGGAGGATGGAGTCATGATTGAGAAAATAGGCGCAATCGTTGCCGGGCGCCGTACGAGGTGGATAACGCTCGCGATTTGGATTGTACTTGCGGCCGTACTGACACTTACGCTGCCAGCTGTTGGTGACAAAGAGCAGAACAACGCGCAAAATTTGGAAGACGACAGTCCATCCTTACTGGCTGATCGGCTTATTAAAGAGAAGTTCCCTAACGCCTCCGGCGTGCCGGCTCTTATTGTATGGCATCGCGAAGGCGGATTAACGAATGACGATTTAACTTACATCGGGCAAACCTCCCAAGCTTTAACCGATCATCCGCTTGAAGCGCAAGGCGAGCTTATTCCGCTCCATACGATGCCGCTGCCGGCCTTGCAGCAATTCGTATCCGAGGATCAAACGACTTTCGTGCAGCCGGTCTCGTTCGCCGAGCAGACAGAAACGGAAGTGCTGAAAGAAAACTTGGAAGAAATCAAGACGATTATTCGCGACGTTTCGGGCCAAGACCCGTTCGCTGCATCGATCAACGATCCCGAGCAGCTTACGGTTCGCCTTAGCGGACCGGTCGGCATATCGGTAGACGCCACGGACTTGTTCAAGGGCGCAGACGTATCGTTGATGATCGCTACCGTATTGCTCGTCCTCATCCTGTTGCTGCTCATCTACCGGTCGCCGATTCTAGCTATTATCCCGCTTGTCGGCGTAGGATTCGCTTATTTGGTAACAAGCCCGTTGCTCGGCTGGATGGCAGGAGAAGGTTATATCACGGTTGACGCGCAAGCGATCTCTATAATGACCGTACTGCTGTTCGGGGCTGGTACAGATTATTGTTTATTCCTCATTTCGCATTACCGTCAGGAGTTGACGCGCGAGAAGGATAAGGGGCTGGCATTGAAGCGTGCCTTCAAGGATGCGTCCGGCGCTATAGCAATGAGCGGTTTCACGGTCGTTTTGTCCCTGTTCGCGCTACTGGCTGCCAGGTACGGCGCTTATGACCGCTTTGCGGTTCCGTTCAGCTTATCGATTCTCATTATGGGCATCGCCAGCTTGACGCTCGTACCCGCGCTGCTCGCGATTTTCGGCCGCGCTTCCTTCTATCCGTTCGTTCCGCGCACCGAGGAGGAGCATCAAGCTCGTGCTGCAAGACGCGGCAAAACTTACATCAAGCCGGATGCAAATAAGAAGCTTGGCATGAAGGTCGGCAAGCTCGTCGTCACGAAGCCATGGACAGTCGTCCTCGTATGTATTGTTTTGCTTGGCGCGTTAGCAACGTTCTCGACTCAGATCAAGTATACGTATGACTTGCTGTCATCTTTTCCAAAGGATATGCAATCGAGGGAAGGCTTCGACGTCATCTCCGCTTCGTTCACGCCAGGCGATCTTGCTCCCGTCACCGTAGTCGTGAATACGGATGGCAAGCAGGTCGATGTCGCTTCCAAGCTGCAGTCGCTTGAGCATATCGATCATGTTGCTGAGCCGCAGGTTAGTTCGGAAGATCCGAATCTGCTTGCCTACTCGGTGGTGCTCGATATTAATCCGTATTCGCAAGAAGCGATGGCGCTCATTCCGGCCATCAAGGAAGCGGCAAGCGATGCTCTTGCCGATGCCAGTATTGGGGATTCGGGAGAAAAAGTATGGGTCGGCGGTCAGACGGCTGCCCAGCATGATTCGAAGGTGCTGACCGATCGTGATAACACGGTTATTATCCCGCTCGTTACGATCTTAATCATGATTTTGCTCCTGATCTACTTACGCTCCATAACCGCAACTCTATATCTGATTGCTACAGTACTCCTATCCTATGGAGCGGCATTAGGTCTCGGGTGGATCATCTTGCATTATTTCATGGGCGTCGACGCCATACAAGGCGCGATTCCGCTATACGCCTTCGTATTCCTTATCGCGCTTGGCGAGGATTACAACATCTTCATGATCTCGAGCATTTGGCAGAAGCGAAAGATAATGCCTCTTAAGCAAGCGATTCAAGAAGGGGTTGGCGAGACAGGGGGCGTTATTACTTCGGCTGGCCTCATACTGGCGGCAACGTTCGCTGTGCTTGCGACGCTTCCGATTCAAGTGCTGGTCCAATTTGGACTGATCACTGCAATCGGTGTGCTCATGGATACGTTCATCGTTCGTCCGTTCCTTGTTCCCGCAATTACGGCGTTGCTTGGCAAAAAAGCATTTTGGCCGGGTAAAGCAGAACTGATCGAAGAGCCGAAGACAAAATCGGCTGCGGCAACACGTCCATAAAAAAATGATCGATGCCTCGGCAGACATTCGATGTCGCCGGGGCATTTTCTTTTGCCAAATTCCCACTAAGAAATAGGAGCACTTGAAACAATTTTCCATCCTCAAACGTTATATAGGGAATAGAGAATTGGTTTAGAGACACTAGAAAACGGGGGAGTAAAGATGAAGAGAACAAAATGGATTTGGTTGATGCTGGTAGCAGCAATGCTTGTATCCGGCGGACTATTGTCCGCCCCGCAGATGACGTATGCCTGTTCATGCGCGGAAATGGGTGATGTAAGGGACGCAAGTGACCGTAATGACGCCGTGTTCGAAGGAACGGCAGTGTCGATTAAGCAATCCGGCTTGCCGTTGTTCCAGTCGTCGGCAGATGCTGTCAAAACAAATTTTCATGTCAACGAGGTATGGAAAGGACTTGTAACTTCCAATATTGCGGTCGTATCCGCTAACGGCAGCGACAGCTGCGGATTCGAATTCAAGAGCGGGCAGCGGTACGTCGTATATGCCCGCGATACGGGCAAATCATTGGAGGTGAGCTTATGCAGCCGAACAGCGCTGTACAGCGATGCGGGAGAAGACTTAGCTGCGCTGGGCAAAGGCTCTATACCGCCAGTACCGCAGACTGGTCTTGATAACGAAGGAAGCAGCAGCTATATGATCCCGCTCATACTGCTGCTGCTCACTATAGGCACGATAGCGTTACTATACGTCAGGAAGAAGAAACGACTTAAATCAAGAACATCGCAACAATCGTCGTAACGGTAAGTCCGAGCAGTACCGGCTTTAAGTTGCGGCGAGCGAGCTCGAAGGGGCTTACGCCGCAGATGGCCGCTGCCGGAATGAGCGCCCAAGGAATGATCGTACCGCCTCCGACCCAGATGGCGGCGACTTGCCCAAGCGCGGTCAGAGTCGCTAGACCCGATCCGATCGCGTGGCCGAACAGCTGGGCGATAGAGCCGGCAAGCGAAATGCCGGAGAAGCCTGAGCCGTCGAGTCCGGTAATCGCGCCAACGACAGTCAGCGTTACAGAACCCACGGCGCCATTAACGGGCATGACATGCGCGAGAGCAAGGCCGAGGTCATTGACGATGCCTAGAGAGCCGTCAGGCAGCTTCTCGCCGAACAAGGACAGGAAGCCTGAATCGCCAAGATAGAAGAATGCGGCAATCGGAATGACAGGGCCGAACACCTTGAAGCCGAACAAGAAACCTTCTATTAAATAGCTGGTCGTCTTCTCAAGCCCTTTGCCACGATGCGACAGCATCGTGATAAGCAGCATGATCAGGATGGAGGTTCCGCCGATCAGCGCGGTAGCTTCACCGCCTTGGAGATCTAACAGGAACATCGTTATGACATCAATCGCGAACAAGACGGGAATAAGGACAGCGAGCACTTGCTTCGTACGCAGCGATAGACTGGCAGCCCCTTCGGCCTGGTCCTTGCTGTCTGCCTTGATCTCATCCGGTGTCGCGGCGACAAGCCCGTCATTCCACTTGCCGAGCCGCTGATCGCGGCGCATCATCCAATAGGCTGCAACGGTCGTCACGACGCCCATTACGATAACAAGCGGTATGCTCGCCTGCATCACTTCGCTGACTGGCAATCCTGCAGCGTCGGCTGTCAGCTTAGGCGCGCCTTGAATAATATAGTCGCCGGACAAGGCGATGCCATGCCCGAACAGGTTCATGGCGACGGCAGCGCCGAGAGCCGGCAATCCGACGCGAATGGCGACCGGCAGAAGCACTGCCCCGACAAGCGCAACGGCTGGCGATGGCCAGAAAAACCAAGACGTCACCATCATGATGATGCCGATTCCCCAGAAAGCAAGCGCCGGCGTTTTCATGAACCAAGTGAATGGCGAGATCATGATCTCATTTATTCCGGTGCGTATAAGCACGCGGCTCATGGCAACGATGATAGATATGATGAGTATCGTGCCTATTAATTCTTTGATGGCAAAAATAAAGCTATCGAAAATACCGCTTACCGAGCCGCTTGCCGATGTGGTTGCAAGCAAACCGATGCCGAGTATGCCCGCGATACAGATTAACGTCGTATCGCGTCTCATTAGCATGAATCCAATAATGGCGACTATGAAGCCTAGATATACCCAGTGCAGCGCCGTTAATTGAATAACCATCCAAACCACCCTCTCATGGGATACACGAAACCGAGCTGTGCCGGAATCGTATTGTAATGTATGCAAGGGGCTGGATAGGCGTTCGTCATGAATCTCCTATACGGTTGCAAGCTGATTAGAGGCTATGCTATTCTACTTAAGCATGGTCATAAGGAGAGGTTTACTGATGATGAGAAGGAGCTTAATGCTGATTGTAGTCGCAGCTATGGTATTTGCCGCTGGATGCGGCATTATCGAGGAAGCAACCCAAACCGTCAATTTCGCCGCAGAAACAACGACCTATTTGCAGTCGATTACGAACTTCGGACAAAACATGCAGACAATGGCAGAACAAGCAGTGACCGATTTGAATGCAAGAACCGATCTGAAGGAGCAATTGCTGGCGCTCAAGCAGCAGATCAAGGAATACGGGGCATTGACCGTTCCGGATTATGCGAAGGATCTGCATCAGTCGATTACCGAATATAATGCGCAATTGAATCTGAGCATCGATAAGGCGCTGACGAATATCGAGCAAGGCCGGGCAGCGTTCGAAGCGACAGGAATTTCAGATACGATTAATAAGATCAATGAGCTGCTCAATCAATTAAATCAACTAACACCGCAATAATGACAGTAGTTACAATGCCGAGAGGAAGAAATTTGAACATGCAAATTACGATTTTGAACGCGGAGATGACGTACTCGAAGGAAGATGGGTATGTCGGCAAAGTACAGTTTGAAGCAGAAGGGCATAGCAATCAATACGAGATCGCTCTTGCGAGCAAGCGCGGTACTAGAGATTGGGGCTACGGGTTGTTCTTCCTTCATGAATCGGGCAAGGAAGAAGAGCTTCTGGCCTTGGAGAATCAGCTTGAGGAAGACGATGAGCTGTTCGACCTGCTAGTCGATACGGCAAAGGCGAAGCTGGAAAAATAATGATAAGAAAAAACGCGCGCACTCTGAAATCTTCATGTCAGAGCGTACGCGTTTTTTCTATTTAATGACCGCTTGATGAGGTTAAGCCCGTCCTATGAATGATCGTTTGGCTTTCTTCGTTAAGTCCGATAAACGATACTTGCTTATCCAGCAGCTCATACTTTGCTTTCACCTTCGTCATCGCGGTTACGGCTGATTGGTCCCACACATGCGAGCCGCTGAAGTCCAGCACAATCGTTTGCGGGTCATTCATGAAATCGAATAGGTTGACGAAGCTGGTCGTCGTACCGAAAAACAACTGACCGCGGAGCGTGTATGTCTTAACGTTCGCTGCATCCAATTTGACTGATGCTTTAATCTTAGCGATCTTCCAGGCGAAGAACAGGGCGCTAAGCACAACGCCGGCCATAACGCCTTTGGACAGATCATGCGTCACTAATACGATAATGACGGTCACGATCATCGTGAACGCATCCGTTCGCGGTGCGCGATGAAGATGAAGCACCGACTTCCAATCGAAAGTGCTGATCGCTACCATGATCATGACGCCGACAAGGGCTGCCATTGGGATTGCGCGAACCATATCACTGAGCGCGAGAATGAGGAACAGCAGGAAAGCCCCGGCAACTAGCGTTGACAGCCTTGTCCGACCGCCGGATTTCATGTTGACGACCGATTGCCCGATTAATGCGCAGCCTGCCATGCCCCCGAAGAAACCTGTGACGATATTCGCGATCCCTTGTCCTCTTACTTCACGGTTTTTATTACTGGTCGTATCCGTGATCTCATCGATAACCGAAGCCGTTAACAATGACTCAAGAATGCCGACAATGGCTAACGAGAACGAATATGGGAATAGGATGGCTAACGTATCGAAGGAGAGTAGGACGTCAGGCAAATGAAAGAACGGCATGACGCTCTCGATTTTGCCCATATCGCCTACGGTCTTCAGATCTGCGCCTATCGCAATCGCGATCAACGATACGATAATGATCGCCGCAAGCGGCGACGGAACGGCTTTCGTATACCTCGGTAAAATATAAATGATGAGCAGCGTCAAGCCGACGAGCGCGTACATGATCCAGCTTGCGCCTACAAAGTGAACGAGCTGCGTTGTAAATATAAGAATGCCTAATGCGTTCACGAATCCGAGCATAACGGAATGCGGAACGAACTGAATGAAGCGCCCAAGCTTAAGCGCGCCCATGATGAACTGCAGCACACCTGCTAATATGGTTGCGGCGAACATATACTCGATGCCATGCTTGTCAACAAGGCTAACCATAATAAGCGCCATAGCGCCAGTAGCTGCCGAAATCATGCCGGGACGGCCGCCTGCGAAAGCCGTAATAACGGCAATGCAGAACGATGCGTAAATACCGACCATCGGATCGACGCCAACCATAAGCGAGAAGGCGATCGATTCTGGAATAAGTGCGAGAGCGACTGTAATACCGGATAAAATATCGTTGCGGGTATTGGAAAACCAGGTTTGTCTAAGTTTGAAGAGCAAAACAAATATACCTCCTAGGAAAATGATAGGACTTTCCACTTTCAGAAAAGTCGGGGCCGATGTGCACTAATCGTCATTATACTTGATCACATGAGTAGGAATCTTTGATCGCGATCGTCAAATAAGCGCTTACATCAGACTAAATCTCCCTAATCCTTCTCTTTACTGCGTAATAGGCAACAATTAAAAGAAGCATCGCTTTTTTGCGATGCTTCTCCTGTACATTCACTATGTTCATGTTTACATCGTACGTTCGACGTTTTCTTTGCTCATTCTGCGCTGCTTCGTGATCCGGAATCCAAGGTAGACAGCTGCGGCTGCCGCAAGCGCAACGACGATCCATATTCCATATTGATAGATGGCATTGGCGATGTTCTGGACTTGTTCGCCGACTAACGTGCCGATAATGAAATAAATGAGCGTCCAGACAAACGCCGAAGGATAAGCGAATAATATGAAACGTTTGAACGGCATTTTGTTAATACCCATTACGTAAGGCGTAACATGTCTTAGGAATGGCAGACAGAGGCTTAGGCTTATTGCATAACCGCCGTACTTGCCGCTCAGCTCTTCCGCACGCGTTACGAAGCGATTAATGTTTTTTTTGCTGCTGAACCAGTTGGACAACCGGCTGCCGGCAAACCTTCCGATACTATAACCGAAGCTCATCGCGGAGCATATGCCAAGGCAAGTCATAATAAAGGCTGGAATCGGAGAGAGGACTCCCGAAGCTGCTAATGCGCCGCCGGTCATAACAACCGCCTCGTTCGGAATAGGCAGTCCGATGAGTCCAAGACATAATACTAGAAATAAGGCCGCATAGCCTACCTGTTCAATAATTGATAATAATAAGTCATAGGCACCCATTATAAACGCATCCTATCGTTCATTTATTTGTTCCAAATAATTACATCCGAATTATTCATCTAAACGTTAGCTTATCATAATGACTCATGAATGGATACCTATTATACGTTGGCAATGGAGGCAGGATTCAACTTTAACCTTTTCGTAACTAATTCCTTTCAAGACTGAGCTACAATAGTTGCAGAAGATTTTGGCAATAGGTCGAAAGGCGGCTGTTAGGATGCTTGGTTTTGAGCAAAAGGTTGAATATTTACGGCGATACGAGACGCTCGTATTTACGATATGCATCAAGCTGCTCGCTGATGAGCTTGCAGCATGCAAGGCAGCGGAGCTTCTGATGTGCCGCTTGTTCCGCGATACAGTCTTCTGGACGGCTTGCGAAACGGAACGCAACGAGTATTTGGTGAAGGCAACGAAAGCGGAATGTCTGCGCTTCTGGAGAGAGAACCTTCTGCAAACTTCGTAATGACCATTCATATTTACGCACGGTAAAGAACAGAATAGATTATAGTATAGAGTGACGACTGATAGATGGAAAGGGTGAAGCATGCAAGCACAACAAAATCGAAAGCAAGTGACGATCGCTTTGTTCGTCGCTACTTTCCTTGCCGCAATTGAAGGAACGATTGTCAGTACCGCAATGCCAAGCATTACGAGCGAGCTTGAAGGAATTAGGCAGTATAGTTGGATTATTTCTATATATTTGCTGGCAACGGTTATTACAACTCCGGTATATGGCAAGCTATCCGATTTATATGGCCGCAAAAAGATTTTTATTATTGGTGCGCTTATTTTTCTAGCGGGCTCCATGCTGTCTGGCGTGGCGCAATCGATGAACCAGCTCATATGGTTTCGCGCGCTGCAAGGACTTGGCGCCGGGGCGTTAACGACGATACCCTATACGATTATTGGCGATCTGTACCCGTACGAGATGCGAGCCAAGGTACAAGGGTGGATGTCCAGCGTATGGGGGATAGCAGGCATATCGGGACCTTTGCTTGGCGGATTGCTCGTTGATTACGTCTCTTGGAGAGCGATCTTCTACATGAACTTGCCGTTTGGCATCGCAGCGATTTATTTGCTTTCTGCAGCGCTTCGCGAATCATTCGTAAAGAAGAGACGCCATATCGATTACATAGGCATTGTATTATTCACGATTGGCATGTTCGCCTTCCTATATGGGATGACGCTGCTGCGCGATCAAGATGCAAACGGCATTTCCACGCTTGCAATCGGCATGCTGTTCGCAGCTTCGGTTGTGTTCCTGGCCTTATTCGTTGCGGCATCAAGAAGGTCGCCAGAGCCGATTATTCCGTTCGAATTGTTCAGAAGCCGCATTATTAGCGTTGCGAACTTGGCTGGCTTTCTAATTTGTGTCGTAAACGTCGTTATTATTTTTTATTTGCCGCTATGGATTCAAGGGGTATATAACAAGCCGGCAACTTATTCGGGATTAGTTATGATTCCGCTTTCTATTGCTTGGCCGCTAGGTGCTATATTGGCAGGCAATTGGATTGCAAAGCTTGGTGTTCGGCTTATTACGGTTACAGGCGCTACTTTATTGCTTATAAGCGGGATTGGCCTGGCGTTGATGAATGCGGAGACCCCGTTCTTTTGGTTCATCGTCTACACGTTGTTGTCAGGGTTGTCATTCGGTTTGTCGCTGACTTCGTTGACCGTAACCGTATCTTCTGCCGTCGGGTGGGAGCTGCGCGGCTCGGCGGTTGCCAGCAATAATTTCATTCGTACGCTTGGTCAGACGATTGGCATAACCGTATTCGGCATGCTTCTTAATACAGGCAGTACGAATAGCATCGATGCCGGTCTTCTTGAAAGCAGCTTGCATACGATCTTTATTTGGGTAGCGCTAATAGCGGTTGTTATATTGCTTGTCTCGACGGTATTGCCTAATCGGCAGTCTGCCGCAGAGCAGCAAAGCAGCGTTTCGTAGAGGAGAGTCCGAGGCAGCATGAGCATGAAATTACATAGCAGGCTTGAGTCGTTGGACGATCAGCTTCGCGCTTGGAAAATGAATACGGTCATCGTTCTTCATAACGGCGAGGCAGCAGCGGAATGGTATGAGCACGGAACGGATACAATGGGAAGTCTCTATTCATGCACCAAGAGCGTATTGTCATGTTTGATTGGCATGGCCATTGATGAAGGTCGGATTGGCAGTGTTGACGATCCGATCTCGGATTATTTGGACCATCCAGCTTCGGCACGATTGGCGGCTTCAAGCGAGGCGGCAATACGGATTAAGCATCTGCTGTCGATGACGCCGGGATTTAAGTGGCCGGACTTCGATAAGCCGTACCGGGCTTTGCGGGCAGCCGGCGATCCGATCGGGTTTGTGCTGGAGAAAGCGATCATTTCGCCGCCTGGACAAGCCTATACTTACAATTCGGGGGCATCGCATCTATTATCAGCCATATTAACGAAGGCTGTCGGCGTGCCTGCGCTGGATTATGCAAGCAGGAAGCTATTCCAACCGCTTGGGTTCCGCAAGGCGAGATGGACCGAGAAGGATGGAATCAATGAGGGCGGCACCGGACTAAGCTTATTTGGCATGGATTTGGCGAAGTTTGGTCTGTTGTATAAGCTAGGAGGCGTCTGGGAAGGAGAGAGGCTGCTGTCATCCGAGTGGATTGATCTTTCCACCAAGATGCATCATCGCGGTCTGCTGCATTACGAGCCGCCGATTTACGGAGAATACGGTTATCATTGGTGGCGCACGCCGGCAAGCCATAACGGAAACACGGATTGTTACTTTGCTTTTGGACACGGCGGACAATATTTGCTCATCGCACCCGAACAAGAGCTCATTATCGTCATACGCAAAACGGTCACGAAGCGGAATGATGCCGATCTGTCGAGGCGACTCATCTTCGAGGAGCTGCTGCCTATGTTCAGCTCGATTGCTCAATAACGCGCGTAATAGAAAGGGCTTCGACTTCGGTCGAAGTCCTTTTCTATTCTACGGCTGATCCATCGCCGGTTTCAAAATCGATCCTCAATTGGTGTAATATATGTGTGAGGTAAATCCGTCGTTTTGTCTCGATATGATCTGATTCCTAATGAAATGTATTGCCATAACCCAAATCCTAATATAATATGTTAGATAAACTAACATAAATGCTTACGTTTTGCTTGAAAGATGGGATGCTTGAACAGGCGATAGGGAGCAGCAATCATTCGAGAGCGGGGTGTGTCGATTGCATATGACCGTCGAGCAAGCTTTATCGGTGTATCCGTTATCGGAAGGGAAACTGATTGCCGGTATCAAAGGGAAAAATAAAATTATTACATCCGTCAATGTGATGGATGCGCCCGATATTACGGATTGGATTAAGGAAGGCGAGATGCTGCTGACGACTGCGTATCTCATCAAGGATCATCCAGAGGACGCTTGTCAATTGCTGCGAACGCTGCATGAACGCGGATCGGCGGCGCTTGGCATTAAGCTTGGCAGATTCTGGACGGAAGTGCCGCAGCAGCTGATCGACCAAGCGAACGAGCTTGGATTTCCGATTATCGAACTGCCATACCCGTTCACCTTCTCGGACCAAATGAATGGATTGTTCCGGGCGGAAATGAAGCGAAGCACCGGTGTTCTGACCGATGTCGTTAATAAACAAATCCAATTGATGAGATTCGCGTTGAAGCCTAATCCGATTCAACAAATGTTCGACTCGATTGCTGAAGTAGTGGAAATTCCGCTTGCCGTGGTTGGATCGCGCGGACAGATTGTTTATAATGGCACGTTATTATCTGCCGAAGAGATCGCAAGCGGGATGCAAGGGCAACGAGCAGAGGGATGGATCTCCTGCAAGCAGGTCGAGGCGCTTCGCATTCCGCTCATCAAGCATACGCCCGATTCCGGTTGCGTGCTGTTCTTTCAATCGGAGCTGCTCGTAACGCCGATTGAGGAAGGTTTATATTATCAAGCCGCTGAGCTGATTGCCTATCATATGAATTTTAGCTATGAGGATTATTTCGAACTATCGGTGCAGAAGGATTTCGGGCTGCTTATCAAACGGTTTCTATTGAACGGACTTCCTGTTGAGACAATAGAAGAGTATGCGGAGCGCTTCGAGATCGATCTGTTCCGCCCGTGGTATCGCTGTGTGCTGACGGATTTCAGCGGGCTGATCCATAAGGAGCTGCGGACGGAGAAACTGGAGCTGCTGAAGTCGGAATATCTGTGTAACTCGAGTATTCAACAATTAAAGGGCACTCATATCGTAATGGAAGACGGATTGCTGTCGGTGTTCCCTGCCGACGCGGACAATGGCGATGAAGCAATCGCTTCGGCGCTTGCTCCATTTTTTGCTTCGGTGAAAACGAAAGGCGGCTATGAGATCAGAGCCTCTATTAGCAGTGCGAAGAAGCGTGCTAACCAGCTTGCCGAAGCGTTCGAGGAATGCAAGGAGACGAATCGCCTATCAGCGGAATGGGGCGGCGGCAGCCGAATCTTAAGCTACGAGACAATGGATCTCGCGCTTATCTTCGAGCATGTGACCAAAGAACGAATGGAGACGTTCTGCAAGCGCTGGTTAGGTTCGTTGTTGAACAAAGAACCGGAATACGCCTCCGAGATGCTGCGCACGCTTGAAGCCTACTTGGAAAACGACGGACAATTAAATGAGACGGCCAAAAAGCTGTTCATTCATCGCAACACTGCGACATACCGTATTGAGAAGATAAGCGAGCTGCTGGAAGTTGATTTGAAGAAGATGAATGATTTTATGCGTCTGAAAATTGCGTTTATTTTTCGCCGTATGCTTCATAACCAGCCTTTCGCAACGAGCGGCAGCGTTCAAGTCAAAGAGACGCTGCGTGTCGGAAAGCAATAAAGGAGAGATAGCCGTGGCTACAATATGGATTCGCAATGCCGTTATTATGACAATGAACGAACAGCATGACATCGTAGAAGGCGATCTTTTAATAGAAGGAAATGTAATAAAGCAAGTAGGCGGGTCCATCGATGCCCCGCATGCAGACCGAATAATCGATGCGGGCGGTAAAGTGCTGCTGCCGGGGTTTATTCAGACGCACATCCATCTATGCCAAACGTTGTTCCGCGGACGTGCGGATGATCTTGCTTTAATTGATTGGTTGAAGGAGAAAATATGGCCGCTTGAAGCAGCGCATAGCGAGGATTCTGTATACTACTCAGCCATGTTAGGCATTGGCGAACTCATTCGAAGCGGAACGACGACGATTCTAGATATGGAGACGGTTCATTATACGGAATCCGCGTTCCAAGCTATTATGGAAAGCGGTATACGAGCGGTATCCGGCAAGGTAATGATGGATCATGGCTCGGAAGTGCCGCTGCCGCTGCAAGAGAATACTGCCAAGTCGCTGCAGGATAGCGTCGATCTGCTCGAAAAGTGGCACGGTGCTGCAAATGGGCGCATACAGTATGCGTTCTGTCCGCGTTTTGTCGTCTCGTGCACGGAAGAGCTGCTTGTCGGTGTTCGTGACTTGTCTGCTCAATACGGTGTTATGGTTCATACTCATGCATCGGAAAATTTAGGGGAGATCGAGATGGTGGAGGCTGAACGCGGCATGCGCAATGTCGTCTATCTTGACCATATCGGTCTGGCGCGTCCTAATCTGATTCTCGCTCATAGTATATGGCTGGATGAAGAAGAGAAACGCATTATTCGCGATCGCGGCGTCAAAGTGACGCATTGCCCGGGCTCGAACTTGAAGCTGTCATCAGGTATTGCAGAAGTTCCGCTGCTCCTTGAGCAAGGAATTGATGTAGGTCTTGGCGCAGACGGAGCGCCGTGCAACAACAACCTTGATATGTTTCAAGAAATGCGCCTGACTGCGTATATTCAAAAGGTGAAACATGGTCCGACGGTCATGAATGCGAGACAAGTGTTGCGGCTGGCAACGATCGGCGGAGCGCGAGTGCTTGGTATGGAGGAGAAGATCGGCAGCATTGAGGCCGGCAAGCTTGCCGATATACAGCTGCTTGATCTAGAGGACTTCCACGTCTATCCATCATTCGATGCGGATTGGTATTCCCGCGTTGTCTATGCGGCGACTAGAGGCGATGTCGATACGGTCATTATTGACGGTCAAGTGGTGATGGAACAGAAGCTTGTGAGGACGATTGACAAAACGGTCGTGCTGAAGGAAGCGGATCAATCGCTTCGCCGTCTTATCGCTAGATTATAATCGACTATCCATAAAGGAACGGACAAATGGTCCGCTAGAATAGGAGGAACGGCATATGGATGTGCATCGGCTATTGCAATCGATTGTGGATAGCGAAGAACCGTCCGTGCTCGCTACGATTATCGATGTGAATGGACATTCCTATCGTAAGCCAGGCGCATGTATGCTGTTCAAGCTTGACGGTGAGCAGATTGGCACCATAAGCCCGGGTTGTCTAGAGCATGATTTGCTCGAACGCACAGAACGGGTATGGTTGTCGGGCGAAGGTCAATTCGAGATTGCGCAATATAATATGAATCCTGAAGAGGATGCGATATGGGGAGAAGCGCTCGGCTGCGGAGGCGAGATAAGGGTGCTGCTGGAGCCGGTAACGGGCCTGCTGCGTGAGCTGCTAATTGAAGCTGCTGCCATTGTTGGCGGCGGGCGAAGCGTAACCTTAGAGCGGCGTTTGGTTCATTCGGATATCACGTACCGTATTCGAGAGCGGGTGAATGATACCGCCGAGCCTATCCGCTTCACAGAGATTGATAATGTGCCTGATCGATTGTTCTTTACCATCAGACCGCGGCCAAGACTCGTATTGTTCGGTGCAGGCAAGGATGCTGATGCTATATATTCAATAGCTAGAAATGTCGGCTTTCAGCTTGTTATAGCAGATTGGAGAGCCGGTATATGCACGAATGAACGTTTCCCGGAGGCGCTGATTGTCATTGGCACGCCAGCGGAGATAGCGGCTGAGCTGGCGATGAGCCGCAATGATTATTTAATTATTTGCAGTCATCAGCTGCAGCAGGATAAAGAGCTGTTAGGGATCGCTCTTCCGCTTGGGTTAGCCTATATCGGTGTCATGGGATCGAAGAAACGAATACGCATGCTGTTCGAAACCTTCTTGATGCCGTCGAACGTTAGAGCTCCTATCGGCTTATCGATCGGTGCCGACGGACCTTATGAGATTGCGGTGAGCGTTGTTGCGGAGCTAATCGCTGTGCGGGCAGGCCGAACCGAACGCGCGCGGAGAGGGGCGAGAGCTGATGGTCATATCGGCTATTTATTTGGCGGCTGGCCGGAGCAAGCGAATGGGACGGCGCAAGCAGGAATTGGAGCTGATGCCGGGGATGACGCTCGGCAGCATGGCTCTTCATGCGCTGCTTCAATGCAGCGTTGAGGAAGTCGTCGTTGTTGTACATCCAAGCGATCCTCTAAATTGGCTGTCTAAGGAGTTTGCCGAGAGAGTCTTGGGCCAACCGTCTCAAGACTCTCCTTCCGTTCGGATTGTATTTAGCGAAAGAGCGGATGACGGAATGGCTTATTCATTGCGAACGGGATTAGAGGCACTGCCATGGATTCAACCTAATGGGGAGGATGCGTTGCCGGATGCAGTCCTTGTTATGCTGGCTGATCA
This sequence comes from Paenibacillus sp. J22P218, assembly GCF_056269195.1. Classification (NCBI taxonomy): domain Bacteria; kingdom Bacillati; phylum Bacillota; class Bacilli; order Caryophanales; family Paenibacillaceae; genus Paenibacillus; species Paenibacillus sp. J22P218. The sequence continues at coordinate 1,791,339 of NZ_JBWDNL010000001.1, forward strand.
GCCATTTGTTGATAAGACTCATTTAGAGCGGCTTATGGATCGTTATAGCAAGCAGACTAACCTGGATTACGTTGCAAGCTCATCATGGAATGAAGAGAATGGGACCTATGCGTTGATGCCGCCTGCAATTTTGTCGAAGTCGATGTTTGCGGCTGTAACTAAGCTGGAAGGTGACACGGGGGCGCGTAAATTGTTTGCAGACGCTCGCTATCGCGGAGAAGCTGTATCTGCACGGTCGAATGAAGTGTTGCTAGATGTGGACAATCCAATAGATTTAGAGCTTGCGATTGCGTACAATACGTCCGTTCGACCGTGAGATACCTCTTTTGTGTAAGGTAATATAACACAATAAAGTTCATTTAGTGCATGACGCACAATGGACAATGCTATTTTTAGACACTCGACCAATATAATGTCATATATATTGACGTTACCATGACGTGAATATATATTGAAGTTACATCTCGAACAAAGTTGAGAGATGAAAAATAGAGAGTCGGGGTGGAACGCAATGAAGCAACGCAACAGAGTATTGTCCGTAAGCTTGGCCATCATCTTAACGCTCGTACTCGTATTATCCGGTTGTTCCAGCAATGACAAAAACGATCCGGCAGAAGGCGGTAACAATGGCGCGACGAACGCACCGACCGATAAAGCTTCGGACGGAGCTGCGACAGATACGCCTGCAGAGCTTCCTAAAGTTGCTTTCGTCTACATCGGCCCTCCAGGAGATGGCGGATGGACATTCGAACACGATAGAGGCCGCAAGTACATGGAAGAGAAGTTAGGCATCAAAGCGGATACGGTTGAGAACGTGCCGGAGAGCGCGGATGCAGAGAGGATCATAACAGAGCTTGCTCAGAATCACGACATCGTCTTTACGACAAGCTTTGGCTACATGGACCCTACGCTGAACGTTGCCAAGAAGTTCCCAGATGTGAAATTTTTGCACGCCGGCGGCTACAAGACGAATGACAACATGAGCACTTACTTCGGCAAAAACTACGATGCCAGCTACCTAAGCGGTATTGCGGCAGGCAAAGTAACGAAGAAGAACTTGATCGGCTATGTAGGCGCGTTCCCGATACCAGAAGTTATCTATAACATTAACGCTTTCACGCTCGGCGTACAAAGCGTGAATCCGGATGCTACGGTAAGCGTTGTATGGACGAACACATGGTATGATCCAACGACGGAACGTCAAGCGGCAGTCAGCTTGCTGGACAAAGGCGCAGACGTGCTGCTCGCTTATCAGGATTCGCCGGCAACGCTTCAAGCGGCTGCTGAACGAGGCGCAATGGCAGGCGGCAACGACTCCGATATGACACGCTTCGCTCCAGAAGCGTACTTGACCAACCCGATTTGGAACTGGGGTCCGTATTATACGCAGGTCGTACAATCGGTTATCGACGGCACATGGAAGAGTGAGCAATTCTCCGGATCGCTCTCCGATGGCATGGTCGATCTCGCCCCGATGGGACCTAGCGTTCCGGAAGATGTGAAGAAGCTGGTTGACGAAACGAAAGTGAAATTGACTAGCGGCGAAATGAGCGTATTCAAAGGACCTATCGTTGATCCGACTGGCGCAGTCAAGGTAGAAGAAGGCAAAACGCTGACTCTCGAGGAAATTCTAGTCATGGATTGGTTTGTGAAAGGCGTAGACGGCACGATCCCGAAATAAATAGCAGCTTTGATAGCTTGTATGTTCTTAAATAACAGTCAATCAACAAATCCCTTCCCTAAGGGATTTGTTGATTTATAACCGTATTATTTTCAAGATGAGGCGATTCAAAGGAAAGATTTATTGAGAGGAAGAACGCCTATGGAGTCCATATACTCGGTAGAGATGCAGCAGATTGTGAAGCGGTTCGGCTCGGTCGTAGCCAATGACAACGTCGATTTCTATGCCAAACCCGGCGAGATTCATGCGCTGCTTGGAGAGAATGGAGCAGGCAAAAGTACGATGATGTGCATGCTGTCGGGCGTTTATCGACCTACGAGCGGAGAAATCCTGATCCATGGCGAGAAAGCTCGTATTCGCTCGCCGAAGGACGCGATGAAGCTTGGCGTCGGTATGGTGTTTCAAAACTTCCGTCTCGTGCAGACGCTGACGGCGGCGGAAAATATTATTTTGGGCGAGAAATCGTCGTTTTGGCGCGGGGCGAAGTGGCTGCGCGATAAGCAGGAGGAAATTGAAGGCATTGCAGATCGATTCGGGCTTGCATTCCCGGTTGACCGCCCGATCTGGCAGCTGTCTGTCGGCGAGCAGCAGCGCGTCGAGATCGTGAAGACGCTGTACAGAGGCGCCAGCCTTATTATATTGGATGAACCTACATCCGTATTGACACCAGGCGAGGCGGAGCAGCTCTTCGAGACGCTGCAGCATATGAAGCGGGAAGGCAAGACCGTTATCTTGACTACGCATAAGCTGAAAGAAGTCATGGCGGTATCCGACCATATTTCGGTTATGCGTAAAGGAAAGATGATCCATTCGATGGCCAAAAGCGAGACGAATGAGCGAGATCTCGCGAAGCTGATGGTCGGCAAGGAAATCGGAGAAGCTCGCCCGCTTGCGCCGCGTCAGCCAGGCAAGCCGTTGCTTACGGTTCAACAGGTTGACGTGTTCGCCGATCATGGGCGCAAGACGCTTGACGGCTTCACGCTGCATGTGAATGAAGGTGAAATTGTTGGCGTTGCTGGCGTTGCAGGCAACGGGCAGAAGGAGCTGGCCGAGGTGCTGACCGGGCTTCGCAGTTGGAAGCGCGGTACGATTCATTTTAATGGAGAAGCATTAAAGAATGGATCGGTCAAAGGGGCCATTGAGGCAGGTATCGCACATGTGCCGGAGAACCGGATGAAGAGCGGGTTAGCCGGGAGTCTCGGCGTTGTTGATAATCTATTATTCAAGTCGTATCGATCGGAGGAACGTTCGCGCTTTGGATTCTTGCGCACCGGTCACAATCGCGAATGGTCGCAAAGTCTAGTGGAGCAATTCGACGTGAAGACGCCGAACCTGGACACACCGGTCCAGCAGCTCTCCGGAGGCAATCAACAGAAGCTGCTGCTTGCCAGGGAGGTTCACCAGCAGCCGCTGTTGATGGTAGCTGTGCATCCTACACAGGGATTGGACGTCGGCGCGACGGAAGGCGTTCATCGGCTATTGACCGATATGCGCGGGGAAGGAAAAAGCGTGCTGCTCATATCGGAGGATCTGGATGAGGTTATGCAGCTGTCCGACCGGATATTAGTCATTTACAACGGACAGATCGTTGGCGAACTCCCTCGTTCGGAAGCGAATCGCGAAACGATTGGCATGTATATGGCGGGGCTGCGGGTAGTGGACGTCGAGAAAGAGGAGGCGGCGGTATGAGCGACAAAGCGGCCTTAACTAGCACGAGCGTCGGTACACCTCCACCGGGTAAATCCAGAGCGCCGAAGGGCATGAACCTGTTCGCCTATCGGATCGAGATCGATCCTTCGAAGAAAGGCAACGCCTGGTGGATCCCGTTCGCTTCTGTTCTGCTTGCGTTAATCGCCTGCGGCATCTTCATAGCAGCGAACGGCATGAACCCCATTCCCGTGTACAAAAAAATGTTCACGGGCGCTTTCGGCACCGAATACGGCATCACGGAGACGCTCGTCAAGTCGATACCGTTATTGCTTTGCGGTCTCGGCGTTGCGATCGCTTATCGCATATCGGTGTGGAATATCGGCGCAGAAGGCCAATTCGCCGCAGGAGCGATGGCGGCTACAGCAGTAACGATCTATATGCCGAACCTGCCGGGCGTTCTAATCATTCCTGCGATGATTGTTTTAAGTATCGTCGCTGGCGGAATATGGGGACTGCTGACCGCCATTCCGCGAACGTATTTCCAAGTTAACGAGCTTGTCAGCTCCTTGATGTTAAACTATGTGGCGCTTCTAGCGATGGACTATTTCGTCTTCGGTCCGTGGAAAGATCCGCAGGGGATGAATTTCCCGGGTACGCCGATTTTTACAGAGGCGCAGTCGCTGCCCGTGCTCGGCGACACGAGACTTCATCTTGGTCTTGTGTTCGGTATTATCGCTGTCATTCTATACTTCCTGTTCATTAAGTACACGAGATGGGGCTACGAGCTTCGTCTGATCGGCGCCAACCCAGAGGCAGCGCGCAATGCGGGCATTCGGATCAGCAGACATATACTGCTCGTTATGCTTATTAGCGGGGGGCTTGCCGGTCTAGCAGGTATGGCAGAAGTGTCAGGTGTCTCGCATAGACTAATGTACGGCATATCGCCTGGTTACGGCTATACAGCGATTATCGTTGCTTGGTTAGCCAAGCTGCATCCGGTTGGACTCATTATTTCGTCATTTCTGTTCGGCGGGTTAATTGTCGGCGGCTACAGCGTTCAGACGATAGGACTGCCGTCTTCCATATCGGAAATGCTCCAGGGAGCCATCTTATTTTTCTTAATTGCCGGCGGTACGATCAGCAAGTTCCGAATTCGCAAGAACAGTTACTAGAGGAGCGGATCAGACATGGATATTGTTATACAAATGGTGCTGGCGGCTATCTCTTCCGGTACGCCGCTCCTGTTCGCGACACTCGGAGGCATATTGATTGAACGCTCGGGTATTATTCAACTTGGTGCTGAAGGTCTCATGCTAATGGGAGCTGTAACAGCTTGCTTGACTTATTTGCATACGGGCAGCTTGACGGTTACGCTGCTTGCAGTCTGCGGCGTCAGCATGGCGCTTGGTTTCGTGCATGCCTTCCTTAGCGTCTCGCTTCGAACGAACCAGATTGTAAGCGGACTTGCAATGACGTTGTTCGGTGCGGGTCTTAGCGCATACCTGGGCAAGCCGATCAGCGGTCAGCCTGTTAATGGCGCTGTGCCGAAGCTCGATATGCCGTGGCTCGAGTCCATTCCGTTCATCGGTCCCGTGTTCGCGCATCTAGATGTGCTGACTTGGTTCAGCTTCGTTCTTGTTATTGTCCTTCATCTCTACATTCATAAGACATCAGCAGGCTTGCATCTGCGAGCGATCGGAGACAATCCGGCAACAGCAGACGTAATGGGCATTCGCGTACAACTGCTTAGATATGCTTATATCGTCGCTGGATCTGCGCTTATTGGCTTTGCGGGTGCCGATCTGCTGCTCGTGTACTCGCCAACCTGGACGGAAGGGATGACCTCCGGACGCGGATGGATTGCGGTTGCGCTTATTATTTTTGCACGATGGAATCCGGTTCGGGCATTGTTTTGCGCCTATTTCTTCGGCGCGCTCGATATGCTCGGCTTCCGCATTCAGCTTATTGGCAGTGAAATACCTTCCTATTTCTTGAAAATGATTCCGTATATCGTAACGATTCTTGTACTTATGTACTTGGGATGGCGCAATCGCAACAAACCTTCGGGCTCGCCGGAATCGCTCGGTGCGCCGTATATAAGAGAACAACGATTCTAGCAGTAGCAGGAGGGGAACAGCATGGGTACAAACGCAAACGCACGGGCACAGGGGACCATAAAGTCTCCTCTTGTATGGCATCCGCAATCTGCGGCGGATGCATGGCAATTGAAGCAAAATTACGGAGCAGACGCCGTCTATACGGCGGGAGGTACGCTGCTCCGAACGCAATGGGAATCGGGGTTGGCCAAGATGCCTGCCCATCTTATTGACGTCAGCGGAATAAGCGGACGAGCGGAGTCGATTCGAGGGCATGAAACGGGTATTGCGATCGATGCCTCGACATCGCTGGCTGTATGCAGAAGCCACGAGCTAATTGCGCAGAAGCTGCCGCTGCTTACGGAGGCGATCAAACAGATCGCCGCCCCGTCCGTTCGTCAGCTTGCGACGATTGGCGGCAACATAAGCTCATTAGTCGGCGATTCGTTGCCTGCGCTGCTCGTCTACGATGCGCAGCTGCATCTGTTCGGCGGAGCAGGAGAGCACTGGGAGGAGCTGTCCGATTGGCTGGCCGCAATCGAGGAATCAACGCCTTCTACACCAATAAGCGGTCGTCTTCTGCTTGGTATTTCCGTTCCTCAGCCTGTTGCAACGGAAATGATGGATTCGAATGCGAAGCGCTTCGGCGCTTATTATAAAGTCGGACGCCGTGAGGCGTTCACGCCGTCCGTCGTTACGGCAGCTGTTAGCGGTACGATTAACGCCGCAGGTGTATTGGAGCATTTGAAGCTGGCCGTCGGCGGCGGCCAAACCATTCCTCGCCGTTTGAAGGAGCTGGAAGCTACCTTCGCGGGCTCGGAACTTAACACGGCTACTCTTAAGCGAATATACGACGGTGTGTTTGATGTCTTCGAGCCAAAAGGTGATCTATTCGCATCTGCGGACTATCGCAAGTCAACAGCCGCTAATTTGATTGTGACGGAGCTGTGGAAATCGGCGGCAGAAGCTGTTAACGGGGGAAGGTGAGGATATGCTGTTAAACCGAGACGGAAGCGGAAGCCGTTGGCGCATAAGGCCGGACGGACCCGCTAAAGTAACTGGACAATTATCGTATTTGACGGATATGACGGCAGAAGGGATGCTGTATGGTTTAGTGCTTCGCAGCGAACACCCTCACGCCCGCATTGTATCGATAGATACAGAAGCGGCGAAGCAAGCGCCAGGCGTACGGGCTGTTCTTACTTATTTGGATGTGCCGGGTCTTAACGCATTCGGAATTGCGCATCCTGATCAACCGGTGCTGTGCGAGGATCGTGTTCGTTATGTAGGAGATGCCGTAGCGACGGTCGCCGCAGATTCATTGGAAGAGGCGGAATATGCCATAACGCTTATTCATGTGGATTACGAGCTGTTGCCCGTCGTGGATGATGCCGAAGCGGCGCTCGCTCCTGATACCGTTCAGTTGCACGATAAAGGCAATCTGCTTCATCACGCTGGATATAGCAAAGGCAGCTTAGCTGAAGGATTCAAGCAAAGCGTTCACATTGTGGAGGAGACATACTATACGCCGAGACAAATGCACACTTATATGGAAACAGAGGGCGGCTTGTTCATACCTGGCGAGGACGGACGGTTGACGGTATATGCGCCGACGCAGCACGGCTTCATGGATCGCATGCAGCTGTCGCGCATCCTGGATATGCCGCAGCAGCAAATTCGCATCGTATCGAGTCCTATCGGCGGTTCCTTCGGCGGCAAGGACGAGCTGAACGTTCAGCCGTACGGCGCATTGCTAGCCCTCCGAACAGGAATGCCGGTAAAGTTCCACAATTCAAGGTGGGAATCGGTACGAGCGGGATTGAAGCGTCACCCGATGAAAATAACGATGAAGACTGGCACGAATGCGGAAGGCAAGCTGATCGCGCATGAAGTGCGAATCGTTGCCGATACGGGTCCTTATTCAACGCTCGGCGCTGAGGTGCTTAACTTTGCCGTTGAGCATGTCATCGGCCCCTATGTGTATGAACATTTGGATGTGAACGGATACTCGGCTTTCACGAATAATGGAATGTCAGGAGAGTTCAGAGGATTCGGCGGCAATCAGGCGATCTTCGCTTTGGAAGGCCAATTGGATCGGCTGGCGGAGCTGCTCGGTATGGATTCCTGGACGTTCCGCAAGCTCAATATGAGACAGCTGGGCGATGCCGGTCCATTCAATCAGCCGATTGCGCAGACAGATGGCGCGGACCAGGTGTGGAACGTGATTGCAGGAAGCGACCTATGGAAAACAAAGGATGCGGTTCCTGCTGTTAACGCACCGCCTTGGATCAAGACGGGCGTCGGCGCGGCTTTCACGATGCATGGCGCCGGACTTGGCGTTGGCATCCCCGATCCGGCGGGAGGGCGTCTGCAGCTCGCGAAGGATGGCAAGATTGAAGCCGTATTCGGCTACGAGGAATTCGGTCAAGGGCTGATCGCTTCGCTGGAACTGATGCTGATCGAGCAATTCGGCTTCGCCGGCGGGGATATTCGCATTATCATCGGCGATACGGATGTCGTGCCCGATAGCGGTTCAACGACCGCGTCGAGGGCGACAGCGATGATGTGGAAGTCTTTGCAGCGCATGCGCGCTCCATTCGAGGAGGCGATCCTCGGACGCGCAGCGCAATCGGTGAATGTAACTGCGGATCAGTTGCGATTGGGCGAAGGCGGTGTGATGAGGAAGGACAGCGAAGTTATGGTTATCTCCTATGAGCAGCTTGCACAGCTCGATGGCGAGCCGATCAAATGCGAGACATCGTTCCACTTCCCGACATCACCGGTGGAGCGTGTTGGCGCACACTTTATGTACACGTACTCGGCCGTAGCGGTCAAAGTCGAAGTTAATACGTTAACAGGCAGAGTGAATGTATTGAATCAACTGCATGCAGTTGCTGCAGGACCGGTCGTCAATCCGCAAGGTTTCCTCGGACAGATCGAGGGCGGAAGCAGCATGGCGCTTGGCTTCACGCTTACCGAAGATGCCGTTATGGACAAAGGTTATTATATGACTCGCAACCTTGACACGTATCTCGTGCCGACGATTGCGGATCAGCGCGGTGAAGTGGAGGTAGTTGCCATTGAGCAGCTGCCGGAAGGTGATACTTACGGGCCGCGCGGCATCGGTGAAGTAGGCTCCGTAACGCTTGCCCCTGCTATCGCGTCGGCCATTCGCGCAGCGACGGGCAAATGGGTGACGAAGCTTCCGGTTCAGCCGTCGTTTTTGCAGGAGCAGCCGGCATTTTTGCAGAAGGCGGTGAAGTGAACATGGCGGAACTTAATAATGCAGCAGAAACATCAACGGCTTATAAGCTTGCATGTACGCTAAATGGCACAGCAACAGAAGTAGATACGGCGCCTGCTAGAAGGCTTCTCTCTATTTTGAGGGATGACCTGGCGCTAACGGGTACCAAAAGATCCTGCGAAATCGGGCGCTGCGGCGCTTGCATGGTGCTTATAGACGGCAAAGCTGTCAACTCTTGTCTGACGATGGCTTATCAGTGCGAAGGCAAGTCGATTGAAACCGTGGAAGGCGTATCGGCCGGCGGCATAGATCCGATCCAACAAGCCTTTCTAGAGGAAGGCGGTTTCCAATGCGGCTACTGCACACCTGGCATGATTATTTCGGTAAAAGCATTATTAGACAGCAATCCCGATCCAAATGATGATGAGATAGCCGAAGCGCTCTCAGGCAATATATGCCGATGTACCGGTTACGGGGGCATATGGAGAGCGGTGAAGCTTGCAGCTGAAAGGAGACGTCATACGTCATGAGTCACAATCATACGAATAGAAGCAATCCTATTAATCATATTCCTTATTTACAGAGATGCGTAGAAATATCGGCAATGGCCCGGGGGGCAGGCAATACACCGTTTGGTGCTTTGCTCGTCAATCGAGAAGGCGAGATTGTGCTCGAGCAAGGCAATATCGAAATTACGGAATCCAATTGCACCGGGCATGCAGAAACAACATTAATGGCTGCGGCGTCCAAAGCGTTCACGAAGGCGGAGTTATGGGAATTTACGCTGTATACGTCAGTTGAGCCGTGCGCGATGTGTTCGGGCTCGATTTATTGGGGCAATGTCGGTACGGTCGTCTACGGCATCTCGGAGAAAAAGTTGGCCGAGTTGACCGGCGATAACGAGCAGAATCCAACGCTCGATCTGCCGTGTCGAGTTGTTTTTGCACAAGGAAACAAACCAATTCAGGTCATCGGACCGATTCCTGAGGTGGAATCGTCCGTTATTGCCGTTCACGAGGGGTACTGGATATGACAACGATAAATGAAATTAACGAACTTGATCGACAAGCATTCGTTGCTGTGCTAGGAGAAATTTTCGAGCATTCCCCGTGGATAGCAAGCTCGGCATGGGAGATGCGGCCGTTCGTCTCGAAGGAGGCGCTGCATGAAGCGATGGCTAACGTTGTAAGAGAAGCGTCGAACGATCAACTGATTGAACTGTTTCGCGCACATCCCGATCTAGGCACGCGGCTTGCGGTTGCGCCGTATTCGGCCAAAGAGCAGCAGGGTGCAGGACTTAACCAGCTTACTAGCGAGGAATTCGAGGTGTTCTCCGAGCTGAACCGCAAATATGTGGAGCAATTCGGCTTTCCTTTCATCCTGGCCGTTCGCGGAAAGACGAAGGAACATATATTGACGGCTATGGAGTCGAGGATTCATCATAGCATGCAAGAAGAGACGACGCAGGCGTTGTCGGAAATCGAGAAAATAACGAAATTCCGCATTCTGGATCTCATCACGGGCTAGAGAAGGGACGGATGACGATGTTGAAGCTTCGAGGCGGCAGAACGCTTTATTATGGCAAAGGAGATGTGCTGAGCTATCGCACCTACGCTTCTCCGCTCGCCGTAAGCGCAATTCCTGAATCGACGTACACAGGCTGCAGCAACGTTATTTTCGCGCATAATATTAAGTTCTCGGTAAGCGGCGAGTCGATGATCACCTCCTTCACGGAAGGGGATAACGCGCTTGTTGTAGCGACGGACTCGATGAAAAACTTCATTCTTCGGCAGACAGCCGAATACGAGGGAAGCACGACGGAAGGACTTATCGCATTCATCAGCGAAAAGTTTCTCGAGCGTTACACGCATTTGGATGCGGTTGAAATCAGCGCGGATCGGCTACCGTTCGATGCCGTCACCGTAAGCGGCAGCGATGGGAGCTTCGCGCCGAGCGAGCTTGTCTATCGCCGGTCACGCAACGAGCATGGGATCGCGACGATGACATGGCAGCGCAATGGCGAGACGGTAGAGCTTATCGCGCATGAGAGCTCATTATCTCATATTCAGCTCATCAAGGTGCACGGCAGCTCCTTCTACGGCTTCGTGCGGGATGAATTCACGACGCTGCCGGAGAGCTTCGACAGGCCTTTATTTATTTTTTTAACGATCAATTGGACTTATGAGGATGCCTCGAATGCGATTAATGGGGACCGCGGCCGATACGTATCGGCTGAGCAGGTGCATGATATCGCCCACACGGTGTTTCATGCAGAGAATACACCGTCGATCCAGCATTTGATTTATAAAATCGGGCATCGAATATTGACGCTGTTCCCGCAATTAGCCGAGGTTCGATTCGAATCGAACAATCGGACATGGGAGACGATCGTTGAGCCTGCTGCGCCGACATCGGCTGGCGTGTATACGGAGCCGCGGCCGCCATATGGCTTCCAAGGCTTCACCATGACACGCGATGACTTATGAGAATAAAGGAGCGAATGATAGATGGGTGGACGGATTTCAACGCATGTGCTGGACACGGCAGGCGGCAAGCCGGTAGAAGGACTTGTCCTTACATTAACCTACTTTGGCGACGGGGAGACGGACGAATACGACAAGGTTGTGATCGGGACGTACAAGACGAATAGTGACGGTCGTGTGACTCAGCCGCTGCTGGAAGGGGAGGCATTGAAGCGCGGAACGTATGAGCTGCTGTTCATGGCCGGCGATTACTTCCGCAGCGCTCCGCATCTGTCGCTCGTGTTCGATCCGATTTTCGATGCCATACCAATTCGATTCAAAGTAACTGACGAGACGGGACACTATCATGTGCCGCTGCTCGTTGCCCCTGGGGGATTCAGCACCTATCGCGGAAGCTGACGACCGCGCACCAATAAGTAAAGCAAGCTCACGTATACAAGCAGCGCTAGATGTGTATGAATAGAGCAATAAAGGGGGGATTCGATGATGAATAAGATTAACCAATCAGATGAACCTTCGATCGATGATACGCTGCGCCGAATGCCGAAGGTAGAGCTGCACGTCCATCTTGATGGTAGCGTGAAGGCATCCACGATTCGCGAGCTAGCGGGATCAGAAGCCCATTCATTGCTTCCTGAGAGCGACGATGAGCTGTTAGCTCTGATGCAAGCTGATCCCGATACGGCAAGCCTGACGCAATATTTGAGCAAGTTCAGCTTTGTGCTTCCGTATATGCAGACGGCGGAGGCGATCGAACGGATCGCTTATGAGTTAGTGGAGCAAGCGGCGGAACAGCAAGTCCGTTATATCGAGGTCCGTTTCGCTCCTTGGCTTCATACGCATCAAGGCTTGTCGATCGAAGATGCCATCCGCTGCACGGTGAACGGATTACGCAGGGGAGAAGCTGCTTTCGGTACAATAGCGAGAGTGATCGTCATCTGTATGAGAAACCATTCCTTCGATCACAACATGAAGGCTATCGAGGCAGCGTCGCGCTTCTATACGAAGGGAGTTGTTGCGGTCGATCTCGCAGGTGACGAGGCCTCCTATCCTGCGCATCATTTCGCGACGCTCTTCGAGAGGGCAAAGGCGCTTAAGCTGCCGATTACGATCCACGCAGGGGAGGCTGCAGGCGCATTCAATGTGCGGGCAGCCATTGAAGAGTTGGGCGCGGAGCGGATCGGCCATGGCGTGCGGATGGAGGAAGACCCGGCGGTCATCGAGCTGGTGAAGGAAAAAAAGATTCCGCTGGAGATGTGTCCGATTAGCAATATCCAGACGAAGGCTGTACAGAGCTGGGCGTCGTATCCGCTTCTGAAATATATGCAAGAAGGCGTTATCGTCACAGTCAATACCGATAACATGACGGTGTCGGATACGACGATAACGAAGGAATATTCCGCGCTTATGGAGCATTGTGGGCTGTCGCTTAACGATATTGCAGCGTTAGTCATGAATGGCGTGAAGGCTGCTTTTCTAGAGGCTGAGCGAAAGGACGAGCTTGTGAAGCAATTCGAGCATGAGCTGTCGGAGCTGGGGTTGAAGCTGGCTATCCGTTAAGGTGTTAGCGATTAGAAAGTCATGATTGTCTGGGGACAGGCACTCATGGCTTTTTTGTATTTTTGCGATGGATTTATTTGGATAACGTTGCAACTTATCATTTATCCTGAAAGTCTATAGGTGTAAGGAACCACGACAGGAAGAACCTCGCACCGAATAAGGGGAAGGAAGTCGTAGAATGAAAACCGTTTATTATCGGATTAGCGGAGTTGTTTTGCTATGTTCGCTCATTACGTATGCGAGTTGTTCGAATGCACAGCGTTTTGAGGATAAGCTGGCAGAGAAGGATCGTATGATTGGCGAGTTGCAGCAGCAGTTGGATAAGAAGATTGTATTGGAACCAGAACCATCAGGATTGACTTTATCCGCATTCGATCAAACGATACAACAATATGAATGGCTCCAGAAGCTGCAAGCGGATACCAAGTGGGACAAAGTTGTCGTTAGTAGATTTGTTGGCGATGCAGAAGCCGTTACCATTACCGATCCATTATTTCTAGCGAGCGTAGGTTCGCTGCTTCATTTAAGATCGCTCAGCGATTCAGACTTCCCAAGCGGATATCAATCGGACATTGGCTCGTACGTATATGAGCTTTATGAACAAGGTCAGGAATATACCGTTCAGGTTGTCAATCGAGGTGTCATACAGGCTGCAGCGAATGAGCTGTTGTTCGAGGTGGATCGCAATGTCCATCAGTTAGGCGTTGCTTTCATGCCTAAGCCTGACTTCTTGAAGCATGACGGGTTAGTGGCGAAAATGGCTTCGAGCGGCGCAGTGAAGCGAGGGGATAGCTATGTGCAGTTCGCGCCTTTTCGGGTGCAGTCGCGAGTAGCTCCGTTGGCAGAGGGAGTATGGTTGAAAGACCCGCCTGCTCAAGCTGGAGACAGGTTAGAACAATTTACGTTCTATTACTATGGCGAGCAGCTACTGATGGAGGTGTACGCTGATTACGCGCATCTATCCGGTGATGGCTCCGAGGAATGGATCAGCATGCAGGATGCGGCTACGAAGCTGTTAGTGGAAGCGGGCTAGAGTAAAGCGGATTCCTATGTTGGATAATTGCATCAACTTTTTCCAATTCAGAATGCTTTCAGAGGCTATATTGGATTTCTGCACTAACTTTTCATAATAAAGCTCCAATTCAGCCCATCGAGAGCAAAGTTGATGCCAATATCCAGTATAGCGGTATGATGGGGTTTTTAGGAGGTGTCTATCCTGCAGAAATCCATTATAGCTAGCACGTTTGCACTATTTTGGAAGGTTATTGTACCCTGCTTGGTGAATTTAAATTGTTAGGAGGGGGGATGTATTGAACATGAAAGCGATTATATTTGATTTGGACAATACGCTGTTGGACCGTAGACTTGCTTTTCGTAGATTTACAGAGCGGTTGATAGACGATTATATGATTATTGAGCTTGAATCGGACAAACAAGTCATCATAGAAGAGATACGAATTGCGGATCGTGAGGGGTATCGGGGCAAAAGAGAGCTTTATGCGGAATTGTATAACGCATACCGATGGAAGGAGGGCGTTACGCCAGAATTGCTGCTCGCTTATTGGTTTTCGGAGTTTTTCCGCTGCACCGAAGTAATGGATGGCGCCATTGAAGCACTGGATTTGGTAAGAGCTAACGGCTTGAAGCTGGGACTTATTACGAACGGCTCGGTGCATTCACAAAATGCGAAAATTGATTTCGCTGGATTAAGACATTATTTTGACGCGATCATCGTATCGGACGAAGTGCAAACGAAGAAGCCTGATCCTGAAATCTTCGCTATCGCCGTGCAGAGGCTTGGCGTAGAACCTTCGGATGCAATCTATGTGGGCGACCATCCCGTTAATGATGTAATAGGAGCGCGCCTGGCAGGACTTCAATCGATCTGGTACCGAGGTGATCAGCCTTGGGACGAACGATTGAATGAAGGAGAACCGGCACTAGGTCATTTTAGTGAAATGAAGAAGATTCTACCCTAAACGTTAACGACATCATCGAAAGGTCAGGTTGGACATCTATGTTGGCATACACCATATGTTTCATTAAGCGAGGAAACGAAATATTACTGCTTAACCGGGAAAAGCCGGCTTGGATGGGCTGCTGGAACGGCATCGGCGGCAAGATTGAGCAAGGCGAATCGCCGAGGGAATCGATGCTTCGTGAATTAGCGGAGGAGACAGACATATCACCTGTCAATCTGCACTTTAAAGGCATTATTTCATGGAAATCGGAGATGGGCGGCGAATATGGCGGGATGTACACGTACGTTGCCGAGGTGGATGAGGGGTATGTTTACGATACGCCGATTAAGACGGATGAGGGAATATTGGACTGGAAATCAATTGATTGGATTCTGCACAAGGACAATGATGGGGTAGCTACGAACATTCCGTTGTTTCTTTCGAAGATATTGGAAGACCCTCATATTTATGAGCATTGCACAATTTACAAGGATGATGACTTGATCTCGCACTTTTCGTATCCTATTGATGCAGCGCTAGAACACTAGACTATCGTATCCATTATTCATAGGGGGATTTATAGATTTGGTACAAATACGCCGTTATCGACCGGAAGATATGGAAGCAATAGCAGAGTTAATGCTGGATCTGGGTTATCCGTCTACGACTGAACAGATGAAATCGAGAATGGACCGTTTGGGTACAAGCAACAAGAACGAAACATTCGTTGCGACGATTGCGGATCATGTTGTAGGCATGATTGGCTTTCGCAAATTGTTTTACTATGAGGCTGATGGATTTGTCGTACATATTAATGTGCTCGTCACGAAACATGAATATCAAGGCCGAGGTGTTGGCAAACAGTTAATGGCTTATACCGAGAACTGGTCCAGAGAACAGGGCGCAAACGCATTGTATTTGACTAGCGGCATAAAGCCGGAACGTGAGCGAGCGCGCGCCTTCTATCGAAACCTAGGCTTTGAAACAACGGGCTACCGTTTCGTCAAGACGTTGTGAAGTGAAACGAAAGATCGCAATGAGCGGTAGTCAAGTTGATGTTTTGGTTCCAATTATTGAGTAAGGAGAGGGGAAGTTAGGATGGGTTCGAGAGTGATGCATTACTGTATACAAACGATATTAAGCAAGCGGCTAGATATCAATGACCCTCAGTTTTTTCTTGGTGGAATTGCTCCCGATGCCAATAAACCTCCAGGTGGGCCGAAGAGCGAATCTCATTTTCTACTTACGGATGCGGATGGTATCGTTAAGTCCGACTTACGAGCATTCAGACAAAAGTATATGTCGGAGCAGCAGTTGCCCTTCTATCTTGGCTATTATTGTCATCTTATATCGGATGGAGTGTGGGTAGAGGATATTTATAATCCTAAAGTCAAGTATTTGCCGCAGCCAGAGAAGAAACGCGTGCAAGAGAGCTATTATCGGGATTTCGTTCGGTTGAATGGGATGCTTATTGAGCATTACGGCCTAGTGCTGCAAAAGTTGGACGTTTCACCAGTCGACATAGATGAGATCGATTACCGGATGCTGCCCATGTTGGTTGATGATTTATATGGCGATTTTGAAAGAAAAGATGAGACGATGGATCAGCGGCTTGAGCTTCTAACTTTCGATGAAGTTATAGCTTCATTGGAAAGATCTGTAGCTGTTTGCTTGGAGCATATGCGATGAGATCACTTCATGGGAACTTCTTTGGTAAAACTTCCGCACTTATATGCCTAGTCCTTATGTTTGGCGGCTGTTCGAACAATGATCATGAGGAGTCGCTTGAATTCATACTGAAATATGGCGTTATGTACAAAAATGAGCTGAATACGAACGAAAACACGTTTACGAAAGATTTAGTGATGGATGGTGTTGTTACAACCGATCTAACACTCACAGGAGAGCAAAAAAACGATATTCGCAAGCTAATGGAGCAGATGGATATCGAGTCTTATAGAGGCATGAATGAGGGTAAAGTAATGGAGCCTTCTAGCGGGTTCCAGTTTGATATCCAGTGGAAAGGTAAGCAGCTTCTCATTGACTGGATAGGCGGGTTCGGCGACGATTCTAAAGCTGTACAAATGCAAGAGCTTACGCAGCTCATCATTGAAATGATAGAATCGAATGAAGCCTATAAGCAGCTTCCGCCTATTGAGGGAGGCTATGAATAGAAAATGAAAATGAAAATGATAGGCGGATGGGGAAAAAGAATGATATGCGGTGGACTAATGGTTAGTTGCTGCATGATCGGAACACTCGGATGTTCCGGGTTACGTACATTGCCAAAACCTGTTGATAGTGTAATACAACCTTTGCCTGATCAGATTGCGCTTACTTTCCAGCCACTGGATCTAATCGAGCTGCCTAGTACTGAAACTGCGCCAGGATGGAAGGAAATCCAATCGATTCCGTTCGGATCGTTAGAAGGTAAGCCGTTTCAACTAGATGTCTACGAAGAATCGAAGTCTGACGAATCGCTGTTTACCATTTATAATGGACTTCTCAAAGTCGGTGATCATACGTATCTCATTCGCGAGTTATCTCAATCTATAACGGAATCCGATCAGAGCCATTGCACAGAACTATGTGTTATCCAAAAGCTATTTTTCGGTCAGGAGAGATATGAGCTAATCGGCAGCGTGCCTTTGTTTGCCAATGGACCGGGGCGTAATCTGTTTGTAGTATTCGATAGGGTTGAATCAAAGCTGCTTTCATTCGAGGGATGGGGAGCGGGCAGCTTCATGGATCTCGATGCCGACGGTATGGAGGAATTTATTATTGAGTTCCCAGGTTTGCATATGTCTTGGCCGGATTTGACCGTTATTCGAGCTAAGGATGAAGGACTTGAAATCAGCTCGTCGGTTGTCGATGCGTTGGGAAGAAAACCTGGCGATTTTGCTACGCTTAATATGGATCAGTCGCCGCCGCTTATTCGCTTTGGGAATATAGCTGACGAAAACTTGAGCTATGATTATAAATATAACAAAGGCGTTTTGCAAGCAGTCGGCGGTTAAAGGGTGTACAAAAAAGAGCGAGGAAGTGAGTCAATGAAGCTAATAGCTGAATCGAATCATATGGCGAATTATTTGGCTGAACTGGATGAGGTGGATTACAGTCATCAAGAAATTCAAATGTTGGCGAAGAAGCTTTTCCAACGGAGCATGAATGAAGTTGAAATGACTGATGCGGCATACCGTTTCGTTCGTGACGAAATATCGCATACCTGGGACATTCAGAGCGAGCGTATAACGAAGACGGCGTCCGAGGTGCTCAGATACAAGGAAGGAATCTGTTACGCAAAGTCGAATCTATTGGCTGCGCTCTTAAGAGCTGTTGATATTCCAACGGGCTTTTGCTATCAGAAGCTCACGTTAGGGGATACACCGGATACAGGGTACTGCATCCATGCGCTTAACGCGGTATATTTGCGCAGTCATGGACGCTGGTTCCGGCTGGATGCGCGCGGAAATAAGAAAGGTATTGGGGCGGAGTTCAGCTTGGAGGAGGAAAAGCTGGCATTTCCGATTCGCCCGCAATATGGGGAGATCGATTATCCGGTTATATTCGCAACACCTAGCGCAAAAACGATGGATGTGCTGAATCGACATACGAATGCCCTTCACATGTATGCGCAAGGGTTGCCGGTTGAGCTATAGCCATACATGATCTTCGAATGGAGGCAATAACTAGATGAGCAAAGTAAAGGACGGTATCCTCGGGTTATGTCTCGGCGACGCATTAGGCGTGCCTGTTGAATTTAAGCATCGCGATACGATAGCGAGTAACCCGGTGGTCGATATGATTGGTTATGGTACTTATCATTTGCCTGCCGGCTCATGGTCGGACGACAGCACGACGACGTTCTGTCTATTGGAGAGCTTAGCGAGCCGTAAGAAAGTGGATCTCGATGATCTATCGAATCGATTCGCGAAGTGGCTGTTCGAAGGCTATTGGACCCCTTATGGAGAAGTGTTCGATATCGGTAACGCAACGAAAGCGGCTATTATTCGAGTCCGTAAAGATAAGATAAGTCCTTTACTTGCGGGAGGCAGCGACCTATCTTCTAACGGAAATGGATCGCTGATGCGCATTCTGCCGATGGCTTTTTTCATGCGAGAGGCTTCTTTGGAAGAACGAATGAAAGCAGTCGCTGACGTATCCTCGGTTACGCATCGTCATCCGATTTCGATTATCGCTTGTCAATTTTACGTGGAGATGGCCATTTATTTGCTGGAGGGTCATTCATTGCACGAAGCGCTGGCCGCTACGAGAGCCGTTATAGTGGAACAGTATCGAACTGAACCTCATATAAAACCTTTCGATCGACTATTGTTTGGCGATTTCCGCTTGCTCGGTGAAAGCGACATTGCGTCCAGCGGGTATGTCATTCATACATTGGAAGCATCGATCTGGTGTCTGCTAACGACTAGAAGTTACAGGGAAGCGGTTATGAAGGCGATTAACTTAGGCGAGGATACGGATACGACAGGCGCGGTAACGGGGGGACTGGCAGGTCTTTACTACGGACTAGAAGCGGTGCCGAACGAATGGATTGATTCTCTCGCTAGAATTAACGACATTAAAGATCTGTGTGCAAGATTTGAATCTGGTTTGATTAAGTAGTTATTTTGGTGCTAAGCAGCGTGATTGCAAAAGCCGAGAATGAAGATGAAGCCGGATAACGGCGTGCTCTATAGATATGAGAAGGCGAAGCCTTGATCTGCCGTTGGCAATAGGGCTGAGATGAAACGGAGAGCTGGTGTATAGATGAAGCTCAAAAAGATCGCTCTTATTGCGATGGCAGCAGCTGCAGTTCTAGCTTTCCTAGAATATAAGGGCTACATATGGCATACGAGTCTATTCGCATCCGGCTACGAGATTCGCGGCCTTGATGCGTCGCATTATCAAGGGGAAGTCGATTGGAAGAAAGTGGCTTCAAGCGGTAAATATCAATTCGTGTATTTGAAAGCAACGGAAGGTAACGACTACGTAGACGATACGTTTAAGAGTAATTGGGAGGAAGCGAAGAAAGCCGGGATTATGACGGGAGCCTATCACTTCTTCTCTGCCCGAAGTACTGGCGAGGAGCAAGCCAAGTTATTCATTAGCAACGTTCCTAAGGAAGAGCAGTCATTGACGCCCGTTATCGATCTGGAAATAGCATTAGATCATCCGGTAGAACAGATTCAGCGGGAACTTAAGCTGTTCAGTAACAGTGTCGAAACCTATTATTCCAAAAAACCGATTCTTTATGTTACGTATGATACGTATAACAAATATGTATCCTCTGGCTTTGAGGATTACGATATTTGGATACGCGATATCCTTAAGCCTCCATCTTTGAAAGGCGATCGCGATTGGCTGTTTTGGCAATATTGCAATCGCGGCAGAGTGGATGGAATAGATGCGTATGTAGATATCAATGTGTTTCATGGAGATCAGGGCGCTTTCGACGCGAGGTTTAAGTAGCTTGGATTAAGGAAGGGGGATAGCTATGCAAACGACCCAAGTACAGGATTGGATTAATCGAGATATACAAAGTTTGAGAGGATACACCGTAATCGAGCAAGTGTATAAAGGCTACTCGGGAGATATGAAGTTTATTGTCAGCAAACCGGATAATCGTTTCTTCCTAAAATGCTTCAGCCTCAGCGAATTGGATCAGAAGCAAGCCGAATACGAAGTGCTGAAGCAGTTGGAGACGCTTGGCGTGAAATGCTCGCAAGCAATAGAGATCGGACGGATGACGGGTATCGCGCTAGGGTATATGGTATTAACTTATGTGGAAGGTGAAGATGCTTCCGACATGCTGCCTCGCTTTTCAGACGAGGAGCAATATGAGATCGGACTGGAAGCGGGGCGACAACTGCAGCTAATACATCAGTTGAAGGCCGACAATAAGGTGGAGGACTGGTATAGCCGAAAGGTAGCTAAGCACCTCCGATATGTGGAGCAATACAGAAATTGCGGAGTGCGAATTGCTGGTGATTCTGCGATATTGTCGTTTATCGAGGAGCATCTTCATTGGATGAACAATCGTCCAAATCTGTTCCAGCATGACGATTATCATACGGCTAACTTAATCGTGCGCAATAAAGCTTTTGCAGGAGCGATCGACTTTAACCGCATGGATTGGGGCGATCCTGTGCATGAGTTTTTGAAGACAGGATTTTTCAGCGCAGAAGTGAGTATTCCGTTCTCCATTGGTCAGATCAAAGGTTATCATAACTTGAATGAGCCAAGCGAAACTTTTTGGCAGCTTTACGCGCTATATGTTGCCATGTGTACGATCTCTTCTATTGTATGGATTATGAAGGTTAAGCCGGAAGAGATGAAGATCATGATGGCAAAAGTAGAAAGAGTAGCCGCGGATCACGATCAATTCGCAAACATAATTCCTCGCTGGTATCAATCATGGAACGGCCGACTTGCTTAATTGCTAGGTTCATTCTTTCCATAATGAGCGATCTGAAGTAAAATGAAAACAAAATGGTTATGCCATCTGGGCGACTAGACTACATACAGGAAATGGTGGAGACAGCTCTTGAAATTCAAGCCATGTATCGATCTTCATGACGGTAAAGTGAAACAAATTGTAGGGGAAACGCTTCATGCCGATCAAGAAGGCATCATTGAGAACTTCGTATCTACGCATGACTCCGCTTATTACGCCTCGCTGTTCAAGCGGGACAAGCTGACTGGCGGCCATGTTATTATGCTTGGCGGCGGCAATACAGAAGCAGCGATACGCGCATTGAACGAGTATCCGAACGGCATGCAGATCGGCGGCGGCATTAACGCCGAGAACGCGCAGCATTACTTGGATCAAGGCGCATCGCATGTTATTGTTACATCGTATATATTCCGAGACGGCAAGCTGGACAAGGATAACCTCGACAACATGCTGGCTGCTGTCGGCAAAGAACGTCTCGTTATCGATCTCAGCTGCAAGGAAAAAGATGGCAAGTGGTTCGTCGTCAGCAATCAGTGGAAGCAGTTCACTGACTTCGAGGTCAATCCAGACAATATCGCGTATTTGGAGCAATATTGCGACGAGTTTCTCATTCATGCCGTTGATGTGGAAGGCAAACAGCAAGGTTTCCAACAAAGCTTGGTGAAGTCGCTCGCCGAATGGGTTTCGATTACGACGACTTATGCAGGCGGCGTTAGATCGTTTGCCGATCTGGAGCTGTTCGCTTCCTTGTCAGCGGGCAAGATCGATCTTACGATTGGAAGCGCGTTAGATATTTTCGGCGGCAGCTTGTCTTATGACGAAGTGGTTGCCTATTGCGCTAATCGATAGTCAAGATTGTATAGGTAACGTCAGTCCCTCTATAGCCTGTAAGGTGTAGGGGGATTTGTATGAGCAGACGTAAGGAGGGGCGTTATGTTTCGAGTCTTGAATCTATCGTTGCGGTTTCTGTTGGAAATCGTGATTATGATTGCCTTATGCTACTGGGGATTTCATCTCGAAGCACCATTGTGGCTTAATCTAATCGTTGGACTTGGCGTTCCGGTGAGCGCGGCTTATGCCTGGGGGAAGATCATATCGCCGAAGGCGACAGTCAAGCTGCCGC
The DNA here is from genome assembly GCF_056269195.1 of Paenibacillus sp. J22P218. Taxonomy (NCBI): domain Bacteria; kingdom Bacillati; phylum Bacillota; class Bacilli; order Caryophanales; family Paenibacillaceae; genus Paenibacillus; species Paenibacillus sp. J22P218. Next base: position 1,813,594 of record NZ_JBWDNL010000001.1, read on the forward strand.
TCTACGGCGTATTAGCGGTGGAAACGATCATCTTCGGCCTGGCAATCGCTGCACTGTTCGACTTGGGTCATGCGACATTCGCGATTATATTCGGTATTGTTGCTATAATTAATCGTACGATTATATTGACTCGGAACATGCAGCCCTGAACGGCCGTGACTTTATAAAATGAGGAGGAGTGCCCATTGAAATCCTATGAGGTGCAAGCGGAGCTGCTTAAGCATGATGGCATGGATGCCGCCTATATCGAATTCCCGTACGATGTATATAAGGAGTTTAATACGATGGGACAAGTGAAAGTGAAGGCTGTGTTCCGGGATGGAACCGAGTACAGAGGTTCGCTTGTGAAAATGGGCATGGATTGCCATTGTCTCGGCATACCTAAGGTAGTCCGCAGCAAGGTTGGTCTAGCGGCAGGAGATATGGTGAATGTCGTTATCTATCCAGACGATGCACCGCGTATGGTCGACCTTCCGGCGGATCTTATGGCGGCGCTTCGTGGCAGCGGGCTGGAAGATGCGTTCCGTAATAAGCTATCGTCCTCGAAGCAGAGGGACGCGGTTCAGCTGATCGAGGATGCGAAGAAGGTTAATACACGTGCCAGGCGAGTGCAGGCTGTCGTTGAAAGCTTGCTGGCAAAGCGATAGTACGGCATTTTATATGAAACATAGGAGAGGTGCAGCAGCTTTGACGAATCCCACATTTTCTATCCAATACCGATATACGTTATCAGGCTGTTTTAAGCAAATATGGTCAGACTTGTTCGGCAAACATCCTTATCGCGTCTTGGGCAATGCAATCATTACGGTTTGCGGTATTCTGCTTGCGGTGAACACGAAAGAAATATTAATTACGATTAGCCTGGTGTGCTGGCTCATATCGATTTACTTCGGACTCAAGTTGATCGTATCATTGGGACTTGTTCCGCTCTTCTTCTATCTCCGAATGAGAAAACATGGCGAGGTGCGCATGAATTACTCGCACGAAGGCGTGGAGATGACAACAAATAAGGAAAGCGGCTTCAAAGAATGGGAGCATTACAAGGAAATTACCGTGGACGAGAACAGCTTCCGAATGGTTCGGCGAGACAATGTCGATACGCACAAAATATTACGGAATGTGTTCAAGGACGATGCGGAGTTCCAACGTTTCCATACGTTCGCCCAGCAGCGTCTTCGTATAGCCGAAGTAAAACTTTCGGTTGAGGCAAAGTCGGAGGCTGAGGAGGGCTAACTCGCAAATGGAAGAGCAACGGCTATCGGACCATTTAATTGCTCGTATCGTTCAGTCGGAGACGGATTACATGACCGACCGAATGCTTGCCGTTCAGCAAAGGCTGGGCAATCCGGAAGGGATCGAGTTGCGGCAAGCTGGGAATGCAACCTGTTACTACAGCGAGACGATGCCTTGGCCAAGCTTCAACACGGTTAAAGGACTGCGAAGCGCAGATCAGGAACATCTGGATTCGATCATTGACTTCTATCAAGCGCGAGGCCGTAAAGCTCATTTTGAAATAATCCCGTCACTCGTCGATCAGTCGCTGCTAGGCGCGCTGGCGGAACGCGGATTCTATCAATCCGGCTTCCATACTTCAATGTATGTGACTCCTGTTCCGCAAATTTTTGCAGATGAGGACTCGCTTCGAATCCGGATGATTGAGTCGGATGAATTCGAAACGTATGCGCGTATCCACTGTCTGTCGACAGGGCTGTCCAATGACGGCATACCGCATGTCGCACGTAATAACAAGGTGCTGTATGATCGCCCGGGTTGGTCGTTCTATATTGCAACAATCGATAATGAGCCTGCTGCTGTCGGCGTCATGCATGTTAGCAATCGCATCGCATCCTTCACCTTTGCCGCGACACTTCCCGACTATCGAAGGAGAGGTCTGCAAAGCCGATTGTTGCGAGAGCGCATTCATTATGCGGCGCAGCAAGGCTGCGAGCTAGCTGTTGCACAATGCGGCTTCTTATCGTCAAGTCATCGTAATATGGAGAAGGTCGGCATGCGAATCGGGTATGTTCGAGCTTCGTGGTCGCAGCGATAAATCTTTGACTATTAAGGAGGCGTACCGTGAAGAGAGTAGTGCCTATTTTACGTTTTTTTGATGAAGCGCTAACGAAACAGTTTTATATCGACTTTCTGGAATTTACGGTGGACTGGGAGCATCGATTTGAGCCGGATATGCCGCTCTATATGCAGCTATCGAAGGATGATTGTATTGTTCATCTATCGGAGCACTTCGGAGATTGTAATCCGGGCAGCGCGATTCGGGTAGAGGTTGAAGATGCTAAGCGGCTACAAGAGCATTTGCTCGCCAAAACCTTTAAGTTCGCCCGGCCGGGCTTCGATAGCCATTGGAATCAAGTGAGCCTCACTGATCCGTCAGGTAATAAGCTGCACTTTTATACCGTGCAAACGCAATGAGATGATCCTTAAAAAGAAATTCATGTATACGATCGGTGTTTCTGAATATACAATGTAATCTCAGTCAGTAAGTCGTGGAGGTGCGATGATGGAGCAGCAAGTCGTTCGTATTGCAAGAGAGGTCGCCATATCATCGGCCTATGAAGCAGGTCGGGTCATTCGAGAGCGATTCGGAATGCTGAATCAGGTTCGCGAGAAGGATGAGCACGGCGATCTGGTAACAGAAGCGGATCATTTGGCCGAAGCTATTATTTTACATAAAATTCAATCGGTATTTCCCGGACATCGCATTCAGTCGGAGGAAGCAGGCGAGATTGCCTCTTCAAGCGAATGGACATGGCTGGTCGATCCGCTAGACGGGACGAATAATTACGCGGTCGGCTTACCGTTATTTGCGGTTTCGATTACGCTTGTTCAGCGCGACACCCCGGTACTTGCTGTTATCTTTGAGCCGATGACAGAACGGTTATACGTAGCAGAGACAGGTGAGGGAGCGACTTGTAATGGCATTCGAGTAGCGATCGGGGAGCGGGGAGCGCTTGCGAAAGCTAGAGTGGGCTGGATCCAAGGCCATCAGGTGCAGCATGATGAAACAGCAGCCAAGCTTCGTCACCATATTGATGCGTCATCGCGTAGAATGATGCGGTTATGGGCGCCGACTCTGCAATGGACGATGCTGGCTAGAGGGGATTTGGACGGCATTATCGTTTACAATTCCGAAGGCGAAGATCTGTATTCGGGGCTCCTCATCGTGCAAGAAGCCGGAGGCATCGTCATGGACTATGAGGGAAACCCCTTCACTGGGACGGGCGGTAGACCTTACTTAATCGCATGCCGCAGCGAGCATCGTTCTAATTTCTTAGACTTAGTCCGCGAAGGGCTGAATAAGCGATGAAGAGAGTGCTGATTATCGGCTCAGCGGGCGCTGGCAAGTCGACCTTGTCCAGGAAGCTAAGCCAGCTCATTGAGGTGCCTGTCATTCATCTTGATCGCTATTATTGGCAGCCGAATTGGGTAGCGACTCCTAATGACGAGTGGGATGTGGTTGTAAAGTCGTTCGCCGAGCAAGAGGCTTGGATAATGGACGGCAATTACTCTCGCACGCTCGATTTGCGCATTTCTCGAGCAGATACCGTAATTTTTCTCGATGCACCTCGATTATTATGTATGTATCGTATAATTAAGCGCAGAATGCAATATCAAGGGCGTACGAGACCCGATCTGAACGAGCAATGCCCGGAGAAGCTGGATTGGTCGTTCATCGTCTGGGTATGGAACTATAGGAAACGAAACCGGCCGACGATACTCAGGAAGCTTGAAGCTATCGAAGGCGAGAAAACGATTATAATCGCCAAGTCAAGAAAAGAGGTAGAGGCACTGCTGGAGCAAATCCGGAAAGATCAGGCCGACACTGCTCCTGCGAATAGCGCTACGGGCAGCGGGAGCGGAATGCATACCTAACGGGCGACAAGGAGAATCCATAAACAACATGACAGCGGCACTTATAGGCAGTTTTATATCAGCAATGGCAACGGTGCTTGGCGCCGTACCATTGCTGTTCGTGAAGAGCTTGTCCGAGAGATGGAAGGACGTGCTCATCGCTTTTACCGCGGGCATCATGGTGTCCGCATCAACATTCGGATTAATGCCGCAGGCGTTGAATGAATCCGGCATTATCCCTCTCACGATCGGATTGCTGATCGGTATTATAGCGCTCGATCTATTGGAGAAGAACATTCCGCATATTGATGTCGAGAATGAACGGGGCATTTCCTCGTTTGATTCCAAGTCGCTACTTGTCATCATTGCGCTGTTCATCCATAACATTCCGGAAGGGTTAAGCACAGGATTCAGCTATGCCAGCGAAAATGCCGGCTTAGGACCGATGGTTGCAATCGCTATCGGAGCTCAGAATATGCCGGAAGGGCTTGTTCTCGCCATATTCCTGATCCATTCGAAGGTAAGTAAGCTGAAGCTGATGCTTCTTGTTACGCTGACCGGCTTAATGGAGGTCGTATCGGCTATCGTCGGTTACTTCACGGCAAGCTACATACAAGAATTAATCGGCTATGGACTGGCCTTTGCTTCCGGTGCGATGCTGTTCATTGTCTACAAGGAGCTTATACCAGAGACACACGGGCACGGTTATGAGCGATCGGCTACGTATTCGTTCATTATCGGATTGCTCGTTATGATCTATATCAGCTATTTCTTCGGATAATGCGACGGACATGGAGACGGGAGAACTCCATAAAAAGTTTTTGGCAACATTCGCCTCTATCGATTACAATGGACGTACACGAGGGAGGTTTTATGACATGAGCAATCCATTACGTATGATATTAGATGTAGATACAGGCGTCGATGACGCTGCAGCTATATTGTTTGCACTGCTCTCGCCAGACATTAAGGTGGAGGGCATTACGACGGGATTCGGCAATATCGACATGGAGCAAGCGACGGAAAATACGCTGCGAGTCATCAGGCTCGCCAATTGCGGCTATGAAGTTCCGGTTGCAGCAGGCGCGGCAGCTCCATTAAAGCGTGCTTTCAAAGGAGTTGTTCCTCATATTCACGGACATAACGGCATTGGCGATGCGGACATTCCGAAATCGCCTCAGAAGCTGCTCGAGGAATCAGCGGCTGACTTCATCATCCGCATGGCATCCGAGAATCCGGGCGAGCTGACGCTCGTTACGGTCGGAAGACTGACTAACCTGGCGCTTGCGCTGATGAAAGATCCGTCAGTGGCGGACAAGCTGAAGCGAGTGTTCGTCATGGGCGGTACGGTATTCGCGCCGGGCAATGCGACGCCGGTCAGTGAAGCGAATCTGCACGGCGATCCGGAAGCGGCAGCCCTTGTATTCGAATCAAGCGTGCCGCTTACTGTCGTTGGTCTTGATGTAACGCAGAAGACAAGACTATCCCGATCGCATCTGGCCTACTTATCGCAGAATGCGTCAGAAGAGAGACAGCCGCTCGTTAAGTTTCTAACGGAATCGATGGAGGTTTATTTCGATTTCTACCATAAGTCCAACAACTTCTTGGGTGAATGCCCGATGCATGATCCTCTCGCAGTTCTCGTTGCGCTGAATCCATCGCTTGTTCAAGTTCAGACGCTGCCAGCCGTTATCGATTGCGGCAGCGGCCTGACGGCAGGGATGATTATAACCGATCGACGCGTGAAGCCAACGGTGGGGCGGGCGGTCGAGATCTGCGTAGAGGTGGATTCAGAGAGAGCGATACAGCAATTGCTGTCCGTATATAGTAGAGGGGAAAGATAAAGATGGAACAACGTTTTTCTAGAGAATCGAAATGCTTCAAAACCGCTCGCGTATTTCCGACTGACGTCAACAACCACAACACGCTGTTCGGCGGCAAACTGATGGCTTATATCGACGATATTGCTTCGATTGCGGCAACGAAACATTGCAGACGTTCCGTCGTAACGGCATCAACCGATTCGGTTGACTTCCTGCATCCGATTCGTCCATCCGACTCCGTATGTCTGGAAGCGTTCGTGACGTGGACGGGCCGATCTTCCGTCGAGGTGTTCGTCAAGGTCATCAAGGAGGATTTGCTTAGCGGCGATCGAATCATAGCGGCTACTTCCTTCCTAACCTTCGTTGCGCTGAATGCGGATCGAAAGCCAGTCCCGGTACCGGGCGTAACACCGGAGACCGAGGAAGAAAAGAAGCTTTACGAGACTGCGCCGCAACGCGCGGACATGCGCAAAATGCGCCGCGAAGAGAGCAAGAAGCTGGCGGATTTCCTAACGGTTACACATCCATGGGATTAAGGTAACCTTAGGGTCTCGTGATTAATAAAGAGCCGTATCGGGAATTCTAGGCTGGATCGCATGCTCTTGCGTACGTAATTACGTCCATATATGCATACATGCGAATCGAGATCGAGGAGGTCTGCACGATGGCTCGAAATAAACATCGCTCTTTCCAGGGCGAGCAGCAAGCACTGGCGGCTAAGTCGAAGCAAGCGGAGGATAGTGTCGCGGCATCGACGGACGAGAACCGAAATCAGAAGGGGCATGTGCCTAACAGCCCGTCTACGGGTTAGCTCCGCGAAAGAGAGCTGCAGCTGCCATCTGAACGGCGACAAAAAGCATGTCTATGTCGATCATTTTCGGCGTAAGCATGCTTTTTTTCGTTGCGCATACATATGGATTAATGGGTATGACTTTGCCGGCGGCAAATATGCGTTTTTTTGTTACTCTTCTGTAACGACATTTTCATAAATGAGCTATATAATTAACCCTATAAACAAGAAGCAACTAGAAAGGGCTGTGCACCATGTACGACAACCGCCGAAGCAGGAGAGCAACACACACATCAAGAAGAAAGAGAAGTCATTATGGCGTTCCTTTAAAGAAAGGAAATGACCATCATGCCTAAACCAATCGGTAACAGCTCCCGTTATATCCCTGGCCTTGACGGCCTTCGAGCGATCGCCGTTCTTGCGGTAATCGCTTACCATGTAAGCTTTGATTGGACACCTGGCGGTTTGTTAGGAGTAACGATGTTTTTCGTCTTATCCGGCTATCTCATTACGGATCTGCTGCTTGCGCAGTGGTCCGAGCACAAACGAATTGATTTCAAAACCTTCTGGTTTCGAAGAGCGCGCAGATTGCTCCCGGCTATGTTCATTATGCTCGCCTTAGTGTCACTATGGTTATTTTTAACCGATACGGGCAGGCTTTACTCCATTGGAGGAGATATTGGCTCGGCGCTGCTCTATATAAGCAATTGGTGGCTGATCTTTCACGATGTATCGTACTTTGAATCTTTTGGACCTCCATCACCGCTTGGTCATTTCTGGTCATTGGCGGTAGAAGAGCAATTTTATCTCATATGGCCTCTTTTGCTGTTAGGGGGGCTGCATATCGCGCGCATGCGCGGTCAACTGCTATCGTGGACGATCGCTGCAACAGCTATATCGGCTTGTCTGATGACGCTGCTTTACTCACCGGGCGAAGATCCTAGCCGTGTATATTACGGAACGGACACAAGAGCGTTCTCGCTGCTGATCGGCGCATCGCTTGCAATTGTATGGCCCAGCCGAAGACTTGCGGCCAACATTTCCTTGAGATCGCGGGTCGCTCTGAATACGCTTGGTTCGATCGGACTCGGTATTATGATCGCGATGATTGTAATGACGAAAGAATATGATTCTTTCTTATATCAAGGCGGTATGGTTGTCGCTTCCGTAGCGACAGCGGCCATTGTGGCCGCAATCGTGCATCCTGCCGTGAAGCTCGGCAATCTTATAGGATTTAAGCCGCTGAGGTGGCTTGGCGTGCGTTCCTACGGCATTTATCTCTACCATTATCCGATTATCGTACTTAGTACGCCGCAAGCGCAATTCGGGGAATTCCACGCGGTAAGAGCGTTGCTCCAGGTAGCAGCAACACTGGCAATTGCCGAATTGTCATGGCGTTATATCGAAGAGCCGATTCGCAGAGGTGCGCTAACGAAGCTGTTCGCTGAGCTCAGAAGCAACGCGATGCTGCTAAGCTTTAACTTTCGCAAAATGATGATGTTACTGCCTACCGCGTTGTTAGTGACGGTGTCGGTATCCTACGCTAGTCACGCAGAGCTGCTGCATGAGGCTGCACTGCCTGCTGGCTCGATACCAGAACCGCCTTACAGCGAAGTAGTCAATACGCCGACGCCTAGCATGCCGCCCAATGAGCCGGGAGACGGAACGCATGCCGGTTACAAGCCTGAGCCCACAAGCAAACCTCCTGCGGAGCAGGCTACGGAGAAGCCGATACCGACGACGAAGCCTACAAGCACACCGAAGCCGGATGCAACAGACCCTTCGGATCATCCAGCTACTGAAGCTCCGCCGCTAACACAGCCGACGACTACGCCGAACGGTTCTCAGCAGGAGCAGGTTGTGAAGGACGATATTACGATTATTGGCGACTCGGTTATTCTGAATGCTGCACCTTATTTGGAGAAGCAATTCCCTAACTTAACGGTGGATGGCAAGGTCGGTAGACAAATGGCGCATGCATCCGAGGTCATCGATGCTTTCATCCAAAGCGGCAGACTAGGTGATATCGTCATTCTTGAGCTAGGAACGAATGGTTCATTCAAGCCGAAGGTGTTGAACGCTTTGCTGGACTCCATCGGTTCGGAACGCCGTATTATGCTCATTAATACACGCGTGCCTCGCGAGTGGCAGGATGATGTGAACAAGACGCTCGCAGAAGCTGCCGAGAAATACGATAATGTATCGCTGATTGATTGGTATTCGGCAAGCAAGGACAAGGAACAATTGTTCAATAAGGACGGCGTCCATTTAGGCAAGCAAGGCGCAATCTATTTCGCCGAGATGATCGCCAAAGCGATTAAAGGCTAGTTGTTCAGAAACGAGACGCAGGCTATCATGCAAAGTCCTAACAGACTTTGCATGATAGCCTTTTCTTATTTCTATTCGTGATTTAGTCCCGGCCTGCCTCATACAGCTTCCAAGCAACTTGCTTCGGATGTGTCTTAGGTGTCGTCATATGATCGCCAGGCATCTTAATGAGCCTATGCAGACCGAGTCTGTTCGACATAAGCGGGTGGAAGCTGTATTGGTCGGTTTGGGGAAGTAGATTGTCCGTGGTTAAATAGAAATAGCTCTTAGGCGTAGGGAGACTGTAAAACTTCTTGAGATCAAGCTTCGTGAAAGCAGGGACTGCGGGCTCGGGCGTAGTTGTGCGATATAGCTGTTCCGCGAGCTGGAGACTGGCTAAGTTCGTGAAGTTTTCCCGGAAAAGCGGGAAAGGGAGTGTAATCGTGTCGTCCTTGGAGCTCCGTCTAAGCTGCTCGAACAGCGCAAGCGCTTGAGGGGGAAATTGTTCGGACAAGCTTTGGCCGTTCTCTAAGACGAAGGCGTTCATGAAGACAAGCCGCTTAAGCCGATCTGGAATTCGTTCCGCTACCTTCTGGATAACTGTCCCGCCGAAGCTATGGGCAACGAGAACAATATCCTGCAGTTGATGCGATACGATATCGTTCGTCACGGAGTCGACAATCATCTGGTGCGTGACATTTTTATTGGGATCAGAGCCGTGACCCGGCAAATTCGGCGTATAGACGGCGTGGCCTATCCTTCTTAACTGCTCGGCAATGGGATGCCAGAAGGTGGCATCTGCCCAGGAGCCGTGCACAAGCACGAAGGTTAGCCGCTGGATGTGCTCATACCCGATGCTTGTATCCGATACTTGAGCCGTTGTTGGCCAAGCTATTGGAGGTAGCATGGGGTAACGATTGTGTAACGGGTTATGCACGTAGCCAACATTAGAGTAGCCATATGGATATGAATAAGGATGCATGTTCATTTTCCTTCCGCGAGTAGATGCTCCACTATATGCCTAGTTGTGCGGATAGGTAAATGATTTCACGCAAATGATTTACAAAGAGGCTTCATTAATCATGAAACCCTTGTCGTATTTTCTGAAGCAGAGAGATGATCTGATCTTCTTCTTCGCTATTCAAATGCGAAAGCATCACTTTGTTCGTTTCGTCCAAAATGCGCTGCAGCGTAGGCCGAAATTGTTCAGCCTTAGACGTAGGGTATACAAGCAGCGATCTTCGGTCATTAGGGTCTGGCTTGCGATCGATGTATCCCTCCGATTCCAAATGCTTGAGCGATCTAGCGGTTGTCGCCTTATCGAAATTCAATTGTTGGGTCAATTGATCCTGATTTACCCCTGGTGTCCCAAGAACTGCTTTCAAGAAGCTATACTGGCCGCCGCTTCCGATCCCATAGGGAGTAAAATGCTTATTAAGCTCCTTCTGATTTTGCCTGTGAATATAAGAAATCAGCTTGCCGATCGGTTCATTTTTCAACTTGGCACCTCATTCTACTAACGTCTGCCGTTAGTTTAACTGAATTTTGTTGCGCACGCAACTAACTGGTGATACAATAACGTCGATAATAGTTGCGCACGCAACAAATTGCGAATCGCTAACAGGAGGCGCTTTACATGAAGACGAATATGAGCACTTATCAAGAGGACGCCGCCGTTCAGAAGAAACGGTGGATTATCCTAATTGTCCTTAATTTATTTACGTTTATGGCGACGTTGGACGGCAGCATCGTTAATATTGCATTGCCGGCGTTATCGGATGACCTCGGTCTGCCTATTGCCGAGATTGAGTGGGTAACGACAGCTTATCTCATGGCGATATGTGCGGCGATCCTTTTCTTCGGCAAGCTTGGAGATATGATTGGCAAAATAAAAGTGTTCAAGCTCGGTACGGTCATCTTCATCATGGGGTCGCTGCTGTGCGGATTCAGCGAGTCGCTGCCTTTCCTTATTGTATCCAGAGTGGTGCAAGCAATAGGCGCCTCGATGACGATGGCGAACAGCCAAGGCATCGTTACCGATATTTTCCCAGCTAAGGAACGCGGCAAGGCGCTTGGATTAATCGGTACTTTCGTCTCGTTAGGCAGCATCGCGGGTCCGAGTTTAGGCGGCATCATCGTTTCCTCGATCGGGTGGGAATATATCTTTTGGGTTAACGTGCCGATCGGCCTTATTGCGCTCGTAATGGGCTGGAAGGTGCTTCCTGTCGACTTGGTGAAAGTAAAGTCCAAAATCGACGTTCCTGGCAGCTCAATGTTCGCGCTCTTCATTCTTACCCTGTTCGCCGGTCTATTGCTTGGGCAGCAGACGGGTTACGGAAATGCTTGGATTATTATATCGTTAGCCGTTGCAGCAATTGCATTCGTGATATTCTTACGGATCGAGGCAACAAGGGAAGAGCCGTTGCTTCAATTGTCTCTATTCAAAAACCCGATGTTCTCGGTCAGTATTCTATGCGGTTTTCTTGTCTTCGCTTCGAACTTCTGCGTGAACATCATTGCACCGTTCTATACGCAAAACATGTTGAGCTTATCGCCATTCGAGGCAGGATTGCTTCTCATGCTGCTTCCAATATGCATGGTTGTCGTTTCGCCGCTAAGCGGGGCGTTGTCCGACAAGATCGGCTCGGAACTGCTCACTTTCGCCGGGCTTATCGTAATGTTCATCGCTCAGTTCGGCTTGGCTAGACTGCATGAACAAAGCTCCATTTTATTAGTAGGACTTTGGATTGGAATGATCGGCATCGGAAGCGGCTTGTTCCAATCGCCGAACAATTCACTTATAATGTCGCAAGTTCCGCGTACGCAGCTTGGATCGGCCGGCAGCGTCAATTCGCTTGTTCGCAATGTCGGCATGGTTGTAGGCATAACATTAGCAACTTCTATTTTATTCCACGTCATGAGCAGGGAAGCCGGATACCGGGTTACAGGTTTAGTCCCGGATCGTCCGGAGCTGTTCTTAAGCGGCATGCACACCGTATTCACCGTATCTGCATGTATATGCCTTGCAGCAGCATTGCTGACTGGTTGGAGAATGTACAGCTCTTATTCGGGCAAGCGGTCGTTGTCTAGAGCTAAAGGATAAAAGTCAAGTCGAATCCACACTAATCTTGTAGGAAATGGCTAGATTACAGCAGCAGAATGTAGTAGGATGTAGTAGTGAAGTCGGACAAGAAGAAACAGCTGACGGCGTCCTATCTATAGACGCCAGCGTTTCGTCGAAACGTATAGAGAATGTATGAGAAAATCATATACTTTCCTGTACGTCAAGGAATGGGGAATAGTCGATGTGCAGAAATATTAAGACGTTATTCAACTTTGAACCTCCGGTCGCTGATTCAGAAATTCATGAAGCTTCGCTTCAATTCGTTCGGAAGCTGTCTGGCTTTCATACGCCATCCAAGGCGAACGAAGAAGCATTCCATAAGGCAGTCGACGACATAGCAGTCATAGCGCGGCAGTTAATGGATTCTCTCGTTACGAGCGCCGAACCGCGCAATCGCGAGGTCGAGCAGGAGCGTGCGCGCGCGAGAAATCTGAAGCGTTTTGGACCGCAAGCGTAACCTTCCATTTGAAGGGAATTGCCTTTTATCAGAATAACTAATAATAGTTATAAATTCATTTAAATTGCCCGCATAGCGATAGTTATGGTACGGTCATGTAATGAAAGATTCAATGCGATTAATGTCGAATAATGAAAAAAATGAAGCAATTCTAAACAGGAAGCTGCGCGAGGTGGATACTATTGGAAATCCAGGCAACAAACAGTCCGTTTAATCAAGAGCAATCAGATTGGCTTAACCGTCTTCTGCCGACTCTGACGGATTATCAACGTATTTGGTTAAGTGGTTATTTATCGGCTGCGCAAAGCGCTGCCTTGGTCTCGGCGGGTTCGGCTGTTGCGATAGCAGAAGCGCCGCAAGCAGCAGGCCAAGCTCAAGTACAGGCACTCGCACCCGTTGCCAAAGACGTGACGATCTTATTCGGCTCGCAGACGGGCAACAGCGACAAGCTGGCGAAGAAGATGGCGAAGCGTTTGGAAGGCGAAGGCTTTGAAGTAACAACGGCTTCGATGAACAGCTTCAAGCCTAACAATCTGAAGAAAATCAGTCATTTGCTTATCGTCGTTAGTACGCACGGCGAAGGCGAACCGCCGGATACGGCAATTTCATTCCATGAATTCCTGCATTCCAAGCGCGCTCCGCAATTGGAAGGTTTGCAGTATTCGATACTAGCGCTAGGCGATACGTCATATGAGTTCTTCTGCCAAACCGGCAAAGACTTCGACAAACGCCTCGAGGAGCTAGGCGGTACAAGACTTGTCGAACGTGCGGATTGCGATGTTGACTTCGATGAGACGGCTACGGAATGGATGGCGCAAGTATCTGGCGCATTAGCGAAGCTTGTACAAGCGCAATCTGGCGCTTCGACACAAGCGGCGGGCAGTGCGGTCGGTCAACCGGCAGCGGCTGCAGCCGAATCGGAATATTCGAGAGCGAACCCGTTCCAAGCGGAAGTGCTTGAGAACTTGAATCTGAACGGACGCGGTTCCGACCGCGAGACACGCCATGTTGAAATTTCGCTGGAAGGCTCCGACTTGACTTATGAGCCGGGCGACAGCATCGGCATTATTCCTGAGAACGACTCGGCACTTGCCGATGAGCTAATCGCTTCAATGGGTTGGCAAGCTGACGAGAAGGTAACCGTCAACAAAAATGGCGAGCAGCGTGCATTGCGTGATGCGCTGATCTCTTATTATGAAATTACTGTATTGACGAAGCCGCTGCTTAAGCAGTTCGCTGAGACAACTTCTAATTCAGAGCTGACAGAACTCGTCGGCGAAGGACAAGAGCAGAAGCTTAAGGCCTACCTGAACGGTCGCGACTTGATCGATCTTGTGAAGGATTATTCGCTTAAGGGATTGTCTGCACAGTCATTCGTCTCCTTGCTTCGCAAAATCCCAGCTCGTTTGTATTCAATCTCAAGCAGCTTGAACGCAAACCCTGATGAAGTGCATATTACCGTTCGTTCGGTTCGTTATGAGGCGAACGGAAGAGAGCGCAACGGCGTCTGCTCGGTACAGCTTGCAGAACGTGTAGCTGCGGGCGACAAGCTCCCGATCTTCATTCAGAACAATCCGAACTTCAAGCTGCCGGAGAGCACGGACACGCCGATCATTATGATCGGACCTGGTACAGGCGTCGCTCCATTCAGAGCGTTCCTTGGTGAACGCGAAGAGGCAGGGGCAGAAGGAAAATCATGGCTATTCTATGGCGATCAGCATTTTGCGACGGATTTCCTATATCAAGTGGAATGGCAGCGTTGGCTGAAGGACGGCGTATTGACGCGAATGGACGTAGCATTCTCCCGCGATAGGGCAGAGAAGGTATACGTTCAGCATCGGATGCTCGAGAAGGGCGAAGAGTTGTACAAATGGCTTCAAGAGGGCGCTCACGTCTACGTATGCGGCGATGAGAAGAGAATGGCGCATGACGTACATGCAGCCTTGCTTGAGATCATCGGACGTCACGGCGGGTTAAGCCCAGAACAAGCAACGGAATATATGGCACAGTTGCAACAACAGAAACGTTATCAGCGGGACGTCTACTAGACGTTTCCTGATCGCGAGGGGAGAATAGCAAGCATGTCGAAAAAAGAGTTTTATCCTCCGCACGATGCTCCGCATAGCGACGTCGAGCATATCAAAATTCGAAGCAATTACTTGCGGGGTAGTCTTGAAGAGACGCTGAAGGACCCGATTACCGGTTCGATTCCTGAGGATGACAACCGTCTCATGAAGCATCACGGCAGTTATATGCAGGATGACCGCGACTTGCGGAACGAGAGAGCAAAGCAGAAGCTTGAGCCGGCTTATCAGTTCATGCTGCGCGTACGCGCAGCGGGCGGCGTTGTTACACCGGAGCAATGGTTGATGATGGATACCGTTGCACACAAATATGCTAACGGAACAATCCGTCTAACGACGCGCCAATCGTTCCAATTGCATGGCGTTCTGAAATGGAATCTCAAGAACACGATTCGCGAAGTGAATGATTCGCTGCTAAGTACGCTTGCGGCTTGCGGCGACGTTAACCGTAACGTTATGTGCAACCCGAATCCGTACCAATCCGACATACATGGCGAAGTGTACGAATGGGCGAACAAGATCAGCACGCATTTGGATCCGCGTACGAGAGCATACCATGAGATTTGGCTTGACGGCGAGAAGGTTGTAGACAGCCTTCAAGACGGCGAAGAGCAAGAGCCGATCTACGGCAAAGTGTATTTGCCGCGTAAGTTCAAGATCGGTATTGCCATTCCACCGTCCAACGATGTTGACGTTTACTCGCAGGATCTTGGTTATATTGCGATCGTCGAAGACGGCAAGCTGAAAGGCTTCAATATTAGCGTTGGCGGCGGCATGGGGATGTCCCATGGCGATCCGAAAACGTATCCGCAAGTGTCGAAGGTCATCGGCTTCTGTACGCCGGAGCAGGCTATTGACGTTGCAGAAAAAACCGTTACGATTCAACGCGATTATGGTGATCGCGCCGTTCGTAAACACGCGCGCTTCAAATACACCATTGACGACCGCGGACTCGACTGGTTCGTAAATGAATTGCATGAGCGTCTTGGCTGGAAGCTGGAAGAAGCTCGTTCGTTCGAATTCGATTCCAACGGCGATCGTTACGGCTGGGTCAAAGGCAGCAACAACAAATGGCATTTGACGCTGTTCATTCAGAACGGACGCGTCATGGATAACGGCGACAACCGTCTGATGACTGGCTTGCGCGAAATTGCCAAGATCCATACCGGCGACTTCCGCTTAACGGGTAATCAGAACTTGATTATTGCCAATGTCACTACGGCGAACAAGAAGAAGATTAAGGCGCTAGCTAGCGAATATGGCTTAACAGACGGCCTTCACTTCTCCGCGTTGCGTAGAAATTCAATGGCATGCGTGTCGCTTCCGACTTGCGGTCTTGCAATGGCGGAATCGGAGCGTTATCTTCCGACGTTGATGGATAAGCTCGATCCGATGCTGGAGGAGCTTGGTCTTAGAGATCAAGAAATCGTCATCCGTATGACGGGCTGTCCGAACGGCTGCGCTCGTCCGATGTTGGCTGAGCTTTCGTTCATCGGCAAAGCGCCGGGCAAATACAATATGTATTTGGGAGGCAGCTTCACGGGACATCGTCTGAACAAGCTGTACAAAGAGAATATCGGAGAGGCTGAGATTCTTGATTCCCTGCAGCCGATCTTTGCTAGATACGCACTAGAACGCAAAGCCAACGAGTCCTTCGGCGACTTCGTTATCCGTGCCGGTTATGTACCGGAAGTGCTGGATGGGCAGCAGTTCCATGCTTAATCAATAAGCTTCACCTCTGAACCCGTGAACGATATGCTTCACGGGTTCTTTCTGTATAATAGGAGCTATAAGGAATAGAAAGGAAGATAAGCATGAAACCGATTATTGGACAGCATCATGTATCGATGTTTACGAAGAACGCTTCAACGAACGTGGCGTTCTATACGAAAGTAATGGGCTTGCGATTTGTGAAAAAGACGGTCAATCAGGACAATGTGGGGATGTATCATCTATTCTACGGGGATAAGCTTGGATCGCCGGGGACGGGGGTTACTTTCTTCGAGCTGCCAAATGCCGGGCATGCACGCAAAGGGACGAACAGCATATCCTCTATCTCGCTAGCGGTGCCAAGCGATGATGCACTATCCTTCTGGAAAGCTCGTCTTGAAAGCAGCCAAGTGTCGGTTGGCGATATCGTTCATGAGGAAGGACGAGCTTCTCTGACGTTTTCTGACCCCGACGATCTCACCGTCCATCTCGTCTCCGTCCAAGGCGACAAGCCTTACCCGCCAAGCGCTGCATGGAAGGTTGAAGATATTCCTGCTCAAAATGCCATACTTGGCCTTGGTCCGGCCGTTTTGACCGTGAGCGAAAGTGCTAAGACGATGGATGTGCTGGAGCGGCTATTAGGATACAAAAAAACCCGCAGCGCAAAAGCGTTGGGGGATAAGGCTCATGATGCATCGATTTTCGAGACAGGAACGGGCGGTCTTAGCACGGAAATTCACGTGAAGGAATCAGCGCTCGAAGACAAGGCAAGGCCTGGACGAGGAAGCGTGCATCATGTTGCGATCCGAGTATCGAATAAGGAAGAGCTGGCAGGATGGGCGTCTCGCATAACGGCTGAAGGGTTGAAAAACACAGGTATTCTTGATCGTCATTTCTTTACTTCGTTCTACTTCTGGGATCCAAACGGCATCGTATTCGAGCTTGCTACAGACGAAGGTCCAGGCTACGAAGTAAGCGATGATACCAACGTATTGCACGAGCCGTTATCGTTGCCGCCATTTTTGGAGGGAAGGCGCGCTGATATCGAAAGCAAGCTGCTGCCGATTATTGAACTCTAGAACCTTCGAAGCGTGTGCCGAATGGCTCGATGACCCCGTTTCCCGCACTAACAAGCGCAAGTACGGCAACGGGTTCGCCAGCTCTGAGCTTCGCGATGCCGGCTACGTCCAATTGATTGTTATTTATCGGATCGATTGCTTCCGAATCGATTTGAATGTCTCGATCTCCTGCGACAATAGCTAACGATACGACACCCGCATCATCCGTTGAAGGCCGATAATTCATGCTTGCGAAGAAGACGTAAACGCCGCTTCGTTTCGGAATGAAAACGGAGGTTGCGGGATTGTATTCGTCCCCTAGGTCGAACAGCTCTCGATCAAATAGTACTTGAACTAAAGTTGCGCTGCTTATGGGTTGCGCATCGGTTGCGATCGCCGAGAAGGCAGATCCTTTCCTTTTGCACTGCACAGGGCGCTTCGTGTGCCTTTTTGGCCCGCATTTTTTCTTCAACCCGCTCGTCAGCATTTTTTTGCGCAATGCTTGCTTGTTGATCATAAACATTCCTCCCAAATGTTAGTAGCTAGTATTTGCAATGCTATATGATATGAAAAAATGATAGACTAGCTTGGGTGTTCCAATAAAAAACGCAAAAAAACATCGCCTATGTATTAGGCGATGTTTTTTTTGGTATTGACTGCTGTCAGCAGCAGAAAGGCTTCTGCAGGACTTATTGACGAATCGTTTTGAGAGCGCCGCTCCATGCAAGCACTTGATCGAGCATGCCGTTCACGTTCGTTAGATGCAGATCGGCAGGCTTGAATACCGAGCCGTTCTCGAAGTCGGTGAAGAGGGAAAGAGCCGGATGAACGCGAACGTCCGCTACGGAAAGCTCGCCAAGGATGCCTCTCAAATGCTCAGCAGCGCGAGCTCCGCCAACAGAGCCATAGCTCACAATGCCGGCAGCTTTATTGTTCCACGCATCGCGCGCGTAATCAAGCGCATTCTTGAGCGCTCCTGTAATACTATGGTTGTATTCCTGAACAATGAAGACGAAGCCGTCAAGGCTGGCTAGCTTCGTATTCCAAGCTGTCGCTTGCTCTGTAGCGTCTTCTTCGCCCAAGAGAGGGAGCTTGTACTCAGCAATATCAACAATCTCATAGTTCGCATCGCCGCGTTGGTCGGCAATGCTCTTCACCCATTCGCCTACTTGAGGACTGACGCGTCCTTGACGTGTACTGCCTAGAATAATACCGATATTGAGTTTAGACATCGTTACTCTTTTCCTCCTCGATTGGCTTCATTTTGTTATTCATCCAGTGTTCAGGCTTATAGCCGACCCATCTAGTATGAATAATCTCATTATATCATCATGCCTTGTAAGAAGGAAATTATTCATGTTTTATATTAAAATCCCAACTTCCTGAAGCAGACGTACAGACATAACAGCTATCAGCTCCATAACATGTATGAAGAGAACGCGATTGGAGGAGATACCGTTTTGATTACGATAAGCTTATGCATGATTGTTCGTAACGAAGAGCAGAAGTTAGGCAGATGCTTAAGCTCGGTTGCCAACGCGGTCGATGAGATCATCATCATGGATACGGGTTCCACAGACGGCACGCTAGCAATAGCAGCACAGTATACGAAGCGTATTTATCACTTTGAATGGATTAATGATTTCTCCGCGGCTCGCAATGAATCGTTTCGTTATGCAACAAAAGATTATATATTATGGCTTGATGCGGATGACTGGCTGGACGAGCGGGAACGAATCAAGCTTGAGTCGCTTAAGGAAGAGCTGAATTCAGCTGTCGATGCCGTAATAATGGATTATTGGCTGGATTTCGATCCGCTTGGACAGCCGACAACGGTTGTTAAGCGACATCGGCTTGTAAAGAGGTCTCGGCAATTCAAATGGCATGATTCCGTGCATGAGCAGCTAGCAGTCCAAGGAAATATTATATTATCAGATATCGCAGTCTGTCATGGGCGGGATCATTCGAATAGTGATCGGAACTTGCTTATATATGAAGCCATGCTTGCAAAGGGCACGAAGCTAAATAGCAGGCAAACCATGCAATATGCGATGGAGCTTATGGCTAATCACCGTTATGAGCAGGCAATCGCAAGCTATGATTCTATCCTCGGGGATTCATCAGGTCTCAATGTAATAAAGCTGGAATGCTGCGGTAGAATGGCACATTGCTTCCATGAGCTTGGTCTAAAGGAACAGGAACTAGAATCGCTACTAGCATCCTTCAAGTACGATCAGCCGCGCGCGGATTACGTATGCCGTATCGGTTATTTTTATCAAGAAAACGGACACTTTGAAAAGGCTGTTCGCTGGTATCAAATAGCGCTAAAGTTAGAAATGCCGGAAGGCAGGTTATATAGTATGAATTTAGCGGCATGGACTTGGCTTCCGCATCTTCAGCTCGTCTATTGCTATGGCAAGCTGGGGCAATTGGCGCTCGCTTATGAGCACAACGAAATCGCATTATCTTATTCGCCGTTTGATCCGAACCTGCTAACTAATAAGGAACTCCTGATGAAGCACATGAGCAGGTAAGTTCATATCCGATGGATCATACTCTATGACTCTATTAATATTACGACCAATTAGACGAATGCCGTCTCTATGAAATGCTGATCTCCATATGATATAGAAAGCTAGATCTATTATGCTTTCAAGGAGGAGTAGGCATGACTTTCAAAGGAGTAGTGAAGTCAAAGCCCGCCTGCAAAACAATCGTCGTCAAGAAGACGACGAGCAAGCAGGTTATTCGCAAAGGGTGCGTCGGCAAAAAGTTCAGGGGACGTAAATCTGCCTTTATTGCGGTTTCAGGTGCCGATCAGCAATTGAACATGGGGCCATTCACGCAAGTGCAATACCAAGTCGAAGAAGTCGATCTGAACAACGAGTACAATCCTGCGACTTCGACGTTCCGTCCGAAGCAAGCTGGCATTTATTCGCTAGTGGCAAGCGTAGCACTCTCCGTCATCACGATGATAGATATCGAGATGACCTTGGAAATTCGTGTGAATGGACTTGCTAGAATATCCGACCGCGAACATTTCATCCAAGGGAGTAATCTGATTGATGCGTCAGGGCTTGTGAAGCTGGAAGCCCGCGACAGCGTTCAAGTATTTGCTAGGGCGGTAGGGAATAATGGCATCATAGACAGAGGCGTGGAGACACATTTTCAAGGCGTTAGAGTTTAATAAGTAGGTGTATGAAGGGAAGACGGCTGCCGTGATGGCAGCCGTCTTTCGTTGGAGAAACAGGGATCTTTCCTTTGGTTAAACTAAGTTATCACTCGATAACTGCTTAGCAGCGTTCGAATATTGTCTTTGGCGAAAGCAACATGTTTATTGTCGCGCGTCAGTCTGCTTGCCATGATTCCGCCCTCGATTGCCGTGAATATGAAGGAGGCCATCGACTCCGTTTGCAAATCGCAGCGGAATTCGCCATTATCAATGCCTTGCTGCAGTAATCCTTGTATGAACGACATCATCTGATCGAATGCCTGGGTAGCCTTGTCCCGAAGAATGGGGAAGGAATGGTCGCTTTCGACAGCCGTATTGAGAAACGGACAACCGCCCTTAATTGGCGGATTATTGACCGTATCGCTATATACGTCGCACATCGCTGTGACCTTGTCGATCACCGTTGTCTCGCCTTCGATAGCTGCTGCAAAATGCCCCCACAGCACTTGTCCCGCATAGGCGAACGCCTCTAGCGCGATCTCATCTTTATTAGCGAAGTTGCGGTAGATGCCGCCTTTCGTAAGGCCGGTTGCATCCATAATATCTTGAATAGTCGATCCGGCATAACCTTTATCGTTAAACAACTCTGCCGATTTCATAATAATATGCAGTTTTGTTTTATCGCTTTTGCGCATAATAGGTGTCCTTTCGAAGAAAAATTGAACAAGCTCATTATATTGTAACATTTTGTGCGTGAGTTGGAGTGGTATTCATAGTATGATTATAAAAAAAGAGACCGTACGGTTCGGTCTCAAAATTGCGGAAAGGGGAATCACAAGGTTTGAGAAAGCAAGGATACAAGGTTTTTGCGATTGTTTGTCTCCTATATGTGTTCTATGTTGCAATCGTAAATTTAGTATTGAATCCGGATGCGGGCGAGTTTTTATCACATAAGGTCAACCAACTGAAGCAGCCTAATGCATCGGTATGGCTAACCGTATTGCATATTCACGTGTGGTTTAGTTGTCTCGCTATGCTCAGCGGGGCGATCAACTTCTCGTCCTACATGTACAACAAACACCGCAAATATCACAAAAAAAATGGCTATGCCTTTGTGTTCTTTGTAGCAGGTGTGAGCTTAACCGCTGGATATATGGCTCCTTACTCAACGGGCGGCAAGCTTAGCAGCATCGGATTCAATTTAACGAGCATCATCTGGTTGACGATTACGGTAATGGCAATCGTTCATATTAGGCGCAAGAGGATGGATCAACATCGCGGCTTTATGATTCGAAGTTATGCGTTCTGCTTCACCAATCTTTTCGTTCATTTAATATCTAAGCTATTAAACGACGGCTTCGGAATGCAATATGAAACAAGTTATACGGCGGGGGTATATGGAGCTATTATAGCCAATCTCCTAGTTGCAGAGGTCGTCATTCGATATGGAAAAAGGGGGAGTCCACATTGAGCAGCATGCATGTACAAATCGTATTATTCGACGGTTTCGATCTGATGGACGCGATCGGGCCTTACGAGGTTTTCTGCGCAGCGGAAATGTATTCAGGGGGCGCTTGCAGCGTCGAACTGGTGACAGCCGAAGGGCCGCGGCTCGTTAAGAGCGGCATGAACGGGCTGCCGATTCAAGCTAGCGGAACGCTTGATCCTTCAAGGGCGGGTATTATCGTTGTACCTGGGGCATCAGGCAATATGGCTGGAGAAGGGGAACAATCCGTCCCGGCAATTCTAGCGAGAGCGGCGAATACGGAGTTAACGAACTGCGTGAAGAAAGCAATGGACCGCAGTGACGTAACGATCGTCACCGTATGCGGAGGATCCTTAGTTCTTGCAATGAGCGGGATGTTGGAAGGTCGCTATGCCGTAACGAACAGGTACGGCATGGACGCGCTTGGGGCGACAGGCGCAATCCCTGTGAACGCTCGAATCGTTGTTGACTGCAATCTGGTGTCCGGGGGCGGCGTCACTTCCGGCCTAGACATTTCGTTGTACATAGTGGAGCGTCAGCTAGGACCTCGAATTGCGCATGCCATCGAAATGTTGTTCGAGTTCGAGAGACGAGGAACGGTATGGGAAAATAAAGGACTCGATCCAGTCGTCGACAATAGTCAAAGCGACGATGAAGAACCAATCGAAGACCTGCCGCAGCAGGCTGCAGCTTCTACGGACGGTAATTTGTTCGATGGAGTATGGGAAGCAACGATTGCGACGCCGGTTGGCAAGCTGGCAGTTACGTTTCATATAGCAACACGTGACGGTGGAATCATCGGAACAGCGAAGCAAGGCGATGAAGCTGTCTCGTTCGTCGATCCTGTTCTAAACGGCAATCGTCTTAGTTGGACTCAGCGCGTTACGAAGCCGATGAAGCTGAATTTGAAGTTCCTCGTTGAGATGGATGGCAGCAACCGATTGATCGGTACTGCCAAAGCAGGTGTTCTGCCGGCTTCGAGGGTAGTTGCCGTGAAAACGGCTAATTGAGAGTGAGTTAGGGATGATGCTAATCACCATCGCATCGTTCAGGAGATCTTCTTGAAACTGTTGGACCATGGTTATTTATACAAGAAGACCGTCCCGCACACGTATTGCGAGACAGATAAACGATTCTTGCCCGATCGTTATGTGGAAGGAATATGTCCGAATTGCGGAAAACAAGCACGCGGCGATCAATTTGATTATTGTACCTCTCTTCTTGACCCATCTAATCTGATCGATAAGAAGTGCAAAATATGCGGACGGTTGGAGAAGAACAAGCAATAACAAAGACCCGTTCAATAGGTTGACTTACGCTGGTTTGCCCCATACAATCCACTTAATACGTTAAATGATAGGAGTAAGGGAATGACGCTGCAGCAACTGAAATACGTAATTGAGGTCGCTAACCGCGGCTCTATTAACGAAGCCGCCAAAAGGCTGTTCATCTCCCAGCCCAGCTTGTCCAATGCGATTAAGGACCTGGAAGAGGAGATGGGGATTGCCATATTCGATCGTTCCAACAAAGGTATTTCACTGTCGAAGGAAGGGGTCGAATTTCTAAGCTATGCAAGGCAGGTCGTCGAACAGATGGAACTGCTGGAGGGAAGATACATGAATGCGAAGCCTTCTCCGCAGCATTTCTCGGTGTCTACCCAGCATTATGCGTTCGCCGTTAACGCCTTCGTAAGCCTCGTTCAAGAATACGGACATGAGGAATACGAGCTGGCGCTTCGGGAGACGAAGACGTATGAAATCATCGAGGACGTTCGAAGCTTGCGGAGCGAGATCGGTATTCTGTACCTGAACGAATTTAACGGGAAGGTCATTAACAAGCTGCTGAGCAGCGCGAATCTGCAGTTCCACAGCTTGTTCACGGCGAAGCCGCACATTTTCATCAGCATCAACAATCCATTAGCAGGACAATCGATAGTAACAATCGATCAGCTGCAGCAATATCCGTATTTGTCGTTTGACCAAGGCGAGTACAATTCATTCCATTTTGCCGAGGAGATTCTAAGCACGTTGTCCCATAACAAAAGCATTCGGGTCAATGATCGCGCGACGTTATTCAACCTACTGATCGGACTGAACGGATATACGATCTCGACGGGAGTTCTGAGCGCCGATCTGAACGGCAACGAGATCATTCCGGTGCCTCTTGATTGCGAGGAAACGATTAATGTCGGCTGGATTTCTCATAAAAATGTTGCGTTATCGAAGCTTGGTACTGCCTATATAGAGGCGTTACAGCGTGCAACAGGCCAATGATATCCAGGTATAGCTTAAAGCTATATCTAGATATAGTATTATACAGTTACACTATAACTCACTATCCATGATATCTTTTGTTTAACAAATGGCATAGGAGTGGTGAAAGATGGCAAAGAGCAGTGTACTTGGTTATCCTCGAATTGGTGCAGATCGGGAATGGAAGAAGGCTTTAGAAGCGTTCTGGGCAGGCAAGCTGGAGGAATCGGAGTTTCAACAAAAGCTTCAGGATATCCGCTTCACTCATTTGCGCAAGCAACAGGAGAAAGGGATCGACATTATCCCCGTTAATGATTTCAGCTATTATGACCATATCCTCGATACGGCGACGATGTTCGGAATCGTTCCGAAGCGGTTCTCTTATACAGGAGGCGCAGTGCCTCTGTCGTTGTACTACGGCATCGCCCGTGGAACAAAGAATGCAGCAGCAAGCGAAATGACAAAATGGATCAATACGAACTATCATTATATCGTTCCTGAATTGGACGGCGCTTCGCCGACGGTGACTGAGAACAAACCGCTAATCGCTTATCGCGAAGCAAAAGAAAAGCTAGGCATTGAAGGCAAGCCTGTAATCGTAGGTCCGCTTACTTTCCTTAAGCTGTCCAAGGGTTATCAAGCATCGGAAACGGATGTATGGCTGGAGCGATTGATTCCTCTATATGTTCAAGTGCTGCAAGAGCTGGCAAATGAAGGCGTGCAATGGGTACAAATCGACGAACCGATCGTCGTAACGAAATTAAGCGATGCGGACTACGGACGACTTCGTTCGATCTACGAGACGTTCGCTGCTGCCGTACCGGGGCTTAACATTTTGCTGCAAACGTATTTCGAATCGGTTGAGAGCTACGAGACTATCGTTAAGCTTCCGGTTCAAGGTATCGGTCTTGACTTCGTACATGGCGGGTCCGCAAATTTGGCATCGATCAAAGCTGCTGGATTCCCGGCTGACAAAGTTCTTGGAGCAGGCATTATTGACGGCCGAAGCATCTGGAAAGCATCGCTTCAAGAGAAGCTGTCCGTGCTGGAGCAATTGACGGACATCGTGTCGGCCGATCGCTTAATCGTTCAATCGTCATGCAGCTTGTTGCATGTACCGGTTACAACAGCTAACGAGTCAAAGCTGCTTCCCGAACTGAAAGGCGCGCTTGCCTTCGCCGATGAGAAGCTGGACGAGCTTGTCTTGTTAACGAAGGCTGTCGTATCTGGCAAAGCAACAATCGCTAATGAGCTTGAGCAATGCGAGAAAGCTCTGCAAGCGCTGAGTACGTCCAGCACGCGCAACCGCGGCGACGTTCAGCAAGCGGTGGCTGCACTTAGCACGCAGCAGCCGAAACGCAGCTCGGCATTTGATGTGCGTCATGCTGCACAGCAGAGTAAATGGCAGCTTCCGATCTTGCCAACTACGACGATCGGCAGTTTCCCGCAATCTGCCGAAGTGCGTAAAGCCCGTCAATCGTGGCGCAAAGGCGAATGGAATAACGAGCAATACGAAGGGTTCATCCGCGACCAGATCGATCTATGGATCAAGCTGCAGGAAGAGATCGGACTCGACGTGCTCGTACATGGTGAATTCGAGCGTACGGACATGGTTGAGTTCTTCGGCGAGAAGCTTGCCGGCTTCGCGTTCACGCAATACGGCTGGGTGCAATCTTACGGATCGCGCTGCGTGAAGCCGCCGGTTATTTTCGGCGATGTAGCTTTCGAGGAAACGATGACCGTCGAAGAAACGAAGTATGCGCAGTCGAAGACGGATCGTCCCGTCAAAGGGATGTTAACCGGCCCGATTACGATTATGAACTGGTCGTTCGTTCGTGACGATATTGCTCGCGAGCAAATTGCTTACCAATTGGCTTATGCGCTAAGACAAGAGGTAGAAGCGCTTGAAGCAGCTGGAATCGGCATGATTCAAGTTGACGAGCCAGCCGTTCGTGAAGGGTTGCCGCTTAAGAAAGAAGAGCAAGCTGCTTATCTTGCATGGGCGGTCAAAGCTTTCCGTATGACGACTTGCACGGTTCAAGATACGACGCAAATCCATACGCACATGTGCTATTGCGAATTCCACGACATGATCGACTCCATCGAAGCCATGGATGCCGACGTGATATCGATCGAGACATCCCGCAGCCATGGCGAGCTTATTCATAGCTTCGAGCTGAACACATATAAGCTTGGCATTGGACTCGGCGTATACGATATTCATAGTCCACGCGTTCCGCAAGTGGAAGAAATGACGAGCATGATCGATCGCGCGCTTCGCGTGCTTGATCCGAAGCTGTTCTGGATTAACCCGGACTGCGGCCTTAAGACACGCGGTACGGAAGAAACGGTTGCAGCTCTTCGCAACATGGTGCAAGCAACGCAGATCGCTCGCAGCAGCTATACGCTTAACGTCTGATTTTCATCTGAGAGCAACTCATCCCGAGAGGGAGGGGTTGCTTTTTTCGTTACCATTTTTACTATTAACAGATATAATGGATTCATGCGAAATCGACTAAATATAGGAATAGATTGTGAGGCTGAGAGATGGAGGGCTTTACGAAAAATAAGCAGCCGCAGCGGACGATCGAAGCTATGATTGCTAGAGCGTTTGGCGATATAACGGCGGTAAGCGTACAAGAGTTGAAGGAAGGATTCTTCAATGTTGCCTATTTAGTCGAGCTGTCGGATGGAACAGAGGTCGTGCTGAAGATCGCGCCGCCCGTAGGCTCAGTTGTCATGACTCATGAGCGTAATATCATGTATGCCGAAGTCGAAGCGATGAGACTGACAGCCGAGAAAACCGACGTTCCCGTTGCAACTATTCTGTATTACGATAACAGTCACGAGTTGTGCGAAGTCGATTATTTCTTTATGAACAAATTAACCGGGAGCAGCTTTCATGCGGTAATGAGTGAGTTGAGCGACGAATTACGGGGACAGATCGATAACCAAGTGGGACAGCTTAATTAACGAATCAACCAAGTGATCGGAGAGAGGTTCGGCTATTTCGGTCAGCCGGATAAGCAAGGCGACAGCTGGTATGAGGTGTTCAGCCGTATTTTGCAGGATGCAATCGATGATGCTAGAGTATTGGACATTGATTTGCAGTGTGATACGGGGTCATTGCTCAAACTGCTAGAGAGAGATAAAACGTATTTCGACGAAGTGACCAAGCCAAGGCTTGTCCATTGGGACTTGTGGGCGGGCAATGTATTCATAGAACAAGGTACCATTACGGGTTTAATCGACTTTGAGAGATGCTTATGGGCGGATGAGCTTATGGAGGTGGGATTTCGGATCTTCGCGAACAATCGTCAATTCCTAAGCGGGTACGGCATCAATGAGCTCACGACTAGCCAATCGATCCGCGCGCGATGGTATGATATGTATTTATTTCTCATCTCGGCGTTGGAATGCGACTATCGAAAGTATCCCGATCGCGGCGTCTACAATTGGGCCATCGGGATGATCAAGGAATGTACGGAAGTTATTAAGGGTACAGAGGAGTTATATTCTAATTGAAAAAGAAGCTGAAAAAGGGAATTCTGCTTTCGTGCAGGATTTCCTTTTTTGTTATAACTCGATGCATAGTTGGTGAAAAAAGGGAAAACATAACAAGAAAATGTTGAGGGGATTTTAGTTGAAATTAATAGATAAGATCATAAAGCGGTTAGGCCAAGACTCCGATTTTTTCAGATACAAAATCTTGCTGTCGAACGAACAGGTCGTCTTGCTTGGCTACCAGTCGTTCATGAGCGTTGCCGAATCGATGAATGAGCTCCATGCGCAAGCAGCAAGGTTCGTTCCCGATGAAAGCGAATACCGATTATGCGAAAGTATCGGCCAAATGATTGAAGATCCGAGCGAGGATTCGATCGTCTCGCTGCTGTTGCGAGGGCAGCTTGTTATTTGGTTCGAATCGGAGGAGGTATTCGTAGACTACCATCCTTATTCCAAAATATTGTCCCGTTCGATCGAAGCGCCTATTACGGAGAACGTACTCCGGGGATCGATTAGCGCATTCGTAGAAGATATCGGAACGAATATCGGATTGATACGGAAGCACGTTGCTTCCGAGGATCTGCGAACGCAGTCCTATGGCGTCGGCCCCGACCGGCAGAAGCAGATCGTTGTTATTTATAAGCAAAATCAAGTCATTCCCAAGCTATTGGAGTCTGTCGTAAAAAAGATTGAAACGAATATTAGCATGAACGTGCAAAACTTGCAGCAATTAAGCAGTATGCTCGGCTTTAGCAAATGGTCAACCGTCACGAAGTTTAATTCGACGGAATTGCCTCAGGAGGTGGACAGGGCGCTGCAGAAAGGAAAAGTCGTGCTGCTGCTGGACCGGTTTCCTTTCGCTCTTATTTTGCCGAGTCTTCTAACCGATATGTTCGCCGTAGAAAATGACCGGAACTTTCTGACCGTCTTCACCTACCTGACACGGTTGCTTCGTATTCTGGGTGTCTTGACCAACATCATTATACCTGGCTTATACGTCTCGCTCGTTTCCGTGAATCCGGACATGCTCCGTATTGAGATCGCGCTTACGATAGCAAGAAGCCGGCTGGACGTTCCATATCCTTCATTGGTGGAGACGCTGCTGCTGCTGCTCATCTTGGAGCTAATCTTCGAAGCAAGCATTCGTCTGCCTAAGAGCATCGGTCCGACACTCACGATGGTCGGCGGCATTATACTCGGACAAGCCGTCGTCAGCGCCAAGCTAGTCAGCAATCTACTCATTATCGTTCTGGCGGCAACGACGATATCGAGTTCAACCGTCGTGGGCTTCCATAACTCATTGTCTATTCGTCTGTTCAAGTATTTGATCCTTATCCTATCGGCAGGCTTCGGATTGTATGGCCTTGTGGCAGGACTGGTCGCCATTTGCGCCTATATGGCAAGCCTTAATTCTTTCGGAATCCCTTATGTGCATATTATGAAGACAAGAGGAGATGCCAATGGTTAAAACAACGCAAGTCACGTCGCTGTTCTTAATTGGCCATATGGGGCTGATCTTCTTTTTCTATCCTGGTCAAATTATCGAAGGCGCAGAGAGCAGCCATTGGGTTCCGATCATGACCGGTTTCCTATTCTACTTCGCTATAATAGCGGTGTATATGAAAGGAATCAGTTATTTCGAAAACCTAAATGTAATCCAAATTTTGCAGCAATTAGGGAAGGTGCTAGCGATCATCCTGCTGCTTCCGCTTGCCGTGTATTTAGTTAGCATAAGTATTGTCACGTTCCGAGCGTATGCCGAGGTCATAAGACTGATCTTCCTTACAAGTACGCCAACCTGGGCCATATTGCTTTTGCTTGTCGCCATTTCGTCCTATATTGCTTTTCTCGGCGTGGAGGCGATATTCCGGACTTCCATTTTGCTTATCATTATGGGCACCCCGCTCGTTCTGTTCGTACTTGCAAGCGCTTTTCAAAATGTGGATTGGCATTATTTGTTTCCCTTGCTGGACAGAGAGGTCATCAACTTCTCTTTCCTGTTCACACCAGGGTTTGCGAAGAGCTTTCTCGCTTTCGGAGGAGGATTTCTATATCTTGGTTTCATTCAGCCCTACGTAACCTACAAACCTTCGAAGATGCTCCGCGCTTACTTTATTCTACTTCCTATGTTTCTTATTTCGGTCTATATCCCGCTTCTGACTTTCGGTCGAAACACGGCGGTATTATTCAGTTTTCCGTTTCTGGAGACGGCTGAGACGATCGAAATCAATTGGCTAATGTTCGATCGGATATCGATGTTTTTTCTAATCTGTTTAATCTCGTTCGTCATGTTGTTCCACGCGATGCTGTTGTGGAAGATAGCACTCATTATACGCGTCGCGATACCTGTAAAGCAGGTTACGATGCTGATCCCTTTGGCAATTGTCGTTTATTCACTCAGTGCTCTTATTCCGGATTGGCATGCCGTCGACCGCTTATTCTGGATGAATACGATTCTTCGCGTGTACGCGATGATGTTCATTCCTGGACTCATGCTCTTTCTTGGCATTCGACATTCGAAGAAGGTTGGTATTAAGACATGAGAATAGGTCGTCAGCGAGTTTTGCGTCTTCTCGGAGTATCGACTCTATTGCTAACGCTAACCGGCTGCTGGGACAACAAAGATATTAATCATCGTTCACTCCCGATCGTGATGGGCGTTTCGAAGTTAGACCAGCAATACCATATCGTTCTGCAAATTCCGGAGCCGCTCCAATCGCAGGGAACCGAGTTCCGTCTTGTCCAAGGTACTGGTGCCACGATCAACGATATTGTAGACCGAATCGGCTCGAACATGGAGACGCAGATGGATTTGCTGCATCTGAAAGTGATATTGTTCGATAAAGCTTATGCGACTAGCGGCCTGAACGATGCGGTTACGGCATTTATACGCTCCAATGAGATATCACCCAAAACGATGGCGGTCATATGCGACGAACCGATCGATCAGTTTTTCCAGAATATAAAACAATACAGCATGAATAACGGAACGCTGCTTGATGATTTCTTTAAAGTGAACGCAGGGTGGAGTCCTCAAGTTGCGACGTCGAGAATTTGGGAGCTATTTCGCAGCATTCACTCTTATACGCACGATGAAGCCATACCGATCATTAGATCGGGGAAGGGCACGATCATAGAGACCAGAGGCAGCGCCATTATACGGAACGGTAAAATGGTGGGCCGTCTTACACCGAATGAAACGCTGATTGCCAATATATTCAGCGGCTTGGACGTAAAGGGCAAGATCGAGGTGATGGACAACGCCACCGTACAGATTGTGAATAATCGGATTACGCACCATAGCTCGATCGTAGATGGCAAACCGGTGCTGAATTGCCAAATCAAGCTTAGAGTCGCATTGCTGGAAACGAAGGGTCATCCGACGCAAGACAAGATCAAGCAGAATCTTCAAGCTCTGTTGACGGAAAGACTTAATCACGTCTTGACGAAAATGAAGGAGGAGCAAGCGGACATACTCGGAATCGGCCAGCTATTCCGTAATAGGTTGAAACGCGACGAGCTCCGGATGTGGCGGGACAACTATTTGCCTAACTTGAAAGCTAACGTCAAGTTCAAAGTATACATCGATAACGAAGGGGATCTGAAAATGGACGTTTAGTTTGGTTTGTACGGAATGAACGGCGAATATGGGGGAAGTGCATTTCCTAAAGCAGCCTATGACGATATAATCAAAGAATCATTGTATCGTGCAGAGGAGGGCTTACCTATTCATCATTCAACTGAACGCAATCAGTCCTATACGGTATCTCCCGAAAAGCAGCAGCAAATATACAAGCGAACATTGATCATTGTCGTGCTAGCTCAGCTATTCGGAGGAACAGGGCTTGCGGCCGGGGTTACTGTCGGAGCGTTGCTCGCCAAGGATATGCTCGGGACGGACGGTTATGGAGGCGTGCCAGTGGCGCTTCTCACGCTAGGTTCGGCCGCCGGCGCTTATCTCATCGGAAGATTGTCCCAGAGCAGCGGGCGCCGGATCGGTCTGGCAGCCGGATTCCTGACCGGCGGCGTCGGGGCTGCGGGCATTGTCTTCGCTGCCGTCGCAGACAGTCTTGTCTTGTTGTTCCTCGCTTTTGTCATTTATGGCGCGGGTACCGCCACGAATCTGCAGGCGAGATACGCGGGGACGGATTTGGCGAAGCCATCGCAACGGGCCAAAGCGATTAGCATTGCCATGGTAGCGACGACGTTCGGAGCGGTTGCGGGGCCGAATCTAGTACCGGTCATGGGCGATTTCGCGGAGGCCAACGGCATTCCCGTGCTTGCCGGACCTTTCATTTTATCGGCCGCCGCATTCATCGTCGCGGGTTTGGTTCTGTTCTTGCTTCTACGTCCTGATCCGCTGCGGATCGCCAAGGCGATCGCAGAGTCGCAGAAGGCATGCTCCGACAGCCATCCGTCTGCCGCGCGCCAGTCGCTCGCTGATGGCCGCAAAGGAATCGTTGTAGGCGCGACTGTAATGGTATTAACCCAGATTGTCATGATTGCGATCATGACCATGACGCCAATCCATATGCAGCATCATGGACACGGCCTTGGAGCGGTAGGACTCGTTATCGGCATCCATATTGGCGCCATGTATTTGCCGTCGCTCTTCACCGGTATATTAGTGGATAAGCTCGGACGAATTCCAATGGCCTTTGCGGCAGGCGTTACTTTATTGCTTGCCGGCTTTATTGCCGCCATTGCGCCAGCGGATTCTTTGACACTGCTGATCGCAGCGTTGACGTTGCTTGGGCTTGGTTGGAACTTCGGACTTATTAGCGGAACGGCCTTGGTCGTCGATGCAACGACAATCGAGAACAGAGCCAAGACGCAAGGCGCTCTTGACGTATTCATTGCTATCGCCGGTGCTTCAGGCGGCGCGTTATCCGGCTTGGTCGTTGCGGAGTCAAGCTACGCTGTACTTGCGATATCCGGCAGCGTTCTCTCGCTATTGCTCATTCCCGTTGGTCTATGGTATAGAGCAGGCAGAGCCAGAACCTAATTTTCACAATAAGAAAATCAAAAACAGGCTAACCATTATGAATGGTTAGCCTGTTTATTCTTGGTCTATTAATTGGTTTGTTTATTCTAGCGAGGTGAAAAGCTTGCGGCAAAATAAAAAAGACACCGCAAGGTGTCACTGTTTATTTCTGTGTGGGTTCAAATAAAGCATGCCGTTCGCTGCTTCTTATAATAGTAGTATAACCTGAGGGAATTTATAAGTCTATACTTTTTATGGAAACTCCGTTATCTTTAACGATGCGGTTTGAGTAAAGAGGTATAGGCGGTGAATGGTCATTCATTATTGGAAATGTTTTCGCAATGCGGCAAATATTTTGTATCGCATCGAGAAGCGATCTGTACTCCTCTTAGCGGCAGCACTCCTGATTTCGGCGCCGATTATGCCGCTTGAGCTTTTGCTTGTCAAAACCATCATTGATCGAATTCAGGCATGGTCGGCTTCAGCGCCGATAAGTCCCCTTTTATGGGCATCTGGGTGGCTTGGTTTACTGATGTTCGTTAACAGTGTTGCGTTAGGAGCGCCGATTCCACTTGCCATGACCCGTCTTAATGAGGTAGGAACGCTTGAGGAACAGCGCCTCATCATGCGCAAAACGTCAAGGCTTTCATTAGCGACTCTCGAATCTGCGAAGGTGAAGGATATGCGAGAACGCGCGCTTCGAGTATCCGTATACGAGATTTATCATACAGGGGCGGAGTTGCTTCAACTGTCTATGCAATTATCGATGCTCATCATCGTTATCATCCGATTGGGCCAATGGCTTCCGGTCATTGCAGTTATTGCTTCCGCATTCTTACTTGTATATATATCCGGTAAATCAGCTGGCAGCATCGAGCGAATGACGCGAGAGCAAAGCTCTGATCGCAGATTATTGCGCCATTATTCCGAACTGATGACGAATCGCAACGCGGCCAAGGAAATGCGGTTGTTCGACTTAGGGTATCTCTTAAGCGATAGATGGACGGTACTAATGGGGCAGACTTCTAAGCATACATTGAGTGCTGTTCGTTCAGCTGAAGGCCGGAAAGTCCCACCTGAGCTGCTAATGGCACTGCTTACCGGGCTGATGCTAGCTTTAGTCGTATTAATGCCCGGACAGAAATTGCTGTCCGCGGGACATTTTGCTTTCCTATTCTTGGCGTTGACGACATTATTATCACAATTGCCAAGCTTAATCAGGCAAGTCGTCGCAATGCGAACACATTATATGAAGTGGGAGGACTTCCAAGCTTATTTAAACCTTGATGAAGTACAACCTAATCGATCAAATAGAGAGGCATCGGCAGCAGTTGAAGAAAAAGTAGAAGAAGGGAAGCAGCCTGGATGCTTGCAACTGCAAGTGAGTAATCTCTATTTCGGATATCCCGGCAATAATCGCGATGCCGTTCGCGGTGTTTCTTTTGTCATTCCTCCGAATAGCCGTGTCGCATTAGTCGGTGAGAACGGATCAGGCAAATCGACATTGGTCAAATTGCTATTAGGACTCTATTCCCCAACGGCAGGGGAAGTCGTATGGAGCCGTTTGAAGGCTGGCCGGATTGTGCCAACATCAGCCGAAGGAAATGTATCCGTCGTCTTCCAAGATTTCACCCGCTTGATGTTGACGCTCCGTGAAAATGTTGCATTAGGTCATATATCGGAACTCATGCATGATAAGCGTTTGCATCAATCCTTGCAGGCAGCTGGCAGTCGGTTCGAGGATTTGAGCATGCAGCTTGGCGTTCCATTCGAGGGCATCGAACCTTCCGGCGGGGAGTGGCAGAAGATTGCGACGGCTCGAGCTATCCTTAATGACGCTGAGTTTGTATTGTTCGATGAGCCGACGGCAGCGCTAGATCCAAAATCAGAGAAGGATGCCTTCGAGCTTTTCTTGCGTGCTTCGGAGGGGCGTTCAGCTTTGCTCGTCACGCACCGGCTGGGAGCGGCGAAGATGGCTGACTTTATCCTCGTTATGAAAGAGGGGCAGCTCGTGGAGCAAGGCACGCATCAACAATTAATGGAGAGGGACGGCCTATATAGCCATATGTTTCAATTACAGGCGTCGTGGTATGCCGGATGAAACAAATGAATATAAAAAAAATCATTCCATTATTTTATCTTCTATGGCGTCATATGCCTCTCCTGTCGCTGGCATGGCTGACTATTCCTATCGTGCTTGGCATGCTTGTCGTTCCGGGATTAGCGGCGCAGCGTGAGCTCGTTGACCTGTTCGTCCATAAGAGTGCTGCCGATACGGTGGGGCGTCAGATGAGCGAGTGGATAGGACACGCTTGGGCGCCTCTAGCTATTTTTACAGCTGTGTCGCTCATTCGGGTAGGTTTATCTGCCCTCCATAACATCATCGATGCCCAATTCCGCGACCAAGCAACGATGAAGATTCAAGCAGCGGTCCATCATAAAGCCGTAAGCGTACCGTTAGAGATGATGGAGCAAACCGAATATTATGATCTGCTGCAAAGAGCGAAGAGCGTGGCGGGAACGGATTTATTCGGAGTGTTGCAAAATGCGATCGCTTTTCTTCGTTTGTTTTTCGAACTCATCGGACTCATTCTCGTCGCGTGGTTCGCCCATCCCGTAATCGGATTCGTACTTGTTGTTGTATTTATAATCTCGTTCGTAATCCGGCTGGAGTCAGATCTTGTTGTCCGTAAGCAGAATCGCGACTTAACCAGGTCTGGGAGACAGTCTGATTATCTGAAGGAGGAGCTCACTAAGCCGGAAACCGTTCGAGAAATGAGGCTCTTCGGTTCACTTGAGTATTTGACCGACAAATGGAGTAGCATGATGCGCGACTCGCTCTCCCTGCGAATGGGAGCGCGCAGGAGAGAAATAAAACGCGGCATGCTCGTATCGACCGTGCAGATCATAGGGTTAATCGGAACGGTCACATGGATGTTGTCTCAGTTAAAATCGGGGAACTTTACGGCGGGTACGTTCGTTATTGTTTTTCTAGCTATGCGGCAAGCTTACGGCATATCCGGAAGAATGGCTTTTCCAATCGGCAAGATCGTTATTCAAAGCGATAAGATTAACGATCTGGCAGTCTACTTATCAATGAATCAGAAGTCGGATTCACGAGGTGCGGCACCGCTTGCTAACGAGCCGTTAAAGCCAAGGGAAATTATATTTAATAAGGTTAACTATCGATATTTGAACAGTAACGAATATGTGTTGCGAGACATCAATATGAGGCTCAATCCGGGCGAGACGGTTGCTCTGGTCGGAGAGAACGGGGCTGGTAAATCCACGCTTGTGAAGCTGCTTCTTGGTTTATATGAACCGACTTCGGGTTCTGTGACGTGGGATGGCATTGATTATAAGCAGCTAGACTGCTCGAGGCTGCGGAGATCCTCGTCAGCGGTATTCCAAGACTATGTTCGGTATGAAACGACTTTGCGCGATAATGTTGGCTTCGGTGCAACAGCGTTTCTGCACAATGACTCCGCGATTAATCATGCCTTGGAAGCCGGAGGTCTAGTCGATTTGAAGCATTTTGAAGACGGGTTAGAAGCTTCGTTAGGCTTGTTGTCCGCCGGCGGCCGCGAGTTAAGCGGCGGTCAATGGCAGCGGCTGGCGATTGCCAGGGCGGCCATTCGAAATGCGGGACTGCTCGTCCTTGATGAACCGACCTCTGCGATTGATCCGGTGCATGAGACCGAGCTCTATCGCTCCTTCCAAGCGCTTGCAGCAGGCAAGACGGTGCTGTTCGTCTCGCATCGTCTAGGCTGGGCCCGTTATGCGGATCGGATCGTCGTTCTTAATGGTGGAGAGATCGCGGAGGAGGGCGATCATGAGTCGCTGATGGCTGCCGATGGCGTCTATGCCGCAATGTTCCGGGCACAAGCTTCATGGTATCGGGAGGCTTAAGTCGCATGTTGCACCCCTTCGGATATCGCTGTAAAATAAATTTTATGCAATCGGCTAATCGATTATTGAACTGGAGGACATAGGATGAGCAAGCGTTATCGAGTCACAAGAGAATATCAACAACATAGAAGTGCGGAGGAGCAAGCGATATCGTTAGAGGAATGCAAACGATATTTTGCGACAAAGCCTGATTTCACCTATTCGCCCGTGTTCATCGCTCATGGCGAGACGACGATGACGATTGAAGGGGATTTCTTCATGTGGAGCCACGGAGATGCATTCATCCCATTCCGTCATTATGGCGGAGATATTTATGTCTCAGGCAGCAATGATGCCGTTATACCTGTGATGATGGAAGTGGCAAGTGAATTGACGGCGGATGTGGAAGAAGGATAGTTGCAAGAGTGGAGGCTGAACTCATTTGTATACGCTCGCGAAAGAACAAATAAAGGCTTATTTGCAGCGAATTGGAATCAAGGAACATCAGCCGCCAACAAAAGCTTACTTGGCTGCTCTTCATGAGGCGCATGTTCGAACACTTACTTGGCAAACCATAGATATTTTTACAAGAAAACCGGCAATAATCGGATTTGAGCCGTCTGTAAAGCTGATTCTAAGCGGCAGAAGCGGTTATTGCTTTCATTTGAACGGGGCGTTCAGCGCGCTTCTTCATTCTTTGGGTTATCAGGTTAACCTGCATCGTGCAGGCGTTCAGCCTTTGGGCTTAGAGCCGAGAGTGAACTCGTTCCACTTGGGTCTCAGCGTCGATTTTAAAGACGAGCAATCGAAGCCTGAGAAATGGATTGTGGATGTAGGACTCGGGGATATGCCCTATCGCCCGCTGCCCATGCAATACGGATCATATGAGCAAGGCCCATTGCATTATAAGGTGACCGAATCATCGGTCGTGACGCCAGGGTGGCGGCTTGAACATGATCCGAGCGCTTCTTTTGTCGGCGTAGATATTGATGCTGAAGTGCTGACCGGGCTGGATGAGTTCTATCCGAAGCATGAGCATTACAGCCGTTCACCAGAATCCCCATGGATGAATATATTTCTAATAAGACAACGCGATGCGGAGGAAAGCAATGAGCTTCGCGGCTGCATTTGGAGCAAGCGCGACCGTAATGGAGTGTCAAAAACCGAATTGGTTAATGAGTCCCAATGGCTTAGCGTACTAGCGGACGTGTTCGGTGAAAAGCTCGTTCACTACGACAGCATCGAACGAAACTTATTATGGAAAAGGGTTGAAGCTGACCATCAAGCATGGAAGGCTTCAAGGGCTGACGAAATTAATTAATATATTTTCAAAAAAAATGTTTACCTTTGAAAAGTAATTTGATAATATAATCGCATATGAAATGCTATGAAGAGACGAGTAAATAAAGGGATACTTTCACAGAGAGCTCCGTCCGCTGAAAAGGAGCAAAGCGTACTTTATTGAACAAAGACTCAGAGCAGCGCATGGGAACCGTGAACAACGGGGATCATGTGCCAGGAGCTCCTGTTACAGAGCTAGAGTATAAGCATTGATTGACAATGTCGTACTCGAAGAGGCTAATATGGCGACATATTGGCGAATCTGGGGTGGTACCGCGAGTATAATAATCTCGTCCCTAAGACATCAGTCTTGGGGGTGGGATTTTTTTGTTGCCTTTATGGAAAGGATAGCTTGCAAGTAACATAGTATAGGTTGCCCATTCATATTTCATGCGAAAGGATTTGAAGAGCAAATGTCACAATTACTCAAAGTTACTATCGTCGGAGGAACAGGCATGGTTGGCCAACGCTTCGTTCAATTGCTCGACGGTCACCCATGGTTCAAAGTAACAGCAATCGCTGCCAGCGCGAGCTCGGCCGGCAAAACATATGAACAATCCGTACAAGGAAGATGGAAGCTAGCTACCCCAATTCCTGAAGAAGTGAAGCAAATCGTCGTTCAAGACGCTTCCAAAGTGGAAGAGGTTGCGGCTGACGTAGACTTTATCTTCTGCGCGGTCGATATGAAGAAAGATGAAATTAAAGCGTTGGAAGAAGCTTACGCGAAGACAGGAACGCCGGTAATCTCCAACAACTCGGCGCATCGCTGGACAGCGGATGTTCCGATGATCATTCCGGAAATTAACCCAAGCCATATGGACATCATTGCAGCACAACGCAAACGTCTTGGAACTTCGACCGGCTTCATCGCCGTGAAGCCGAACTGCTCCATCCAAAGCTATGTGCCGGCCCTTCATGCGCTTCAGGATTTCAAACCGACGACAGTCGTGGCATCGACTTACCAGGCGATCTCCGGAGCAGGGAAAAACTTCACCGACTGGCCGGATATGCTCGATAATGTTATCCCGTATATTGGCGGCGAGGAAGAGAAAAGCGAGCAGGAGCCGCTTCGAATCTGGGGCAGCATCGAGAACGATCAGATCGTGAAAGCAAGCGCTCCGTTGATCACGACGCAGTGCATCCGCGTACCGGTAACGGACGGACATCTCGCAACGGTATTCGTATCGTTCGAGAACAAACCATCGAAGGAAGAAATTCTTGCTCGTTGGCAGAACTTCAAAGGCCGTCCACAAGAGCTGGAATTGCCTAGCGCGCCTAAGCAATTCATTACGTATTTCGAGGAAGAGAACAGACCGCAGACGAAGCTGGATCGCGACATCGAGAACGGTATGGGCGTATCGGCGGGCAGATTGCGCGAGGACTCGTTGTATGATTTCAAATTCGTAGGCTTATCGCACAACACGCTTCGCGGCGCGGCTGGCGGCGCAGTACTGATCGCTGAACTGCTGAAAGCGGAAGGTTATATTCAGCCTAAATAATGATAAAGATCAAAAAAACAAGAGCGCAGATCTAACTGCACTCTTGTTTTTTTGTTCATAATAAGCCAACATAAGGAATGAGCTCAAAGTGCTCCGTAACCGGGACCATTCTGACGCGTATTATTGTTTTATCATAAACAGAAGGTGAGTTAATCTATCGTATGAATGTGGGAATATCCGAACGTTCCGATACATGGTATAACAATGCTGAGGTGAAGGCGGCTCAGTATTTTCAATCGCTTTCGGCGCAGGTTGCAAACAAGTCCTATGTGACAACCTTGACGGAAGACATTCGATTATGGCAAAAGGTTCATGTCAAACCTCATTCTTTGCTTGCGATGCTTACGCGATTAAACAAGAGACCGGAAGCTCATGATTACAGCAGATATATCCGCTGGTTGAGCGACAATGGGAAGCTGGATAGTTATTTGGATCGAAGCGTGTCGTATATTTATATGAGGGATTTGGGCAAAGCGCTGCATTCTTCCGATGCAAAGGACCAAATAAGAGATATAGTTAATGACGTTAAGAAACACTTGTTGCGCGGTTCCCATACGAAGCATGACGAGCAGCCGCAATTTATGAACATGCACGGTCTATATCGTTGGGCCCAGAAGGAAGGCATCGAGAACGCCGCTATTTGGGTGATCGGCAAGATAAGGGCCGTAACCTCGATTATTCCGGAAGGAATGAATGCG
Source organism: Paenibacillus sp. J22P218 (assembly GCF_056269195.1). Lineage (NCBI taxonomy): Bacteria > Bacillati > Bacillota > Bacilli > Caryophanales > Paenibacillaceae > Paenibacillus > Paenibacillus sp. J22P218. The sequence continues at coordinate 1,853,641 of NZ_JBWDNL010000001.1, forward strand.
GAGCAAGCTGTCCGCAAGCTGATCAAGCTTATTGTTGGTGTAGTCATGCATGTCATGGACGACATGGACAGTTCCGTATTGCCAGCAGATCGTGCCAAGCGATTAGATGAAGCGATCAGACTCGGTTATTCCTACGGCCTGACCTATCCATTCATTGATGATCTGCTCGATTCTGGAGTGTTGGATAAAGAAGAGAAAAAACAATATTCTCAAATGATCCGTGCGACGCTTATGGATGGAGCCGTACCGGATATAGAAGAATGGAACGGCAACAATAGAGAACTAGTGCATTTCGTGCACGCAGAGCTGCGCGACGCATTCGAATATATTAAGCGGGGCCAATTGCCGGATACGATGCAAGCCTTCACAGAACAGTCCTATGTATTTTTTCATTCCCAGGATCTAGACCGAATGAAGGAGCTTCACAATTCAAGCTACACGAATGAGGAGCTATATTTGCCTGTTATCATTAAGTCTTCCTCTTCACGGCTGATTGTTCGTTCCGTTATCGGGTCTGATGCAGATGACGGTTTCGATCAACGAACCTTTTACTACGGAATTTATAATCAGCTTGCTGATGATTTTGCCGATATGTTCGACGATATGAGGGACGGAGCGGTTACGGCTTACACTTATTATTTAACCTATCGTGACAGCCGTCCAGATCTTATTAATCCGTACGAATTGTATTGGGCGGTCATCGCTTACTTGATTCATAATGTATATGACTCCGATGCCAAGTCTCGTGAGGTGCTGTTGTCGCGTGCCATTAACGGCCTAAAGCGATGCAAGCAACGTGTCGGTGATGTGAAGTATAACGAGATCATGGACATATTTGCTTCGGGAAATCCGGTGTTCAATCGACTTATTGGGCGGATGGTAGGCCGAGCGGACAACGTTGATTTCTATGACAAGCTGCTGCGGGATCAGATGGTGGACGTTCTTAGAAACGACAGGCAAGAGAAGGAACAGTTTCTGGAGACGATTAAAAATGTACGGGATCAGATCAATAGCCATTTGCCAATATCTAAGCCAAACGGGATTCCCGCCATGAAAGAAACGCTGATTGACGCTGCCAACTATAGTCTGAACGGGGATGGCAAGCGAATTCGTCCTATACTGACTTGGGTCATGGGCGTTAATGAATACGGATTGAGTCCTACGGGGATATTGCCGCTTCTTAGATCGCTCGAATATATGCATACCGCTTCATTGATCTTCGATGATTTGCCGTCGCAAGATAATTCTTCTGCCCGCAGGGGGCGTCCAACGCTGCATCAGCTTCATAATAGCGCTACAGCGGAATTAACGGGACTGTATCTCATACAGAAAGGGATTGAAGAGCAAGCGTCGCTTGTCGCGTTCGATGCCAATAACGTGCTTGCTGTGATCCGCTATTCCTCTCAGAAAGCTGCCGATATGAGTGCGGGCCAAGCAATGGATTTGAATGCCAGAGGCAAAGAGCTTACGCTTGCTCAATTGAACACGATCAGTTATTACAAAACGGGAATTGCTTTCGAAGCTTCACTTGTCATGCCGGCCATTCTTGCCCAAGTAGGGAATTCAGAGATACAATCGTTGAAGAAGTTTTCGTATCATGCGGGAATCGCCTTCCAAATTAAGGATGATTTACTTGATGCGGAAGGGAATACTCTAGTGCTTGGCAAGCCCGCAGGCCAAGATATTGCCAACAACAATTCGACCTTCGTAACCGTTCTCGGCGTGGAGGATGCGCGTAAGACGATGTGGGATCATTATTGTCTAGCGATGGAAGTATTGAGAGATATTCCTCGCAATACGGCCTTCTTAAAGCAATTATTGAATTATTTAATTACTCGTGATAAATAGGTAGTAAGACGTAGGAGTGGAGACGCTATGGATATCAGAGTGGATGATTTATCCGGATCGAAAGTGATTGCTTTGGTTAATTATCATCTTCAAGGGATGTACGACAATACGCCGGCTGAAAGTGTGCATGCGCTGGGACTTGCTGAACTCAGAAAGCCGGATATTACGTTTTGGAGCGCTTGGGAGGGAGAGGAGCTGCTTGGTTGCGGTGCAATCAAGCAGCTGGATCCGAAGCACGGAGAGATTAAGTCCATGCGCACGGTTGCTGAGCATCTTCGAAAAGGCGTAGCCAAACATATTTTGCTGCAAATGCTCGAGACAGCGAAAGCTAGAGGGTATGAGCGTTTGAGCTTGGAAACGGGGAGTACGATCGATTTCGAGCCAGCGAGAATGCTCTATGAGCGACTGGGCTTCGCTTACTGCGGACCGTTCGCGGATTATACCGACGATCCGCTTAGCGCCTTTATGACGAAAAAATTGTAAGTCCAATTAGAGAAAGCGGGGATGGCGATGACACAAATCTTCAGCATCGAGAAAGCGACCCTCCTGAACGGAGCATTTACGATTGGACAAGCTAAGCCAGAGGACACGGATGCGATTCTAGCGCTCTTGCTGGAGACGGCGAAGTGGCTGCAAAGCAAAGGCTCAACCCAGTGGAGCGCACTGCTAAGCGGGGAAGACTCGCATGATACAGCCGGGGCGATCAGACGAGGCGATGTCTTTCTTGCCAAGGACGGGGAGACAGCGGCAGGTATCGTTATACTGATGCGCGAGCCAAGCGAGTGGGATCTTCGTCTTTGGGGAGCTGCAGAGAGTTCATACGATCGCGCCATCTATCTGCATCGTCTTGCAATCAGCCGTAGTTATGCGAAGTCGGGGCTTGGCGAAGCCATTCTGCAATGGTCCAATTCAGGCATATTGTTCGAAGGCAAGGACGTTGTTCGCTTAGACTGCATAGCGGACAATCCGACCCTAAATGATCTATACAGCCGGAACGGTTATGTGAATAAGGGAGTAACGGATGGCTTCAACCTATACGAGAAGCCGGTTGAATTATGAAATAAGGTATGGTAAGATACTTCTAATTTAACGATTGGGGTTGAACGGAATAATGTAATATTTCTTGCAGCGAGTATACATGGATAAAACGATCAAGGCGAGTTTGTTTCGTCTGTTTTATTTGTTATATGCAAGAAAGTTACAACGTTCTTCATGACTCAATCTAAATATCCTTATCCTAATCCGCGTGGCGGGTTGGATTTGCTGTATTTATTTGAGCTACAAGAAAGTAACTTTCTTGTAGCTCTTATTTTTTTACTTACAGGAGGATATTATTTATGTCATTAATAAATGTGTCGAATTTGACGTTTGCCTACGACGGCAGCTATGATTTTATATTCGAAAACGTAAGTTTTCAGATTGATACCGATTGGAAATTAGGCTTTATGGGAAGAAACGGCAGAGGGAAAACAACCTTCTTGAACTTGCTGCTGGGCAAATACGAGTTCGGCGGCAGCATTTCGGCCAAGGTCGGCTTTGAATATTTTCCGTTCCCCGTTGCGAACAAAGAGAATAATGTGTTGGACGTTATCGACGAGATTATACCGGATTATGAGCACTGGGAATTGATGCGCGAGCTTTCTTTGCTTAAAGTAACCGAGGATGTGCTGTATCGGCCATTCGATTCCTTGTCGAACGGTGAGCAGACGAAGGTGCTGCTGGCGGCGTTATTTCTTAAGGAAAATAGCTTTCTGCTCATTGACGAGCCGACGAACCATTTGGACATGGAGGCTAGGAGGCTTGTCAGCCGGTATTTGAGTTCGAAAAGCGGTTATATTCTCGTGTCGCATGACCGTTCCTTCCTTGACCGCTGCGTCGATCATATTCTTTCGATCAATAAGACGAATGTCGAAATACAGAAGGGAAACTTCTCCGACTGGTGGGAAAATAAGCAGCGGCAGGATCAATTCGAGCTCGCCGAAAACGACAAGCTGAAAAAGGACATTCATCGTCTGTCGGAAGCGTCTAAACGTACGGGCAATTGGTCGCATGAAGTGGAGAAGACGAAAAACGGAACAAGAAATTCTGGTTCTAAGGTCGATAAAGGTTATGTTGGCCATAAGGCTGCTAAAATGATGAAACGCTCCAAATCGCTAGAGCACAGGCAGCAATCGGCCATTGATGAGAAGTCGCAACTGCTCAAAAATATCGAGAGCTCCGAGAAGTTGAAAATTGCCCAGCTTGCTTATCATAAGAAACAGCTCGCCGAGCTTGAGCATGTCTCGATCCAATATGGAGAGAAGACGGTCTGCTCGGACATCAGCTTTACGATTGAGCAAGGGGAGAGAATCGCATTAACGGGCAAAAACGGATCCGGAAAGTCAAGCCTCATCAAGCTCATCTGCGGCGAGGATTTATCGTATACCGGAACCTTCAGAAGGGGCAGCCAGCTAAAAATATCTTATGTGTCGCAGGACACCTCGCATTTGCATGGCAATCTGACAGATTACGCAAGACAAAGCGGCATTGATGAAAGCTTGTTCAAAGCGATCTTACGGAAGCTGGATTTCGCCAGAGTGCAATTCGAGAAAGATATATCGTCATACAGCGGCGGTCAGAAGAAGAAGGTGCTCATTGCCAAGAGTTTGTGCGAGAACGTCCATTTGCTAATCTGGGATGAACCGCTTAACTTCATCGATGTCATTTCCCGGATGCAAATCGAGGAGCTGCTGCTCGAATACGAGCCGACCATACTGTTCGTAGAGCATGATAGCGAATTCTGCAGCAATATTGCCACGAAGACGATAGCGCTGAAGTAGATTATTACAAAGGATAACTACTTCAGCAACCCGCTTCCATTAATATGGACGATGAACTCTGGCTTGATTTGTATGTTGCGGTACTCTTCGTCCCAATCCATACGATTGCTTCGTTTCGGATGGAATGCCGACATTTGACCTTCTACACCAAAAACGTCGCAATTGGCTTTCAACAGCTTCTTGGTTATCGCTTCGGCTTTCCTATTAAGCGACATCGCAATCGCCTTGCCTAACTTTTCCTTATCGTTCTCGACGCCGGAGATATGGGGATAATGAACGATTTCAACGTATAGATGAACCTTGATGGAGCAAGTAACCGCTTGACTTGCTTCATCAACGGTTACTTGCATGTTCCGCTTCATATTCATCGTGTTGAACGAGATTATTTCATTGGTGGGCTCATCTTGTTGGTTCGTTGACCGAATCGGCTCGATCTCCACATTGATGATAGCCGTCTTTGACAGCTCATCCATTAAGAGCAGCAGCAAGGTGGAATCTTCGCCGGTTATGGTCTCGCCCGTGAATCGATCACCGTGAAACAAAGCGATACTGTCGAGAATTAGATCTTCGGATTGTTTCATTCTGATTATGGGCAGAATCGTATCCCGGCTGGTGTCGAGCATTTTGGACCAAAGCGTGTACAGCGATTGAACAGGGATGGCGGTACTACGTTCAGCCCCCTTGATCGTTTGGAGTATATCGAATGAAATCGGACTTTTCTCGAGTTTATCGACTGATAAAATACGTGCCGCAGGTTCAAGGCTAATAATAACTTTGGAGCCGATATAACTTTTGGAGTTGCGATAAAAAAATTCCAGTGGCTCGTATATGCCTTGTTTAGCCATCTGTTCATTGATGATCACAATATGCGTTTTATTTCCGACGGTTTTGCCTGCGAGCATATTGTCAAGCTTAACCCCGACTTCTAGAAGCGATTTTCCCGAAGATTGAACAAGTTCGTCTTGTAATTTGAATTGACCCGCACCTTTGCTTTCGAGACGCAAAGCTCTAACCGTACCTTCGATGTTATTGTTTTGTGCCAGATCCAAGCCTACTCCGCTAATAATTCTTTGATCTACGATATGGTTGGTATCCCAGCATCCGGTCAGCGACAAAGGAATAAGCAGGAACACAACAATTGTGACTAACCTCTCTCTCATGACGGACACCTTTTAGTATGTTTTTTGAGAAGAAACGATAGCAGCAGCATGAACGCAGGCACACCGCCGATGACGACAAAGTAACTATTTTGTATCCATTGGCTGACTTGTTCTAATTGCTCCAGTGTCGACAAATAATAACCCGCGATAAAGATCACAGCACTGCTGACAATAACCGATTTCCGATAAAAACGCGGATTATTACTTAAGCTTTTGCCGGCTATATATAGATATGCAATGATAGAGGTCGTCATAGGAACGATCCATAACGACAGGAAGATGAGGTCCAGACGTTCGACCAAACGAAAGGCCAGTCCTTTGAGCATGAACAGGAGCGGAGAATGGAGCTGCTTTAACGCATTCGGGCTGAAGCTGAGCAGGCAAATGAGAACGAAGTAGGTATACAATACGGTAACGAACAAATTGGCGAATGAAATGACCTTCAATAATCCTCTCGTATCGCTCTTCACATAGGTAAAAGCAAACAAGACGATTTCAAACCCGATCATCGAAAGAAATGTATGATGACTTCCCTTTGCAATATCGAGAAAGTCGGATTTCCCAATTGGCAGCAGGTAAGTCACATGCAGATCTTCTTTGAAATTAATTAAACTCATCAATATTAATATTGCAAAAAGAAAGGAGGAAACAACAAAAAATCGTGAAATAATCTTAATATCCTCAAGGGCTAGAAACAGACATGTAGCTACAATGAGCACAAGCAAAGCCCATTTAGGTGTTTGAGGGAGCAGCCAAATATTAATCATTTCGATGTACAGGGTGGAGGAAAGACCCGCAATGACCATACAGCAAATGGCAAAGAAGACGTTATACGCCTTTCCTGCTATGTTGCCGAATAGCTTAATTGTCATCTCGGAAAAATTAAGATTCGGAAATCTCTTGTACAACGCCCAATAGATAAGTAATAGCAACTGTACCGCAGCTCCGGCGATCAAAGTGGAGATCCACCCATCCCCGTCAACCGATTGATACATATCGGATGGCAATGATAATAAACCAATTCCGACTTGACTTTGGACAATCAAAAAAAACAATTGAAATTTAGATATCGATCCTCGCGCGGCGCTCAACTTTTTTTCCACCTCTTGAAAAATGACATGTGACCGCCCTCGAAGCCAGGTTTAATATGCCGCTTCCACTCGGGCAACCGCAATAAAGCATATTGAAGTCGTTTTGGACGAAAATTCGTAAACGGATAAAAATAGGGTTCGCCGAACGTTTCCAGTTTGCACAAATGCATGACGATAATCATCAACATAAGCACGATTCCAAAAAATCCGAAGAGGGAAGCCGCTATCATCATCGGAAATCCCAATATGCGCAGACTTGTTCCAAACTCGCTTAGCGGAGTGACAAAGGAGGCTATGGCGGTCAAACCGATGACGACAATCATCGTATTGGAGATCAGATGCGCTTCCACTACCGCGGTTCCGATGACGAGACCCCCAACGATGCCGATGGTTTGCGAGATAGGCGACGGCAAACGGATAGAAGCCTCCTTTAAGATCTCAAGCGTGATTTGCATGACGAGCGCCTCTAAGATTGGCGGAAACGGGACGTACGTCAATGAAACCTTAATGGAATAAAAAATGCCTAAAGGAAGAATCTCGGAATGAAACGACACGATGGCAATGTAAATGGCAGGCAAAGTAATGGCGAAGATAAAGCTGATCAGTCGGATCAGACGGTAGAAGGTGCCTGCTACCCATCTACTCGAATAATCATCAGGAGATTGGTAAAAAGAAAAAAAGCTGATCGGGACCACTAAGACGTTCGGACTCCCATCTACGATTATGCAAAGCTTGCCTTCCATTAGATAGGAGATCACCCGATCGGGCCGTTCTGTTTTTAATGATTGGGCGAAGGGGGACAGTGGATGCTCCTCAATCCACTCTTCGATATTTTCGATCGAATAGAGATGATCTGTTTCGAACGCGGCTATTCTTGCAGTGCATTCTGCGACAATGTCCGGGTTAATGAGCTCGTCCATATATAACATGGCAACATTCGTATTGGTAAGCTTGCCTATTTGTTGATACTGTACTTTCAGCTTAGTACTTTGAAGTCGCTTTCGGATCAAATAGATATTCGTATTGACGCTTTCTACGAATCCTTCATGCGGCCCTATGACGGTCTGTTCTTCTTTGGGTTCCTCGATAGATCGGCTGAGCGTTTCCGCAACGTTAATAAGAGTAGCAGCAGCATCGTCGTTATTTGTTAAAAGGATGCAAGAGCCGGCGAGCAGGGCGTCGACAATGATAGCAAGATCGCTTGTCCGATGAACAGCGGCAGATGATACGATATCATTGGCATTGCCTGGATTCTCGATAACTAACGGTTCAATGATGCCGGAATGAATCAATTCTGTTTTCACGAGCGTATTCAAGTACAAGATCAGGCAGGTTTGGTTATGTACACGCAATTTTTTCGTAGAAAAATCCTCAGTGTTCGAGAACCGATGCTGGATAAGGGCAGCATTGTGATCCATATCGTTTGTTAACTCCAAGACGCTGCCTAGTGACATGTTTCACCTCGATTCACATTTTATTTCAATATGCCCATTTCGCTGGCATTGTATCAACCCGATAAAAAAGACCTCATTCTCCGCTGTGAAAACGGGGAATGAGGTCCGTAGTATTTATTAGAAAGATTATTACGTCATATCGACAATTACTTTAACCGTTCCTTTAGCTTCGATCGCTTTGTTGAATGCCTCCCCGATATCGTCCAGCTTGTACACTTGCGTAATGAGTCCGGCTAACTTGTCCTTTTGATTGCCTAGATGCTCAACGACTTTCGAGATATCTTCATGCGTATAGCCGCTTGCACCCTTGATTTGCACTTCTTTGGACATAACTTGCACAAGGCTGACTGGCACTTCGGATTTGTAAACGGCAATAACCGATATTCTAGCCTGAGGTTTCGTTATTTTCATGACACTCTCGAATAATGGAGGAGCGCCTGCAGCATCGATGAAAACATCGACATCCGGCACATTTTGTCCATATACGCTAACGACTCCATAATGTCTGGCAAGACCCTCTTCAAGAGCTTCTTTGCTTGTATTTACGGTAAGGGCACCTAATTCGGCTGCCTTGCTTAAGCGCCATTCATCTATATCGACCACGCAAACCTTCGTCATGCCTTCCGCGATCAAGCTTGCCGCAGCCGTAAGACCGATTGGTCCAGCACCCAAAACGACGATGTTATCGGACGGCACCGGATTTGCGCTGAATGCGCCATGACGGCCAACGCTCATCGGCTCCATCAGAGCTGCGACCTCTAGCGGTATGCTGTCTGCCATTGCATACAAGTTATAATCGAGAGCCGCATCTTCTACAACTACATATTGCGAGAAGCCGGAGCATTCCAATGATTTGTACCTTCCGACTTTTTTCGCCGTGATCGGATTGATTCCAACATGCATGCCGATTGCCAGACTTGACGATACTTCTGTACCGACCTCGACCACTTCGCCTACCATTTCGTGTCCGAACTCGGAACCTAAGCTAATGCCCATATTGCCGGCGCCGACCTTCACTATATTAATGTCTGTGCCGCAGATGCCGCTTCGCAGGTTACGAACTAAGACGTCTTTTGGCCCAATGCTGGGAATTGCTCGTTCTTCCACTCGAATATCGTTTTTTCCATAATAAATCGCTGCTTTCATCGTATATAGTCACTCCTTCTCGTAATAGGAACTGACATTATCGTAATCGTTTTCAAACCCTTGAGCAAACGACAACAGAGGCCGTTTCGTCATATAAGCTACACAATGAAAACATGTGTAAATTTAGTGCTTACATGTTAGACAGACAAGCGCTAAATTTTTTTGCGCAGCAGCTAGAGATTGAATTTGATAATTTGCGATGCCAAATAATGAGGTGAATACGGCATATCATTGCCAAGCCACAGCGATATGGTGCCTACGAGTGCAGAAGCGCCATACCATGCCGTAATTTCTCTTGGGACAGTGCTGATTGCATTTTGTTCATTGGACTCCGAAGGTGACTTGTATTCGTTGTTTTTCAATATGAGTTGAACCATTAATTCAAGAAATTTTGGCGTGAACACAGGTATTTTTTTGGAGACTAATAACACTTTATATACTTTTGCATGGCTCGCGATATACTCCATTAAGTTCACGAGTGTCGAGCGCACATAATCGTTTATATTTTGTTCCTTTTGCTTCTCTAGCAAGATAGCCTCGATTTCATTGATCATTTCGTTCACGAAGCTGTCGATCATATCCTCGATATCCTTGTAGTGGAGATAGAAGGTTACACGGTTGATTCCCGCTCTGGTCGTTATGAGGTTCACGGATATTTTTCTGAATTCGACCTCTTGAATCAATTCGAAGAAGGCGTCATGAATCAATTGTCTTGTTCGAATAATCCTTGGGTCTAAGGTATGGGTGTTGTGCAAAGGATCACCTCATTCGTATAGATAATTTACATGTGTATATTATACTACAGTTGTAAGTCTTGTGAAACAAATGGACATTGACAAGCTCATACAATAATCTCTATAATTTTATTGTACAGTTGTTCAATAAATCGCTGGAGGGATTCATTATGCGTTTAGAAGGAAAAGTAGCGGTAGTAACAGGCGCCGCATCTGGTATGGGGAAAGCTATTGCGGAGTTGTATGCAAAAGAAGGAGCAAGCGTCGTCGTCTCGGATTTGAACATCGAAGGCGCGGAAGCGGTTGCAGCAGGCATTCAGTCAAACGGAGGCAAAGCCATTGCCGTGAAAACGAATGTAGCCGACCTGAACGATGTGAATACAATGATCGATACAGCCGTTAACGAATTCGGCACGCTCGATATTTTGGTCAACAATGCCGGTATTATGGATAACATGGCTGCTGTGGGCGATGTGAATGATGATAAATGGGATCTTATCTTTGATGTGAATACGAAGGGCGTTATGCGCGCGATTCGCAAAGCGCTTCCGATCTTCTTGGAGAAGGGCAAAGGCGTTATTGTGAATACAGCTTCTACGGGCGGCTTCAGCGGTGCTCATGCGGGCGCTGCTTATACGGCTTCCAAGCATGCGGTTGTCGGCATTACCAAAAACACAGGTTATATGTACGCTCAAAAAGGTATTCGCTGCAATGCGATTGCTCCAGGCGCGACGATGACGAACATCACTTCTTCCATTAACAATATGGACGAGTTCGGCGCTTCGCGGACGAGATTGACGCAAGGGGTCATTCCTCGTTTGGGACAACCGGAAGAAATCGCTCAAGTCGCTTTGTTCCTGGCATCGGATGAATCCAGCTTCGTGAACGGCGCAATTATTGCGGCAGATGCGGGCTGGACGGCAGGCTTCTAATTCATCAATCTACTCTCATGTGAATCTAATCCATAGACTACAAGCAGCGCTTGCTGCTTGTAGTCTATTTTTCTTTTCAGATCGCTGCTTACACCGTATAATTATTGAACAGATAAGTATGAAATCGTATCATAAACGAATAATAGCTTTGCATGATAAGAGGGGAACAGAGGAAATGAACGAGAACGACCTAAGAGTCATTAAGACAAAAAAAGCGCTGCATCAAGCGCTGCTGGCATTATTGAAATCCAAAGCGCTCGAATCGATCTCCGTCTCCACCTTATGCAGGGAGGCAGCCGTGAATAGAGGAACGTTTTATTTGCATTATAAGGACGTGGGAGCATTATTCGACGAGCATCTCCATCATTTGCTTAAGGATCTGGAGGAGTCTTTCTATGAGCCTTACCGGCTTGTGCCGGATCTCATTTCGAGAGGGCTTGATCCTTCGACGATTCGGATCTTTCACCATGTGAAAAAATATCAGCCGTTTTACGAGATCGTTTTTGACAAAAAATCATCGTTGTCTTACTATTATTCTTTGCTGGACAAAATCAAAAGCCTCATCACGGACAGTTCCCCGATTGCTAAAGTCGCTGAAGGAGACATTTCCATGATGGTTACCTATCAAGCGAATGCGATTATGGGGTTGCTCATTCAATGGAGCATGGAAGGCTTTGCCCGCAGCCCGGAATCCATGAGCGAGCAGCTCACCTATTCCTTGAAGCTGCAGCAGAAGGGGCTAACCTTTGAATAGGCAAGTTGATATGTATTGGTAGACATGAAAAGTTCACAAACTGTTCACTTATGCGGACACTTCCTCTTTTTTTATAATGGGTAAAGTAAAAGAGAGGATGATAGAGAGTGCCAGAAACAAAAAGAGAAAATTTTTATTTCGGGATGATGATGTGCATCGGGATGGTCATATTCATGACGAGTTACAATTTGATTCGGAATGATCTGATTGGGACGATTTCATTCACAGGCGTTATCATGCAACTTGTTTTAGGTTTTATTGTCGCATTCATAATTGAATGGTTTGTGGTAGGTCCGATTGCCAAGAAGATTGCCTTCTCCTTGCCTTATGACAAATCCAATAAGGTGCTTGTGATCGTTTCGTTAGCCTTCTTTATGGTAAGCGGCATGGTGCTGTGCATGTCTTTATTTGGTCTAGCAATGGCATATTTTGCTGACCAATTACACGGGCATTCATTATTCCAAAGCTATGTGTCGAATGTTTGGCACAATTATGTAATTGCTCTTCCGCTCCAGCTCATCGTTATGGGACCGCTGGTTCGCTATCTGTTCGTCAAATTCGTGAAAAATAAAATGTCCGCGCAACCCGTTGGATAATATCGGAAATAACTGCTAACAAATAAGCCGCTCTGGATTGAGCGGCTTATTTGTTGTTTGGATCCCAATCAAAAGCTTGACATCAATCGATCGAATTGTATACATTTGTATACATAAAATGAGTTGTATACATCTGTATACATAACACAACGATGAGGAGGAATCACAATGCGTGAAGGACATGGACATAGAGGCAGACACGGTCATCGGGAGCATGGAGAGCACCGGGAACACGGCCATCATCACCACAAGAGCGCTCAAACGTTCCGGAGAGGCAGAGCACTCGCCTTTCTGGAGAAGCTTCAGGTAAATCAAGCGACGCTTAAGCGCCAGTTGAACGACCCTGAGCTTGAAAGCATTAAGGGCGTCATTAGCGGTGAGTTAAAGGCAACAGAATCGATTATGGATGAGTTTATTCATATGTTCCAGCTCCATGAGACTGCAGCTGAAGAGCAGGCTGCTGATGTGAATCCAAACGATGAAAGGGCATGAAGGTGACTGAATGTGGAAGCTTAAGCGATTTTTGAAGCCGTATTGGCTGTGGTGCTTATTAGCACCGCTGCTGATGGTTGTCGAGGTGGCAATGGATTTGCTGCAGCCGTCACTTATGGCAAGCATTGTGGATAATGGAATTATGAGTAATGACCTTTCCCATATTATGAAGACTGGATTGCTGATGGTCGGCGTTGCCTTAATCGGTTTAATCGGCGGGGTTGGTTGCACCATATTCTCCAGCATCGCCTCTCAAAATGTCGGCAATGATTTGCGGATTCGGTTGTTTGAACATATCCAGACGTTATCGAATCGGAATTTGGATCAGTTGAAAACGGGATCTCTAATCACTCGTTTAACGAATGATGTGGTGCAGTTGCAAACATTCGTGCAGATGATTCTTCGAATGATCCGGTTTCCGCTGCTTTTCATTGGCAGCTTGGTGATGGTTTTCCGAATCAGTCCATCGCTAGCCCAGATTCTCGTTGTCGCCGTACCGATTCTATTCATTATCTTATTTGGACTCATCCGGTTATCTTTTCCTTTGTTTGAACGTATGCAGGCTAAGCTTGATGGGGTTAACGTCGTTCTGCAAGAAAATTTGACAGGTATCCGTGTCGTTAAGGCATTCGTCCGCGCCAAGCATGAACAGCAGCGATTCAATGCAGCGAATAAGGACTATACAGAAACTGCAATAAAAGCCGTACGATTAATGGCATTAAATATGCCGCTTATGATGCTTGTGCTGAACGCAAGCATTGTTGCCGTCCTATGGTTCGGCGGCTTGCAGAGTTGGAACGGCAAGCTGACGGTCGGTGAGCTGGTCGCCTTCATTAATTATGTTACCCAGTTGCTGATGTCCATGCTCATGCTGAGTACGATGCTGACTTTCGTCTCGCGGGCGAAGGTTTCCGCTTATCGGGAAAACGAAGTGTTTGCTTCGGTAAGCGAGATTACGGAAAATTCAAATGCGAGTGGTGACGCTATTCACACAGGACAGATCGCATTCAATAACGTATCGTTCGCCTATGACCAGAGCGATGAGAACCTCGTGCTGGAAGGGATTGATTTCACCGCGAAACCTGGAGAAACCGTTGCGATATTGGGAGCTACGGGAGCTGGCAAGTCAACGCTTGTTAGTCTCATTCCGCGGCTGTACGACGTCTCCTCCGGCTCGATTACAATTGACGGAACAGACACGCGTTCGATGAGCCTTGATCATTTGCGCAGCCGAATCGGATTCGTCATGCAGCAAACGATTCTGTTCAGCGGCACGATTCGCGATAATATACGTTACGGACGGCCCGATGCAACAGACCAAGAGGTTGAGGAAGCCGCGCAAGCCGCACAAGCCCATAACTTCATCATTGAGCTTCCGGCAGGGTATGACACTTTGCTCGGTCAACGTGGCATCAATCTGTCCGGCGGACAGAAGCAGCGGTTATCGATTGCGCGCGCTTTCTTAAGCGATCCAGCCATTCTGATTATGGATGACAGCACAAGCGCGTTGGATGCGGCAACGGAGTCAAGGCTCCGGCAGCATATGAAATCGCAACAACGCCGCAGCACCAACATCATCATTACGCAACGGATTTCGTCTGTCATAGACGCAGACCGTATATTAGTGCTAGATAACGGCAAGATCGTTGCACAAGGCTCGCATGAGCAATTAATGCATAGCAGCGAAATATACCGGGATATTCGCCAATCACAGTTGAAAGGAGAGGAAGAGGTGTATGGCCATGCTAACTAAGAGCAAGGATGCTGAATCTCCCAACAGGTCGACAGATTTATTCGGAAGAATGCCAGGTCATGGCCCGGGCCTAGGACGCGGCGGTCCCGTACCGAAGGCGCGCGCCAAAAATCGAGGAGCAACGATCAAGCGTATCTGGGCGTATATGAATCGCCAGCGTTCCGGTCTAATGATCGTGTATGTGTTCACCGTATTGGGTGCGATTCTTACTTTGATCGGCCCGTACTTAATGGGTCAAGCGATCGATCATGCGGTCATACCGGCCGACTATGACGGACTCATCCGTTATTGCTTGCTTATACTAGGTATTTATGTGCTGGGTAGCGTCATTGCGTGGGTGCAAGCGTATGTTATGACCTCCGTTTCGCAGAAAACGGTATTCGAGCTGCGTCGTGATTTATTCGGCAAATATCAGGAGCTGCCGGTTCCTTTTTTTGACACGCATGCGAACGGGGAGCTCATGAGCCGGGCTACGAACGACATCGAGAACGTGTCCAATACGCTGAATCAAAGCGTGACCCAGCTGCTGAACAGTCTGATTACGCTAAGCGGTTCACTCGTAATTATGCTCATGCTGAATGTTCCCTTGACCGTTGTATCGCTCATCACGATTCCGCTAGTCCTTATCGCCAGCCGCAAAATCATTGGTCTCAGCAGTCAATATTTCAAAAAGCAGCAGCGGCATTTGGGCGAACTGAACGGGTACATCGAGGAGACGATCAGCGGACAGAAGGTAGTTAAGCAATATCGCAGGGAAGAGCTTGAAGTGAAACGGTTCCGGGCGATCAGCGGCGAGTTGAACAAGGTTGGTATCAGAGCGCAGATCATGTCGGGTCTCGTAGGTCCGGCCATGAACATGATCAATAATCTCGGCTTCGCCATCATTGCCGGCGTTGGCGGCTGGATGGCTTATCACGAGCTGGCTACGGTAGGAGTGATCGTCAGTTTCCTTAACTACTCGAGGCAATTCGGCAGACCGATCTCGGAGCTTGCCAATCAATACAATCTGATTCAGTCGGCTATCGCTGGCGCTGAAAGGGTATTTGAAGTGATGGATAGGTCTTCCGAATACGAGCAATCTACTCATACGGAATTGCCAAGATTGACTGGAGAAGTTGCATTTCGCGATGTATCTTTCGGTTATAAAGCAGACGTTCCGATTCTGAGCGGAGTAACCTTCGATGCGAAGCCGGGCGACAAAATAGCGCTCGTCGGTCCAACGGGCGCCGGCAAGACGACCATCGTTAATTTGCTGATTCGGTTTTATGAGCTGAGCGGAGGCTCTATTCTTATTGACGGCCATGATATCCGAATGCTGGACAAAAACGCTTTACGCAGTCAGATGGGGATGGTGCTGCAGGACGCGCACTTATTCTCGGGGACCGTTCGGGATAACATTCGCTTCGGAAGACTGGACGCATCCGACAAGGAAGTGGAGGAAGCTGCCAGGCTGGCGAATGCAGAAGGGTTCATAACCAGGCTACCGCACGGTTACGACACGACGCTAAGCTCGGAAGGCGGCAATCTGAGCCATGGACAACGGCAACTGCTGACCATTGCGCGAGCGATTCTCGCCAATCCGGCCTTTCTCATTCTAGACGAAGCGACAAGTAGTGTGGATACGCGTACCGAAATGCATATCCAGCAAGCGATGAAAACGTTGATGAAAGGGCGTACCAGCTTTGTGATCGCACATCGATTAAGTACGATTCAGGATGCGGACCGAATTCTCGTCATACAGCAAGGCCGGATTGTCGAGCAAGGCAATCATGAACAGCTGCTGGAGCTTCAGGGCGTCTACTGCGATCTCTATAATAGTCAGTTCATGCAGGCTATTTAGAAAACTAGCCAAGTTGTTTATTTCTCGCCCTTGACTAATTGCGTAATTTGATTAGCCATATAGATAGGACTGTACGGCGTTTTTTCCTTCAGCCACCAGGTTACGATTCCTAATGTCGATGAGGCTAAAACCTCGTTAAGCACATGGAATGGTCTGCCTTTCGATCTTCTTTCCTCCCCCCACTCCGTGATAATGCCCATCAGCATAGCGAACACGCGATCGTGGAACGCTTTGTTGTCCAACATTACCGTATATAATCCGGCATTGCGATAAAAGTGTTCCAAAAATGAAGTAAGCGCCGGATGCGACGAGGAGGGAGGGGGAGACTTCTTGATCGCCTCGATTGTAATCGTCTGGTACATCTCACCCAGCACATCCTCAATCATGTGCTCCATCAGATCCTCAATGCTGTCGTAATGCAAATAGAACGTTGCGCGGTTCAATTCAGCCCGATCGGCGATCGTTTGGACGGTCAGCTTGTTCTTATCCGGATCTTCTTGAATTAATGCGATAAGCGCTTCCTTAAACATTTTCCTCGTCCGTTTAATTCGAGGATCTATTTTGTCGTTCTCCGATTTCATCGATTCTCATCCTTATTTTCTATTTTGCGGTCAACTTTAATCATGCTAGTATCTTATCAGCGCTGTATCTTTTAATCAACAATACGTCTATTAAGCAGTTCGTAATAAAGTATTTTCAAGAAGGTGTTGACTTGGAGTTAACTCCAAGGTGTACACTTCAGTAGTCGGCTGGCAGGCAGCTTTAGTTAGATGAAGGAGGTGAACCCGCATGCTGACCATTGCGGAAGTGAGCGACAAATTCGAGCTATCTCAGGATACGCTCCGTTATTATGAACGAATAGGTCTGATTCCGCGCGTCAATCGCAAAAAAAGCGGATTCCGAAGTTATACCGAAGAAGACTGCAGATGGGTTGAATTCATTAAATGCATGCGTAACGCAGGTCTGCCTGTTGAGGTTTTAATCGAGTACGTGGCATTGTTTCAACAAGGGGATGAAACGCTCGAGGCAAGGAAAGAGCTGCTTATTGAGCAACGAAGGCTGCTAAACTCGAGAATTGAAGATATGCAAAATACGATGGAGCGGCTGGATTATAAAATTGAACGGTATCAAGAAGCAGTAGTGGACAAATAGATAAGGAGAGAAAACCATATGTGCAAAACCCATGTATTAAGCGTACCAACTGCAAAAGCGCCTTTTGAGAAAACGACGATCGAGCGGCGAGAGCTTCGGCCTAACGACGTCTTAATCGATATCAAGTATTGCGGTATATGCCACTCCGACATCCATAGCGCTTACGATGAATGGGGAGGCGGCATGTTCCCTATGGTTCCGGGACATGAGATGTCAGGTGTGGTAACGAAGGTAGGAACGGCCGTAACGAAATTTGCTCCCGGCGATCGCGTTGGCGTCGGATGTTTCGTTGATTCGTGCGGCATATGCGAATATTGCTTAAGCGGTGAAGAACAATATTGCACGAAAGGCGTTATCAATTCGTATAATTCACTAGACTACGATGGCAATCTCACCTACGGCGGTTACAGTGAGCATATCGTCGTAAAGGAAGAGTTCGTTGTCCGTATACCTGACAAGCTGGACCTGGATGTTGCCAGTCCGCTATTATGCGCAGGCATTACGACGTACTCTCCTTTGAAAAAATGGAATGTCGGTCCGGGCAAGAAGGTTGCCATCGTAGGAATGGGCGGGCTTGGACATCTTGCTGTCCAGTTCGCGCATGCACTGGGAGCGGAGGTAACGGTGCTCAGCCAGTCCAATTCCAAACGAGACGAAGCGATGGAGCTCGGCGCAGATCATTATTATGCCACAAGCGATTCAGCTGTGTTCGCTGAGCTTGCTAACCGATTTGACCTTATCCTTAATACCGTATCTGCAAACTTGGACGTTGATGCGTACTTATCTACGCTGCGAATTGACGGAACGCTCGTCAACGTCGGAGCGCCCTCCGAGCCGGATTCGTATCAAGTGTTCTCGTTAATCATGAGTCGCCGCAGCATAGCGGGTTCGCTTGTAGGCGGCATTCGTGAAACGCAGGAGATGCTTGATTTCTCCGCTCAGCATGGCATCGTCCCGAAAATCGAAGTTATTCGCGCAGAGCAAGTAGACGAAGCTTTCGGACGCATCCTTCGCAGCGATGTGCGTTATCGCTTCGTGATTGATATGGCGACCTTGTAACTGTATTGTGAAATTAAAAAGCTGAAGCCCGCTATATGCGGGTTTCAGCTTATTTGTTTATTGAACCGATTGAGCAAGGTTCATCTCGACGCACATGAGAATGAAAGCGCCTGCGCCATGCAGGTCATTCTCGCTGGTCGGGCGGGCAATATAGTGGGCATAATCGCCGATCCCCGTACCAATGCATATTTGACCGATGATTACATTGCCGTTCTCGTCGAATTTCAGCGTATCGATGACGCCTTGATATCCCTTCCATGCATATTGCAGGTAGCTGGTGTCTAGATGACCCAATCGCACAGCCTTGGCAATCGCGTGAACGTACAACGAGGTACAGGAGTTTTCCAGCCAGTTGTCGGCCAGGTCGCCTTTGTCCACCACCTGATACCATAAGCCGGTTGCCGAATGCTGATAGGCAGTCAGTGCGATAAGCAGATCTTGCACAATCGTTATGAGCGCAGCTTTATCCTTATGGTCCTCGGGCATATGCTCGAAGATTTCGAGCAGTGCGACGGGATACCAGCCGATCGCGCGTCCCCAGAACTGTGAAGCTTGGCCCGTGTCCGGGTCAGCCCAGCTTGCGGACTTGGTTTCGTCCCAGCCGTGGTAAAGCAGGCCGGTGACGGGATCCTTCGTATGCTTCTCCATCAAGAAGGCCTGAAAAGACATGATGTCAAAATATTCGCTATCGCCGAACGTCTTCCCGAATTGTACAGCAATCGGTCCGGCCATATACAAGCTGTCTAGCCACATTTGATTCGGGTAATGTTCTTTGTGCCAGAATCCTCCTGACGGATTCGTCTTCCATGTCTTGAACAGCGGAACAAGGTTGAATAGCGCTTTCTTGTACTTTTCATCTTTCGTTCGCTCGTAGAGGTTAAAGAGCAGGACACCTGGTTGAATATCGTCCAACTCATCAGGATTATGTTTCTTGAAGCTGCCATCCTCAAGAACTTGGCTGTCCACCCAGCGCTTAATATATTCGTAATAGCGATGGTTGTTCGTCTGCTGCCAACATTTCTCCATGCCGGACAGAAATACGCCTTGATGATAATGAAAGCGATCGGGCGGCAGCGACTCCGGCTCGTATTTGAACATTAAAGCCTCGCATGCTTTCTCGGCCCATTGTATGGGAGTCAGTTCCGCGTGTAATTCCGCTTTCGCATTAGATGATGATGCGCTCATCTTCTGTATGCCTCCTTCATCCATTTATAAACCTATAGTAGCATGATGAATATGTACATTTTTTGCTTAAATCGATTATTTCTTCTCATATCTTGCGTCCATGAATTGAAATCGTATAATAGAGAGACAATTGGCGGGGAGGAGAGCGGCGTTTCATGGACGATTTTTTATATGACAACGGCGAGGGCAGCTTTTTGGTGTCGTATCGGAAAGCTTTGAGCCATCATATGCCGATCAGCCATTTTCACAGTACGTATGAAATCTTTTATCTGATGTCGGGCAACCGGGAGTTTTTTATTAAGGATCGAACGATGCAGGTTGATGAGGGGGATGTCATTATTATCTCTCCGAATATTTTGCATCGCACCATCAATGCGGCAATGCCTAAGCATGAGCGGCTTATCGTGAATATTTCCGAGAGCTATATGGCAGCGGTTAATCGTTCTTATATGGAGCTGCTTCAGCCGTTGTTGTCAAAAGAATACATGGTCATCAAATGTTCCTTGCACGATCAGCTCTCCATTAAGTCGCTGTCGCATCAGATCATGCAGGAGATGCAGGATCAGAAGCCGGGCTTTGAGATGTATATGCAGACGTTGGTTATACAGCTTCTCATCATATGCTGCCGGCATGTTAAGCAAGACAACAAGGGACATTGGGAGTCTCCAAGCCTCATGCACGAAACGATCTCGAATATTGTAAAGTATATCAACAGCCATTATGGGCAGGAGCTGTCGCTGCATTTGCTAGCTGAGAAATTTTACGTCAGTCCTTATTATTTGAGCCGTACCTTCAAGGAGGCGACCGGCTTCACGTTCGTGGAGTATTTGAACAGCGTCAGGGTGAAGGAGGCGAAGAAGCTTCTTGAGCAATCTGGGATGAGAGTAGGCATGATTGCCGCTAAAGTAGGCTTCGGAAGTGTTACTCACTTTGGCAGAGTATTCAAGTCGGTGACCGGTTATGTACCTTTGCATTACAGGAAAGGAAAGAGTTAGAGGGGATTTGGATGACCTGATAGATGATATCCTTGATTGTTAATCCCCTCTAGAAGCAGCTTCATTTATTTAATGACGCGTCTAGCGACTACAAATCTTTGTTTGTACCAGTTGTTCGTATAGATGTTCGTAATGACTACGTCGCGTTCTGCTGTAAGATTGTGAATCATTTTGCCATCGCCTATGTAGATGCCTACATGGCCAACGTCGCTTTTGTTTTTGCTGTTAAGCCAGAAAAATACGAGATCGCCTTTCTGAAGATTGCTCCACGATACTTTCGTGCCCACTTTAGCTTGATCGTCATCGTCTTTGTTTACGAGCGATACCCCAATATTGGCAAGTCTATAAGTTAGGTATGTGAATCCAGAGCAGTCTGTTTTGTAAGGCGGCTTCACTTCTTGTCTTTGTTTCCAGTTCACATATTGTACTTTGCTCTGCAGCGAGAGTGCAGTTTGAACCACTTTGTTTTGTTTCGCTGTTACGGATGCCGAGGCAGCATCGACATTGGCAGTTGCAAATAAGGAAGTGGCAGGTAAGCTGACGGCTAACATTAACATGGCTAATTTTGTTTTAAAGCCTTTTTTCATGATCGATCATCTCTCCTCGTTGTTCGTCTCCCTTGTATTATAAAGATCCTTCGGAGGAGTAAAAAACCTGCAAAAATTGGCATGTAAACGCGACAATTACATAAAAGGGTTAGAAAAAGTCAGTGTTCATGCGGGTTTTGGGCATCATAAACGTACTGGAATAATTGGGATGAATAATTTCTTTCTTGTTGATCAATAGAGACTATGTTATAATGCTTAATTTTCGAATAATGGATTGTTTAGCGGGGAAATCCCTTTATACTTTCTTTATATTTGCTATACTTTTTCTTGGTTATTTAGGTTGTAAACTATGCTCATACTCAGGTCATGAAGGAGAAACGCATATGAGCGAATATGTATTGCGTACTAGAGACATTAGCAAAAAATACGGTGATGATTACGCTATACAAAATGTGAGCGTAGAAATCAAACGAGGTCAGATTTACGGATTAATCGGCTTGAATGGCTCAGGAAAAACAACGTTTATGAGGGCCGTAACCGGCTTAATCTCACTTACTGGCGGAGAGGTGGAATTATTCGGGCAGACCTGCGAAAAGGCGTTGCAGCTTGGCAGGCGACGTATCGGGCAATCGATCGAGACACCGGCGATTTACCCAAACATGACCGCGGTACAGAATCTCGAAATCCAACGGATTATTAGCGGCGTTCCTGATAAGAATGCGGTGAACAAAACGTTAGATGTGGTTGGACTAGCTGGTACGGGCAGCAAGAAAGCCAAAAACTTCTCCCTCGGCATGAAGCAACGGCTGGCACTCGCAATCGCTCTAATTACGAATCCGGAATTTCTCATCCTGGATGAACCGGCGAATGGACTGGACCCGAAGGGGATCATCGAGACAAGGGAACTGATTCGCCGTCTCGTACAGGAAAGAGGGCTTACGATGCTGATCTCCAGCCATCTGCTTGACGAATTGGCGATGGTTGCGACTCATTACGGGATAATTGATAAAGGAAGACTTGTCAAACAACTGTCAGCGGAGCAATTGGCGCTTGAAACCCGGCAGCATATTCGCATTGTGACGAAGGATTCGGCTAAGGCAATGGCTCTCTTAAAAGAGAACTTCGGTGTAACGGACTGCCAGGCAGTATCAGCAGGCGAGCTTTGGGTTCGCGAGCAGATGAGCAGGACGGGTGAGATGAACACGCTGCTTGTCCAACATGGCGTTACCGTAGAAAGCATCGGTGTCACGGAACAAAAGCTGGAGGAGTACTTTGTGAATCTGACCGGAGGGATGAAACAATGACAACGTTGATTGCCTCCGAATGGTACAAATTGCTGCGCGGGAAGATCCTTGTCTTGATCCTTGCGGGCGTCTTGCTGGAAACCCTTATTCAAGTTATGGCGGCGTATTCCGTACATGATAATGAGATACTGGGCCAGACAGGCGTCCTGGTACCGGCTAGCAAGTCATTTGTATTGCAAGTATGGTTCTCCGCTTTTACCGGATTTTTTGTTGCTTCAGAATTTCAGAACGGTACAATGAGAAATGTCCTTGCCCTTGGTAAAAACAGATTGCACGTATTTCTGTCCAAGCAGTTGTCCGTATGCATCGCCGTCGCCGCCATATATGCCGTTGTCAGTATTACGGCTACAGCGGGTTACGGTTCGGCCTTTGGTTTTGGCGACATGGCTTTAGAAGCGTATTTGCGCTTTTTATCATGGAATTTTTTCATGCAGCTGATCTATCATTTAGCATTGGGGGCCATATTTAATCTGATTGCCTTTCTTAGTCGAAATACGGGTATGACCATTCTGCTGGGCATCGGCTATATGATTGCGTCACAAGTAATCGTCGGTTATCTGGGCAATTACCCTGAAGGCAAATTAGCTTTTATCTTGGAGCTCTTCCCTCAATATTATAGTTCGGCGTTCGGTTACTTAAGCGGTGAACCTGCATTTGCCATCAAGGGAGTCATCGTTAGCGCAGTTTACTTTGTGCTTGCATGTATCCTTGGTTATGTCGTATTTAAAAAATCGGATATCAAGTAAAAAAATGGTGGGAGACAAATGAACGAACCGATTCTCGTTATTGAAGACGATGCGGCAATCAACACTTTGTTGTGCGAGGCGCTTGCCGGAGCGGGCTACCGCCCCGTAAGCGCCTATTCCGGCAGTGAGGCGATGTTTCTGCTGCCCCAAGAGTCATGGAAGTGTATCATTCTAGACCTTATGCTGCCAGGCAAAACAGGTGAAGATGTCCTTATTGAACTGCGCAGAAGGGAGCGTATGCCGGTCATCGTGCTCTCTGCGAAGGTGGGGAAAGAAAGTAAATTAGAACTGCTGGCAAGTGGCGCGGACGATTACATGACCAAACCGTTTGACATAGACGAGCTGCTAGCAAGGGTTGCTGCCCAGTTAAGACGGTTTACGATGTATTCCGATTATGAATCAGCTAGGGCGCCCCTTCAATATCTTGACATCCATTTGAATGTAGACGAGCATGAAGTAAAGGTCGGAGGATCCGACATTCTGCTTACGCAACGGGAATTTGAGATATTGGAGCTGCTTCTGCGACATCCGCTCAAAGTATTCAGCCGCATCAATATTTATGAAAGCATATGGAACGAGGAATTTCTGGGGGATGAGAAAACGATCAACGTTCATGTGAGCAATCTGCGAGCTAAATTGAATGCGGTATCGACGCACAAGCATATCAAAACGATCTGGGGCGTTGGATTCCGGCTCGCTGAATAAGGGGGGCGACATCATGTATGTGTGGATAGGGGGGCTCGCGACTTTATGCCTGTATCTAACGCTGCGCTTCTACTTCATGAGACGCGAGATCAAACGGTTAACAAGTCAGATTAGGGATCTTGGCGCAAATGCGCAATATGGAAGCAGACTATATTTGGAGGAAAGCGACTCAAAGCTGGCCGAAGCCATCCATGAAATCAACCGATTAGTGGACGGATACGAAGAACGGTTAAAGCGAGTAGGTGAATTGGAGCAAAATATTCGACTCACGATTTCTAGTATTTCCCATGATCTGCGAACGCCGCTGACGTCTTTGGCAGGGTACCTGCAGCTCCTTAAGAAGGCGCCTTCTCCTGCCAAGCAGGAACAATATGTGAGTGTGATTACGGATTCTGTCAACGTGCTTCAGGAATTAACCGAAAGCTTTAATGACTTGTCGCGACTGGAGCTCGATGAACATAGTTACGCTGTTCAAAGCTTGAATTTGGAACATACGGTATGCGACAGTTTTTTGCGGTTTTACGAAGATTTTTTACAAAAAAATATCGAACTGTCTATACAGGATGCAAAGAAGGCGCCGATTGTGAATGCCGATCCAATGGCGCTCCAGCGAGTGCTGCATAACTTGATTCAAAATGTGCTTAGGTACGCGCATGGAACGGTATCTGTGTCATTTTTCGAAAATGGACCTTTCCACGGCGTAAGTGTCAGCAATGAAACGGAGTTCCCGTTGCCCACTGCCATTGAAGCAATCTTTGACCGCTATTATACCGGAGACCAAAGCCGCGGCAGTAAGGGCATGGGTCTTGGGCTTTATATATCCCGTAAGCTTGTCAATGCAATGGGCGGATCAATGGGCTCCCATAAGGAAGGCCAACGGATTACGATTACCGTGCAATTGCCGATGTGTTAGGTTTGAATTACCGTCGCTACTACAGAACGGTTATGGGAAAATGAGCTGGACGGACACGACGACGCTTTGCGGGGCGTAGGCGTGCATGATTTGATCTCGCAGCAGCGATACGGCGGCACGTGCCATCTCCCGCTCGTCCTGCTGTACATATGCGACGTTCGGTATGCCCGGATCGTCGAAAGAAATCAGCTCCACATTAGTCTGCCCTTCGATGCTTTGAAGAGCTTGCGATGTCAGTTGGGCAATTTCCTCCGTTAATGTAAAAGCTGCCGTGATCGACTTATGTCCTTGAAGGAAGTCCGTAATGTAAGCAAGCGCGCGGTCGCTGCGGAGTATATCAAGCGGTACATGGCACCATAGATTCTTATCGATAGAAATTTCTTGGTCGATATATGCTTTCTCGAACCCGGTCGTCCGATCCTCGACGGCCGTATTTGCGTTCTCCGGAGAAATGAGCGCAATATGGCGATGTCCTTTCCCAAGCAGATACGACACTGTATCATAAGCCCCGCCTAGATTATCTGAAGTAATCGTATAGGTCTCGATATTGCGAAGATAACGATCAATAAAGACGAAAGGGAACTTATCAAGCGACAATCGCAGCAACGATTCGTTATATTTCTCATCCTCGGTAGGGAAGACGATCAAGCCTTGTACGCCAGCATCGACTAGATCACGGATGGATTTGGATTCCTCGGAAGCCGATTCGCGCGTAATGCTCAATATCATTTGGAAGCCGGCTTCCTTTAAGTGAAATTCCATGTAGTCGACGAGCTTCTGGATGACGCGGGTTTTCATTGTTGGAATAGTGAAGCCGATTAACGGAACGGCGTTAGGCGCAGCAATCCGCAACGACGAAGTGCCGGCTAGCTTTACATCCGCCGCGACGAACGTTCCTTTGCCTTGAATACGGGTGACCAGTCCTTCATCGGCCAGTTCGGTAAGCGCGTTCTTGACCGTGATTTTGCTTACCTTGAATTCATCCATTAATTCTTGTTCCGAAGGAATGCGATCGGAAGGTCGAAGTCTTCCCGAAATGATTTTCTCACGGATCTGTTGTTGGATTTGTTTGTATAGAGCCGTTTTCTTTATCAAGTCATCCACTCCCAATAAAAAATATGATTTTATACTCAATTGGTTATATAAATAATATTTAATACCAATTATAATCCAAAGAGTAAAGCGCTTTCAAGCTTGAATTTAAAGCGAATAAGCGCGTTAACCAAATTTTCAAGGGGGATTATCCGAATGAAAAAAGCGCTTCATTATTCGCTTGCTTTGGCACTGGTCAGCTCAATGGCATTAACTGGTTGCAGCTCGGGAAACAACGAAAATAATGCTTCTTCCGGATCCAATTCGTCTAAATCAACGTCCGGAACAACTACGCTTGAATTTTGGACCTTCAACGAACTGCATCAGAAGTTTATGGAAAGCATGACCGAGAAGTGGAACGCTGCTCATCCGGATACGTTGATCAAATTGACCGCCACGACATTCCCTTATGACGACGCTCACAACAAGCTGCTCTTGGCGCTTCAATCCGGCAAAGGCGCACCGGATCTTGCGGATATCGAGATCAGCAAAATCGGCAACTATCTGAAGGGTGATCCTCAGTTCGTAGAGCTTAACGACATTGTTGAACCTGCGAAAGACAAATTAGTGATGTCCCGTCTCGACAACTATGCCAAAGACGGCAAATATTACGGCATTGACTATCATGTCGGGGCGCAAGTCATTTATTACAATAAAGAAATTCTCGATGAAGCTGGCGTAAACGCGGATAACATCATTACATGGGATGATTTTGAAGCGGCAGGCAAGCAAGTGCTTGAGAAAACCGGCAAGCCGATGACGACTGTGGAAACGACAGACCAATGGTCGTACTGGCCGATGGTCGTTCAGCACGGCTCAGACTTCCTTGATAAAGACGGAAATGTAACGTTGAACGATCAGGCTAACGTAGATGTCCTGACGTATCTGCAAAAGCTCGTGAACGAGAAGGTTGCCATCGCTGCTCCTGGCGGCTTTCATCATGCCGAAGAGTATTACGGCTTCATGAACGGCGGAGGCGCCGCTTCGATCTGGATGCCGATGTGGTATATGGGACGATTCACGGACTATATGCCGGATCTGAAAGGCAAAATCATCATTAAGCCAATGCCTGTATTCAAGCAAGGCGAACTGCGCTCCTCTGGTATGGGCGGCACAGGTACAGTGATTACGAATCAATCCAAAAACCAAGATATCGCGAAGAAGTTCCTGGAGTTCGCGAAAATATCGAAGGAAGGCAACATCGAAATTTGGAAGCAGCTTGGCTTTGATCCAATCAACACAGAGGCTTGGACGGATCCTGCGATGAACGAGTCCAACAAATACACAGACTACTTCGGCACGGGCATCTTCACCTTCCTCGACGGCTTGAAGAGCGAGATCGCGCCTACGAATATTAAGGAAAGAACGCCATCCGTATCCGACGTCATCAAGACGAAGGCCATGTTCCAAGCGCTTAATGACATGAAAGATCCGAAGCAAGCGCTCGACGAAGCAGCAGGAAGTATTAAGTAATTATAAATCGAACAGGGAGCTTTGCCGAAGATCGACTTCTTCGGCAAAGTTTCTCCTGCCAGGAAAGGAGCGAATGGGCGAAATGAGATGGATGTATAACCAGCGGCTCGCGCCTTATGTATTCGTGCTTCCGTTCGTGCTCTCGTTGGCGGTATTTTTTGTCTATCCCGTCATGTCGACGATCATCATGAGCTTTCAGGAAGTACTGCCGGGACAGACGCATTTCATCGGATGGACGAACTATAAGGACTTATGGACGGATGATTCCTTCTACACCGCAATGTGGAACAGCTCGAAATACACCTTTTGGACACTCGTCGTCTTAATTCCGATGCCGCTTGTACTGGCCGTATTCCTTAATTCCAAACGCATGAAGTGGAGTTCGTTTTTCCGCTCAACCTTGTTTGTTCCGGCCTTAACGTCGGTTGTTGTAGCAGGTATCGTATTCCGTCTCGTATTCGGTTCGCTTGATGCTTCCGTCATGAATACGTTCCGCCATATGCTCGGCTTCGAGACAATCAATTGGCTCGGCAATGGCATGACGGGCATGCTCGTACTCATCATATTGGCAACTTGGCGTTACGCGGGCATTAACATCGTTTACTTCATGTCGGCGCTGCAGTCCATACCGAATGAGCTGTACGAATCGGCAGATATTGACGGCGCGAATACGTGGCAGAAGTTTCTGCGTATCACGCTTCCGCTATTGAAGCCGATCGCGATATACGTGATTACAATTAGTATTTATGGCGGATATGCCATGTTTACGGAAAGCTTCATTCTATGGAGCGGCAATCGTTCGCCGAACGACATCGGTCTCACGATGATTGGACTGCTCTATCGTCACGGCATTGAGAAGAACAGTCTAGGGCTCGGCTCCGCAATCGGAATCGTTCTTCTGACGTTTACGATGATCTTGAATGTGATTCAACTTCGACTATTCGGCTTGTTCAAGAAGGAGGATTGATCATGAAGGCCAAACGATTCCATCCGCAAACGATCCTTCTGATCGTCCTGTTCCTGATATTCGCCGCTTTGGCATTGTTCCCGTTTTATTGTTTGGCGCTCGCTTCCCTGAAGCCGTCCAAAGAACTGCTCCGATTCGGTCTCAACATTCGTCTGCAGCCGGAATTGATTTCTTTCGATAATTACTCTTTCATGTTCTCTTCGGGTGCAGCCAAGTATGCGAATTGGTACAAAAACAGCTTGATCATAACCGTCTTCTATACAGTGGGCTGTATGCTGCTATCATCCATGGTTGGTTATGGACTCGCGATGTACCGGTTCTTTGGACGAAATCTCGTTTTCCTATGCGTTCTTCTCGTCATGATGGTGCCGGTAGAGATCATTATGCTGCCGCTGTACAAGCAAATGATCGCACTTGATTTGATCGATCGCTTCAGCGGTGTCATATTGCCATTCGTTGTCTCGCCGCTCCCGATATTCTTCTTCAGGCAATATGCATCCAGCTTGCCGAAAGATTTTCTTGATGCCGGGAGGATAGACGGCTGCTCGGAGTACGGTATTTTCTTCCGGATCTTCGTACCGCTTATGACGCCTGCGTTCGGCGCAATGATCATCGTTCAGGCGTTAGCCAGCTGGAATAGCTTCGTGTGGCCGTTGCTTGTGCTGAATTCGGCCGAGAAGCTGACGCTTCCAATCGGTCTATCCAGTCTAGTAACGCCGTACGGCAACAATTACGATATTTTGATCGCAGGATCTGTACTTGCGATTGTACCAATCATGATCATATTCGTCTTTTTCCAACGTTATTTCGTATCCGGTCTAACTGTGGGCGGCGTTAAAGGCTAATGATTAAAAAACATAAAAGCAGGTGACAGGATGGGAGTCCAACAATCAAAGCTAGACGGCGTAAAGCCATTAATCGAACAACGCGCTGATCCGCATATTTTCCGCCATTCCGACGGCTATTACTATTTCGCAGCCTCCGTGCCCGAATACGACCGCATCGAGATTCGAAGAGGGAGGACAATCGAAGAGCTTTCTCACGCGAATCCGGTTGTAGTCTGGAGAAAACATGAATCGGGCCTGCTAAGTGCAAACATATGGGCTCCCGAAATTCATCATATCGACAGCAAATGGTATATCTATTTCGCCGCCGCCCACACGACAGAGACGATCGATGGTTTGTTCGATCATCGGATGTTCGTACTGGAGAACGGGAACGCAAATCCATTGGAGGGGGAGTGGGAGGAGAAGGGGCAAATCCGCACCGCTTGGGAAAGCTTCTCGCTTGACGCTACGACGTTCGAGCACCGGGGGACGCGTTATTATGTCTGGGCGCAGAAGGATCGCCAAATTGACGGCAATTCCAATCTCTACATCTCAGCAATGAGCAATCCATGGACGTTGACCGGGCAACAGACGATGATTACGTTACCGGAATACGATTGGGAAACGATCGGCTACAAGGTGAACGAAGGCGCTTCGTTCCTTCGCAAGGACGGCTTGCTGTTCCTCTCATATTCGGCAAGCGCGACCGACTTCAACTATTGCATGGGATTGCTGGAGGCAGACGAAGACTCTGATCTGCTGGACGCCGCTTCATGGCGCAAGTCGCCTGTGCCGGTGTTGACGACCGACGAGAATCTTGGATTGTACGGGCCTGGACATAACAGCTTCACGCTAACGGAAGACGGCACGAATGCATTGCTTGTCTTTCATGCGAGAACGTATAAGGATATTTCAGGTGATCCGCTATACGACCCGAATCGGCATACATTCGTTGCGGAGCTCCAATGGAGTAGCGACGGAAGGCCGGATTTTCGCAGTTCAGTCGCTACGCTTTCGCGTGTCTGATCTTAATCGGACAAAAAGAGACTACTTTCCTTCTATGAGGGAAGTAGTCTCTTTTATATGATTAATTATTTACGCGATTAAGCTTCTTTGAGGACGGATTTCTTTAAGGCTACTGCAGGCTCTTCATCTGGAGCTTGAGGAACGCGCTTAATGAAGAAGGAAAGCAGCAATGCGATGACACCGATTCCGACAATGACGAGGTAAGCATCGTTGATCCCTTGAATAGATGCTTCCATAAGCAGATGCTCTTGCGTAGCGCCTGCGCCAGCACCTGATGTAACCATATCCTTCATATGTGTCGCCGTACGGTTAGTCATGACAGTAATAAGAAGGGAAGTGCCTACCGCACCTGCAACCTGCCGAACGGTATTGGAGATCGCCGTACCATGCGCATTGAGTCTATTAGGCAATTGATTTAGACCCGCGGTTTGAACCGGCATCAGCAGCAAGGCCATCCCGATTCGACGTCCCGTCGACATAAGAAGGAGATACGTATAGCTGGTCGAATCCGTTAAGTTGATAAAGCCAATCGTAGTAGCAATCGTAATGATCATGCCGACAATGGATAGCCACTTCGCTCCGAATTTATCGAAGAGCTTGCCTGCAACCGGCATTAGGAAGCCCATCACAAGCGCACCAGGGAGCAGCAGCAAACCGGATTCTAATGCCGTGTAACCACGGTTGTTCTGAAGATAAAGCGGAAGCAGCATCATATCCGCATACATGACCATCGTTACCGCAATATTAATAACTGTAGTTAGCGAGAACATGCTGTACTTGAAAGCCCGAAGATCGAGCAATGGATTTTTGTTTTTGGCCATAAGCTGTCTCCATGTGAATAGAGCAAGAGCGATGACGCCCGCCACAATGGACTCGATTACTTCTGCGCTTGACCACCCTGCACTGCCTGCCCGGCTGAAGCCGTATAGCAATGTGCCGAATCCAATAGTGGACAGAATAACGCTGACGAGATCGATTTTGGTATTCCCGCGTTCAGATACGTTTCGAAGGAAAATAAATCCGCAGACGATAACAATGACCGCAAGCGGGATCATGCCGTAGAACATCGTTTGCCAAGCGTAATTCTCAAGAATATAACCGGCTAGTGTAGGACCGATAGCTGGGGCGAAAATAATGGCCAACCCCATCATGCCCATCGCCGCTCCCCGTTTCTCAGGAGGGAATAGCGTAAGAATAACATTCGTAAGCAGCGGCATGATGATACCCGCGCCGGCTGCCTGGATCATACGGCCCGTTAACAAAATCTCGAACGTATGCGCGAGCGCGGATACGATCGTGCCGACAAGGAAAATGATCATGGAAGCTTGGAATAACTGCCTAGTCGTAAATCGCTGCATGAAGTAGGCCGTAATCGGGATGAGCACCCCGTTCACGAGCATGTAACCCGTTGTCAGCCACTGTGCGGTTGCGGCCGTGATGTTGAAATCAATCATCAGCTCTGGCGTAGCGACACTCATGATCGTTTGATTCAACGTCGCTAGAAAGGCGCCTAAAATCATAATGATTAAGATTGGCCCTTTTTGTATGGAACTGCTGTTTGGTACCTTGCTTTTACTCAACTTACTCCATCCTCTCCAACATTTCTTCTAATCTATTTTACAATGTGTAAAATACTCAACATCGTATAAAGTAGAATATAATAAGAAAGCATGGTCTTACAAGCAACGCATCTTGACGAAATGTAAACTAGTTGTCACTATTAATCAAAGTGTCGTTTATCTCGAAAATATAAGACAAAATTTAAAATATTGTAGATTAACAAAATGTAGGAGATGAATCAAGAAATGACAGATCGTAATAAACCAAGGATTGATCCTCGTAAAATTCGTACCCGACTGCTGCTAAAGGATGCTTTCATTGATCTTTTGCAGGAAATGGATATCGGGAAAATTTCCGTTAACCGAATTGCGGAGCGCTCCGGCATTAATCGCGTCACTTTCTATCTGCACTATCATGATATCTCGGACATGATGGAGAAGATGGCGGATGATATGGAAGAAGACATTCGAAATGTATTAAATCGATTACCGGTGGATAGCAATCAATCGTTGTTAGATTTCGATATGGTAAATTTGGTAAACTTGCTTGAACATATTGCGGCTAACGCCAAGTTTTATAAAACTATTTTAAGTTCGAAGCAAACGTCAATCTTTACAGAGCGTTTATTGAAAATCTTGACCGAAATGATTGCCTTCCGAATAGAGCAGGGAGCAGGCGCGAGTAATAGGATCATTTCGGCATCGGGTGCTCCGAAGGATATTGCGATTTGGTATGGATCGGCAGCTTTAATCGGAACGATAGTGCAGTGGCTTAGAAACGATATTCCGTATACACCGCTCTTCCTCGCGCAGAACTTCTCTGCCTTAACGCGGAGAAATTACATAGTACAAGGACATTAATCTTGCCTTTCCTGTCGCGGAAACATAAGAGGCGAAAGCCTTCCATGTCAAACATACAATCGTATTGTTATTCAATGAATACAATATGATGTATTCCAATAACAGGAAGGGGTTAGTTACTTTGAATCGCAATTACTATAATATGAGTCAAGCAGGTAACAACATGAATCAAGTAGCAGGCGTGAGTGACGCTGAATTTTGTCCCGATTGTCCAACCCAAACTATTTTTGATCCTCCAATTACGCAATACGAGAACTACTATCATCCGCAGCTTGTGAATGTCGTTCAAAATATCGAAACAATCAAACAGCATCACTGCTGCCCAGTCTATAAGCACCAGTACACGTATTCAGAAAAAAATGTGATGGTTTCAAGCGCAAAGCGCGGAAAACGCGCGAAAACATCTTCCAAGAAACGTTCGAAATAATAATGTGATGTGAATGACGAAGACCCGCAAGATGGCTGCTTCCCTAACGAAGCTGCCGTCTTGCGGGTCTTATTGTTAAACCTAAACGTATTCTAGACGAAAAATGTATTTGCCGCTCTGTGGATGATGCTTCCATCCGACATGCGAACGGAGTCTTCGTTGTATCCAATAATGGTTGAGGCAGGTCTAATTTGCATGCCGTTTTGCATCGGTTTAATAATTTTCTTTTGAGCAATCGCTACTTCAAAATCTTTGTTCGTGATCAATTTTTGACCTTCTTGAAGTGTAATTTTTTGTTGCATATCGTATGCCCTCCACGGTTCTAATTGTTATCTACGCTAAGTTCAAATGATACACTAAATTCTTTATATAATGCAATGGAATAGACCGTAATTTTTCAAAAAGTTCAATTATTTTTTGATGTTTATAAATCAGTGTTTTATTTAATGTTTTATTTAACCGGATTATGATGTTTCGTTATGCATATTGTTTTTTGCACAAGTATGCGATATATTGCATATAAGAAAATAATGAAGCAAGGATGATAGGGATGCCTGTACCTAAAAATTATATCTCGCCCGTGCGAATGTCAGCAAAGGAACGAGCCTTTTCGCAAATTCAAAGATGGATAATCGATGGAACGCTTCAGCCCGGTGAGAAGCTGATTGACGCGGAATTAGCAGAAACGCTAGGAGTCAGCCGTACTCCGATTCGAGAGGCATTCCAATTGCTTGAAGTGCAGGGGCTCGTCTCCACGCACCCCGGCAAAGAAACCAAAGTCACGGCTATTGAGAAGGAAGATATATTTAAGATGTATTCGACAATGGCCGCTCTACAATCGTTGGCAGCAGAAGCAACCGCGCAAACCATCGCTCACGAGCAGATCGAGCAATTACGCACCATTAATGATGAGTTTGCTAACGCGATCAAAAACAACCAGGCTTATCAAGCGATGGAAGCCGATGAACAGTTTCATAATTTGATTGTGGAGCTATCGGACAATCCTTATATCGCTTCATTCAGCGCTTCGCTTCAGATACACATTCGGCGGTTTAAGTATGTGTTCCTCAAGCAGTCAATCACTGCGACTCAAGCTTCTGTCGAAGAGCA
Source organism: Paenibacillus sp. J22P218 (assembly GCF_056269195.1). Lineage (NCBI taxonomy): Bacteria > Bacillati > Bacillota > Bacilli > Caryophanales > Paenibacillaceae > Paenibacillus > Paenibacillus sp. J22P218. The sequence goes on from NZ_JBWDNL010000001.1 coordinate 1,888,209, forward strand.
TGAGGCGATTATACATGCTTTGGACTTGAAGGATGGCAAACAAGCGGAAGTGCTGATGAAACAAAATTTTATCCGCCCGATGAAGGAACTATATGAATTGTTATAAGAAACGACAGAGGAGTGAGTAGGATGGGAAATTCAAAAGATTTGCGTATTCGCAGTAAAGTGATTAGCGAAGGTGTCAATCGAGTACCGAACAGAGCTATGCTGCGTGCTGTCGGTTTCACCGATGAAGATTTCAAGAAGCCGATGATTGGCGTAGCGAGTACATGGAGCGAAGTAACGCCATGCAACATGCACATTGATCAATTAGCCTTGCATGCTAAGCAAGGGGCGCGAAGTAACGGCGGCGCTCCGCTTATTTTCAACACGATCACGGTATCGGACGGTATATCGATGGGACATGGCGGGATGCTGTTCTCTCTGCCAAGCCGAGAAGCAATCGCCGATTCCATTGAGATTGTGGCTGGAGCGGAGAGATTCGACGGACTTGTGGCAATCGGAGGCTGCGATAAGAATACCCCTGCCTGTCTGATGGCGATCGGACGCATGAATATCCCTTCTGTATACGTATATGGAGGAACGATTCAACCAGGCAAGCTCGACGGAAAGAACATCGATATCGTTACGGCTTTTGAAGCGGTAGGCCAATATCATGAAGGTAATTTGTCAGATGAGCAGCTCCATAAGGTAGAGTGCAATGCCTGCCCAGGACCGGGAGCCTGCGGAGGCATGTATACCGCTAATACGATGGCGGCAGCTGCTGAAGCTATGGGCATGAGCCTTCCTGGTTCTTCGTCCACGCCAGCGGTCTCGCCTGACAAAGCAGCGGAATGTGCAGTAGCTGGCAGACAGGTTCTGTCCTTGTTAGAACAGGACATATACCCCAAAGACATTATGACGAAAAAAGCGTTCGAGAACGCGATCACGGTTGTCATGGCGTTAGGCGGCTCAACGAATGCAATCTTGCACCTGCTTGCGATTGCGCATTCGGTTGGCGTGGATTTAACATTGGATGATTTTGAACGGATACGTCTGCGTGTACCGCATTTGGCAGATTTGAAGCCAAGCGGCAAATATGTTATGCAGGATTTGAACGATATAGGCGGTATTCCAGGCGTAATGAAGCAATTGCTCGCGGATGGTCTGCTGCATGGGGATTGCTTGACGGTCACAGGTAAAACGTTAGCTGAAAATCTAGCAGATGCCTTGCCGCTGCAAGACGATCAGGTCATTATTCGCCCGATAAACCAGCCGTTGAAGCCCAATGGACCTTTAGTTGTGCTGAGAGGCAATCTCGCTCCAGAAGGGGCAGTGGCCAAGATGTCGGGAATGAAGAAGCTTCGGTTTGTCGGTCCTGCCAAAGTATTCGACAGCGAGGAAGCTGCTACCGAGGCAATTCTAAAGGATCAGATCCACAAAGGAGATGTATTGGTCATCCGATATTGCGGCCCGAAGGGCGGTCCAGGTATGCCGGAGATGCTGTCGGTAACTGCGCTCATCGTAGGCAAAGGTCTTGGCGGTGAGGTAGCTCTTATGACGGACGGCAGATTCTCGGGCGGCTCACATGGTTTTGTAGTGGGTCATGTATCTCCTGAAGCACAAGTAGGCGGTCCAATTGCGCTGCTGCAAAACGGAGATATCGTCTCCATCGACAGCGAGACGCAACAAATAACGCTAGAGGTGTCAGAGGAAGTGCTTGCTGAAAGGGCGAAGAATTGGATACAGCCTCCCTATAAAGTGACTTCGGGGGTACTAGCCAAGTATGCTCGATTAGTATCGTCGGCCTCGAAAGGCGCAGTCACGGATATTATGGAGTAGCCAAGCTCTCAAGTCAGGGCTTTACATTCGAAAAAAGGTATGATATCTTTATTTCGACATCCATAGAAATAACAACTACGGCAAAGGTGTGTGGACGATGGTGGAGGATAACGCGGAAGTTCGGCAAGCGGTCAAAGTGTATAAGGCGCTAGGGGAGCCAACACGGCTCAAAATCGCTCTGTTACTAACCGAAGAGCGGAATTTATGCTGCTCCGATATCGGGAGCAAGCTGGAATCCGTCGCTGGATCGACGCTGTCTCATCATCTGAAGCAATTAACGGACTGCGGATTGCTTAATACTCGCAAGGACGGCACCTACATCTATTACAGCGTCAACCGCGAAATGGCGGAGAAGTATGCACCGTATTTGCTTGAAATATAGCGAGAGTTACGTTCATATATGGAGGCATAACGGTTTGTTTCGGCAACGGAACGAGATGGCTGCAAAAAAAGCAGTCATTTTTTTTCAGCTTTATTTCTATAGATTTAGAAATATAGAAAAATCATTGGAGTGGAGAGAGGAGCAATATGGTCATGTCGAATACTTGGAAAATTTACATGCTTGCCGTCATCAGCTTTCTTGTTGGTACGTCCGAGTTCATTATTGCGGGGATTTTGGATGTAGTAGCAAAGGATGCAGGCGTATCGGTGTCCGCAGCCGGCCAACTAATCACCGTTTTCTCGTTGGCCTACGCATTCGGTACTCCGATACTGATGGCCGCAACGGCTAGAGTGGAACGCCGGAAACTGCTGATCTATGCTCTTGCCGTATTTGCGGCAGGGAATGCGATAGCCGTCCTATTACCAGGCTTTGGATTCCTGTTGGCATCAAGAATCGTCTTAGCGCTCAGCACAGGGGTATTCGTCGTTACGGCTCTTACCGTAGCAGCCAAGCTTGCACCGCCTGAGAAGCAAGGAAGCGCCATTGCGACGCTCGTTATGGGCTTCAGCACCGCACTTATTATTGGTGTGCCGATAGGAAGGGTTGCCGCTGCCGCATACGATTGGAAATTGATTTTCGCTGGAATCGGACTACTGGGGCTCGTCGCCATCCTGCTTATTCTGTTCACGATTCCAAGAACGGAAGGGGAGGAGCCAGTGCCGATCCGCAAGCAGCTAGCACTGCTTAAGCAGCCAAAGATCGTTGTCGCCTTACTGATCACCTTCTTCTGGATCGGCGGATATTCGATTGCGAACACCTATCTATCGCCGTTTCTACTTAACGTCTCAGGTCTAAGCGAGCAGGGAGTGAGCATTGGACTATTCGCATTCGGCATCGCCAGTCTGATCGGATCCAAGCTAGGCGGCTTCAGTACCGATAAATGGGGAGCCCCTCGCACCTTAGTTGTCGGCATGTTGATCCACGCGATTGCGCTCGTATTGATTTCTTTGGCCGGACAGCAATCGGCGGCTATTATTTTCCCGCTGCTCATGCTCTGGTCATTCTCGGCTTGGTCATCGGGTCCTACTCAGCAGTATAATTTAATCAGCTTAGCTCCCGAAGCTTCCGGCATCATGCTCAGCTTGAACACTTCCATGCTGCAGTTAGCAATGGCAGCCGGCGCGGGACTCGGAGGCGTTGTAGTCGAGCAGCTGTCGCTGTCATCCATCACATGGATCGGAGCTGCTGGCGTAACGATTGCTGCAGCGACGGCATTATTGTCCTTCCGTATATCAAGCATCGGCGTACGCAAGAAAGCAACCGAAGAAACGTTGCTTGATGTGGGGGCTTAAATACACGAAGAAACGGCAGCCAAATTTTGCTGCCTTTTTTCTTATTCGACTATAATCCGATCTCCCTTGCTTATCGGTTGGGAAATTTCCAAAAACTGTGCCGGCATTTGTTCATGAATGACGCTTAAATCGTTTTGTTTCACTAAATGCCAGCCATCGCATTGATTTCCCCAAATATAATGCTCATCGGTCTGTTTGTTGGCGTTCGATGCCAATTAAGTAGAATTTTCCAAATCCAATATACCGTTGTTAAGTATCTTGATATTAACGATCGGTTTTATATGAATCTTTGGATACTGTTCTCTCCAGTTCATTTCTTCGTACCGTTTTGGATGATAAGCAGCTAACTCATGCCCGAGTTGAAAGTAGTCGCAATTTGCCTTTTGCAATGTCGTAAATACGTTAGATACCCGATCAGTCATATCTTTTGCGATTTCCTTTACCAGTTGCGTTTGCATTTGTTTGGTATATTTATCCATTTCTAGACCGAGTTCAACTAATTTAAGGTCGAGTTTCAATGAGATTTCAATTCCTTGAAGGCCGTCTGCATTCATGATGATATGATAATCCCGGTTGGACTTTTGTACCAAAGCGGTATAAGGTTTATCATCAATATTTCCTGTGATCAGTTGGGCATTTCCTGGTACGCCATACAATAAGCAGGTTAGCAAGGTATCATCGTTATTCAGATTTACGCCGGTATACTTCCCGTCACTAAACAAAGCACTACCCGCAAGTCGAGCACCGTCCCCATATGGCTCGAACCGATTGAGAGCGAAATCGTTCACGAACTCCGTTCCCCCAAGTATATAATGGAGTAATTTGTTTGAAGGAATATTGCCTCTTTTTCTCTCTTCATCCAACAAGCCGACTAGAAATTCGGAAACCGTTTGATCTTTAATGTTCTTCTTAGCTAACAGGAGAGAAGGGTCACCGTCATATACAGCCAAATAAGCGTATAATGGATTGGTTTGAAATTGGCTTGTGACATTCAGATAGTTAAGCGGTTTGTCCTTGGCGAAATTGGTGCTTATTAGATACAGCCTGGATTCAAGCACAGAGAGTATACCGGGCATTTCCTTGTTTGATTTAGATACGGCGTCGTAAAGGTTACTGCCTGACGATCCGATGAATAAACTGTTTGGTTTGCCTCCTCCCTGAGTGGCATTTTGAAGCGAGGAAACAACGTAACTTACTTTAATCTTCTTGCTGTCCTTCTCGTAATCAATTCCGATCACATCGACAAATAGCAATTTTTTCAATTCAACTTGATCCCAGCAACCAGTCAGAAGCAGGCAAAGGAGAACAGATGCAATGACTCTCTTCATATCTTGCTCCTCCCTGTGCCTCTTAGTCCGGAAACCACCAGCAGGATGAGCGGCAGAATGACGACAAAAAGGATTGACAGTTGGTCTTGGATAGAAGAAAACCGCAAAATAGTATTCCGCTTCGTCATGAAGAAACCTCCTATGAAACAAAGGCATACAATCGCCCATATCCAAACATGCTGTTTGCCCAAGCCTTGACTGCGTAGATGTTGGAAAGCTTTTGCCGCCAAAAAGAAATACACATAAATCGTAGCCGATACAACGCAGACATAGAAAACAAGGAACAGGATGTCAATGCTCTGCAAGATTTCAATCCGATAGTTTTTTAATATAAAAATGATTGGCTCCGGGATAAGGGTTAACTGTTCGATACTGAACTTCATTGAGCAAATCAGGCAGACCGTAATATAGAACACCATCGTACAGGCGTTCGCGATTGACATCGTAAGAAGCAAACTCTTTTTACTTTGGGTCTGTACGTACGGGTAAGCATAAAGAAGCAGATCATAGCCTACATAAGCGCTAAAGGCAATAAAAGCTCCATTCATAATCGGATACCAGCCGTTGTTCAATACCGGCAACAAATTTTTTACGTCTAGTCCATAGAAACCGCTAAACACGATCAGAAAAAAAGAGACGCAGGAGAAGAACATAAAGGTTTGCGATAAATTCGCTAGTATCTTCAGTGTTGATGTAGCCGCATAGCCGCATACAAGAAGTAGCAAAAGAATGATTACCCAACTGGGCGTGAGTATGAATATCCATCTTTTTAAGATGTTGGTATACAGCAACACCAATACAAGCCCAGAAAGGGCGTAATAGCATCCGTACAACAGATTGATGCAAGCGCCAAGTGGCTTACCGATAATAAGTGAGATATAGGCATATATATTCCGCGCTGGATATCGGCTGCCGAGCCACCAAATGAGCACGATACCAACTTGAGCGGCCAACCCACTCTGCAAAACAGCCAACCAAGTATCATGACCGGAAGCTTCTGCTTCTACATGAGGCAGGGAGAGTACCTCCGTTCCGAGTTGTGCCATGACCACAAGTGAGATAAGCTGTCTGCCTGTTATAGGTTCTTCTTTCCTCAACGTTTCCAACTCCTTGGATTTCTTAACCTTGTTCGATTGCTCGGCGCCGTTCCTTCGGGACGCTTAGACAAGCTCCAGATCGGTGCACGAAACAGAGTATCCTTTGCTTCCCTCAATGAAAATGGCGGCGTAAAGTAAGGGAGCCCCATCGTATGCATTTGGCACATATGTATAAAGATCACCATGAAGAAGAGGGAGAGACCAAGTAGTCCAAACATCGCTGACAGTAGGAGCGCCGGGTAGCTAAGCAAACGAACTGAACTGCTCATTTCATACGAAGGCAAGATAAAGGAGGCTAATCCAGTTAAAGCAGCTATTATAACGATTGTATTGGAAACCAAATTGGCCTGCACGACCACTGTTCCGATTACAATACCGCCAACTACGCCGATCGTTTGGCCAACGGGGCTCGCCAGCCGAATAGTCGCTTCTCTCAAAATCTCAAGAATAAGCATCATCGAGAGCGCCTCGAATATCGGCGGAAAAGTAACATATTTCAGCGAGCTCTGCAAAGTATTAACGAAATTGATCGGCAGTAATTGCGGATTAAAGGAACTGACCGCTACATAAAAGGCAGGCAGACCAATCGTAATCAAAAAGCAGCTGATTCGTAACAACCGAAAGACGGTACCTAACAACCAACTGATCTGGTAATCATCCGGACTTTGGAAAAAAGACCAGAACGTTACCGGCAATATGATCGTATCTGGTGATCCAGCCGTTCCAATCACAACTTTGCCTTCCATTAAGTAGGAACGGGCACGGTCAGGCCGTTCTGTAATGAGCATCTGCGGAAAAAGGCTGAATTTCTTCTCCCGAATCAGCTCATCGATAAATCCTGGTGCTTCGATATAGTCCATATCAATGCTGCTGAGCCTTCTCTCCAGCTCATTCACAATCTTCTCGTCCGCAATTGACTTGATATACATGATGGAAACTTTCGTTTGTGAGAGACGTCCTAAAGTAATGGTTTTCACGATCAAATCTTTCGAGTTAATGAGCTTGCGCATTAGGTTAATATTAGTATCTAAATTTTCAATGAATGCTTCGTTCGCTCCGCGTAGAACACGCTCATTGATAGGAATATTGAGGGAGCGTTCCTTCTTAAGATCCACCCCGAGCAGATAAAGCCTGCTTTCTCCGCCTCGATGCAGAACGGCTTTACCTTGTATAATTGCCGCAACCGCGTCCTCCAATTGCTCGGTTTCAGCATAGTCGAGAATCGAGACAACGTCGCGGACGTCATCCTGCGGACGGAGTAGGAGCGGCTTCAGAATAAAATCTTGAACGAGGAAGAAATCAATCAACGTGTCAAAATAAAACAATCTATATTCGGTGCCCCCAATGAACAGCTTTTTCGATTGAAAGTCGCTTTGTTCTGAGAAGATTTGCTTGAAATATTGCTCACACGCTTCTATCTCCGGACTTGGCTTCATACGAGTTTCCTCCTTCAATGTCGATTACCTTACTTTAACCTTGAAATTCCAATCATATGTAAGTACGGCTCAAGTGTGGGGGACGCCTGAAGCAGATGAGCTTCCAACCGGTCAGGAAATTATAGACAGCGACAAAGAATGTTGGGAGCTGCTGCGGCACTTCGAGAGGAGAATAACATTACTTGCTCGAGCAACAAAATATGGAAAATGTGCGTCATAAAATAGGGAAGAAGCTGTGGAAATCAATTAATTTGGAAAAAGGAGTTGAAATATGAAGAGAATCATAATCGTCTTTATCCTAATATTCAGTTTTGCAGGGATATTATCGAATCAGACCCTACAAGCGGCAGGTGGTAACCCGATTCGGACATCTGCAGATCTAACAGGAATTATTGATATCGATCACAAGAACGGATCAAGCGTTGCCCTGCAAAATAATGGAGCAATTTGGTCATGGAAAGGTAATAATTTTGCCGTAAAACAACTTGTGATAGAGAATGCGATGCAAATTACGACAGAGAACATTGCATTAAAAAAAGACGGCACCGTTTGGACATGGGACAGCGGTACAGGCAACCCTTATTTGAAAGCAAAAGGCATTAAAGCTAATCGAAATGAACCCGTTCAAATTGTTGAGTTAGAAGGGATTAAGAAAATTGAATCCGGAGATGTTGGACATTTGGCGCTGGATCGGAATGACGAAGCATGGTATTGGGGTGAAGATGGCTGTATGGCTTGGCTGCTGCGCGAGGATGTTGAATCAGAAGCTTGCTATCATTTAAGCAACGAACCTTTTGAAGTCCGGTACATAGCGCCTTCTTTCACGTCCATTCCTGCGAAAGTACAATCAAACATTGCCGATATCGATATTGAAACGGGAGTTATGTTCGCAACTAAGGCTGGCGCAGTCGTTCATATCGGAGTTTGGGACAATGTTCATATGGGCGAAGATGTTTTAATGATGCGAAATATTGTGAAGGTTGCAGCATCCGCTGAACGCCGTGCTGCTGTGGGGATTGATAAGAGCGGCTATCTGGTCAGCTCGAATGAGCCGAAGATCGGTAAACAAAAGGGTTACGTCGATGTCAGCGCGGTAGCCAACAACAGTCTGCCTTATCTCGCTTTGCATCAAGATGGAACGGTGTGGTCCGGTCTCCTATATGCAGATCCCGTTCCTCCACTCATAAAGCTTGAAGGCTTAAGCGGAATCAAGCAAGTGAAAGCAAGATCTACGAATTCCGGGATTGCTTTAGGTGCAAACGGTATCGTGTATCAGTGGGGATCAGGAACCTCAAATTATGATGACCATCATTTGCTGCCCTTGAAATCGGCCGTTAAGCCAACCAAAGTTCAGAAACCATTTTCGGTTGTTCTGAATGGCGAAGTGATGAAGCTAACCTCAGGTCCGGTTATTTCAGGTGGTACCACCTTAGTGCCGATGAGAGATTTATTTGAAGCGTTTCATGCAAAGGTAGACTACAATAATGGGAAGATCACTGTTACGACAGATCAACTCACGATAAAGCTTGAGGTTTATCGACAAGAAATTGATGTTAATGGTACGAAACTGAGTTTGACGCAGCCTCCAATCTATCATAATGGCAAAACCTATGTGCCTCTGCGGTTTATCGCTGAAACACTCGGTTTAGAGGTGAAATGGGACGCAAGCAGCGGTACGGCCATTGTGAATGAGGTGAAATCTAACTATCAAACTATTGATTAGAGCGATAGCTGTTCTGGATATATATTTGGAAGAGAAGAGAAATAAACGGCTTTAGAATAAAGGAATTGTTAAAAAGGAGGTGAAAAATAATGCTTAAATCTACTGCCATCGCTGTAACAATGACAGCACTGATCCTCCTTACAGCATGCGGAGGGGAAGCAAAAACAAAAGAGGCAACCATCTCAGAAATAGATCGCCCCGAAAGCTTGATAACAGAGAGGGCATCTCTTCCCCTGGCAACGGATGAAATTGATTTTGAAACGGGACAATTCATCAATTTGGAATCCTATCAAGATCAATTATCTGCAGAAGATGTGTTCGTACTTGAAGTTCTCGAAAACAATCTGGTTTCGTTGGTTGAGCATAACAACATTGTTTACCAATCCGGTTTTGTGAATGAAAAGCTGGCAGAAGCAATGAAGTATTATTACGACGATCAACTCCAGTATCGCTTTACCGATATCGAGAGCATTGAAACCAATTTGCCTCGGGACAATGTACACATAACTGTGATTGGACAACGACTGGATTTGACTACTGAGACAATTGAAGACGTTAAGATGATGTATGCTTTTCGTCAAAACGATCAAGGGAAATGGATGATACACACGATCGATTGAATATAAATGGAGCTGTCGAAGAGTGAGCACGAGAAATTGAGGAATCCGTCGAAAATATAGAGATACCATGCAATGACGGAGGGGCACCATTGATTGCCCAAACGAAATTACAGATCCCCTATACGCAAGACGCTGGTTCAGCGTCCAAAACTGATGAGCAAACTTGACGACGGAATGACGACAAAACTAACGCATGTATCTGCTCAGGCAGGTTATAGCAAGACGACGGCGCTTGACGAATGGGGCCAACCACTTGCAATTGTTTCACCAAGTCATAGTTATACACAAATTTTTATGTAATTGGAGGGGATTAACGATGAGATTAGCGGAAGCGCTTGTCATGCGAGCGGATTGCCAACGGAAGGTTGCTCAAATCAAGCAGCGCCTTGTTAGAGTCATAAAAGTACAAGAAGGAGACAAACCTTCAGAATCGCCAACCGAGCTGATGGATGAATTAACTCGAACGCTCGATCATCTAGCCGTCTGGGTGAAAAAGATTAATAAGACGAACGCGTTAAGCCCATACGATGTGAGCATAAGCTTGGCAGAAGCGTTGGCAGAACGTGATCGCATCATGCAGCATCGCAATATACTGAATGAATTACTTGGCGAGGCTTCCATCAAGCAGGACCGATATAGTCGGCAGGAAGTGAAATATTACACGACGATTGAGATCGCAGATCTTCAAAAAGAGGTCGACGAGTTGTCGAGGAAATACCGTGAGTTGGACTTCAAGATCCAGGAGAAAAACTGGAGCACAGACGTACTAGATAACTAAACAAGTTGGTAACCTAAAACCATACAAGCGAGCACAACCCGCCAACGGGCAGTTGGACCCTCGAATAGATGCAGGGCCATATCTATAAAACATAATAAATGAGCCCAATAATGTTACAAGAGTGCGCGATAGCATGTAACTAGGCTGTATATTGTTTAATGTAACTACCATGTGCTGATGTATGGGTTAGGTGAGGGCGGGTTCGGGGACTTGTTTAATAAGAGCGGGTTATTGCAATATGAAGTTGAATGCGATATTATGGACATCAGGGGTCCATAATGATTCATACAGAAAGGGAGGATGGACTTATGCAGTTCTCCAAAAGTACAGATTACGCTCTGCATGCTTTGCTTCATTTGGGTCATTCGGATCGTCGCAATAATATCGGGATCAAAGAATTATCGGCAACGCTTGGCGTTTCCGAAAGCTATTTATCCAAAATTATGTCCAAGCTGCGGCAGGATGGGATCGTACGTGCGGTACCGGGTGTGAACGGCGGTTATGAGCTGGCGCGGCCGGCCGATCAAATCACTTTTCTGAATGTGATTCAAGTGATTGAAGGTCGGCAGCAATTGTTCGAATGCTCGAATTCGAGTTCGCAGCAACATCAACTGTTAGCAGAAGCGGGAGATGAATCACAGGAGCAGCATCGTCCCACTAAAAGCGGATGTTTAGTTGAAAAGGTGATGGACGGTGCGCAGCAGCATTTGCACCAGTATTTACAGGAGCACACGATCCAGTCGGTAATGGATGAAGCTTTCAAGCATTGCAGCCATGAGGTAAACAAGAAGTAAACCGCTTCTTGCGCTATAATTATAGATATAATAGATCCATATTAACATGGTTAAAGTCATCAACCATAATGAAAGGTGAGGAATAAAAATGAACGATTTTTTTAATGAAACGATTTGGGAAGATGCTTGGAAAGAATATGGCGATACGATCGTGAACAAGATGAAAAAGGCTGGTATCGTCCCAGCCAAAGCTTTTGACCATAAAGCGAAAACGTTCAATGAGCAGTCCTTTAATGAAGAGGGAAGAAAACGAACAACACGTATTGTACGCTGGCTAGAAACGCAAGGCGTTCAACTTGAAAATGCTTCTGTACTGGATGTTGGAGCTGCCTCGGGAGTATTTACGGTGCCTTTTGCAGAGCGCGGAGCTCGTGTAACCGCTGTGGAGTCCTCGCTTCCGCTAGTCGAACTTTTAGAAGAAAACACTTCGAAATTCACAGAAGATAGGGTGAAGATTGTATCCGAGCCATTTGAGGATATCGACGTTCAGGACAAAGGCTGGAGCCAAGCCTTCGATCTCGTCTTTGTCTCCATGTGTCCAGTCATTGTAGACTGGGATAGCGTGGAAAAGATTCTTAGTTGCGCGAGTCAATATTGTTACTTGAGTATGCCTGCAGGCTCCATCGAGCATAGTTTGGTGAATGAAATTTATCCACTTATCACTGGTGAGCCTTTTAAAAATAAAAAGACGGAAATGGGTTATTTGCTCCACCTGCTTTACCTCAAAGGCTACTCCTACGAGTCGCTTATATCGAGAGAAACAAAAACCGAGGAAATCTCCATAGAAGCGGCACTGCAAGAAATGATGAACTGGCTCGGAAGCCGAGGTCTGCCTGTAGATGCTCTGAATCGGAAAAAGGTAGCCGACTATTTGGAACAGACGTATCCGTCCGGCACAGTGGTTGTCCGCCAAAGCGGCCGTTATGGCAAAGTATTGATACGACTACAGGATCAGAGCATGTATGCCAGGGAAGACTTATAAACGATATCTACGACTCACCGAATTGACCAGACTCACGGTGTCGCCAACTCATGATCACCAAGGACAACGCGATCAGGGCGAGGATAATCCCAAGCACTCGGAACCCTTCGCTGCTGAACCTATCGCCCATTACGATGCCTATAAGCAATGAAGAGAGAATCGTTCCAAGGTATCTGGATGTATTAAATAATCCGGAGGCGACGCCGATTATGTCTTTTGGAGTACTTTTGAACAAGGCTGCTTGCATACCGACATTGTTCAATCCGTTGCTAATACCGAAAGCAGCTAACGCAACACATACACTTACAACCGGTGAATGTCGATTGAATGACACGATCCATGCGGACCCCAATGCCATCAGTATTGCGGATACGATTAATGCCGGCTTGGGCCCTGATTTATCGATCCATCGTCCTGCTATAGGCGAGACTACGAGCGAGCACAAGCCTAAGCTCAACATAAGAATCCCTGTATGGAGTTCGCTGACGTGTCGTACCATTTGCAAGTAGGACGGAAGACCAAAAAACAGCGAATAAAAAAGAATGTTAACGAGCATAAATTCGATATTGATCCCTATCATCGCAGGATATTTGGCGAAAATACGCAATGGAATGAAAGGTGACTGCGCTCGTAACTCATGACGAACGAATGCCGCAAGCAGCGCGAGGCCTACAAGCACGAGAAACACAGGTACGAACGAGACTTGTCCCGATGACTGGATTGACAGTAATCCAATGAGCAGGGTAACAAGACCCGATGAGAAGAGCAGGATCCCCAGCGCATCAATCAAATCAAACCATTTGCAAATGGAGGTGCGCTGTGAAATCAATGTTGTCGGGTTATCCTTAGGTATGGTCCTCCAAGCGAGTATGAAGCTCGCTATCACAAACGGAATATTGACATAGAAGATCGCTTGCCAATCCCACCAATGAATTAATATCCCGCCAATAAAAGGACCGAGTGCTGCCGCCCCCGATAAAAATATGGACATAACAGACAGCGCTGTCGCTTGCTTCTCCGTAACATGAATACGAACAATGGACATTCCAACAGCGACCATCATGCTTGTTCCGATGGATTGCACAATGCGAAAGACGATGAGGAACCCGAAGCTTGCAGAAAGCGGAGCAAGCAATGAGGCAACGAAAGCTACGACGAGTCCGATAAGAAATATTTGTCTGCGACCAAATAAGTCACTGGCCTTTCCCATAACAGGTTGAGCGACAGCGCTCGCGATATAAAAAGCGAAAATAACCCAGGATACTTGTGCAAAGTCAAGATGATATACATGTTGAAGCCTTGCTATAGCGATTGAAATCATAGAAGAATTTAATGGGTTTAAAAGTACCCCTAATCCGACGGTAATAATCAACCACCTGCTGCGAACACTCATTTTTGGTTCCTCCCAAAGCGTATTGATGTCATCGTAATCGAAAAGCCTTATTTATTCCAACGCATTCTATGTTATTATTTCATTGACTAGAAGGAATGAATGGGTGGTGTGCGATGGAACTGCTTCAATTGCAATATTTTCTCGAGGTGGCAAGATTGGAACATGTTACCGAAGCAGCAAGAAGTCTGCACGTAACACAATCTTCATTATCCAAAACGATTCAACGCTTGGAGGAAGATCTTGGCGTCCCATTATTTGATCGAATGGGGAGGAGACTTCGATTAAATGACTTCGGCAGCACATTCCTACGCCGCGCAGAAAGAGCTTTGTTTGAATTGGAACAAGGGAAACAAGAGCTTAGCGATTTAGCCAGCCCGGAACACGGGACACTCGAATTGGCGGTGACTACCGCAAGCACGTTACCGAACATCCTTCACGAGTTTCGGAAAAAACGTCCTACTATTCAATTCCATGTGCAAATGTTGACCACGGAGGAAATGGTTACTCGTCTTCAAAGAGGAGAGGTGGATTATTGCTTGTCCTCGCCTCCTATAGAAGGAGAGGACATTGAATGTCAAATCGTGTTCATCGACCCTATTCTTGTCGCTGTTCCAATCGGGCATCGGCTGGCCGACCGAAGTCGCATATCTTTGACAGATCTAAGGGATGAACGGTTCGTCGGTGTGAAGAGAGGTTACGGTACGCGTGATCTAGTGGACTCTATGTGCAAATCGGTTGGATTTGAACCGAAATATGTATATGAGGGCGATGAACCTGCGAGGTTAAGTTCGCTTGTGGAAGCTGAGATTGGCATAGCTTTCATGCCAAGCACGGCAAGGAATTCAAGGGAACAAATCAAATATCTCCAAGTAGAAGATCATGAATTGGTACGGGAGATCGCTTTATTATGGCATAAAAATCGGTATATTTCGCGGGCGGCTCTCGAATTCCGCGAGGTCGTTATACAGTATTTTGGCGCGAGATCAATCTAGCAAAGCGAGGTATGTCAACGTGACAAATATCGAACCATTTCTAAAGAAAGTACGTCGTTCTATCGATGCTCATGCAGTTGGCTCCATGGGAGGATACCGGCAAAAGCTCTCAGATCCTTACGAAGAAGATTTGTACGGAACCGCAGATGCCGTCATTTTGTTATATACGCTTGGCGAATTGCCGCAAGCAGGCAGCAGAGAGCATGAAGAACTGGTGAATACACTGCAAAGCTTTCAACAACCAGAGGACGGGCTCTTTACCGCAAATAGCCATCACTCTGTCCACAGAACAGCGTATGCGGTAGCTGCATTGGAGCTTCTGGACAGCAGGCCCTGTCATCCCATATCGGCTCTGAATGCTGTGAAGAGCCGAGAAGGACTTCAAGACTGGCTGGAAAGCCTCGACTGGGTTAATTCCCCTTGGGGAGACTCGCATAAAGGCGCAGGCATTTACGCTGCTCTAGTGCTGACCGGCGAAGTTGACCGCCAGTGGGAGGAGTGGTATTTTGAATGGCTTGATCAGGAGGCTGACCCGGAAACCGGATTTTGGCGCAAGGGAGCCATTCATAACGGCGCACCGCTATTTCATCATTTAGCGAGCTCCTTTCATTATTTGTTCAATATGAACTACCGCAAACGTCCTATGCGATTCCCGAAACAATGGATCGATACATGTCTGGCCATGCATGAGGATGGACAGATTCCACTGGAGGCCGGCGCTTTATCCTTTGTGGAGCTAGATGTCCTTTACACCTTAATCAGTGCTGCTGAGCAAACCCAGCACAGGGCTGGTGAACTGCATTCCATGATACAGGCGATAGGCAACCATCTCTTAAGCAGTATCACAGTCTTGTCCGACGAGGCCGACGAGGCGTTGTTTGAAGATTTACATACGTTGTGCGGAACAGTATGCGCATTAGCACTCATCCAGTCAGTAATGCCTGAGCAGGTTAATGGGGATCGTATGCTGCAGAGGATCTTAGACCGTCGTCCGTTTATTTAATGCAAGGTAATGTTGCGTATAGCTGTTACTGATCCCCCTTGGCTTCCAAGGGGGTTTGTTGTTGCTTCGGCTCCAAAGTCACATGGTTAGCGAATGGCCTATATTTATTTTTTGCAGTATGAAAAATAATGGGCTCTTCGATTGTATTACTAGTGAAGGACAAACAAATCAAACTACGAGGTGAGAGAAATGAAAACAAAATTCAAAATGCTTACTCTTTCTACAGTTACCGCTTTAACGTTATCGTTTGTGGGACAAAGCTATGCAGCGAGCAACCCATTCTCAGATTTAACAAATATTG
The DNA here is from genome assembly GCF_056269195.1 of Paenibacillus sp. J22P218. NCBI lineage: Bacteria > Bacillati > Bacillota > Bacilli > Caryophanales > Paenibacillaceae > Paenibacillus > Paenibacillus sp. J22P218. The sequence goes on from NZ_JBWDNL010000001.1 coordinate 1,904,211, forward strand.
CAGCAAAGGATAAAATCGTTGCTTTACATGATCAAGGCATAGTCCATGGTATAACAAACGAGTTTTTTGCGCCTAATGAAACGATCACAGCGGCACAAGGCGTTCAGCTTATCGTTAATGCCGCTGATCTAAATCTAGATCTCGTAAGATTTCTTAAAGAGCCTAAAGTGACCGATTATTACAAAAACGCAAACGATGATGCTTGGTATGCCAATACCCTAATTACAGCAAGTGTTAATGGCGTCGAGCTGCCGGCAGATTTGGATCCAAACATGAAATGGACTCGTGAAGAGTTCACTCATCAGCTTATTAAAACCATTGAAGCGCATAGTAATCTTCCAATGATAAAACTTAATCCCGTCGAGATTACCGACAACGCGGATCTTACCATTGATTATCAAGGATCGATCCAACGTGCGCTGGCTTATCAGGTTGTGAAGCTGGATGCACAAGGAAACTTCCATCCAAAAGCGGAAATTTCCCGTGCAGAAGCTGCAGAGCAAATCTTTAATGTATTGGAATACATCAAGGCACATCCTGCTCCATCGCCAGAACCAGATCAAGATCAAGAACCAGCCTCGCCAACAAGTCCAAAAAGATCGGCAACATCAACCAGCCCACAAATTCCAGGTACAAAATAAATGAAAAGGCGATCGCCTTCCGGATTAAACCGGGAAGCGGTTGCCTTTTTTTTGTGAAAAGAAATATTAGGGGATGTAAATGGTTAAACGTTGTGGCTGTTAGCAAAATACTCGCGGGTTTCTTTGCGTGATTGAGGAGTTAATACGCGATCAAGCTCTTCATTTAACCATATAAGCGACTTGTTACGCAGAACATTGCGCATACTTTCTTCAGCTTCGAGCATAGCTAAGTTAATGACACAGGGAGAGGCTAGTGAGCACGCGGCATAATCTTCATCTCGGCATAGATAGCTGTTGTTTTTTATGTTTTTACACTGAAAGATGGGGGTCACGCCTTCGATTGCTTCAACGACATCCCAAAACGAGATTTTCGAAGGAGACTTAGCTAATTTATAACCACCTTTAGCACCCGGGATTGAGCTTACGATACCTGATTTAGTTAATTTACCGAAAATCTTCGATAGATAGGTTTCCGACACACCTTGAAACGCAGAAAGTTCTTTAATCCCAATGGTTGCATCAGGAGGGATATCAATTAAATAAACCAAGCAATGCAGCCCATATTCGACACCGATACTATATTGCATACAATTACCTGCTTTCTAAATACAGAGGTTGTTATCCATCATCTTAGTGTGATTTTATTACCCTTGTCAAATAGGGGGATGGGGGTATTTCCATCAAAATGGATCATTATTTCAGTTGACAGGCGCAAACGAAAACTCTATATTGTAGATAGATTTAATCGACGATTAATGTTGTCGACGATAAAACGTATCGACATTATTGAGTATCCAAAATAGTAAAGGAGAATGACATATGGAAACGAGACTGGATTATATGAAAGCACAGCCTGAATCTTTGCAGACGCTTTTAAAATTAGAAGGATATGTGAAGAAGAGCGGTCTTGACCATAAGCTGTTGGAGTTGATTAAAATTCGCGCTTCCCAAATAAATGGCTGCGCCTACTGTCTTGCTATGCATACGAAAGATGCGCGTGCGATGGGGGAAACGGAACAGCGCTTGTACATGCTTAATGCATGGAGGGAAGCTCCGTTCTATACGGAAGCGGAAAGGGCGGCAATTGCATTAACGGAAGCTGTAACCAAAATTTCCGATGCCGGCGTGCCGCAGGAACTATATGAGCAAGTCCGCAAACATTTCGATGAGGGCCAATTCGTTAATTTAATTATGGCGATTAATGCGATTAACTGTTGGAACCGTATGGCGATTTCAACGGGCATGGTACCACCTTTAGACTAGTATTTATTTTATATTGGAGGGAAAAATGAGTTATAAAATATTGCTGTTCGATCTGGATGATACATTGTTAGATTTCGGAGCTAATGAAACGAATTCCTTAAATAAATTGTTTCAACAATACGGATATACGTTAACGGACGAGCTGTTTCGAGTATATAATTCCGTTAACAAACAACTTTGGGCCGAATATGAAAACGGAAATCTTACCTTAGATGTCGTACTAAACTCAAGATTCTCAGAAACGATGCTGAAGTTGGACATCAATGTGGACGGAATTGAATGGGAAAATGCCTATAGGGAACTGTTGGGTAACGGAAGTCAATTGCTTATGGATGGAGCGCTAGAAGTCTGTCAGAGCTTGTCTGTATCCCATAGGCTGTTTGTAATCACTAATGGGGTAACCCAAACCCAGATCAAACGATTGAAACAAGCAGGATTATTTGACTTTTTTGAAGACATATTTGATTCACAAAGCATTGGATATCAAAAGCCATCAACCAAATTTTTCGATTATGTCAGGTATCAAATTAAAGACTTTAATGCAAAGGAAGCGCTTATTATCGGAGATTCATTAAATACCGATATCAAGGGCGGAATTCAGTCAGGAATTGATACCTGCTGGGTTAATAGATATTCGCAAAAAAGCTCTACAGAAATTCAAAGCACATATACCATCACAAGTTTAGTGGAGCTATATGATATCTGCACACCTAACCAATAAAGTCAGCACAATGCCGCGTATTCCGTGGCTTTTTTCATTTAATCGATATACATATGGAATCTATATATGCCGTTGACTCGACACCGAATGGTGTCATATAATTGTTGTGACACTAAATGGCTGCGAATAGTAATGCTTAGGAGAGGGTGTTGTGAGCGATAACAACCAGTTGCGGGATGTATTTGACGCGATTGCTGATCCAACCAGGCGTCGACTGATCAGTCTGTTGGCGGAAGCGCAAGAGGTGCCGCTTCATGAGTTAACGGTTCAGTTTCAAATGGGCCGTACGGCGGTATCCAAGCATCTTACCATTCTTAAAGAGGCCGGATTAGTACTTGACCGAAAGGTCGGCAGGGAAACGAGATATAGACTTAACGCCGCCCCGCTTAGAGAAATTCAGGATTGGGTGGCTTTCTACAGCAAGTTTTGGAGTACGAATATGTTACGTTTAAACCAACTATTAGAGGAGGAAGAAGAATGAGTTTGGCATTAACATTGGATTTTCAGTATACGACTACCATGGAGAAGCTTTGGTCCGCAATTACCGATTCAAACAAGCTAGCCAAATGGGTATTGGAAAATGATTTTAAGCCTATCGTTGGTCATAAGTTTCAGTTTCGCGCTCAGCCGAATGATTATTGGGATGGCATCATTGACGGCGAAGTACTTGTCGTGGACCCGCCTGACAAGTTGTCCTATACATGGGCCGTCGGAGAGGAGAAGCACACGGTCGTGTGGACGCTGCAGGATTTAGGGGACGGCAAGATTAATCTTCATCTTGATCAAACGGGATTCTCGAATGTTCATGGACTTGAAGGCGCGAGGCATGGCTGGAGTGCTTGGTGCGGCGAGCTTGAAAAGCTGTTGGCACAATAAATTTATAAATAAACCGGCTGCATAATGATTGCAGCCGGTTATACAAGAAACCAACACGATCGGAAGGATGTAGATCATGAGCGAAACCAATCAGGAGTTTATCGTTATCTCGGGTGCGAGAGAAAACAATCTGAAGAACGTTTCTTTGCGCATTCCTAAGCGGAAGATCACGATCTTCACCGGTGTATCCGGTTCTGGCAAGTCATCGATTGTTTTCGATACGATCGCCGCAGAATCCACGCGATTGTTGAATGAGAACTTCAGCATGTTCGTGCGTAATTTCCTGCCACGCGTCCCACAGCCGGATACGGATGCGATTGAGAACCTGAGCATGTCTGTTATCGTGGATCAGAAAAGGCTCGGCGGCGGTTCCCATTCCACGATGGGCACGATTACCGATATCTCTCCTATTCTCCGTCTTCTATTCTCCCGAGTCGGTCAGCCCTATGTTGGACAATCCCATATGTTCTCGTTCAACGATCCGCAAGGCATGTGTCCCGAGTGCAACGGGATCGGTCGCAGGCTTGGCGTCGACATGAGTAAAGCAGTGGACCTATCGAAGTCGTTGAAGGAAGGGGCAATCATGCTGCCGGACTACACGGTGGACGGCTGGGAGTGGAATATGGTCGTTCAATCGGGTCCTTTTGAACCCGACATGAAGCTGAGCGATTATTCGGATGATGATCTGGAGCAACTGCTGTACGGCAAGGCGAGGAAAGTTCAGATGGATTTTGCCGGCAAGGCAATGAATATTACAGTGGAAGGCGTTATTGAGAAATTCACCAACAAATACATCAAGCAGGATCTGAAGACGAAGTCCGAGCGCACTCAGAAATCGGTTACGCCGTACATTTCCGAAGGCCCTTGCTCCAGCTGCCGCGGTGCGCGACTCAGTCAGGCGACGCTGGGCTGCAGGATCAATGGACTTAACATTGCGGAGATGTCATCCATGGAGGTCGGACAGCTCATCCGGGCAATTCGAGAGATTGACGATGCCGTCGCTGCGCCGATTGTCAAGTCTCTGACCGAGCGGCTTCAACACTTAGTGGATATCGGGCTTGACTACTTAACGCTGGATCGCGAGACGGATACGTTGTCCGGCGGCGAATCGCAGCGAGTTAAGATGGTGAAGCATTTGAGCGGAAGTCTAGTGGATGTTACATACATATTCGATGAGCCAAGCGTAGGCTTGCACCCTCGTGATGTACACCGCTTGAATGAATTGCTTCAGAAGCTGCGGGACAAGGGCAATACCGTAATTGTCGTCGAACATGATCCTGACGTGATCAAGGTGGCAGATCATATCGTCGATGTTGGGCCCCACGCCGGCAGTCGCGGCGGTACTATCGTGTATGAAGGGAGCTATCTGGGTTTGCTCGAGTCAGGTACGCTGACAGGAAACCATATGAAACGGCCGCTCGAGCTGAAGCATGAGTGCAGACAGCCATCCGGCAAGCTGACCATTAAGAATGCCAAACTGCACAATCTGCAGAACGTAAGTGTCGATATACCAACAGGGGTGCTGACAGTCGTTACAGGTGTAGCAGGTTCGGGCAAAAGTACGTTGATTAACGATGTATTTCTCAGCGAGCATCCGGATGCGATCGTCATCGACCAATCGGCGGTAGGCGTGTCTACAAGATCGAATCCCGCGACCTATACGGGCATCATGGATGATGTGCGCAAAGCGTTTGCTTCTGCGAACAAAGTAAACCAAGGCTTGTTCAGCTTTAATTCCAAAGGTGCTTGCGAGAACTGTCAAGGGTTAGGCGTTGTGTATACAGACCTTGCGTTCCTGGACAGCGTGAAGCTGCCATGCGAAGTATGCGGAGGCAAACGGTTCAAGGAAGAAGTACTCTCCTATAAGCTGAATGGCAAGTCAATTGCAGATGTGCTGGAGATGACTGTCGAGCAGGCATTGGACTTCTTCCAGCTCAAAGAGGTTGTGCGCAAGCTCCAGGCGATGAGCGATGTTGGGTTGAACTATGTAACTCTCGGCCAGCCGCTCAGCACACTCTCGGGAGGGGAATGTCAGCGTATCAAGCTTGCAAGCGAGCTGCACAAGAAGGGCAGCATCTATGTGATGGACGAGCCGACGACCGGCCTGCATATGTCAGATATCGGTCACCTTCTAGAGATTATGAACCGTCTTGTTGATGCAGGCAATACAGTGATCGTCATCGAGCATAACCTCGAAGTGATTAGTCAAGCGGATTGGATCATCGATATGGGACCGGACGGAGGCAGTAAGGGCGGTCAGGTTGTGTTCGAGGGCACAGTGCCACAAATTGTCGATGCAGAGCATTCAATCACGGGAAAATACTTGATGTAGCTAAATGAAGGAGAGCCCACTTTGCAGGGCTCTTTTTTCATTTCCAATATGGATCCGGCGGGTAGAGCGACGACATTTTCCTACTTGAGTGCTGCAAGCCTCAGTCTGCTATAGTCTCTTAGTAGAATGTGGCGGTAAATGTACTGCTGTATCGATAATGACAACAACGCTTCCTTTTTTGTATTTTTGAATAACGACAGGAATGAGCTGTCCACTTGGAGTCGTGTTTGTTAGTCTAATGGTTGAATGATCTGATAGAGCTACATACTTTGCTCTTCCGTTAGTGAATGACCGTTTCCAAAGCTTGTTAAAATAGAGGACTTCATCTCTCATGTCATGGACCGTATAATTTCGTATCATTCTTGTTGCCATAGTAAGTCACATCCTTATATCGAAATTTTGTGATATAACTTGTATATGCACAATATCAGATGATGGCTTGTTTATCTGACTAGCAGAAAGGATGAGTCTGCGTGAGAGTGATTGATTTATCGTTACCGATTGCTGATGGTATGCCCGTTTATCCCGGCGATCCGGAGGTCAAAGTCAAGGTAGCACATACATACGAGTGTCATAGCTGGGAATTGAGACAGCTTTCGATGGGCAGCCATACCGGAACCCATGTGGATGCGCCCTCACATATGCACCCCGGTGCCGCGACATTAGATGAACTGCCATTAGAGCGATTTTTTGGAGCTTCGCGTGTAGTACGGATCGAAGACCCTGCATGGCCGGAATGCCGTGGGCTGTTTTTCATAGAATCCGTTGGGCTAGAATGCTTGGACCGGCTCGCTGCACTGCGACCGCCGTTTGTCGGCGGCGAACTGTCAGAAGAACTGGAGCGGTCGTTGTTAGGAATCGATATTATCACGTATACCGGGCTGCACGGTTTGGATCGACTTCCCGTTGAAACCGATTTTATGTTTTACGGGTTTCCTTTGCGCATCGTCGGTGGTGACGGGTCACCCGTACGAGCCGTTGCGGTGGTGGAGTCTGAACCGGTAACAGACCGTTTAGTTCGATAGCTTCTTCTATTTATGTAACATATATCCATAATCTTGCGTCTTAACACTGAGATGCGCTATTTTGGGAGGGATTTAAGATGAAAAAGTGGATGAAAACAGCTGCGGTTGCATTAACGATAGCGGGAGTACTAAATGCAGGCTCTTCGGTTAAGGCTGCACCTTCCACAACAACGACGCAAAAGGTGTTTATCAATGGCGTCTACCAGAACGATGTACTAAATGTGAACGGCCGCACGATGGTCCAATTAAGATCTTTCCATGATCCCGCTAAAATCAGCTATACCTATGAGACTTCTACAAAGACTATCATTATCAATAATCTGGTTAATAAAATAACGGTGCGCTTGAAGGATGGCTCGAGAACAGCTGACATCAACGGGGAAAAAATGGCATTAGACGCACCGGTAACCGTGAAGCGAGGACGAACCTATATACCCGTTCGCTCCGTAACGGAAATGCTAGGCGGCACGACTACGTATGACAGTAAAAGCAAGGAAGTCATCGTGCGCACGCCGACTGGCGAGGAGTTGTTCCAAAAGCTCAGAAGCGGCGACCTTGTAAATGCGCGCTTGGCTGCACTTGCCCTTCCAAAGTTAAACATGGAGACAGATATTCAACCTTATGGGGAAGGCTTTACTACCCTATACACGTTTCCAAGAGGAGAAGCCCTCCGTTATTTCATAGAGTATAGAGGATTGCTGACATATGTTGAAATCAACGAAAATGGCCTTGCCGAAATAAAATGGCAAAAGGATACGATAGGAGGAAATGGGGAAACAGGCACAGAACCGAAAGCATTTGGCGAGTCCGTATATTTTATGGATAATCTAATGGCGGATTTGCTGCATTACGGAACGGTAGACAGCAAGGGTGAAAGTAAGGAGCAAGCCACCATTAAACGCTATATCAATAGTGAGTCTGAGCTTGTACTTATTATGCCGATTGAAGGCGAAGTGAGGACAGATGCGAATGAAGTCTAACTGCTCGGATATTCGTCGTCAAACGAATAGATAAGCTCGACAAAGGCGGCCACTTCGCCGCGTGGGAGCAGCCACAGCTATTCGCTGAAGAACTCCGCGCCGCATTCAAGTCTCTGCGTTCATAACATACGAACAAGGCACATCTTCGAAGCGAAGATGTGCCTTGTTTTCATTTTGAACTACCGGTTGATCTGTCTGGAATGACGGATATAGAAATAGGAGCAGACCATGGCGAGCAAGACGATAATAGTCATTCCCCAGAAAATGCTTGAATAGGCGGAGGTTAGCGTACGAGCTTGCTGCCATTCGAGCGCCGTAGCTGTTGCAGCGATCCCGAATGCACCGCTGAAAAACTGCAGCAATTGGAATAATCCAAGTCCCGAGCCCACTTGGGATCCTGGTAACAGTCGGGACAGCTCATTTGAGACGCTGCTGGAAATGAACGTAAAGCCGACACTCATTAGCATATAGATGAATAGAATCGCCCATGAAGATTGAGCAGCGAAGAGCGCGAACAATACGACAGAAGCAAGAACGAGCAAAGGGATGTATTGAATGATAAAACGATTTCCGTAGCGGTCGATTATTTTGCCCACCAAGCGTGAGAGAATCATGGCCAATAGGGACCCAGGAAAGATGATTAAGCCTGATTGGCTTGCCGAAAGTCCGAATTGGTGAACTAGTATTTGCGGCATGATGAACAAGGTGGCGAAGCTGCATAGATAGGCGCCGATCCCGACGGCGCTGACCATCAAATAAGGTGCATTCCTGAATAGTGCCGGTTGTACGAACGGATCTTTAGCCGTACGGATGCGCACAATAAACAGGAAGATTGCGATCAGACCGGCGATCAGCCAATACCAGTCCTGACTAGTCAGGAAAAGCAGCTGACCCGTCGTTCCTATCCCCACGAATAAGGCTCCAAGCAGATCGAAGCTTCCTTTTGCCGGCGTTTCTTTGGGAAGCAGACGGAAGTAGAAGGGGATCAACAGCAAAGTGAGCGAAGTGACGCCAAATAGATAATGCCAGCCCCAGTATTCGACAATTACGCCTCCGATGACGGGACCTAAGCCTAAACCAAGCGAAGCAGCCGACATAATGGCGGCCATCGCTTTGCCCCTTCTGCCTACAGGAACATATCTTGTAATGAGAACCATGGAAAGTGCTGGAATGGCACCCGCACCGGAGGCCTGTAGCAGACGCGCGAATAAGAGCGGAATAAAGCTATCGCTGAATAAGCCAATGATTGCGGCTCCACCGAACGACAGTATGCCAATTACATACAATCTTCTGATTGGAACGAAATCGGACAGCCTGCTGTACGTGATGGACGATATAGCAAACAGAATAGAGTATCCTGTCACGATCCAGGATACCGAGGTGGATGAAAGTGCGAAGTCATGCGCGACATCGGGCAGTGCGAGGTTGAACATCATCGTATTCATAATGACAAGAACGATGGTAAATCCGAGCAGAAGCGTGACAACACCTTCCCGGAGCTGTTCCTTGTCTACACTTGCGCGAACGGCCAGATTCATATTTGACATGATATCCCTCATTTCTAAGTTCTAATGTTCGATTGTAATCGAACATTAGAAATATAGCATGGAATGTGGTAAGATGCAATTACAACTTACTAGCTAATTTCCTGACAACGATTACACGTTATCTACGAAAGGGGACGCTTCAGGTGAAAGTGTTACATCATCCCGATCGAGCGGATATTCAACTCACTTCAGTACTTTATGCACTTAGCGATCCAATTCGCATACGATTGGTGGCTACATTGGTCAAGATGGGGGAGGGGTCTTGCGGAAATCTTGAATTGCCCATCGTCAAGTCTACCTTGTCCCATCATACGCGAACACTCCGCGAAGCGGGAATTGTTCGTACCCGAATTCAAGGTACGCATAGACTGCTGAGCATTCGGCATGAAGATTTGGAAGCTCGTTTCCCAGGACTGCTCGATACGGTTCTGCAAGCCTACGAATCATCGACAGGCGAGGCGGCAGCTTACCCAGTTATCGAATAATATAACAAAAAAGAACCTGAATAATTTATTCAGGTTCTTTCATATTGCATATAAAAAGACGTGATGATATAATCAGATCACGACTCCATTGAAAAGAAGACATAGATTATGTATGTTACAATTTAAGAATAACACGCCTTTAAATCCTTGTCAAATGTTTTTCTCAATTTAATGGTTAGGAGAGATGTTGAATGAGTTCTTTAGTTCTCGGTTTTCAGGAAATGGACAATACGCAGCTTTCGCTCGTTGGCGGAAAAGGGTTGAATCTAGGGGAATTATCAAAAATGGCAGGCATACAAGTTCCAGAAGGATTTTGTGTTACAACAGTGGGATATCAGAAGGCAATCGAACATAACGAAACGTTTCAATCTTTGTTGGATCGGCTAACAATGCTAAAAGCTGCAGATCGAGATCAAATTAGTGAAATCAGCAAGCAGATTCGACAAATCATTATAGATGTAGAAATTCCTTCCGAAGTTGTGAATGCAGTGACTCACTATCTCAACCAGTTTGGTGATGAACATGCCTATGCGGTACGTTCTAGTGCGACTGCAGAGGATTTGCCACATGCTTCATTCGCTGGTCAACAAGACACCTATTTAAATATCATCGGACTCGAAGCCATTTTGCAGCATATCAGCAAATGCTGGGCATCCCTATTTACGGATCGCGCGGTAATCTACCGTATACAAAATGGATTTGACCACAGGCATGTTTATTTATCCGTTATCGTTCAAAAGATGGTATTTCCGCAGGCTTCAGGCATTTTATTCACTGCTGATCCCATTACTTCTAACCGGAAGCTGCTATCAATCGATGCTAGTTTTGGACTTGGAGAAGCATTGGTCTCTGGCTTAGTTTCTGCCGATTGTTATAAAGTGCAGGATGGGGAAATCGTCGATAAAAGGATAGCAACCAAAAAAATAGCAATCTATGGACGACAAGAAGGCGGAACAGAGACACAGCAGATCGAGCCTGCGCAGCAGCAAACTCAAACGCTTACTGAACAACAAATTTTACAACTGGCACGCATCGGAAGACAGATTGAAGCTTATTTCGGCCGCCCTCAGGATATCGAATGGTGTTTGGTTGAAGATGCATTTTATATTGTTCAAAGTCGGCCGATCACTACTTTATTCCCGATTCCCGAAGCGAATGATCAAGAAAATCACGTTTATGTATCTGTCGGCCATCAACAGATGATGACCGATCCGATGAAACCATTGGGACTGTCTTTTTACATGTTAATAACTCCTGCACCCATGCGTAAAGCCGGTGGAAGGTTGTTTGTTGATGTTACACATATGCTGGCTTCACCTGTCAGCAGAGAAACTTTCATAAATACCCTGGGAAAATCCGATCCACTCACAAAAGACGCATTTTTGACCCTAATAGAGCGTGAATATATTAAATCGTTGCCTGATGATAGAAAAGAAGCGAGTCCCGATAATAGCAGTAAAGGTAAGTCGTCTGCAGTTTTTCATGCACAAATCGATAACGACCCGGCTATCGTTTCGGATTTGATTAAGAACAGTCAAGCATCGATAGAAGAATTAAAACAAAACATTCAAACGAAATCGGGAGCAGCTTTATTTGATTTTATTTTGGAAGATCTCCAGGAATTAAAGAAGATCTTATTTGACCCGCGAAGTACAAACGTTTTTATGAGTGCTATGAATGCTTCGTCGTGGATCAACGAAAAAATGTACGAGTGGTTAGGTGAAAAAAACGCAGCAGATACGCTATCTCAATCTGTACCAAACAACATTACTTCGGAAATGGGTCTGGCTCTATTGGATGTCGCAGATATGATTCGTCCTTATCCGGAAGTCATTGATTATTTACAACATGTAAAAGAGGATAACTTTTTGGATGGAGTGATTAAGTTTGATGGCGGAAAGGAAGCGCAAGACGCTATTTATGCGTATCTGGACAAATACGGAATGCGATGCGCCGGTGAAATCGATATTTCCAGAACGCGTTGGAGTGAAAAACCAATTACACTCGTCCCCATGATTCTGAGTAATATCAAAAACTTTGAGCCTAACGCTGGTACACGGAAATTTGAGCAAGGGCGACAGGAAGCTTTAGAAAAAGAACAAGAGATACTAGACCGATTGAAGCAATTACCGGATGGTGAACAAAAAGCTGAGGAGACAAAACGAGTGATCAGCTTCATCCGGAATTTCATCGGTTATCGTGAGTATCCCAAATACGGCATGATCAATCGCTACTTCATATACAAGCAGGCTTTACTGAAAGAAGCTGAACAACTCGTCCAAGCTAGTGTAATTCATGAAAAAGAAGATATATACTACCTAACTTTTGATGAACTTCACGATGTCGTACGCACCAATAAACTGGATGATCAGATCATCAGTAAACGAAAGGACGATTACCATTTTTTCGAAAAACTAACTCCCCCGCGCGTAATTACGTCTGATGGTGAAATCATTGCGGGCAAATACGATCGAGAAAATATCCCAGCCGAAGCAATTGTCGGTCTGCCTGTTTCTACCGGAGTTATAGAGGGGAGAGCACGTGTCATCTTAAACATGGAAGATGCTGTGCTGGAAGATGGAGATATATTAGTCACCGCGTTTACCGACCCTGGCTGGACTTCATTGTTTGTTTCCATTAAAGGACTAGTTACTGAGGTCGGAGGGCTGATGACCCATGGAGCCGTTATCGCACGTGAATATGGTTTGCCAGCAGTTGTCGGGGTGGAGAACGCTACTAAAATCATAAAAGATGGGCAACGAATTCGCGTGAATGGAACAGACGGGTATATCGAAATATTGTCATGATACAATACGTCAGGTATGAGTCTCTTTCGTGACATAAAGCACCCCCAAAATCAAAAATGATTTGACTTTGGGGATGTGCTATAGAAGTATATTTATTTGCGTTTTGTCAGATATCGAGTTTGCGGGTGCCAAGCCATTTCACCATTTCAGGATCGCGATGGGAAAAAAACAGGCTCTGCTTCGTATCTAACGCAGCAATTAGCTCCATATCAGCTTGATCTAATTCAAAATCGAATATGTTGAAGTTCTCGATAATTCTTTCTTTACGAACCGACTTTGGAATTACAACGACTTCTCTTTGTGTCAGCCAACGTAAAACGACTTGAGCAACGGATTTATTATACTTTTCTGCTATAGGCACCAATACCTCATTCTGGAACAAGTTATTTTTTCCTTCGGCAAAAGGCGCCCAGGATTCGATCTGAACATCATGCTCTTTCATAAATTTCGCGTTGTCGATTTGCTGATTGAAAGGGTGTGTTTCAACTTGATTTACAGCTGGAGCCACTTCATTATGAATAATCAAATCGATCAGACGATCCTCTTGAAAATTGCTGACCCCAATGGCCCTGACCTTACCTTCACGATACAATTCTTCCATCGCGCGCCAAGAACCGTATACATCTCCATACGGCTGATGAATGAGATACAAATCCAAATAATCCAATTGCAATCGCTTGAGTGAATTGTCTAATGCTTTTTTTGTGCGATCATAACCGGTATCCTGTACCCAAAGTTTCGTAGTGATAAATAATTCCTCTCTTGCCACACCACTGCGTTTGATCGCTCTGCCAACTGCTTCCTCATTTAGATAAGAGGCAGCGGTATCAATCAGCCGATAGCCCGCCGTAATAGCGTCATAAACGCTTTGTTCGCATTCACTTTCATCTTGAATTTGAAAAACACCAAACCCGAGTAGAGGCATCTCAACACCATTGTTCAACGTTACATTTTGCATATAGAATCCTCCAGTATTATGAATGATTATGTGTTTTTCACATTCTTATTATGCACGATATGATAAAGCGAGCGTTATCCCATTCGTGTCAAATGTTTGCCTAATCCTCTCACAACCACTTATTTCACATATGAATTTGGACTATAATCGAACTATAAAGTAAAACGAAACGGAGAAGATCAAATGTCTAAAAAAGTCACGCGTCAAAATGAGCTCGCAATCATCATTGAACGGTATCTAGAAGAGGACGGAGTTCAAAGTACGGCTATTCCGTCTCTATATATGATGCGCCGTTCAATTGCGTCTGGGCCAAGTCATGGCGTATACAAACCGTCCTTTTGTTTGGTTGCACAAGGGGAGAAGGAAGTATGGCTTGCGAAGGAACGTTTTATCTATAGTCCTGCCGATTACCTAGTAGCATCTGTTCATTTGCCTGTTACTACTCAAGTCACTGAAGCCACTCCCGATGTACCTTATTTAGGTCTCAGGCTTGAGTTTACACCTAGTCAAATCTTAAAGGTTTTACATGACACTGAACTTCGAGCTAACCCTAAAGAAAGCTCTAAACGAGCTATGTTCGTAAGCCATATAGAATCGTCACTATTAGATGCGGTCATCCGGTTAATCCGTCTTTTAGATACACCTGAAGATATTTCTATGCTCGCCCCATTATATACGGAGGAAATTCTTTATAGGGTGCTGCAAGGTCAGAATGGAGACATGTTAAAAGGAATTGTGATGGAAGAGAGCTCGATCCGCCAAATCAGAGATGTTATTGAACATATTATGAATCATTTCAATCATTCCTTTCGGATCGAAGAGCTTGCAGAATTAGCGAATATGAGTATTTCATCGTTTCATCGACATTTTAAAGACGTAACAGCCATGAGTCCTATTCAGTTTCAAAAACAAATGAGACTACAGGAAGCTCGGCGTCTGTTATTAACGGAGTCTGCAGATGCCACTGATGTTGCATATCGAGTAGGTTATGAAAGCACTTCCCAATTCAGCCGTGAATATTCTAGAATGTTTGGATTTCCTCCCATACAAGATATCAAACATCTTAAAGCATCAACGTAAGCAGTTGATGCTTTATTGAATTTGAGAGGATTAGGCAAAGATTTGGGACGAACGGGATATCGGTCGTTTATTCATTTACTACATAATAAGATGTGTGTCAGGGACAAATGTTTTTAAGGAGGCAAAAGTGTACACACGTCTAAGTAAATTGTTTGCAATCAAGGGATATCGTTTATTTGTTATTTGTGTTCTGTTGATCGGTATCGGAATTTCAATTACAATGCCATATTTAGCTCTCTATTGTACGGAGTATTTGGGAATGAGTGCGGGAACTTTTGGCATATTCACAGCTGTGAGTTCATTAAGCAGTGTTGTGGCGAACACCTTCATCGGGAAATATTCGGATCGCAAATGGGATCGTAAATTAATTATTACTTTAGCCACCGTTTCATCTGCATTGGGCTATATTTCATACTTAATGTTTGATAACTTCATCATGCTGCTTATTATCGTTAGTTTCTTTAGCGGTTTAGGGGCTGCTGCCATGCCTCAAATTTATGCCTATGCTCAGGAATCGGCTAATGAAAGCAATTCCGATGAAAAGACGTTTGCGATGTCTACATTGCGTTCACTTGTATCTCTTGGATTCCTAGTAGGACCGTTAGTGGGAACAATAATTTTAGGAGCGGTTGGATACAAGGGGCTTTTTCTGGGGACTTCCGCGATTTTCTTTACTATTGCATCTATAGTATTGCTGTTTCTTCCAAAAAAAAGAGCGGCTCAAAAAAAGAAACAAGGTAGTACTGACACCATTTCAATCAACCGTAAGCTGACTTGGTTTCCACTGATTGCTTTCATTCTTCTATTTGCGGTAAATGCCATAAACGGTATCATCACGCCATTATTGATTGTAAACGAGCTTCATGGTACACATACAGACGTAGGGCTGGTTGTTAGTATCTGTGCCGGGTTGGAAATTCCCATTATGATTGTGCTAGGTGCCTTGGGCAAAAAGTTATCGAACCATTTATTATTGATCGGCGCCTGCTTTATCGCAATCATTTACAACATTATTTTAAGTGTTTCAACGCATTCCTGGCAGCTTATCGCAGCTCAGCTTTTGCAGGCAGTGTTTGTCGCTATTGTTATGGGCAATGGACTAAGCTACTTCACGGAACTCTTTCCAGATTCACCGGGAATGTCATCAACCATTTATTACAATGGGTCAATTATCGGAAGGTTAGCGGGTAACTTAGGCGGCGGTATCATTGCTCAGTTTGCCGGTATCCGTGACGTTTATTGGGTATGTCTAGTCATTGTCATAGTTTCTTTCATTATCTTATGGAGTGTAAGACCCCCAAAAAATAGTGAGGGGATGGACTCTGTCGCAAAATTGCACATCAAATGACATCAAACTGAACTAAACTTTGTCGCTTCTGTATGCTATCTTAAATCTGTAATGCTATTAATGGAAAGTTCACTTCATACATATTCATTAGGAAGAAGGATTGCACAATGAGCAAAAAGCTGCGTATCGGGATAATCGGAACTGGTGGCATTGCCAGAGCGCATGTATCGGCATATAAAAAGCTGCCGTACGTTGAGATTGTAGGTGTGGCAGATGTCATAGCGGGTAAGGCGCTCTCGTTTGCAGAAGCCGAAGGGTTGAAAGAAACAGCTTCATTCGACAGCCACACCGAGCTGTTGCGAATGGATTTGGACGGAGTCAGCATTTGCACGCCGAACGTATCGCATCATATCACGACGGTCGATTCTTTGCGCGCGGGTAAAAACGTTCTGCTTGAAAAACCGATGTCTGTCACGCTTCAAGAAGGAATAGAAATGACGCAGGCAGCGAAGGAAAGCGGAAAGATGCTGACGTTAGGTTTCCAACCGCGCTACGATCCGAATATGAAACTTCTGCAAACGATCGTGCAATCCGGACGTCTCGGTAACGTCTACTACGTCGAAACGGGCGGCGGACGTCGCAGAGGTATGCCAGGTGGGACATTCATAAGTAAAAAGCTTGCAGGAGCAGGCGCAATGGCCGATATTGGGTGTTACTCGCTGGATATGGCACTAAATACGCTTGGATATCCTCGTCCACTAACCGTATCTGCATTTACGTCTAACCATTTCGGTACAAATTCACTTTACCATCCAGAAGCGAGCAAGTTTGAAGTCGAAGATTTCGGCGTGGCAATGGTCCGTTTCGAGAACGATCTTGTGCTGCAGTTCAAAATATCTTGGGCCATGCATATGGATACGCTCGGTGCGACGATGTTCCTAGGCACGGATGCGGGGTTAAAAGTAACGCCGGCAGGTGCTGGTCCTTGGTCTGGAGTGTGGGACGGATCCGTCGGATCCATAACTCTTTATCATGATGAATTCGGCGGCCATACATCAACGCCGATCCCGCTGGTTCAGCATCAATTAAATCTGTTCGATCAAAAAGTGCATGATTTCGCTGAAGCGGTTCGGGATTCAAGACCGGCACCTATTCCTGGCGATCAAATTCTCATCCAGCAAGCAATCATCGACGGGGTGTTGCGTTCAGCGGAAGCCCGGCGCGAAGTATCGGTGGAGCTGCCGTATTAATTTATTAGAGGAATGCATGAAGGGGAGGGGATTTGCCAATATGGCAAATCCTCTTTTTGTAGTACTCTCTTTAAATGGTTCAAATTTGCGTATATAAACAGGATGCTTGGACACAATAATTTGAGTTCATTGCGACTAACAACATGACCGATAATAACAAGTATATTTAATGGAGCCGTTTGTTTGGAGAGACACAAATCTCCCGAAAGAGAGTGAAGCTAGTGATAACACCTGAACCGATAGAGTTGCACTACATAAAGCGACTTAATGATGAAGAGAATACGCTGATCGATGCGCTGCGGACAATAGAAATGCCCCCTGCAGCTGCATTACTCCTGGTTAGGAACGAGCTTAAAGGACCGTTGGAAAACGGGCCAATGGCAGAGATCCTGGACGGATTCTTAGCAAAGCATACTAAAGAAGGTGCTGACTAAGCTCATTGGTCGTTGAAAAGCCAAGGGGTCGACTTAAAATATCACACAAAAATAACTCGCTTAGCTTAGTGCTAGCGAGTTATTTGAATTAGATTTGTATAAATAAACTTGGGACATGTCGGAGGATAAGAAAACAATTTAAAGTTTATAGGCAAAGTAATTAATTTATAACATTACCTTGACAGTCAAGGTAGTATGTCGTATTATACAGGTACGGGGTGATTAAGCGAGCGAGAACAAAATTACATCCGATCTGTTTTTCTGACATAACGACACGATAATAGTATGACTTTTATCTGAAGCTGATAATCGCTACATGAATATTTTAGAATTAACGAAAAGGGTAAAGCTGCTCACGCCCGCAACAAAAGCAACTGAAAACTTATTATAAGGGAGATGATGTTATGAATCAAAAATTACCCCGCTCGTTAGAACGTAAGGTGGTAACAAACTTTAGTGCAAGCAACCTGGTGAAGAGTGACTTTGCTGGCGTTACGGCCCATAAAGGACAGTTTAATGGCAGTGCATTGCATGGTTCTGACTTTTCGGGCGCAGATTTGAACGGCAGTTCGTTTAAGAGCAGCGACATGCGCGAAGCTAATTTTGACGGCGCCAATCTAACGGACAGCAGCCTAACCGGACTTGACCTGACAAATGCAAGCTTCAATAAAACAATTCTTGTGCGAACCAATTTCAGCAAGTCGGGGCTTAATGGAGCCAAATTCACGGGAGTAAGACTGACCGACGTGACGTTAACACTGACCGATCTTAGAAAAACGATTTTTAAAGATTGTTTGTTTGATGGGGTTGACTTCAAGTACTCCGACTTAGGTGGTCAGCGTTTTGACGGGCAAACCTTTATCGGCGTTAAGTTTGACAAGGCGGCACTGAACGGAGTTTCGTTTAGGGGAGCAACGCTTAAAAATGTGTCTTTTATTTCAGGTTTTACGTTAACGAAAAAATATTATCGCGTCATTAAAACCATCTGCTTTGACGGAGCGATGATGGATAAGTTGACTTATGCCTCTCTAAAGGGCATGGAGGTCGATCTGTCTAAGGTTACCGTCATCTAAGGGGTATAACAATTTTGAAGGAAGTTTGAAAATGACAGTGTTGTCTGGATGAAGTCCGCGGAGACCGCGGGCTTTATTTTGTTTTGTGATTAAATTTACTTATATTGCTTCATTTTTTATTGAATCACGTTTTCACCTTTCCTGCACGCCTTTGCGTTTCATGCTAATTTCATAATTTATTGGTATATTTAAGTTCTATGGAATTACAGGAGGTAAGGATTATGCGTATCTTACTAGCGGAGGACGATGAGGCGCTTGGTGAGTTAACTGAGCATCAGTTGAAGCGGCAATATCATGTTGTTGATTGGATGAAGGATGGCCTACAGGCGAAGGAAGCTATTTCAGCAGGCCGTTATGATGTATATGTGCTCGATTGGATGCTGCCCCAGATGACCGGTTTGGATCTCGTGCGGGAGATCCGCAGAAAGGAAGATCATACTCCGATTCTGTTACTGACAGCTAGAGATGCTGTTCAAGACCGGGTGGAAGGACTTCGCGCAGGTGCAGATGATTATATGATTAAACCTTTTGCATTCGAGGAACTCGAAGCGCGCTTGATTGCTTTATTCCGGAGGCAGGAACGGGGATATCAGTCCGATACGTTAAGCTTTGGGGATATAACCGCACATCTGAACCGGTTCGAAGTAACACGGGGAGGCGTAGCGATCGCACTTACTCGACGCGAGTTTCAATTGCTTGTATGCTTGATGCGCCATGCGGGGCAAGTGCTGTCACGGGAGCAATTGCTCGATCATGTGTGGGGACTCGGGACGAATGTGACTCTAAACGTTGTAGACGCTACGATTAAATTACTTCGCAAAAAAGTGGACGGGCCTTATGAGTCAAAATGTATTCAAAGCGTCTATGGAGCCGGGTATCGACTGCTAACGAATGGAGAGAAGTCATGTTTAAACGAACGAGAACCCGGCTAACACGAGAATTCTCACTGACCATTGGTATTATCCTGATGATATCAGCGTTCTTCTCCTTATGGATGGTGCAACATATCCTGACGACGACAGAGGACAGTCAGCTCAGGGCATTAAGCAGTCAATTTGAGACAGAGCTGCAAAAGCTGATTGATTCTCCGAAAGGGAAAGCACTGTTTGATACTTCGGCTGGCAGGGAGAAGTTTAGCGCTGCTTATACCCCGAGTGGTTTGCAGTTGAACCAGATGACGTGGCTAATCGATCCGAGCGGGGAGATTATTTTTCAATCCCTTTCAGCTAGCAAGGATGGTCGATCAGGCGAGGAGTTTCCAATTACCGCGCTATTGCCGAGTCTTCTCAAGAAACCGGATAACGATTATCATAATGTTCGAGCTTATGACCGGTCTTTTCGCATCGGAGGGATGGTCATTCCCACAGGTGAGATAAAAGACTATCGGATCATCGTCGCACAGGAAGTGACGAGCGATACCGCATTAATGACGGAGCTGAGATGGGCATTCGCAGGTCTCGCCTTTCTCTTGCTTGCAGCCGGCGGAGTTGCCGGTTATATACTGGCGGGACGATCGATGGGCCCGATCATGCAAGCGTTCCGCAGGCAGGAACAGTTCACTTCCGATGCATCGCATGAGCTGCGGACGCCGCTTAGTATTTTGAAATCGGCCTATGAGGTACTCGGCGAGCAAAGTGATAAGCTGCCTGATTTTCACCGTAATGTGCTTATTAAATCAGGTCGAGAGATTCATCATATGATCCGGATGGTCGATAATTTGCTCGTGCTCGCGCGAAGTGACAACGGTCGGATCGAACTGGCGGTATCTCGCTTTTCATTGAGAAATACGATTAGTCAAGTAGTTGAGCAAGCAGTGACGATTGCGGCGGCAAAGAATGTTAAACTGGAATGGGCTGCCGGCCAGAGCGCTGCAGCTGAGAATGAAGCTATGATCCAAGCCGATGAAGTGCGTATACGGCAGCTTATTCTCATTTTGATTGAGAACGCGATTCAATATAATTGTGAAGGCGGCAAGGTCACGGTTTCGCTGGATGTGAACCCGCAGAAGGCGTCATTCACTGTAAGCGATACGGGCATCGGTATTGAGGAGGAGCATTTGCCTCGAATCTTTGAAAGATATTATCGCATAGACATAGCTAGGACGCGTCGGTCGGAAGGTACTGGCCTCGGACTCGCGATAGCCAAACAGATTGTTGATGCACATCGCGCAAAGATTGAAGTGTGGAGTGAGCCGCTCAAAGGAACGACATTTTGCGTAACAATTCCGAACGTTTCAGATTCTTTTCAGAATGTTACCCTATCTTAATAGATGTAGCCGCCGGGAGACGGACGGTAAGCTTACTAAGGAGGGATTAACAATGAAGAAAAATTGGAAAATCGCGGGCGCAGCACTGCTGATTGCGGTCGCTGTGCCGGTAACCGCCTATGCGTCGGACAGTTTGAGTGACCAGTTGTCGGCTGACAAGAAGAAAGAGAGTTACGCTGTACAAAAGTCAACTCTTGTTGGCAGTAAGGATGAAAAGAGATCCGAAGACAAAGGGGTTAAGCTGGATATCCAGAGTATAGCAGCTTCGAAGCTTGGTCTAGATCAAGCAGCCTTTGAACAAGCTGTGAAGAATGGCAAATCACTCGCAGATATCGCGCAGGAGAAAGGAATTGAGCTCCAACCGCTGATAGACGGAGAAGCGCAGGAGATAGTCGAAGCCATAAAGCTTAAGCACGGTTCGGAAGAGCTAACGTCTGAGGAGCAGGAAAATGTGAAGAAGAAGGCCTGGAGGGAAGCGGAGCGTATCTTCACAATGCCGCTTAATAAGGAAGAAGGTAAGCAAGATGGCATCGGAGGTATGAATATGCGCGCCGCTTTCGAACTGATCGGTATCGACAAATCTGAGTTTGCTGATCAAGTCCAAGCAGGCAAATCGTTCACCGACATCGCAAAGGATCATGGCATAACCCGCCAGCAGTTGATTGACGCGCTGCTGTCCAGTATAAACGAGAAAATCACCGAGGTTGTCACTAATGGCGATATTACACAAGAGCAAGCGGACCAGAAGAAGCAAGCTGCGCTGAAAGATGTTGAGATATTCATCGACCAGACCCAGACGGTTTTTGAAAAGAAATAAGTTTTATTTAGAAGGATCGAAAGGCTAAACTGGTCCCCATAGACTGGACACCTAAAAAAAGGTGTTTAGGCTGTGGGGGCCTTTTTGTATACTGGTATTAGCATTGAGGGAGGGCATCATGAGCAAGAAACTATTCTCTACGTCAGAGCAAGACTGTTCGGGTGTCCTTTCTCTTTTAAGCGTACGCCCCGAGGATTTTTTACGGGAATCCGCAAGTCCAATAATGCCATCTTTCTCATAAATCTTTCTTCCAGCGATCCGCGCTTTGCTCTACACGCTTCATGCCTAGGACTTCGACATTAAACCCTTGGGCTTCAAAAATATTCCTTGGAGACTTGCCCTCTAGATATTGGTCAATGCGAAAGGTGGCTGGTAGCCAAGGGGGAAAACCTAAGCAAAAATAAGCTATTCGAATTGATTCAAGACGCCGTAAACCAGGGATTTAAGCGTATGACGCGTTACCTGTGCGAACTGCTTAACGTATCGCGTTCAGGGTACTACAGCTATCTAAAGGCTGCAGATACCCGCTTAGAGCGAGCCAGACGGGACATGGAAGTTGGCAAACTAATCAAGAAGGCGTTTCATCGAAGAGGCTTTAAGAAGGGCGCTCGCTCCATCAAAATGATCCTGGAAAATGAATTTGATGTGATCTATAACCGAAAAAGAATTCGCAGGCAAATGCGAAATTTAAACCTCGTATGTCCTCACCGAAAGCCCAACTCATACAGACAAATGGCCAAGGCCACTCAGGAACACAGAGTCGTCCCCAATAAGCTGCAACGGGATTTCAAGAAGGGAATCCCGGGTCTTGTTCTGCTCACCGACATCACTTACCTTCCATATGGACGGTCAGAGATGGCTTATTTATCAACGATTCTTGATGCTTCCACGGGGGAACTGCTCGCTTATAACCTCTCCAAACGCTTCACTATGCCCTTAGCGACGGATACGATTAAGAATCTCATGAAGCAACGACGCTTGAAGCTACATAAGGATGCCTTTATCCACTCCGATCAAGGCTGTCACTACACAAGCCTCAATACCAAAAACTGCTAAAGAAGAAGGGACTTGGCCAGTCCATGTCCAGACGAGGGAACTGTTGGGACAACGCTCCTCAAGAGTCCTTCTACGGTCATATGAAAGACCACGTCATAATTCGTAACTGCACCACTTTAGAAGAACTAAAGCTTGAAATCGATCGCTACATCCACTACTACAACCATCACAGATATCAATGGGGATTAAAAAAGATGACCCCTGTTCAGTACAGGAATCATCTATTAACAGCAGCTTAACTCTTTTTTTCAAAGTGTCCTTGACGAAGGGACCAGTTTAAGACACTAGTCTCGGCGGTTTCTTCGTTTAGGACGCATGGATTGAATGTTATAGCCTATTCCTATAACCATGTATAGTTTATTGGTATTGAGTTATAGCCAATTGGATATGTTACCTTATTTATATAATGAATTTGTAATCAAAGGAGATTAACTATGAATACTCAAACCGAACCTAAACAGCGATCCGTTACTCCCTTTCGATATGATATCGTTGGCAGCTTCCTTCGTCCTAAAGTGCTGAAAACCGCTAGATTGCAATACCAAAACGGTGAAATTTCTGCCGATCAACTGAAGATCGTAGAAGATGCAGAGATCGTTAAGCTTGCACAGAAACAAAAAGAGGTTGGTCTTCAAGCTATAACCGACGGAGAATTTCGCCGCTCCTGGTGGCATCTAGATTTTTTCTGGGGATTTGACGGCGTAGAACGGACAATCATTGATCAAGGCTACCAATTTAACGGCGCGCAATCTAGACCCGAAACAGCTCGCTTGACCGGCAAAATAGGTTATAGCAACCATCCGTTTGTTTCGCATTTTGCATTTTTGAAAGGAGTTGCTGGTAAGGACGTAGTTGCGCGCCAATCGATACCAGCGGCAGCGCAGTTTTTGTTCGAGCTAGATAGGGCAGAAAATCAGGAAAGCACGAAGGCTATCTATCCAAATCGAGAAGAGCTTGTTTCCGATATTGCAAAAGCGTACAAAACCTCTATGCTTGCTTTCTATGAAGCTGGTTGCCGCAGCATCCAAATCGACGATTGTACATGGGGAGCGCTATGCGACGAGCAATTTATGACGATCTTGGAGCAAAACGGCGTGAACGTTGCCGAATACGCGAACGAATTCGCGAGGCTGAACGAAGAAGTTGTATCCAACCTGCCGGACGATCTCGTTGTAACGACACATGTATGCCGGGGTAACTATGTTTCGACTTATGCAGGAGTTGGCGGAGGTTATGAACCAATTGCGCAGACCCTCCTGGGTATCGATAACTATTCCGGTTACTATTTGGAGTTTGACACCGAGCGCGCAGGCGATTTTAAGCCTCTTCGTTTCTTGAAGAACAACCAGCAGGTCGTGCTAGGTCTGTTTTCCTCGAAATTTGGTGAGCTTGAAAGCAAGGAAGATATACGGAAGCGTATTGAAGAAGCGAAGCAATACGTTGATATTGACCGAATTTGCTTGAGCCCGCAATGCGGCTTTGCTTCTACGGAAGAAGGCAATTATCTGACAGAGGAGCAACAATGGAGGAAGCTCGCTTTTATTAAGGAAATTGCGGATGAAATTTGGAAATGAGTTATAGTCTATGAACTCTTTAAGAGGCCGCTTTTAACGCGGTCTTTTTTTTATGATATTGTTTTTACGATAGTAAAATAAAGATGAAAGTAGCAGGAATATACATTGCAAACCGCATAAACAGCGGTTTTTTTGTTGTACGGATATAAACGATACGATGTTGTCCAACCTCGATGGATTCGATGAGGCTTTCTACCTTTGTTTATGATTTTCGAATCATTTATTCATATTATTCAATTTTACAAAACAAAACATAGGTTTTACAATAGGGTCAATGGTATCATGTTGGAAGGAGATACCATAGAATGGGGGATTTCTGATGACAAACTCGGTAATTACTCGCGGCAATTCAGCGGTTTCTCACTGTGCCTTTACGTTCGATGACGGTCCGATGCGGATTCCTGTTGATGCATGGCTGGATGCTTTGGAGCAGGGAGGGGCGTGCGGGACGTTTTTTTTAACGGGAGAGTGGTTCGATCGATACCCGGCGAAAGCAAGAGAAATGCTCGCTAGGGGCCATGAGCTCACAACGCATACGTACCATCACCGCAATATGGCACATGTGACCAAATCCGTTTTCTTCGAAGAGCTGAAGCTGGCTGAGCTCGCTTATCAAGAAGCAACGGGACGGTCGGTTCCGACCTTCATGCGTTTTCCTTACGCCTCTTATCGGGAGGAGAATTTGGAATGGCTCCGGGAGTGGAACTACATGGTCATCGAGGGGGAGGATACCGTCGACTGGTCGGGACCACCGAGCGCGCAACTTGTGGAGCGGGTGATACCGAAGCTGGTTAATGGGTCTATTCTAATGTTTCATGCCAATGAAATCGCCAAAGAGACACCGCAGGCCGTTAAATCGCTTGTACACCATACTCACACTAAAGGTCTTGCCGTTGTCCCCGTATCCGAACTGCTTCATGCTGATGGGGTCAGAGCAGGCGAGCGTAGCTGGCAAGTTCGCTTCAAACCGACTCTCCACGGTTCTTTCCATAGTGAGCAGTGGAAACGAATAACTGGAGAAGATGAATTACGGAAGCTGGCCGCCGATTCGCTAGAATGGGGAAACCCGAAAGCCCCTACAGGGACCGGTGCCTATAGGAAATGGCTACAAGAACTCTCAATGCTGGTCCAGTCAGATGGCGAAACGCGTTTTGTCGCTCGCAGCTTTGCCGACCAGCACTGGGCATACGTTCGTGCTTCCGTCCGCGGCGGCGCGCTCGAGCTGGAGGACTTTGCTACGAAGGAATCACATGCGGATGCCTTGGTATATATCCTGCAATGGGCGGCACATGAGGCATCAGCCTTGGGATGCGAGTGGATTACCAGCACTCAGGACATGCGCCGTATTCACAAGCTGTGTGAACAGCTGGGGTTCGAAGCTGAGATTGTTTTGCTAGAAGATTCACAGCTAAGTTGAAGACATATCCAGTACAGCACAACAGCGACAGGCAAGGACTTTTTATTCTCGTCCTTGCCTGTCGTTGTTCAATTTCTTTTGACACCGGCACCGCTTGTGAGACGGCGCAAACCGTTCGAACTGCGGCGAGTTGCAGCATGGTATCGTGGAATTCACTTCGCTTTAAAATCAGATTAATATAAATTGTTCCAAAGGTGGTTAATGATGATTTACATTGAGACGGAAAGATTGGTGTTGAGGGATTGGAAGGAAGCGGATCTAGGGCCTTTTAGCAGGATGAACGAGGATGAAGAGGTGATGGAGTATTTTCCAAATACCTTAAATGCTGAAGAGACCAAGGCGTTCTATAACAGGATTTTAGACGAGTTTAAGGAATTTGGATTCGGCTTGTACGCGGTTGAGGAGAAAGAAACAAATAGGTTTATTGGGTTCATTGGATTTCATCGCGCTTCGTTTGAGGCGGATTTTACACCTTGCTTGGAGATTGGATGGAGGCTGAACAAAGAGGCATGGGGTAAAGGCTATGCAACGGAGGGAGCAAGAGCATGTTTGCTATATGGCTTAGATAGATTAGGCTTTAACGAGGTGTTTAGTTTTACAGCGGATATTAACGAGCCTTCGAAAAAAGTAATGAAGAAAATAGGCCTTTCCTTTGTTAAAACCTTTGATCACCCGAATGTGGAAAACAGTAGTCCGCTTCGCAAGCATGTTTTATATCATATCAAACAAATTTAATCGTCAACTCATTAAACGGAATCCTCAGGAACTTCATGAGCTCAACGTCAGCATGCGTTGACATATGCTGATGGGAAATATTAGTTGTTTCACGATATGAATTCTAGTATTGTGAAATGAGTAAGAGCTTTAGGAGGTAGGATACCATGACTAACGAATTAAAACGCGACCTAATCGCTATCATTTTAGCCGTGTTGATTGTTGGCGGAATCGCCTTTAAAACCTATATGCCCGATGCATTCGCAAGAAAGCCCGCTCTAACTTTGTCAATTGAAGACGCAAGCAATCGACTAGAGCGAATTGTTTCGAACAACGGAACGTATATAACCCGCTTCGATAACCAGGCTCTTGAACCTGTTGTATATGAAGCGTTAGCGCACACTGTTAATGATTACGGGGTTTCGAATGATATTCTATATGTAGCAGAATTAGTGCAGAAATATAATGACGGTGGGAGCGTAGAGAACTTACAAGAAGCATTAATAATAGTGAACGATATAAGGCAATACGTTGAGAGTAATAGGTTACAAGGCCGTTAAAGAAGTATACGATCAACGGCGCTGGCGTCTACTTTCCATCTCTCACGAACTGTTCGATTCGAGCCTTGATGGCTTCTCTGACCGTACGGAATTGTTCCATAATTTCTACTTCCGTACCAGTAGCTTTGGCTGGGTCATCAAACCCCCAGTGCCATTTGGTGACATTTGGATTCATAATAACAGGACAGTGCTCATCAGCATGACCACAAAGTGTGATGACATAAGTTGTACGATTCAATATCTCTGGATCAATAACATCAGAGCTATTACCGCTAATATCAACACCGGCTTCTTTCATCACTTGAACCGCTCTAGGATTCAAACCATGCGCTTCAAGTCCGGCACTTTTGACTTCGAATTTATCTCCGCCAATGGCATTCAAGAAGCCATCAGCCATTTGACTCCGACAGGAATTCCCCGTACATAGAAAATAAACAAGTGGTTTGTTAGACATTTTTAAAAGACCCCTTAGAATTGGAATTTGAATTTATAGTCTTCAACTTACAACTTTTAGCCAAAGATAAAGCCCGGATAATGTAATAAAGAGGACAGGTACGGTCAGGATAATACCCGTTTTAAAGTATGCTCCCCATGAAATCTTGACACCCTTATTGGATAACACGTGCAACCAAAGCAAGGTAGCTAGCGAACCGATAGGAGTAATCTTCGGACCCAAGTCAGACCCAATCACATTCGCATAAACAAAAGCTTCATGGATCACTCCCGTAGAGTTCGTATTATGAATGGCAAGCGCATTAATCATGACTGTCGGCATGTTATTCATAATCGATGATAGGATAGCGGCTATAAATCCGGACCCGACTGTGGCTACAAATAAGCCTTGATCACCGACCCATTTAAATACATCGCCAAGTTCATCTGTCAGTCCAACATTTCTGAGACCATAAACAACGACATACATTCCAATGGAGAATGTAACTACTGCCCATGGCGCACCTTTTACAAGCTTCCAGGTATGAATCTCCCGGCTTTGACGAGCAAGCAACAAGAAGATGATGGCTGCAACACCAGCTATGATCGATACCGGTACACGAATGAACTCACTTGTTAAATAAGCGATGAGAAGAACGGCGAGAATAAACCATGAAATCTTAAACAGGCGCATGTCCTTAATTACATCAACCGGTTTTTTTAATTGTGCCAAGTCATATTGCTTAGGTATGCTTCTCCGATAGAAGATGAAGAGTACAAGTAAACTTGACGTGACAGAGAACAGAGTAGGGACTATCATACGACTGGCATATTCCGCAAATCCTATTCCGAAAAAGTCAGATGACACGATATTAACCAAGTTACTGACGACTAGCGGAAGGGAAGCGGTATCGGAAATAAAACCGCTTGCCATGATAAACGGAAGTATCATACGATCATCAAATTTCAACGCCCGGACCATGGCCAGTACAATTGGCGTTAAGATAAGTGCAGCACCGTCGTTGGCGAAGAAAGCAGCAACCGCCGCACCCAATAGAATGACGTATACAAACATTAGAATACCGTTTCCTTTGGCAGCTCTAGCCATGTGAAGCGCGGACCACTCAAAGAAACCAATCTCATCGAGAATGAGAGATATCAGAATAACCGCAACAAACGCAAGGGTTGCGTTCCATACGATTTGCGTTACATCCCAGACATCATGAAAATCTACGACCCCAAAGATAAGTGCAATTACTGCACCGCCACATGCTGACCACCCAATGTTAAGTCCTTTTGGCTGCCATATGACGAACACTAACGTTACTAAAAAAATGATTGAAGCAATTGCCAGCATAATGCCTCCTGGTTTATTTACAGCCTTTTACTGCATTGATTTTCTCTTGCATAGATGGAAGTTGATCGATTAGCTGCCTCAAATAAGCTTTGTCATCCAGGTTCAATGAATAGTAAATCCACTGACTACGGCGTTCCTCGTTAATTAGACCGCCGAATCTTAGTTTTTTTAGATGTTGGCTAATGTTCGGCTGGGTTGTTTCTAAAATCTCTACAATATCACAGACACACATCTCCCGGTGCCGTAGTAGCGCCATAATTGTCAACCTGGTTTTATCTGAGAGCAGCTTAAGATTATCGGACATTTCATCTATCTGTTGCAAATGGTTGCCCCCTCTCTGTAACAAGCTTGCTGACTACAGGGTTATTATATACGCGATTGTTTATATAAGTAAATGATTATATTAGCGATTACTTATTTAAATTGAAGCGAAGTTCAGGTTTTCGTGAATTTCTCGACAACCTGGAAAGCCGTAATCATTTGATTACGGCTTTTTATTAATGATCAGCAGAAGCCCATACCTGTCTGATAGACCATACATACGATAAATGGTATCTGCCTAATTCGTTGTAGAAATGTACACTTATTTAATCATAGGGAGTTGGATACGTGAAATCATTAACGAAGCTCACTGGACGAGTGATATTTAAGGGTGATCCGGGATATGATGCGGCTCGAAAGAATTGGGATCCGCATACCGACAGATTTCCTAAAGTATTTGTTTTTGCTCGAAGAACAAAAGATGTAGCAAATGCAATAAAATGGGCCAACAAAAATAACGTACCCATTCGGCCTAGAAGCGGAAGACATGCTTTGGAGACCAACCTCTCCCAGGTCAACGGAGGCATTGTCATCGACGTTAGCGAGATGAAGAAAATCAAGTTAAATAAAAAATGCAGGACTGTTGTGGTTGGTTCCGGTAACCGGGTAGGAAGAATCGTAGATACGTTAGCCCGTAAAGGATTTATCGCTCCGTTCGGCGATAGTCCTTCGGTTGGAATCGGCGGCATTACACTTGGTGGAGGAATTGGTCCTCTCCAAAGGACGACTGGCCTCATTAGTGATAATCTGCTCGAAGTCGAAATGGTTGACGCTAAGGGGAAGGTAATCCTTGCAAACAAAAAACGCAACTCCGATCTCCTGTGGGCTTCCCGCGGTGGCGGTGGGGGCAACTTTGGCGTATATACCAAATATAAATTCAAAGTATTGCGCGCACCAGTCAAAGCTACCGTATTTAACATTACCTGGCCATGGAATCAGTTCGAAGCCGTAGTGAGGAAATGGCAGCAATGGGCTCCTTCCACTAGCACCAAATTGGGCAGCGAGTTATCCGTCGGTCCAAAAAAAGGCGGCAATGTCAGCATGCTAGGACTGTATCTCGGCTCAAAAACAGAGGCTTTACGTTTTCTAGAGCCCATTCTGAGCGTTGGAACGCCTACGCAAAAAACGATCAAGCTGCTTCCGTACCTGCAAGCAACGAAATTTTTGTTAGCTCCCGATCCGGTGCTTACTCAAAAATTCAGCAACCAGTTCTCCAGCGGCTTCGGCAAGCGCCCTTTCCCGGAGAAAGCCTATAAAGTTATGCGCGAGTTTTTGGAGAAAGCTGAAGGCGGTACACCGGCGGGTTTCTTCTTCCTCAACTGGGGCGGAGCTATTAGGCGTATCGCGCCGAAAGCCACCGCTTTCTATTGGCGTAAACCACAATTCTACGTAGAGTGGAACAGCTCTTGGGTTAATCCGTCTCATGCTGCAAAAAATATTTCCTTAGCTAGGAACACCAGAAAGAAGCTCCAGCGATATATCGTTGGCTCCTATATAAACGTGCCAGACCAAGGCATTAAATGTTCTGGTCCGGTTTATTATGGCAAAAACTATTCTAGGCTCCGTAGAGTAAAAGCTAAGTATGATCCGACAAATGTATTTAATAATCCTCAAAGTATTCCACCGGCATAAACGAGACATTAATTAAGCGGAGAGTATAAAATAAAAAAGTCGCGTAATCACGCGGCTTTTTTATTTGAATTTAAGGGGATTTCATATTAACATTCTCTAATATGTTGGAGTATAATACATATTAGAATCGGATAATATGACGGGGGTAAATATGAAACAAGACCTGTTAAATACAAAAGTGAAGTTTATTCGCGGGTTTGGAGATAAGACGCGCATTCAAATTCTAGAATGTATTCAGAATTCGGAGAAGACCGTATCTCAAATCATCGAGGAAGTCCAGGCAAGTCAATCGAGCGTTTCCCAGCATTTGGCTTGTCTCAAGGAATGTGGACTCATCACGAATAGGCAGCACGGAAAGTATATCTATTACAGCTTAAGCAGCGAGAAAATTAGACTTCTCCTAACCATGATCGATGATGTGTTTGCGGAAGTCCAAACAGAAGTAGCGTGTTGCGACCGACATTTCGAAAAGGTTGAGGAGTGATTGTCGTGTCAGATAAAGAGCTTAAGTTCAAAAAAGAGCTAATAGTCATGCCGATATCGAAACAGGAATCAACCGATGTCTCAGTCTGCGAGGACAAGTGTTGTGCATCTTCTGGAACGGCAGAAAAGTTAGGATCCTCAATTAATGAGGTTGAACTTAATCAGAATTTCAAAACTTACTTTATCCAAGGCATGGATTGCAGTTCCTGTGCTCTTACTCTTGAAAATCATTTAAGACAGAATCCAAGTGTCAAAAACGTCACTGTAAACTTTTCTACAGCAAAAATGCACATCGAGCACGAAAATAGTATTGAGGATATTATTAAGGAAGTTGGTAAAACAGGCTACAAGGCTACGCTTTCATCGAAAAATAGAACCACACCCATAGAACAGCGACAAAATCATCAACCTGCAATGATTTTATCAGGGGTTCTACTTCTACTTGGGTTTATTCATGCTCAATTGAATAATGACTCGATGCTAACTACGATATTGTATGCTTGTTCTGTTGCCATTGGCGGCTACAAACCAGCTAGAAGTGCATTTTACGCTGTTAAAAGCCGATCGTTAGATATGAACGTTCTCATGACAATAGCTGCAATAGGCGCTGTGCTAATTGGTGAGTGGTTGGAAGGGGCAACTGTTGTTTGGCTGTTTGCATTGGGGAATGCGCTGCAAACAAGTTCTATCGAACGAACGAGGAATTCGATTAGAAGCTTATTCGATTTGACGCCTCCAATCGCGTGGGTAAAACGCAATGATGAACTAATACAAGTGCCAGTCGATGAGATTCAGTTAGGCGAAGTTATTACCGTGAGGCCTGGCGATAGGGTAGCCCTAGATGGAGAGGTTGTCTCCGGATTTTCAATGGTTAATCAAGCGCCTATAACCGGTGAATCAATGCCTGTCGAGAAACACGCGGGGGATACTGTATATGCAGGTACAATTAACGAACATGGCACCTTGGATGTTAAGGTAACAAAGCATGTTGAAGACACGGCCATCGCCAACATTATTCATCTAGTCGAAGAGGCGCAAGAGCAGAAATCTCCTGCACAAGCTTTTGTTGATAAATTTGCAAAGATATATACACCAATAGTCTTTGTTCTTGCCTTAGTGACGATTGTATTGCCACCGATTTTCGGGATGGGATCATGGTCAGAATGGCTTTATCGCGGGTTAGAATTGCTCGTTGTGGCATGCCCTTGCGCACTGGTCATATCAACGCCTGTAGCGATCGTATCTGCTATTGGCAATGCGGCGAAAAATGGCGTGTTAATCAAGGGAGGGACGTCCCTTGAAACAGCCGGAAGAATAAGTTCCATCGCTTTTGACAAAACTGGAACACTGACCGAAGGTAAACCTAAAGTAACGAGCATCTTTACGTATGGTATTGAAGAAAATGAATTGTTATCTATCGCAAGAACGTTAGAAGAGAGTTCGTCCCATCCCATTGCGCAATCCATCGTTCGGTATGCCAAAGAGAAAGGTGTACCTATTCAAATCGGAGGACAATTCAATAATATTGTTGGGAAGGGGGT
Source organism: Paenibacillus sp. J22P218 (assembly GCF_056269195.1). Lineage (NCBI taxonomy): Bacteria > Bacillati > Bacillota > Bacilli > Caryophanales > Paenibacillaceae > Paenibacillus > Paenibacillus sp. J22P218. The sequence continues at coordinate 1,937,141 of NZ_JBWDNL010000001.1, forward strand.
TCAGGGTCAAATCTCTGGAATTGAGTATTTTGCCGGAAATCTAAAGTTGTTTCAAGATTTGGAGATCCCTATTACTCGTATTGAAGAACAGGTGGAACAGCTCCAGAGCAGCGGCCACACACTAATCATCATCGGAACGGCGGATACGATAAAAGGTATTATTGCAGTGTCGGATTCAATTCGAGAGACAACGTTAACAGCTATAAAAGGACTTCAAGATACAGGTCTGAAAGAAGTCGTGATGTTAACTGGAGATAATGAAGGGACTGCCAAAAAAATAGCCTTGCAAGCGAATGTATCTCGATATTTCGCGGAGATGATGCCAGAGGATAAAGTGTCTGCTATTAAGAAGCTTCAAGCTGAAGGGCATATAGTCGCTATGGTTGGCGATGGAATAAACGATGCTCCGGCACTAGCAGCATCTGATCTTGGAATTGCCATGGGAGGGGCCGGCACAGATATGGCATTGGAAACTGCAGATGTCGTACTCATGGCAGATCATTTGGAGAAGTTGCCGCACACGATAAAACTAAGCAGAAAAGCAATGCGAATTATAAAGCAGAACATCTGGTTTTCGATTCTAATTAAAGGGATAGCCCTGACTTTAATTTTCCCAGGCTGGCTGACGTTATGGACCGCTGTACTGAGCGATACAGGAGCTGCTGTATTAGTTATTCTAAATAGCATGAGGCTTTTAAGATTTAAATAGATGGGAGGTAACCATATAGTGAAGTCATTGTCTAAAGCCTTGTTAGCCTTATACCTATTAATCCTGCTATGGATCGTTTTATTCAAATTATCGTTTAATTTGTCCTTAATATTAGATTATCAAACTAGAAGTATTAACTTCATTCCATTTGCAGGTACTTCAATCGTAAATGAACGTGGTCATTTGAGAGAGATAATCTATAATTGTGTAGTTTTTATTCCGTTTGGCTTGCTTTTGAGTGTGAATTTCAAAAGAGCCAACTTTGGGCGGAAGCTAGCTTTAGTATTCGTTTTTAGTCTTGCTGCCGAGACAGCTCAATATGCATTTGCTATTGGAGCAACAGATATAACAGATCTAATTACAAATACTCTAGGTGGGTTACTCGGACTGATCGTATATGATTTAAGCAAAACGTATATTAATAATGAAAAACTAGACCGACTTATTGTTTTAGTCGGTACGATTATACTAGTGTTATTTATCTTACTTCTTGGTGTACTATTCTTTAATAACGTAAGGTATCAATCGACACATTAGTCTAGACAAATAAATCAGCGTTGCCATTTGAAGGGGGAATTTTTCAACTTTCTAATAGGCGATGGCAACGGATTCCCGTTCATGTCGACCGTTTTCGATAGCATCCAGGAGAAAAGCGGCAACATCATCGCGTGAAATGCTGCGGCTAGGCTTGGGTGGCAGACCTTCATAAGCGGATCGCCATGTGCCTTTGCCGGACTTGTCCTGTAACCCCATTGGACGAGCAATGGTATACGCTAAGCCTCCATCGCGCAGCGTTGCCACGGCATTTGCATGATCTTTGAGAACATGGCGCAGCATATGCATGATCAGTTTGCCAACGAATCCATTGATCTCTCCATGAATTCCTGCCGAGGCGACATATGCGATACGCTGAATGCCATTGTCTCTCATTGCTGGAGTTAATGCCTCTGCTACTTCTGTAAGAAAAGTAGTGGGGCCCATGCCTTCTGTACCCAAACAACTGATGACAGCGTCATGTCCGGCTATGCAAGCGGACAGCTCCGTCTGCGACTTAACATTCCCTTTGACGACTGACAAATGATTGTGCGATTCCAATTTATTCGGAGAGCGGACGAATGCCGTAACGTCATGACCATTACGAAGCGCCATCCGAGTTACAATTTGACCTGTTTTGCCTGTTGCTCCTATTATAAATAACTTCATGAATGGTCACACTCCTTTATTCAGCCTTCATTATTGGGTTTTGACTGAAGTTCGGTGAAAACCGCTAAATATTTCACCTCTTCGGAAATAGGAACGACAGTATGTTCATGTAACGAATTAAAATAGAGACTGTCACCTGAAGAGAGCAGATATTCCGAACTTCCAACACTGTATCTCATCGTACCGGAAATGACATAAATGAATTCTTCGCCTTCGTGCGAGAAGGTATGTTTATTTATATCGCCCTTACGTGCCATAAATATATAAGGTTGCATGATCTTGTTGTGCCTGCTGGAGGCGAAGGGGTAGAACGAGTAGCCCTTGTTGGTATTCAGCCATTTGCTGACATCCTCGTACTGGCTTGCGCTCACCATCACTGTATCGTTGCTCGATTGCTCTTCGAGCAGATCGGAGACCTTGACGCCCAGTGCGTTGGCAATCTTCATAAGTGTCGATACGGCTGGCATTGCGCTGCCGCTCTCGATTTTCGAAAGCATGCTTTTGGTAAATCCGCATATTTCCGATATTTCCTCCTGCGTACGCTTCTGTTCTCTCCGAATGAGCCGTATCCGTTTTCCCAGATCCATATTGACCTCTTTCTTCGTATCGTAGTGTATTTGTTTAACATACTTCAACTAGGTTGAATTTGCAACATAACAACCTTGTAGCCCCTGATTGATTACTCCAATTTAGAGATGTGGCTTGCAATAGAATAAAGCATGATGTATTATGTCCTTAGTTCAACAAGGTTGAATAATAGTTAATTGAGTGTAATAATTATTGATACGGTTGATTCCAATCTCAAAGGTATGTCCTAATCCTATTCATCATTTAAGGAGGAGAACGATTTATGAAAAGGTATAAGGTTGGTTTGATCGGTGCAGGCGGAGTGACGGAACTTCACTTGGATGGCTACCGCGCACACAAAGATAGGGTAGAAGTGACGGCGATCTGCGACCCGAACGAAGAAATTCTTAATCGCAAGGCCGATCAATATGGCATCCCGCAAAGGTTCACTAATGTAGATGATTTCATCAAGAGCAGCGGAGTAGATGTTGCCATCGTGTGCACGCCTACTTCAATCCGCAAGCAAGTTGTTATTCCGCTTCTGGAAGCCGGCTTTCCTCTGTTTGTCGAGAAACCTTTCTCGGATACGCTGGAAGATGCCATAGAGATTACTAATAAGGCTGTAAAGCTTGGAGTAGCCGTATCCGTGAACCAGAATTTCCGCAGACATTTTACCTTCGATGTCGTAAGAGGGATCGTAAGCGAGGGCAAGATTGGGAAGGTGACCTCCATTCTTTTCAATAACCTGTTCTTCCGCCAGGATAGCGGGTGGCGCGTGCAGTGCGAGCGGCATGCGCTTTCCGTTATGGGCATTCATTGGTTCGACGGCTTCCGTCAAATCCTGGGATCGGAAGCCGTTTCGGTAACCAGCCTGATGCGTTCCTCCTCGGCGATCGAATGCGCAGGAGAAACCGACGCTTCGGTTCAGGTCGACTTTGAGAACGGAGCGATCGCTACTTATGTTCAGAGCTTCTCTTCATCGTTTTCGAGAACCGAATTGATTGTAATCGGCGAGACGGGTACGTTGTTGTGCACATATGGCAAGGTGGAGTTGTACCGTAAGGAGTCCAACACCCCACTGCAGACTTGGGACAACGATGTCTCGCGCGAAATAGCTACGTTCGAGGGACTGAATCATTTGCTGGTGTCGCTGGAAACCGAAGTCCAAGCCCCGAACAGCGCACAGGACAACTTAAAGACAGTCGCCATGCTGGATGCCGCGTACCGATCCGCAGCGGAGCAGCGGACCGTTCTACTGAGTAAGGATACATCTTCATGAGTCTGAAATTCGCTTTCTCACGGCCTACCGAATCAGATGAAGAGAGGAGCCTTTTGTTCCAGGAATACCCCACGGCGGGATATGCAGGATTACAGCTAAAGCCGGGCCAATACGCTCCGTATTTGCAGGAGCCTGAACGTTTCATAGAGGAATGGGGATCGCAGCCTGGAATAACATCCGCCTTGATTGCGGGGGGAATTCTCGACGACGATGGCCGCGCCAGTCTGAATTCATTGTTCGCTTTCGGGGAACGCGTCGGTGCCGGGCGCATCATATTCTGTCACGGCATTTCCCGCAAGCACGTTACGGATGATGATATACGCAGTTATGCCGGTGTACTGTCAGAGCTCGGCAAAGCGGCTGGGCAGCACGGGCTGTCCCTGTCGCTTCACCATCACTTCGACCAGCCTGTGATGTACCGAGAGGATTTTGACCTCTTTTTCGATAGCTTGAAGGAACCAACTGTCGGTTTGACCGTCGATACGGCGCATCTTGTGAAATCGGGGATCTCGGATATCGCCGAACTCATTACGAGCTTCGCTCCATTCATCGACAACTTCCATATGAAGGATTTTGCAAACGGAAACTGGCGGGTGCTGGGAGAGGGGACGATAGACTTCGAACCCATTTTTCGAGCAATCGGCAGCATGGGGTACGACGGCTGGATATCGGCAGACGAGGAAAGTGGCGGAGACATCCGGAATGGAATGAGGCAATGTCTCGATTTTCTACAGAAGGGCCTGCAACGGGGGAATCACTAATATGAAAAGGAGATCAAAGATGGCCACAATTACGAATCTGAGCAAGCCTGAAGAAGGTAGAGTAGCCGACATGGGATGGGGAAAGATCCAATGGCTGTGCGGCAAGGAGATCGACCCCGATGCGGAGATGACATTTGGGATGGTATATATTGAAGCGGGAAAAGAAAACAATCGTCACATCCATCCGAACTGCGAGGAAATCATTTTCGTTCTGTCCGGCGAATGCGATCATACGCTCGGTGACGATGTATACCGCTTAGAGCCCGGCATGATGTTGCGCATTCCCCGCGGCGTTCCCCACAATGCTAGAGTCACGAGCTGGGAGCCCTGTCGGATGATAATCGCTTATTCATCGGCCGATCGGCAGACAGTTGGCGAATAAGCGGAAAAATGATATTACTTGCTATCGGTACTGCTTCCGATATGAATTAGGTGTCTTTCCCGTCAATCTGACGAAACATTTCACGAAATAAGAAAACGAGCCGAACCCGGTTTCCTCGGCAATCCGGCCGATTGGATCATTAGTCCGAAGCAGCATCTGCTTCGCTTGCTCGATTCGATAACGGGTTTGGAACTCAAGCGGCGTACAGCCGAAATGGTTCTTCATGCATAACGAAATATAATTTTCATGAAAATGGAGTTCTCGCGATAGTCGAGAATACGTAATCGTTTCATTAAAATGCGCCCTCAAAAACCGAGCCGCTTCTTCCGCGACTAGGAATTGGGGGCTCTTTATCGTTTTTCCGCCTTCATCCTGAAGAAGCAGCAGAAGGTTTTGGAATTCGGCTTGCTGCTTCATCTTGCTTTCCGTCGTATGCTCTCTCTGCAGATGGTGGAGCGATGCGAATATTTCTTGAGCTCGCCGCGCGTCCGATATGTGGCCGTATTTGGGGATATAAACAGAAAACGTTTCGATCTGCGAATAAGGTTGTGAAGGTTGCGATAAGACTATCGTTTGACGTTCGATGGTCTCAGTCCAATGTCCTAAAGTTTGAAAGTGAAGCCAATGGAAGTGGGTTTCCTCCGTGCACGGAGTAACCGTACGATGGGCTGCATCGGGACGCAAGATCACATATTGATCGGTAGATACCGAGTACTCCATATCCGATTCCTCCAGCACAAGATTTCCCCTTGTGACTAGAATAAGATCAAAAACGCCTATTTGCGAGCGATTGGGGTGCTTCCTGCCGACCGCATAGGTATCATCGCCGCTTATCGTGAAGTGCGGCATTGGAGGAGCTGTAAAGTGAAGCATGATGCGGATTGGCTCCTTTCGGTGTAACGAGTCATTTTAAAATATCAAATAATAAGAAAAGCTGCAATAGATGTTGTAATCGAGCTAAAACAGGTTGTACTCGGATATTCATGATCATCAATGTGGAGTGCTATATTCAAGAGGTCATATTGCCGATAACGTATAGCCGTATAGGAGGCTCCCTAATGAAATTGACGAAAACCGCATTTGACCATTTGCCGCTTGGACAGATCAAACCTGCCGGATGGCTGAAGGATCAGCTGCTGATCCAGGCCGAAGGCTTTACCGGACATCTGGAAGAACACTGGGCGGACGTAGGTCCTGATAACGGTTGGATCGGCGGCGACGGTGAGAGCTGGGAACGTGGTCCTTATTACTTGGACGGACTGTTGCCGCTCGCTTACTTGCTTAACGACGAGAAGCTGATCGCCAAAGCGAACAAATGGGTCGAGTGGTCGCTTGCAAGCCAACGAGAGAACGGGCTCTTCGGTCCGGAACGGATCGAGACGGTCAATCACGATGTAGACAAGGATCAGGACTGGTGGCATTTCATGATTATGCTGAAGGTCATGATGCAGCATGAGGAGGCTACGGGCGACGAAAGAGTTCAGCCGTTTCTAACCAAGTTTTTCAAATACGTACACGCTACGATTGAGGCGCAGCCGCTTAGGGGCTGGGCGAAGACACGTGGCGCCGAGATGCTGTTATGCATCATTTGGTTGTATAAACGTACAGATGATCTTTTTCTAATGGAGCTGGCAGAAATCGTAGCCGCGCAAACGACGGACTGGACCGGCATTTTGCATGATTTTCCGTTCTGGCGGAAAGTCGAGCAATGGGATTGGACGACGCATGTCGTCAATGTCGCGATGGGCGTTAAGACGCCAGGCGTTCTGTACGAATTGCGCGGCGATTCGGTTGATCGCACCGCCGTGCACCGCGGAATTGACTCGCTGATGACCTATCACGGCCAAGCGCACGGCATGTTCTCCGGCGATGAATGGCTTTCGGGTACAAGCCCGTCCCAAGGCGTCGAATTGTGCGCAGTCGTGGAATACATGTTCACGATGGAGCAATTAACACGGATACTAGGGGAGGGTCGGTTCGGTGATATTTTGGAGAAAGTGGCGTTCAATGCGTTGCCCGCGTCTATCTCACCGGATTGGACATCCCACCAGTACGATCAGCAGGTGAATCAAGTCGTTTGCAATGTAGCTTCCCGCACATGGAGCAACGGGCCTGACGCGAATATCTTCGGCCTCGAGCCTAACTTCGGATGCTGTACGTCTAATATGCATCAAGGCTGGCCTAAGCTGACGACCCACTTATGGATGAAAGACAATGATGGCGGCCTGGCGGCCGTATCTTACGCCCCATGCGTGGTGACAACGAAGGTAGGAACAGGAGCAACGGCCGTGTTGGAAGTGAGCGGGGAATATCCGTTCAGAGAACGCATCGCAATCGGACTTACGCTCGATCGCTCGGAACCATTCGCCATATCCTTGAGAATTCCGGAATGGTGCACGCATGCTGCCGTTCGCATCAACGGCGAGCCGGTCGAGCTACGTGTTTCCGATGGTTACGCCAAAGTTACCCGGACATGGACCAGCGGAGATCGGATTGAACTGGACTTGCCAATGGAGATCCGAACGAATAAACGAAATCTGTTCGCTACGAGCGTGGAGCGCGGACCGCTAGTGTACGTGCTGCCTGTCGGGGAAAGCTGGCAGAAAATCAAGGAGAGGGAGATGTTCCACGATTGGGAGATCTATCCTTCCTCCAGCTGGAAATACGGTCTTCTGGCTGACAGTACGTACGAAGTAAGCGAAGCGCCTGTATCGCGCCAGCCGTTCTCGGCAGCCGAAGCGCCGGTTAAACTGAAGGCTCAAGGTCAACTGATCAAAGATTGGCGCATGGAAGGCAACAATGCAGGCACTCCGCCGCTTCATCCAGATACAGCGGGGCAGCCCGTGAAAGTGCTCGAGCTCATTCCATACGGAAGCGCCCGGCTTAGAATCGGTGAGTTTCCTTTAATCGGGGACAGCCAGTCATTTAAGCTTAGCGGCATGGGGAAGCCATAAACAACAAAGTCTATAAGTTTTACAGCAACTAACGTTAGGGTTCTCCAAACAGACGGTTCTTGCTTCTCCCCTTGCGGTAAGCGCCGGGAGCTTGTCCGATTTCGCCCTTGAACGACTTGGCAAAGTGATGCAGGTCGGCGAATCCGCAATAGTCTGCTACCGTATGAAGCGGATAATCGGTCTGCTCAAGAAGCTCGCATGCATGCCGCAGCCGCAGCTGAAGCAAATATTGATGCGGAGGTTGACCGAATTGCTGCTTGAATACGGTACGGAATCGTGAAGGGGACAGATTCGCGCGGCGAGCCATGTCCTCCACCGTAAGCGATTGTGACAAATTCAAGTGCAAATAGGATGTCATCCATTTCAGCGACGAGGCCGAAGGCGCCGTATGCGTGCCAAGCGAAGTATGGTCACGCAGCAGCATGACGATTAATTCAGTGGCTAGCCCTTGCGCCTCCAGTCGATTCAAAGGATCATGCCGATTCCAGCAGTCTACCATTCTCAGCATCGTATCCCGGAATCGAAATGGATCATGCGGCTTGAAACGACTTGGCAGGCGCATGCCGGCTAGATCGTTAACGCGAGGCTGGATCAGTCCGTTATAAGGTGTCAAATCCGTCTGCCCGGCCCTCGTCGGGAAACTTTCCTTGCGGCGAGGATGATAGAAAATGTCGAAATGGGCAAACGGCGTGACGGTCGGGGTCAGTCCTTCCAGCGCATGCAACGTTCGCGGTTGAAGAAGGCAAAACTCTCCGGCGACATAATCGGAGGTTTTGCCTTCTTCCGTAACGCGCAATAGCCCCTCCTGCACATAGATGAGTAAATAATCAAGCAGTCTGCGCTCCGGCATTGTCCATGGATTGCGTACGGCATAATCGCATTCCCGAATATAGGGCAGTATGGGCTGCTGCTCGATCAGCTCGGTTAAACTCTGCATGGAATACCTCTCCTTTTTTTCTATTTTACCATAGTCTGCAGTCGTTTTTGACAAAAAAACAATCGCTTCCTCCAATGCGCGCAGACAACTCTAAGCGCTACAATAACAGCAATAACGCCACTTTAACGGAGAAGGGACCGTGTTAGATGAGCCGAAACGAACTCTCGACATTGCCAATACTGGAACAAAGTTACGATCTGACTGAACAGCAAAAGGCCGACTACCGCCAAAAAGGCCACATCATGCTTCGAAGCGTTGCATCCGCTGAGGAGGTAGACATCTACCGGCCGATTATCGGCGATCTTGTGAAGCGGTTGAATTATCACGATAAACCGCTTGAAGAGCGGGATACGTACGGCAAAGCATTCATCCAAATTCCCAATGTTTGGAGAGAGAGCGAGGCGGCGGCGAAGTTCGTGCTTGCCAAGCGGTTCGCGAAAATTGCCGCTGAGCTCATGGGGGTAGAAAGCGTTCGAATCTACCACGATCAAGCGCTGTACAAAGAACCGGGAGGCGGTCATACGCCATGGCATCAAGACCAAATCTATTGGCCGCTCGACAGCGACAAAACCGTTACGCTATGGATGCCGCTCGTACCGATATCCGAAGAGGTAGGCTCCATGACCTTTGCTTCCGAATCCCACAAGCAGGGTTATATAAGCAAGACCGTTATTTCCGATGAATCGCATCGAACGCTTAAAGCTTTCATTGAAAGCAAAGGACTTGATCAAGTGCAATACGGCGCTATGTCTGCCGGTGACGTTACGTTCCATGCAGGTTGGACGCTGCATTCCGCGCCGGGCAATCCAACGGATACCATGCGCGAGGTCATTACGATTATTTATTATGCAGATGGCACGAAAGTGTCCGAACTTGACAGCAATGCGCGCAAAAATGATTTGATTTCATGGCTTCCGGGCTGCGTTACCGGCGAGGCGGCGGCCAGCCATTTAAATCCCGTCGTTTATTCCGTTCAAGGAGAGTAGATAATGAAGCTCAAATTAATCAAAGCGTTATGGGGAATGGAAGGAAGTTACGAGGAATTGTTCGCTAAAGCCGCGTCGGCTGGTTATGCGGGGATCGAATCTCCTTTGCCTCAGCCTTCTGAAAGCAAGAGATTTGTGGAAGGGCTGCAGCGTTATGGCCTTGAATATGTCGCGCAAATTTTCACGGAAGGCGATCATCTTGCTTCCTTTGAGCAGTCGGTGGAGCGGGCGGTTGAATTCCGGCCCATGCTGATCGTTTCGCACAGCGCAAAGGACAGCATGACGGAGAACGAACAAGACCGTTTCTTCGCAGGCGCACTCGCCGCCGAGAAACAAGCAGGCATACCCATCGGGCACGAAACGCATCGAAGCAGGGCGATGTTTACTCCGTGGACAACGGCCAGATTGCTTCGGAAATTTCCGGAGCTGCGCATTACGGCAGACTTCAGCCATTGGGTAAACGTTTGCGAATCCTATCTGGACAATCACGGGGAAGAGATTGCTTTGTCCGTTGAACGAACGATTCACATCCACGGCCGTATCGGGTTTCCGCAAGGTCCGCAAGTACCTCATCCGGGCGCGCCGGAATACCGGACCGAGCTTGCGCTCTTTACGAAGTGGTGGCATAACATGTTTGCGGAGCAGAAACGCCGCAATCAATCATACGCTACGTTTACGGCCGAATTCGGACCTCCAGGCTATATGCCTACCGAACCTTTCACGAACAAGCCGGTCGTCGATCTATGGGAAGTCAATCAATGGACAAGCGACTATATAATGAAGAAGTTTAACGAATGGTTCTAATGAGCCTCTATCATGGCGCAGCCTCAAGCAACTGCCGACTAACGGGCTCCATAAACATAAGATTCAACCAGCGAATTCAGTAACGTAGGACAATAGGTTAAGGCTGACCATTCCGGTCAGCCTTTTTTGCACATTCGACTAAGCTGGCGTGCATACCAAACTGGGCTGCTGCGAAGAACATCGAGGAAAGCTGTTAGGTTTGTTTGTTTATATTCCGTTTAAATATAGAAGGCATGATTAGTTTGGCACCGCCAGCCATATGAACTATACCCGTATAACAAAGCCAAAAGCCAGTATAATAAGGGTTATCGCCTTAGGAATGACATTATCTGGATAAGAAAGAGGGGAATCTTAATGGAATTATTGATGACCATCATATTGCTGCTTGTATGTTTAGTCATTTCGAACATTATAAGCCACTATGTGCCTTTAATACCTACCGCTTTAACGCAGATCGCTATTGGGGTCGGCATTGCTCTCCTATTTAAGGAATTCCATCTAGAAATCGAAACGGAGTGGTTCTTGCTGCTTTTTGTTGCTCCGCTATTGTACAACGACGGCAGATACTTCCCAAGAGATGAACTGTGGAAAATGCGTGCTCCGATTTTCGGTAATGCGATCATTCTCGTTCTGCTTACAACGATATGCGGCGGCTACTTTATTCATTGGATCATCCCTGACATTCCCATTGCAGCGGCCTTCGCCTTAGCCGCCATTCTGTCGCCTACAGACCCGGTCGCGGTTAACGGTATCGCTAAGCGCATTCATCTTCCGGAAAACGTATTGAATCTCGTACGAGGAGAATCGCTGATCAACGATGCGTCCGGACTTGTAGCTTTTAATTATGCGGTAGCCGCGGTTGTCACGGGGTATTTTTCACTGAAAGAAGCTATATTTGACTTTACGTATATGTTTGTCGCGGGTGCTTTCCTCGGGCTCATACTCAGCCTGCTAATGACATGGATCCGGTATAGCTTGCGCAAAAAAGGGATCAGTGACGTTACGCTGCATTCGCTGCTTCAACTCTTGACGCCATTCCTTATCTACATCATTGCAGAAGAGTGGTTCCATGCTTCCGGAGTCATTGCAGTCGTTGTAGGCGGAATTGTTTACTCACTGCTTAGAGAGAAAGCGGAGCCTCTGCAAGCGGAGGAACAGGTGTTAACGGAAAATATATGGACCACGGTATCCTTTATCCTGAACGGAACGGTATTCCTATTGCTCGGCTTGATCATTCCTCCGTCTATACGGTCAACAGTCGAGAATCCAAACATACATAATACTCTTGCAATCGGTTATGTCTTGGCGATCGGAATAGCGATATTGACCATACGATTCGTCTGGTCGTACTTGTTCTCCCATTATGAGTATCGATTTAAAAGAGATAAAGAAATGGCTAAGCCTACGGTTAAAATGACGCTATTGGTCAGCTTGACTGGCGTTCGTGGAGCTGTGACCATGGCCGGGGTGTTATCCATACCGTTGCTGATCGAGAGAGGCGATGCGTTCCCAGAGCGTTCACTCATCCTCTTCTTGGCTGCCGGCGTTATATTGTTCACTTTAATTGCAGCTACTTTGTTTCTGCCTCTACTTAGCAAGGGAGAAACGCCTGAAGGGGAGTCGCCTAATCATTTGGACATAAATATAGCTAAGAGTAAGCTGCTGCTTGCAGCAATGAAAAAGGTTCGTACGGAAATGAACGAAGAAAATGAAGCTGCTGCCTATCAATTGATGGACGAGCTTAGAGAATCGTTCAAACAAACAAATGTAGATATGAACTCGAAGGAAAAAGAAAACAATGACTTTGTACAAAAAATTGTAAAAGTTCGATTAATGGCATTAAAAGCAGAGAAAAAATACATGGAGGAGGCCATGGAATCAGGAGAGATGGATGAAGAGTTATTCGAATTTTTCTCGAGAGCCTTCGAACTGCGCGAAGAGTCTCTGTCTCGAAATGATAGATCCCGATTTGGGATACTCGTACGAAATGAATTACGGGATTGGAAACGTTCGAGCGCCAGACGCCGCAAAGCCGGCAAGGGCAAGGCGCGAATCGCCCAACGTCAAGCGGGGAAAGAAATCCTCCTCAAAGCTTCAAATGCAGCTCTGGCGCAACTCGAAGAGAAAGCGAGGGAGCATGAGGTTGGCGACGTCGTATATAATACCGTCATTTTCGACTATAAACGGGTAATCGATAAGCTTAAAGGTCCCGAACAATTTAATGCTGCCGTAGAAGCGCAGAAAGAAGAGCTGCGGATCATTGTGATGGATGTGGAACGATCGGAGATTCGCCGTATGTACGAGAACGGAGAGATCAGTAAAGAGCAAGTCAAAGATTTAAGAAGAATGATTAATTACATCGAAAGCGCAACCCTTTATGAGCATGCGGAATAAAGCAACTTCGAACGAATTCGAATTAGTCATTTAACTTACCATGACTATGTGTGCAGCGGATTTCGCACTTGGACCGTCTAATAAGGTGAAGGTGGTGATCACGTGATGCCGACCGGCAGTCGACATAAGGATGATTTTGCGAAAGACCCCGCGCAAGCACTGGAGCAACTCATGAACGAATTCGGCACGATTGTCATACGGACCGCGTTTTTCTATACGGGGGATGCTCATCTTGCCGAGGATATTAGCCAGGAGGTTTTCCTGCGCGCGTACCGAAAATGGAACGCCTTCCGCGGTGACAGTGCCGTTAAAACGTGGCTGACGACGATCACAGTCAACGTATGCCGCGACAAAATGAGCGTTCGTATGTTCACGGAGCAGCCAACCGAGCCAGGAAAGTTGGATCTCGGCCGAACGATCAGCGTGGAAGATGAGGCGCTTGAACGGCTGAAGAAGAGCGAAGTGCTGCAGCATGTGCTTCAACTACCGTTACCGTATCAGGAAGCGTTGTACTTGTATTACTATGCGGACCTCAACACGCGGGAGATATCAGAAGCCATTAGCACGCCGGAAGGTACAGTACGCAACAGACTGCATCGTGCGCGAGAAATGCTCGCCCGAGAGATCGGTAAGGAGGGAATCATTCATGAAGGATACAGATCATAATCTGAGCCAACAGTTTAGAAAGGAGTCTGATGAAATGTTATTTTCGAATATGGAGATGAGTGAGCATCTGAAACGGAAGATTCGTCAAGAAGCGGCCGCCGAGAAGGCAGGGCGTAAATCGAAGCTTGCGAAATCATGGAAGGTGGCGGCTGTGGGATTGGCAGCAGCGGTCTCAATCGTTGTGGCCATCCCGCTGATAGGTACACCGAGTGTTCCGGCGCCTGCGGATAATACGACGGAGAATGTATCTCCGCCATTGACGAACGGAGGCATCGCCGGTTCAGAGTTGAGCCAATTGACGACTACGACCCTTGGTTCGATCGAAGAAGCAAAGGCGTCTTTTGGAGAAGGGCTGCTTCTGCCGTCCTTTGTACCGAATGGGTATACGTTAACGGAGATGGCAGCGGTGGGAATGCCGGATCAACCAGCTAGAGATATCATCTTTACGTATACATCGGGGGAACATACGGTGACGTTCTCGGCTAGCCGCATGGCATCCGCCTATCCGGCCGAGCTATTTACGAAGACGAAAGTGGGCGAAGTGGACGGATTCGTATTCGAACAGCCAAACATGACTGAGTTGTTCTGGACGATGGAAGATGTCCATTTTGGCATAACAGGGTCAATTGCCGGAGATGAAGCGCTGAAGATGGCGTTGTCGGCATCGCTTTAAGTGAGAAAAGCTTTAACTCGAATGATGTCTAGGAACAGAATTACGATCGGACGACAAGAACATATCACATTAATTGCCGCGTAAATCGCGGCTTTTTTTGTGGGATAATGACAAGAACTTTAACCTATTCCCACGGACATACCGATGGTTTAGAAATAACGAGTGGGCCAGCGTGCTGAGATTCGGCAGGCAGATTAACTTAGATAGGTGACTAATTTAAATTAAAGTTACTGTACTCCTACATTAAATGGTAAAATCAGGGCGAAGATAAGGCTGGGAAAGATCAATTTGATTTAAACAGGTTTGCAAAAAAATGAAAATGGGGTCGAATGCGAATGGCGACAACTGACTGGGAAAACAAAATTACTGAGATCACATTGTTTGTGGAAGATTTGCATCGGTCGAAGGTATTTTACCAAGAGACGTTCAAACTTGCTGTCATATATGAGGATGCAAACTGCGCGGTGTTCGATTATGGCAACACATGCATTAATCTGTTAAATCAATCGAATGCCCGCGAATTGATTGAGCCTGCGCAGGTTGGTCACCACGGAGATGGCGCGCGGTTCCAATTCACGATACAAGTGTCGGATGTTGACCGGGTATGCGATGAACTGGAAGTGCGCGGCGTTACGTTATTGAACGGTCCGATAACACGTCCCTGGGGGCGGCGGACGGCTTGTTTTGCCGATCCTGACGGGCATGTGTGGGAGATTGCGCAGGTACTTCATTATCAATAGAGCTAAAGAGTTGAATTTTATTATATAGAAAGTTTCCCTATAATTTGAGTGTCATTTTTAGGTAAAATATGCTCAATGGAGCAGTGTAGGTTGAGTTGCAAGAATATGAACTGGAGGAGATACTATAAATTATATTGAGACTGTTAAAATAAGCGATGAATATTTACTGCCATTAGTATCAGAGTTGTACGGATTAGAAGACTATGAAATTCAACTAATCCCGGCACACGAGGGAGGGCGCAATGTCGTTTTTACCTGTGTGAAAGTAGGCGCAGACGCAAAAATACTCAGAATCGCTTTCTTACCTGACAGGAATCGGGAACAATTTCTGGGTGAAGTTGAGTATGTCAGATATTTATTCGAGCATGGTGGAAGCGTCTCGGACGTAGTCAGTTCTCGAAATGGAAATCTTCTGGAAGAGATTAACCATAAAAATCATCCTTTTTTTATCTGCCTTTTTATAAAGGCTAAGGGAAAAATGCTTGCGGAAAATCATTATCAGTACCGTGAAGGAGTCCCAATTACCGAATACTATTATAATTGCGGTAAAGTTCTGGGGAAACTGCATCAAATATCGAAAGGGTATACGCCTGTTCACCGCAGGTATAGTTTTTTTGATAAATACAATGCCGGATTTATCGATAAAGTGATTCCCAACTCATCGTCTCTGCTGAAGGAGAAGCTGTTAGAGCTCCTTCAAGCCTTAGAAGGATTGGACAATAACAAGGATATTTTCGGTATGATCCATTTTGATTTTAACGACGGGAATTATTCGATAAATTATGATACCGGGCAAATCACCGTATATGATTTCGATAATTCATGCTACTGTTGGTTTATGTATGATCTGGCAGATCTCTGGACACAAGGAGTGGGCTGGATTCAATTTGAACCAGACGCCGATAAGCGTAAAAAGTTCATGGACGATTATTTTGAAACAGTCCTTGAGGGATACAGATCCGAGACCAAGATCGAAGATTTGATGCTAGAGCGGTTGCCCTTATTTATCCAAGTAACTCTTATGGAAAATATTGTTGACGCATTCGAGGGAATGCACAATACTGGCGAGGAACCAGAATGTGACGAGGAGCTGTCGTATCTCATAAAATGTATGGAAGACGATATCCCTTATAAGGGGTTTTTTCATGAAATTTACTCGTGTGATGAACCCTTTGAATATGGGGTACTACGTATTTAGTCTTTACGTAACATCCTTTGACTGAGAATCAGGGGTGATTGAATGTTCAATCCCAAGGTCTTCTTCTATTAGTTGTGTCGAAGTCATGGCTAAAAAAGTCAAATATTAACCCGGCACAGCGGGGATGAAGATTGAAACAAAAAGTTTGGAAATGTAATAAAAAACACAAAGACCCAAGGAACGAGAAACTTAAGGATTTTCGTAAAGGTCTTAAAGGTGTTCATTACCACAAAGAAAGCACGGCAGCAAGAAAAGAAGATTATCAAAAATATAGAACACAAATGAAACAATTGATGCGTAAAGAGCAATACGAACTTCTACGCGGCTATCAACGAACAAGCGGATGGATTACTTGGTAAAAAATAGAACTTTATAATCAAGGCAACCCATTTAGTGGGTTGCCTTGATTCAGTTTAAATCGCATCGGGTGAACGTGGAATGTCAGAAAAGCCAGTAGAAGCAGTGTCATTCATTCCCCTTTTGCAGAAGTTTCGGTTTGAGGTTCACCAATGCAATGCCTGCGATAATTAGTACGAGCCCCGCGACCAGTTTGGAAGTGATCGTTTCACCCAAGAAAAGAACACTGGTCACGATCGCAATGAGAGGGACTAGAAAATTAAACGAACCGACTTTGCCAGCTTCACCCGATCCGACAAGCAGAAAGAATATGAGCCAGGTCAAGGCTGTACAGAAAATCGAAATAATCGACAAAGACGAAAGGAATGACGGATTCCAAACGATATCCGTCCAGCTTTCAACGGTTGAGCCCGCAACCAACAATACGATTCCACCAAAGATCATCTGAACAGTAACCAACCAGATGGCATCGACCCTTGTCGCGGTTTTCTTTATATAGATGGTACCGAACGTCCAAGTGATCGTGCTGGCTAAACCGAGCAGGATGCCGATGGTCGAAATACTACCAGAGCCTCCGCTTACGCTGACGACAGCGACACCAAGAAAGCCGAGAATCAAACCGACCATTTTCAAACGGGTCATGGATTCACCCAGCCACAACCAAGCGCCGACGCCTAGTAGAACAGGCTGCATGAATACGATCGTTGAAAACAGTCCGGCTGGCATAGCTTTAAGTCCGTATGTTTGAAAGACGAAAAACAGAATAATATTCAGCAATGCGGAGATTAGGTAGATATGCCAAGTATGCTTCAGATTAAGCTTTTTGTAGCGGGGTAAAGCGAAAGGAAGCAATATGAGACCCCCAATAAAGATCCTCAAGCCGGCGAAAAGCAACGGAGGAGCGAATTCGAGCGCATATTTGGAGAGCGGCCAGTTCACCCCCCACATTGTAACTAGAAACGTTAAATAAACAATTGTACGTGTTCGCGAAAGTTGCATCATGTGTCTTCAGCTCCTGTTGTGGATTTGTTTTTACCATGATACAATGCCTCATAAGATAAATGAAATGAATGTTATCTATAGAGGTGATATCAAAATTGTTATGACACATTCACAACTGATGTTATTCGTGAAAATCGCCGAGACCGGCAATTTTACAAAAGCTGGAGAGCAATTGAATATGACACAGCCTGCCGTAAGCCGAGCCATCTCCACGCTTGAATCGGAATTGGGGGTCATCCTCATGATTCGGGATAAAAAGAAAGGGATCATTCTCACCGATATTGGGAAGCGCCTGACCGTCCTATTCAGAGAGATTTTGCACGGCTACAATAAAGTGGAGCAGGAGGTAACGGCCGAGAAAGGATTTGAAGTCGGTACCGTTCGCATTGGGACTTTCCCGATTGTGTCCTCACAGTTCTTGCCGAAAATATTAAAGGTGCTCGGGGAGAAACACCCTGGGCTAACGTTCGAACTGTACGAAGGAACTATTGACGAGATTAAAGAATGGCTGTCTTCTAGAATAATCGATGTCGGTTGGATTATTCCACCGGATGGTGAATTGGAAGGGATTCCGTTCTTCAAAGACGAATTGTGTCTGCTTCTTCGGGACGATCATCCGTTGCAAAGCCGTACGACAATCCATATCACTGATCTGGACAATGAACCTATGATTGTATGCAAAGGCGGGTTTGTAACGCCGATTTATGAGTTGTTTCAGCAATTCGGAATCGTTTTGCGCGTCAAATATGACGGACACAATATAACCACGGCCTTGAGCATGATTCAAGAAGGGCTGGGCGTCGCGATCGTATCGACAACTTCGTTGTCGTTGTCGGTGCTTCCACCTAATGTCCGCGTCCGGACAATTGAACCGCAGCCGTTCAGAGAGATTCACTTGGCGGTTCCATCTCTGAAGGAGGCTCCTCACGGGGTGAAGCTGTTCCTGCAAACCGCAAGGGAGCTTTATTTATCCGGAGACCGGAACCGCTAATGTGCAAATTTGGCATAGAGTACTGCCGTAGGCCGCTTTATAGTGAGACGGTCCAAAATGAAGAAATGCAAAGCCTGATCAATCAGCTTGGCTATGAGATAATGAATCCTATAATAGTAGAAATAGTGCAGGCAAGCCGTCGCGGCCTGCAATTTCAAAGAGAGCGCGGCATCCGGCACCTCGCCGGGACCGAAGCTAACGTAGCCGTCCGTGCCTCCCATCGCAGCCGCATAAAGAGGGCGAGGAAATGCTGCTGCATATGGCGTTCCCATCGCGTCTCCGAAGCTGCCGAGCGGGAGGACGGCATCGCCCATTTCCCAGGAACGCCAGAAGCTTTTGGTCGGCGACGATCCGGTGCACGGAATGCAGTAGCTTTCCGCGCTCCAATCTGGCCAGAACGGCATATCCGTCCTCGGCGCACTCCGCAGTTCCAGCTCGTTCATTCTCCTCGCGCGTAATTTTAGCCCGATCCGTCAACCAATTCCAGGTGAACGTGCGTCCCGCAATCGTTGACATCACTTCCGATCGTCCATCTACTGTCATCTCCATCACCCATTCCTCCCCAAGTTAAGCCCATCATAAACGATCTCAACTAAGCGACCAATGGCTTACTGCAATGAAGCTATCAAAAGATAA
The DNA here is from genome assembly GCF_056269195.1 of Paenibacillus sp. J22P218. Classification (NCBI taxonomy): domain Bacteria; kingdom Bacillati; phylum Bacillota; class Bacilli; order Caryophanales; family Paenibacillaceae; genus Paenibacillus; species Paenibacillus sp. J22P218. The sequence goes on from NZ_JBWDNL010000001.1 coordinate 1,956,380, forward strand.
TGAAACGCAACAAAACCATATCGCTTCGGCTCGAACGAAGGTTCATACTAGTGTTGAATAATCTTTTCTTGTAACTGGTGGTAACTTCACATTTGAGGGAGGCGAATCCATGAACAACGTCAATAGCAGTAGCATGAAGACGATCACTGTCGGCGGAGTCGGAAGTGACATCGAGGGGTTTACTTGCAGAACAATCCAAGAAGCGGTCGACGAAATCTATCGCCGGGGCGGAGGAGTCGTCAAGCTTGATCGAGGCGTCTACGACGTTATCGGACCGATCCGTTTACATGATGGCGTCGTATTGACGGGTATGGGAATCGACGAAACCGTTTTGCGGAAAACGACCGGCGTACACTCGCGTATGATGATGGATTCAGGATATGGTCAGTTATGTGTGCAAGTCGAGGAAAGCGCCGGGTTCGAGGTCGGGATGGGCGTGCGTATATATGATGAAGACCAGCAATGGGGATGGGCAGAAAGCACGGCGATTGTTACAGCAATCGAGGGTAATACGCTATACATTGACGATTATTTGATTAGGGATTATAGGTCCGACAGAGGCGGCACAGTAACGAGCGCCTGCTCGATCGTCGAGGCGGTTAATGTGAGCCGTGTGATGATCAGCCATTTGACGATCGACGGCAATAAGGCGGAGAATGGTTGGATCGGCGGCTGCCGCGCTGGGGGCATTTATTTGCAGAAGGTTAAAGCAGTTGAGGTGCTTAGCGTGAAGGTACGGGATTATAACGGCGACGGTGTGAGCTGGCAGATTACCGAAGACGTCTCTGTCAAGGATTGCGAAGTATCCGAGTGCGAGGGATCCGGTCTTCATCCGGGGGCGGGCTCGCTCCGCTCCGTGGTGGAACGGTGCGACTGCCATGGGAACCGCGAAGCGGGGCTGTTCGTCTGCTGGCGGGTTAAGTTTGGCGTGTTCACGGACAACAAGCTTCACGACAATCGCAATCATGGCATTTCGATCGGTCACCAAGATACGGACAATGTGTTCGAGCGGAATATCATAGCAGACAATGGTGTCGGCGGCATCTATTTCCGTCCTGAGAAAGCGGCGAACGGGGCACACCGAAACGGCTGGAAGCGTAATGTTATCGAGAATAACGGCAGCGCTGACGGCGGTTTCGGCATTCATGTGGACGGATCCGCGGAAGATAATCTGTTTCGGGACAATACGATTCGCGATGCGGGAAAAGGACAACAAATGACGGGTATAAGGCTGGCGGAAGGGGTGCGCGGCATTATTTTGGAGAACAACTTCATTGAAGATAGGAATAGACAATAAGGTTAGAAGAAGTCGGGTAATAGACGACTTCTTTTTAATGCTTAAATGATAGTTTAGTCGAAATAATAAAGGTTATATAAGATTACGAAAGGAATTAAAATATAGGATATACCGTCGAATACATATGATATCTTCTGAATCTCAAATTCTGTTCATAAATGTAAGCGCAAACATAGTTGTGCTGCCTTGGTAGTAAGACGAATTCCGCTATCTATACGCGCTAGAAGGGAATGAATGATCATGAACCGACTATTGATCGTGGATGACGAGCCGATTATTGTGGAAGGGCTCTATGAATTATTCCAGCAGCAGAATCATTTGCAGCTCGAGGTTTATAAGGCGTACGACGGCATGGAAGCACTCGAACTGGCGCGTAAATCACGGGTGGACATCTTGCTGACCGACATCGAGATGCCGGAATTGAATGGAATCGGACTGCAGCAGGAGCTAGGCAAGCTATGGCCAAGGTGTAAAGTGATCTTTTTGACCGGCTATAATGACTTTACCTATGTGCAATCGTCCATTCGCGAAGGGGCGCTCGATTTCGTCTTGAAAACCGAAGGCGACGAGCAAATTATTCGGGCCGTGGAAAAAGCGATTGCCCAAGTTGCAGAGGAGCATTCATCTGAGCAAATGATTGCCAGGGCGAGAGAGCAGATGACCGCAGCACTGCCTTTCCTTCGCCGCGAACTGCTGCTGGAGCTCATTCAAGGTGATCAAACCGCGATGCGGTCGCGAGCGGGCAAGTTCGCCGAGCTCGGGATTCCTCTTCATACGGATCGTCCCGTCTACATGGTGGCTGGCCGCGTCGATGTTTGGCGAGAGGGAATCCGTTCCACGGACAAAGCTCTGTTTCTCTTTTCCATTCATAACATTTTCGAAGAATATTTCGCTCAGACGTTCGTAACGGTTCATGTCATCTATGAAAAAGAAAAGTTCGTCTGGTTCATGCAGCCCAGAGAGTCGCGAACGGATTTGAATTCGCTAGAAAGCGCCCAGCGGTACTTGCTAGGTACGCTAGAAGCGGTGCAAACGTCGTGTAAACAATATCTCAAGCTAAGCTGTTCGTTCGTGTGGAGTGGCGAGCCTTGCGAGTGGGAAGATGTGCCGGCCCGGTTCGAGCGGCTGTCCCTGCTGTTCGTGCGCGGACTCGGGCTAGGCAGCGAAATGCTGCTGACGGACCGGCAAGGCTTCGGAAGCGAAGTGAAACAAGAACGGACGAAGATCAGACGCATCCAATTACTCGATTCGTATTTGGAACAGCGGGACCATGAAAAGTTCTATAAGCTGTTCAGCGAAATTATGGGAGTCGTCGAAGGCGGGACGATCGATCGCACGGGCATCGCGCTCGAAATTTTTTATACGCTGTCGTCCATTTTCATCGCGGCATTCAACCGAGCGGAACGGTTCGAGGAATTTGCCGCCGAATTCGACGTGCAAAAGCTGTTTTCCGTACAAGCCCACGCTTCCTGGGAGGAAGCGGACGCCTTTTTCCGGCAATTGGCCGACTGGCTATTCCGCTCGAAGCAAAACGAGAACGAGCAGGAAACGAGCGAAATCGTAAGGCTCGTCCACGAGTACGTGGAGAAGCATTTGAGCGGGGATTTGTCTTTGACGAAACTGGCGGAAACGGTGTATTTGACACCTTTCTATTTGTCCCGGCTGTACAAGCAAAAGACGGGAAGAAGTCTTACCGATTATATCGCGGAGCTCAAAATCAACGAAGCGAAGGCCCTGCTCGGCGAGACGATGATGAAAATTCACGAGGTAGGAGAGAGAATCGGCTTCGATTCGCCGGCGTATTTTACCCGTTTTTTCAAAAAGGCGACAATGCTTACTCCCCAAGAATACCGAGACGCTTCAAAGAAGATATGAAAGGACAGGTATTAGGCTCCGCGGTCTAAATCTGCATTTATAGGGGCGAACACGCATATGAAGGTTACTCGGAAATTCCGATTGAAATTGACGATATTCCCGAAGCTGACTATTGCATTCCTGCTTGTGGTCGTTCCGATCTACAGTATCGGATTCGGCATGAACCAACTGGGGGAGTCGAGCGTACGCGAGGAATTATCGAAATCGCTTATGTCGAGAGTCGGCTTCTACCTGAACTCCCTCGAGGTCGAAAATCAACGGATGATCGGGCTGCTTCAGCAATATGTTGTCGACAAGGATATCCAGCACGCCGCCTTTATCAGCAATACAATGACGATCGGCGAGTGGACGGAGACGGTGCAAAGCATCCAGGACAAGCTGCAGCTGATCAAGAGCTCCAGCGTTTACATCAAGAGCGTGAGCGCGCACATATTGACGCTGAAACGGACGCTGTCGAGCGAGAAGACGATCAGCGACACGATCGATCCCGAATATCATGCGGTTGCTTCCGCCTCCAAGTTTAGCGGCGTAGGCACCTACTACTGGCACGATCGGTTGTTCCTTGCTATTGCCTATCCGGGTTCAGAGCTGCCGAATATGAAGGAAACGTTCGTGCTCGCCATTGAAATTAACGAGGAAGTGATTAAGCAAGCACTGCTGAGCTTCTCGGATTATAAGAACGCCGGCGCGATGCTGATCAATACGGATAACGGGTGGATGCTGGACAACGGAACCGATCCGAAGCTATCCAATGAATTAGCTGGCTACTTGAAGTTTCGTACGGCGGACAAGGCCGATGATGTCTTCGAGCAGATTTCCACGGAGCAGGGCTCTTATTTCATCTCTTATAAGCACTCGTCTTCGTTCAGCTATTATTTGATCGCTTACGTCCCTCCGGTTGAAATGCTCGGCCCGATCGACGAATACCGAAAGTTGCTGTTGATATTGTCATTTATTTCGCTTGTCTTTATCATCGCGTACTCCTACTGGCTGCATCAATTAATCCGCAAGCCGCTGCATCGGATGATCTCCGGCTTCAAGAAGGTGGAGGCGGGAGTAATGGAGCCGATCCCGCTGCCGAAGTCGAAAGACGAATTCCTGTACTTGTTCCAGCGGTTCAATATGATGACGGACAATCTGAAGGTGCTGATCCAGGAGGTGTACGAGCAGAAGCTTCGTGCCCAGACGTCGGAGCTGAAGCAGCTGCAATCGCAGATTAACCCACACTTCCTGTACAATACTTACTTTATCCTGTACCGCTTGGCGAAAATGAACGATAACGAAAGCGTCATCCAGTTCAGCCAGCATCTCGGGGTTTATTTTCAGTACATTACCCGCGACGCAGCCGCCGAGGTGCCGCTCAAAGACGAGATCAATCATGCCCGCACTTATGTAGAAATTCAAAATATTCGATTCACCAAAAGCCGAATTTCCGTAGATTTCGGAGAGTTGCCCGAAGAGTGGGGAGAAATGCGCGTTCCACGCCTTGTTCTCCAGCCGTTTCTCGAGAACGCCTACCAATACGGAATCGAGACGAAACGCAAGGATGGCAAAATCGTCGTGACGTTTGAAGAGAGGGACGGCCTGCTGCTCCTATCGGTTGAAGACAACGGCGAGAAGCTGATGAATGCCGATCTGCAGTTGATCGAAGCAAACCTTGCGAACCAAGGTGCGGATATGGAATACACAGGGATGCTGAACGTTCATCGCAGGCTGCAAATCCGGTTTGGGGCGAGCTTCGGAGTGTCCGTTGCCCGCGGTGAAATGGGCGGGTTGAAGGTGACGATTAAGCTGCCAATGGCCCTGTCCGCCTCTGGTGATTTATTGAAATAGATATTAAAGGATAATACATGGTATCGATTTATTATATTCGCCGCATCGCGCTGGCTTCATAATGAAAGAGTAGCACATTCTAATGCAGAACATAGGGGGGTTAGGTATTGAATAATACGAAAGCGATAAAAAGCTCGTCCATTCTCGCATTACTCCTTATTATGACTACTGTTACAGCGTGCAGCAGCGGCAATAACAACAACGCAGGCAACGCTTCATCGAACGTTAGCAGCTCGCCAGCTCCAAGTTCGGCAGCTACGGCCGCGACCGGTGGCGTTCCCGAAGGTCCAACGGGCAAATACGATCCTCCCATCGAATTTACGACCGTCCGCTCGGTTAATCCGGACACGAAGTACCCGGAAGGCGATACGCTGGACTCCAACATCTGGACAAGAACGTTTGAAACCGAACTCGGCATTAAAGTAAAAAATGCTTGGAAAGTCAGCGGCATGCAGTATCAGAATAAGGTGGCTGTAACGATTGCATCTGGCGACATGCCGGATGTCATGTCGGTCGACGCCCAACAATTCCAACTGCTCGTGCAAGCCGGTACGATTGCGGATTTGACCGATATCTACCCGAAGTACGCTTCCGATCTGACGAAAAAAGCATTAGAAATCAACGATGGCGTCCGGCTGAAGGCGGCGACGGTTGATGGCAAGCTCATGGGGATTCCGGCCGACGGCGGAGAAACCTCCGATACGCAGCTTATTTATCTTCGCAAGGATTGGCTCGACAACCTGGGTCTTCAACCGCCTAAGACGATGGACGACGTAATCAATATAGCAAAGGCATTTACGAAGAATGATCCGGATAAGAACGGTAAGAACGATACGTACGGACTAAGCCTTGACTACAACCTGTTCAATGGCTGGTCGGGTCTGGACGGCTTCTTCAACGGCTATCATGCTTATCCGTACAATCCTTCTAAAGGGACGGGAACGGTTCTTAACTTCATTAAAGGCGCGGACGGCAAGGTGAATTGGGCCGACACTCAATCGGAAGTAAAGACTGCTCTTGGCAAGCTGGCCGATCTATTCAAGGAAGGCGCGATCTATCCGGAATTCAGCGTCATCGACGGAGCGAAGTCCGCGGAGCTCGTAACGGCTGGCAAGATCGGGATGACGTACGGCGCATTCTGGGTACCAACGTGGCCGATTAACAATATGTACAAAGACGTGGGCGCAGACTGGCAAGCGTATTCGATCGTATCGGCGGACGACAAGCCGGTTCTGTCGCAAACCACAACCGCGTTGCCGGCGCACTTCTATGTTGTCAAGAAGAAGTCTGAGCATCCGGAAGCGGCGTTCCTGTTGTTGAATATGTATAACGACAAGATTTATGGAAACTTCGATCCGAACTATCATACGGTCGTCCAAGGAGAGGAATCAATCGGAGTCTTCGGCATGGCACCGGTCTTAGGCGGCATGCCTGATCAGAATCCCGTGGCGGCCGCCGCGGTTCAAGCTGCCGTCAAGGCCGGAGATACTTCAACGCTTACTGCCGAACAGCAGCAATATTACGATCAAGTTTCCAAGTTCCAGGCCGGCGATAAAACGATGTGGGCTGCTAATAAGCTATGGTCCGAAGGCGGCGTGTTCAGTCTCTTGGGCGCTTATAAAGAGAACAATCAAATCTTCATGTCGGCATATACGGGCAACCCGACTCCAACGATGATTGCCAAGGGACCGTCGCTGCGCGATGAACAGGTCAAGACGTTTACGTCGATCATTATGGGATCCAAGCCGGTCGACTATTTTGACGAATGGGTTAGCAATTGGCTTGCGTCCGGCGGACAGGATATTCTGAACGAAGTTAATGAAAGCGGTCAGATTCAATAAGAATGAACAGGGGGATAGTGGCCTTGCCGCTGTCCCCCTTCGTATCAAGGCAGGAGGGGAATCTATTGAACCGCAGAAATTGGAGACTGGAAATGCCGCTGCACCTTATGCTGGTGCCAGGGCTGATCGTTGTCCTACTGTTCTGTTACGGACCAATGGTCGGAATCTTGATTGCTTTCGAAAATTATACTCCCGCCAAAGGGATCTTCCGTTCGGAATGGATCGGACTCGATCACTTTCGATATGTGTACAGCCTGCCAGAGACGAGAGAAGTTCTTCGGAATACCTTATTCATCGCCATCATGAAAATCATCGGCGGACTGATAGCGCCGTTCATCACTGCTTTGCTGCTGAACGAGGTCAGGAAGAAATACTTCAAGCGCTCCGTGCAAACGATCATTTATATGCCGCACTTCCTGTCTTGGGTTATTATGGCGGGTATCCTGCTTGACGTACTCTCCCCGACGTCCGGTATCGTGAATCAATTCATTGAGTGGCTTGGATTTGAAAAAGTGTTCTTCCTCGGTGACGATCGTTGGTTCCCTTATGTACTGGTCTTGACCGACGTGTTCAAGGAATTTGGCTTTGGAACGATTGTTTATTTGGCCGCTATCGCTGGCGTGAATCCTTCCTTGTACGAAGCAGCCGTTTTGGACGGCGCCAACCGCCTGCAACAAACGCTTCATGTGACGATACCCGCAATCATCCCTATTACAATTCTGCTCTTGACACTAGGCTTGGGCAATGTACTTAATGCCGGCTTTGATCAAGTCTATAATCTATACAATCCTTCCGTCTATTCGACGGGCGACATTCTAGATACTTACGTGTATCGAATCGGACTTGGCAATGGCCAGTTCGGAGTAGCAACTGCCGTTGGCCTGTTCAAGTCGGCGATCTCGCTCATTTTGATATCGCTTTCTTACATGGCTGCATCTCGTTTTGCCAATTATCGCATTTTCTGACAAGCAGCGAGGAGGATTGTCATGGTCCAACACTACTCACTAAGTCGCAAGCTGTTCGTCGTTTTCAATTATATGATCCTTGCGGCTATGTCTTTAATATGCATTTTGCCTCTGCTTAATGTTTTCGCCGTTTCCTTAAGCTCGTCCGCCGCTATTGACGCAGGCAAGGTTACGCTATGGCCGGTTGAATTCTCTACGAAGGCTTACAGTTTCGTCGCGCAAAAGAAGGAATTTCTTATATCGATAGGAATCTCGCTCGAACGAGTCGTGATCGGCGTTGCCTTGAACATGCTTCTAACGGTACTCACAGCATATCCGCTGTCCAAGGAAGCATCGAGTCTCCGTTTTCGGACGGGATACGCTTGGATCTTCGTATTCACGATGCTGTTCTCCGGCGGTTTAATTCCGACTTATATCGTCATCAAGGAGTTGGGCTTATTAGATCAGATCTGGGCGCTCGTCCTGCCTGGGGCGCTCCCCGTATTTAACGTCGTCCTGATGTTGAACTTCTTCAGAGGATTGCCGAAGGAGTTGTCGGAATCGGCGTTCATCGACGGCGCTGGACATTGGCAGACGCTATGGCGGATCATCGTCCCTCTCTCGATGCCTTCGATCGCTACGGTAACGCTGTTCGCGATCGTTGCACACTGGAATGAATGGTTCCATGGACTGATCTATATGAACGATCCGAGTCATTACCCGCTTGCCAGCTATCTGCAGACGATCGTTGTCCGAATGGATATGACCATGCTCAGCGATTCTTCTTTGCTTGAATATTTGGCTACGTTGAACGATCGATCGTTGCGCGCGGCGCAAATTTTCCTCGGCATTGTACCGGTGCTGTGCGTATATCCATTCTTACAGCGGTACTTCATGAGCGGTATGACGCTCGGAAGCGTCAAGGAGTAGACTCGTAAGACGACTATCGCAGGCATCGGAGAGAGGGGGGACAACTTTGTTATATGAACGTTATGGTTCGATGCGGTTGGAAGAGCTCGGATTCGGCACAGGAGAATATGCTCCGTTCCCGACGGCGGATGACCGCGAAGCATGGAAGTCGCTTGCACCCGAGACAAAAGAGATATGGCTGAAGCTCGCCGATCGTTATGCCGATTATGCGTGGCCGGCGCTTCGCGTCTCGAATTATCGAAGGTACTGGACGGAAGGCAATCTGTCGGGGCTTAGTCTCTCATTCTTCGAGCGCAGAAGCGTGCTAGGTATCTTGACGCTTGCGGAATGTATGATTGGGGAAGGTAAATACCTTGATCAAGTGGTGAACGGAATTTTTGTCATTTGCGAGGAGACGACCTGGGTAAGCCCCGGACATCGCAGTCATTGGGATGTAGATAAGCAGGAAAGTATTCCTAGCATGATGGAATACGGCGTGGAGCTATTCACAGTCGAAACGGCAAGGCTGCTGCTCTGGATCCGCTACTTGCTTGGCAGCAGGCTGGATGCGATCAGTCCGCGTATCAACGAGCGAATCGTGCAGGAGATCAAGCAACGAATGCTGCAGCCGTATCTTGAGCACGACGATTATTGGTGGCAAGGGTTCACTCCGGATGTTCGGGTGAACAACTGGAATCCGTGGTGCAACGGTCCGGTACTGACAGGTTTCCTGCTTGCGGAAGAAGACCCGGCGATCAGAAGCAAAGGAATCGCGAAAGTGTTGCGGAGCCTTGACACATTCATCGCGACATATCCTTCGGATGGCTGCTGCGACGAAGGACCGTCGTATTGGAGCGCGTCAGGCGGCGGCCTGTATGAATGCCTCGAACTGCTGTCGCTATCGTCTCAGAGTCGCGTCGATATTTACAACGAGTCGATCGTCAAGGATATTGGAGCATATATGCCGAAGGTGCACATCCACGGAGACTATTATGTGTCTTTCGCCGATTGCGACGTCAAGGCGAGTCCCGGCGGCGGAGGGGTATACCGCTATGGACGCAGCACGGGAGAGGAACTGCTGCTACGGCTTGGCTCCAGTCTTCCGGCAAGCGGCGAACCCAGCACGAGAATCTGGTTTAACCTGTATGGGTATACGCGGGATTTATTCGTAGAGAAAGAAAGGCTTGCACTGAGGTCGGAGGCACCGTATGCGCGGGATGCATGGTTCGCAGTAACCGAGGTAATGACCGCAAGAGAACGGGAAGGGAGCAAGCAAGGCTTGTATGTCGCGGCCAAAGGCGGCAATAACGGGGAGGCGCACAATCATAACGATGTCGGCAGCTTCCTCGTTTTCGCCGACGGCTATCCGCTTCTTGTTGATCTCGGTATGGAGGAGTACAAGGCGCAGACGTTCAGCGATCGGCGCTACGAGCTCTGGTATCTGCAGTCGCAGTATCATAATCTTCCAACGGTGCGTGGCGTGCAGCAACATGCTGGAGGGCGCTACCGGGCAAGCGATGCAAGGTATGAGCAGCAAGGCGGAAGCTCAGAGTTTAGCCTGGATATCGCCGAAGCTTATCCTGAAGAGGCCGGCATCGAAAGTTGGAGGCGTAACGTCAGATTGGAGCGTTCCGGCGTTCCGACCGTAACGGTCAACGATCGATATGTCATGAAGGACGGCGCTTTGGCGGATATATTCCATTCGCTTATCACACCTTGCGAGCCGGTGCTAGGGGACGGAGGCGTTATTCGGCTGTCCTATGCGCCCGGTAAACAAGCCGTCGTCCATTACGGTAGCGAACACTTGGAAGCGACCGTTGAACCGATCGAACATATGGACAGCCGTCTAAGACGCAATTGGGGCGACCGCATGTACCGTATCGTGCTTACGGAACGAAGTCCGGCTGCGCTAGGGGAGCGAACGCTTACCGTTACATTGGATCCAGGCTGACAAACGTAAAATGCAGACTGCAGTGGTTCGCGACAATAATAAATCAAGAAAGAGGGATTAGAGCATGAGCGTATTACAAAATATTATCCGGATCAAGGACGGCGTACGTGCCAAAAGAGTATCGAGCTACGATCGCTCGGGAGGCAATCAGGATTACGTGACGATCCAAGCCGGAGAGACGGCCGTGTTGGCGGATCTTCCCGGAGCGGGCATCATCAAGCATATCTGGATTACGGTTAGCGCACCGGACAAAATGATTCGCCGCAACGCTGTGCTGCGCATGTATTGGGACGGAGAGACGGAACCGAGCGTTGAAGCGCCTCTCGGCGACTTCTTCGGTCAAGGCTGGGGCGAAGAATATAACTATATGTCGTTGCCGTTGGCAGCGGCGCCATCCAAGGGCAAAGCGCTCAATAGCTATTTTCACATGCCGTACGGCAGCGGCGCGCGTGTTACGCTACAGAACGAATCCGACGAGCCAATCCAATCGTTCTATTATTACATCGATTACGAGGAGCATCGGGAAATGCCGGCTACGATCGGCCGATTCCACGCTTGGTGGAATCGCGAGCTGACCGAGGTGCATCCGGAAGCGGGAGAGACGGAATGGAGCGTCGTCGCACCGGAAGGTAAAAATCCGAGTGACAAGAATAACTATTTGTTCGCTGATATCGAAGGGAAAGGACATTTTGTCGGCGTCAACTATTTCGTCGAGAATCCGGGACCCATGTGGTACGGCGAAGGAGACGACATGTGGCTGATCGACGGAGAAGAGTGGCCGGGCTCGCTGCACGGAACAGGTACGGAGGACTTCTTCAACAGCTCCTGGTGCCCGAATGAGGTTTATTTGCATCCCTATTTCGGCTATGCCCGCGTGCCGGATAAGCTAGGATGGATGGGGAGAACCCATTGTTATCGGTTTTTGCTCGAGGAGCCGGTCTACTTCGACAAGTCGCTGCGCGCGAGTATCGAGCACGGCCACGATAACAACCTGACGCTCGACCTGTGCACGGTTTCGTACTGGTATCAGACGGAGCCGCATAAGCCGTTTCCGGCTTTTCCGTCGAAAGAGCATAGGCAGAACATGCCGGAAATCTCGATCGCGAACGTCCATCAGTGGCGCCACGAATGGAGGCAGGCTCTCGGCGGGGGAACCCGGCTGTGGGGCAACGAAGCGAAGCCGAAGCCTGCCGATAAAGGGAAATAACATTTTAGGAAGCTGTCAGAAGGCTTACTATGTGCCTCCACACAAGTATGAACTATATAAACGTAATAAAGAAAGCACTCATACCAACCGTTATAGAAGCCTACGGTTACACTTATAATGGGATATTTGTAAAGACAAGAACTGCAACGGTTAACTTGTTAACGAGGAACGATTAGTTCAATATTTGTCCAATATGGGGGTACCGCGGAACGATATCGGCAGCCCCCATTAGGGTGGGGAAAAGTAGTTAATGACTTAACAAAGCAAATGCAGAGCCTGGCGACTGTAAGTTAATTTCGCTAATCACACATGCAAGCATGATCGATTCCTGTAGAAGGCTTTGCCGTATGTCACCTAAGTCAACGACCGTTGTCCAACCAATATCTTTAAGCAGAGCTCTGACCTGATCTTTAGATGAATTATCGTTTCCACACATAAACATGATTGGCGAACCTTCTTTAAAATTTGGATGGATCATGATTTTGTCGCTGACTGTATTGAGTGTTTTCACAACATTGCTTTCCGGCAATAACTTTTGGACTATTACCCCTGTCGAAGTATCTTGAAGGAGTAAGCGTGGGCCGTTATCAAAATGTACGGCGTTGCTTACATCAATGATCGTCTTGTTTCTTAGATAGGCCGGATCGATGGTTTCGAGAACATCTTTTATACAGGACCAAGGGAGTGCTATAATAATGATCTCGCCAAACCGTGCGGCTTCATCAAATGAAGCAATGCCCACAGAATCGCCTGCCTCTTGCTTCCAAGAAATATGCTTCGAGTGATGAGGTTCTCGGTTGCTGATTAAAACACGATGACCTGATTTAACAAATCCCTCCCCTAATATTTTACCTACATTTCCTGCACCAACAATTCCAATGTTCATATTCATTCCCTCCTCACTACGAGTGATTATATGAACTTTATCAATAATGAACAATAAGGCACTTTAATGTATCCAACCGCACGATTGAATATATGGGTTATAATATTGGTAAAAGTGTGGTGTGCGAATGCCTGTCGAATTAAATGAGTGTCCGGTAGAAGTTGTATTTACGATGTTAAGTGGGAGATGGAAAATTCCGATCTATCGATACTTATTTAAAAATAACAAACCTGTGCGTTATAGCGAAATACTGAGGCATTTACCATCTATATCGAAAAAAATACTAACGGAACAGCTTCGCGAACTTGAGCGTGATGGAATCATTGAAAGAAAATCATATCCTGAACCTCGACCACGAGTAGAATATATGTTGACTTCGCTAGGAAGATCTATGATTGTATTTCTTGATAAAATGAGCGAGTGGGGCGAGGAGCACATCTTAACGAATAAACCGGAGTTCAGTAGTTAAGATTGTAATAAGCGTTCTTACTAGTAATACTTGAAATAATAACTTAGAAAGACATCCTGCACGAGTAACGATAGCACTAAAAATACATCTGGGGCATTTCTTGGGCTACGAGGGAAGATTTTATTTAAATGAGTTTAAACTAACCGAGAACTTTAGTACAACGTACCATGGAGTAGATGCGACAGCAGCTGCTCCATTTTTCATTAAAATAAAGCTAGTTATTTTTGTACTGAGAATCTAATTTGTAATGATACTATACACAAAATTGGTAATTATTTATCATTTTATTACGACATGAGGAGAGAAACATATGTCAAAGCCTTATTTAATCGTTGTCACCGGTAGGCCAGGTTCAGGGAAAACAACAATTTCTAAGGAGCTTAGTAATGAGATTTTTATGCCAGTAATCAGCCGGGATCAGATTAAGGAAGGGTATGTACATACCTTCGGCAAAAGACATAACGAGCTTCCGGAGGAAGCCAATAAAACGGCCACGGGAATATTCTTTGATACGCTCATGGGGCTGATAACCAACAACGTGTCAGTGATTGCTGAAGCAGCGTTCCAGCATAGGATATGGTCGACCATGCTTGAACAGTTCATGGGAAAGGCGAGGGTCTATCTGTTGATTTGCAAGGTTGACGAAAAGATCGCGCTTGACAGGTTTGTCCGCAGGGGGCTGGACAACCCACTGCGAGAGTACTTCCATGGCGATAAGGGAGTCGACATGGCCAGAAAAGGAATTGAACCTAGCGTGAGCCCTTACGAGGAACCCCGGATCGACGTCCCCATATTCAATATTAACACTTTAGGAGAATACACCCCCTCCATTAAGGAACTAAGCAGGAAAATTTTTGGTGAATAGGATATTACAACATTACCTCAACTAGGACATGAACGGCAGCAGGTCCCTAAGATCGGCTGCTTTTTTTCATTGAAGTAACGGGCAGGATAACGCAATAATTCTCCTTGCTTTAATTTCAATATTCAGACTATAATTAAGTAAATTTCTGGTATGTGTAACTGGCGTAAACGTGGATAACCACGAGGGAGCACATATTCATACCGCCGTACGCCTGGGCAGAGGTAAAGGGGATATCCCTCTTTGCCTCTTTTCATTTAAGGAGGCATATGGGATGAATACATCATATCAATTCGACCATTTCGAGCAAGAAAAAAGAGTATCAGAAATCCAGAGATTAACAGAAAACGTGGATAGTCACTCAGAAACACTTATCCGTTTATTGTTTGAAAACGGTCTATACGGAGCCAAAAATGTTTTAGATGTAGGGTGCGGTACTGGAGCCATGATTGAGTTATTCTCAAAGTATTTACCCGACGCCTCTTTTATCGGCATCGATAACAGCGAAACAATTCTAGAAGCAGCACAAAAAAAGCCATTAGGTATTCAGGGAATTCAATTCGTCCACGGAAACGCTAACATTCTACCGTTTAATGACAACACATTTGATTTTGTTTATACACGGCTTGTTTTAATGCACAATACACACCCACACGAAATTGTAAGAGAAATGGTTAGGGTATGCAAGCCTGGCGGTGTGGTTTGTGCTGTTGAGATTGATGATGGTACCCAAGTGTTTCATCCGTTCGGGCGAGAGTTGTCCACATTAGTCAATGCGCATATCGAATACGCGCGTATACAGGGCACTGACCGTACAATAGGCAGAAAGCTATATTCGTATTTTGTAACCGAAAACCTGCAGGACGTAAAAGTAATCATCCAGACCAGTGACTTTCTATTGAAAAATGATGAGACTGTGGAAATGCCAATTCTACTTCGCTTTGCTTTAGGAAATGATGAAGCGAGGCGTTTGGTCACCGCTGGATTGATGTCAGAGGATGAACGAGTGGAGATTGTAAACAACATCATTCCAGCGTATTGTCAATATCGACACCGTTTTGATTCCTGTTCATTTATGTATTCATTTGGGAAGAAGTATTTAACTAACGGGGAACTGTAGCTTAGTTGTGAAAAATCAACCAGGCGATCAAAAGCCAGAATGGCACAACCAAAAGCGCTCCATTAATCATGCCGGTCGTAAATTTTCCTCTGCGCTTCGTCGATCTGTTCTCTATGGCTGCCGTTGCGGCGAAATTCGAAGAACGAGTCCTAATGCCTGCTTGAAGCAAAGTAGCGTTGATCGGCTTGCGGTGAATTATTCTCATAAAGCAACCCTTCTTTCCTGATATTTCATGACTATAGTCGCGCTAATGAATCATTATTCTTTATATCGGTCGCAAATGAATAGGAATGAAGTCCTCATTAAACAAATGTTACAAAAAATAATTGCGTGTTAATGGGTGTCTAGAGACTTATAGCTGACGCGTGTCAAAAGACACAATTCCCAGGAAGCCACGATTTATTAAGCTAACGGGAGACGATAGTGGAACATCGAAAGGGCTGCCAATGTGGTAGCCCTTCGTTTCGCTCACAGGATAGTTCCAATTTTATAGTTGGGTAGCTTACTGTGTTAGAATAAATAAAAATGAACTTGGATGATGGCTCAGCGGGGGAACGAAAATGAACAAAACCGACCGGCAACTCGCCATATTGCTGGAACTGCAACGAAGCAAGATATTGAGAGCAGAAGATATGGCTGCTTTATTTGAGACGAGCGTGCGGACAATCTATAGAGATATTCAAGCCCTTAGCGAAATGGGGATTCCAATATTGGGAGCCCCCGGACAGGGTTATTCCCTGATGGAGGGGTATTTTCTTCCACCAGTCGGGTTTTCGGCTGAAGAGGCGGTAACCCTGCTCATGGGTACAGATTTTATTGAGCAGCGGTTGGATGGTGATTATGGAAATATAGCTAAGGCGGCTCGACACAAAATTGAAGCTATTTTACCCGAAGCAGTGCGCGATGAGTCGATGCGCGTTCGGGAAACCATGAAGCTTCTTCAAGCTAGCGAAGCGGTAACCGGCTTGAGGGAAAAAGACTATCTCGGACAAGCACGGCGCGCGATTTTGGAACGGCGAAAACTAAGGATTTCATACCAGAAAAATATGCCGGAGACGGACGGCAATCGAAAGAGTATGCGTGAGGTCTCTCCATACGGACTGTCGCTCGTTGAAGGTAATTGGATTTTGATCGGGCACTGCGACCTGCGGCAGGATATCCGCCATTTCCGTTTGTCGAGAATGACTGAGCTAGTCGTTCTGGATAAACACTTTGCAATGCCGATTGGCTTTAACTTAAGCCATTACCGTCCGCCGGACGACCGCAACGAACGCGTACTGGTTCGAGCCAATCCAGAAAAGGCCGATAAAATTGCCGAAACCGCTAACTTTTATACGGAAGCGGTCGAAGAGCGGGCTGACGGAGTTTGGTTCCATTTTCGCGTTCGAACGCCGGAGGAACTGTTGCACCTTATCCTCAGCTGGGGAGGAGACGTCGAGGTTCTGGAACCAGAGTCTTTACGCCGACGGATTCGGGAAGAGGCAGAAAAAATTTTTAAACGCTACTGACATGCTGTTGTCAGTAGCGTTTTTTTATACTGGGGTTATACCCAAGATGAATGAGGAGTGTTGTTAAATGAGAAGTACAGCGGAAGCATTGCAGGCGTTTGAGGTGACGGTTGGAGGATATTTAGTTGAACTGGAAAACCTCAATATGGAGCAATTACTTGCAAAACCTAACGAGGAGGAATGGTCGATTGGGCAAATGTATATGCATTTGATTCAGTCGGCTCAATTCATGCATCTGCATAATGTTGACCAATGTTTAAACGGAAGCGCGGCTGTCCTGGGGAACACGGGGGAAAAAACAGAGAATGGGAGAGCCGCGTTCGAGCTTGGAAGCTTTCCGCCCATTCGGATTCGAGTCCCGGCTTCGCCGCAGTACACACCGCAGCAACCGGATAGTAAGGAGCAGCTGATGGAAGGCCTTCGTGGCGTAGTGGAACGGATGAAACGTACTGAAATCGCTTTGAGTCAGGCGCCAGAAGGGAATAGAATCCTTCATCCAGGTTTCGGCGCGTTAAACGCTACAGAGTGGTTTTTGCTGGTTGAAATGCATTACAGGCATCATCTATTGCAGTTGGAGCGGTTGCAAGATTTTATAGAAAATTTGGATTTATAAATCGTAAGATACACGGTCGCAAGGTCGGACGAAAAATGATTACAAGAAGAGCATTCAACGATCATGAGGGTTCTTTCCATCCGCCCATTGCTGCGCAAACGTGGTCATTCAACCGAACTGAATAGTGCATATGGGTAAGGGCAATACTGGTAATCGAACCATAAAAGCACATGCGGGCCGGGTGATACGATCATGGAGAGCAACAGCGGAAACAGCGATACCAATGCACAGCAAAGCTCGCCTCAAGCTTCCGGCATCCCGAGCGACAGTACGATGGGAAGCACGAATCTTAAGCAGCCCGCCATTCCCATCTCGCTCTCTCTCCAAGATAATCTGCGTTTTCTGGAGGATGTGTTTCGGGACAGCTCGGACATTAATTTCAAGCACTGGAGTTATGGTCCGGGTTTGGGGGAGAGGGCATGCTCCGTCTACTATAATTCGCTCGTGCAGGAAGATACGATCAACTATATGAAGCTGTCCCTCCAGGATTTGACGACGCACGAGATCGGGCCTGGAATGAACGTAACCCTGCAAGACATCCAATATTTTTTCGGTCAGCAAGGCGTATCGGAAAAAAAAGCCGAGCTCATAAACGATATGGTGGCAGTCGTCGATTCCATATCGAGCGGTCGGCTCATTATTATTTTCGATGGATGGGATCACGGGCTAAATTATAAAGCGGAGTCCGTCGAGACGCGGCAGGTGATTGAACCCGTCAACGAATCGGTCGTGCAAGGGCCAAGAGAGAGCACGGTCGAAAATTTACAAAAAAACTTAGGTTTGCTTCGGCTCCGGCTGAAGACCCCGAAGTTCAAAATCGTGTTAATGTCGGGCGGCGGCGATACGAAGACAACGGTCGCGTACGGATATATTGAAGGAACAGTCGACGGCGAACTGTTGAAAGAATTCAAATCGCGGATGGAACGGATCCGGGATGTGGAAATTTTAGAAACGTCTTATATCGAGCAGCTTATCGAAGACTCGACATTCTCGCCGTTCCCGCAGCATCGATATACCGAAAGAACCGATATGGCGGTCGCCGGACTGTTGGACGGCAAGATCATCGTTCTTGTCCAAGGCACGGGAGGCATGCTGTTATGTCCGGGCCTATTTACCGAGTTTTTTCAGTCGAGCGAAGATTATTACCAGCGGACCGTTATTTCCACTTTGGTGCGCTGGCTGCGCATATTAGCCTTTATTATTGCGCTTTCGCTGCCTAGCATTTATATTGCACTGTCGACTTATCATCCCGAGCTTATTCCAACGGTTCTCCTGCTCGCGGTGCTGAATGCCAGGGAGGGGATTCCGCTACCGGCTTTCTTCGAGGCTTTGCTCATGGAATTTTTTTTCGAGCTCATGCGCGAGGCAGGAGTTCGTTTGCCCCGTCCCATCGGTTCCGCGGTAAGCATCGTAGGAGCGCTCGTCATCGGGGACGCGGCCATAAGCGCTGGAATCGCATCCCCGATCATGGTCATCGTGGTTGCTCTAACGGGTATTGCGTCTTTCTCCATCCCGCAGTATGGCATTGCGATTGCGCTTCGTATATTGCGGTTTCCCTTGATGGTCAGCGCAACGTTATTGGGCGGGTTCGGCATGATGGTCTGTTTCATCATCATCCTGCTTCATCTAAGCAAGCTGCGCACACTCGGCCAACCGTATTTGGCGCCGCTTGCGCCGCTCCGGCTCTCCGAGCTGCGTGACGTCGTGCTGCGCGCTCCGCTTAAGACGTTGCTTCGAAAGCCCCGCAACTTGCATAATCAGAAGCCGTAATGGAAAGGAACCGTATGAGAAAGCTTGGATGTGCGTTTGTACTTTTCATCGTCTGCGTTCCGCTCCTATCCGGCTGCTGGAGCAAATACGAGCTTACGGAGCGCGGCTTCGTTATGGGCGTAGCGCTCGATCTCGGCGAAGAGGGGGATATCGAGATGCTGACCCAGATCTACCGTCCGCTCTCTTCCGAATCCGGAAAAACAACGACGACATCGCCGCTTAGCATCAACGTCAAGACGACTGACGATACCGTCATGGAATCGATACGCGATATTCCGATCCACTTAGGGAGGAAGGCGCAATGGAGCCACATGCGCGTCATCATCGTTGGAGAGGCTTTGGCAAGAAGTGCGGACGTGAGTAAAATACTCGACCTGTTTTTACGGGACCATGAGCCGCGCAGCAGCGTCAGCTTGATGATTGCACGGGGTAGAGCTTCGAAAATGTTCGAGAAAAAGCCGCTCATCGAGCAAACGACCGCTCAGCAATTTCTTCGTACGGAGGAATCGTCCTACCGCAATTCAGCCAAGACGATCGATACCTCGCTCCTTGATTTAATCATGCAATTGACGAGCGCGCATCCGGATGCCGTCGTAGCCTATGTATACGAGAACAAGAAATCCGGAGATATTTTCTCTGCCGCGGGACTCGCTTTGTTGAAGGATGGCGTAATGAAAACCGTGCTGCCTTCCAGCAAAGTGGAGGGGCTGGTCATGCTGCGCAACGAGTATAAAGCAGGCGTCGCCCAGATTTCGTGTCCCGGGCTGAAAGGGTTCAAAGAAACGGCTGAAGTATTGTCCCTGCATGTGAAGACGAAGCCGATCGTAAATGGTGACGAAATAAAGGTTGCCGTGAAGATGCGAGGCGAGATTGCGATTACCGAGCTGAGATGCACGAGAATCGAAACGATTCAGGATGAGCGAAAATTTGTCGCTGCCGTAGAGAAAGCACTCAAAAAACAGGCAATCGATTCGATCGCATTCGTTCAAAAACAAAAATTGGACGTAATCGGAATCGGAAACAGCATATACAGAAAAAATCCGAAAAAGTGGGAATCGCTGAAGCAAAATTGGGACGAGCAGTTCGCCGAGCTACCGTTCGATATCCAAGTCGAACTTAAATTGGTTACCGGAGGCACGATCAAGAGCCGGCCGGCTTACTAGTGATCGGATAACGGAGGGAAACCGAATGTGGGAGCGGCTGATCGTCGTGATCGCAGCTGTTGGCGGGATGCTGCTATACGACGGCGTAACGCTAAGGAAGAAAATAACGAGACGTGAAAAAGGAGTGTACGCCGTTATCGTGGCGGGCTGTCTGTATATGGGGATCGATTACGTCGTGAACCGCGATTGGTTTGACATGTACGACATCGTCGAATTCGCGCTTGGCGAAGCAGCGAAGCAGGTTGAGGCGACGTTAGGCGTAAAATGGTAGCATCGCCGCATTAACGAAGGAGGAGCGCCCGGTATGGAAACGGATAAGCAAAAAATCAGCCATTTTCAATTGGGCGTGCTGTTTTTCGTATACATGACAGGCTCTTCCATTATCAATATTCCCGGGCCGCTCATCGGCAAAGCCGGCAATGGAGCCTGGATTTCGCTGTTGGTGTCCGGAGCGCTTGGCTTTATGATGCTAATGATGCTGATTTTTCTTCATAACAGGTTTCCGGGATTGAATTATGTCGAGTACAGCCGGAAACTCGTCGGCAACGTCATGACGGTCGTAATCGGACTGCTGGCGATAAGCTTTATTCTGCAAGAGCAGTCGGGCATCGTCATGGATGTTGGCTTGTTTATGGTGAGCTCCATGCTAAGGGAGACGCCGATATACGTCTTTACCATCCTTGTTTTTCTCGTAGCCGCGTTGACGGCGAGGGCAGGACTGGAGGTGATGGCCAGAATGTTTACGCTTATTATGCTGCTGACTTCGTTCTTCATTATCGTCATCCTGCTGTTGGCTATACCCGATTATAATCCATTGCAGTTGCTTCCCGTATTGCCAAAGGGGTTAAAGCCGGTCTTGCATGGCGCGTATTTCACGTTCGGTTTTCCTTACTCGGAAGTTTTTTTGTTCGGCATGCTGATTCCGTTCGTGGAGCGCAGTCAAAGAAAGCGAGTGCCGAAGGCGCTGATGCTTTCGTTAGGCTTTAACATATTCACGTTATGCATGGCGACGATTTGCTCGATCATGGTATTTGGCGCCTATGCGGGAGATCGGCCTTACGTGCTCTTCAACATGGCCAGGTTGGTTGAATTTCAGGAAGTCATCCAACGAATCGAATCGATTATCGGGATGTCGCTCATTCTCGGCTCATACATGAAGGTAACGGTTACCCTGTACGTCCTCAGCTTGTTCGTAAGCGGGTTGTTCGGGCTCAAAGAAAGCACGGCGATCGTCATGCCGCTGGCTTTGGCCGGATTTCTAATGGGGCTCGTTACGTTCGACGGCGCAACGCAGTGGGGCAGCTTTATAATGTCGATTCATCCCCTCTGGACGGGAGTCGCGTATCTATTGCCGCTGCTGTTGCTGACGATCGTGGCCGCCTTTCGCAAGCCCGAGTCTTCGGCTTGATGAGAGACAAGGCGGCGTATCCTTTTTTTCGATAATGAGTTAGGAAAAAAAAGGATGAAGGGGTTTGCCGGAAACGAAGAAGAAACCGTCTATTTTCAGCCTAATAAAAGAACCGGGAAGTCCATATAATTGAATCCATAAAATCAAAGCAGCCTAACATTGGAGTTAGGCTGCTTTACGTTAGCGAACAGTTGGCCATGGTCAGTCGAAACAATTGTAGGACGACAAGAACTTCTATACAGCTCCGTGCTCCCCGAAAATGCTCGATATATTAAGCTAAAGGACAAGTTAGTTACAATATATGGTACAATTAAACCGATCATAACCCATCCGAAAAAACTTTGTTACAGCGATCAAACAACAGATACGTATATTTGGGTCGGATCACGTTCCCCATGTTATTATTTAGTAGATCCAGCGGACTGGAGGACAATAAGAAATGGAGGGTTCATGCGTGATGGCACGCATGGTTGCCGCAGCTGACAAAGGAGAACGAAACAATGAAAAAGTACATACTTTTCGATCATGATGGTGTTCTGGTCGATACTGAATACTGGTATTACAAAGCGGGAGAACGCGCTCTGGCTGACATTGGATTTACCTTGGATAAAGATCAATACCTACGCGACATGACCCAGTCATTTGGCACTTGGTCTCAAGCTAGGTCGGCAGGTATTGATGAACAGACCATCAGAAAGCAGCGTGAGGTCCGCAACGACTATTATCAGGAATATCTAAGAACAGAAGCCATAGAGATTGAAGGCGTAGTTGAAACGCTAGCCGAACTGTCAAAGTACGTCCGCATGGCCATCGTGACGACTGCAAAGCGCGCGGATTTTCTACTTATTCATGAAAATCGCCAGATTATACAATTCATGGAATTCGTTCTTGTTCGCGAAGACTACGAACGAGCCAAGCCGCACCCGGAACCATACTTGACCGGCCTAAAGCGCTTCGGAGCTACCAAAGAAGTGACCCTGGTTGTAGAGGATTCAAACAGAGGGTTGAACTCAGCCGTAGCGGCTGGTATCGACTGTGCTATTGTCCAAAACGACTTCACAAAAACACATGACTTCTCACAGGCGAGCTATCGAATCAAGACTCTAATTGAACTAAAGGACATTATCCTGAATGTAAACTGAGAGAGCATCGCCACGACATGAAGGCAGCACTAATAGATGCATCATATATCATCATAAGCATCAAACATAAAATATTCAGTTAGAAAGGAGCAAGGCATGGTAAATATCGAGCACTTGCAAACCGTACATGTTCCAGCGTCGAAGGTGTATGAAGCTTTAACAACCGCGGTTGGGCTATCAGAAATATGGACCAATGAACTCATTATTCATAATCAGATTGGTTTTATTAATGAATTTAGATTCGGCAGCAATGACATAACGAAGATGAGAATAGAGGAATTAATCACAAACAAAAAAGTCGTTTGGCAGTGTATAGATTCAGATCCAGAATGGATTGGTACGATTATTTCCTTTGATATTCAAGAGAAGAACGGGAAGACTTTTATTACGTTGCGTCATAAGAACTGGAAAGAAATAACGCCATTTTATCGTTCCTGTAACTATAACTGGGCAATTTTCCTTTATAGTCTCAAATCCTACTGTGAAGATGGCGAAGGTCTCCCCTATCAAAAACGTAAGTTTTAATAATTTAAGTCATATTGCTCATTCCGCTAACGGAGAACGTTAGCTCAATAAGAACACAACGGCAGCTCATCAAATGATGAGCTGCCGTTTGCTATATAAAGGGCGGTTTGTTGGTATGATCCATGTGAGACTCTCCACTATCCGTTACAGATAAATCGACAAGATTCGAATACCGACTTTACAAAAGGTTCAAAAAAACCTCGCAAAGCTTGATACTGCGCGGATTCGGCTGATTCTTTCATTATTTTTTCATTGGCCGTCTCTAAAATGAAATGTGGCACCCGTTTATTCGACAAGATTCATCGTAAAGGAGAAAAAACATGAGAAAATCACTATTATGCCTATTGATTGCATTAACAGCGTTCGGGACTTCATTATCGCAGATTCAAATCGCGCACGCGGCCGAAGATGAATTTGTTTTCACCACGAGCAGCAATGGCGCCACCGTTACAGGTTACTCGGGTACGGATTTGAATGTGGTCATTCCCGCCACGTTATCGGGGGCGACGGTAACTTCGATCGGAAGATCGGCGTTCGATACCTATGGGACGGTCAAACCCAAACTCACGGGCGTCGTTATTCCGAATAGCGTGAAGGAGATTCAAACGTATGCCTTCCGTTATAATAGTCTCACTTCCTTAGACCTTCCGGACAACTTGTTAACGATCGGCGCCAGCGCCTTCGAGAACAATCCGCTTACGAACGTCGTATTCCCGGATAGCGTGACGGCGATCGGAAACTATGCTTTCTACATGAATAGTTTAACAACGATTACGTTATCGGAAAATTTGAAGACCATTGCGGGAGGGGCTTTCGACACGAATCACCTCACAAGACTGGTCATCCCGGCGGGCGTGACGAATGTTCAGAGTTCTGCGTTCTATGCTAATAATTTGACCAGCGTAACGGTGTTAGGCGCTGAGACATCTTTTGGGACAGGCGTCTTTACGAGCAATCCGGGGAATCTCAAACTATTCGGAGTTGCGAATTCTCCAGCAGCCGCTTATGCAGCGAATAACGGTCACGCTTTTGTTGACGGGACGGCGTTGTTTCAAGCGGTCGCGACTGCAAAGGCGTTGTTGATAAATCATTTGCCTGGTACCGGCGTAGGACAAGTGGCGACCAATGCTTATAGCGATTTGACCGCGGCGTATGACGCTGCCACGGCATATATCTACGGAATCGGGAACGCAACCGTCGCCTCCGACTTGGTCGCCGCCGCAATCCCATTGACCGCGGCGATCTCGGCATTCGAGGGGCAGATTATCTCGGCGGGCAATCCTGCGGCATTGGGGACGTCGCTGACTGAAGCGGCGCAAGCGCTCACCGATCATACAGCTGGCACCAACGCAGGACAAACATCGGAGGGCGATCGCAGCGCACTACAGACCGCGATCGACGCGGCGCGCCAAATCTATAATCAGGCCGGCAATTACCGACAGGATGAATTGGACGTCGCAGTCGGTGAATTGGAAGCGGCGATGGATACGTTCATGGCTGCGATTATACCGGCCGGAGATCCGACGGCGCTTGGCAATACGCTAGCGAATGCGCAGCAGGCGATGACGGATCATCCGCAAGGCGCCAACGTGGGGCAAACGTCGTCGGGAACGCGCATCGCGTTGCAGACGGCGATCAATACGGCGCAGCAGATTCTCCAGAACGCTAGCCAATACTCGCACAGTCTGTTGGATGATGCCGTCAGCTCGTTAAGTTCAGCGATTCAAGCCTTCAATGCCGCGATCATCGGACCCGGCAATCCGACGGCGCTTAATGCTGCGATCACAGTTGCGGAACAGGCGATGACGGATCATCCGCAAGGCACGGGAGTAGGGCAGACTTCAATTGGCGATCGCGTCCCGCTGGGAACAGCCATCGATACGGCACAGCAAATTCGTGATAACGCGGACGATTACACGCAAAGTCAATTGGATGCGGCAACAAGCGTATTGAATGCGGCGATAATGGCATACCAGCAAGCCATCGTGCCGGTTGGCGATTCATCGATGCTCAATACGCGTTTGACGAACGCTGGGCAGGCATTGACGGACCATCCCGAAGGCGCAGGCGTAGGACAAGCGTCGGCGAGCGATCGCAGCGCTTTGCAGGCAGCGATCAACGCCGCGCAGGCGATAGCCGATGACGCGGAGAACCAAACTCAGGTTCAGTTGGATGATACCTTAGCCGGTTTGGAAACGGCAATGGATACGTTCGAAGCCGCGATTATTCCGGCAGGAGATGCGACGGGTTTGGAAGACTTGTTGGTGGATGCAACACAGACGCTGGCGGACCATCCCGAAGGCACAGGCGTAGGACAAGCGTCGGCAAGCGATCGCAGCGCTTTGCATACAGCGATCAACGCCGCGCAGACGATAGCCGATGACGCGGAGAGCCAAACTCAGAGTCAGTTGGATGCTGCCGTCGCCGATTTAGAAGCGGCAATGGATACGTTCGAAGCCGCGATTATTCCGGCAGGAGATGCGACGGATTTGGAAGACTTGTTGGTGGATGCAACTCAGACGCTGGCGGACCATCCCGAAGGCACAGGCGTAGGACAAGCGTCGGCGAACGATCGCAGCGCTTTGCAGGCAGCGATCAACGCCGCGCAGGCGATTGCCGTCGACGCGGAGAACCAAACTCAGAGTCAGTTGGATGATGCCGTCGCTGATTTGGAAACAGCGAAGGCGACGTTCGAAGCCGCTTGGGTGGGGTTAGTGCTGACGGCACCGGCCAATGGGTTGTACGGCCCGAACGATATCCTTCTCTTTAAGATACGCTACGGATACGAAGTAATCGTTGCCGGGATGCCGGTTATTCCGCTTACGGTTGGAGCCAGCTCCAATACTCGGACGGTGTATGCCACATATACGGGAACACGGAATGAGGCATTGACGGAGCTGACCTTCGAATACGAAGTTCCAGCCGGAATAGCGGATGCGGATGGCATCGAAGTTGCCGCCGCGCTGGAGCTTCCGGACGGCGCCAGTATCGTACGCGCCTCCGGCGGAGCCGCTTCGCTGGCGTATGGGACGCCGGATACGAGCGGCGGAATCTACATCGTGGCGATACCGCCCGATGTTACGCTTACGGCTGTGCCTGACGGATCGACGCGGCAAGTGATCAGAGCGGCGGCAAGCGTGTACGGTGAAACGGCTGGCAATGGACTTACGGTGCTCCGATGGCTGAAGGGTAATCTCACCGCGGCTGATTTCAACTACGGAACAGGCGGAACCGATATTTTGTCTGAACGTCGATTCACTGTCTCTGCGAACGGCGATTATACCGTATATGCCCGAGACGAGGCAGGCAATGATGCGGTGAAGGTGGTTGCCGTCACCGGTATCTCAACACCGTCTTCTTCGGTTGGCGGTGATCGACCGGCATCGAATTCCACCGTGACAATGAATCCGGAGGGCGGGATTACCGCACTTGTTGATTCTTCCGATATCGAACAAGTCACACGTCCTAACGGCACGGTAATCGAACAGGTCATCCTCTCCGAACAGATGCGGGAACGAGTACTGGAGCTTCTGAGTGAGGCGAAGAAACCGATTGTCACGATTGAGATAAACGATCAAGAGCATGCCGTGCAGACACGGCTTCCGGCAGCTTGGATCGCAGAGATGGTCAAAGCTTTTCCGAATGCGATCATTGAGGCGAAACTGAATGGATCCAGCTACCAATTAAGAATAAGTGCGCTCGACCTGGCCGGTTTGGCGGAACGTCTCGATGCGGAAGCATCGGATTTGACCGTGAGCATCATTCAGGAGCAAGCAGGCGAGGATATTCGACATGAGATCGAACGGATCGGCGTCTCCCAAGGTTTTACCGTATTCGGTGCCGTCATTGATTACAAGGTGACAGCTGAAGCGAACGGGCAAACGTCGGAGGTGCAAGATTTCGGGGGAACGTATATGGTTCGGACGATCAAACTGGACGGAGAGGCGGCGAACCGCAACCTGATTGCCGTTCAGTATGATCCGGCGACCGGAACAGTCGTTTTTGTTCCCGCGCGGCTGGACACCAAACCGGACGGTTCAACGGAAGTGATTCTGAATGTGCTGCATAATAGCCTCTACACGGTCATAGACGTGAAGGCCCGAACTTTCGCCGACTTAACCGGACACTGGGCGAAAGCGGATGTGGATCATTTAGCGTCCAAGCTGTTGGTGAACGGCGTGACGGCCGACCGTTTCGCGCCCGATAGTACCATTACTCGGGCGGAATTCTTGGCCTTGCTCGTTCGAGGGCTGGGGCTGTCTGTGAAGGAGGACGAGGGCAGTTCCGGTTACGCAGATGTCCTTGCATCCGCATGGTATGCACCAGCGGTTAATGCGGCGGTGGCGAACAGACTGGCGACCGGCATCAGTGCGGACCGGTTTGCGCCCAACGACCCGATCACCCGCGAGCAAATGGCCGTGATTATCACCAGAGCCTTAACCTTCACCGGCCATGTAACCGGTGGAGATGGGCGAGTGGACAGTTCGTTGGCTGCGTTCGCGGATCACGACTCCATCTCTTCCTGGGCGCAATCGGCGGTGGCCCGTGTATCTGAAGCCGGCATCATAAAGGGGATGGGAGACGGACGCTTCGCGCCGACGGAATATGCGACGAGGGCGCAGGCGGCGGTCATGCTGAAGAGGCTCCTGCAATACCTGCATAATATCGATTAACCACGCTATAGGCATTGTATACAGAGTATAAGCTCAGTACAAATCAGCGTTACCTTAATAAAAAGGTAACGCTGATTTTTCATTCGGGTTCTTTCGTGCCAAACTGACAAGATTCAAGATGTATTACCTGTACGGCAATCGGCGCGCCGGCGGGAATGGATTGGCAAATGCTCGGCAAGGATCATATTAAGGCGGAACAACTGCTTATCGAGCAATATGAAGGAAAGGTCGTTGGCGTAATGACGCCGCAAAACGGCATGTCGAGCTCTATCAACGGCTGGTTTCCGGCTGCCGCATTAGGCTTGCTCGTTGTTGACGCTACGGGAGATATCCGGGCGCATCCGACAGGCAAGATGGGCTCGCTGGGTCTCGCCTCGCGTCAGGACTTCGAGACGATCCAAGCGGTGGCGGGCGGCAAGCCTGAGATGGGAACCTACCTGGAGCTCGTTACGAAAGGAACGCCGGCGAGGACCTCCAACGTTTTGCGGACGGCTTCGGATATCGCAGGCGGCATTGGCGGCATTTCAATCGCGATCGAATAGGGGCGAGCCATTCTGGCGGCGAAACGGTCGCGGCCAACAAGCGCGCCGTGTAATCGGAAGCCGCTTTTTAGTTTTGACGGGCAATATAAAGGCAAATACCAGGAACGAAGAGTTTATTGGAACGATTAATGTGCAGCTATTCGGGAACAGTTCGAAAAGGAATTAGTAAACCTTGTTAGAATAAATATCAAAGTGATCGGTAATAAATTTGTGCACATAAGGAGATAAACGATGGAAAATAACAAATTACTAAGAATGGACAATGTTGGCATCGTTGTAGAATCCCTTGATGACGCAATCTCTTTCTTCGAGGAAATTGGCTTGAAGCTCGAAGGACGGGCTACTGTCGAAGGGGAATGGGCTGGTCGCGTAACCGGGCTGGGTTCGCAGTGTGTAGAGATTGCTATGATGGTTACCCCAGATGGCCACAGCCGAATTGAACTTTCACGATTTCTCACCCCGCCTACTATTTCAGATCACCGAACTGCTCCCGTGAATGCACTTGGTTATCTACGCGTCATGTTCACCGTCGAGGACATTGACGAATTGGTATCCAGACTCTTAATGCATGGTGCTCAGCTCGTTGGCGAAGTGGTACAGTACGAGGACTCGTATCGGCTCTGCTACATTCGTGGAAAGGAAGGACTTCTAATCGGTTTGGCGCAACATCTCGGTAATAAATAAGTGACCTGCAATGTGCAAGTATCCTAATTTAATCTATAAGAAGTTCATTTCGTTCCTAACAATAAACCGGCAGCAGATCTCTGATCTGCTGCCGGTTTTGCTAATCGTTAATATAATCCTTAGAACCTTGGTGCACAATGGATGTCCAGTCATGATTTCTGCTGTCTTCTATAATTATGAGGAGTTTTCCCAAATTCCTTTCAGAAAACATGCGAAAAAATAGCTAGAGCTTTGAAACAAACAAGATAAAGCAATATATGGGGGTGTCCCAAGCAGCCTTGTACACTTTCCTTTTTTATGCAAAATAATGGTCTTCTTCGAGATCGGCGATCAATCCGGGCTGCATCGGTTTCCAGCCCAGAAGCTCCCGTGTTGCCAGACTCGCTTCAGCAGTATTGTACAAGCTTGTGATGTTGAATGCCGCAATGTTGCCAAGAAACCCGAAATGGTCGGCAGCTTCTTCAGGTGTTATGCTGACCGCCGGTACATTCAATTGTCGTCCTATGACCTCTGCGATCTCGCGGAGCGGAATGCCTTCATCGTCGGCGCCAAGCAGCCGTGAACCCGCCGGAGCGGATTCCAGCGCCAGTCGGTACAGAACCGCCGCGTCCAGGCGGTGAACCGCCGGCCAGCGGTTCGTTCCGTCGCCGATGTAGGCGGCGAAACCTTTCTCCCGGGCGATGTTGATCATCATTGGCACAAAGCCCTTATCACCATCTCCGTGCACGGACGGTGCAAGCGAGACGATCGATGTCCGAACACCGCGCTCAGCCATGGCGAGCACGGCATGATCCACGGTATGTCCATTTCCGTGAGCTGTGGTAATGAACGGTTTACCGGAGCCTTCCAGCGCAACTCCCATGGCTTCAACAGCCCGCAAATCCAGAGCCAGAGCACCTTCAAAATCGGTAAAATCGTTGGTGAACGCCAGATGAATCACGCCGTCCGCGGCCGCTGCTCCGCTGCGCAGCGTATCGAGATCATCCAGCGTGCCGTATAGCGCTTCGGCTCCCGCTGCCTTTAATCCCGTGGCTTTCTCTTCAGAGCGGCAAAGACCCGACACTGTATGTCCCGCGCCGATCAGTTCCCGGACGACCGTTGAACCGACATACCCTGTTGCTCCCGTAACAAAAACATGCATTATGTTATCCTCCTTCATAAGTTGACTGCTTGAACATGTTAAGCATAAACTATGAAGTGAACTCTATGGCAAGTGGTCTAAAGGAGAAACGATTATGAAAATTCAGGAATTGGCGGATACGATGGGATTAACGATTCATACGATCCGCTTTTATGAAAAGGAGGGCTTGCTGGATGAACGGCATGTCCTGCGAGAAAGCAACAATTACCGCAACTATTCGGAAGAAGCTGTCGAGAGATTAAAGCTCATCAAGAAGTTCCAGTCCATCGGCTGTTCACTGGCTGAACTGAAGGAAGTTCTGCAGGATCATGACACCAATGCTCGCACTAATTTGCAGATTATGGATTGGATTCGCGACAAGAAAAAGGAGATCGAAAGTAAGAAGGAAGAATTCGACCAAATGCTGGACACTCTTAACAAGATGCTGGATTATCGGACTTTACTCATGGATGATCCGATAAAAGCTCAAGAGATGCTAAAGACTTGGCATGCCAGCTCATCCGATTGAACTGCTTTAAACTTACCGATTAGCCCAAGCGTAACTGCGCACATTAGGGATAAAGATAATCTACCCGTAGGTGGACTTGGAGTATAAACTAGTTGAGGCCAGACGATTGTTTAGAAAAACAAGCGGCACGCTGTAGCTGAGCCGCGAATGAGGAGGCAGGGTCTGCAACTGGACGCTGTGTTAAACACAGGCAGTTTAGTTCCAATGTGTGGTAAGATATGGACTTTTTGAACTGGTTGCCATCAGTTAATCCCGAAACAAAAGAATGTCACAGAGGCTTAAACTACTATGGGGTAACCGTTATTAACAAGCCGGGAGCAGAGAAGCTATTAAGGATATTAGATAAATGGCTTAAACTAATCGAAGAAGCTTCAGGTAATAACCAACTGATTATTCATTATGGAATCTGAATATATATAGCAAGGAATTGAACTATCGGAGAACTCTAGTACAATGTACCATGTTCGCTACCTAAACCAGTACCAAGCCTCCATCCAAGACAATGATCTGTCCGGTGGAGTATTGTTCGCTCATCAAATAGAGAAACGCTTCCGCGGCATCTCCGGGTTCTCCATCTCGTCCCGCCGATACAGAGTTCGTAATAAGATTTGTGTTAACTTTCATACCTGCGCAAAAAATATTGGACTTATCGTTCCAGAAAGTGATATACTGTACCTACGGAAACGGAGGGAGAACCATGGGACGCTACAAAGAGTTTGATAAAGAAGCGGTGCTTCATAAAGCGATGCTCGTTTTTTGGAAGAAGGGCTACGAAGCGGCAAGCATTCCCGATTTGCTGGAAGCTATGGATCTTAGCAGATCAAGTCTGTACGAAACGTTCGGGGACAAACAAACGCTTTATATCGAGGCGATCAACTGGTATAAGAAGTGGAAGCAAGCCAAACGGGACATCCTCGTCAATGCGACATCCGCAAAATCGGGAATCCGGCAGTACTTCGAGATACACATCGATTCCGCCTTGGACGGCGAGTCGCCGAAGGGCTGTCTCATTACGAATGCAGCAGTCGGCATGGATTCGCCAGATGAGCAACTGAATGCGCTGATCAGGGAGCGGTTTGACGAGTTGGAGAAAGCCTTCTACGAGCTGCTGCGCAAAGGTCAGGAAACGGGAGAAATCATACCTGAGAAAGATATCAAGACTTTATCTTATTTGCTCTTAAACATGAATCATAGTATAAATATCGTTGCGAAGGTGCAGGGTGACCGCAGCAAGATGCAGCAGATGATAGACATGATGATGGAAATGCTATAAAACATTTTTTTTTGCATATTCCGGAACGATTGTTCCGGAAAATTATTGGTGAGCAAAGGGGACTTTCTATGCATTCAACTTCCATTCCAACGGAAAAATCAGTTTCGCCTTCGCTGATTTTTATCCTGGCAGCCGCTTGCGGTATCATAGCGGCAAATCTTTATTATGCTCAACCATTGATAGGCACGATCGGTTCGACCATCGGGCTATCCTCCGGGGCTGCCGCACTCATCGTTACGTTGACGCAAGTTGGCTACGGGATCGGCTTGTTATTTATCGTACCGTTGGGAGACATCCTGGAAAATCGAAAGTTGATCCTTTCATCATTGCTCCTTACAGCCGCCGTTTTGATAATTGCCGCTGTAATCAAAAGCGCCATCCTGTTCCTCACCGCTTCACTCGTGATCGGAGTAGGTTCCGTAGCAGCACAAATCCTTGTGCCGTATGCGGCTCATCTTTCGCCTGAAGCCGTGCGCGGTCGCAATGTGGGCAACGTCATGAGCGGGCTGCTTCTGGGGATTATGCTCGCGCGTCCCATTTCAAGCTTGGTGGCGGAGTATATGGGATGGCGCGCCATATATTTCATCTCCGCAGCATTGATTTTCGCGCTGGCTCTTGTATTGGCAAAGGCACTACCCTCAAGGAAGCCTTCGACCGCTACAGCTTACCCGGCGCTGCTGCACTCCATGCTGCATCTGCTGAAATCGACACCGGCATTGCGCCGGAGGGCAATTTATCATGCTTGTGTATTCGGAACGTTCAGTTTGTTTTGGACTACAGTTCCGCTGGTATTGACAAGTCCGCCGTTCCATTTCACTCAGAAGGAGGTCGCTCTGTTCGCATTAGTCGGGGTAATGGGGGCAATTGTGGCGCCAGCGGCGGGCCGTATGGCAGACCGTGGATGGGTTCGCCCGGCTACGGGATGGGCTTTGGCCATCGTCATCTTTTCCGGGCTGCTTCCCTTACTGGTTCCATCAAGTTCTGCACTCGCAGTTCCCATCCTCGTACTTGCGGCGATTTTACTTGACATGGGGGTTTCCGCCAACATGGTTCTCGGGCAGCGGGTAATTTTCTCTTTAGGAGCGGAATTTCGCAGTAGGCTTAACGGTTTGTATATGGCCATATTCTTTTTAGGTGGCGCTATCGGCTCAGCGGCAGGGGGATGGGCTTACGCAACGGGGGGCTGGGAGGCGGCACTGCTGATCGGAATCGCCTTACCGGCCATCGCCATGGCGTATTATGCGACGGAGTTTTCGAGATTAAGGAAGGAAGATCTCAATGATTGAGGAGCACAGTTGAGAAATGACATAAGCAGACTGTAATCACGGAATGCTTTTTTATGTATGGTTTGAGTGGCTATCAGGAAAGTTACGCTTTAATCTTATCTCTGATATCCATACTAGATTACCTTTTAAATGTGAATTTGAAATAGTAGAAAACATTGATTCGATAATGATAGACTTTCTAAAATATCCGTATCATAATGGGATTCCATTTGAGGCGTGGTAGTGCTGCGGGCAGAAGTGAGAATACGTTTATGTATAGAAGTTCTTGTCAATATGAAATGACAAGAACTTGATAACATTCCCGATGAATGACAACAACTTTGTATCATTCTCAACATGATCCTCATTTGACCATCTAAAGGAAGTACGATCGCACAAAAAAGAGGTCGAACCAGTAAGTTCTGGTGACCTCAAATCCGATCGGTTAGCTTATGAATTCATGAGAGATATAGCCGGGCTAAAGAACAGGGAATCTTTCTAGGCCTGACAGACATCCAATGCAAGTGACGATCTATTCTTTAGTGCTAAGTGACATCAAGTGTTTTAGATTGTCATCAATAAATTGATTATCGGCACTGTTGATTCCACGACCGGCAAAATGGCCCCAGATCGATTGGATTGGTTTCAAGACAGCATTAGGTATACGCTTAGCTTCGTATTCATTATCATCCGCTGTGCAAAAGAGATCCGTGCTTCCCGGCATGATACAGGCAAGAGCTTTTATGCTCTGAAGTGCTTTATCAAAGTCTCCGTTATAGGAGGGGTTTGCACTGATATCTGCATGTTGGCCTGTCCATAACATTGCCAGAACATTATGAGGATCCATATTCATAAAGCTATCTTCCCAGACCCCAGCTACAAAATCCTCCAATGTGTCAAATCCCATCTCACGGTAAAGCTCTTCTCTATAAAACGCATGTGATAGTCCCCATCCCGCATACACTCGACCAACGGCACGCATGTCTGTAGAACTTAGTTGGTTTAATTTACTTGAGTCGAAGCCGACTGCAGATAGCAGTGAGGCTTTTACACCTTCCAGCACTACATATGTGTGAGGCCAAGGTTTGGCGATGCCTCCGAAAGGTGCGATTCGTTCGACCATCTCCGGGTAACTTGCCCCCCATTGAAATGCCTGAATGCCGCCCATCGACCACCCTACGACGAGAGCAATCTTTTGAATACCGAATTTTTCGGTTAGCAGTTGGTGCTGGAATCGAACGTTATCATAGATGGTTACCTGTGGAAAGTAAGCCCGATCAAATGGAGGAGGCGTGTTACTGGGAGAGGAAGATAGCCCATTGCCCAGCAAATTGGGAACGATAATAAAATATTTCTCTGAATCGAGTGCCATCCCGCTGCCAATGAGCCATTCATTCTGAACATGCTGATCCCCAAAAGCCGTTGGATAGACAATAACATTATCCTTCTGATCATTTAATTTTCCGTATGTCTTATAAGCAAGAAAAGCATTTGGTAACGTCACTCCAGATTGTAAGAGTACATCACCCAAATTAAAAATTTCATAGTCCATCGTATAGTCGCTCCCTTCAAAATGAAAAACCACATGTTCACTGTGATCTCTTGTGCTCAGTATAGAGCTGTGATACTCTCAATAAAAGTGAATAGTATTCAAGTTAGCATTCAATAAAATTGAAGGATGAAGGGGGAGCATCGGGTGGAATTGCGTCAACTGAATACGTTTTGTATGGTTGCAATAACATTGAATTTCACGCGGGCAGCAGAAGTGCTGAGCTACGTTCCTTCCAACGTCACGATGCAAATTAAAGCATTGGAAGATGAGCTAGGTGTCCGCCTCTTTGATCGGTTGGGCAAGCAACTCGCGCTCACAACTGCGGGTAAACGCTTTTTAACACACGCCCAAGGCGTTCTTGAAAAAATGGACGAAGCTCGTAGTGCTGTCCATGATAATGAAAAACTAAGTGGTACCTTAACGATAAGTGCGAATGAGGTTATTTGCTCCTATCGGCTTCCACCTGTCTTCCAACGGTTTCGTTCGCAGCATCCGGGAGTTCGTCTAATCTTCCGCTCAGTTCCGAATCAAGAGCTCAAGCAAACGCTCTTTGAGGGAACCTCGGATATTGTTTATATGTTGGATGAACCCATTCGCTCGAGTGGACTCTCCGTGGTACCTTTGCTGGAAGAACATTTCCGATTGTTAGCTGCTCCAGATCACCCACTCGCCAAACGAACTGTGCTTCAGTTGGAAGATTTTCACGAAGAAGTATTCCTGACGAATGAAAAGGGTTGTCCTTATCGAACTATGTTTGATCGATCATTTGAGAAAGAGGGCATTGATAGCATTACATATTTAGAGTTTCAAAGTGCTGAAGCCATTAAACAATGTGCAATTTCAGGAATCGGTATTGCCTTTCTTCCTGAGATCGTCGCGGAATCCGAAGTTGAACGCGGAGAACTTGTTGTCCTCCCATGGCAAATACCGGACTTGCAGGTATATACACAGATGTTGTGGCATAAAGACAAGTGGCTTTCACCAATCATGTTATCTTTCATAGAAGCAACCAGCGCAGTTTTTGGTTCACAGAATGAGAAACTAGTTATTCCGACCAAGGGCAAGAGCTTAACTCCATAGCTGAAAAGGGTTAAGAACATGGACCAATATCGATTAGAATATTAATCTGTTTCGTTAAGCTATCGAGGAACGATACTTTAACACTATAATCAAATGATAATATGGGGGTAAAAAGCTATGTACGAACATCTCGTCGTTTTCAAGTTTAATACTAATGTCACACCTGCCAAGCAACAGGAACTGCTGGGTCAATTGCTCGGGTTTCAGGATCGTATCCCCGGAATTGTCGATATAAGTGCAGGCCTCAATGTAACTGAAGAAAAGGGAAATGTACACGGCTACACGCTCGGATTACGGGTTACATTCGATAGCCTTGTATCACTTCGTTCATATGGACCTCATCCTGTCCATCAGGAATTTGTAAAATCACTAGATGGCCTGCTGGAAAATGTTATAGTAGTTGATTACCCAAAGGTCTAGTTCACGTTCACAAACACTGTCAAAAAATTGTTTCGCTAACCGGGAACATTGGTTCAACAACAAATCAATTTCTGAAAAACTTTCGGCAGCTGTTAGGCAGTTAGCTCAAACTTAACTGATTGTAAAAGGTGGCTTGAAATTTGAAGAGTATCGATGAACTTGTAAGAGATCCTGAAGCTACCATGGGAATAATCAATAGATGGGTCTCTGAAGGAAATAACGTTAATCGGGGAATCATTTTACCTAGCAATTCTAAGCAGGGGGAGGATGAGTTATTCAGATTACAGGTCTCAACTCAATCAACATTGGGCGCAATCGTCTACTGCACAGGTGGTGTATTATTCCATGAAGGATGGTTGCGTATCATTGGTTCGGGTCACAATCAGTTGCCAAGAACAATATCATCATGGAACAAGCAGTGTGGTTCATCGGGTTACTTGTTAATAGCCGATGATGCAGTCGGAGGTTTCTTTGCTATCAATGGTGGTAGTATTGGTGAGACTCTTGGGAATGTATATTATTTTGCACCCGATACACTTGAATGGGAACATCTATGTATGGGATATACAGATTTCTTGAACTGGGCGTTCACAGGGAATTTAAAAGAATTTTATGAAGGATTACGTTGGGAAACATGGACAGAAGACATAATGAATATAAGTAGTGGGCAAGGTATGTCTTTTTTTCCTCCTCTATGGACGAATCAAGGCGGTTTGGAATTGAGTAGTAGAGCCATAGTTTTAATTCAAGAGATATGGGGGTTAAACAATCAATATAAAAAGCAAATAGATGAAATTCCCGTTGGAACAAAGATAAACTTTCAAATCAAGGATTAATAGCACCGACAGTTACGCTAATGGGAGACGATAGCTCAATAAGGACAAAGAGGCAGCCAATCACAACGATCGGCTGCCTCTTCTAAGCTAACGGGCAGATTAACGTAACATTCGTACCTGTCAATTTACTGTGGATAAAATTAATACCGAGTTTCTCACAGCATTAAAAAATACGGGTGCAGGTGCAAAGTGATAATGTGAATTGAATATGTACGGTTCGATAGAAAAAGTTGACGCCAGTACCGAAAGCGACTTTTTAATGTTTAAAAATGGGCATATTAGACTGAGGAGAAATTAATTAAAGGAGGATCAACCAATGCAGGATGATAAAGAAAATGAAAAAGAATTATTAAATCATGTTGAATCGAAAAACGAAAAGGATGCTCCGCTTATAAAGCCGGGTTTTGATTACATTTGGGGCAGCGATCAAGACGACTTGGTCGAGAACAAGGAGGAGTAATGGAATGAGAATAAACCATCGAATTTGTGCAAATTGTGCTTGATAAGATCTATTATCTGTCGTAAATTCGCCAACAGGATTTCCGGTTCCGGAGATGCCCGATATGCCTCGCCAATGCGCGTCGGTTCCAAACGGGAATTAAACTACTTGTTGTGGTAGCCCATAGCGATATATTTGCGGCATTCCGGATATTCGTTAATATGGGGCTTTTACTATGACCTGAAGAGGGGGAAGAAGATAAAGAAGTGGTTGGCGTTTTTTACGTAACAAATCGCTCGTTGGGCACTGACATAAACCACATAGACAACGGTAACACGATAGGCACGAATTGCTACCGGGCCAATGCTGTAGACGATGATGGTTTCGATTGGGGATGGCTTGGTCTGCTTGGCTTATTGGGACTTGCCGGCATGAGAAACCGTAGCCGCGATCGCGATCACGCATAACCATATAATTGCAGGGAACAGCAAAAGAACTGCCTACATCAAAGGAGAGTTCTTTTGCTGTCTTCTTTTTATGCCTTAACCTATTCAGGTAATTGATTTGCTGCGGCAGAGAAATTGGCTATTTCTTATCATTGTTCAATCTTAACTAATTCGAGCTGATCTTATTTGGAAAAATGAGTATACGTTTGTAATGTAAGATTGGGCTAGATGATGGACAATATAAATTTGATTTGATATCAAAGGAGGCAACTTTTTCGTGGGAATTTTAAGCGGTAATCCAAAAGATGAGCCAATGCATTTCGGTGAAGTATCCAGTGTTTGGGCAGCTTCTACTACAGCTAAAGGAGCAGTTTCTTTTTATCAAGCCTATTTAAATCATGCAGGTGACAAAGACCTGAGGAAGTTGATTGAGGACTACATTGATCAAGCAAAACAAGAAATAAAAGAACTGGATGAAATACTAAATGCGAATGGTATCGCTCCTGCTCCTATCATGGCTGACAGACCAAAAGCCAATCTCGAAGATATCCCTGTGGGTGCTCGTTTAGCGGATCAAGAAATTGCCGCTGCGATATCTGCCGACACAGCAATAGGTGTTGTTGCTAGCACTCAAGCAATGGCAATGTGTATTCGCGAAGATATTGGTGCATTATTTGCAAAATATGCTGCCGCAAAAACGGTACTTGGTGGTAAAACGCTTAGAATGCTTAAGGATAAAGGTTGGCTAGTTCCGCCTCCTTTACTTATCAAGAGACCTGAAACAGTTAATGTTTAATTACGGTTTTTTCAAAAGTAGCGAATAGTTTTGATGACATGGAACCAAAGGGCTAGAATTGAAACACGGATGGCAATACTGTTTATCTATTAATAAACGAATAGGAAGCAGAGTTACTCCGGGTGTATTTAATTGGAATTGCAGTATCTGTGAAGTAATCCCCCGTGTTACGATGCAAAAAGAGTTGTCTTCATGACAACTCTTTTTGTTGTTTATTGAACTAACGGGCAGGTTAGTGTAATAAGGAATTAACCCTGTTACGTATGTTTTTTCCCCCAGTCACACATAGTTTTTGTTATAGGAAGCAAAGATACCCCAATATCGCTTAAAGAATATTCAACTTTTGGTGGGATTTGAGGATATTCCTGACGTATTATTAATTGTTCTTTTTCTAATTCTTTCAGTTGCTTGCTTAACATTTTATGTGTAATCCCATTAATGGATCTTTTTAGTTCATTATATCGCATCACTTTATTTCGTCCTAAAAAGAAAATAATTAACATCTTCCATTTTCCACTCATAATGGAGAGGGTATATTCAAACGATTCCAATCCATTGAAAATTTCATTGTTTTCGTTCATTCTAACACTCTCCTTTTGGATAGTATCTCACTAAAAAGTGCATTCTATTTTTAAATCACATTATATACTATCCTATGATTATTACTACATCAAAAAATTTCGTAACAAAGGAGTTTTAAAATGAATAATAAGCAAAAAGTAATATTAGTCACAGGTGCAACTGGTTTACAAGGAGGATCTGTGGCACGGGAAGCATTAAAGCAGGGATTTAAAGTTCGTATTTTAGTTAGAGATATAAACTCTTCTAAAGCCCAAACACTTATTCAAAGTGGGGCAGAAGCTGTGGAGGGCGATTTTGATAATCCGTCTTCTTTGGAAAGAGCCATGCAAAACGCAGATGCGGTATTTTCCATGACAAACCCTGCCACACCCGGTACGGATACTGAGCGACAACAGGGATATGCATTAATTCAATCAGCATTAAACAGTGGAGTTCAACAGTTTGTTCACACCTCCGTTGCCCGTGCAGGTACACACACTGATTTTCCTCGATGGGAGTCAAATTATTGGCCTAAACAGTATTGGACAGATAAATGGGAAGTAGAGGAAGCTATTCGTACAGCAGGATTTTCATCATGGACTATACTTAAACCAGCCAATATGATGGATAACTTTCTCAATTCTGAACATAGTAAGGTTATGTTTCCTCATTTACAACAAGGCGAACTAAAAACGGCTATGCTTCCCGATACACGATTAGATTTAACTACAGCAGATGATGTAGCTACTTTTGCTTGTGCCGCATTTAATAATCCAGAAAAATTCAATGGACAAAATATTGAGTTAGCCTCAGAGTCCCTAACAATGAATGAGGTAGCCGCTATACTCTCTAATGTAACGGGAAAAAGGCTTACAGTGTATTCACTTAGTCCTGAAGAAGCAGTAAACCAAGGTATCTTTTTAGGGGTGGTACGATCTCATGAATGGGATAACGAAGTGGGATACAATGTAGATATTGATTCGTTAAAAACTTATAATCTTAAATTAACCCCGTTTAAAGAATGGGCAGAGAAATATAAAGACAAGATTAATATCGGTTAGTCCCCGGAGCTTTATTTGAGTATGTTACAGTTTGCTTCTATTAGAGTAATATTTCCATAAGTAACCTACTGGAAAACACAATAACACGCAAAATCCTCATCATAAACAAAAAGATGAGGATTTTTATTATACGTTTTAATATATTATGTTTTGTTATTTGGGACAATACTAAGCTAACGAGGAACTTTAGTTGAATTCAATATGGAGCAGATTGCGATCGGGCAGCTGCTCCATTTCTTTAAGCTAAAGGGCAGGATAGTTTAGTAACGTTGAGCCATACTTACTTTGACATGTTGGGTTATAAAGGAAAGGCTTCGTGAGTTCAAGTTGCCTTTGTAAATCAATTGTATCGTTAATTATCGGTTCTACATGAACAAGCCACAGACTTAACCTGCTAAGAGGACCGCTGCGAGAAACACGAGCTGCAGCAATGTACGGACAAGCAGCTTAGGCGTAGGTCTTCCACCGACAGTTAATCCTTCCCGGGCTGCACTTACATTGGCAGGAAACATGGTCACGAGTAGAACCGCCAAACAGATGGAAGCCGCGCGGGAGGTAGCGGGGAACAGAATGCCGAAGGCACCCGCAATTTCCAGCCACCCGGTGGCCGTCACAATCCAATTCGGTTTTGGAAAAGCAACAGGGATCATCCGAATGAGATCAGGCCGTCTTTTTCCCCAGTGGGCAGAAGCTGTAAGCAGCAGCATGACGGCCACTGCTCCCTGAAGCGGAGAATGCCAATTGTCGAAATAAGACCAGCCGAACAGCCCAAGAACCCAGAATAGCAGAAACGAAACAACAAGCGCAAATAAAGGTGCCAT
This sequence comes from Paenibacillus sp. J22P218, assembly GCF_056269195.1. Classification (NCBI taxonomy): domain Bacteria; kingdom Bacillati; phylum Bacillota; class Bacilli; order Caryophanales; family Paenibacillaceae; genus Paenibacillus; species Paenibacillus sp. J22P218. The sequence continues at coordinate 1,997,801 of NZ_JBWDNL010000001.1, forward strand.
TTTATCCCTCCGTTTAGAAGCTTTTCGTTATCATGAGCAGCAATGTCGCGGGAATTCCGAAGATGGCCCAATAGCGGGAAGCTTGATGATATTCATGGAGATGTTCCCACTTTCTATGCATTGAGCGCTATGGAGGATCATTCCGTCTATTTATCGGGATTTTAAAATATTGACCATAAACGACGAATAATCTTGGGTATTGAAAGAAACCGAAGCTAAAGGAATAGAGGATCGGACGCGCAATCCGAGTGTTAGCAGGACGAACATTTCGGCTGTTTTATCCGTATCAATCGATTCCGAAATAACCCCGTGCAGTTGGCCGGTCAATATCCATTGCTTGGATAAATGCACAGACCGCTCATAATACTGATTGAGAGTTTCCGCAACGATAGGTTGATCTTCCTTTCCAAGTAAATATATCAACACCTTGTTCGTTACGTCCTGAGCATCTTCCAGCACGGAAAGACTGTCAATGATCTTTTGCATGGGTCCATCGAGCGTCTTTTCACCTTGTTCCACTGCGTTCATAAAATGATCGTTTGTCTCTTCGAGCCGCTCCTGGAGCACCCAGGCAAAGATCTCATCCTTGCTCTTCACGTAATGGAAGATAGCGCCTTTTGACAATCCCGATTTTTCCATGATGTCCTTCATAGTGATAGAGTGACACCCTTTTTCCCTAATCAGTTCTTTGATCGAATCAAGCAGCAGCCTAGTTGTTTGCTGCCTACGTTCCTCATGCTTCAAAGTATTTCCTCCGTATTCTTTTAACGATTGATTAATGTTATTATTCTTATTATATAAACCGACCATCGGTTTGTAAATAGGGATTATTAAATCTCACCTCATCATTTATCTGGGGCAGGTTATTGAAGGATTTCTCCGCCACGAAGGCCTGCCGAATGGAAGCCCTTCGCTATGCAACCAAGAGATGATAGTTCAGAACAGCAAAGCGTTAGCTCATTAAGGATCAGTTGACGCTTCTATTGAAGTAAAGGGCAGAAAAGTTTAAGAGCGCACGCGGTGAACCTTACCACAAGTAACGGCAAGGTTTATAATAGAGAGCTTGAAAGCTTGCTTAAAGTGCGTAGCAGGGGCATTAAGATGTAAACTGAATCCGAAATAAAGCCCAACAAAAACCAATGCGAAATGGTGCAATGGTTTTTGTTGGGCTTTATTTAAATCATATACTTATTTCGAAATTAACACTAACCATTGAGAGTTTCCTCTCGTCAATTGGCGGATTCCACTAGTCGCTTAAGTATTAATAACACTGATTGTTCGTCGTCTTCAGTCACGTCATTTTCCTCATCACTGCTATCGGAGCCCGGCCGATTGTCGATCTGTTGAATCGTCAGCAAGGTACCATCCCCTTCCTTACTCAAGAAATAACTCATCGTGAAGTAATTTTCGGGTTTGTCCTCCAAGCCGGGACGTGGAGCGAAGAGGGAGTATCGGAGACACTGATAAGGTGTAAACTCTAGCACCGTGCCCCACTGTTCATAAACATTGCCATCCCATTCCATTCGAAACCGAATACCGCTGCCGATTTGCCAATCGGTAATAAGGTCGCTGCCGTACTGCCACTGTTTGACCCATTCAGGATTAGTTATCGTATCCCAAACCCGCTCAGCAAGTGCATTTATAATAATTCGGGATGTACTCGTGGGCATTCATTTTCCTCCTCAAACATATTTCCTCTCTAAACATTCGACAATTAAATGTTAATTCCTGCCAAAATTATATTAAAACTTGCCGATACAGACAGCACGGTGAACCGTATCATAAGTAATGGCAAGTTTTTTCGGAAAATCCCGCAGCAGGCTTGGAACGGGAGCTTTACCGTACATAGGTTTGGGATGGGCTGCATATAGCGCAAAAGTCGACAAAAACGGGCTTTTGCGAGCATTGTGATCATGGAACGATGCGGTACCTAGAGGAGGACTTTTGCTTACGAAAAGCAAATACCAACTGCATTTAACGAGAGTGGATCACATCTTTTCGATTTCAAGAGAGCTATTCCCGATAGGTGACAAGAACTTTGTAACTTTCCCGACAATATGTATGATTCCCGGTATAGCCCTTGAGAGCATGTCACTGGAAACAGATTATTGAGTATGGTATCTCGTTGTCGTTGATCAGCAGGGAAGTTTTATTGAACTAACTGGCAGGTTAATACAGCCATAAGTAAGTTTAAAAATTACGTTGCAAAAATTCGTGTTCATAAATCGCTTGAATCCTTTCCAAAACGTTCCTCGCCTGGTCTTTAAATTTTAATCCCGCAACCTGACCTTTCAGCAAATACACGCCAGTTTTATTCCGGTGTTCCCCGAGAGCCCCTTCATACAGCTTGTTGGCGCCTTGAGTAGGCGGTGAGAAAAATAGCTTCATTAATACTTCAACCAAAAGGGGCAGTCCGGATTGTTTCCCTTTTCTTAACGTATTGTTGCTGCCTGGGTCAACGCTGCGGATCTTGATGTCGTCCTTGGCAAGCTGGGTCGCGATGGCCTGAGTCCACAGCGAAAGAGCTAGCTTTGAGGTGGCGTAAGGACCAAGAAGCTTGCGGAAGGTTTTGGGATGTTCCAGGATATCGATAGTAAATTCTTTCGTAAATTTTAGCGCTGAAGATGAGGTGTTTATCACCGTTTTTAAGCGACCAATTTTTAGGAGTTCCTTCAACTCCATCAGAATAATATATGGAACGACCGTCAACAGCTCATAATGCTTCTCGCGTCCTTGTTTCGAATAGCTCAGCTTGGGAAAAGACCCTCCGGCGTTATTGAACAAAATATCGATCCGCTGCTCCTTGCTTTTGATCTCTTCTAAAGTACGTCTCAAGCTGGCATAATCGGCAAGATCATCTGTTTTATAAATTCGAAGCGATCCACTCTTGGTCGCATGTTGGATGCTCATATCGTCTGCCGGAAAGTCGGAACGGTTCAAAGCAACCACCTGCCAGTCCTCCGACAGCAATTTCCGGGTTAATTCCAACCCGATCCCGGCGCTTGCGCCTGTAATCAATGCGATATGTTCACTTGGGTTCTTGTTCATTGTGCATCTCCTCCTGATAGCGGGATATTTACCCTGATAGCTCACATTCTATAACTTGAAGTCGACTCCAAGTCAAGGCGCGAAAACAAAGTATTTCCTAAGGATAAGAGACTTGACTTGGAGTCAGCTCCAAGATGTATAATACACAAAAAACAATCTCCGGGAGGGAACAGGATGAAGGAAGAGAAATCCTATACGATAAAGCAAACCGCCGAGCAAACCGGAATTACTGAGGATACGATCCGTTATTACGAAAAGATCGCGCTGCTGCCTCGTGCAGAGCGGAAGGAAAACGGGCACCGCATCTACCGACAGGAGAAGATCAATACGATCCGGCTGATAGCATGCCTGAAATAAACGGGGATGCCGCTAGAGGAAATGCGGCCTTTTTTGGCAGTCTCCGCCGATACTGATCCTGGGGAATATCCCGAACTGGTGGAACTTTTAACGAGCCACCGGAAAAATATTGTCAGCCAAATCGCCTCGTTGCAGCAGGTCGTCGATTTTATCGACATGAAGTTGGAGGAGGGGAGATACCGACGGGACTGCTCGGATGTAAATCTAAACGGCTCATTAGAGAAAAGGATGGGAGAACCGAAACCAAAGTCCGTCTCACCCGTTGAGATGAGTTATTTTTCCGTGTCGGCCAAAGCGGGCAGATAAGCTCGCAATAAGCGGCAACTTCCTCGCATAAACTGCTGCAGTCCGTTGAGCTAACGGAGAACGATAGTTCAATTCCCAAACTGCTAAAGCTGCCGATCGTTTTCCGGCAGCTTTGTTACGTTAATGGCAGGCAATCATTTGATCATCCAGAAGTTGAAAGGCACTAATAACTTGCATATTAATTGAAGTTCATTACCACAACAAAATATTAGAACAAACGTAATTGACTAATCAACTACTAAGTGTTACTGTATAGGAGTAGTGAGTAGTACTGAATACCAGTCATACAGAATAGCAAGGAGTGATTGTACTGGATAACCTAACGGAAATGCTCAAGGGCGTGCTTGAGGGCAGCGTCCTTGAAATTATAAGTCGCAAAGAAACCTACGGCTATGAAATCACGCGGCGACTTAACGCACTCGGCTTCACAGATGTTGTGGAGGGAACGGTATACACCATTCTGATTCGGCTTGAAAAAAACAAGTTGGTGGAGATCACCAAGAAGCCCTCCGACATGGGACCGCCGCGAAAGTTTTTCGCGATCAACGACGCGGGGCGCGAGGAGCTGCGAAGGTTCTGGGAAAAATGGGAGTTCGTATCATCAAAAATGACCGAGTTAAAGGAGAAGAAATCATGAATTTTTGGGAAAAGATCACGGGCAGCGACATGACTAAAGAATTGAAATCTTATGAATCGCGAGTCAAAAAACTGCCTTCAGATTATCAAGCGGCATGGGAACAAATTAATGCCAATCTTTGGTATTACTCCGATTTCACCGGTCGCAACCTGATGCCAATTCTTGATGGTGTGCTTGGCCTGCTAGAAGAATCGGCGGCGGACGGTCAGAGTGTCCAAGAGGTATTGGGGGACGACATTAAAGGCTTCTGTTCAGCGCTGGCCGGCGAAGAAGGGGCAAAGACATTTCGTGACAAGTGGCGCCAACAACTCAACAATAACATCGCAAAAAAATTAGGTAAATAGGAGGGTGAAATATGAGCATACGGGATATGATCGAAGGTAAAAAAGAGTGGCGAGCGCATATGGCGCGTGTCAAAGCTCTCCCTCAAGACTATCAAATTGTTTATAAAGAGATTCAAAAATATCTCTTTAAAGTCGGCCCTATTGAGCTAACCGAAGGGACGGGTTTGCTCTCGGGGATTGTCGATCTTTTTGAAGAGGGCGCGACGTCGGGGAAAGGCGTGCTCAAAGTAACGGGCAGTGACGTAGCGGCTTTCTGCGACGATCTCATCAAAGATTCAAAAACCTTCGACGACATTATTCAAGAGTCTGTTGACCAAGAAGTTAACAAAGCTATAAAAAAGGCTAAGGATAAAGCAAAGTAAAAGGGGGATATCGGGTTGGAAAAAGCAATTGAAGTGAAAGGTCTGCGAAAGTCTTTTAAGGACAAAGACGTTCTGAAGGGTGTTGATTTGGAAGTGAGGCGAAGTGAGATCCTTGCCTTGCTCGGCTCCAATGGGGCGGGAAAGACAACGGTTGTTAAAATCCTCACCACGCTGCTCAAACAAGATAGCGGAACCGCCACGGTAAACGGATTCGATGTTGCCTCAAAACCCGATAATGTGAAGCAATCGATCAGTCTGACCGGACAATTTGCCGCCGTGGACGAAATTTTGACCGGACGGGAAAATCTGATTATGATCGCCAAGCTGCGATACCTCAAAAATCCGCGTCAGGTTGCAGAAGAGTTGCTTAAACGCTTCGGCTTGACAGACGCCGCCGATCGCAAGGCGTCTACTTATTCGGGCGGTATGCGCCGCAGGCTCGACATCGCATTGAGCCTTGTCGGCAATCCGCAAATTCTATTCCTCGACGAGCCGACGACCGGGCTTGACCCCGAGGCGCGCATAGAGGTTTGGAAGATGGTTAAGGAGCTTGCGGGCGGCGGCACGACGGTACTTCTTACCACGCAGTATCTGGAGGAGGCTGAGCAGCTTGCCGACCGTATTGCCATTCTGCATGAGGGTAGAATTATCGCCAACGGCGCGCTCTCGGATCTAAAAAAGCTGTTCCCATCGGCAAAGGTGGAATATGTTGAAAAACAGCCAACATTAGAAGAAATATTCCTCTCCGTCGTCGGCAAAAGGGAGGCAAAGTAAATGGAGGCGGTAAAAAAACATTTTTTCACCGATATTAGCGTTATGCTTGGTCGTTCCATGCGCCATATTTTCCGCAGTATGGACACGATCATCACGGTTTGCATCACGCCGATTGCGATGATGCTGCTGTTCGTTTATGTGTTAGGCGGTGCCATTCAGACCGGAACGGATAACTATGTGAACTACCTGCTGCCAGGCATATTGCTTATGGCGATAGCAAGCGGAATAGCCTATACGGCTTACCGCCTGTTTATGGATAAGCAGCGGGGGATATTCGAGCGGTTTCACACCATGCCGATTTCACGTTCCGCCTTGCTTTGGGGGCATGTGCTGACCTCTCTAGTGTCCAACGCCATATCGGTGATCGTCATCATTCTCGTAGCGTTAATTATGGGTTTTCGTTCGTCCGCGGGAATACTGCCATGGCTAGCCGTAGCAGGCATTCTCGTGTTGTTTACATTAGCCTTAACCTGGGTCGCGGCGATTTCCGGACTTTCGGCAAAAACGATGGAAGGTGCGAGTGCGTTTTCCTATCCGCTTATCTTCCTTCCGTTTATCAGTTCGGCGTTTGTACCGACCGAGTCGATGCCGTCAATCGTTCGCGCCTTTGCCGAAAACCAGCCGGTGACCTCGATCGTGAACGCCATCCGTGCGTTGCTGTCGGATCAGCCGGTAGGCAATGATATATGGGTCGCTCTTGCGTGGTGCGTCGGAATTATGTTTGTAGCCTATTTCTTTGCAATGAGGGCGTATAAAAAGAATGTTTGAAAAAGGACATATTGTCCGGATTGAAGTCCGCGGAAACCGTGGGCTTTATTTTTGTTCCAAGCTTAACCGCATCAACGCCATCAATCTCTCGTTAGAAGCCGATATCCTACGCCGTGTTCTGTGACGATCCACTTGGGTTGCTTCGAGTCCTCCTCAAGCTTCTTACGTAGGTGCCCAATGTACACTTTCTGGAGCGCATTAAAAAAACGCGGGCGTGTATGCCCGCGCTTTTAGCAACTGGTGATCAGATGCCATCGACGATCCGTTTCGAACGTATGGATACTTGCTTTAACAGCTCATCTTCGTCGATAGTCAGCAGTTGGCGACCTTTCATCAACACTTTTCCGTTTATGATGGTCGTGTCTACATCCGACCCGTTAGTGCAATATGCGAGCAGCGAATGAATATTGTGGATCGGCTGTAAATGGGGTTTTCTCAGATCGATCAAGATGATGTCCGCTTTTTTCCCGATTTCCAACGTGCCCACTTCATGGCCTATGTTCAACAATTCCGCACTTCCAACCGTTGCCATGCGAAGGGCATCAAAAGCGGGAAGTTTCGTGGGGTCCCCGTAATCCAGCTTTTGCAACCAAGTTGCAGCTCTAATTTCGGAAAACATATCTAATGTCGTGGCGCTGCCAGCTCCATCCGTCCCTACCCCTACGGTAATCCCGTGTTCGATCATATCAATAATTGGCGCAATACCGCATCCAAGTTTGAGGTTGCTTACTGGATTATGGGACACGCCTCCTCGCATACCCTTCAAATACCCAATGTCGCGGCGATTAAGGTGAACGCTGTGAGCCAAGAGCACATGAGCTTTTTCAAACAGACCGAGATGATACAAATATTCGGTTGGAGTTTGATTGTACTTTTCACGAATCATGATTACTTCCTCTTTGGTTTCCGCTAGATGCGTGTGTATTGCAATGTTCTGCTGCTCCGCAAGCGCGATTACCTCTGCGAAGGGTTGGGGAGGAACCGTGTAAGGGGAATGGGGTCCCAGCATTGTGGTGATTCGGCCCTCGGCTTTACCGCTCCAGCGACGGATGAGATCAACCGCCTCCGACATTCGTCGACCTCCGTCATTTTCAATGAAGACCAATCCCCGAGTTAAAGAAGCCCGCATGCCGACTTCTTCTATCGCAGCAGCGATTTCATTCATGTGGATATACATGTCGGCAAAAGCAGTCGTACCCGATTTGATCATTTCGGCCATTGCGAGCTTTGTGCCCCAGTAAATGTCCTCAGGCGTCATTCGGGATTCAGCGGGCAGCATTTTGTTGTCTAACCAGTCCATTAGCTTGAGGTCGTCGGAAAATCCTCTCAATAAGCTCATTGGGGTATGTTGGTGAGCGTTAATAAGCCCAGGCATCGCTGCCATACCTTCGCCGTAAATCACTTCATCGACTTCAGCGGTTATGTCAGTCTGAATGTCCGATATGCGGTCTCCGTCAATGAGAATGTCCCCTACAAATGGTTCATTGCTTTCCATGGTTAAGATGGTTGCTCCTTTGATTAATTTTTTCATCATGACAGCCTCCTTTTTCTAGGTTTATACTAAACCCTGACGTAAAGTGAAGGTCAAGAAGAAATGCGATGAGTTACAATGAAAATGTAATGTAAAGAGTATTACATCTATACAATGAAGGTCGCATAAATTGCGGCTTTTTTATTTATTGTATAGAAGTTCTTGTCGTCAGCTCATGACAAGAACTTCTATACAAAGCCGTGTTAGGACACAAACTTCTATACAATCCCGGATTCCCTGGAAATGCACGCTCGGGTTATTAAACTAACGGGCAGGATAGTTCCAATATGTGGTACTATTTAGTTATACAACCCAAGTGGATTTTTAAGCTGGTTGCTCATACGGAGCGTTGGACGAAAGTATAGTCCGCGCTCCTGTTTTTTGTGACTATTTCGGAATAATGTTGTCTAATAGATATGCGGTTCGGCATAAGCGAGGGAGAGGAGAACCTTTGAACGATTTTACGGATGTTTATAACGAATACGCTGTACCTGTGCGCCGATTTTTGTTGTCGTTAACGCAAAATGAGGAGATAGCGGAGGAGTTGACGCAGGAGACGCTGTACCGTGCTTTCCTCCAAATTGATAGGTTCAGAAAAGAGAGCTCAGTTTACAGCTGGCTGTGTCAAATCGCCAAAAATATTTATTTGAACGAGCGTAAAAAGCTTACTAGAAGGCAGACTTTCCCTACTCATATACTTGAAGACGTAAACGATGAAGAATGGACGCAAACACTACATCGGAAGGAGCAAGCTATGTTAGTCCATCAGGTGCTGCATTCGTTGCCCGAACCCTATAAGGAAGTGTTTACTCTTAAGGTGTTCGGCGAGCTCAAGTTCAAAGACATTGCAAAATTGTTCGGCAAGACGGAATCCTGGGCGAAAATGACGTTTTATCGGGCGAAGGAGCGAATTGCAAAAAAAATGGGGGAGAAAGAATGAGACAGTTATGCAACGTGGTGTATGATTTGCTTCCACTTTATATCGACAGTGCTTGTTCAGAGGAGAGTAAGGAACTCGTCGAAGAACACCTCACGGTATGCCAGGCATGCAGAGAGAAGCTTGCAGCGATGACCAGCAATATGGTGGAGGGCAGTCTATTCCAACCGTCAGGAGATCAGTCTATCCTAATTAATCGTGATTTTGCTGCGAGTAGAGTGTTAAAAAGAATTAAGCGAAGATGGACTCTTCGTGCCGCAGCTCTGCTGTTGCTCGTGCCGTTTATTTGGTTAGGCGTGAATCAGTATCGAGGCGAAGGGATTTCGTACACGAATCTTTACGATCACTATAGCGCGGTCCGCTTTCTTCAAGCGCTGGAGAATAAAGATTATGAGAAAGCTTTTTCTTTCGTGAACGTGAGATTTTATTATGAGGAAGACTTGCAGAGAAGTTTGCCGGTCGTAGCCAAAGAGCTCCGCAAGGAGGACTTTATCTATGAGAAACTGGAGGACGGTAAGTATTATTATACGAACGAAACGACCAAGATTCCTGAAGCGGACATTGAGGAGTGGCTGAAGGAACGAAACGAATGGTATAACAAGCACAAGGATATGACGTATGAGCAGTTCTATGCTTCAAGCAAAAGCAATTTTATAGGGAATCTGCAGGAGTGGGAGAAGCTTGGTTACGAGATTACAGGGTTTAGCTGGGAATCCGCAACCGTGGATGAAAGCAGCGTGCATGAGGTCAATGAGCTTAGTTTCAATGTCCATATCCGGGATGGAGAACAAATGACGAAGTCAGGCGAAATAAGCCTCGATGGAGACGATAAAGGTAATTTTCTCCTCAGCGGAGGTTCCCATTTAGATGGCGATGTTAAGACAAGCAGCTTAATCCAAGCAATGTCGTTTTTGGGAGTTCGATAAATGAATAAATCCACGACGGCAGCCACGATTGGCTGCCTACTCGTTAGTCTAATGGGTAACGCTAGTTCAATGAGCTCAGATTAAAACCTCCCATAAGAAGCAAACTAGATTTAATAGCTTCTAAATGGGAGGTTTTGTTATGAATCTAAGTGAGTTGTAGCGGTCGTATGAGGCTGACAAACGTATTCAAGGATTTAGTCCGAAGACATTAAAAGCGTACTTCCTGCAGCATAAAATGCTGATGTCGGAACTTGGTGACCATGATATATCTGGCATTTCATCCAGTGTATGTTAGGTCATGAAAAAGCATCTACCACGCAAATCAATGCTCAGCTCCGTGTCGAACGAAGGAGAGAAGACATTTGATATGCAACATATAATTTAGCGTAACGTCTATATTAGGTAAGTACTGTTTCTAAATACTGAAACAAATGGACGTGGAAAAAGCTAAGAGTATCACATCAATAACTTAAGGAGGTTTCAAAATTGAAACCTAGTAAAACAATAACAACCTTAGCATTTGCGGTCTTTGTTATAACTTGTACTGGTGCAATAGTTTATGCAAAAGACTCGTTTAATACATTCTCCCCCTCAGTACCTGCTGAAAGTGCCGCTCATGTAGCGGCAGTTCAGAAAAGATTGCAAAAAACATGGGAGGATGGAAAGAATCAGCTCATCAATGAAGGAAAAGAAGATGTAAATGTATGGACATTTAGGGATATGAGAACATTGCATGATACATTTATTCCGACTTTATCAGATGAGGAAAAGTCTTCTTTTCTTGAGGCTTCCGGTGAGGCGAAAAGCAATAATCTTGAGGTTGGGGACTCGATGCCTGGATTCCTTTTTAATCCCGACAGTACAGAAGCACAAGTATATTGGCAAAAAAAGAATGGTTCGTATGTTTCCATAAGTTTAAAGACTCGAATAAATGAAGAAGGACATAAAATGTGGTATATGGATGGGAATGCAAGAAAATTACCTGAAATAAAAAGTAAAGAGTAACGAAAATAAAGTAGCAACAGACCGGTGATGTAATTTAATGACAGAATTGTCAGAGGACAAGTGCTTATATCCTTAGCCAAACAAGCCATTAGATAATGGTACCCGCTGCTCCATAGGGCTCATCGGCTTCTGTTAGTTTACATGCGAGCTTTCGGTCAATCCGCTAAAGGGAGCAGATAGCTTAAAGACATGAAGGCAGCCAGCCACGCGATCGATTGCAGTAGTTCGTTGAATTAATGAGCAGATTACACTAATGAATACACTTCCCTTACCTGGACAGATTAAGTTGTGATTGGTTGAATGAGATAAAGAGAGGGGAATACTCTTGAAAGTTTTAATTTGCTTTGTAATCCTACTTTCAATGGTCGGAACGCAAACCACTTTTTGTAATGCAGTCGGTAAGAAGCCACTTGAGGACTCAAGGGAACTGCAACTTCAAGATATGTTGGTGTTACTTTTACTACCGCATATGAGAGAGAAGCTTGCTGAGGTATATTCAGATGTATTTTCAGTACCAGGATCACCAGATATTTATCCTTATTTTGTTGATGTAACGCACACCGAAAGGATCAATGGCTTCCGTGGTTTTGATATTTTAATCACACTTGGCGCGCATCCAACAGTTGGCCCTCATATCCCAGTCGGTGAAGATGTTTTTATATATCGGATCTCGGCTGCTGGGGTTGAGCTGAAAAATTTCGAACATCTTAGAGGACCGAATAAGTACGATTTCTCCCCAAATTACCAATATCTTTTGAAGTAACGGGTACGATAGCATACAAGGAGCAGTGTGCATTACGGCAGCTGCTCCCTTTTTTTGTTATGCTAATGGGCAGAATAGTTCAATAATTGGTATAATCCAGATCGGATGACTAAAGGACCATTTTATATAATAGTGAGGATTTCAAAAATGAAAAAATCGAAATTAGAATTCAAACTTCGTGCAAGAGACGGTTATCCAGGACCTATTATTTTTGCTGATTTTATAGTAGACGGACAGTCAATATACGATTTATATGCTGAGGAATTCGATTTTGTATCTTGTTTAGGGTGGGGCAGTAAGGAATTTCAAAATGAACAAATCTCAAGGTTAACTTTAATGAGTAAACCAGATTTTCCAAATGGGAAGAACTCAATATATATTTGCCCTGCATGTGCTGATTTGGGTTGTGGGGCAGTATCATTATTTATTGAAAAGACAAAAGATATAATAACTTGGACTTACTTTGATGGCAGTGGTAAGTTATTCGATAAGCAATTTACGTTCCATTTCGATAAACAAGACTATATTGTTCAAATAAAAGGTACATATGGATTGGGCGGGTTTAAGTTCCCATGGCAAGAATGAGCCTTTTCCATAAAGCTAACGGGAGACAATAGTTCAATAACCATCAGGATGAGGCTGCCGGCATAAAACGGCAGCCTCATTGAGCTAACGGGCAGGATAACTCAACAAATATTTATAATTCAGGTCTACTTTACAAAAGCGCATTACACTAAGGGCGACCGATCCAGGTAGCAGCTTACAAACGGGGCAGTTGCTCCTTTTGTCATTAAGCTATTGGGCAGGATAGTTTAATCATTTTCGCGATTAACTTCATTTAGTGGGTTCATAAATATGTCCGTATCTCGGCTCAAATTTGAAGGAGGAACAAATGAGCCGTATGGCTTCTTCTTTTTAAATAACTTGTTGGGTTCAAACGAAGGAAACAATGTATTTTTATTGTAAAACGATAAATATAGTGATAAAATCAAAAATGAGGTGAAATAGTTGAAAAAAGAGACGCTCTTCTTAAAAGTTGTTCTGGTTGTAATGGCAATTCCTGCATTAGTGATGTGTTTTTATGGACTCCCAGCGATGGCGCATAGTATGATGCCGGATTTCCCGGATATTAAAGTTTATCTTTCCGCTTTGGCTGCGTATGTGGCGTCTATTGCGTATTTATTTACGCTACTTCAGGCATTTAAGCTTCTGAGGTACATTGATACAAATACTGCTTTTTCGCAAACCTCTGTTTTAGCGCTTAAGAAAATAAAGCAAGCGGCGGTTGTCGTATCACTCATGTTTGCATGTAATCTCCCGCTTTTCTACTTTGTAGCTGACGGCGCAGATGCACCAGGGGTCATGGTCATCGGGCTAATTATAACCTGTGCGCCAGTCGTAATCGCAGTATTTGCCGCAGTTCTTGAGAAACTGCTCAAAAATGCGATCGAGCTCAAAGAAGAACAGGAGTTGACCGTATGATAGTGGTTAACATTGACGTCATGCTTGCAAAGCGGAAAATGAGCGTTACTGAGCTATCGGAGAAAGTCGGCATTACAATGGCGAACCTGTCGATACTTAAAAACGGAAAAGCGAAAGCTATTCGAATCTCAACACTCGAAGCGATCTGCAAAGCACTCGATTGCCAGCCTGGAGATATTCTCGAGTATCGGCAGGATTGAATAAATAAAAAAACCGTCGTACGTCTCTGATGTAAGTAATGATGAAGAGTTTAAAAGCTATATTAATCCAAACGACTACATAGTCTTCGCCTCTGAGGCTAACGGCAATATGACACTATACCATAAGAATAACTCATCAATTATAATGCTTGCTCATAACCATTGTTTAATCGGGTGACAAGAACATAGTAACATTGTAAGCCGCATAAATTGCGGTTTTTCTATTTTAAGTTATCAAGTTCTTTCAAAATGATATGACATGAATGTGATAACATTTCTGATGAGTGACAAGAACTTTGTAACATTCCCTATAAGATCTTTCATTTGGCCAGCTGCAGATAACAAAATCAGCGACAGTGTTTATTAAACTAACGGGCAGTATAGTTCAACAATAATGATATATTAACTTTACATTGCGTTCAGCTTATGTTGAAATAATGAGCGAATGAGCTTAAAAATGATGTTTGTGGTTGATGGACTTGGAGGAATGGGGAATGTCTTTTATTAAAGGTATAGAATTATGCTGTCGATTTCATATGGAAATCGTTGAGCCTGTAATGATGGAGAATTACTCTTTCTTGTCCTATTCATCGGCTCTAATTGGTCCAGGTAGCGAAGTGCTCGGATATGATACGGAAATGTCGACTGATCACGATTGGGTGCCTAGAGTATATCTTTTTCTTAACCAACTAGATATCGGGTATTCAGAACAAATAGAATTAACTCTGCACGAACGAGCCCCAGAACGGTTCTATGGCTTCCCCGTTGATATAAAGAAGAGTGTAATTACAACGGTGCCGAGGTTCATCGAAAGTTACCTGGCTGTTAACAAAGATGAACGATTAGAACCAGTTGATTGGTTAACGTTTCCTTCACAGTCACTTCTCGAAATAACACGTGGGGAAGTTTATAGGGACGATAATGGTCAACTCTCCACATTACGCAAACAATTCGAATATTACCCTCATGATATTTGGTTGTATCTTATGGCATCAAGTTGGCAGCGAATCGGTCAAGAAGAACATCTGATGCTTCGTTCGGGTTTTATAGGTGATGAAATTGGCTCAGCTATTATCGCTTCACGCCTTGTCCGCGACATCATAAATCTCTGCTTTCTCATGGAGCGTCAATATGCACCCTATCCAAAATGGTTTGGTACTGCATTTAAAAGATTGAAATGTTCTGATCAAATAATGTCTCACCTTTGGACTGCTCAAACGGCAGTTACATGGAGGGAACGCGAGCATGCTTTGAATAATGCTTACAAACATCTATCAAGTATGCACAACGGACTAGGGATCACTGCAAGGATTCCTGATGACGTTTCATACTTTTTTGATCGTCCCTTTAAAGTAATGAACGGTGAAGAAATTGCTAGCCTCATCGCAAATCAAATTGTGGATACAGATATTCAACAGTTATCCCAAAAATGTTTGATTGGTAACATAGACCAGATAACAGACAACACAGATTTCAGAAAAATGAATAGATGGGCTGATGGTGAAGGGGAAAGTGCAAGAAATGCTTTAAAAAAACTATTTAACCCCAGATTGTTACCTAAAAAGGATCAATAGTTTAAATCCAAAAGCTTCAACGGTGTCCATTAAACTAACTGGGAACCAGCAGCCGGCATATAAAGCGCGGCTGCTTTTTGCTGAACTAATGGGCAGTTTAGCTTAACGGAGACAAAAATTAGACGGACTAAATCAACCGATTGCCATCTATTACTACGTGTATAACAGCGAAACTTCGTCGCTACTAAATGCGTCTAACTTAATTAAGAACGATTTGCAAGAAAAAGGAAAATTCGTTCAGTTGGAGGGAGGAAATATGAATCTTTGGCCTGTGAAATTCATCTCAATTCTAATTTGTTTCGCATTGGCGGTATGCGGATGTGCTGGCTTGAAAAGCAAGGGCACGGAGCATGCCGAGGCAAGTGATTTCATTATTCCCTTGAACGTTAGCGAAGTGTTGAAGCGTCCAGATACTGAGGTTATTAAATATTTTCAAAACCGTCGTGAAGATTTTGATATTCTAGGCAGTTATCTGTTAGAGAATGAAAGAGTATTCCAGACACGGCCTGTCATACTT
Source organism: Paenibacillus sp. J22P218 (assembly GCF_056269195.1). Taxonomy (NCBI): domain Bacteria; kingdom Bacillati; phylum Bacillota; class Bacilli; order Caryophanales; family Paenibacillaceae; genus Paenibacillus; species Paenibacillus sp. J22P218. The sequence continues at coordinate 2,013,332 of NZ_JBWDNL010000001.1, forward strand.
CAACAAGATTCTGCCATCGAGAAAATCCAAGACCCTGATATTCAACAATTCGCTCAAACGTTGTTCCAAGAAGGTATTGTGAAAAGGATATCTTCCTTAAATGATGACCCAAGTAAAAGTATTGATTTTTTGTTTGACGCCGAAGACAACTTGTATCGACAAGGCATCACCTACCTCAGCCTACCGGAGATGCCCAAAGGCGATCCTTCAAAATTCAGCTATGTGAATGACTATAAGAATCTGGGCGGCGGTTGGTACTATTATGTCTTCCATTATGACAAACTTAAAAATGAAGATGAGTTTCGGAATCTAGCTTGGGCCAAAATCTCTGAAAAGGAACTAAGCACTTTAAGCACGCCGAAAGAGAAAGCCATAGTGACCCTAGAGTCTGGAAAAAACGTTGCCAACTGGATAGTTGACAGAAAGTTAGATGTTGTAGTATCCGTTCAATTTGACACGGAAATGAACGGCCTACTGGGACCGATTACAATGTTTTTCGATCCAATGACCAAAGATTTGATCGGGGGCAATCCGCGTTTTTAATAGGCTAGAGTAAAATACCCGATTGAACTAACGGGAGACTATAGCTTCATAATCACCAGGACGGGGCTGCCGGCATAAATCGGCAGCCTCGTTGAGCTAACGGGCAGGATAGTCGAACAACGCAAAAAACTATTAGCAACCTTTTATTTCCATTTATCGTCTACAGGTTGGAGGTTTTAAGGAGGTGGTTATTGTGAAAAAGTATTTACTTGCTTTCTTCTTGCTAACTCTTATTATGATCCTTGGATGTAACGAGAAGAACCCGGACTTTATCCAGGAAAACGGTGGAGTTTTAGTTAACCTGATATGTAGTCGGCAGGACAATACAAATGAATGCACAGACCAGCAATTCAATGATCTCCAATCATTCCAAGTCTTCAAAACTGCTATAGATGGTGCAGAGAAAATTCCGGGTGTACTTAATTATATAGCAGAATACAATTTGACGATTAAATTTCAGGATCAAACAACAAAAACTTACCATCTATCATTAGGTACAAATAGTGATATGAAAGGGCTATTGGTAGACCTTGGAAATACTAATCATGGTTATGAAATTCCTGTAGTAGATGCAAATAAATTAAGGGAATCGATTAAGGGTTAGTAAATTTTGCATTAATCTATCGGGACACTATAGGATTCCTGTAGAACGTTAATTTTGCGCTTTGCATAAAAACGAGCGACTCCGGTACGATGGGGTAGTCACGGGTCATAGCCCTTTAGCCATCATAAGGAGGTCGCTCTATCTTGAAGTTTAAAGCTCAATCCAAACAAAATCAACTGCTTGAACGTATTTCAACCCAGCACCTTGTCGTCGGTATCGACATCGCCCAGCAAACCCACGTTGCTCGCGCCGTCAACTTCCGTGGAATTCTGCTCGGCACTCCGCTTCACTTCTCCAACGACGACGCCGGTTTCAGCCTACTACTGCAGTGGATGAACGATCTGCAGGAAACGCATCAACTAAACGACACCATCATCGGCATGGAGCCAACCGGACACTACTGGCTCAGCCTCGCTGCCTGGCTCAAAGACCGCAGCCTCGAGGTCGTGTTGGTAAACCCCCATCTCGTCAAAAAGAACAAGGAAAACCGCGACAATACACCATCCAAAAGCGACATCAAAGATGCCTTTGTTATCGCCGACATGGTGAAAAACGGCTACTACACCTTCATCAAGGAGACCAGTGAAGTGTTCATGGAACTGCGCGTTCTCATGGCGAACCGGGAGACAACTGTCCACTGTCTCGTCAGCGTCAAGAACCAGATCCACCGCTGGGTCGACATTGTGTTCCCCGAGCTTCGGCAGGTATTCAAGCACCTCATTGGCTCCGGATCGCTAGCTACCCTACGTCTCTTTCCTACGCCTGCCGATCTTCAAAAACTTACTGTTCGCCAGGTAGTCGACGGCTGGAAAACAGTCATGAAGCGGCACAGTGGTGAACGAAGAGCTGCCAGCCCCAGCGAAGGACCGAACGGAGGCGATACGTTTAGCCAACAAACTGATGGTGCACTACTTAAAAGGACTCCAGCCATTGAACTAACGGGAGACGATAATTCAATAACAAAACTGCTGAAGCTGCCGGAGAACGATCGGCAGCTTTGTTACGTTAATGGGAGGATAGTTACTATAATGATAATGATGAATTGTGGCGCTTAAGCGATTTAGGATGGAACATTCTATACGTAAAGTTAACCAAACCATTACCAGTAGAAGCACTGGTGATCTAAGCTGTCTTTCCTTCTAAACATTCATAATCTCATTCTCCTTTTCCGGTAAAGGTAAACTTCAACACTGCATTATTGAATTAAAAAGGACATATGTCCGCTTATCAGTTATTTGTTACAATACATTCATGAGGTGGAATACAGTCCTCGGCGAGCCAAGTTAGCCTTGAAAGCCGCCAAGGTGTCATGATTTTTCACGTAATAGGAGGAAGAAGCGTAGATGAGCCATCCTTATCGCCCCTTTGCCGCGAGATACACCTTGGGGAGAGCGATATGCGATCATAAAGGACCCCGATAACAATTTAATCAGTCTCATCGCGTAGCGAAGAGAAGATATGCGCCATTAAAACAACAAGCAGATGGGAAGCGCTGTCGCCAGTGTATCTTGGAGTGGGGAGTCGCAACTTATTTATTTATTAGGTGCAAGTTCTTGTCCTGAGTCAGAGGACAAGAACTTGTTCAGATTGGTATGCAGATTTTTTGATTAAGCAGGGTAGATTTGATTTTTGATGTTATCTAACCCGATCTGACCTAGCATTTCTATATTACCGTTACTAAGTAACTGGTTCACTATTCATCTTTTCGTCCTTAGCCATTTTACCAGTTCGCCTAAATTGGACATAATATAATGCAGCTACGGCTACGATAAGAATAGGTAGTGTCAGGAAAATATTGCTATATACGAAAGTTGCACTGTTTTGTGGTATCGGATTTAAGCGAATAGTCGATGTGCCCAAATCTAGTATCTTGCCGATAACAGCTGTTGATGTGGCCGTAGCAATAAAAGTGACCATCGAGAATAATCCCATCCCTACGCCGATATTCTCTTTTGAGAGTGTACGTGAAACAGTGTTTGACATTGCAATTTGCATGAACGATTGACCAAGAATACCAAAAATAAGAAAGATTGCAATAAATACTGGCGACATACCAACGACTGAAGACAAAGAGATGAAACCGGTAATAAGAAGTGCAGCCGCAGTAAACACAAGGAAACGATCTCCCTTTTCATCTGCTAATCTACCACCTCGTCGACCCAAAAGCGCGGCCATTAAAGACGACGGCAACATAACTATTCCGATGAAAACCGGAGACAAGTGGTTTACAGAAGAAAGTAGCTGAGGTGTAATGAATGGAAAGGCAAAGCCAATCCCAATCATGACGAAAGTAATAATTAGACCGAATGAAAACGGTTTGTTTCGAAAAATGGCCGGGTTTATGAATGGGTTTGGAGTATAGCGTATACGTAATACGAAAAAAATGAAAGAAAGAATCCCCCCTAAGGCAAGCCAAACACTTCCGCTTGTTAAAGCCAGCAACAAAATGGCTACGGAACCGGCCAGAAGTACTCCGCCAATATAATCCATTTTTCTAGAGACTCCCTTTTCATCATCCAAATATTTCCGATACATCGGAAAAGTAAGTAATGATAAAAGCGAGATTACAAATAATACCCGCCAGTTCCACGTACTGCTTACCACGCCGGCAATGATCGGACCAATGGCCAAACCCAGTGAAAATCCGATTGCAACGGTACCCAATGCACGACCGCGCCTTTCAGATGTAAAGTAACGAACTGGTACAATCATAGATATCGCCGGAATGACTGATGCACCAGCTGCTTGTACAATTCGTCCCACAATGACCATCCAATATTCACTAGCCACTAAGCCGATGACAGACCCAATTGCAAAAAGTAGCAGACCAAATGTCAACAAATTCTTCAAGCTGTATCTGTCTGTCAATTTACCGTAAGTTACCGAACCAATTGCGTACACAATCATATAGCCTGTGATGATCCAACTTGCTTGCGATGAAGAAATTTGAAATTGTTTACTGATATTAGGGAGTACAATATTAAACATGGTTGCATTCATAACGGATATTATGAGTGTAAAGACAAGTAAACCAAGTAATAACTCTCCTTTATTTTTTTGAACGGTATGATTGGTTTGCATTGGAATGCCTCATTTCTATAGGATAAAACTCTATTGATGAAATAACGAACCTGTATTCCTTTGATGATAAAAGTTTTATCTGATTAAGCCGACAATGTAATGTTTTAAATACTTCGCTAGTAGAGATGGTCAACGCTAATTTACTGAAAAGTCCTCAATTATGAGGACTTTTCAGTTTTTCTGGATATATTTTAAATTTCACTTTGTTTTTAATCTTGCTCCCACAGCCGCAAATGACGGTATGCTTCAAAATTATAGTTGGCTCCTGGCAATTGGGGCATACATGATGATGTGGCTGATCATTCAGCTTAACCACTTCCTCCGTACTTGACTCCGTATTGCATGGAGTACTTTGCTTTTCAAACCTTGTTGTATGCAAAAAAAATCGTAAACACGCATAAGATACTCGGAATTTTTCATATCATTCTCTCCTATGCTTCAACATCTTGGTTTACTTGATTTCTCCTGTTGCCATGAGAACTGCTCTCCCGAGCGTATGACTCAGCATGGTGAATCCAAGGAGAGCTGGCGTGGAATTAGGGGCGACACTAATATTTTCGACGTCCAGCGCATGAACAACAAAATAATAGCGATGAGGACCGTGTCCCGCTGGAGGGGCTGCACCGATAAAGCGTTCGAGTCTCAAATCATTCGGTAGTTGCAGGGAGCCTTGCGGCAAACCGCTGGAATGCTCGTCACCTGCACCTGTGGGTAGCTCGGTTACGCTGGCAGGGATATTGATAACGGCCCAGTGCCACAACCCCGATCCAGTTGGGGCGTCCGGATCATATGCAGTTACGACAAAACTCTTTGTCCCTTCGGGTGCACCCGACCACTTCAAATGGGGCGAGAGATCTTTACTTCCCTCTAGTGTTGACATCTCCGAATAATGTTGGGTCGGTAGAGGATGTCCCTCCATAATGTCATTACTCTCCAACTGAAAGACTGCTACTTCTGGCAATTTGGAAAATGGATTGTTGTTCATTGTAAATTACCTCCTTTTATTTTCATTTTCGATAATACATTAAATAATCGATTCTGTAAACTACAATCGTTTTTATAATTCACTATCGAATTTAATGTTTGTTTTTTATTGATAACGGTGTAAACTATCTACATACAATTAAGTAGAATTATAATGTGTATGAAGGAAGGTGCTGCTTCATGGCCAAAAGGAATGGTTCGTCCACCATAAGCGAGAATGTCAGGAAGAAACTACAATCCGATATTTTGACTGGACAATATGAACCAGGCTCTCCATTAAAAGTTTCGGAATTATCTAAAGGTTTCGTAGTCTCAGTTGCTGTTGTTCGCGAAGCGTTGACGCGATTGGCGACTCAGGGTCTAGTACAACAAAATCCTAACCACGGATTTTCAGTAAAAACGGCGTCGGAAGAAGAACTGAACAACATCATACATGCGAGGGTAATCAATGAATCCGAAGCTTTACGCCTATCCATCGCCTATGGTGATCTCACATGGGAATCCAATGTAATTGCCGTACATCACAAGCTATCGCAAACGGCTGAGTACAAGGAAATGAATGAAAAGCTTGTTGTCCGCGAAGAATGGTCTGAGATTCATCGTCAATTTCATTACGAGCTTATTGCTGCATGCCCGAATCCAGTTCTTTTGGATATCTGCAGCAACCTTTGGGATTTGAGCGAATTTTATCGTCATTGTTCCCCACCGCAACAGCAAGTCCGCGATGGACTCGCTGAACATAAGGCATTAACAGATGCCGTTCTTAGTCGCGATGCTGAACGTGCTGCACAGATCTTTAGAGCACACATCCAACTAACCGCAGAGGTCTTATTTAACAACCAATAAGTTGTTTATAAGATTCACAATTTTACATCGAAACTTATCAGTAACCAAGAAAGACTCCTCGATTTCCGACAAGGAAGAAGCTCATGTATTGGGCTACTTTCTTTCTTTGATAACGATCTAAACACAATATCCCGAGGTTATAATCTTCCTAAGCTTTATAAATGTATTTGGAAACGCAATGGAAGGAGCAGGGGATTCCAGATGAATTCATTTTTGCAGATGAAACTAGTGGAATAAAAATTTGATTGTCCTGAATATCAACTCCTGCACGGATAACGACTTCGAATGAAAACCGTGTCTTGTTGATTATTGGTTCAGGTCATCTTCAGATTCTATCCCAGTTCTTAAATGAATGTGAAATTATTGATTTAGAGTCTTGCTTTACATGCTTAACTAGGTCTTGTGAAATCATGAGCATCTCGCTAAGCTCCCTCGAAATGATTCAGTTTCCTCACTCAGACTCATGAATTCGCAGGATTTCATCCTATAGTTAGAATGAAGAAGAGAATGTCGGAGGAATCGGCGGCGGACAGACGTAAAAATGGGCAGTCGGGAATAAAGGTGAATGCTGCACCAACCATATTGTTCAATTATGCGCACGTCTCCACGTCGCCCTAGCGATTCTCGCTCCCATGTCTCAACGGGTCATAGCCCTTTCATTCCTTCGTCACATCTAACTACGGGGTGGAGGTCGGTCTTTCTAACGGAACGGGTCCGAGCCCTTTTGCGTAACGTCTCCCGATACTCCGTGCTTCTTGTTATCCTGCGAATGCTTGAGCTGGTGAGGATCGACTGGTCTTAGGCAGCCTGCGGGAAAACTCTGGTTGAATCGTAAGCTTCGCTACTCTTAGCCAGGCCGACTAACACACGAGCTACCTTACTGCATAATTTCATGATGGATTTCATCTTCTTTAGCTTCTTTTCACTGACGCCTCGTATTTCAAGCAGCTTCTTTGCGTAAGGAATGCGTTTAAGAATGCAGTTCAGCTCGTACTCAATCTGTTCAAGCTGACGCTGGGCCAGGTCATATTCTTCTAGCAATTGGCCAAGATGAAGCTTGTAAGCGTGGAGTGCCTGAGTGGTGCCCACACTGGATTTTGCAAGTGAAATGAGTAGTTCAGCGCGTTTAACTCCAGCATGACGCTTCACAAATTGTTTCCAACCATCAAGAACCTGTTCTATGTTTAACCGACTGATCTCTTTCGGTAAAGGAAAGAGTCTGAGTGTAGCGATAGCACTGGTGCAAGTAAGGATTTTAAAGACCTGACGAAGTTCAGGAAAAACAATGTCTACCCAGCGATGAATCTGATTAACCGCAGCGTTGAGGCGCTTGGTAACCGTTTCTCGGTTTGCCATTAGAATACGCAGTTCCTCGTAAGCTTCGGGATGAAAACGAACAGGGGAGTAGTACCCGTTTTTGACCATGTCTGCAATGACAAGTGCATCTTTATGGTCACTTTTAGACGGTGTATTATCCCGGTTTTCCTTGTTCTTTTTGACGAGATGAGGGTTAACAAGAACGGGATCGATACTTTATCGAGGAGCCAACATGCTAGGCTGAACCAATAGTGACCAGTGGGTTCCATGCCAACTATGACGCTGCTAAGTTTGTAGGACTTGAGTAGATCTTGGATCCAGCGTTTGAACAGATCGAACCCTTCACGGTGGTTACCGAACTCGAGTGGAGTTCCCAGAGCAATCCCGCGAAAACTGACAGCGCGGGCTACATGGGCTTCTTGTGCGATATCTACGCCGATGACTAAATGTTTTCAATAAGTTGATTTTGCTTGTCTTGTGCTTTAAACTTCATGATAGAGCGACCTCCTGATGTGGATTTTAAGGGTTTTGACCCGTTGCGTAATCCCATCGTACAGAGGCGCTCGTTTTTGTTCAAACTCCAAATTATTCGTTTTACAGGAATTCTAACGGAGAACGATAGCAATCATTCAAAAAAGGGTCAACACAGTAAATATACCGAGTGGTTTACAGGTTATTGAGGAGACGATAATTAATGGATATAAAAATTGGCATTGCTGATATAAGTGGCTCTCTCATACTAAATGAAGAGTTTGATTTTATTAATAGGTTTCAAGAAGGCTTTGCATTATTTAAAGAACGTGACAAATACAAGTATTTAGTAAGAGAAAGTCTTGAAGTTAGAAGCGATGAATACGTATGGGGAAACGATTATTTTTACGGATACGCGGCTGTTAGAATAGAAGATGGTGGAAAGACTGGTTTAATTAATAAGTTTGGAGAATTAGTAATACCATGTAAGTATGATGGATTCTCGAGGTTTTCTAAGGATGGGTTAGCGGTAGTTGGTGTTTCTGAGAAATATGGGGCAATAAATACTGAAGGGGAATTATGTATTCCAATAATATATGATCGTCTAGATGCTTTTTTCGAGGGCTTATCAGTAGTTGCTATAGATGGAAAGCATGGATATATAAATCCATAAGGTGAAATTTGTCATATCACCTGAATGGAAGAATGCGCAAGCATTTAAAGATGGATTGGCAGTAGTGATAAATGATTTTTACAAGGCTGGTTGTATAAATGCTAAAGGTGAACTTATGGTGCCGACAAAATATAAATATATCTGGGGAATGAAGAACGATAGGGCGAAATTTTCAAAAGGTAAAACTTACGGATATCTTGATCCAAGTGGAAATGAAGTCATTCCAAACAAATTTAAAAAAGCGGATGACTTTTGTGACGGTTTAGCACCAGTTCTAGAAACGAACAAATGGGGTTTTATTAATACAAACGGTAATTATGTTATTGAACCAATTTTTGATGAAGCATCAAGATTTTTTAATGGCTTTGCTTGTGTCTCATACAATGGTCAGCCTAGCCTTGTTGATGTTAATGGCAATTGTCTAACTTTTGAGCAATATCATTTTGTAGATTATCCTTCAGAAGGATTAATGCTGGTAGGACTCAAAAAATAATAGGGTGCATTACGTTTAAGATAACTAGGAAAATTATAATATAGACTGAGAAAATAAAATCGTAGAAAAGCGATGCGTCATCAAGCTAATGGAGAACTTTAGTACAACTTACAATGGAGCAGATTGCGATCCGCATCTGCTCCATTTTTCATTAAGCTAAAGGGCAGGATAGTTCCAAAATGTAGTAAAATTTGAACAATGACTACATTGATAATCCAATGGAATAAAACGAATTTGATTGTATCTGGAGGAACGTTGCTCTGGCTGTCGTTCCTGACAGGAGGATTTGGATTAATAGATTAAAGTCGAAGAGGGACTAGTCTGCAGTCCCTCTTTTTGACGATTTTATGATCAGCAACGGCATCATCATCTCCGGTTCGCTCATCATTCTCATTGACGACATTGTACAGGGAGATCAAACCCGATTAACCTAGTTGCTGCGAACCATTGAACCACACGGATGTGATCGACAAGGTATCCGAGATATTGGTTATCGGATCACCGTTTACGAGAATAAGGTCAGCGCGCGCACCTTCGGTAATACGGCCGCGATCGTGAAGACCAAAGCAACGGGCCGGTTTGGAAGTAGCCGACTGAAGAGCTTCAATCGGAGTGAACCCGGCCTTCACCAGCAGCTGCATTTCGTGGTGGACGCTTGCTCCGTGAGCAAGGCCGCCAAGGTTCGGAACGGGAACCGGCGCAACATCCGTCCCTACCAGAATATCAACTCCGGCACGGTGAAGATCCATCACATTCTTAAAGCTGTTCTCCATATTGCCTTGCGGGAACGTATTGAAGCTTGAGTTCAAAATACCGATCCAATCCGAACTTAATTTGGAATGAACACGCGGATCATTCGCCAATTCCGATGCCGGTTTCCCAACAATCGATGAGTTCAACACCAAGCACGGTGTAACAAAAGCGCCTGAATCCGCTATGGATTTCACCAACTCGGACGTGTACTCGGGTCTGTCGATAAACAAGTGGCCCAAACCATCGACTCCAAAATCGATGGCTGCTTGCGATGAAAGAGCCGTCAAGACGTGGGCGATGACCAGCTTATCGAACTTGTGGGCTTCTGTCACGGCTGTTTTTAGAATCTCGTCGCTTAGAACAGGCAGGCCGGGTGCACCCATGACCGTCCCTTCTTCAATCATGATCTTAATATAGTCGGCACCATTCTCCACTTGAGTATGCACATGTTTAATCGCTTCTTCCACCGTCGTCACTTGCGGTATTTCATCGTGATCGTGAGCGTATGCGGCCAACATCGCTTCCCGGTCTTCCTCCGATAACTTCTCTAGCTCCTTTAATACGAATTCCGGTATTTCATCCCCATCCGGCAGCAATTCATCTGGGTGACCGCCCGGAGCGGTGATTGCTGTGCCGGCAGAACGGACGTCTGCAATGTCATCCACATTTTTTAACTGGATCTCGCGTCCTCTTTTCGTAAAATCGCCGTTCATTTCGAGTTCTGTCGTAACGCCGAATTTTAAGGCATCTCGTAATCCGCCGATTGAGGTGTGGACATGTGCATCAATCAGACCGGGCATTAAAGTCGCATTTTCCCCATCGATAATTGTTGCATCGGCCGGAAGGTCTCCGCCCACTGCAATAATGGACTCCCCTTTGATGACAACATGTCTTGACGCAATAATTTGTTCTCCATCAAAAATACGTACATTTGTAATCGCAGTAACTTGTTCTAACGCAGCATTTTGAATTATCTTCTCCACTTGAAATTCCTCCAATGTGTTTGTTTGTAACAATTCGAAGTATAACTGTTAGAATTCTAACTGTCAATAAACTAAGTTTTTTGACATTCGTATAGGATAACTGTATAGTTTAGTTGCTTACAATTAGTTTTCTAACAATTTCAGGAGGGATGATCATGCAGTCCCGAAAGGATACGCCTTATTTGGATTTATTTCAGATTATCGGTCTTAAATTAAAGAAAAGAGCGGACGAGAGTATAAAGGAACTAGGGTTAAACGCTCAACAAGGAAAAGTAATCGACTATATTTACGAGAACCAAGATAATCATATTATTCAAAAGGACCTTGCAGATCGGTTTCATGTGCGTGGGGCCAGTATAACTAGCATGCTTCAAGGTCTAGAGCAAAAAGGGTTCATTGAGCGCAAAATCCCGGCCAATAATGAACGGCAAAAAAATATATATGTATTGCCAAAAGCGATTGAGTTGATTGAAGGCTTTAATGACTCATTCCAAAAGGTGGAGGAGGAAATCGTTCAAGCGCTTACTAACGAGGAGAAACAAGTCTTAAAGAAATTGTTGATCAAAATCAATGAGCGCATATAAAGAAGAGGATTCCCGATGAGGCTATGGAGACATTTACAAATTAAAATACGCTTGTCCCAGTTGTGGAGCATTTAAAACAGCAAGAAATGAACAATCCATATGGTGCATCAAATAATATTCCTTAGATACAAGAGCTAAACTAAAAGATCAGGAGTGTACAAAGAAGCTTTAAGCTAACGGGAGACGTTAGTTCAATCAATAAGCAACCAGGACGAAGCTGCCGGCTCAATCGGCAGCTTCATTGCGTAACAGGTATGTATAGAAGTTCATGTCGTTTTTGTATAGAAGTTCTTGTCGTCCGACAAATTACTTGAATCAGTTACAAACGTTATATTGTCAGAGTACAAGAACATATATGCATTTGAAGCCGCGTAAATCGCGGTTTTTTTGTTTTAAGGATATAAGTTCTTGTCCAAACTCGAGGACAAGAACTTATATCCTTAACCGAAATGGACAAGAACTTACATCCTAAGCCGAATGTTTTCGAATATCCCAATAATAAAGGTGCTGGTTGGCATTAAACTGACTGGCAGTTTAACGTAGTACAATAGGATGTTATGATAAAGTGTAAATGGGTATAAGGAGATAACATAATTTCTTTAATGGGACCTAACAGAAAAATTAAGAAACACATCACAATTAAAATTAATAATCAGACAGTTAAAATACTCAAGTATAAGAAAGAAAAACACGAGGACAGATTCACTGGTGAAACATATACCACTATTGAGTTAATCACCAAAATTGATAATGAAGTATTTAACAATAAAACAGTCACATTAGAGCTTGCAGATATGGATGTTATTCATGCTGAATAGATTACTCGATTCTCCCAGCCTGGTCTACTTAGATATATATACAGGATTAAAACTGAAGTCATGTCGTTCAACTAACGGAGAATTATAGCTTCATAATCACCAGGACGGGGCTGCCGGCATAAATCGGCAGCCTCGTTGAGCTAACGGGCAGATGACATTAATAAAAATTTCATAAAGGGGTTTAATAGTTCCATCCCGAATATAAAATACAGTATTTATTTAGGAGGCTCATTAATATGGCGTATGATATTCATATTACCCGTGCTGAACGTTGGATCTATAGCGAAGAGACACCTATAAATTACGAAGAATATGAAGAAATAGTGAAAAATGACTCCAGTTTTAGGGTTGCCCTTGGTCCTGTAACCGAATTATGGGGGATGACCATTGAGCATGAAGACGCATCGCTATATATCTGGACTTTAGATGGTGAAGATACAGCTATCTTTTGCTTTGACAAAGGAAGATTATATATATCACGAGCCCAAGATCAAGTCATTGAAAAAATGATAGAACTGGCAAGTAAGTTAAATGCAAAAGTACAAGGCGATGATGGAGAAGTTTATTACATGAGTGAAGGCACTGTTTCTTACCGATATGAATAATTACAATAAGAATTCAACCTAACGGGAGACTTTAGTTTAATGCAACATGGAGCAGATTGCGATCGGGCAGATGCTCCATTTTTCATTGAGCTAGAGGTCAGGTTAATTTTAATATGTCTATACTTTCAATATAAAAAAGTAACAGAATGACTCGTCATACTGGAAAAATGTCATATTCAGGAGGCATATCAATGGGGAAGACATTCTCCAAAAGGACTAAAAAGATAAGGATAGATGGTTCTCAATTCCACTGCGTTATTAACGAGATTCCTAGTAAAAAAATTTGTGGATTTTAAGGTCTATTCATCAAAAACCTCATATTTTGAAGTGTTATTTACATGGCAAGGTAGCTGGCACTTCATCCCGCATAAGCCAAGTAATTGTGAAAGTTTAATTAGATATGCGATTGAAAATGGATGGGAATTTAGAAGTGAAAAGAAAATATTGCGAATAGAACAAGGGGATTTTCTTATAGATAAATTAGGGCTAACTTCACACACTTTTCATTAAGTTATCTGGAGACTTTAGTTTAATGCACCATGGGGCAGATTGCGATCCGCATCTGCTCCATTTTTCATTAAGCTAACGGGCAGCATTCCTATTATGAAGAAATACTAGATTTGAGAAACAAAAAGACTCCTTGGTATGATGTTGATGGGTCCATGATGCTGGCCAGCGACCGGATCCAAAAACAAACCAAGGAGACTACAAGATGAATTCTACTCAAAATGAACGGATTAATCAAATCACTTCTTCTACCTTAATTGTCGGTGTAGACATCGCCAAATTCAAACATGTGGCGCGAGCACAAGACTACCGCGGAGTCGAGCACGGCAAGCCCATCACATTTGAAAATAATCGAGAAGGTTTTGAAATATTCGTTAGTTGGTTC